>CAYTPW010000054.1:0-1664 GCA_964439935.1 uncultured bacterium | reverse complement strand
CCGGGTGCATGGCAGATAATGCTAAAATTCACCTGATATTTCGGGGGAAGTCCAGTTACTGGTTCTTTCCCTTGAGTTGTATGTTCTTGGGATAGTAAATTGTGGACAGCTCTTTGAATTACATTTGGGGGCGACTGGATTCGACGAGATGGATGTTGCGTCTGGTTGCATGTAGAGGAATCTCAGGTACCCTCTTCAATCCTCCTGGGACACGAATAAGTGCCGATTACGGCCAAGTAGCTTACGCTTAAGGTGTAAGCCGTTCTCCCGGAAGCGCGCTCGACGCGTCCGGTGAGGGCGTCGCAAATTCGGGCTGGTTGCCGGTTGTGACTGCGGACCGGTGATGAGATGCTTTTCGCAGGCTGGCTTTGACTGTACGCTGTCCGCTGCAGACGTCAGAGCGAGATTAAAGAACGGACTAAACATGTAGATATCGGTCGGGATACCTTTTCGGACGGGAGTTCGACTCTCCCCGCCTCCACAAAATGCCTTACGTATATATAAGCATAAGTGCATATATATCTATAATAATAGTTGATTGAATCCAGGTCATTGAGTAATTTCCTTCCAAAGAGAAGGAGGAAAACCGATGATTAAAATTACATTATCAAATAGTGAGAGGGAGCAGTTAATAAAGTTGAGAGAAGGTTCCATTTCTGAACATTCGGAGAAAGCCTTGATGGTGTTATTGAGTGACCAGGGTCAATCGCCAATTGCAATTGCTAATCACCTACAGCGAAATCCTCACACTGTTAGAGATTGGTTGAAGCGTTATCAAGCCCATGGTATAGATGGATTTCAACGGGAATATTCTCCTGGCAGACCAGCGACTGTTCGGGCTGCCATTATCGACACCATCGAAGAGATAATTGAAGACACTCCTTCCAACTATGGAATGCACGCCAATAGTTGGACAGCACAACTGGTTGTGGATTATTTAAAGACAATCGATATTCACAGTAGTATTGATACTGTGAAACGGACTATAAAGACTTTAGGGTATTCCTATAAACGCCCCACAAAAACGGTTCCCGATAATGCTCCCACAAGGGAGGAGAAAAAAGAACAGGTTCTCAATATGATCAATCAGATAAATGGCATCATTCAAGAGGAAGATTGTGAAATACTTGCTTTGGATGAAAGTCATTTTTCCACTGATCCCTATTTAAGTCGGGGCTGGATAAAAAGGGGGCAAAAAAAAACTTCCATCGCCGCTTCGGCGGGGAAAGCGAACTCTGTTTGGTGCATTAAATCTGAAGACAACACGTATTTATTGGAAGAGCGCAGACACTGGAAACAGTAAAATGTTGAAGCAGTTTTTGGAACAATTAAAAGCCAATAATCCGGGTAAAACATTGATCATTATTTTGGATAATGCTCGTATCCATATATCGAAATATATTCAACAGTACTTGAGTAAGAATGAAAACATCCGTTTGTTCTTTCTACCTACGTATTCACCCGAGTACAATCCGATTGAAAGATTCTGGTTATGGTTGAAACGAAAGGTATATGGGCTTAAGTCGTTTAGTTTTATCGAAGATCTTTTGAGGATGATCCGAAAAGTAAATTGGAATTATAATGAAGGTAGGGTAAAAAACGGGATTAACTTTAAAATGAATATCTATGCAGATATATTATAGGTATTTATGCATTGGTACTTA
>CAYTPW010000053.1:0-1748 GCA_964439935.1 uncultured bacterium | reverse complement strand
ACACACGAAGTGGGGCAGGCGGGCGTTTTATCCGCAGGATGCTGCGCACATATTTGTTCCTATCCTCGTGTCTTAATGCCTTCGAGGCGAATCTCAAGATCCTGTGGATAATTCAGGTTAATAAATAGGACATGAAAAACCACTACTTGGTTCCGCTTTCATTATTAATAGGATTGAGCCGACGATTCGGATATTCCAAGTGGAAAACTGTCTTGGGAGGAATAGTCTTATTTGATCATTCCCGGAATCTCTGTGTTGATTTGTTTGAATCAACAGTTATTATACAAAACATATTTTATTCCAAAGAGAAGCAAGTAATTCAGGATATTCTCGATGTACAAGTACCTCTGGCTGGAATTCATACAGCTCTCAAGAAAACCAAATATAAATGGATCTTTGTTGTCTCTTGTGATCGACCTCAGGTCTATGAAACTACAGCAGCTGGTATAAGATGAGCTGAAAAAGACCAAACGCCATGAGAAAGAAGAAATGGTTTAATTGTTGTATTTACCATATTATGTATGATAAAATTGTGAAAGAGTGATAGGGTAGTACGACTGGGAATTACATTTTGTGAAGCATTGTTAGTTATTCCTTAAATATACGGAAACAGGAGTAGCAGACCCGGCGGTACCAAGAACAACATCCCCATTCTGATCTCGTAGGTTAGAAAGGGATTTATCTCGCAATGGTAGATCAGAAATGAAATAATTACCATAATGTTCATCGAGCACAGAAATCGTTATTTTAAAGAGCCCAGATGTGAAAAAATTCGTTGGTAGCATATAAATCGGTAGACCGAACTCACCTTCCTCTATGGGCGAAATTAAAAGATTGTATTCCGTCTGCATAGAATCCGGGCTGAGAATTTTTTCGACCTTAACATAGGAAACAAAATTTCTGGGATCAGTCGACCATTTTACGTTATCCGCGTTACCCGGATCGCTCACCAACGTATCGTTATTCCAAAACAGTCCATCTCCATAGACATCCGCCGGCCGGAGCGGCACTGTCGTCCCGGTGATCTGGTCTCCATTGGAAGTAATAATTTGAAATTCATACTCTTCACTAAATTCAATGGTTACCTCAGCAAATTGGGGCGTGGACTTGTAACCTCCATAGGTATAAGTTCGAGTAATAGTAGATTCAGTGCCCCCAGAGGTTGGACTGGATTCGCCAAAACCGACTTCAAACTCGCCCGCATTTGTTACCCATTCAAACACAGCTATTAAGTCCCCCGATGTTTTATGGATTAATTCTATTGAGTTCATTGTGGAATCGTGGATCTGCGGTAGTATTTCAACATAATCATCAACGTGAGGTTCACCCGGATCTGGTTTACCATTTCCACGTCCTATAATTGCTCCAAACGATTCCCGATCTTCATACCCGATATCATCATTTAACGGCTCTCCTTCATCCCACCGCCCATTGCCATTAACATCCGTATAGCCGACCCAATCACCATTGTCATCTCGACCATTAAATAGTGAGGTATCCGTTACCAATATGGTGCGATCAACACGAACTACTGAGTTCATAAAATCTATAGGGTCTAAAATCGCTTCAATCCTTAGCTCTACTTCATAGTCCTCGAACTCATCATTGAAATCAGCTATACTGAGTTCTTTCTGACACCCCATAAAACCCATAAAGACCACTATCCCAACCAAAATTTTCCTCATCCTTATCACCTCAAAATTTGAATTCCAGTCCAATAGTTGGCAGAAATGGAAACATTCCCATTG
>CAYTPW010000052.1:0-2077 GCA_964439935.1 uncultured bacterium | reverse complement strand
ATACAGTCATGGTCAGATCAAAGTCGACTTTAATAACCATAGACGATGACACCCTGTTCAAATGAAAGAACTCAATCTGCTCCGCAATTCCTTTCTCCACTATCCATCGGCGGCAATATTTCCGTATCACCGCTTCCACGTCAATCTCTTCATCGTTGGTAATGACCAGCGCCGGTTTTATCTTCCCGTGCCCGGTGATTGCGATCTGACGTATTTCACCATACTTCTTCAACCTCACCTTTTGATCATAAACAGATAACCTCCTGCTTTTATTTCCGGCACAGGCTACTCTTATTTTCTTCCTCATAGAGACCGGAATAGCGTTGATTGCTTCCACAATATTCTTTCCCCGACGCCGTATGGTAATAAACTTAATCCCCCTTTGATCCAGCTTACGAAGATTCTCATAAGTAGTAAATTTGCTGTCAAATACCAGATATTTCAAATTATCACCTTGCGGATGTCCAGCCTGATAAAAATCCAGAAACTCCAGCACCACCTGATGCTTATTCTTATGCAGAACGTCAGTATCACCATAATCAATAATCCCCGAATCAGGGTCTTGGGCTAAAACCGCCAACATACCGGCTAAAGCCTGATGTCTCTTCCCTGACCAGTTATTCTCCAGGTGGGTGTTCTCTCCCCAATAAGGTATAGTCGTAAAATCCAGATTGCAGGTATCACCTAAAAGATTATTTGCTTGCCAGATCCTGTGCAAATCCCTCAAAAATAAAAGATTCATATCCCGGGTGATCCGATGGGAATAGGAACTGAACCAGGCTGCTTTCGGAAGCACATTTAATCCGGCAAACAGTCCAAATCCCCGGTCCATACACCAAATATCATCCGCACTGTATCGCCGAACATTTGACAGTTTTAAGGCTAAAAAAGCATAGATGGACGATATACGCTGAATTCTTTTCGTTTCCGGGTAAGATGATTTCTCTATCACAGTGTCAATGGAATACTTCTGTAGATAAGGCCAAAAACACAACAGTCCTACACCGGCACTGCTAAAGCGTTCAGGGCATGGCTTAAGCGGCTCACTTTTCCGGGCTTCAAGTTTCGGCAGTTCTACTTGAGCTCTGATCTGTTTATCCCGACGGGGCAAACGGGCAAAACCGTCCTGGCGCAGAATCTGAAAAATTGTTCCTTCCGATACTGCCATACCCTGAGCATCAAGAACGGCTTTGATATCAGGCACAGAGAAATTCTTTTTTCTAAGAGCAATCACCAATGCGGTTAGTTTGTCTCTGTCTTTTCGAAAGGCTCGTCCCTTTTTAGGCTGATTGAAAAACAGAGTCTCCGGGGATTCAGTTTTAAGTCTTCTTCTAAAGTCTTTGACCAGTGAATAAATGGTTGTGGGGGAGTATCCGAATTTTTCAGCTGCTTCCTCAGCGGTCATATTTTCAAGGAAGAAGGCTCTGAGGGTTTCATATTGTCTGTGGGTCACAGAGTGTATTTTCTGAAAGTATTTATTGGGGTCCATACAATTAGGGTGTATTATTACTGTGAAACAAACTTTTAATCATTCGTTAATTCTCATTTCAATTTAATGTACTTAAGTGTATCATCCGGAATTACAGATAGTTATGCTACCTTCAATGAATTTGTGAATGTTATTAACAACACTGGGAATTTAATAACAAATTATTATAATACCCTAATAGTATTTTATTAATATAACTGTGATTTCTTATATCTATCGTAATAATAGTATGTTACAAATGAAAACAGTAAACTAACCAAATAAGAATTAGGGGTTGTTGTTACCGTGAAAATCTATGTTAAACTATATGATACAACTTGATGCCTGATATCGAAAAAATAATGTAAGAGGAAGGAATGGTTAATATTCATTGCACCTTTCTTTATCTTGAACTTGTGTTTAGATACTTACACAAATAGAGTCCCCTCCAAATAAGAATTGTTCTTTTCGAATTCCAATCCTCTCGGTGTTTAACTAATCCAAACATACCACCTTTTTTCGACATAAGCAGGAAATGAAATGTATTCTTCTAAAAGGAGTTCCCCCGAAAATGACCAATAGAATCTTGTAACATACAATATTAATGAA
>CAYTPW010000051.1:0-2806 GCA_964439935.1 uncultured bacterium | reverse complement strand
TAACGGCGGAATATTGTATAAAAAACAATAAAATAATCTAAAATATGGCAATATTTACCATTAACAATTTCGATACTTTGGTAATATCGGAAACATACTCCATCCTGATTGACATCAGGGTTATCCAGATATTTTATAAGAATCTTGGACAAATGAGGAGTATGATGATGAAATCTATATTTTGATCTAGTACGGTATGATAATTGTTTATACCTGTTGTTTAGACCCGTAGAAGGGACACTAAATGGAAAAGGGCTATTTGTTTAAGCCAATTTTTACTAGCACAGCAAGTTATCATGACTAGAGTTAGTTATCCAATTTACTATGACAGCTGAACCATCTATAAAAAACCCAATATGCTTCAGCGAATTTTCTATCGAAGGTTTATTACACCCGGTGCTTTCTTCATTATGGTTTCATTATTGTTCTCACTGGCAATAATCCTGCTGATATATATAAATGCCTGACAACACAGATGGCCTTCCGGACAAAAATAATACCAGAATTAGAACTTTAGAATTAACGATGATAAACCTTCCATAGGAGATGATGCTTTGTCAAAAATAAGAAACCGCAATGCCCGGGGAAAACTTGGAATATCACTTTTTCTAATAAACATTATTTGCTCAACACAGATTTTATATGCTCAAGGCGCAGGCCAGGCGCTAGATTTCGATGGGACTGATGATTATATAAATTCAGGAAAAGATACGAGTTTGAATATTAGGAATGCAATTACCCTTGAAGCCTGGATTAATATCGATACACAGCTGCCGCAAAGTGATTACTTTGACATTATCGGTAAAGGAGATTATGGAATGTATGTGCTTGGAATAAATGGTGGTACAGATATGATTTTAGCTGGATATTTTTATATAGACGGTGGAGAAGTTGATATGTGGTCTAAAAGCACGATAGATATTAGCATAAATACTTGGACGCACCTTGTTGTAACATTTGATGGTACAGACATGAAAGGATATGTTAATGGTATTCTTGATTTTACCCATAATAACCCAGGTACTATTGACAATTCATCCGCGGTCGACTTAACATTTGGAGTTTGGACGCCGCCAGCAGATTATTTCAGCGGCACAATAGACGAAGTTTCAATCTGGAACGTGGCACACACTCAGACACAGATTCGGGATAATATGTGCCAGAGACTCACCGGCAGTGAGACAGGGCTCGTGGGCTACTGGCGGTTTGATAAAGGAAGTTATACTACCGTAGATGTTTCTGATAATAGCAATACCGCAACACTCGGAACGGCTACAGAAGGCGATGACGCCGAACCCTCCTGGATCTTGTCAGGTGCTGCAATTGGGGATGCCAGCGCCTATGATTATGCCGGTTCTTCAGCTGCTGATTTCTCGGTGAACCTGGCAGCCAATGCCGGGGATGATATCACTGCTACCGGGACCAGTGGCACTTTTACCGGATTGCAGGTGTACCGGGTAGACGCTGAACCTAATGTAACGACACCACCCTCGGGCTGGTCAACTCTGTCTGATCAAAGTTACTACGGTATGTTTACCGTGGGTAGCAGCACACCCACTTACACAGTCACTTATAATTATGATGGCCATATTGGAATCTCAAATGAGAGTGCTTTAAAATTGGCCTATCGCTCAGATAATAGCGCCACAGCCTGGACAGATCTGTCAGCAATACTGGATACAGAGGCAAATACTTTAACCAAGACTGGTCAGACCAGTACTGAATATATCCTAGGGTCAACCTCATCTGACAATTCATTACCGGTTGAACTTACAATCTGGAATGTCACCTGCCTGAGTGGTATGGCAGTGCTGTCCTGGACGACAGAATCAGAGATTGATAATCTTGGTTACCTGATTTTCCGTCTTATGGTGTCAGATGAAAAGAACAATGCTGAATGGAAACTGATCGACAGTTATCAGAGCAATCCAATTTTAAGAGGGCAGGGTTCAGTGACTTTTCAAACAGAGTATTCTTATATTGACAAATCTGTAGAGGCAGGAAATACCTATCAATATCAGTTGGCCGATGTAGATATTAATGGTAAAGAAACTTACCATACGGTACGAACTGTAATGGTCTATCCTGTCGGTGTGGTATTGAGTAAGGCTTATCCAAATCCCTTTAATCCATATACCCAATTTTCAATTACGGTTGATGTTTACTCACCTGTAAGTATCAGCATTTATAATCTTAAAGGGAGATTGGTGGCAACAATTGCAGAGGAAAGTCTTTACCCCGGGGAATACTTCTACATGTGGGATGGTCAGACAAGCACCGGACAAATGGCAGCCAGTGGTATTTATTTTGTTAATATGTCGGTTAAAAATTCAATTGAATCAGTACAGAAAGTACTGTTAGTACGCTGATTATCTATTCAAATACAACAATATCCCAAGGCTATTTACTATGTTTGTTTTTTATTCACTGAGAATTTTATAATGGTAGCTGAGTTTTGCATTAATTTTATGCGGCAGATTTTAGTTGGCAATCAATTCATATATAGTATTATCAAAAATTGTAAGTTGTGGTTATAATGGAACTAAAAAATATTCCTTTACCATCATGATCCTGACCAGAATGATCAAGATATCGATGAAAAATTAAGCGCTGCAAACGATATATTGAATGAACTGGATTCTAAAACTATCTGTATCGCTCCGAAAGAGAAACAGCAGTTTGTTTTATAACAACGTGAAGCAATAAGGCTTATTCCATTCATATTGAAACACTGAAGTTTCCACATATTTGATTGGAGTATTTAATGAATGCAATTTTGCTAAAATATCCTTAATTTTTGTAAGAA
>CAYTPW010000050.1:0-4585 GCA_964439935.1 uncultured bacterium | reverse complement strand
CATATAACTTGTTTCTTGAACCGACGGCTTACGCCGCGGCTCAGAATGGTGTTAGAAGGCATAGCCACCTTAAATATGAAATGAAAGGACAGTAATATGAAAATAATAGTAAAGCTATTATCATTTGGATTGTTTGTAATGGGTGTATCTCAAGCAGATCCAATTTCCTACGATCTACGTGCAAATATATTCCAAGCTAATGTCTATTCTGCAACCGATACTAATTGGACAAATATTGACGCTATTTACCTTCAAACATCGGATGGCTGGGAAGGTCCAGGATTATGGGGTGGATCATTTGAAAGATCATCGAATTCTGTTGGTGGAGAACAGAAACAAACGATCCATGCAGGACCCGATGCGTATGAAACTAATTCAGCAACTGTTGCTGAATACACAATTAATCAACCTATAAGCATTTCATCCTATTATGGATTAGCAGATGGCCAAGTATATAACTACGGAAGTGTAAGGTTTATTGTTCAAATAAAAGAAGGTGATACTTATTCAACTATTCTTGATTCATTGGTTGAAGACAGTGACTACTGGAGATACTTTGAATACGATCTTACCCCCTGGTATGATAGTGAAATAACTCTACGTATGATAACCGATCCTTACGGTTGGACTGCAGAGGATTGGGCGCACTGGAGCGAAAGTATAGTTGTAATGGACTATACGCCAACAAAGGTTTATGTTTCACAATCCGGCGATGATTCAACAGGTAATGGTTCCGTGGAATATCCGTATGCTTCGATTCAATGGGGGATTGAGATGGCATTTACTACTGACACACTAATAATAGATAATGGCACCTATTTCGAAAATTTATATATCTATGGAAAAGATTTGACAATTAAGAGTATTAATGGTCCTGAATATTGTATTATTGATGGGAATCAATTAGATAGAGTAATAGAAATTGAAAACTGCAATTTAAGTTTATCTGGTTTTTCGATTGTCAATGGTATTTCAGAATGGTATGGTGGAGGAATGTCAGTGAAAGGATCCAACATTGAAATAGACAATTGTATTTTCGCAAACAACCAAGTTACAAACTACGAATGGGCCAGAGGCGGAGGTTTCTATTATAAACAGCTTGATTCCACCGCTACCTATGACGTTGCAATAATAAATTGTGTGTTTGAAAACAATATGGCGGATAACAATTCTGGTGGTGCTGGTTTTCAAACTGGTTATGAGGATTCATCTGGATTAGATATAATAATTGAAAACTGTGATTTCATCAATAATATGGCTGATAGTAGAGGAGCAATCCGAATTGATGGTCTCAACACAAATTTTCAGATAAATAATTGTAATTTTATTGGTAATCAAGTCAGTAGACATACTTCGGCAGCAGGTTTTTACAATGGTAGTTCAGGTATTGTAAATAACAGTTCTTTTATCGAAAATATTTCATCAACCAGTGATGAATATGATGATCAAAATGGAGCAATTGGAATGTATGGTGCATCTGTTGATTTTATTAATTGTACCTTCGCTTACAATATCGCTGATAGAGCATCTAGTTTATTCATTAGTGGCGGTGGTGTTGCCACTCTTACAAATAGTATTTTATGGGGTGAAAATATTGCACAAATCTATGTTCGATCGTGGGAAGGTGTCCCAGGCATTATAACAGTTAATTATTGTGATATTCTTAATGGAATTGATTCAGTCAGTGTAGATTCTATTTCAATATTGAACTGGGGAATTGGAAATATTGATAGTAACCCACTATTTTGCAATCCAGATAGTGGTGAATATACACTTGCTGAAAATTCTCCCTGTATAGGAACCGGTGAAAATGCTGCGAACATTGGTGCTTATGATATTGGTTGTGATTCAATGTCAATTTCGAATGGTAATCTGACTATTCCCAATAAATTCTCACTTTACCATAATTATCCCAATCCATTTAACCCTAAAACTACGATTTCATTTCAAATACCTGAAATTTCATTTGTCAATCTGTCCATTTACAATATTACAGGTAAATTAGTAACCACTCTTGTAAACGGACAAATTCAATCTGGCTTACATACCGCTCAATGGGATGCAAAGAATGTTAGTTCTGGTGTCTATTTTTACAAGATTACAACTGGAAAATATTCGGATACTGGTAAATGCATATTGCTAAAGTAAGGTGGCAAAGGTCGGTGGCTATGCCTTCTAACCCACGCTTGAGGTGACGTGAAAAGCTTTAGCGTGAATTTCGAGTTTTGTGGTTTTACAAACGCAAACTTGGAAATAGTAAAGTTGAGTGGTCATCATTTTCACGCACCTCAGCTCATCCGTTCGGCAACAAAAAGGAGAAACAGATGGCAATCAAAAAAACACTATCTTTGACACTGATCATGCTCGCCATACTTTTAGGAGGCATGGCATACGGCCAAGCAACCAAATATGAAGCTACAATCCCACCGGAAATCTTGAATCGTTACGATCCTGGAGTTGTAGAGGGTAGTCGACCCAAATTTGTTACTATCACCCAGCCGATGATTTGGGGCCTTCGCAATAACCCCAATCAAGGAGGCGAAATATATAGGCTTGATTTGGATGCTGCGAAACTGTCCACAGTCCAGAAAGAAATTTTACAGGATTGGGTGAAAGGTGGGCAAAAGATTCTAATTTGGGGCCGAGACGAGTTATTTCGCTATTCTGATCTTTTTTCAGGGCTCGGTTCAGCCTTTGATGATTTCAATCAAGTACCAAACGTTCAGCTCTCAAATCATCCTGTTAATACTGATGTCCGGGATATTGACTTTTCAGACGGAGATTCAGGAAAGAATATTGATTATGCCGTATTCAGGAAATATCCAGTAAACAGCGAGATAATAGTTTCGGTTAAGGAGGGATTGATTGCGGGTGTTGCCCCATTTGGGCGCGGTAGTATTTACTTCGCGAGTCCATGGAATGGATGGAAACGCGGTGCTGATCGTGATCGCTGGACTCTCAATTTCTATCAGTCGATGCTTGGTCTTCGTGTCCCCGGTTCTGCTGGAACACGTGTTGGCGCTGGTTCTTCTAACTTAAAAGCTGTCAAAAAAGAAGTGTATGATCGAGTTTTGCTCAAGAATGGTGACACTGTCAGCGGAAAGCTCGTAACAGACAAGTTCTCTGTCAAAACAAGCTATGCATTGTTATCATTCGAGCTTAAACAGATTGAATCAGTTGTTCTTGAAGGGAGTGGGCAAAACATAGAAATGATCGTTTTGCGAAATGGTGACAAGCTGAGTGGAATAGTTGGCCCAGATGCGATTACGATCAAACTCGTTAGCGGACAACAAACGGAGATTGAGAAAGACAAGATTAAAGAAATCAGTGTACAGCAATAGAGAATGAAATAATGCCGAACAAGGCGCTGCACTGGACGGAGATTTCGCTGCGCTTCATCTCCGCCAGTGAGCTTGGTCGTTAGGCTTTTTTAAATAACAGAAGGAGGCATAGTTATGAAGAAATTAAGTATTCTAATGGTCTTTTTATTCTTGACCTTTGGATGTACAGGAGGGTCAAAAATAAAAGGCAAAGTTGAGGATGTAATTACTGAACAACCAATATCGGATGTAGCTGTAGTTGCCACTATGAAAACCGATATTGAAGAAGACAAAAAATATGAGATAAGGAAGACTAAAACAGATAAAACGGGCATCTTTCTGTTGAAAGGTCTTTCTCCTAAATATGACTACACAATTACAGCAACCAAACCGGGATATTCTGTCAATGAAACTAGATTAAGTCCTCCTCCTGAGGGTAAAACTAAAATTTTGGATAGACCATTTGGTTTAGTAAAAAAACCTCCAGGAGAGGGAGTATATCTTTTTGTAAATGGTCATTATTCAGAAAGATTGCAGTCACTTGAATCTCATGACTTTAATAGATATGACGTACATTTCTATTCTGCCTCTGCTGCAGGACAACCCGACCTCTTTTACATAAAAAAGGGGGGGTTGGGAAATATTCAAAGTTTTAGTAAATCATATCAAATGTATTTATCTTTTTTTTCTTTTATTGATGAAAAAACATACGATTACGATGTGATACCTGTACTGCTATTCCAAAGGTTGGTTTACAGAGGAGAATTATTAGGAAATAACGTATACGCACTGGGAGTATACCAAGAAAATAACAACTTAGGTGGTTGGTCAGAATACAATCTTAATTCATATGGAGATTTCGAAGAAGTACCAAGTAAAAGTTGGCATGCTAGCAGATCAGGTAAAATACCATTTCGTAAATATTCGACAAGAATGAAATCACAAAACTTATTCTTAGTTAAATTATACAATTTGAAGAATGGTATTTACGCTTTGAGACGGAAAATAGACTGGAACAAGTATGAATATTCTTTCTTTGAATTAGAGTAAAAATGACTACACCATTATCATAATAGTTAATATTAAAAAAAGCCTAACCCCTCGCTTAACCTGACGTGGAAAGCTGGTAGCTTGATTTTCGCACTTTGCCATTTCAATTGTCTTTTGGTAAATCATTGCTCTATTTGTTTATTTCCACGCAGGTTAGCTATTCCGTTAGAAGGTGTGCTAATCAAAAGAAAGGAAATTGATTTTATGGAAATACA
>CAYTPW010000049.1:0-5514 GCA_964439935.1 uncultured bacterium | reverse complement strand
GAATCGGACCCTCGTCTAAAGCTTGGGAAGCTCTCGTTCTACCATTGAACTACACCCGCATTAGTACTAAAAATACGCATAAAATTTATTAATCCATAGGATCACCACACTTGAAATAACTGCTGCATTGGCAGGATTTACTGACACATTTAGGCAGTTTAAAATTCCATTTCGCCACTCTACAACTAGCAGTATCACGCATATGCTTTATGCTATAGTACTATGTTAATATTTTGTGGATAACTTAAATTAATTTCAATTTTCTCGTCGGAATTTTTAATTATTAGTGAAATCAACTTGATTGTATTTTCTGTGCAGCAATATATTCGCCCCGCCAACCCAATCCTTTTTTACTGTATTGAATTGCCAGCCGCTTTTACAGAACTATGTACCACTTTATTCAAAGGGCTAATTAATGGCTGAGGCGATTGAACTGGATTTCACGGTATCTCAATCGAGGACAAAACTTTCGGAACCCCAGTTAACCGAAACTATTCGAGAATTATCCGATGCGGCGGTTGAAAGTGTACTGGATGCGGATGTTCCGGAAAAATACCGGATCAAAAATTATTATAAAAATGATTCCCTGGGACTGGATGTCTTAAAATCAAAATATTTAGCCTCCTGGGAAAGACATCCCTGGGATATGTGGAAACGCTTGTCTACGGCTCTGGCTTCAGTAGAAAAAACCAAAAAAGCGCGGACCGAATGGGCCGAACAGTTCTTTTCGATCCTGGAAGATTTCAAATTCGTACCCGGTGGCCGTATCATGCACGGTGCCGGGCGTGATGATATTAAATCCACCTTGAATAACTGCTATGTAGTCGCAATCAAAAATGATTCGATTGACGCAATCTATAAAACGATCAATGAAGAGGCCTTGACCTATAAATACGGCGGCGGCTGTGGCCATGACCTGTCAATCCTCCGACCAGCCGGTGATTCGATCAACGGCACCGGCGGTAAATCCTGCGGACCGGTTGGCTTCATGAATCTGTTCAGTGAAAATACCAACACAATCGCCCAACACGGCCGGCGGGGCGCCAATATGCAGACGCTGCGGATCGATCATCCCGATATCGAAAAATTCATTGAGATCAAACTGGGTAATCTGGATAAAGTTAAATATTCTAATATTTCAGTCTTAATTACCCATGAGTTCATGGAAGCTGTCGCGGAAAATTCAGACCTCAATTTACACTGGAATGGTGAAGTTTACCGGGTCGTAAAAGCGGGGGAATTGTGGAATAAGATCATTTCTGCCGCCCACCAGTCAGCCGAGCCCGGTATCATCTTCTGGGATACTATGATCGAGTATCATAATGCCGAATACTGCAGTCCTTTAGTCTCCACCAATCCATGCGCCGAACAACCGTTACCGGATGGTGGTTGCTGCAACCTCGGTTCGATAAACCTGGAACGATTCGTTGACAAAAACGGTAATTTCCTGATCAATGAATTCAAAGAAACAGTTGTTTATGCAACCCGCTTCTTGGATAATGTAATCGATTATAATCTGGACCGGCACGCGCTGGAAATCCAGAAGCAAAATGCCATCCAGGATCGCAGGATCGGCCTGGGACTGTTAGGTCTCGGGGATTTACTGGTAAAAATGGGAATTAAATATGACAGTGTCGACGCGCTTGAAACGGTGGAACAGGTCTGTCAGATCTTTCGCGATACAGCTTACGAGGCATCCATCAACCTGGCGCGGGAAAAGGATTCTTTTCCGAATTTCGAATGGGAACAATTCAGTAAAAGTAAATTCGTAAAGAATCTGCCTAAATCGATCCGCAATGACATCGGCCAGGATGGAATACGAAATTCAACCATCCTGACTATACCACCTACAGGGAGTGGAGCGATTGTTGCCCGGGTCACTTCCGGGATTGAGCCGATTTTCAGCACTTCCTATACTCGCCGGGTGAAAAAAAACAACGGTTCGGGCGATGGTTTCAATGAATATAAAGTCTATCACCCGATTATCGAGCGGATGTTCGGTGACGATTCAAATCTGCCTGATTATATAGTTACCGCCCACAATATCGATCCTTATTTCAGGATCAAAATGCAGGGCGTGATCCAGAAATACATCGATAGTTCAATTTCATCAACCGTCAACCTGCCCCATGATATAGCTGTTGAAACAGTCGCCGATATTTATTTAAGTGCCTATAAAGCCGGATTGAAGGGTATTACGGTCTATCGTGAAGGTTCCCGGGAGGGAATCCTGCTTACTGATTCCGAATTAAAGAAAAAAACTGTAGCAGCACAAAAGCCGGCTGAGCACACAACGTCATCTACTAAACCAACCCCCCAAACCGGAGTTACCGCCCGACCCCGGCATCGTCCGCTGATCACCTCGGGAATCACCCGCCGGATTCGTACCGGCGAGGGTACCTTGTATATCACTATCAACGAGGATGAAAATGGTCTTTGTGAAGTGTTCACAACCATCGGTAAAGCAGGTGGCCATGCTGCTGCTCAATCGGAAGCGATCAGCCGTCTCATTTCATTGTCATTAAGGTCGGGAATTGAACCGCAGGCAATCGTAAAACAATTAAAAGGAATCAGCGGCCCCAATCCAACCTGGGAAGATGGTCAACTAATCCTGTCTACACCCGATGCCATCGGTAAAGCATTAGACGATTATTTGAAAGCACGCAAGCTGGAGCCGGAGGAAGGTTATAATGTTCATCCATTTGCTTTTGTTGACAACCACACAAATGATGAAACAGTTGAGGATAATGTAGAAAAAACATCCTCGCAGATCCCTTTTATTTTTGAAGTCTGCCCAAAATGCAGCGGTAACAGTTTGAAAAGCGAAGCCGGTTGTGTGATTTGCCACGATTGCGGCTATTCAAAATGTGATTAGGAGCCGGTTAACAAGCTTAGATTCTTAATCCCATTCTGAATTTTAAATCAGTACTAATCAACGCTAATTCCTAGATTTCCATTTCCAGTGCCAAATACCCGTTTCGGGTAGCACCGGGCCAGTAATATCCATCCCAATATTCATATCCATAAGTCGCGTACAATTCATCTAATACGTTATTGATTTTCAATTTTACGGTGATGTTATTCCAGGTTTTCTGAGCGGATATATTCAGTAATGTATAAGGAGCGATCGCCAGATCCGCCGAATTATCAAAATCAATATACTGGCGACCGGTATGACTGAGATGAAATACAAACTTGGTGCTACCTGTCGGCTGATAGGTAAAAATGATATTTCCCAGTTGTCCCGGTACATTGATCAGTGTTTTGCCGGACGATGCTCCCGAGCCAAACCGATTAGCGGAAAACGCTGCATTAGCCTGCAGCAGCAGGTGCGATCCCAGCTGACAACTACCCTCGAATTCAATACCGGTATGCTCGGTACGATCAGCCGTGACAATATCAAATTCAGTCTCTTCAAATGAATAAATATCTGATAGAATCTCATTTTTATAATTTATCCGGTAAAAATTCAGCCTGCCGGTGATCGCTCGATCTGAGTAGGTTAAGCCAATTTCAGCATTATTGATCTTCTCCG
The DNA here is from genome assembly GCA_964439935.1 of uncultured bacterium. Lineage (GTDB taxonomy): Bacteria > Fidelibacterota > Marinisomatia > Marinisomatales > TCS56 > JABMQW01. The sequence continues at coordinate 1,979 of CAYTPW010000049.1, read as the reverse complement.
CCGGTGCTTCTCCCGGAGTTTCTCGGAGGATAAAACTACCATATTGATCATGGACCGGATTTTCTAGACTATCCAATGCTGGATTAAAATTATCCGCCTCATAGATTTGATCGTCGGCTGGTTCCTTCTGGGCAACACCGTAATTGGCAAAGCAGCTAACCTTCTCAGTTACCTGATAACTGAAACCGATCCGCGGATTGACAAAAGTCCAGTCAGCCGCGATGGAAAGGTCCGGTGCATGACCAATCGGCTGCTGATCAAGATTCCAGCGGTGGTGTTGTACCTGTAGATCACCAACTAGATTACCTCCCCAATTTGTAGCATAGATCAGGTGTCCGAAAACCGTGACCGACTGCTTGCTGCCGGTAAAATCATAATACCGGTAGGTCTTTGTTAGCTTAGACGCCAACAGGGAATCGGAGACATCAATTACCTCACCAATATGATCACCAGTATAATTGCGCAACTCAATCCCGAAATCAGAGCGAGTCGACTTGGTCTTCAGTGTCAGCGTCGGAGTGATCCCATAATATAGATTATTAATCCACTTCCGGCGGGTCAAATCAGTGGACATGCTGTACTCAACTGAATCGGGATATTCATTATTCAGATCCAGATTATACCGGAAGTAGTCTATTGCTGGTTTTCTAACCTGGTAATACCCGCGACCGATCACCAGATAGCTGACGTTGCGCAGCAGGACATTTTTACTAACGGTGAAAATTGTATTCAACGAATATATCTGCTGGAGATAATCGTCAGTAAATGGTATCGTCCAAGCCAGTTTCTCTCTTCGCAGGACACGATCATCAATCATATTTTGATCGACCCCATCCCATTGCAGCACACTGATCTCCTTACCAATCAAAGCCCGAAATTGATTGGTAACTCCAGGTAACCGGTGTTCCAGTCCAAAGTAAAGTGATTTTTGATCAGATTCTGAATCTTTCCGGTACCCATCTGATTGGATTGTGGAGATCCGAGCTGCCAGATTCAAATTCTGGCCCAGTTTTTTGCCCGAATTGTATTGAGCTCGCAATTTATAAGTATTGAATGATCCACCCAGACTCGAAAATTGCCAGGATTCTTTATCCGAATTGATCTGCGTCTCAACATTAATTGAGCCACCAAATGCGCTGGCACCATACAGGCTATTGCCCACGCCGCGCTGTATTTCCACATCAGCTGCATTGCTGATAATATCACCATGATCGACCCAGTAAACCTGGTGACTCTCATTATCATTTAGTGGCACATTATCAATCATCACAGCAATTTTACTCTGCTTAAATCCACGGATTGATACATATGAGTATCCGGTCCCGTTGCCCGACTCGCTATAGGCATGAATCCCCGGTTCTGTTCGCAGCACCATTGGTACATCCTCCATCAGGTAATGCGTTTGTATCTCGTCCTGGGTCAGGGTTGAATAAGCCACCGGTGTGATACCCGGGATGACACGAGTAGCCGTAACATTAACCTCCAGACCACTTAATACTTCAGGAATCAACCACACTATCAGGTTGACTTGCTCCGGTTTCAGAATGAATGTCTCGTAGCCGATATGTGAAAAACTGAGACTGGATTTTTCCGGTATGACAATTTCAAATCTCCCGATCGAATCCGCAGCAGTGCCAATATCCTCGCTAGTAATATTTACGCCAGCGATTGGTTGTCCGGTTGTTTTATCGTATACTATACCCGTTAGATATAAATCTTTGGCGATTAGCTGAACTGTAAAAATGATTAAATAAAAGAAAATAGATGGAATTTTGTGAGGGTTCATGGTTGCCTCCCTACGCTGGCATTATCCAGATCAGGTTCGTCGGGTTTTTCTCAGCCGTTTCGTCTGGTACCGAAACAGCACCCCATTCACCTTAGAATTTACAGCGTTCTGATCTTAGATCGAAACGAAGTGCTATTACTACCGCAGGGAATAGACAATTGCACCAAGAATGAAACCACCGGTCGCACCATAA
>CAYTPW010000048.1:0-5891 GCA_964439935.1 uncultured bacterium | reverse complement strand
AATTTTCAGAAAGCACCTGTCCCAAATGAAATTTGAATCTATGTAAAATAACCTGATATTTGTAAATTGCTTAGGGCATAATATTTTCAAAGAGCCTGCCAAATACATTTTTGCAGATAGTGATACATTTAACCAACTAGAGAAATAGAATTATACGACTGTTCACTTATTTCACAAATTTGTCAAATAATCAGGACGGATCAATTAAAATCATCCTAAAACATACAAGGGGAACTGCATGATTACCTTTAGTGATAAACAGCTAAAAACACCACAGATGGAACGCCCGGTATATTTAGTTACCGGCGGCATGTCCAAGTTTGCCAGAGCCTTTCCGGACAAGCGGACGGAAGAGCTGGTGATTGATGCCTTTACAGAAGCAGCGGAATTCATCAACATGACACCGGCGGAACTGAAAAAATATATTCATTCCTGTTATTATGGTCATTTTGCCGATCATTTCGGCGACCAGTTGCTGGGTGAATCGGTGATCCATGACCGGTTGGGACTCGATCCACTGGGCAATATCGGTATTAAAACGGGCGGTGCCACTGGTGGTTCAACACTCTGGGAAGCATTTAAAACTGTAGCTTCCGGTTATTCCGATTGTGTCCTGGCTATGGGCTGGGAACGGATGGACGAGGTTCCCACCGACGAAGGCAACAATTATATTTCCTGTGCGGCTGACAAAGACTGGGAGACTCCTCTGGGACATATCTATACCGGTTACTACGCTGTCATGGCACAGAAATACTGGCAAGTTTTCGGCAAAGAGGAAGATTCATTCCGCGATACGATGGCAGAGATTGCGGTTAAAAATCGTGGCTATGCCCGGATGAATCCCCACGCGCAGGGACCGATGGATATCTCGGTTGAGGATGTGTTAAAATCCCCGGTTGTGGCCTACCCCCTGCGGGCACTGGACTGCTGTCTGATGAGCGTCGGAGCTGCCTGTGCCATTCTCTGCGACGAGAAAACAGCTTATGAATTGACCGATGAACCGCTCCTGGTTTACGTATCTGCCGGCAGTCACACGTTGCGGGTGGCCGACCGGCGCAAAATGGAGATTCCATTATTGCCGAATGAATCCCCTGATCAGTACAAAGATCTGGGAGAACGGTTTCCCGGTGGTGATCGATATCCTGGTTTTACTGGGTTCCTGGCAGCACGAATGGCCGCCTACTACGGCTATCGCATGGCTGGTATTGTTGATCCCAATATCGATCTGGACCTGGTGGAGTTGCATGATGCATTCACTATCAGCGATATCCAGTCTTACGAAGATATCGGAATCAGGCCTTACGGTGAAGGACGCACTTACGTGGAATCAGGCGATTGCTATCATACCAATCCATTGACCGGACAGCCCGGACAACTGCCATCGAACCTATCCGGCGGGTTGATCGGCTGTATGCATGCCGTCGGTGCAACCGGGATCATGCAGACGATTGAGGTCGGTCAGCATATCTGGAACCGCTGGGCCGAGATGCATGGTGATCAGAAGAAATGGGATCGCTTTGAACGCCAGAAACCGGCTGATTGGACTGACCTGCAGGTGAAAGACGCCCAGCGCGGATTGGCAATCAGCCATGCCGGTGTTGGGTCGCACGTGACGGCTACAATCCTGATCCACCCGGATCATCAACTGGAAAGGAGCGGAAAATGAGTGACGAACGCGGAACTGTAAAAGTTATTAACGGCCGATATAAACCATCCGGTAATTTCCATTTCATTAATCCGTCCACACCGATCCGTGATGAACAGGGGACGTTTCTGGGTGTTACCAATCCCCGGGATGTAGTACACATCCACAGCTATGGTGGTGAAGCACCTTTCTTCGAAGGTTTGGGACAAGGCAAATTGTTGGGCACTCGCTGTCACAATCCTGATTGTCCGGCCCAGGAATCGGTTTTTGTACCTTTCCGGATTCATTGCCCGGATTGCCTGGCGAAAAACTCAATCGTCGATATCACCGATATCGCCAAAACCGGTGCCAAGGTACATACCTTCATGATTACCGAGCGCACTGGTGCCTTTAACACTCTGCCGAAACCAATTCGCTTCGTGAATGTGGAATTCGAAGGCGTCTGCACGATCCTGATGGGTAATCTTGCGGTGGGCGAGCCGAAGATTGGCATGCGGGTCATCCCGATCTTCCAGACCGCCAATCCTACCTACACAATTCTGGATCTGGCCTGGGTTCCACAAGGTACACCGGAAGCAGATCTGCCGGAAGGATTTACTTTCGGGTAAATATCACAATTCAAAAAAAGGAAAAGCCCGTTACAGTAGTGATGGGCTTATTTCTTCTCATACTCTTCTTTCATCAAGTCAGATTGATAAATATAATTCTGTCAGTTTTTCAGCCAGTTCCTTCACATCGGGTCCGCGGCGATTGGTAAGAATTATGATTGAAAGCTGATCATCGGGATAACGCAGGTAAGCATTGCGGAAACCACAGGTGCTGCCGGTATGATAAACCCGACGGTGGCCTTTGTAATCATCAATTCGCCAACCGAATCCATAGTTTTCCAAGTAAGGTGTGAATGCCATTTTAAGCGATTCCCGGCTAACAAGTTTATCGGAATATAGAGCCTGATCCCACTGGTACAGATCAACTAATGAAGTATATATCCCGCCATCGCCCAAAACTGAACTGGTCATACTCTGGTCGTTAAATATTACTGAGTCCCCATTGACAATGTAGCCATACGCCCGATGACTTACATTCGAAATACCTTTCTGGTAGGCTACTGTGCCAGTCATGTCCAGCGGATCAAAAATATTCTCTTCCAGGAAACTGGCAAATGACTTGCCAGACAGTTGTTCAACAATCATTGCCAGCACCGCATAACCGGTATTACTGTAGCGGTAATTGCTACCTGGTACAAAATAAGTACTGTCCTGCTCCAGCATCATGTTCAATACATCAAGATCCAGAACCGGAACCGTTGCAGTGTCAGGAATCAAATCTTCGTAATCTATTAATCCGGAAGTATGTTGCAAAATGTGATTTACAGTTATAGTCTTACCATAATCCGGAAAATCCGGGAAAACAGTGGTGAGTGATGTAGTGTATTTCAATAGTCCACGCTCCACCAGGATTATAATACAATGCGCGGTGAACTGCTTGGTAACCGAAGCTAATCTGAAATTCGTTTGTGGAAATACCGGTTTAAGTTGCTCAACATCAGCCAAACCAAATGTTTTTGCCACAATCGGTTGGCCCTGTTGGATAACCATTACTGCCGCACCGGGTTGCTGACCCTGGTAATCTTTGAACATATGCTCGATCTTGGAATTACGATCGATTGTACAGCCAAAAAATATTACAATTGCCGCAACAGAAATTAATTTATTTTTACTTTTCATGAATTGTTTTTCGACTGAACAAGAATAAAAGAAAAAGTGATTAAAACATCGGAATAATATTGGGATGATTCTCATAATAGAATACTTTAGCTGACGACTGAGCTCACGAGTGCCTTCGTTAATGCGATAGCGCCGAGAAGGTACCTCCGTGCAGCGCTTTGTCAGGTTTTGCTGTTATGATCCACGGTTATTACCACATTCCCCTTCTTGTGTCCCGTCTCGACATATCTGTGGGCCTCGACCATCTGCTCCAATGGATAACTTCTGTCAATCACCGGTTTGAACTCACCAGAATTTGTAAGGTCCAACAATAAAACTAGATCATCATAGCTTACCTTGGCTAATCCATCATCTATTGAAATGTACTTCCCATCAGTAGTGAGGGAATTCTTCGCTTGTGATTTCAAGCTCTTCCTATCCGCCACCTGCTGTGGAACGGCATCCAGTATCAGATCATAACGCTCACCAAGTTTCGAATAGTCCTCTTTTGTATAGTCAATTACCGTTTCGGCTCCCAGGGATCTTACCAATTCCAGATTCGCGGTACTGCAGACCCCCGTCACTTTGGCCCCATAGTGCCTGGCAATCTGTACGGCAGTGGTACCGATGGATCCAGAGGCTCCAACTACGAGAACATTCTTCCTGCTTTGGATATCGCCCTTCTTCAGGAAGAACATCGCCAGCTCTCCAGGATAGGGGATTGCAGCGGCCTCCTCATAGGTCGTATTGGACGGTTTTGGCAACACTATCCAGTCTTCCGGAATGCAAATGTACTGGGCATATGTTCCTAATCGAGTCTTGGTGGGTGACAAGACGGTATATGCAAGGACCTGGTCATCTATCTTGAACCGTTTCACATCGCTTCCAACAGAATCGACCTCTCCGGCCGCCACCATTCCAAGGATGGGATTCCTCGGTTTTCCGAAGCCCATCGCAATTCCCATCATCAGTCCCATCGGGTGCCACATCGGTATGTTGAAATCCCGTACTATACAATCACTTGATGTAACTGTAGTGGCGAAGATTTTTATGCAAATCTCATTTTTCTTGGGACTCGGATTTTCAACTTCTTTTAGTTGAAGAACATCCGGTGGTCCGTATTTCGTACATATGATCGCTTTCATGAGTTTCCTCCAAAAATGCTTATTCAATATTTTTAAGACACATAACTTATTCTACCGGATAAGTTTCCAAAACCTAACGGTCTAACTCACCGGGCGCAACTTGGCCTGGTTTAAGTTGGTTGAAAAACAATTGCTGTTTCAAAATCTTCATTTTGGCAAATTGATCAGCCCGCTATTTGCGTCCGGTGCATTGATGGTTAGGAATAAAAATATCATTCACATTCTTTAATTGCTTCAAATCCAAATAAGACTGAGAAAAAGAAGTTTTCCTCTTGTACTGCAAAATTGAAACTGATAGGGTAAATAAGTGCACCTGAATTATATGATTTTTCCAACGAAAAACTCAGAGCAGGCCCAGTAAAAGAAAGATATGGACCAATTCCAAACTCTAATCCTTTTTGTGTAATTAAACCAACCTGGCAATTTAATTGTGGTAAAAATACACCACGTTCAAATCCAGCAAATAACCATATTAGTTTAGTAGTACCTGTTAAGCCATTTGATTGAGGTTTGAACCTTAATTCATTTTCCCATCCGAATTGAGTTAACGTAGCAGGAATGTCAAAAGCAACCTTTAAAATATCACCGTAGTGATCATTATATGTTACAAATCCCAATCGAGGCCCAGTAAAATTTATTCGCTTAATGACTGGCTCCTTATTCGAGTTATCTATTATTGTAGTCTGACAGAATGAAATAGATGGGAATAAATATAATAGTATGGCAAAGATTAAGATAATTTGTTTCATTCTAACTCCTGATTTGATTTTCTTACCTAACGGCATAACTAATCAGTGCAAACTTGACCTAATGTTTGTTGTTTGATTAACAAATCCTGTTTCAAAATCTTCATTTTCACGAAATGAGAAGCCCGCTATTTGCGTCCGATGCAGTGGTTGTTAGGTAACAAGCTAGCTATCATCTCTTATTCTTTTGGAAATCCTCAGAATTGTCATATTCTGGTACAGAAATAGAATCTCCATACAGTTTCTTCGCCTCAAAAATTATTTCTTCAATTTCCTGCTTATGTTTATAGTCTGTAAAAGTGCTGTCATAAAGTATAGCCGTAGAAATATGAGCATTTAACTCTATTTCTAATGCATCGTATAATTTTGAATATTCTTCTCCATGTAACCGAGTCAATTTCTCCAGATCCAATCTTGCTTGACTAATCGTGGTTGTTGTTATCATCCAATTATAAAACTCTGTTAGGTATTTATGGGTCAACTGGAAAGAAAGAATGAATCCTAAAACAAGTGAGAGAACTATTGAGATAATATATAGTCTCAATGACACCTTTTTTTTCTTACTGCTTGATTTCATGAATATTGTTACCTAATGTCGCAGATAAGCAGCACCAAAGAGCGATAGCTTTTTGGTGTCTGATTTAATCCG
>CAYTPW010000047.1:0-6938 GCA_964439935.1 uncultured bacterium | reverse complement strand
GCTTTTTGATTGCAAGGCTGAAAATGTCTGGCCGGGTTTGGTCGCCAATTTCCATCAAATCTTCAAAGCCAATAGTGATGAAAAGAGCTGTTGGAGTACCCCGTCGCTCTAAAAGGGCATTAGTTGCTACGGTCGTACCAATCCGGATATTGGCAACAGTTTCGGACGATATCACGTCAAAACTGCCATTATCTCGCAATATCCGCAGAATCCCCTCAACGGATGCATCTTGGTAGTCCATGGATTCTGAAAGGAGTTTGGTTATGTGCACTTTTCTATCGGGGGCAATACCGATCACATCGGTAAACGTCCCGCCACGGTCAACAGCAAAATGCCATTTCCCGGCTTCACTATGAGAAGGATTCATATCATAAACTGATGTCATTTTAAGCTGCCCTTTTGTAACAAATTCAAATTAGTTTAAATATTTGTCCCAAAACAACCAATTCTGACTAAATACTTGTCTAATAATTCAAAATCTAAGTCTCAAAACCTACCACTGGATATTAGTTTTAAAACTTCTGAAATTAACAGAGTAATCAGGATTTTCACGAAAAAATATTATATCAGTTGAAATGTCAAATATAAAGCCCCTGATATAGAATTAAGAGCTTTTGAACATTTTTACCGACGACAATCAATATGCTAATTATAAACCGTATCCGCTAATATGGTATCCGGAATGCTACTTTCAGGCGTATTTCCTATCCTGCTGTAATCTTTTGCCAGATCTGGGAAGTCTTCGGCTAACCGCATCAAGTTGAAATTTGCATAAATTTGTGTGGTTTTAACATCTGAGTGGCCAAGTTCCTTCGCTACCTGATAAATATCTCTAGTGTGTAAATATCGTCGCACTGCAAACGTATGCCTGAGACAATGGAACTTCTTCCCTTCAATTCCAGCAGCAACACAGGCTTTTTGGAATATCACACTGTATCGTTTTACGAAATCATTCTTACTTTTTCCAATAAATCGATCAAGCCGATCCTGCATCTCATTAACGATTAAAACTAGATCATCAGATAAATATACTTCTCGACTTCTGTGTGTTTTAGCACGATCTGCATCAATTATCATCCAGTTTCCATGAATTGTAGCATAAAATGGTTCCTGCAGACGGCAACCGGTTTCACGGAAGAAATGAAATGCTTTCTGATAATGTAAGGCTGAGTTATTTGACCTGTACTTTCTCTCAGATACAGCCTTTAAGATTTCAGCAAAATCAGTGTTACTAAGATAAATCGGTAATGGTAAAGAGGACTTAATTAAACTAACCTTAGGGATGGTTTTTATTTCGCCACGATCATGCAGCCAATTTAAGAAGGGACGTATCGAGCGAAGGTACATATTGACGCTAGTATCTGAGTAATTTGTGATGAACTTCTCTTTAAATTTCTCAATATGCTGATAATTGATCAGTTCAACCGGCGTTTTTAGCCCTACAACGCCCGAAAAATGATTTAATGATAATTTGTATAGCTCAAGGGTAGAATTGCGAATACCGTCTGTTTTTCGGGCTTTTATGTACTGTTTGTTAGCTTGATCAAGAGTTAATCGAACTACTTCAGATAATCCATTGCCATTATGCCAGGGAAACGTGTACTCCATTCCTGCTTTTAGCTCAGATTCATACCGCTGTACCTCCACCCTGCGAATGGCTGCTTCACGTTTATTATCAGTTTTTAGAGAAATCAATTTTTCCTTTGATCTATACCCTGGTCTTGGAAGGTATACACGGGCATAGTAAAGCCCCTTTAATTTCCTGAGTCCTATCATATCAACCTCCAATTAAAAACCCGCTTCCAAACTTCGTGATGTTTAGCCGTATTAGGGAGGGCAAGTCTGAAAGCGGGTATATGTAGCGTGCTGCTATTGTTTGTATAACTATTTGTTTGGTATACGGTTATCATCACACCGGTATATTAGTATCCCGATACTTGCGTATCCAGTATTTTTTTATTTTCCTGTTTTTCATCGACTTTGATATTACAACTTCGGAATAACTGCTGCTGGTTGGTTTGAGAATGAATTCTTTGAATTGCTTCAAGATAATATTCTTCAATCAATTCACATCCCGATGAATTTCGACCTTCTTTATAAGCACTGATTAACGTTGCCCCAGAGCCGCAAAACATATCAAATACGGTATCTCCAGCGTTTGAATATCCCCTGATCAGCATTCGAAGTAAGACCTCAGGTTTTTGACTCGGGTGATTTGATCGTTCGCTCTTCAACATGCATGGCTTATGGGGGGCATCTAAAATAATTGGTACCCATCTGGCACCGGTGCTATTGATACTTAGACCTGACTTTATGTGTCTTCTGGTTGGACTAGTAAGAATATTTGATTTTTTAATGTAAGGTTTTTTTGGTGGTACCATATCTAAAGGATTCCAAGTCGTATTTTTCGTCTTTACTCCCTTCTTTTTAAATACGAGAATAAACTCACAATTTGGCAAGGGTTGTTGACAATTTACCGGCATCGCCGATGGTTTTCTCCATATATGCCAGCTGCGAAGTTGGAAGTTCGTTAATGCATATATCAGGTCCTGTTTCAACCACAGGTTACAAAAGATAATAGCCAATCCATTTTGCTTTAATACGTAGTCAATACTGTTTTCTAAGGAATGGAGATCAATCTTCTGATCCCAATCCTTGTGCTTTTCCAGGATTGAATAAGGAGGATCTGTTAATACTAAATCAATTGATTGCTTTTCTATCGAAAGATAGTAATCAAACCAATTAATATGATGAAGAGTAGGCTGCAGTGAGGATGACATTTCAGCTGATTTTTTCAACAGTCTTTTTCTGAGATTTGGTAAGTGCCTTAAATGGCTTTTGAAATAGTAGATAACTGTCACAGTCTTTGCGAAAAAATCTCAACTGATTACCAACTTTTCCAGTACTGATTTCACTCTTGAAAACCATATTATTTAGCTTTGTTCGACCAACTTTCAGATAATCACAGCATTCCCTGAAGGTTAACCAGGGTGACCGCTGAGAATTCAGTTTATTTTCAAGTCGATCCAGTTGAGCGGCGATATTTTCAAGAGTGATAGCCATGAGTTAGTGTGGTTATAAAGATTAGTTGTCCTTAGACGCAGGTTTCTCAATTTTTGCGGTTAGATCTACTGATGCCCCTTCGGCGACCTTCACTGGGTAATAGATCACTCGATCTTTCATGCTGACGTTCGGGTCTTGGTCGTTGTAAAACATATTATGAATTCTGGCCAACGTTTCCAGAGCCTTCAGCTTGTTATCGCGCTTGATCTTGATAACCTTACCGCTCTTCCCTACTGTGACGGTGAATTCGGCCAGTGCTTTCGCAGCGCGCTCTGATAATTCAATAATCGGGAGCAAATTTCCTTCAGTGTCGTAGTAGTCGCGGGGATCTGAGAAGGCTGACATTGCAAGTTCCTCAATAATCCGTTTATCTGTAATATTGCATTTCTCCTCCCGGATTTTTATCTGCCTCTTTATTTCAACTTGGATGTTAGCTTTTGTTATCAACCGAGATGCTGTAACCCTCGCACTGGTTGCAGAATACCCAGCCAATTTGGCAGCGGTGGTAGCATTACAACCTTCCCACACATAATATTTGCAAAAAAGCATCTGTTTCGTCCTGATCATTGCGTATGCTATCTTATTGTATCCAGTGAATTTGGGTTTTAGTGGATATAGGAGTCATTAGGTTGATTAAAATGGTATATCATCCAGCATTTCATCGTTTCTGAATGTACTATAGCGAAAGTGTCCTTGTTTAAAGAATGCAATAAGGCTATTTATTGTATCGTGAAACTGATAGTATCTGGAATCCTTATTTACACAATTTATGTAATATTCAATATCAGGAGAATTTTCCAACTGACTTTCAATAGCATCCATCGCTTTTTCAAGTGATTGTGATAGATTATTTGCATCTTCTGCACAAACAGTTGCATGATCTATTTGATAATCAAAGGTTCTTGATTCATTGTCATCATTGTTGGGAGTCTCCTTTGGTTTCTGGCGACCTTTAGCTTCCCAATCGAATCGTTCGGCCAGAAAAAGCAGGTTGTGAAAAAGATCTATTGAAATCGTCATTTGGGTAAATTCGTTGATTAATTGGTACTCCATGATTATTCTCTTATATTTGTATTAACGAGGATGGTTGGATAGATAGCCCCCTATTTCTATAAAGTCGTATACGAGTACTTTTATAAGGTAGTTTATAGAAAGTACCCCTTAATTGTCCTCGATCGTCGACAAAATTCATAGCAAACTATCCTGATTGTTTGAAAATTTGTTTAGTTCAATGCCCAAATACCACTTTATTCCTGATATTTTGTCTGACTTTATACCTGTCACCTGGGAAACACGCCGGCCATAAGCAGTCTGAGTCATGGGCTTTCCCGTGTAGGCTTCTTTGTGCCATTCACAAAATGCGAGATAAAGTGTGGCTGCTTTGGTACGGGCGGTAGTATCCCTGTGAATGTGTTCATTCAAAAATTCTGCTACCACATCCTGCTCGTTTTGGTAGTCAACTGTAGCCTGTAGAACAGTCTTTGGCGGTAATAATCCAACCTCTTTCCACATTCTGTATCCCTCAATAATCCAATTCATGATGCCCGGTAATTCGGTCTTGAGCTTTGCAATCAAATTCTGATCGGCGTTCTCCCCTTTGAAAACAACGTTGAATGGTATTAACCGGACACGGCGCCAGAAGCCATCTGAAAAATCTCCCACCTTAGGCAGGGAATTGACCGCCATCCATAATTTAAATTTTGGTTGATATTGGAAGAACTCCTGGTACAGATAGCGGGCAGTTATCGGATCTCCACCGGTAATTGCTTTGATTCTTTCCTCGTCCAGTTGCCGAGTGCTACCACTTTCGGCAGATGTCACTAGTCTGATAGAGTGCAACCTTGCAAGATCATTGGACTGTGATCGATCGAATTTTCTCTCAAAAGTAGCAAAAAGTGTATCAGTGGCATAGTCACCCAAGATATTCCGCAATATCTCTAGGATCACACTCTTTCCATTTGCACCAATACCATACAGTAAGAAAAAACATTGCTCCGTAATATCATCACTGACCGAATAGCCTGACGCACGCTGAAAGAAATCCACCAATTCTTGATCTCCACCAAATATTTCATTTATGATGCGGATCCAAGTTTCGCAACCTAGTTCAGGATTGTAATCATACAAGGTTGACTGTGAGATCATCAGCTCTGCTCGCCCATCGTAGAATTTTGTTTCAACCAGATCGTATACACCGTTATTAAACTGAATTAGGTGTGGATGTTGATTCCAATCAGGTGCGGTGGTCGCCACCGGGGGTAATGATTTTGCTAATTCCAAACAGGCAGATATTTTGTTCCGGTTCTCAGACTGCAATCCGTGTTTGAATTGCCATTTCTTCCTGTCGCCATCCAGAATATCAACTGCATCAGCCTGGCGTTTTCGTGCGGCTTCAATAGCATATTGATTAATGATATTCATCCGATCTGGCCCCCAGTACTGACCATTCCAGATGTACCATTGATCAAATGTATGGTTATGCCGTACGAAATCTTTTTTAAGATGTACAAGAAGCTCGGCATTCCCGGCGTCCGTCTGGCGGAAATCTCGAGCGCTCAATTGGATCTCTGGGAGGATATATTCTTCGGCTGATGCGAGAATCTGGTCAAATTGATCTATCAATACCTCGGCTGGCTCTTCCCCATTAAAAAAGTCAGTGATGTCAAATCCTTTGGGAGCATCTTCCGACCACGTAGCAATCCTAACATTCATTTCAGGAAAGTCCGTCCTCAACCGCTTAGCCAACCGCGATGAACCATCTATCCCAGCCTTATCATTATCAAATAGGATGATTATTGTCCTGAAATCCTTAAGCGCTGATAAGTCTTTGGGAATGGATCCAGCACCTGTAGTATGTGTGACAGGCTTGTACAAATTTGTCGATAATAACGATATGAAATCTGGCTCACCCTCAACGTACACCAGTAGTTGATTTCGTGAATAAGATTCAATCAGGGGCAAGCTATACAGCATTGAAGGCACGCCAGGAACCTGTTTCATCTCACCGTTGCTGTTTTTATGGAGCTTGAGATTTACAGCGTCACCCTCCTGGTTCCGGTGCAGAAATGTGAAACGGTCACCCTTAATATCATAGCCAGTATGCGTCTTGAGTATAGCTTCTATTGTCCAGGGAATCTGTTCACAAAGCATATCGAAGTTGCTGAGAAGTACTTCGTGATACCATAAAGCACGAGATATAGTGTCAGAATCCAGTTTTGGGGGTCCATTTTTGCGTAAATCGCCGGTTTGACAATTTGTTAGGTTCTTATTCACCTTTGGTAAGAAAGATTGATTATTGTTATTTCGATATGGCTTTGTATCAACACCGATCCGCTCAGCAAACTGATAAGCATTACCCTCCCCACATCCGGCGAAGCATTTCCAAAGACCTGTATCGAGATTTACTGACAATGATATATGTTTATCCTGATGTAGCGGGCACAGTCCTGTAGCTTGGTTATTTGCTGCGATTTTGAGACTCTTCACAGAGCCAGCAAATAAGGTATAATAGTCAATGATCATGTTATCAATCGGAAATAGTAATTATATTCGATAATATTTTATCTATCCTCTTAATTTTGGATAAAATCCTGCCTTTTTTATTATGGTACTTTTTAATAGGCAGGTGTTTACCAGCAAACAGTTTATATCCTTTAGTATAAAAATGAACTGTGAACAAAGGTTCTTGTTGATCCGACATAGATCTAATCCATCCTTTTTGCTTTTATGCGAAAAACTCTTTAATTGACTCAAATTCATTATGATTAAATATAATTCTCACATATGATATAAGCAATTACAAAAAACATTATAAATTAAATAATTATATCTACTTAAGTAAGGTGGAAGGGATTATATCATAAGGATATCCTTAC
>CAYTPW010000046.1:0-7159 GCA_964439935.1 uncultured bacterium | reverse complement strand
ATGGATTATAATGGAGATAATAAGTTAACCCTTACCGATAATTTGGGTCTGGACAGCTATCCCCAGATTTCTCCAGATGGATCGCAAATTATATTTGAGTCGGATCGTGAAGGAATGAATGATGTTTATATTATTGACAGTGACGGTAGTAATCAATTTAATCTGACTTACGACAATAACCTTGATTTCAAACCCAGATGGTCCCCTGACGGATCACAAATAGTGTATTATTCCGAAATAGATTATTATTATCAGATTTTTATAATGAATTCTAATGGAAGCTATAAGAATCAATTGACCAACGAAAGGAACAATAGAAATCCGAAATTTTCTCCGGATGGCTCACAAATCGTGTTTGAATCAAATCGAGCCGGAAGTTATGATATCTATATAATGGATGCTGACGGTGGAAACCAGGTAAACTTGTCAAATAATCCCCGCCGGGATTCAGATCCACTTTTCTCACCAGATGGTATCACAATTGCATTTCAATCATATTACAACGGTTACTATCCGGATATTTATACGGTTAAAAGTGATGGTAGTGATCAAATTCGAATGACCGATCATGAAAGTTATGATTTCAATCCGCAATTTTCACTTGACGGATCACAGATCTTTTTTAATTCCAGCCGAGAATACTACAGCCAAATTTTTTCTATGAATACTGATGGAAGTGGCCTGACAAATTTAAGTGACAGTACTTGGCGTTATGAGAATTTTCAAATATCTCCAGATGGATCGCAGATTATGTTTGTATCTAACAGGGATGATACTGACGACATTTACATGATGGATATCGACGGTTCTAATAAGATTAACCTGACAAATGGTCCAATCGATTATAGACACCCTTCATTCCAACCGCATCCATAAACGGTTTTGTTGAAATGGGAATAACTAAGCAATTAATAAATGGCAAATAATGGTAAAAATACCGTTCAATAGATTAAAACATAATATAATTTCTCTGACAATTGGCAGCACCATGCTTCTGGCAGCCGATCCCCAGCAGTCAACCTCTCCAGCAGCCCGCAATGCGGCTGATGATCATGTTATTTGGGATGGAAACAGGATATCCACCATCCACGGAAACCAGGGAGATGTAGTCAGCTCTGATGTTACAAGTAATTCAGGTCTTGAATGGCCCAATGGCAGTGGAAAAACTGCCAGTTTCCAGGCCGGACACTGGCTGGCCTGTGGTAAAGTTCGTTCTCCCGGTGGTGAGTGGGTTGAGGAAATCCGGACAGCAGCGGCTGAGTACACCCAGGAATTTGTGCCCGGAAAAATTAACGGTGACGATCAATCGGGACATATCTATCAAATCAATCGTAAAGAAATCGATGCTTTTCTGGAAAATGATTATTCAACATTCAGCAGTATGACCCTGGATCTGCCAGTCAGCGTGATTGAAGGCGCTAGCATCCATACTGAGTCAGTGTCAACTTCGCTGCCTTCCAGTGACTTCCTCAACTGGCCAATCGCTGAGGGAGCACCATGGGTGGATTCAAATGGGGATGGATTCTACAATCCCGAAGATGGGGATCATCCCAGTATACTGGGTGACATGTTTCATTGGTATATCATGAACGATGCCGACTCGACCGCTCATGAGCCCTTGTGGGACACAAATCCCATGAATGTTGAGGTTCAAGTATCCCTATTTGGATATAACCGGGAAGGACCGCTGGGTGATATGCTGTTCATCCGCCAGGTAATAACCAATGCCGGACCGGATGATCTTGACAGCGTATTCGTCAGCTTCTGGCACGATGATGACCTGGGCGATGCCGGGGATGACCTGGTGGGTTGTGATACTGAATTGAATTTGGGGTTTACCTACAATGGTAGGAATAACGATGCGACTTATGGTATGGCACCACCTGCTATCGGTAGTGTCTTTCATCAGGGACCGATTGCAGCCAGCCCGGGAGATACTGCAAGAATATTGACCTGGGATTTGCAGGATAATTATTATTTTAAAAATATAGCGGATCATAAACTATTGCACTTAACAACTTTTTCAAAGTACGTAGGCGGTCATCCATCCTTAGTTGATCCCAACACTGCTGAAGTAGCTTACAACTATATGAATGGTCGAATTGGATTGACCGGTGGACCTTATATTGATCCCACAACAGGACTACCAGCTCAATTCGTTAATAACGGAGATCCTGTGCATAACACCGGATGGAATGATTCTGTTCCAGGTGACCGTCGCTACCTTATGAACTCCGGTCCTTTTACACTGATGGTGGGAGAAACTCAGGAAATCGTCACATCGATCATAGTGGCTGGAGGTTCGGCCTGGAATAAATCGATTACCAAACTGAAGGTATACAGTCTTTATGCCCAACAGGATTTTAATTATTTGTTTTCCATGTGCGATGCTAAAGATCCGAAAGTCACCACTGCCATGTTGGATGCCAAGGTAGTCCTTTCCTGGGAAAGTGGGAGTGACGATATTGAATCATACGATTGCGGAGGATTCACGTTTCAGGGCTATAATGTATACCAGGGCGCCGAACCTGACGGACCCTGGAGCAGGATAGCTACCTACGATGTAGTTGATGACTATCGTATCATTTACAGCGGAGTTGTGAATGAAATTAGCGGCGAAGTTAACCGTTTACCTGTTCAGGAAGGTACTGACTCAGGTCTGGAACACCATATTGTGCTTAACCACGATTATATTCGTGATGAACCGCTTATGAATAATCGTACCTATTATTATACAGTTACTGCATATATCTTCAACCCTGATCCCGAAATTACCTTTGCCTGTTTTGAAAGTCCCCAAACGGCCATCAAGGTGATTCCTGGTTCACCCGCTGTCGGGACGAAATTTGATCAAAAGCAGGCAGATACACTGAAAGTCAACCACGTTTCCGGCAAGGCCACGGGAGCGCAATTTTTTCCTGTTGTGGTTGATCCATACTTGCTGACCGGTGATGATTATTCGATCAATTTTATATCTGTAAGCGATTCAATCAATCACATGCTCCTGATTAATACTACACTAAATGATACCATAATCAACGATCCGCTATTTCCGGTAACCGAAAAATACTACATAGAATCAACATTGGGAGGCTGGCGCATTCCTGATGAGATTGCTCCCACAATCTGTATTACCGACGGATTTATATTGACCTCAGAGGAGGCCACATACAAACAACCAGCTACCCATAGTGGTTATACTATTATTGCTGACATGGACACCCTGACTCCAATTATTTTCCATGGGATAATGCCTTATGCATTGTCCAGTGATGTTGGTGACGGGAGCTGGAACGCTTATCTAAGTAATATACCGCAATTATCACAGGCTTACGGCAGCCCATCAGGTGAAGACATGAAGAAGGATATCCAAATCCGGTTTACTGATGAAGGGTCTATTGCCACCTATCTTAATAATTATGCTTTAGTCGGACAACCGTCGGATACTCTTTGGCTGCCCTTTGAGATGTGGACGGTGGAACCCGGTGATACCCAGCAGGTTAATGTGTCGGTTTACCAGATTTCCAGGACCAAGCCGATTTTCGGGGTGGATTCCACAAGTGGCGGCAGGATAATTCTGAAGGAAGTGGCTTTCATGCCGGTGTATGAACCTTATAATAGCGATAGTATATTGGCCAATCCATTGCGGCCCGATGGAGCAGATGGCCAGAAGATGGGCTGGATGCTGCAATTCGACCGTCAAAAAACAGTCTTTGAAAGCGGCGATATCTTACAGGTTCATTTCAATAATCAAATAATTCATGGTGAGGATATATACACCTTCACCGCCGTGGGTGCTGTGACTGAGACGGAAGCTGCTAAGATAAAGGATCAGATTCGGCAGATCCAGGTCTTTCCCAATCCCTATTTCGGATATAACACCAATGTGCTTTATCCCGACAATCGTTATGTTTCCTTTACCGGTCTGGGCGTCGGCAAGACCACTATCCGTATCTTTACCCTTTCAGGTGACCTGGTGGCCCGGATTGAAAAAGTGCTTGATTCACCCAATGACGCTGACCGCCACGCCCGCTGGGATCTGCACAATTCCTTCGGGAAACCAGTAGTCAATGGGATATACCTTGCCCATATCACCGTGGAAGATGTTCAAGGGAAAAAGCTGGGCGAACGGATCCTTAAACTGGCGGTGGCCAGGACGACGTACTTTTATTAAAGGCTGTATATAGGCATGATCAAACAATACACTCGAGCAATTTTTCCTGTTTGCGCATCCGTCATTTTTGCAATTGGTCCAACTAATTCATCATCAAATTCCCGCAATGCCGACATTGAATATGTTATCTGGGATGGTAACCGGATATCAACAATTCATGGAAATCGTGGTGAGATAATAAGCTCAGGAGTAACCAACTATTCTGGACTGGAATGGCCCAAAGGGAGTAGAAAATTGGCCAGCTATCAGGCCGGTCACTGGCTGGGAGCAGGTAAAGTGCGAGTTCCCGATGGAGAATGGATCAGGGAAATTCGAACTGCATCCGCAGCCTACGGGGTCGAATATGTCCCAGGACAAATTAATGGCAATGACCAGTCAGGTCATATTTATCAAATTCATCGCGAGGAATTGAATGCTTTTCTGGAGTATGATTATACAACATTCAGCGGCATGACTCTGGAATTACCTGTCAGCGTGATTGAGGGGGCCAGTATTCATACAGAATTGGTAACCACAACATTGCCAACCAGCGATTTTTTAAATTGGCCAGTAGAAGAAGGGGCACCCTGGGTAGATGCCAATGGTGATGGCCAGTATCAACTTGAGGATGGTGATCATCCTGACATCCTGGGAGATATGTTTCACTGGTATGTGACGAACGATGCTGATTCGACAGCACATGCTAATTATTTTGGCTCAAATCCTTTAAATGTTGAAATTCAAATGTCACTCTTCGGGTTCGACCAGGAAGGTCCCCTGGGCGACATGTTATTCATTAGACAGGTGATAACCAATCAAGGCTCGGATGATCTCGACAGTGTATTCATCAGTTTCTACCACGATGATGACATTGGCGATGCGGGTGATGATAGGATTGGCTGTGATACTGAATTGAATTTAGGTTACACCTATAATATGCCGGGTGGCGATGTTACATATGGTGAGGCAGTTCCGGCTGTTGGCAGTGTTTTTCACCAGGGGCCGATAGTTGCCAGTGTGGGAGATACGGCACAAATATTGACCTGGGATTTAGACAACAATTACTATTTCAAAAAGATCCCAGATTATAAACTTTTGTTGATGACCAGATTTTTACCCAATTTGAAAAATGCACCTAACTGGCATGACCCGCACAATGCTATAGAATTGTACCGGATTCAAAACGGTCGCGACCAGCATGCAGATACATTATTTACTGATTGGGTAACTGGTGAGAAAACAGAGTTTGTGTTTTCAGGTGACCCTGTATCAGGTACAGGTTGGAATGAAGAATATGGCGGTGATCGCCGTTTCATCATGAGTTCAGGTCCATTTACTCTTCTGGCAGGAGACACACAGGAAATAATTACTTCAGTTATTATTGCTGGAGGAACAGCCTGGAATAAATCAATCGGCAAATTGAAAGCCTATGCCCGTTATGCCCAGCAGGATTTTAGAAATCTGTTTTCTGTATGCAATGCCCCTGAAACGCAGGTCAAAGCGGCCATGCTTGATGGTAAGATAATCTTATCCTGGGAGGAAGGCAGTAAAGAAATTGAATCCTATCAATGCAGCGGATTCACATTTCAAGGCTATAATGTGTATCAGGGCGCTAGTTTGGAAGGACCCTGGACCAATGTGGCAACTTACGATCTTGTTGATGGCTATGGGGTGATTTACAGCGGGGTAATTAACGATATTACCGGGGAGGTACACAGATTACCGGTTCATGATGGATCGGATTCAGGACTGGAACATTTTATCGTACTGGATCACGATTATCTCCGCGATGAAAAGATCGTTAATAATCGCACATATTATTATGCAGTCACGGCCTACACCTATAATCCGGACCCGGAGATTACATTTTCCAGTTTTGAAAGTGAAAAAACATCTATCCTGGCAATTCCCGGCTCTTCACCGGTCGGGACAAAATTTGACCGGGAATATGCAGATACGCTGGAAGTAAAACATGTAGCCGGTAATGCAGTTGGAATCAACATAACTCCTATTGTGGCTGACCCTTATTTATTGAACGGCCATACCTACAACATCTCATTTACGGCAGTTGATGATTCTACCAATTTCTGGGCTTTGATAGATTCAAACACAACCGATACTCTGGTCTACCAGGAGAATTTCCCGGTTACCGCTGCCTATTATCAGGAATTATCTGCTTATCTCCGACCTGGTGAGGAACTGCAAGGTGTTGGAGAGCCAACCTCCGACCATGCCTGGATAAGAATTATCGATGGTTTTGTGCTGACGATGAAAAACGCTACATACCTGCAGCCGCAAACTCATAGTGGGTACACAGTTCTAGTAGACGGTGATGATGATCCCATAGGCACTCCCGTAAAATTCCAGGGGATCTGGCCTACAGCATTGTCAAGTGAGATTGGCGACGGCAGCTGGAATGCATTTTTAAGCAGTATACCGCAATTATCACAGGCTTACGGCAGCCCATCAGGTGAAGACATGAAGAAGGATATCCAAATCCGGTTTACTGATGAAGGTTCAATTGCTACCTATTTTAATAATCATGCGCTTGTGGGAGGTTCATCTGATTCTATCTGGCTGCCATTTGAAATGTGGACGGTTGAGCCAGAAGATACTCAGCAAGTAAATACAGCAGTTTACCAGATTGCCGCCAGTAAACCAATATTCGAAACCCATTTGCCCAGTGGAGGAACTATTATAACTAAAAATGTAGCTTTCATGCCGGTATATGAACCTTATAATGGATTCTGGGGGTTGCGACCAGATGGTGCCGATGGCCAGAAAATGGGCTGGATGCTGCAGTTAAATAAGGAAGAATCAATTTTTCGAACCGGCGATGTCTTTCAGGTTCATTTTAATAATCAGCTCGTTCCAGGTGAAGATGTTTATACTTTTTCCGGTCAGGGAATTGTTACAGAAATCAGTAAAGGGAAAATCAAAGACCAGATTAATCAGATAAATGTTTTTCCAAATCCTTACTTTGGCGGTTTTAACAATGTGCATTAT
>CAYTPW010000045.1:0-7512 GCA_964439935.1 uncultured bacterium | reverse complement strand
AGATTTTCTATCTTGAGGGACAAAAAGTGCTTGATAACACATTTCCCATAATAATTGCTCATCTGATTGTGTGAGTGGTCGTGTTATATAATCTATTGTCTCACTCATTTTCAATATTTATCAAGCTGAATGAATTATTCTGCTGTATAACGGATGAAATAGCCTGCCCCGAAATTCTGTTCACATTACTTCTTTTATCTGAAATCATTTATCAATTGTATCCGTCAGTTGATGGAGTAGATTGACGCCTTACGCTTTTTCCACAGTAAATCCTTCGGAGCGGCGTCAGGTGAAACGCGGGTTGGGTACACCACTAAAAATCATACGATATTCCAGTTTTATATGCATTCCGTTTCCATATAAATTCTTTAGATAACTTTTTGTATTGGTAGAATCGATTGAATTCAACAACGATTCTAAAGGGGCCAAATATTTTTACTTTTACATTCATTCCAATATCGAAAGCACTTGTACTTAGTGAACTATTATGACCTGGATTACCCCCAAAGTCATGACCGCCGATGTATCTTATTCTAGTAAAATGTCTGGAGTAACCACCCAAAAATCCAAAATCTACAATTCTATTATTCTCGAACTCAGTTGTTAGAAATTCAATTCTTCCACCAAAGATATGGGAGCTAGATGAATAGGTTATACCATCCATAATGGGAAAAGGCTCAGACACCCAATCATCCCAATATCCCCAAAATAGTTGCCAATACATAGGTTTTGATATTAATGATCCGCCAATTTGAAGTTCAGGATAAATAGTATATAAATGATTAACATCGAACCCAAAATCGAATTGGGTTGTTCGGATAGAACCTAAATTGACTGAAATTGATGATAGGGTAATTTGCGCGGATACTTCTGATTGAGTTATGTTTGATAGAATCATAATGAATATGATGAATTTAAATCTTATAACCATTATTCCATTATTGTGTATGTTGTGTGCCCAATGGTAGAAATAACCTGCCCCGAAATTAAATCTACCCAACATTTTCTATCTTGACCAACCATTATTGAACTTCAAAACCTTGAATTTACGCCTCACGCTTTCGGGGTCAGGTGGAACGGGTGTTAGACCGCTGTTACCTTTCTATAAGCACAGAAACCAGTGAAATCATGTTAACGAATTTGGTCTTATTCTTCTTATGGAAATGATTATCCGGGTTAATAAACAATGCTAGAAATCTGTTCCCTTACTCCCACTGCTTTCATAATACTTTTTGAGAAGTTCCCTAGCAACTGAGTCTCTGGGTGAATGCTCGAGCCACTCCTCCAATAAATCGATGGCCTTATCCCAGTATTTTAGACTATCGTATATCTTTAGTAGCATACCCAAAACCTCAACTTGGCTGGGGTTCTCTGCATACATGGTCTCATAGATTTGCTGAGCCGTTTCAAATTGTTCCAGCCCAAGGTAAAGGCTTCCTATTTGAAATTTTATCTTCGAACTGGTTAGGGGAATGGCATTATCAGGAATATTCATTGACATCAAATCTAGATAGTTTATTCCACTTTGCCGCAATTGCTGCAATTCTTCATTTGTTGTGATTGGATCACGTTGCTTAACCTGATATCTTGAAAGAACATGACTTGCTAGCATAATGTAAGCACTTCGATAGTGCTGAACCAATTTCACTATATCGGGATTGAAATTTACCACATAAATTTTTGAAACATAATTCTCAAGATTCTCATACAGGTATTTCTCAGTCATGTTTTTCTTGAATTTATCATAATCTATTAACTTTACTTTGTAAGTCCTTAGTCGAAAAGCAAGGCCTTCCATCTGCAGGTATCTATCCAGACCGATCCTGTTATCTGGGCGCACACTCAAAGCAAAATAGATTGGATATCTCCATTTATTTTGATTGATTATATGTATAATCATTAAGTCCTGAACACGAATTTCCTTCCTTCCATAAGTCGGTTTCATTCTCCATGAAATCTTACCTTCTGAATTAAGGGAATTCTTCGTCACAGGAACCGAAATTCTAGAGGTCTTCCATGTGCTTATCCGCAGGTATAGAGGATCATCAGTAGATGGATTTATACCGATAGGACTATGCTTTTTGATCTGATCATCAGTTAGTTCAATAAATCTTTTTCGATGTTGTACCGAATCACGAAGATAACGTATATACCATGAATTATTCAGCAATCCTAAGTTAATTATTACTATGTCCGGCCTATATCCGTAAACCAACTGTAGAAATAGACTAGTATAATATACATAATTGTCTTCATCTGTAAAGAGAATTGCATCTTCATCACACGTAGACATCATATTTTTATTATATTCCAAAATTACTGGGTGAAAACCAACTACACTCTGGCTCTGTTTTAATGCCCATTTTGCTGAATCAACCTTTCCTTCTATAAGATATGTTGTGGCTTGTTTGCCCCATACATTCATAAGTTTTGAATAAGGGTCTGAAACAATAATTTCACCTTCATAATTTGGAGAGATCTCGATTACCTTTTGTAAATGATTAGATGCCTTTACCGTTAATTTTACATTTAAGTTTGGCATATCATGTAAATAATCATAGGCATGGCCTAATAAATAGTGTGCTTCTTGGTTGTTGGGATAAATGAGTGCGGCAGCTTCCAAGTATTTTACAGCATCGAAATACCTACTATTTTTAAAATCCTTTTTAAACTCATGTTTCGCTCTTTCAAGTAAGGAAGGTACTGCATCTTCTGCGGATTGACCAATTTTTCCAAGAGCCTCCGCAACAAATATAGTCAAATACTCATCATCAAGACTCTTGATAAGTGCCGGTACTGCATCTCTTGCTTCTTGGCCAATAGTGCCAAGGGCCCTTATAGCGTAAATACGAACATCATAATTCTTATCAGCCAACGCTTGTATTAGAATAGGTACTCCATCCTTCCCAAATGTACTTATAGCATCAATTGCATTTATTCGTGTATCGGAGTCAAGGTCACTCATATCAACCTGCCACTGTTTAAGCGTTCTTCCTTTGTAACGTAGTTTCTGTGCAAATAAATCATCCGAGACAACAATCATAAGAACAAGGCCAAGAATGGTAAGTAATATTTTCATTGAACTTTTTCTTTGTTCCATTATTACAGCTCCTTAATTATTAAGGTGGTCTAACGGCATGCATCAGTTGCGACAAAACCTATAGATGTACTGATTCTGTTGATTTAGTCCCATTTTTTGAGAATTTTCAAAATTTAGACATCGTAACTTCAATATTTACAAAGGGTGATTTTCCTGCAAATTACTAAAATCCGACTTTTTCAACAGAATCTGTACTGACGTTCAATAACAATAACTCCAATATACGAAGTACAGAATTACGAAAAACCGCCACGCGTTTTGTCGTCAACTGCATGCAATGGGTAGACGAACATGTCATTGTACCAAATAAATTCTCTCTATCCTACTAATAACAGCATAGTTTGGAGAAATATTCGGTTCTATGTGCCTATCGGAAATTATTCCCAAGTCTTTTTCATCATTCCAAGTAAAAACAATTATCCTCGCAGATTTTTCCTTTGCTAACTGAAATCCTATTTGCTTATATATATCGCTTGCAGTTCCTAGTTTGCAACGAAATTCGTAAAGCCACGCCTGCTCTGGTGCATTTTTCACCGGTCCCATAAACGTAGTAAAATCTGACAAAATTGTAATGTTGTCAGTAAATACTTGATTAATGACTTTGTAATTTATACTATTGGAAAATATGAAATACCGTACTTGACCTTCACGGTCTTGCCTGTATAATAAAAAATTATCTGACGTTTTGGATATAAGAATATCCAGAACTTCTTGTTCTGAAAGAAGACTTTCAAACACAAGGTATGTACGTTCAGTACGAAGGATAGATTTTAAGCCATCTTTACTGGAATGAAATCCGAGTAATGGGGACTGAATTATCCTTGTTTTACCAATTTCTGGTGCTGAAACTTCTGTTGGTATAAGTAAGTAATTCTGCCCTTGGCCTTTAAGAGAGTAAACTCGCTCTGGAAGTAACCCAGAGATTCGGAACATGCCACGCTTATCTGTTGTTCCTTTTCTCTCTGCACTATCAAGTTCCTCCTTAATATTTGTTTGTGTTATAGCTGTGACCGATATGTTTGCAATAGGTTGAAGAGATACAATGTCGATTACATTTCCCTCGATAGATGCACTCTTTTTTGCGTATCCACAGCTCAAAAAGATCAAGGAAAGAAAAAATGAACAAGAAGTCACTGATATTATTCTACTTATTTTCATAACTCACCTCTAATGCTGTTTAATATAAGGTCTAACGATCAGGCGTGGGCCACGGCGGGGGAGAGGGACAAATATCCGAACCTTTTGAAAATTCTTTCCAAACTCCCGAAACTTCAAATTCATCGAACAGCTCAAGCCATTGACTCCAAGCAATGGTTAGATGTTTTTATTCTTAATTCAATCAATAATTCCACTATTCATTTAATAGTGTTAACACCCTTTAAAAATGATTAAGTATAGTATTAGTGAGAAAATTCCTATAATTCCCAATGCAATAAATAAGCAAACACATATATCAAATAGGAAAACTCCCCATAATTTAAAGAAACATAGGGGAATTTCCATTAGTGAATCTAAACTCATATTATTTTCATCTTTATTCCATTCTTGAGGCTGCCTATGAACTGGTTCGGCTATTATCATAGTTGTAACCGAAATAATTAGACCAATTATTAATCCTAATAATATGCCAGTGAGGGGTCTTTCATAAGAAATGCTGAGCCAAATGAAAAATATGAAAATCGAAGTCAATGTTGGAAATAAAAATTCGGTGGCAGTCTTTTTAGTCAAAATATCTTTCAATATTTAATAGATTATTAATCGCAAATACATCTAACAAAATAGTGTAGCTACGTGAAAATTATAGCCACTCAACTTACCCTTTCTAAACTCTTATTTTTTGAACCTCAAAACCCGAAAATCATGCCAAAGCTTTTCACGTCAGTTCCAACGAAAATGATTTTATCCGTAATGCTCACCAAAAACTTCATCATTTCATCAAAGCGTTGTGAGCATTGGGGATAAAATCGGGTTGGACAGAACCGGACTGTTTTTGGATATTCCACAGCCCGAATTTACTTCTTACTATGGGGATTGTAAATGTAAAAGTGGCATACAGAAAAATATTGACTGTGCAGAACAAACAAAATAATTTGCATTTTTAGACAATATGCCGTTGTCAAAGGAGGAGTATAACCACGAAATAGTGGCAATCAATGGCCTGTCACCAATATAATTGACCGTCAGGATAGACCTCTTCCGTATCCCATCTTGGTGGGTTTTCAGATATTTGTGATGAATTATTATTATCATTCTTTTCAACGGAATCAGCTAATCATATTACGGCGGAGCTCTTACGATGATTCCCACTCTCCTCATTGTTCTTTCTTTACAGACAGGACATTGCCTCACATCAATTCCCATAAACAACCATATTAGTTCTTCGATGGTCATTTTTTCATCCGTCAGCCGGCGGATAGGTTCAGGTTCTCCCAGCAATGTCCTTATCGCAGAGAGGTTCTCTTTTTTACACCGGTTCGCCATAAAGCCAAAATATCGAATACGCATCAATCCCGCAGGCAGGACGTGAAGAAGAAAACGACGGATAAACTCGTGAGTCGTCAGGGTCATTGTTTTATTAACACTACCGTTCTTCCGGTCTTTGTATTTAAAGGTGACGTTTCCATCGTTAACCGCAACTATCCTGTGGTTAGAGATTGCAACCCTGTGTGTGTACCGTGCCAGATATTCAAGAACCTTCTCCGGTTTGTCAAAAGGCTTCTTGGAATATACTACCCACTCCTTTTTCCATAATGAGTTGATCAAACTGTTAAACTCTGATTCACTCTCAAGGTGAGCTATTTCCCCCGGAAAGGTTAACTCACCATTGTAATAGGCTCGTTTCAGATAATCTATGAACTTTCCCCGATAGACCTTTGACAACGCCTTTACCGGAAACATATAGTTTTTCCTCGTCGCTATCCATTTCTTTTTATCAAGGGATAAGGCACCTGCAGGTATGACACAATGGAGATGAAAGTGATCTCCTAACGTCTGATCCCATGTGTGAAGAATAGCTAAAAACCCTATCAATCCTCCCAGATTATTTTTACCAAATGTCAAAAGGGTTTCACTTACCGCTCTGAACAACAGAGCGATCATGACCCGTTTATTCCGCAGGGTTAGGGGATTTAATTCGTGGAGTAAGGTGAAGACAGTATGAAAGTAATTGACCGGGAGTATTTCCTTCTTTCGATCTTCAAGCCACCTTACTTTGGTAACGGTCTGACACTTAGGACAATGACGGTTCCGGCAGGAGTTATAGGATATTCTCTCAAAGCCACACTCAGAACACCGCTCTTTGTGTCCGCCCAGAGAGGCTGTACGGCATGTCTGAATGGCCCGGATGACTCTTAGGTGAGCAAGGGGTTGTGGGTACTTCTCACAGAAGGATGAACCGTATTCACGAAAAATATGACCAACTTCGTGTTCCGCTCTATTTTGCTTTTCCGAAGGATCCTTTTGAGAAGCATCCCCATGATAAACCCCTGCTGGTGAGCAGGGAACCGACACGACTAACCTATCTCAACTCCGGGTTTGCCCATAATGTCCAGGGGACTCTTCACCGCTGCAAGGTGCTCCTTTGTGATATGAAGGTACTTCATGGTGGTCAAGAGGGATTTGTGTCCCATCAGGCGCTGGATGGTGGTCAGATCGACCCCTGCTTCCAATAGGTGGGTCCCAAAGCAATGCCGGAGGGTATGAATTCCCCTACATTTATCCTGTAATCCGGCCCTGTCTCGTGCCGCATAAAAGGCTCTCTGCGCCGCATCCACAGAAAGGTGGGTGGCTTGATCCCGTTGTCCCGGAAACAACCATTCTTTCGGGTGATAGGCTTTGTAATAGTCTCTCAGTTCCTGCAGAGCCCGTTCGGATAAGAGCGTGTAGTGGTCTTTTCTCCCTTTTCCCTGTTCGACACGAATCATCATCCGGCTGCTCTCTATATGGTGCAGTTTTAAGCGCACCACTTCACCCACACGAAGTCCGGCAGAATAGGTAGTCATCAACAGTACTCGCCGTTTTATAGTGTTGGCACTATCAAACAGTCTTTCCAGTTCTTCATAGCTCAACAGTGTAGGCAGTACCCGGGGCGTTTTCCGGGGTCCAATGGTGAAGTAGGTCTCCTTCCATCCTAAAATGTTAAGATAGAAGAAACGGATACCAGAAAAGGCAACGTTTACACTGGACCAGGCTAACTTCCTATCTTCCATCAGGTATAAGAGGGGTTCACAAAATTCCTAACATATTGTTTTTCAATAATTTACGAGATGTCAAAAAATGGCATTTCCTAACCATCTGTAAGTGTTTGATTTTTAGGGACTTGTGAACCCCCTTTTTCCCGAAATCTGCCCAAATCAAGCCTTTTTTAACCCCATTTTAGGGGTGGTTAGGAAGCATCTATTTTGTGAAACCCT
>CAYTPW010000044.1:0-9857 GCA_964439935.1 uncultured bacterium | reverse complement strand
ATAAATATTTTTGATCTAAAATTTGGAATGAAGATAATTAAATTCTGATATCAAATAATTGAATAGTATTGAGCTAAATAATTGTGGGAAATATGAAGCAAACTCGCCGTGATTTTATTAAACAATTGGGGATTGGTACCGTCGCTATTTCTGTACCAACACTTTTTTCTTCCTGCGGACCGAGAAAGAGACCTCCCAATATCCTGTTTATTATGAGTGATGATCATGCCGAGCAGGCGATAAGCTGCTATGGTAGTAAAATAGTCAACACTCCCAATATCGATCGCATTGCGAATGAGGGAGTTCGTTTTAGCAATAGTTTTGTAACCAATTCGATTTGTGGTCCTAGCCGCGCAACTATGTTGACAGGAAAATACAGTCACTTGAATGGATTGCGCGATAATAGAGATCAATTCGACGGATCCCAGATGACTTTCCCGAAATTATTACAGGAGGCCGGATATCAGACCGGGATTGTTGGTAAGTGGCATTTAAAAACTGATCCGACAGGCTTTGATTTTTGGAAAATACTGAAGGGACAGGGCCAATATTATAATCCGAGTTTCATTGAACAGGGCGAATCCCGGCAATATTCGGGTTATGCCACCAATCTGATCACCGACTTTGCCATTGATGCCTTAGATGATCACGAACCAAATAAGCCGTTTTGCCTGCTGATCCATCATAAGGCACCTCATCGAAACTGGATGCCGGATATCAAGCATTTAAACGAATTCAATGAGGTAGAGATACCAATCCCCGATACCTTATTTGACCATTACGAAACACGTCAGGAAACAGCCGGCCAGGCCGATATGCAAATCGATGATATGTATCTATCTTTTGATCTCAAATTACATCAAGATGCATACGGAGTAGAAACCGGTACTGGTGGAAACAAAAATTGGGCCGAGAAAGTTGGCGCGACCTGGGAGAATACTTACAACCGCTTTAATGAAGAGCAGAAGAGTGCCTGGGATGCGCATTATTCCATGATCAACCAGGAGTTCAAAGAAGCGAACTTGACCGGCCAGGAATTGACCAAGTGGAAATATCGGCAATATATGAAAGATTATTTGCGGTGTGTATTGTCCATTGATGAAAACACCGGACGTCTGCTGGATTATCTCGATCAGAATGATCTTACAGAAAATACAATCGTGATCTATACCTCAGACCAGGGATTTTACCTCGGTGAACACGGCTGGTATGATAAGCGGTTTATGTACGAAGAATCACTGGGTATGCCGCTGGTTATGCGTTATCCGCGGGAGATCGGCAGGGGACAGGTCCTTGATGAGTTAGTTATGAATTTGGATTTTGCACCTACTTTTCTGGATTATGCCGGTATTCCGATTCCCCGAGAGATACAGGGTGAATCATATCGTTCGCTGGTTAGTCCCAATCTATCCACTGATTGGAGGACCAGTGTTTATTACCATTATTATGAATACCCTCATGGTTGGCATGGCGTAAAGCGTCACTATGGTGTCAGGACTGATCGCTACAAACTGATCCACTTCTATAATGACGTTGACATATGGGAGCTTTATGACCTGCAGGAAGATCCGAATGAGTTGAAAAATGTCTATGATCAGCCCGAGTACAGAGTTGTCCGGGAGACACTCCTTAAAGAACTCAAGGAATTACAGGAGAAATATCAGGATACTAATATTGAATACAGTTAATTACAGGAACAGTTAGTGAACAATCATTTTGGATTATTATTCATAATCCATTCCATAACATTGGCCGGCGGTCTGCCGTGGCGCAATTCATTGGTCATGAATTTCATTGCTGGAGCGATGTGATTGAAAAAAGCTTTATAAGCATGGCAGAGATAATTTAGTCCATTTTCCCCGGTGGGTGTACGATTGAAGCGGTTCTTCGGGCAACCGCCCTGACAAATGAATTTTACGTCACATTTTTTGCAGTACTCCGGTAATGAGTTCTGCTTATTATAGCCAAATTCTTTCTGTTGGTCCGACGTAACCAGGTCAGCCATTGATTGATTTAAAATATTGCCCAGATAATATTCTGGAAAAACATAATGATCGCAGGAATATAAATCTCCATTGTGCTCCAGGGCCAGCGCCCGCCCGCAGGTACTGCTGTAGATACAAAAACCTGATGGCAGACCTGTCCATATTTCCAGAGCAACATCGAAGAGCTGGACAAAAATATTTCCAACATCATTCCTGATCCATTGGTTAAAAATGTCAATCAGAAACTTGCCGTATTGATCGGGTTGAACCGACCAATCGGTAATTTGAGCCTGCCCGGTATCAGGCTGGGCCAATTTCTGCGCGTCTTCATTAGAATCGGGGTCAATCCTCTCTACTATTGGAATAAATTGCATGAATTGACTGCCAATATCTTTCAGAAATTGATAGATCAGGGTTGGTTGGTCGGCATTGATGTTGTTTACAGTGGTCAGTGTATTGAAACTGACACCATGTTTTATCAGTAATTCTATACCCCGAATTACAGGAGAATACGTCGAACGTCCCTTTTTATCAGTACGGTATGCATCATGAAATTCTTCTGGACCATCAATAGATATTCCAACCAGGAAATCATTTTCAGCGAAAAATCGGCACCATTCATCATCTAATAAAATGCCATTAGTCTGGATTGCATTCTTAATTTTTTTACCATTGGCATGTTTATTTTGGATCGCGATTATCCTGCGATAGTATACAACATCAAGGAGGGTTGGTTCACCGCCCTGCCAGACAAATGTTTCGGTCTGGGTTGTGCAAGCATCAAGTTTCTGCTGGATAAATGAATTCAACACATCAACGGACATAAATGTTTTAGCACCAGCATTTTTATACAGATGCTCTTTTTCAAGATAAAAACAGTAACAGCAATTCAGATTGCAGATTGCCCCAGCTGGTTTGGCCATTACTTGATAGGGGCGGGTCATTAATTTGCCGTTTTGATCAGCTCCCGGACGGCTTTGAGAACAATTTCCGGATTATCCAGGTGAATGTGATGTGTCGCTTCAGGAACCAGGATATATTTACCGGCAGAGGATTTTTCGGATAATTTTTGGCATTGATCATTCCAGAATTTTTGATAGGCTTCCGCTACGTCACCGAATTGTGGATTGAATTTCTCGGCGGCAAGCACTGTCACTGGTAAATCGCCGAAAGACTTGATTCCAGCAACATGTCGTGCACTGGTGGTCATTAATTCGTTATGCTCTGAAGCCAGCGTATGTAAAAACCTGCCCTGAGTCTGGTCGTCCGGGTTAGGCGAATTCAATAGAGCTTCGGAAGCCTGTTCCATTTGCCGGGTTTGTTGAACGAACAATTCCTGTAACTCGGGAAAATTCGTGCCAGTGAGCCAGTCCAGCGGGGGTGGGTCCAACAGGATCATCCCACTCACTAACTGCGGATAATCTTTGGCGAACATCTGCAAATTCATAGCCCCCAGGGAGTGGCCGAGCAGGAGGTAAGGTGGCCTTATTCCGTTCTGCCGGAGACAGTATTCCAGTTCGTGAGCGGCCCGCCTGCTGTGACGTGGTAGAGGTCCAGTTTCGCTTTGGTAATAGCCGGCGCGGTCATAAACAAAAATACTGGTCACGTCGGATATTTGTTGGACGATAGTATCCCAGCTGGAGTATGTCTCTCCGATACCCACATCCAATATAATTGTCGGCGATCCACTACCGTAGACTTGGTAATGTAGGTCAGGCATCTCAGTTCGCATCTTACAACCTGACAACCATAGTATTAGCAGCGCCAAACAAAATACTATCCTTTGATTGCTGCTGGATCGATCCATTTACCTTCCCTTAGTTGATTACCTCAAATGAATATTTGCAATCTCAACCTGAAATAAACTATCAGAATGTTTACCAGGCATAGGCTTCCGGTGCCTGACCGCCCGGTCCGGGAAAAATCTTATCTAAAGATTGCAGGGTGTTAGCGTCTAAAGAAATTTCCAGTGCCTGCAGACTATCGGTGAATTGCTCCATTGTCCGGGGACCGATTATTGGTGCCGTGACAGCCGGATTGCTGAACAACCAGGCCAGAGCCATATCGGCCGGTTTTTCCCCTAGATCAGAGCACAGTTTCTCGTATTGTTCAACCTTTTTCCGATTATTCTGCAGTCGGTCTTGCGTAAGTTTACTGACTCGCCGAGCATGGTCTGTTTTCTTCAATATTCCACCCAGCATTCCGCCAGCCAGGGGACTCCAGGGGACCAATCCCAGGCCGTGACGCTGACAGGCAGGGATAACTTCCAGTTCGATCGTGCGGGAATTCAGATTATACAGACTCTGTTCTGAAACCAACCCTAGAAAATTGCGCGCTTGCGCCTCATATTGTGCCTGAACGATATCGATCCCGGCAAAATTACTGCTGCCAACATATAATACCTTGCCCTCGCGCACCAGTTGTTCCATAGCCTGCCAGATTTCGTCCCAGGGAGTGTTGCGTTCAACATGATGCATCTGGTATAAATCGATATGATCGGTTTGCAGCCGTTTCATACTATCCTCACAGGCCTGCTTAATGTGATAAGCTGAAAGACCACGGTCGTTTTTACCGGCACCCATCTCACCGTACACTTTGGTGGCCAATACAATTTTATCACGGCGACCACCCTGAGCCAGCCAGCGCCCAATTATATTTTCGGTGATACCTTCGCCGATCTTCCAGCCGTAAACATCGGCCGTATCGAAGAAATTGATACCCAATTCCAGCGCTTCATCCATGATTTCATAACTGTCCTGTTCGCTGGTATGGGGTCCAAAATTCATCGTCCCAAGACAAAGGCGGCTAACTTTTAGTCCGGTTCTACCTAAATTAGTGTATTGCATATAAACTCCCGTGTTTTGTTGATATTAAATCAATCCTTTTAGATATTTTTGCCGCTCCGCTTCGGGAAATTTTTCAATCGCGTAGCGCAGCATGGTGCGCGGCATGGTTTGGTAATGCAGCTTAAGAAAGTTACGTTCGGTCGCACCATCACGGTTACCGATTTCCCGCAGCATCCAACCGACAGCCTTGTGGATCAGATCTTCCGTATCGCGCAGCATGATTTCCGAAATCGCTAAAGCATCATCGAACTGGCGCTGTCTGATGAAATGAAAGGTCGACATGATCCCGATCCGCCTCTCCCAGATGTTATCTGACTTGGCCAGTTGATAAAGGATCTTGCGATCTTTATCCATTAACCAGACACCAACGATGTGATGGGCAGAGCTGTCAACCAGGTCCCAATTATTGACATACGACAGGTGATCGAGGTATAGCCGGTAAATTTTTTCTTTCAGGTCGGGTTGTTTGCGCTTGAATTGTCCAACCAGGATAAATAATGCCAGGAGCCGTGTTTCGTGCCATTCGGACCGCAGCAGTTTCCCGACTTCCGGTAAGGTTAGATTTTTATATTCTTTCGCTTTGGCTCGCAGAACCGGAACTTTGATACCCAGGAATTTATCTCCGGCACCATAACCACCGGGAAATGCTTTGAAAAAATGACAGGAATGCTCTGCTTTTTTGGGATCGCCGATGGTTTTTAAGACAGTTGTCAATTTTTTGGCGGTCATTGGAGCTGTTGATTAATTGATTAATAAAATCCGACAATAATTATAACCGCTTGGTACGGTAATTATCAATACTCCAGATTCCGGATCCGCGGGCGGTTATATACAGAAATATGAAGCAGTAGATCACCGCCAGTTCCCCGCGGTTGACGATTGGCAGCAGGGCATCCAGGCCATGTTTCCACCAGTAGGCCACAGCCATCAATCCGGCTGAAAGAAAAGCTGTTGGCCTGGTAACTAAGCCGATCATTATCAGCAGACCGCCCAGCAATTCGATCGGTCCGGTAATCCAGGTAATATAAAAAGGCGCCGAGCTGTGAGCGGTGGGGAAGCCCAGCACCTTGGCGCTACCGTGCCAGAAAAACAGGAAGCCGGTTACGATCCGCAGCAGGGCGTAGACCTTTGGTTCAAATAAGGTCACGTGGGATTTAAGTCTATTCAGCATCAGGTTTCTGTCTGCAGGTAAAATTACATACTAATAAGAAAGTTCCCCACACATTGGGAATTGGTACGATTTGCTTCAAGGTCTGATCAAATATAAATTTGCTCATGTTTTGTTGGTTTAATATACTGCATTAGGGTGAGTGGGTTCAAATTCCATAATAACAATAGTGAAATAGCAATAGATGGAAAATAGTAGTTATATTTTCCATGTTTGCATAGCTAATATCACAATAAGTGGAAATATTTTCCATCTATAAGGGTAATATGAGTCAAAATTTTCCACATATTGACTAGATGAGCGGCGCTCCGCGCCGCTCATTGGCGAAGTTGTACCCAACTTTGATTTGGTCGGCGACGAGCGCCGCCCATCATCCGTTGGAACTGACAGAACCGAGGCATAACAAGTTTTGCCTCGAACCCGCAGCTCAACTTCGCCATTAGACAGCTTTAATCAATGACTAACAAATCCATATTGAGTTTCATAATATTTGCAATCTGTGCAGGATACGCAAACAATATGGATTCGCTATACATTTCAATTTTACCGAAAGATAGTGTAATAATGGGGTGTGGATGCAGCTTTTGGTATGAAGAAGGTGAAGCTATTTTTGACAAAATATTTGCTTCATCCAAATTAGGAAAAGATGAAATGCTATTCGGTGTTTCAGGAAATGTTGTACGTCTTAAACGGAGCTTGTATAATGTAACGAAAAGGAAGTTAAAAAATAGATTTAGTATTGGAGATGAAATCACTGAAAAATATGTTGGGAGTAATATTAATATAGAATTGAGATATGTAATCACATTTGTATGCCCACCTGATACTGAGGGAGGATGTGAAGTAATAAGATACAAAGGAATGCTGAATCTTAGCAGTAAAGAGAAATCACAAATATACAAGATCGAGGGTGACTGTGGTTGCTAAGCTGCCTAACCCTCGTTCAACCTGACGTGGCAAGCCGGAGGCGTGGATTTGATGCTTTTAAGAAAAACCAATGTTAATTTCGACTGTGTATGTTCAGAGAAAAGAAATGCCACGCACGGTTAACTTTTCCGTTAGGGTGACATTTATGATATTAAGAAATATTAGTCATATAAGTATAAGAAAATTGATTTCTATTCTATGTTTAATCACAACAATGGATCTTATTTCACCTAATTTCTTTGCTCAGAGAACATCCAATTTAGCTTTCAAGAATACCTCTCCCAATAATGACTATACTGTAGTTATTAATGGCAGTTACTATGAAGGATTTGTGGGATCCCAAAAAGTATCATTATTGGATATATCAGGTAATGTGATCTGGGAAAAACTAATTCCGAAAAACAATAATATTCAAAAACCAATAGTCTCAAATATTGGTGAAGTGGCATTGCCTTTAACTGAAGGGATTAGATTCTATGATCAATTTGGTGAAATAAAAGGAACCTATTCACCAAACACAGAAGAGAAACTATGTTATAAAACAGATTGGCCGACAGCCTACGCATATTCATTAGACGGAAAAAACTACTATACATTTTTACTCAAGAAAAATGGACGTAACTCTAGTATTCTATTTGTTTCAATGACAAACTCAGGACGTATCAATTGGAAAATAGATTTAGGAAATTATAGACCTAGTTATATCCAGTTCCATACCGACAGAATAATAATTGATGATTTTTCTGGCGCCAGTATGCATTATGTCAATCGGTGTTATATTTTCGATGAAATAGGCAGCATTATTTCTTATTATGATGTTGATCTTCATACTGTTCATTATCCCCCGATTATAATAGAGAGTATTAATGAAATTTGGATATATGATGAAAAAGACATTAAGAGCTACGATTCATATAAAGGTACTTTTAAACGCGAGGTAATGATGGAAGAACTCACAGATCTTCTTTTCGAAAGTGATCCTAGAAAACTTGACTTTGCTCTTTATATCTTGACATACAAATCTTCTCTAAAAGAATTTCCGGAACCTGCAATTTCAAGACTACAAGAACTTGCTATGACCAAAGGTGATATTAATGAAAGGCGAAGTTACTATATCGGGAAAATGAGCTCCGAATTACTTAAAAAAATAAGTGATTAATTAATGGCACCCTAACCATCACTCCACCGGACGTGAGAAGCGGGTAGCGTCCAACTACGCCAAGGCTTCGTTGGACAGGTGATTTTTGAGTTTGGGAGAAAAATGAGAGTAAATTTGTTTAACAAAAGTTTAGAAAGTGAAAGTCTCACGCGCGGTGAGTTTTTCCGTTAGATGTAATCCTAAAAAAAAAAAGACATTAAAAATGAAATCGAAACAGCGGCTCAAAAACGTAACATATCTAATTATTTTTGTATTATCAAATTTATCATTTGTTGACGCAAAATATTATGATACGCCAAAATACTTTTTTGCGAAATTGGATGAAAGTGATAGCACATTTACAATAATACTCGATGGCTATTTTTTTGGAAATATAAGAAAAGATCCACACAAACATGGTAATTATGTAATTAATCCAACAACGAAATTCGAAGTAGCTTTCACCAAAAACTTTTATGCAAATCCGAACTTCTATAGTCTTCATCAAATTAATAATTCTACCATGTATAAAATAAATTGTGAATCTAACGTTCTGGGATACGGTAGTTTAAAAATTGGATCTCCATTTGTTATTGTTGCTCTCTCAAATGATGGTTCAGGTAAAAGAATTAGTACGAAAATTGAGTCATTTTATTATAATTCAGTATTATCGACAATTAGTGGATGGCCAATATCTTATCTTATTGCAAAAACTGACAAAATAGAGGATATTCTTGGATTTGAGAAAAAATATCATGTTGCCATTTATCAAGGATATTATGATAATGACATTGAATCACCAGTGCTAATTGATACTAATATTCCAGAGTTAGTAAAAATGAAAATGGATTCTGTCTCAGATTCAAAAGTTGAGCACAATAATAAAATTAAGGAAGAATTTAAAGATAGAGGAGAGACTGAAAGAACTATAAGGCGATTTTCTTACAAAACCGAAATACAACCTTTCGAGTCTAGCAATTCTCAAAATACAAGAGAAAAAAGATACATATTATTTACCTATCTATTTGCTGCTGGATACGCAGGAGAAACGTACTTAGTGAATGAGAATGGCCAAATTCTCAAATCGATCATACAACATTCTAACGGTAAGTTTGCTAAGTGCGAAGGTATTATTAGAACACAAAATTATGATTTAGTAGTTTTGTACAATTCAGTAGGTAAGTATTCTGGAGGATTATCACTTCTTAAACAAGATGATGAAGGTATTTTGAAAGAAATTTTGTTCTTAGGTACGGTGAGCGATTAATTCAGATGCAGTCACATAGTTATACATTAAACAAATGGTAAAAATAATTGATATTAAATTACATCTAACCATCGTTCAACCGGACGCGGCAAGCGGGAAGCATGGATTTACGATCTTTGAGTTAAAACGTGTTAATATTAGTTATAAATGTTCAGAGTAAAGAAATGCCACGCGCGGTTATCTCAGCCGTTAGAATGCATTTTAATAAAACATTCACTTTACTAATTATTTCCATAGTTCCCTTATTCGTGAATAACTGTATTAGTCGCAGAAATTCTGTGACCTATGAGTATGCGCCTTTAGTGAAATCTGTAGATATTGGTCCGGATTCATTAAATGCTGCATAACAATCGGTTCAACAAGGAACAAAAACGCGGAGGTTTTTTTGGTGTTTCGAAAGTACGGTAAACGTTTTTGTCCTGTTAACCGCAACCGTTAGACGGCAGCATGGAGACATTGATTATGGATGAAGAAACCTATAGCAGCACAGTTTCAAAAACCATTGGACATCTTGCCGCACGCTGGG
>CAYTPW010000043.1:0-9889 GCA_964439935.1 uncultured bacterium | reverse complement strand
TTACTGGAAATTACTCCAGTTTTTGGATACCCGTCTTTTTATTTTACCAGGTTAATTCGCTGTATATTTTTCTTTATGACTTTTTGAAACCCGAATCGAGTGATAATTATTCCCGATATCAGACCGAACACGACACACAAAGCAACACCAGAATGCTTGAACTGTGTAAGCCAACGAACAGCAAAACTGTTTAACAAAACCCCTACCCCACTCCACACTAACCCTGACACGAGGAGTAACCAGCGTTTATGTGCAGCAGGTTTTTTAATCATAAGATATTATAATTGGGATGCCCCGAAAAAACGGAACATCCCAATTATTTCACAAATGTTAACCTATTCTGATTCACCTTTCACAAATCCAAGTGCAAAGAACAGTACCGTCAAGAACAGAAGTGGAGCCAGAATCGCCAGCACAAAATCTTGTGAGAAGAATAATAACTGACTTCCTGCTGTCAAGAATGCAAGAGCAATCCCGCCAAGACCTATCAATGCACCTCCAATTGTTACGTTTACAAACGCACTTGGAACTTTTTCTCCTTTCACTGTAAAAATCGGTACGAAGAAAATTGTTAAACCCGCTACCGCGTGAAAGATCGGATATATGACTTTACCCCATGTCGCATCAGGAAGTGCAAACTTGTAAATTGCGATCAATATTAATCCGACAATAAAAAACCATAAAAACTTCTTTTCATTATCAGAATAAAACTGTGCAATCAATCCTGTTGCAAGTCCAAATGGAATTAATCCTGCCACTACAGCAACAAACGGGTGTCCTAATGCGTCCCAGCCAAATGCGATCAACAGTAACCCTGCTACCAGGAATACCAGGAATGATACAATGTAGTAAAGATTGAATGTACCTGCGGTTTCAGGACTTTTTTGTCTTTTTATGAAGTACCAGATCATGTAAATCAAGACCAGTCCTGTGAGCAGGAGAACAATGCGGTCAAAAATACTCATTTTATTTCCTCCTTGTTTGTTTATGGTAATTGCAATGCAACCGGCAACATATGCCGCTGTCTACACTGCAAAGTTTCAAGAAATATTTATTGGTTATCATCACTACTCCACCCAGTTAAAGAGCAAATACAAGCATAACCCCTGCCATGAATAGGGACGCATACTTAAACAGCGTGAAATTTGCTTTCTCAGACGGTTTCAGGATCAATCTTAGGGACAGAATCAACATAATCAAACTCCCGATTCTCATGGCAACAATACCGGAATGATTGATTTGAAGCAGATATCCCACGGTAAGTAAAATCCCGGCAGCAAATAAATTTGTCACCGCAATGAAAATCCGTGCCGAATTAAATCCAAATACGTTCGGGAAGGTGGGAACGCCTGCTAGTTTATAATCCTTGGAATGATTCATTGCCATAGTGAGAATATGTGTTGGTATCCAGAGCACGATTGCCAGCATAAGTAGAATGCCAATGAAGTCAATTTGCTCGGTCACCAGTACTCTTCCAGCCAAAATAGGCATCCCGCCGGAGAGACCCCCAAACACGATGGACCAGGGTGATTTCCGTTTCAGCCAAATGGTGTATACCACAAGATCAAAAAATACACCAGCAGTAATCACCAAACCATACAGCCACGACATCCAGAAATTGATGAGTGACCCAGCAATAATGAGTGTCCAGCCGAAGATGGAAGCTGTTTTTGGAGTGATAATCCCCTTAGGAATTGGGCGGTTTTTGGTGCGTGCCATTACAGCATCGATGTCCCGGTCAAAAACCATATTCAATGCAGTAGTTCCGCTAATGGCAAACAGCATCCCAACCAATGCGAACATTAAATTCCAGACATCTAATCCACCCCCAGCACTGCGGTAGGCAGCAAAGGCTGTAAATATTAGTAGCCCCGTCTGAGGTGTCTTAATTAGCTGGATATAAAATCGGATTAGAGTAAATAGGGTCTGCTGAAAAACGAAAAAATATTATCATAATATATTGTTATTAATGAATATATGTATTATATTATAGTGTAAATAATGGGTACAAAATGCAAGCTTTTAGCAAGCCACCCATCAAAAACCTTGCAGTTATGTTAGGAGATTTAATCGATGTATAAAGGCAAAGATAGAAAAACCATCCCTCTTTTTAAAGAATTATTCCCTTTTGGTGGTAAATTGGATGAAAACAACCGCTGGCTAGGGGTTGCAGAATTGATCCCCTGGGATGAGTTAGAATCATCTTATTGTTGCTATTTTTCAGATATTGGCAGACCGGCCTTGGATGCCCGATTGGTAATTGGGTTGTTTCTGTTGAAACATATGACCGGGTTAAGTGATCGTGAGGTGGTACAAGCAGTAATGGAGAATCCCTACATGCAGGTCTTTTGTGGTTTTGAACATTTTGTTACCAAAAGATCCCTTGATCCCAGTTCATTAACCAAGCTGCGCAAACGGTTGGGAGTAAAATATTTCAAGGAGTTAGAAGAAAAGACCTACAGGGTATTAATTGATCTACGGATTATCAAGGGAAAGGGGCTATTGGTCGATGCCACAGTCTTTCCTGAGAACATCAAATATCCCAATGATGTTGGTTTACTGAATGATGTGCGGGAATGGTTAGTAGACAATATTAAATCTTTTGGTAAGAAGATTGGCAAGACTTACCGCACTTATTGTCGTACAGCCAGGAAAACGTATTTGAGTTTTGCTAAGAAAAAGACCAAGACGAAGAAGGTTGTCAAGGGTGCTAAGAAACAGATGTTGCAATTTGTGCGACGGAACATTAAGCAAATAAAAGATGCCATCATGACTCTTCAGGAACTAGGTCAAGAAATCAGTGTGGTGGTTGTCGAAAAACTTATGGTCGCCAGGACTATTTATCGGCAACAGTTGGAGATGTATAAGCGTAATGTTCACACCATTAAAGACCGCATTGTGAGTTTTCATCGACCTTATGTTCGTCCGATAAAACGGGGTAAGGAGGGAAGCAAAAAGGTTGAGTTTGGTCCGAAGGGCGCTTTGAGTCATGTGGATGGCTTTTTATTTTTAGATCGTATTGACCATGACAACCTTTCAGAGGCGAGGCG
This sequence comes from uncultured bacterium, assembly GCA_964439935.1. Taxonomy (GTDB): domain Bacteria; phylum Fidelibacterota; class Marinisomatia; order Marinisomatales; family TCS56; genus JABMQW01. The sequence continues at coordinate 6,839 of CAYTPW010000043.1, read as the reverse complement.
GGATATTGTCAAAGAGCAGATCGCCAATTATGAGTTTAGATTTGGAAAGAAGCCCCCCTCGTTTACCGCTGATCGGTTATATGGCAATCGGGAGAATCGTGATTTATTAGAGGCAGAATCCATTCGTTGTGCCTTTAAGCCATTAGGGCGTAAGCGAAAGAATTTACCTTCATCTGACCGATGGCTTAAACAAAAGCAAAAAGAACGAAACAGGATAGAGGGCCAGTTCGGTCATAGTAAAAACCATTATCATCTGGATCGAATCCTGTATGAAGGTAAAGAAGGAGCTGAGATCTGGGTAAGAGCAGGTATCATGGGAATGAATCTGAGGACAGCGGTAGCGAGAATGTAAAGGGACCTGTCCAGCAAACCCAGTGAGTAAAATACACTATAAAACATCATGTTTGGGACTATGGGAAAACCCCCTTTTCAGCAGACCCTAATTAATTTCGATTATCTGGTGGACATGGGAACCATATTAAAAGAGGATATGAAGCTATTTCATTTCTCTGATTCTGTAAATGAGGCGTTTGATTTCCTAGCAAAAGAGCTAACCAAGACTCACCTCCGGGGAAAGAACTTTTAGGAATTTATTTTTCGCCCTTTCTTACAATTTCCCGTCCGACTCTTTTCCGTAATTCAGCGTTTTTTAAACTCGACTTACCTTCAGCTGTTACCCTAGTATTAGTTGCACAACTATAATTTCAGGACAAATACCACAAGTCGGGACCAATTAGTTACGGCCAGTTAAATTTGTCGAGACTTATAATCCAACCCCAACAGCAAGAGCCAAGTCCGCTTGGAAGTCTAATCCAGTATGTTCGGCATTCTCAGCAGAGACTGCGATGGAATCAGCATCCATAAAGTAGGCCTTGGCTGTTGCCCCATAAGCTCCAAGAATGTGCTGATTAGTCGCTGGATTATCATCATTGGGATCCTCCCAAGAAACCGCCAATGCACCATAGGTTCCGAAAGCCACATCGGTAAAGCTAAAGGTATATTGGTTATTAGTTACACTTTCTTCCGTAATTACTTCCAGAGCATACGGAGCACCTGTAGGTGGCCAGTCATTCTGAATGGAAAGGAAGACCGTCCCCGTATCCGGCCAAGTGCCAATAAAGCTGACTGTGCCAGAGAGAATTCCCGATTCGGGTAGCTCCTCCTCCTCTTCACACGATATCATCAATACTACCGCAATGAAAAGAAGTATTATGAAACCAAAGGCTTTATTTTTCTCCATCGTTGATTTCCTTTCTCTTTTGTTCGTTGAAGGATGTTGTTATTTCAAGTTTCCAATTCCTTCCTGACATGGGAAAATCCTGGATTAAATTGTATTTGGTATCCATCAGATTCTCAATTGCCATTCCCAGTTTAACCTTTCCCCACTGATAATGAATATGAGCATCATAGATAGTTACAGCCGGAAGTGTTTTGATTGGGAAGATAATTTCGTCACTCTCATAATCACGTTCATCACTGAGAAAATCGCTATAAATCTGTTCATCCTGATAGCGACCGGCGAGTAATATCGACAATTTTCCAAATTGATATGCCACGGATCCCTTCATTTTATGTTGCGGACGATATAAGATTGGATCTCTACCCTCAAGGTCAATCATCTCTAAATAGGCGTAATCGAGATTAGCAGTTAACTTCTCGGTGAACCGGAATTTAAAAGCCAGTTCTGCCCCCGTCCCTTGTACGTTATTTCGATTCATAGCTCTAACGGGTAGCGCATAGACAAAATCTATCATATCCAGGTAATGATTGTAGAACAGGTTCAATGTCCAGTGAACTCTTGAAAAATGCTGGTTATTATAGCCCATTTCCACCGCCCATAATGTCTCGGGATTAAGGCTGGATGTCCCCTGAAAGGTCAGTCCATAGTTACTTTGGTACTGAAGATAAAGTTCTGAAATAGATGGCGCACGAAACCCTTTATTCACGGAAAGATGAAAAACCCGATTCTCTCGTTGAGTGTAGACAAAATTTAGCTTTGGAGAAACTGAAAAGAAACTTCTGTGAAGATATCCATTACCAGGATTTACCAGACGATAGTCAAATCGGGAGCCAAATCCAATGGTCCATCCTCCCATTAATGATCTACGCACTTGAAAAAATCCAGCCGTTGTATATTGCTCAGGATCACCATAGATGGGATTCAACACCGTGACTTTGGTACGGTCATAGGTCAAATCTGATCCCAAAAGAACCAACCAAATTTTATTTTTTATCAATTGTAGCACGTTCCGATAGGTCACACTCCAATCAAGATACTTTGTATTTCCTTCCAATTCATCCTCCGGGGTATCTTTTCTGTCCGTATACAACGTATAAAAATGATTTAGCGAAAAAGAACTGGTCCATGTTGTCGTAGGTGAGAAAGGATGGGAATAAAATCCCTGAATATAAATGGCGTTTCTGTTCGAATGTCGATAGGAGATCAGAGATGGTTTTTCCGGATAAACAAAACCAGGCTGCCCGTTCCCAGACTTGGATGCAATCAGGGAACCGACTAATTTCCTGTTCCCGGTTAGATGCTTGAAAACCTTTAGCGATCCTCGAAGTAAGTCGTAATCCGCATTGAATCGATGACCTTCCGATGAACTGTAACCCAATGAAGCTAATACTCCTAATGACTTAACTTCTGAAGAAACCTTAAGGACTAAGGACTTGGCACTGTAACTCCCCGCTGATAGATTCGCTGAAATATTTTTGAATTCTTCCGGCGCCTTTGTAACGATATTGATTACTCCTCCCATCGAATTGTGACCATATAGCGAGGAGGCAGGGCCCCTCACAACTTCAATCTTTTCAATATTATCTAATGGTACCGCATTCCAATCAGAAGCCCCCGAATTCGGTATTTGTGCTGGAAATCCGTCAATCAATAAAAGCACACGGTTATTATAACCTCCTGGTTTGTAATCTGAAGACCCCCGAATAGATATATTCACATTACGCCCATGAGAGTGAGCCATTTGCACATCAAACCCTCTCAATGTTTTAAGAACGTCGGAAATTGTTTCGTAAGAGTAGTCATCTAACACCGATTCGCTGATCAATTGTGCCGATTCAGGCGCATGTTTTGACGGCAACAATCCAATTACATCCACAGCTTGATACATAATTACTGTGAGAATTAACTCGCACACCAGGTTAGTAGTCTTTTCGAATTCTACTGTCAATTTTTTCCTAAAGGACTCATATCCAATAACAGATACATAAATTGTGTACTGTCCTTCAGGTAAACTTTGAATTTGGAAGAATCCATCGTCTTGGGATGCGGTTCCCCAGTGGGTTCCTTCCAATATAATATTCGCATTGGAGATAGGATCTCCAGTCTCAATATCTATAACTCGACCAGTCAACGTTCCGGATTGAGAGAACAATATGACAGGCAATAAGCAGAATATCCAAGACAGGTTTCTCATATCAACAATTAGCAATTTCTTTTCTGAGGAAGTAAGCAATTAACCGTTCTATATCTTCCTCTTTTAGTTCCTCACGTTTCTTGCCCATAAAAACCATTCCATGAAATAATCCCCCCATTGCCTTCAGAATCAACTTTGAATCTATTTGGGGAAATTTATCGGCTTCAACCCCTTCCTCAATCAGGTGAAGAAGAGTGTTGTATAGATTGAGCTGGTACTGTTTCCATTCTGGCTCTTTCTGTTCAGAAGTAGAAACATAATGCGGGACAAAAAACAAAAAATCAAACAGTGAGCGATCCTCATTAACCATCTCGGTTAATTTCATAATAATGTCCAACAATGTTTGTCTGGGAGTTCCTTCACTCACAATAAGGTCTTCGATCCCAGCCCAGAGTTTTTTCCATCCCTGAACCATGATCGCATTGAACACATCTTCTTTTGATTTATAATAATAATACAGTGTCGCCTTCCCGAAACCGGAGTAATGAGCAATCTCATCCATAGTTGTTTTCTCAATACCCTTTTCCTTAAAAACGGTCAATGCTCCACGGAGAATACGACTTTTCCTTACTTCTCGTTCTTCCTGTTTATGTTGTGTAATCATGCAGAATCGAACATACGGTTTAATTTTCGACTGAATGGTCGAAATTTAATAAATTTTTATTACATCATCCATATTTATTAACATTCCTGAAGTTCCTCAGAATTAATAGGGAAATTTCAACGCTATTTTCAAGCTTACTGTTTTTTGATTATATTACAGATTTCCCCGGTTACCACAGATATGCAATCTGATGGAACCATCGTTGAAAAGGATAAAAGTAAATGACCACTGGTTAGTCAGTGGGTTGTTTAGGGGGATATTGGTGAGTGATGACTGGTGATTTGTATCCCTCACCAGATACCCTGCCTGATCGAGCCAGTCAGACAGGCAGGTCCTCCTGAAAGACATATTCGTGCAGGTCCCCCTTTTTGCAGAAAAATCATATACATTTTCTGAATATATCTATTGTACTAATATCATCACAGTATGCTCTAAGGTTACTTTTGATATGACTATATAAAGGGAAGAATGTATTAAAAGGACGTTTCAAGTAATTTTATCGTTTTTTTTAAAATGAATCCACTATCAAAGTTCTACAATTAGAATTACTTTTTCACCATTCCTCCTAACTTCAACGCTGATTCTCTGACCGGGGTGAAATTCAGCCAATCTGTACATATAATCATAAATGTCACTTACTGGTTTCCCTTCCATAGCAATAATGACATCCTCTTTTTTCATCCCGGCAAGTGCAGCCGGTCTGTCTTTAATAACCATATCCACCCGTAATCCATCAACATCAGTTGAAGTACGATCGGGCATAATTCCTAATGTGACTTTGAATGTCCTATGACCAGTGGGACTCGACTTAGGTCCCGCTTCTTGATAGACAAGTGTTTCAGACAGGTTAGCAATATCTACAATTAGATCATAGGTAAAATCAGCTACAACTTTTTCTCCTTCAAAATTGATATTCTCCACATCGTCATCTGGAGTATGATAGTCTTCACTCGCCCCCGTAAAGAGGAACAACACTGGAATATCCTCAGCATAAAAGGAGGCATGATCAGACGGACCATATCCCTCCGGAGAAAACTTCACAACCAAATCATGACTCTTAGCATAATTTTCAACAATATCAGCTCAACCAATGGCAGTTCCGGTTCCGCCAACCGTTACCGCTTTTGTCTCCGGATTCAATCTTCCGATGGTATCCAGATTTAACATGCATTTTACCTGTTTAAGATCAATCAGTGGATTTTTTGTGAAATACTTTGATCCCAGGAGTCCCATTTCTTCCGCGCTAAAAGCCATAAAGAGTATACTGCGTTTCAGGTTTTCCCGATTTGCTTCCAATTTTTCAATAATTTCCAGGATCGCAGCCACACCAGAAGCGTTATCATCAGCACCATTGTGGATGGCTAAAGTATCAGGTCTTTGGCCAGAAAGGTTTCGTGTCCATTACCCCAGTAAGAGCCAGTCACAGCGCCAAAGACCGCAGAACCCAACGTGGCAACCGTCATCACAAAGAAGGCAACCCTCTCCAGATCAATACCGCTCTTCGTATGGGAATACTCAGGATCGGTGACTCGATAGTCAGGATTCCAAGGCCAGAGCGCTGCTGCCAGTAAAAGTCCTGAGAAAAAGACAAGAGACTGTCCAAGAAGAAACAATCCATGAAACACAAACTGATGGCCAAAGTAAGCGAACCATAATCCAAAGATCATCGACGTTAAATATCCAGTTGTGATCGTGGCGTTGATCGTGGTTTGCTGATGTTTTTTCATGGGAACGATGGAGGTGATCATGTACACTTCTATTGCCAGTACAGCCATCGCAATAACATGATACAGCATGATGATCCTGCCTTCACGTTCGACAGCGTGAAGATCCATGCCAAGTAGCTTTACGACAATATCTTTTACACCCCATTCCACCATAGGTCCTGATAATGTCCCCCAGACTGCAGTAATTAAAGAAATCATAGCAATACCAAGAAACGTCAATCCCTTTGTGGAGCGAAATATATACTCCAACCTTATTTTAATACCTTGCATCTTTTTCTCTGTTTAACATAAAGTTAATGTTGCTTTTCCTATCCATTAATATTTGATATTAGAATCCTCTGTCAGTTTTTTTATTGAAACCTCTTGAAGCATATTCAAAATCTGTTCTTGAAATTCTTTCCAGTATTTATGTACCGAGCAGGGATTCTGGTCAGAACAGCCCGGCAAACCCAGAATACATTGATTAAAGTGTTCTAATCCTTCGATAGCCTTAATAATTTCAAATAAATAGATAGAATCCTTACTGGGAGAAATTTTATATCCCCCCTTTTTTCCCATACTTGATACCACGAATCCTGCCTGAGTCAATTTCAACATTAACTGTCCCAAATACTTATAGGGAATGTTCAGTGTTTTATGTAGATAATTGACAGAGAAATATTCGCGGTCATTATGGCTTGTTATGTAAGTAAGAACACGGATGGCATATTTGGATGTTTTTGTGAATTTCATGTACTACCTTGAGGTAGAAGTTTAATAAATACTCTAGTTATTCTGCAAATATTTTTGACAGTTTTATTTACTGTGATTGAGTATAATCTAATTCAGATCCCAGTACACTGTGAGGAATCATAAAGACTATCAGCTGAACTACAGCAGCTCCAATCATCCATCTCTGTCGTCTTGCGGGATCCTTCCCGCGCCAAAGTGCCAGTAACCACATAATCACAGCTACAGCGGACTTGTTATCAGTCAAATCGTGTCCAATGGGCCATCCCGTCCAGTATGCACCGAAAGCATATTTCTGAACAATTGGACCGAAAATGATCCCCCCAAGAAAGAGAGATACTATCG
>CAYTPW010000042.1:0-14369 GCA_964439935.1 uncultured bacterium | reverse complement strand
TACATGCGGTTTCGTCCGCTCAAATTTTGCCTTTGACATGGTGCCTCCTATTAATACCTAAGATGCTTTTCCGTGTATGCGTTCAATAATATCTGATTGAATGCTGACCGGAACCTGCATAAAATGAGAGAATTCCATTGAAAATATTGCCCGACCTTGAGTCAGTGAACGCAAGTCTGTTGCATATCCAAACATAGTTACCAGCGGTACACGCGCATCTAGTACATGGGCATCCTTACGCTGATTCATACCATTGATATTGCCCCGTCTGGAATTAACATCACTCATCACATCCCCAAGATATTCCTCAGGAACGATAACCTCAACGTTCATCATCGGCTCCATGATAACAGGACCGGCCTTTTTACAGGCTTCCTGAACCGCCATGGAACCGGCAATCTTAAAAGCCAATTCGGATGAATCAACTTCATGATATGATCCATCGATCAGCTCAATTCGAATATCTTCGATTGGATATCCGGCAACACTACCATTTTTAATGGCTTCCCGAATACCCTTATCAACAGCCGGGATATACTCTCTTGGAATGGTACCACCGACGATCTTATTATCAAAATGATAACCTTTCCCGGTTTCATTTGGTTCAACATTGATCACGACATGACCATATTGACCACGTCCACCGGATTGTCTAACAAATCTCCCTATAATTTTTTCAACGCGACTGGTTATTGCCTCGGTGTAAGCCACCTGAGGCTTACCAATATGAGCCTGCACCTTGAATTCACGCAGCAAACGGTCAATCAGTATTTCCAGATGCAATTCACCCATCCCGGCAATGATTGTCTGACCAGTATCTATATTGGTGGAAACCCGGAAGGTCGGATCCTCATCACTGAGTTTACTTAAACCCGTACTGAGTGATTCTTGATCGGCTTGACTGATCGGTTCAACCGAGACTTCCACAACCGGTTCGGGAAAATCCATCGATTCCAGCAAGATCGGATTCTTAGCATCACAGAGTGTGTGGCCAGTATTGGTTTTTTTCAGCCCAACTGCTGCAACAATTTCCCCCGCACTGACTGTTTTCAGCTCTTCCCGTTTATTGGCATGCATTAATAAGATACGTGAAATTCTTTCTTTTTTTCCCGTATTGGGATTAAAGACCGCCGTCCCGGCTTTCATCTGGCCTGAATAAACACGCATATAAGTCAATTTACCGACGTAAGGATCAGTCATGATTTTAAATGCCAGGGCACTGAATGCCTCGTCACCACTGGCTTTTCTGGAAATTTGAATATCGGTATTATTGGGATTATAACCAGTAACCTCGCCGACATCTTGGGGGGACGGTAAAAAATCAACGATGGCGTCCAGTACCCGCTGAACACCTTTGTTTTTAAACGCGGATCCGCATATCGTAGGAATAAAAGTATTATCCAGGCAGCCTTTCCGGACAGCGGCTTTGATTTCGTCGGCCGTCAAAGGCTCATCATTCAGGTACTTTTCCAGCAGAGCTTCATCATAGGCGGCAATTTCCTCCATCAAATGATGACGCCATTCGGCTGCCAGATCTGCCATATCATCGGGAATCTTGGAATAGTCAAAACGGGCACCGAGTGTGGACTCGTTGTACAAAATGGCCCTGTTTTCGATTAAATCAATCAAGCCGGTGAAAAGGTCACCTGACCCAATAGGTAGCACTAAAGGAAGGGGATCGGCGCTCAAACGTTTTTTTATCATCTCCAGTACATTTAAAAAATCGGCACCGGTGCGATCCATCTTATTTACGAATGCAATCCTGGGAACTGAATACTTATTAGCCTGACGCCAAACAGTTTCACTTTGTGGCTCTACTCCACCGACCGCGCAAAATACAGCGACGGCCCCATCCAAAACACGCAGGGACCGCTCTACTTCAACCGTAAAATCGACATGGCCGGGAGTATCGATAATATTTACTCGATTGTTATTCCATTGGGTGGTGGTTGCCGCGGAGGTAATTGTTATACCCCGCTCTTTCTCCTGCTCCATCCAATCCATTGTTGCCATTCCTTCGTGCACCTCACCCATCCGGTGCAAGCGACCGGTATAATAAAGTATCCGCTCTGTCAGCGTTGTTTTACCAGCATCAATGTGGGCCATGATACCAATATTGCGAACTTTATCGAGGGTGAAATTGTCCATCGCCTGAATTTACCGAAAGTGCGCAAATGCCTTGTTAGCTTCTGCCATGCGGTGAGTATCATCTTTTTTCTTGATGGCCCCACCTTCGTTGTTTGCAGCTGCAATTAATTCCGTAGCCAGACGATCGGACATTGGCTTACTGGAACGATTTCGTGCAGCTCCGATGATCCATTTAGATACTAAATAAAATTGGCGATGTTTGGAGACTTCAATTGGTACTTGATATGTTGCACCACCAATTCTCTTTGATTTGACCTCAACCTGGGGTGAAGCATTTTCTATGGCTTTCTTGAAAATCTGCAAGCCTTCGGATTTAGTTCGTTTATTGATTAAATCGATTGCTTGATAAAATGTTTGTTCCGCAATGCCTTTTTTACCCCGTAACATCAGATAATTCACGAATTTGGCTACAACGGTATCACCGTAGACCGGGTCAGGAGTAATCGTGCGTCGCTCTGCTCGTTTCTTTCTCATAATCAGGCTTTCGGACGTTTAGCACCGTAGCGAGACCGGCTGGTTTTACGATCTGATACACCTGCCGTATCAAAGGTACCGCGGATAATATGATAACGAACGCCGGGCAGATCCTTAACACGGCCGCCTTCAATCATAACGATTGAATGTTCCTGCAGGTTGTGCCCTTCTCCAGGTATATAAGCCGTAACTTCAATTCCGTTGGTCAGGCGCACACGCGCCACTTTTCGCAGGGCGGAGTTTGGCTTTTTAGGCGTAGTTGTATAGACACGCGTACACACGCCACGTTTTTGTGGATTACCCTTCAAGGCGGGTGTTGCATTTTTCTTAACAACCCGCTTTCGACCTTTTCTTATTAATTGATTTATCGTCGGCATAGCTATTCAAATAAAGCCTAGTAATTTATTTCAGATTATTGTTTTCAGTCAATTCGTTTTTGATTCATATTAATAATTCATACTATGGTAAAATCCATCTATTTACTGCTCCTCCCCAATGATTTCTTCCTCAGGGAGTAATTCCGTATCCTGATCAGCTACCAATAACTTCTTAACATGGGGTGATCCGGAACCGGCTGGAATTAAACGGCCAACAGCAACATTTTCCTTTAGACCAGTCAAATAATCGGTTTTACCGGAAGAGGCAGCATCAGTCAGCACCCGGGTGGTTTCCTGGAATGATGCAGCTGAAATGAAGCTTTCAGTATTTAATGAAGCACGCGTAATTCCCATCAATAACGGTTCGAAGGTCGCCAACTTGGTCTTACGAGACTTTATCGGCTTTTTCTCTTCTTCCTTTAAAAACTTGTTAATATCGGTAACATCCTTCTTTTCGATAAGAGCGCCAAGCTCAAATTCCGAGTCTCCGGGATTAGTAATAACAATCAGTTTCGAGATACGATCATTTTCACGGAAAAAATCCTCTTTATCGACTTTGTCACGAGTCAGGAATTTGGTATCTCCGGTGTCAGCAACGCTGACCTTATTCATCATCTGCTTGACAATGACTTCAATATGCTTGTCATTCAACTTAACGCCCTGCAGACGGTATACCTCCTGGATCTCGTTGACTAAATATTCCCTGACTTTACCGGGACCCAAAATACTTAAAACATCAGACGGTGAAATTGATCCTTCGCATAGGGCCGTACCAGCCGTTATATAATCGCCTTCATGAACAATCACATGCTTTCCATAAGGAATCGAGTAATTCCGTGTTTCATCTTCGCCGCTAGTCACGCTGATCTTACGAATCCCACGGCGTACTTCTCCGAATTTCACCGTTCCATCGATCTCACTTACAACCGCCAGGTTTGAAGGTGTTCGTGCTTCAAATAATTCAGCTACACGTGGTAAACCACCAGTTATATCTCTGGTCTTACCTATATCACGTGGGATTTTCACCAGCGTCTGACCGCGCTGCACATGCTGATCATTACGTACAACTAAAGTTGCCTTTACCGGTAAAATAGCACCTCCGGCTGTAACTTTACCCTCATCATCGATAATTTCGATATGGGGGCTTAATTTCCTGTTTTTGGCCTCAATGATAACCATCTGTTTCTTACCGCCTTCGACTGCTTCTACCCGGTAAGTCTCATTATTCTCAAAATCACGTAAAGCAACTGTTCCTTCTTTACGTGCTAGAATAATATCTGTATACGGATCCCACTGGAAAAGCACCTGACCGGCATCTATTTTATCACCATTTGTGACCAGAACACTGGCACCATAAGGTACATTATATTGAGCCCGTGGACTGTTATTTTCATCCAGAATTGAAATTTTCCCATGCCTGACCATACAGCGTGTCAATTCAGCTCCTGTTTCGTCCACAGTAGTTGCCAGTTCAAAATTATCAGAAAACTTTAATGTACCAGCTAACTTGGCTTTCAATTCAGATTGCTCAATAATGCGAGTCGCCGTACCTCCAATATGGAAAGTACGCAGGGTTAGCTGCGTCCCTGGTTCACCGATGCTTTGAGCAGCCTGAATGCCAATGGCCGTACCAAGATTTACTATTTCGTGAGTGGATAAATTCCATCCGTAACATTTAGCACAAACACCACGATGGGAATCACAAGTAAGCACTGATCTTATATTAACCGTTTCCACATTACTGTTATCAATAATATCAGCTTCATCCTCAGCAATCAGCGAACCGGCTTTAACCATGACCTTTTTGTCAATAATAAAATCATCCAATAATGTCCGCCCGAGAATGCGATCAGCCAGCGGCTCGATTACTTCCTCACCTTCCTTTAGATCAGAGATTTCAATGCCGTTAATTGTATTACAATCAATTTCGCTTACTACAACATCTTGAGCCACATCCACCAGACGTCTGGTTAAATACCCAGCATCGGCCGTTTTCAAAGCAGTATCAGCCAGACCTTTACGGGCACCGTGAGTGGAGATAAAATATTCTACAACAGACAAGCCTTCCTTGAAATTGGAGGTAATCGGATTTTCGATAATCTCACCCTTACCACCGGTCATGGCCTTTTGTGGTTTAGCCATCAGGCCACGCATCCCGGCCAGCTGTTTAATCTGATCCTGACTGCCACGTGCGCCAGAGTCAGCCATCATATACACGGGATTAAAGCCCTGATCGTCATTCATTAAGCCATCCATCATACTGGCTGCGACCTGATTGGTCGCATGCGTCCAGACATCAATTACCTTATTATAACGTTCACCATCAGTCAGTACTTGACGTTCAAACTTCCCATGAATCGCATTAACCTCTTCCTGGGCTTTGATAATGATTTCATCTTTCATTTTCGGAATCATGATATCCCGAATCGAGATTGAAATGCCGCTTCGTGTGGCGGTTTCAAAACCGATATTCTTTAGTGCATCCAAGAATAAAACCGTACGGTAGTTACCGGCCAGCAAATAGCTGTCATTGACGATCGACTCAAGCCGGCGCTTGGATATCATCTCATCAACATATTCCAGTTCTTCGGGCACGATTGCGTTAAATAAAGCGCGACCCACTGTTGTGTTCTTAAACCATTTACCATTATGTCTGAGATCAATGATCGTATTTAATTCAACCGTTTTATTTTCGTAAGCCAGACGCACTTCTGCAATACTTCCGATCTTGCTGCCCTCACCCTTGGTTCCTTTGCGCAGTCGTGTTAAATAATAGCACCCCAACACCATATCCTGGGAAGGAATAGCGATTGGTTTACCATTGGCGGGATGTAAGATATTATGGCTGGATAGCATCAGAATCCGCGCTTCCATCTGTGACGGGATTGACAATGGCACATGAACCGCCATCTGGTCGCCGTCAAAATCGGCATTGAAAGCAGTACAGACCAGAGGATGGATTTTAATCGCCTTGCCATCAACTAGAACAGGTTGAAATGCTTGTATACCTAAACGATGCAAGGTCGGTGCCCGGTTGAGTAGAACCGGATGATCTTTCACCACAAATTCCAAAACTTCGTACACTTCCGGATCACGATTCTCAACCATCAGCTTGGCGCTACGGGGTGTTTGGGCAAGTCCCCTGGCGATTAATTCATGGATCATATGAGGTTTGAACAACTCCAGAGCCATATTCTTCGGCAGCCCGCATTCATTCAAACTCAATTCGGGGCCGACAACAATTACAGAACGGCCAGAATAATCAACCCGTTTTCCAAGTAGATTCTGACGGAAGCGACCGGTTTTACCACGCAACATATCAGATAAAGATTTCAGTGGACGGCGTGTTCCACTGCGAATCGCGGTACGGCGGCGACTATTATCAAACAGGGCATCAACAGCCTCTTGCAGCATCCTTTTTTCATTCCGTAGAATAACATCAGGCGCCTTAATGTCGATCAATTGCTTCAGGCGATTGTTACGGATTATTATCCGGCGGTACAGATCATTCAAATCGCTGGCGGCAAAACGACCACCTTCAAGCGGTACCAATGGGCGTAATTCCGGTGGAATTACCGGTAAAACTGAAACGACCATCCACTCAGGACGGTTTATCTTCTGCTTACCGGGATCCGGAATAAACGATTTGACGACCTTTAGGCGTTTTAATGCTTCTTCACGGGCTTGTTTAGAACGCGAATTTTTCAGAATGTCTTCCAGCTCGGCAGCAAGATTTATCGGATTGATCCGTGCCAGAATATCCCTGATCGCTTCACCGCCCATTGAAGCTAAAAAATAATTTTCTTCAACTCGATCATCCTCGGAAACAGAATTAAAACCGAATTCTTTTTCGAGTTGTAAGAACTCTTCTTCATCGATCAAATCAAGTCTTTTTTTATCACTTTTTCCAGGTTCGACAACAACGAAGGTCTCATAATAAATGATTCGTTCTAAAATTTTTGTCGACAGACCTATCAAATAACTAAGCTTGCTGGGAATCGATCGTAAATACCAAATGTGAATCACCGGGACTGCGAGAGTAATATGACCCATTCGTTCACGTCGTACTTTTTTTCGAGTGACTTCCACTCCACAGCGATCACAGATTATTCCACGATAACGGATCCCCTTATATTTACCACAATGGCACTCATAATCCTTAACCGGACCAAAGATTTTTTCACAAAAGAGACCATCTTTTTCCGGCTTGTACGAGCGGTAATTGATAGTCTCAGGTTTCAGTACTTCCCCGTATGATCGAGCCAGGATCATCTCCGGAGAAGATAATCCGATAGTTACCGCGGAGAAATCACGTTTTGTATCAATTTTCGAAGATTGAATGTAAGTCAAACTAAGACTCCCTTATTCAAGTTCAACATCAAGTCCGAGTCCCTGCAATTCTTTAATTAGAACATTAAAGGATTCCGGGATGCCATAGATTGGCAGGTCCTCACCACGGACTAGCGCATTATATACTTTTGAGCGGCCATCCACATCATCCGATTTAACCGTCAGGATTTCATGCAGAGTATGGGCTGCACCGTAGGCTTCAAGAGCCCAGCATTCCATTTCCCCAAAACGTTGTCCACCAAATTGAGCTTTACCACCCAAAGGCTGTTGCGTAATCAGAGAGTAGGGACCCGTCGACCGTGCATGCATTTTATCATCAACCATATGGTTGAGTTTCATCATATAAATTTGACCGACAGCAATCGGATTATCGAAATTTTCACCGGTTCTGCCGTCGATTAACGTGGATTTCCCGTTGACCGGTATTCCTGCCTTAACCATCTCTTCGGCTACCTGTTCCGGAGTGGCACCATCAAAAGCAGGTGTTTCATATTTAACACCCAGCACATCACCAGCCCAACCGAGCATTGTTTCATAAAGTTGTCCAAGGTTCATACGGGATGGAACCCCCAGTGGATTCAATACGATATCAATTGGAGTACCATCCTCTCGGAAAGGCATATCCTCTTCAGGCACAATCGTCGCGATAACACCTTTGTTGCCGTGTCTTCCAGCCATTTTATCGCCGACCTGAATTTTGCGCTTATTAGCAACAAATACTTTCGCTAGCTTCAGGATGCCCGGTTGCAGTTCATCCCCCACGCGTAGTTTGAATACTTCCCGTTCCAGATTATCTTCAGTTTCCTGCCATAACCTCCGATATGAAGCCCACACAGTGCGAATATTACGCCAAACGGTGGAACTTTCAACCCAGGACTCCTCCTGTGAAAAACGTTCCAGATCAAAACTCAAGAGCCGTTTTGATGTTAATTTGGTCGATTTTTTTATTAACGTCCGGCCGGTACCGATATCTCTAATGCCATTAGAAATTTGATCAACCAACAATTCATAAAGCTTTTCGTCTCGGGCAACTTTTAACGCTTTTTTATCTTCCGTTGTCTTTTTCTGCAATCCATCAATGATTTGACGCTCTTCAGACCGGTTACGGCGATTGCTTTTCTGGAACAATTTGCTGTCAATGACTACGCCCTTAATACCGGGATCGGCTCGTTTGGAAGCATCCTTGACTTCGCCGGCTTTCTCACCAAAAATAGCGCGCAGCAGTTTTTCCTCCGGAGTAGGATCGGTTTCACCCTTCGGTGTTACCTTTCCAATAATAATGTCACCTTCTTTAATCCGAGCCCCGATTCGCACAATACCATTTTCATTCAGCTCTTTGGTGGCCTCTTCGCTAACATTCGGAATCTCTGGCGTTAGTTCTTCTTCCCCACGTTTTGTATCGCGAACCTCAAGCTCGATTTCATTGATATGAACCGAGGTAAACACATCATCCTTGACCAACCGCTCGCTAAGAACAATGGCATCTTCAAAATTGTAGCCGCGCCAAGGCATGAAAGCAACGGATACATTGCAGCCCAGGGCCAGTTCCCCATTTTGCGTACTCGTGCCATCTGCAATCACCTGCCCTTTTTTAACTTTTTGACCTAGTTTTACCAACGGTCTTTGATTCTGACAGGTGTTCTGGTTGGTACGCTGATATTTATGCAAATGAACAGCAATCAGATTCTCACCTTTAATCAAGGCCAGAGCGTCTGGAATAACCTCTGTCTTCAAGACAATTTTTTCTGAATCTACGTGCTCAACAACGCCTTTCTTTGGGGCTTTAATGCAGGTTCGTGAATCTTCCGCTACTTTCCACTCAAGTCCGGTACCAACTATGGGAGTCTTGGGATTCATCAACGGAACCGACTGTCTTTGCATATTCGAACCCATCAAGGCACGATTGGCGTCATCGTGATCCAAGAAAGGTATCAACGCCGCTGCCACGCTGAGAATCTGATTGGGAGCCACGTCCATATACTCAATCTGACTGGGTTCCACCATCGGAAAATCACCCTTTATCCGTCCCCTGATCCGATCCTCGATCAATCGATTTTTATCTTTACTATCCAGGGTAATATTGGATTGTGCAATCATTACCCGATCTTCGTCATCTGCCGATAAATATTTAATATTATTGCTTGCGTAGGCTGAATGATCCTTTAGTTCAACAATACGGTATGGTGCCTCAATAAAACCATGTTTATTAACAATACCAAGTAGAGCCAGAGAGGAAATCAAACCGATATTGGGACCTTCTGGGGTTTCAATCGGACATAAGCGGCCATAATGAGTGTAATGTACATCACGAACTTCAAAACCAGCTCTTTCCCTGGTCAATCCACCAGGTCCCAGCGATGAAATACGGCGTTTGTGGGTGATCTCTGCCAAAGGATTAGTCTGGTCACCAAATTGAGATAACTGGCTCGTCCCGAAAAAAGTATTAATAACAGTAGTGACCACACGGGAATTGATCAAATCCTGAGGTGTCAGACTTTCGGATTCCCGCAGGTTCATTCGCTCCATTATGGTGCGCATCATCCGGCTCAAGGCAACGCTGAATTGATTAGTTAGCTGCTCACCGATAGTTTTAACCCGTCGATTACCGAGATGATCGATGTCATCGGTTCCTCGTTCTCCCTTTCGCATATCTACCAGGAAAGTAATAACCTGGATAATATCGTCAATAGTCAGAACGGTATTATCAACCGGTATATTGAGCGCAAATTGTTGATTCAAGCGATAGCGGCCGACCTGGCCAAGATCATATTTCTTGGGACTGAAGAAAATGCGTTCAATGAATTTTTGAGCGGTTTCCAAGTTAGGCGGATCACCAGAACGCAGAAGTTTGTACAACAATCCCAATGCTTCTTCGGTATTGGAAGTTGGATCTTTGCCTATTGTATTAAGCAGCAACTGGGCAGAGAAATTTTTCTCGCCATTTACAATCTCAAATGCTTTAACACCAGCTTCCTGTAAAGTTTCTAAAACCTCGTCGGTGACTATTGTCCCGCCCTCATAGTATATTTCACCTGTTTTGGTATTTACTATATCATTTGTAATAGTCGCACCGATTGAAGCAGATGCCTGGTTGGAATTTAGCTTAACCTTGGTTATGCATTTAAAAGCACGGAAGATATCGGCATTTGTTGAGAAACCAAGTGCCCGCAATAAAATTGTTACCGGAAACTTGCGACGTCGGTCGATTATAGCAAAAAGACAATCATTAATATCGGTGGTAAAATCAACCCATGAGCCACGGAATGGAATAATCCGGGCCTGGAATAATTTAGTCCCATTGGGGTGGATTGATTCATCAAAAAATACACCGGGTGACCGTTGCAACTGAGAAACGATAACTCTTTCGGCCCCATTAATGATAAAGGTTCCTTTTTCAGTCATGCGCGGTAAATTACCGAAATAAACTTCCTGCTCGATGCTCTGAGCATATTCGTTTTTATTCTCCTCATCGGTAATATGCAAAATCAACCGGGCTTTCAATGGTACGGAATAGGTAACACCGCGATCGATACATTCTCCCGGACCGTATTTAGGCAGACCCAGGAAATAGCTTTTGAACTCCAGAACATAATTACGATGTGGATCTTCGATCGGAAATGCATGGGTAAAAACCTCTTGCAGACCAACCAGTTTTCGTTCGTCTTCCGGTATGTATTCCTGTATGAAATCCTGAAATGAGCCAGTTTGAACTGCAAGTAGATCAGGAATACCAACAATAGAGGGGATTCTCGAAAAAGAAACCCGCTGTGTGCGTTGATTAATAGTGGCTCCCAAGCAAGCCTCCTATGTCAATTTAGTTATTGTAAAACAGTTGATTGAACCAAAGTAATTGAAATTATTTCAGTTCAACCGTAGCCCCGACTTCTTCCAATTTAGTCTTTACTTCTTCAGCCTCGGCTTTGCTGACGGATTCTTTAACGGCTTTAGGTGCGCTGTCAACCAGCTCCTTGGCTTCTTTTAATCCAAGGCTAGTCAAAGAACGGACAACCTTGATAACGTTGATCTTCTGCTGTCCTGCAGCAGTAAGGACAACATCAAACTCAGTCTGTTCTTCGGCAGCTGCATCCTGGCCACCGGCTGCCGGAGCGGCAGCAACAGCGACCGGAGCGGCAGCAGTAACACCAAATTTATCCTCAATATCTTTAACCAGATCGGCGATTTCCATCATGTTGGCCGACTCAAGATACGTTAAAACGTCTGCTCTTGTAATCTCAGACATTATTCAACTCCTGTGCTTTGTGTGAATTAGGATTTTTGTTCTTTTAAGCTATTGAGCACTGTGACCAATTTGCTCACGGGTGCGTTAAGGGTCGCAGCCAATTTGCTAATCGGTTGCTTTAACCCACTCAGAAGCATTGCCAGCGATTCATCGCGGGTAGGTAAAGTAGCCAACCGACCCAGAGCAGCTGCAGGTAGCAACTTTCCTTCAAACAATACACCTTTGACGGTTGGCTTATCGTGCTCTTTTACAAAGTTTTTCAATATTTTTGCTGGGGCAGTCGGCTCATCATATGCTATAGCCAAAGCAGTGGAGCCAGTAAGTATTGCAGACAAATCCTCCAGCTTATTATTTTGTGCGGCAATATCAATCAGGGTATTTTTAGCTACCCGGTATTCAATATCCGATTTAAAAAACTGGCTCCGCAAATCGGTTATCTCCGCCACATCCAAACCCAAATAATCAGTGAAATAAATTGCTTTGGCAGCAATAATTTTTTGGTATAGCTCTTCAACAAGAGCGACATTTTTCGTACTTGGCATATTCAGTTACCTCATCGTTGCTTGATCGACGCGCACACCGGGTCCCATGGTCGATGAGATGGTAATCCGTTTTAAATACTGACCCTTAACAGCAGCCGGGCGAGCTTTTACGATGGTATTATAGATTGCTTTAATATTTTCAACAAGGGCGGTCAATTCGAAAGATGTTTTGCCACAAGAAGAATGAATAATTCCCATCTTATCGACCCGCAGTTCAATTTTTCCAGCTTTCATCTCCCGAACAGCACTGGTTACGTCATTGGTAACTGTTCCACTCTTGGGATTGGGCATTAGTCCTTTGGGACCTAAGATTTTGCCCAAGCGACCCAGCTCCGCCATCATATCCGGCGTGGCAATTACCTTGTCCACATCACTCCAGCCGGCTTTAATCTTCTCAATGAATTCAGTATTCCCTACATAATCGGCACCTGCTTCTCGAGCTTGTTCCTCTTGAGGACCACGAGTAATAACCAGGACCTTTACATCTTTTCCGGTTCCTTTTGGCAAGGTTGTGGTAACCCGGATATTCTGATCAGCATGCCTTGGATCCACACCAAGGTTGATTGCTACATCGACTGATTCGTCAAACTTAGTGTATTTAAAATCTTTGACCATCTTGACTGCATCATCGATAGAATATTCTTTTGTTTTATCGAATTTTTCAGCAATAGCGCGTATATTTTTTGTTTTTTTCATCTGCCTACCTATTCGACCTCGATACCCATGCTGACCGCCGTTCCGCTAATCATTCGCATCGCCTGCTCGATTGTATTGGCGTTTAGGTCTGGCATCTTCAATTCAGCGATTTTTCGAATATCTGATTCAGTAACCTTCCCGACTTTGTCGCGATTTGGTTCGGCGGAACCCTTCTCTATTTTGGCTGCTTTAACCAACAGTACAGAGGCCGGGGGAGTTTTAGTTATAAATGTGAAACTTCGATCGGCATAAACATTTATTTCCACGGGAATAATCATCCCGGCTTGATCCTGAGTTTTTGCATTGTAAGCCTTACAAAATTCCATGATATTTACACCATGTTGACCCAGAGCGGGACCGATCGGTGGTGCCGGATTAGCTTTTCCAGCAGGAATTTGTAACTTAATCATAGCAATGATTTTTTTGGCCATATTCCTACACTATTTTTCTAATTCAACTTGTAAAAAATCTAATTCAATTGGTGTTGGTCTACCAAAAATACTGACAGTAACCTTCACCTTATGCTTTTCATTATTGACTTCCTGAACAAAGCCAGAAAAATCCATGAACGGCCCGTCCACGACCTTGACCGCATCTCCAACCTTGAAAGGATGTGCCAGCACTTCGCGTCCATCCATCCCCTCAACTTCTCCAAGAATCCGATTGATCTCCTCCGGCTTCAATGTTTGCGGTTCCCCGTGGGGTCCCACAAAACTGATTATACCATTGTGGTTCTCAACCAGGTACCTGGATGTATTGGTCAATTCCATTTTGATAAATAAATAGCCCGGAAAAAATACTTTATTACGTACCTTCTTTTTCCCCTCGCGCATTTCAACTACATTTTCCGAAGGCACCAGCACCTCGACGATATCATCCGCCAATCCTTCTCGCTCAGCTTCAAGAATCAAAGTTTCGCGGATTTTTTTCTCCTTACCGGAGATTACGCGTAATGAATACCAATCCATGATCAGAGCAGAATATTCAATATGCGTGACAGGATAATATCTACTAAAAAAAGGAAAACACCCAGCAGCACCGACAATGATAAAACAATAATAGTAGATCCGCGTAGCTCCTCCCAAGTTGGCCAGGATACTTTTTTCAATTCAAATTGAACGTCTTGCAGAAATTGTTGGATTTTTTTCAGCATGG
Organism: uncultured bacterium; assembly: GCA_964439935.1. GTDB lineage: Bacteria > Fidelibacterota > Marinisomatia > Marinisomatales > TCS56 > JABMQW01. Next base: position 387 of record CAYTPW010000042.1, on the reverse strand, counting down.
GATTAACGCTTAATTAATTCGCAGGAGTGGCAGGAATCGAACCCGCAACCCCCGGTTTTGGAGACCGGTGCTCTGCCAATTGAGCTACACTCCTATTTAGCTTAAAGTACGACGGCATGGTTTAATATCGTTACAATTACCCTGATTATTGTATTAAAACGAGTTATTTAGTCTCTTTGAATACAACGTGTTTTCGAATGACCGGATCGTATTTCTTATATTCGACACGTTCTGGATGAAGCCGTCTGCTTTTGGTGATAGTATACCTATAACCGGTACCGGCAGTGCTTTCAATATGAATTATATTACGCTTACTGTTACCGGCCATTGGATTACTCGATAATTTCAGTTACGACACCGGCGCCAACCGTATGTCCGCCTTCACGT
>CAYTPW010000041.1:0-14794 GCA_964439935.1 uncultured bacterium | reverse complement strand
TCGAAAAGGGTGAGACGATCATTATTCAGACTCCTGGTGGTGGAGGTTATGGAGCTCTGGAAGGGAAAGAATAGCAAAAGAATATGGCAGACCATGAAATGCACTGGAAAGTAACAATCCGGATACCGATTTCCCGGATACGGAAATAATTCAACAAGCAGCTTATCGTCGATGAAAATGTGCAACAGCTTATAATTAAATATCATGGGTGCTTAATTCTGTCTAATACTTCAAGATTTACAGTTTTACTTCTCTGCCTTACAATAATACGTCTGTTCCAATGTTACTGCTTTTCTGGCAGCTTGGAGAGTTTTCATTCCCTAGCTGATTAGTACTTCTACCTCAGGCAGTTGTTGAATAATCTGCTCATATACATAACGTTTTTACCTATTTATTCACAATTTGAAACTTAAATTTTAAAACTGGGACGAAAAATCTGGTGGTTGTCAGAAGAACTGTCTTAGTCATAAACCACTGGTTCAAGAAGCACAACTATCAAAATCAACTATGAATTAATAGAACAAGCAGTTTAGTATTAATAGTTAATAATGTACCAATATCATAAACTCTCGAACCCTGCATCGGAGCCAAGCATAGCGATTGTGTCACGAATTAAAATAGTTATTTGCTGTTTCATTATATTTCAGAGCCTACCAGCGCAGATTTTTAAACTACCTGAAGTTCCCACCTTGGATGACTTCATAGTAGATACCCTTTATGTTGAGATTCCTACCGATAGTGTTCAGTCTAATTTTCAGTCAAATCTACAGATTGAGGATACCCGAGAATTGGCGGCCAATATCCTGGATATCCAACAAACCAACAAATATAAAGTAATACCAGTGGATCAACTAATCGCTTTGAAGCGCCCATTACCGGAGCTCTTTAAAGCCGCGTTTGTACGTGATTCCCTAGCTGCTGCTGGGACACTGTATATCTCTGAGATTAAAATCTGGTATGACAACAAACCCGCTTTTGCTAAAGGTCGACGCCTCAATGCCTACACCATTCTCTATGATGAAGAAGAGAATCTGGTCAGTGATTGGTTATGGGAGATTACAGTGGACAAGGTACGCAAAGAGCAGGAAGCAGACCAATTGGGCCGGATGGTGACAAAATGGCTGGACCAGCAGAGTAGAGCCATAAAAGCCAGAGACTTCAATCAGCATATCTATCCCTACCTCTACCGCCGCCAACTTATGGTATGGAACGATATGATCATCTTCTCCGATGGCTTTGCTGTCAACGCTCATCTGACCCTGGATTTCCCACCTGGCTATAAGAAAAAATGGGTGCGCGGCACACCCGGTGTCTATTTTCGCAAAGCTGCCCACCATGAATCCATCGCGATCGGCGGTGTTAACCAGCAGTGGCATCTGCGTATTAGTACCAGCTGGCTCGTGCGACTCAGTGGTACATTCCGTTTTGGTTTCAACAATTTCGACAGCCGCCATTATTCCCAAGTGGATTACTGGAACATTGTTCTAATCAACTTTTCATCGCTGTTTTCGTTAGATTATCGCCCTGTTTATCAACGGGGACTGATTGCCGGTATCGGTGTTTTCAACAGTTATCATATACTACCGGATGTGGTCGCCCGCGATGAGGTTGGGCTGAGTGTAACCGTAGGGATAATCCTGCCGTGAAAAGGCTTTGGATCATCCTTTTGCTCCTAAGTATGCCGGTTTCAGGAGCCACCATTTCGGGTTACATTATGGACGCCCGGACCGGTGAGAGCATCATCGGTGTGAATGTTTTTATCTACGCCACTGGCAGTGGCGATGCGACTGATCTGGACGGTTTCTTCGTCTTGCGCAACGTGACACCGGGAGATTATTTACTGACCCTATCGCATATTGCCTATCAAGATAGCACCCACAGCATCAGCGTAGCTCAGTCGAACCTGTTCTTGGGCAATTTAACACTGGCACCGGCACCCATCGCCACGCAGGCGGTGGAGGTAACCGGGTTCCTGAATACTATTATTCAAAAGGACGCTGACATTTCTAGCTTTCAGGTGGACCCGGTGGTCTTGACCGAGATCCCGCAATTGAACAAGGATGTTTTTGCGCTTTTAAAGTATTCCCCCAGTGTTACCATCGCAGATCCCTTATCCCCCCAGTATTATGTTCGGGGCAGTGATCCCGGCGAAAACCTGGTTCAGTTGGATGGTATGACGATTTACAATCCACAGCATTTTTTGGCTTCCCATGCAATCTTCAATCCTTATGCCATCAAAAATATTGAAATGCTGGTGGGAGGTTTTGATGCTGAGTACGGGGGACGAAACGCCTCGATTTTGAACATTGCTACCCGGGAAGGACACCAACGGGAAGTACACGGAGAATTTCGACCCTCCTTATCCGGTATCTCAGGTGCAGTTGAATTCCCGGTGACTGAGAAGACTACCGCCATGCTCTCCGGTCGGTCGCTCTCTGATCTCATGCTTCGGGTCATCATGGGTTCACCCAATGTCATGCTGGATGTCAACGCCACACTGCTGACTCGGATCGGACAGACGCGTCTTCGGTTTTCGGGTTTCTACGCCCGCGATTACATGGATTATTCTATCGACAATATTCTAATCTTTTTCCCAGACACGCTCTTCGAGGAATTCCGCGAAGGCTTCATCACCAATACCACTAACCGGGCTTATGGGATGCAGACCAATACGCTACTTAGGCCCAATCTATTATTGGAGACACACCTCTATCATTCGCGTTCGCAAGTGGATAACCGCACCTACTTCGGTTATACAGTGGAGGATACTGCCGCCCTAGATGTGGCCTTCGATTTCAACACCAGAATCGAAAATTCCATTTCTGATAACACCTTCAAAGCCAACCTGAAATGGTACGCCTTCAGGAACCAGACCTTTAAATTGGGCTTTGAGCTGAACCGCCTGACGTTTGCTGATGAACTGGGACGCTCAGGCCAGGTACAAGACCCTGCAAAGTATGACACTGAATTTCAGGCGTTCTTCATTCAGGATCAGATTGAAGTGGGCCAATTGCTGTTGAAATTAGGTCTGCGCTCATCGCGCAGCATCAGAAAGACCATTTGGCAGCCTGAACCCCGCATTTCAGTCAGCCTGCGCCTGGGCCGGACCACTCTGAAGGCGGCTTACGGTCATTATTACCAGTATCTCACCAGTATGGATTCCAAGGGTGATGAATTTGTCCAGGTCCTGGATTATTATTCCGCCATAGATCAGGAAAAGCCCATTAACTCCATTCACCATATCTTGGGAGTTGAGGGCCAACTCAGCGAAAAGCTTAATTATTCCATCAGTACTTATTACAAAAAGCTGAACCGTCTCTATCGCACCACTTACAGCAATAACTGGTTAGCCGGATCTAATGGCACGGTGATCGAGGCCGGGGAGGGTGAATCATATGGTGCAGAGTTCCTGGTTCGCGGTGAGATCCGCCGTATATCGGGTTGGGTTAGCTATACTTGGTCTAAAGGACTAAGGCGCTACCCTTCAATCCTAGCGGGCAAGACGGTGATCTTTGACGGTGACCAGCCCCATAATCTTAAAATGGTACTCCTGTACAAGCTAACGGAAGCTATCACAGCTAGCTCCACCTTCCAATATACTTCCGGTTTTCCCCGCACCTGGGAGACGGGCCAGCTGCTTCATTACCAATTTGATCCTTTGAATAACACGCTGGGCGCTTTCGCCACCTCACTGACTCCTGAACGCAATAATGTTCGCTATCCGCCACGGCTTACTTGGGACATTGGCTGGAAGAAGAAGTTAAGAAGTGGATTCGGTTTCTACCTGGCCGAATACCTGGGTGGACTGGATGCCACCTTCCACATGACTTTGCGAAATCTGCTGTTCCTGCACCGCAATCCGATCTACTATTTTTTCCTTCCTAATTATGGCTATTACGGATTAGATGCTGAATTACTGCCCTCCGTATCAGCTGGCTACAGTATTAGGTTTTAAATGCGATTCTTTATTCAGTTACTGCTCTTAATTCTGCTCTTGGTTGCATTGGGCTGTGATCTACCCCATGAACCGGGACCCATGCCCAAGCACATCATCGACACCGACTATGTGGAGAGCTTGAACATCATGGGAATTCTACGCTTGGATGATGAAGCGGATTTATCCTTCATCCATGTACAACGCACCATGACCACTAAAGAGATATACACCTTCGAGGCAGATCCTGTTATTAAGAATGCTACTGTCACTTTAACCGATCAAGACAGTGTGGGCCAATGGTTTTTCCAACACAGTTATGATACCCTTTACAATGGGTACTATTATGAGAACACATTTGCCCCTGTGGTAGGTCACACATACAACCTGGAAATTGAGGCTGAAAGTCTCCCCATTCTTACCGCTACTACGACGGTTCCCCAAAAACCGCAATTGGAGGATTACACTATTGACTACCAGTCAAAAACTGCCGTTTTCGAGCTCTTAGTCACTCCTGATACTTATCAGTACAATCTCTTCCTAGTGTTTCAGGAGGAAGTGTTGGAAACTAAAGTAGAGGGTGATCTCGAAACTGTTAAAACCGTTATGTTCAACTGGAATGTTGCCGTGGGCGATCCGCTGAAACTAATGATCACCGGCTTGGATGAGAATCTAACCAGCTACGGAAACTCCTCGATTTCATTCATTCCTAATACGTTTCATGAGGATGGATCCACTGTGACGGGAGGTTTTGGCTGCTTAGGATCAGTAGCCGTAACAACAATCAAGCTAGAATAATCTTCTTTGTCTCAGCGCATTAATCGATGGCAATCAAGTAAAGACAAAAACCGGATACCTAATTTGCGGATACCGACATTCTTCAGGAGGTTGGTCGTCGACGGAATTAGTGAAATATAACCTATGATAATAAATCATGGGGCTCAATCTTGTATGATATTTCCAGACTACCTGGATAATCGATTGTCATTTGAAAAGCGACGGACTTATAATCCCTCCCGATAAGATCGGGAGGGATTACCCGGCAATTCGGGGCTGTGGGCCTACCAGTCTACGCTCTCTGGGCTACGACCCGGCAGGTTCGTCAACAATCCCGCTTTCTCGAAGGAGATTCTGGGATTTGTCCTTAAGTGGTCGAGTGGTATAGAGTAGTAATTGGTAGTATGGAGAATACCGATATTACGTACGGATTTCTGGGGGTCTACCAAAAGTCTAGTTCATTTTGATTTTGGGACAGGTTTGTCAAAAACGATGGTTTATGGGATAAAAACGAGTGAAAGCACTTCAAATATGCACAGCCGCATCGACATCATACTTCTTATAGAATCCACAGCTGGTATAGTCGCGGGTGAATAGAAATTTCACCTCCGGATTGATCTTCTTCAGTTTCCGATACAACTCCTTAACGCCCATCTTCGGTATAATCATATCTGAAATCACCAGGTCACTTTTTTTTACTGATTTCAGCCTTCTCTTAATTCAATAATTCACGAATCTTTTCAGCCAGTACCAAACGTTTAAAGGGTTTGTTTAATATGCCGGTATCATCATCACTTGGCAAAACACTTAAGGTTTTATTAGAAGCATAGCCGGTTAAAAACAGGAATTTTACTGTCGGATTAATAGCTCGAACCATTTGATGCAACTCGGTACCACCAATGTCAGGCATAATAACATCGCTGATCACCAAATCGATTCTGCTACTATTTGTTTTGAAGATTTTAAAAGCGTCTTCACCATTCCGGGCTGGAAATACTGTATATCCTGAATTACCCAAACTGGTCTGGATTACCTCTAATAGAACTTCATCATCCTCAGCAAGTAAGATATGCTCATTACCGCTGTACACCGTTGACTCCTCTGTAACGGAATCAACAGCAATATCATTGGTGGCCGCAATCGGAAAATATATCGCAAAGGTAGTCCCTCTGTTGATTTCACTATTACAATCGATATAGCCATGATGCTGTTTTACCAGACCAAATACCATCGACAATCCCAGACCAGTACCATCGCCTACTCCCTTGGTCGTATAGAATGGCTCAAATATATGTTGGATCATATCTGCGGGCATTCCGTGACCCGAATCAGTTATCGTAAATACTATATAATCACCGGGGATTATCCATTGGGACCGGGAACAGAAATCATCGTCCAACACTACCTTTTCTGTCTTGAGGATCAGATTACCGCCATTAGGCATCGCATCCCTGGCATTAATACACAGGTTAGTAATAATCTGGTCGATAGCATTAGGGTCAGCATTAATGATCTGTTCTTCTCTGGTTAATTCCAACTGTAGATCAATATGTTCTCCGATTACCTGAGTCAAAAAACGGCTGGCTTCCAATATTATCCGGTTTATATCTACTTTATTCAAGTCCAGGATCTGCTGCCTGCTAAAGGCTAGTAATTGTCTGACTAAACGAGCTGATTTATCACTACGTTCAATGATTTTAGCTAAGTAGTCGGCCAAGGCGGCTTGATTATCCAGACTACCCAGGGCCAATTCGGCAAAACCAATAATTCCCCCCAGTTTATTGTTGAAATCATGAGCGACGCCACCGGCCAGTTGACCAATTGCTTCCATTTTCTGAGCATGGCGGAGTTGTTCTTCAACTCCCCTGCGGACGGCAATCTGATCCATCAACTCCTGATATACTTGAGCGTTATTAATTGCCGTACTGGCATACGTTGTGAAAGTCTCGACCAAGGCTAAATCTTTATCTGTAAATTGTTTGAGTCTGCGATAAATAGTGATTGCTCCAATTGCTTTTTTATCAATTATAAACGGCACTACGATGAGATGATCCTCATCAACAGGGGTACCGGGGATATGACAGCCACCAGGTTGGCTATCGGCAAAGTTAAAAATCAATCCCTTCTTGGTCTTAATGGCTTGCCCTGTAAAGCTGTTATCAACATCAATATTGGCTGACATAATCTGTTTTTCATAAGGAGGATCGTAGGCTAGAACCGGTTTAAGCATTTTACCTTGATCTTCTTCAAGCATATAGATTGTTACACCATTACATTCCAAAAGTACGCGGATTTCTTCCGATACACATTCCAAGACCTTATCAATATTCAGAGACGAGGTTAACTGACGCCCCATCTCCAATAATCTTTGACGTTGGGCGGATTGCTTCTTGATTACCTCCTCGGCCTGCTTGCGATCGGTTATATCTCGCGCAATACCCAAAATCACTGCTTCTCCTCCGATTTTTACTGGATGAGTGCGTATTTCTACAACAACCTGGCTTCCATCTTTCCGAATTAGATGAAACTCATCTGGTCCAGTACTGTGGCCCAAAGCATTTTTAGACAGTAATTCAGTTGCTTTTTGTAACTCTTTCATAGGTAACAAGTTAAGCTTTAAGAAATTCTTGCCAATAAGCTCTTCTTTCTTATAATCCAATAGTTCCTCAGCTGCCTTGTTACCATCAATAAATGTACCATTGAGATCATTTATGTAATAGGCATCCGGTGCTGATTCAAATAGTAGTTTTAATCTTTCTTCTGAGCTTTTCAATGTTTCTTCTGCTTTTTTGCGATCAGAAATATCACGAATCGCAGTCACACGCATAATTTTACCAGCATAGGGTATCGTCCTTCCATTCGCTTCAACATCGATGATGGTTCCATCTTTTTTCAGTGCTTTATGTTCATAAGGACCTTCTACTCGTGTAAGTATATTTTTACGAACTAATTCACGTGACTCTGGGGCAACAAATTGCACTGCATCAATACCAATCAATTCAGATCGATTATACCCTAGCATTTCAGCTAACTGGTTACTGACATCGACAACTTTTCCTTTGTCTGTAATACCAATTCCTTCAAATGCTGCTTCTGATAAAACACCAAATCTTTTTTCACTTTCTATTAGTTCTGCCTCTGCTTTTTTCTTCTCGGTGATATCAATGACGCTTCCGCGAGTATTAATGAGATTTCCTGCCTTGTCGAACCGGGCCGATGCATTGAGGAGTACATCAATTGGATGTCCATCTTTGTGCAAAACAGTGTACTCCAGATTTCTCACTTCATGAACGGTGAGCAACTCTTTCCAGTGCTCTTCAAAAAGTAGTTTCTGTTCTGGTATTATCAGATCGCTCCATTTCTTTTTGCCAATAATATCGTCCCTATCATAGCCGAACAGGGCTAATTCAGTGTTGTTCATGTCGGTAATAATTCTATCAGATCCAAATATGTGGAATCCAACCGCTGCGTTCCTAAAGAAATCTTTAAACCGTTCTTCACTTTCCTGCAGCTTACGCTCCATCTCAGCCTTGTTCAAAGCTATCTGAATTGCGGCGATCAGTTCACGGTCATGAAATGGCTTGACCAAGTAACCGTAGGGCGACACAGATTCTGAACGCTTGATATGTTCCTTACTGGAAGAAGCTGTCAGGAAAATCACCGGGATATCCTGCTTTTTTTGGATTTGCTTGACGGTGTCGATTCCATCTAACCGGCTGGACATCATAATATCCATCAGGATCAGATCTGGTGACTCTTCTGCTGCCAGTCTGATTGCATCTTCGCCCGAGGGTGCCATACCGACCACTTTAAAATCCTCATGGACTAATAGGTATTTTATTTTTTCCAGGATGATCGCTTCATCATCTACGATCAAAATACGTGCTTTACTCATTTTTCCCTCTGGATTGGAATTTCAACCTGAAATTCGGTTGTTTCTGCTGATGCCAGGCGCAGAGTCCCACCCAACTGTAGCTCAATGATAGTGCGACACAACTGCAGGCCAGTGGATGAACCACTGGTAAACGGATCACGGTCTGGATCAATCGGATCGCCATCATTACTGATCGCAATCAGGTATTTCCCCGCGGTAGTATCCATATTCAAATTAATCTGGATGGTGCCGCGGTCCCGTTTGCTGAAGCCATGTTTATAGGCATTAATCAATAACTCGCTTATGACCATCCCCAGTGGCACCGCCCGGTTCAAGTCAATGGTTATATCAATGCCGTTGATTATATGTTTAATGTTTTTTCCCCATCCATATACACCGGAAATTTGCTGGTACATCTCAGTGAGATAGCTCTTGAAGTTGATCTCGTCAAAGCGGTCTGACCGGTACAACATGTTATGTACGTGGGAAATGGAGTGAATTTTCTGGTTGTTTTCCTCAATCAATTCAATTGCCAGCGGATCTTCCAACCGGTCTTTAGTCATATCATACAGGCTAATAATGATTTGCAGATTGTTCTTCACCCGGTGGTGGACTTCATTCAGCAGGGTTTGTTTCTCAGCTAATGATTTTTTCAGTTCCTCCTCCGCCAGCTTGCGCTCGGTGATGTCCGCAGCTATCGTGATTAAATGTACCTCTCCACCCAACTTTACTATGTCTCCCGACCATAAAACGGTTCGTATTTCACCGGATTTTGTTTTTAGTTGAACTTCCACATTATTGATTTTTCCTTCCCTCTTTAGCGTTTTTACCACATGATCCCGGTCCTTTGGATTGGCCCATATTTGTAGCTCTGAGGTAGTCTTACCTATAAGTTCATCATAATTGTATCCAACAATCTGTACAAAAGCATCATTCGCATCTACAATTCGCCCGTCCTCCATCCTGGTAATTGCTATTATGGTTGGAGCTGAATGGAAAGCTTTTGAAAACTTCTCTTCACTTTCCCGTAAGACTTCTTCCACCTGTTTGCGCTCAGTGATGTCCTGAATTGTTCCGATCATTCTTATTGGATTTCCATCCTCGCCAAACTCCAGTTCTCCTTTACCGTACACCCAGCGTTCCTGTTGATTATTTATCTTTTTTATGCGGTAATCCTTATTAAAGGAATCATGATTTGTCAAAACATTAGTCGCGAAATAATCCTGCATTTCAGCCTGATCTTCCGGATGGACAATCTGCAACCAACCAGATATATCTTTATTATATTTAAGATCAATACCGAACAGTTCATCAAGGACCGCCGTACTCTGCCAGGTGCCGCTGGAAATATCCAGAATGTAAGAACCGATTTTAGCAACTTCCTGCGACTCTCGAAGAAATTGCTCACTCTTTTTCAGCGCCTCCTGTACTTGCTTGCGCTCGGTGATGTCAACAGCTGTCGCCGCCATGCCAATAGGCCTCTCATCTCGATCATGAAAAAGGATTCCACTCATCAGTGTTGGGAAGACTGATCCATCTTTATGTTGGTGCCAAAGTTCCTGAAGTTTGAAATTCCCAGTAGCAAGGAATTCTTTGTTTACCTTTAAGACTTCTTTAAGCTGCTCCTCGTTATGGCAGATCGCAAAAGGTTTGCCTGTCATTTCAGCTTGATTATACCCATGCATATCAGCAAAATATTGATTAACATAATTAATTGTCCCATCCATATCTGAGATTGCCATACCAAAATGAGCATTATCAGCTATTGATTTGAACTTCTGTATTTCTTCCTCCGCCAGCTTGCGCTCAGTAATGTCATGAGCTGTGCCTTGCGTGCCAATAACATTACCATCAACATCCTTTATAAACCGTGCGTTGAAAACAAGGTAAACAGATTCACCTGACTTTGAGATGTAAACAGTCTCATATCCAAAGCTGTCCTGACCTTTTAAAATTGTCTTAAACATCTTTAAATCTTTTTCTACTTGGTCATCGGTTTTGAAGTCGGAGAAAGGACGACCTAACATCTCATCCTCCCGATAGCCAACCACGGTTTCCCAAGCAGGATTTAAGTATGTGAAGCGACCTTCCGTATCACAACTGAAAATCAAATCTTGAGAAGTCTCAACTAGATTACGATATTTTTCCTCGCTCAACCGTAACGCTTCATCAGCTTTCTTTTGTTGGGTTATATCTTTGAATATCATAGCAAATTTTCCTTTTGAGGAAGAGAACGCTTTTGCATCATAATATTTACCAGTATTATGGTTATAATCCTCAAAATGAATAGCTTCTTGAGTAATTGCTACACGCCCATATCTTTCAATCCACTTTGATTCAATATCTGGATATATCTCTTTTATTGTTTTTCCAATGGAGGTCGTAGCATTCATGCCGCTTTGTTTCTCAAAACCAGGATTGATCTTGAGAAATCGATAGTCTATTGGAACTCCTTTTTTATTACAGATAACTTCACATAAAGCGAAACCTTCGCGCATACTATTGAACAAGTTTTGAAATTGTTCTTCGCTCTCTTTAGTAGCTTCTTCTGCTTTCTTTTGTTCTGTTATGTCACGAGCAATGCCAAGAATACGAGTCTTATCTCTGACTTTTATACGATGTAATCTCAGGTCAATTTCCACGTTGGAGCCATCTTTAAGAATTAAAGAATGTTTACCACCATCGAAAGGTTTTCCCTTAATAATGCTGGTAATAAGCTTGGTAGCTATTGGTAGCTGGTCTTTTGGTATAATGCCGAGTTTTAAAAAGTTTTTCCCGACTATTTCCTGCTTATTTATTCTCAGTAAGGTCTCAGCTGCGGTATTGATATCAACTGTTTTCCCTTTTAGATCACTTATGAAGTAGGCATCGGGCGCATTGTCGAACAGTAAGCGATAACGCTCTTCATTCTCTATCAAAGCTTTCTCCACCTGCTTACGCTCAGTGATGTCTCTCGAATTAATAGTGAGACCCACTACTTGACCATCCGATTTTATCGGGATTGCCACATTTTCAAAAACCATGGATGAACCATCAGCTGCTTGAAGATCAATTTCATATTGATAAATGTCTTTACTCTTAAGAGCTTTTTCAAGATGATCCTTTGACTCTGCTTGTTTCTTTTTGGGTATTAATGAAAGAATCGAAATCCCTATCAGATCTTTAATGCTCTGTGTTGGTCCCGTTCGATTACCATATAGAATCTTGAATTCCGTGTCGAGTAACCAAATATAGTCTTTTGATGCTTCCATGATCGTACGTAGTTGCTCTTCTTTCTCTTTAAGTTTTTCCTCGGATTGCTTGCGCTCGGTGATTTCCCGAGAAATACCTAATACAGATTTTGTTTTGCCCTCAGCATCAATAATGGGTACCAATTGTGTATTCACCCAAACTTTTCTCTCTCCGAATTGAACTTCATTTTCGGCTATCAAGCTCTCACATGTTGAAAATACTGTTTGAAGTGCTTTGGATTGCGTTTCTGCGATATTCGGTGGGAATAAAATATTGCGGTTTTTCCCAATAATATCATCAGGATTTTTCCCAAATTGTTTTGCAGCAAACGTGTTTACAAATTCGATTTTATCATCACGGTTGACAATAAAGATTGTATCTTGTGCTGCTTCAGCGAGAGTACGATAACGCTCTTCATTCTCTATCAACTCCTTCTCTGTCTTCTTGCGCTCGGTGATGTCAACTAAAACGCAATGCATCTGTTGAAACTCACCAGCATTATCATATCCTATTCGACCTTCGAATTCCACGTCGAGAATCAAACCTTCTTTGGTGACCATTTTGAATTGTACATCACTGATTTTTCCCGCAGCTTTGAACCGCGGAAAATATTTGCGGAAATGTTCCACAAATTCCGGTGCCAGGAAATCTCCGAACCAGCGACCGGTTACTTCAGATTCTTCATAGCCCAGTAATTGCAACCAGGATTGGTTAACTGAAATGATATTTCCGTCAATATCAATTGATTGATAGCTATGAGGGGCGCGTTTGAATAATTGACGGTAATTTTGCTCACTTTTGCGAAGTGTATGCAATTCTCGGATTAATTCGGCTTTGGTCTTGAGTTGGTCTGATTTCATTATTAGCTCTTATTGCATGTTTAATGTCTTGAAGGGTTGTGGCAGTCAAGATCTGGCTCAACCAGCATAAAGGAAATTGAACGCTGACTTTTCCTGATCAGATGTTTAGATAATTCCATTTTTATCTGTTAGACTAATCCCTTGAGATAGGTTTTCAGATTGACATTTCGGTTAACGATACCAAGTTTCTTGCGGATATTCATGCGGTGATTCTGAGCAGTCCTCATTGTTATACCAATTGATTCAGAGATGTGACGTGAATCATGTCCGGCGATTATTAACGAACAGACGCGCAACTCCTGTGCGGTTAGCTTAACCAAAGCTGATAGTCTGTCTGCCGCCAGTGGCTGGGCCAGATTATATAGGACTTTTTCAAGCTGTGTTAAAAGAGGACCTGAAATGCCAGAAGGCGCTTCTTTCAGTTGTTCGATAATCGGGAATACATGGGAGTTGATCCGGTCAACCAACTGCCCGGCGACCGCGCTGTCAGATTTGGCAGTCTGTTCCAGTTTATTAGACAACGCCGCTTCCCGCTTGCTCAGTGCCCTGTTCTGTTCCTTCAGGATCTGCTGGGTCTTCAAACCGATCGATTCAGCCAGTTTACGCTCATCGATATTTGAACAGGTCAACACCAGCTCATAACCGCCGGATCGCTCACTATTAATAATGTGCACAGCCCGGGCTTCTACCCAGATTTGTCCGCCATCCTCGGATGCCAACTGAAATTCAATTGTGGGATGATCTCCGGAGTATTGTTTTAGATCTTTTAGAAATCGCTTGACCTTATTCTTATGACCGGTACCGATAAAGTCCATCAGTCTATTACCAATCAATTCCGCAGGAGAACACCCCAGAAAGGTTTTGCAGGAATGCGAGATATGATTTATCTCACCGCTGTCCGACAACAGTATTATCATATCGCTGGTATTATCAATTAAAGACTGCAGTTTTTCATTCAAGTTACGCTGTCGTTTTTCAGCTTCAATTTTATAGAATGCGATCCTCAGAACAATTTTCAACTCTTGCAGTTGATAGGGTTTTATAATATATGCCAGGGGTTCAACGGCCTTTACTTGTTGCAGATAATCTTCATCGGAATAAGCAGTAACAAAGATAACAGGAATATGCAGTTCTTCTTTGATAATGCGCCCTGCTTCGATCCCATCCAATTCACCGGGCATGACAATATCCAGAATTGCCAGGTCAGGTTTTGATTCTTTTGCAAGTCTTAGCGCATCCCGGCCATTGGCAGCAATGCCAACAACCTCGTATCCCAGAGTGGTTATCTGAGAACGTATAGCCGATATGATTACCGCTTCATCATCGGCAATGATTATTCGTTTCTTCAACTTTTTAACCATCTTTATCTATCCTAATTGTTGATCAAATCCAGGAAAATACTGCAATTTTGATGAACTAGTTTACGTCAATTAAAAATACTCTCCAATAAAAATATACTTAGTACATACTTACCTATATGGAAACACCTACTTATTAGTAAGTGAAAACAGGTGGAAATTCTTGCCAGTTGCATACACAGTAATACTAAAGACTTACCGTGATATACTTTATTCCTCCTCACAAAATTAATCATGGCATGCTTATTGTCTATCGATATCTCCATGATTGAAATAATTGGTAAAAAAGATCAATGAAAAATACAATAACCAACCTTTTGTTGATCTGTGTAATTCATGGCCTGGGTTACAGCCAATCAAACCTGGAAACAATGGATTTTGTAGCTGGTAACCCAACCGTGCCGCTGGAAATCAATCTGGTAAAAACACTGACCGGTAATATCTCCCTACGCGCACAAATTGATAATATGGATTATGCTGTACGGATTGAACAAGCCAGTATAACACAACATGGACGCATTTGTGATTGGTTCAATTTCCCAGCCAGATTAAAAAATTTGGATGCCCTGGTCAAATATCAAAGCCCACATTCACTACGATTGGATGAAGCCTCGCTTATATTTCTTTCAGGGCATCCTATACTTAATAATATTAACAAATTTGCCAGTTTGTTGCTCAGAAAAATATTATTAAGTATATGATGCCCTGAAAGAAATATAAGCGAGGCTTCATCCAATCGTAGTGAATGTGGGAGTTGATA
>CAYTPW010000040.1:0-16252 GCA_964439935.1 uncultured bacterium | reverse complement strand
GAGAGGTTTGCATTCCTGCCTCTACCATCTGGTGGATGGAGCAAGTGGTGCCTCCTGAATACTAATCATAGATTTAGTTTAACTAAGTTAATAATATTAATATTTATTATACAATGTGCATATATACCAGCAGCAGATTTAGATTTGAGAGAATATTTTACGAATGATATAAAAATCAATAATCAATTAAACAACATTCACGGAAACATTTCTTTGGTTGATCCAACGGAAGCTTTTCGCAAAATCGATGCAATATTGAATGATTACCCAAATTTACTAAAAGCTCATCTCATCAAAGGTCATCTCTATCTTCGCAGTAAAGGTGATATTGAAAAGGCAATCAGGGAATATCAAATTGTTCAAGAAAGATGTGACCAGATCAGAAATTCAGGCCTACATATTATTAGTAGCTATAGCGAAAAGATGAACAAGATGTTATCTCAAATAAACACCTTTGCAATGCACGACATTCAGGAAGGTTTTGCTCCGTTACGATTCAAAATAAAAAACAAACATATTCCCAAATTTTGTTTACTTAAGAATATAAATATTGTTTTTACTTGGGAAGACAAAGTTATGTCTAGTGCTTCCGGTGCTTCCCATTTACAAAAAACCCGTCTCAGATTCTTGGAGGACAGGCTAACCTCCGGTAAAATGCGATTTCAGTTTAGCGCATACGACTCAACAGACGGAAAATTCTATTTTGAAATTCCCTACTTCCCCTTAATAGAGGTAAGAGGAGGGGATGATAATCCCTATGCTATTATTCTTAATAATGAAAGGCGTTATCACTTCAACATTAACCATCAATCAAATGAAGTCGTTGAAATTGACTGGAACGATGAGTGGGAATTAGTAGAGTCAGTGCCCAGTAATCAAATAAAGATTGAATACTACGAACCGTTTTCACTCCCCCCACGATCAAAGGAATTAGAACTTTCTATTAGATATGCGTTTACTACACCAGAATCGGAACTTGGCCTTAAAAACCTATATATTCCAATAGAAGGAAACAAATATATAGAAATATCATTGATGCCTAATAAACGAGATAAGATATTGGAGTCATCCTTCTATATCACCACAAGGGTAATCATATTTGTTGGAATATTATCAGCCTTAATTTTGATTAGATGAGTAGCGATTCAAATTCATACAATAATAAGACAGGTTATAATTAGAAAAAGGAATTCCTTATGAAGATAAGAGAACTGATTTACATAATGTGTCTAGGACTATGGTCTACCATACATCCCCAAAACTCAATAGTATCCCTTACAGATTTTCACCAGTTATCTTTTCCCATGAAGAATCCTGAATATCTTGGAAATACATATTTACCCGCATGGTCTAAAGAGGATAGATATATCGGCACTACATTTCATGACCCCAATAGGGATATTCGATATATTATGATTTATGATCTTAACACTGGATCAATATTAAAGTATAATACTGGTATAATAGGTGGAAAAGATAAGAAACAACGTCCTTTTTCAAAAAAGATGGTACCAAAGGATACTCACACAATTTTTTGGTCCCCCCTAAAAGAGACCACATTCTATAGCATAAGTCGAGATAGAAAGATCGATCAATTGTTTAAAATCTCTTTCAAGCAAGCCGGAGCTACAATGGAAATAACCAGTACGCAAAACATCTCCCCCCTAATTCCGGGATTAGTAGATAATCACGTTCTGAGCTATTCTCTTTCCAACCCTCTTCGAGAACGGTTTTATATACTATTCAGTCTTGGAAAAGAGGGAAACTTAGACATTTATTCGTATATAGTTTCAAAGAGCGGAAAATTCCGGGTTCGATCAGTTATAAGAAATCCAGATATTGATGAATACGATATTCAGTCCTTTATAACAAAAGAGATGAAACATTATGTGTTTCAAGGAAAGATTGGAAACCAAGATGATATTTTTTCTCTGAAGCAAAGTAGATCGAAAATAGATAGTAAAATCATTAATCTTACTCAAACAAACGACCTTGGCGAACGTAATCCTAGATTCAATCCATCAGGAACAAGGATCGCCTTTTTGAGAACCGATAAACTGTTTATCTCCGATATATCTGAGGAAGCAAAAAAAACAATTATATATACTCTAGTAGTATATGACTTTAAAACGGGAATTGAGCAAGAAGTTTATCCAAATGCATATGTAATGCCCGACGTGTTCCACCAGAATCCATTTATCTGGCTTACTGACGACTTGATACTACATGTTGATAATAACGCTGAAAAAAAATTCCCACTGAAAGTGATTAATATTGTCACTTTTGATTATGAAACTGTCTCTTCACCGTATATTAATTATAAAGACCTTGCTCTTTCTCATTCAGGCAAACAATTGGCATTTATTGCGAAGGGAACATTTGAAACTGACGATTTGTCTTTCGATAAGCTTTTCGTGTGTAAAATAGAGATAAAATAGTTGCCATAATTATACCCTTAAAAAGGGGGTATCATTGATTCGTTTAGCTCAGTTCTGCTTAATCGTTTATGTCACTGGTGGAAAAACATATATGTGTCCTAAAGGATAGCTGGTATGATTTTTCTGAAACTTAATATGAACTTGAGTCGGAATCTGTTAGGTTCCTTTATTTTACTGTTTTTTGTCACTATCACTAAAGTTGATGGATCCTCTTTGTCAGAAACAGTAGATGTTAAATTGGATCATAATCGTGTGTATGTGTTGAGTGATAACCAGGCGAGAGGAATAAGCTTCAGTATCACGTATGCAGACTCAGCTGCTTTATCTGCTGCTGATACTTTCTATCTACATCTTCCAAATGAATTTCAGTGGGATTCAGCGAGCATCATGAACGAGAATGATTTTACAATCACTTACTTGGATAGTCGTAGCCTAATGTTTGAGGCACCTGCGAATATTGATACTATCATTTATAATTTTACTTCTTGCAAGGTAAATCCTGGTGCACTTACCAATGAGTTCAAGCCCATAACGGTCTCATTATACCAAGACTCAGTTTTAGTGGACACGACAACGAATGGGTTAAAGGTGGTGAAATTCGACACTATTGAAATTCCCAACCAATATTATATTGACGGAGACAATCGAGATGTAGATGAGATTACCATTAAATTGACCTCTGCTGGATTTTATCCACATCACAATTTATACTTGCAATTGCCTAATAGTTTTAAATGGAACACAACAGAATTTGAGCCTCCAGATATAACACCTTTCCTACAAGAGTTAGATAGAAGATTAAAATTAAGTTTTGATTCAACTTTTTCTCCCGTTTCATCCCTTATTTTGTCAGAACTTAAAATAATTGCTTCATCATCCACTTCGATTGAAGGGGTAATAGAAGCTGCCCTGCTTGACAATTCAGAAACATACTCCCCTCAATACGAATCTCCTGACACTCTGTTTGTAGATAGACCTTCCTTTACACTATCTTATGATCCAGTTACCATTATTGGAGATCTGACCCCCCGGGAATTTCCAAAGATTACGATTCATACTACTTGTCCCCAGGTTTTGAATGGACGTAGCTTGACTGTTAGTCTACCAAATGGACTTACATGGGACGAAAACTCATCGGATACTACAACCATTAATCTCGATAATATAGATACCACACAATACAAATTAGTTCAGGCAATATTCGATAGCTTTGTCTCAGAAAATTCAAATAGTGGTATTGAGCCGTTATCTTTTACATTTGACAGTAACGATAACACATATACTTCTGAAGATTCGATTACGATCACATCGATAGTTTCAGATCAGATACTTAAGAATCGCTGGTTCCGAGGAGATGGCCCACGGAACGTACAACTGGATACTATTTCGTTTTCCTTTCCTCCTTTTAAAAAGGACTATTATTTTTTTCTTCACTTGCCAGATGAAATAGACAGCTTAGTCTTTACTGAAACTGTGACTTCACCAACATTAGGTAATGCTGAATATATTGATAATGGTAAAACGCTACGTTGGTCTGTGGAATCTTCTCTACCTTATACCATTTTTCAATTGGAAAGTTTAGTGATTAATATCCCGATCACTACAGATACTTTTCAGATAGAGTATGCATTACTACGAGATAGCACCTATAACAATCAGAATCAGACAAGCTCCGATTCGATATATATTTTCTATTCCCCACAATATACATTAGAATTTGAGCCAGTTGCAATCGTTAGGGACCCATTCTTCCGAGAGTTTCCAGATATTACGATTCAAACCCAATATCCAGAGGCGCTGAATAGTCGTACCTTAACTGTAACGTTGCCTAACAACCTGACTTGGAAAACAACGGGAGATTCTGTTTTTGATAGATTATTTACGAATGTTGCTAATGTGGATACTACATATACCATCTCAATGCCAAAGCTGCAAAGTGATAGTACTGCAACTACTGGACAGGGCGCAATAATCTTTAAATTAGACGAAAATAACTCACCGTCTACCACACAGATAACAGTATCCGAGATTACCTTACCTGGAAGTTTTGATAAGAACAGTTGGTTTAAAGGAGATGGTCCAAGAAATGTTGAATTCACGAATATTGAATTTTCCCCTTCCCCCTTCAAGGAGGGGTACTATTTCTACCTTCATTTACCCTCTACCCCTTCATACTTGACATTTGAAAACGAACCAACTTCTAACATGGGGCAGGCGGAACTATCGGATAATGGCAAGACTTTGAAATGGGAAATCATAGAAAGCGAAGATACGATTTTCACCCTAGATAGCTTAATGATTAACATCCCATCGGATACAGGTTCTTATGACATCGAATTTCTCTTCACTCGAGGTTCATCTTACACTGGTCAACCTCAAGGATCTATCATCACTCCAATTATGTTTTATGAGCCTGAGATTAGGCTTTCACAAAATATTGTGTTAATATCAAATAGCCCATCAACCGAACCACAATATGGGGGTTCTTTATCAATTATTATCGAAAATAAAAATGGGTACCAGCCATTTTATTCAAACAGAAATCTTTCAATCAATATAGGTGATACAGTTAAGAATATTGACTCATTATCATCAGCTGATTGGAATGTCACAGGTGAAGATGGAGGTACAAAACTAAAAACAACTTTTGATAATAACTATTCAGGAACCGAGATCAATTTAAACGAGTTATTAATCGCTCCTCGACAAGATTCACTACTACCAACTAATATTACCTTTGAAGTAAATGGTGGTAGCTCGTGGCTAACAACAGAAACTATTCGAACCGCTACACTTACGATAGACTCAATATCACTAAACCGTATTGAAGGTGATACTAATGTTTTCATTGAGCCTTTTACCATTCAGCAGTCTCCTAACCCAATCGCTTTAATCAATGACTATTATCTTATACTAACCGATTCAGATGGACAGATAGATGCAAGCTCATTAGGGGGGCTACCAGCGGGCATTACAGATAGTTTAACTAATAATAATGAATTGATTCTTAAAATTACCGCTGAATCTGTTAGTACAACCCCTTTTTCTGTGATAGGATTAAAACTTAATAGGATAGACAATAATGGCGATACTTTGAACTGGTATTTCGTTGCAAATGAGGTGATTAGTGATCAATCCAAGAGGGTCCCACTGAATTTCCCATCCCACATTAATACAGGCGTTCCTTCATTTGAATTGGTTTGTCCGGATACAGATGAGGGTTATAATCTATCCAATTTTTATCGGCCTGTTTATCTTGTAGATGATCCACATCCTCGACCCCTCCTTTCGCTTAAAATAAAAGATGATCAGAACTATCCAGTTCTTGCTAATCGTGAACTTCGAATTATTCTACCTGGTTCGATAAAATGGCACTCATGGGGTAATGATCCAAGTATCGTGTCCATAACCTCTCAAAATAATTCTACTCTTGTTATCATATTGGGAGAATATGTATCTGATAGTCTGCAAGTGGATTCAATCAAGATTTCTCATTTTGATACTAGCCTAGTGGATAGCATATCCTTGCATATTGTCCAAAATGATAGTGTTCGGACCACAAAGAATTCAACAATTAAGATTGTTGAACCCCCCCAATTAGGATTCCCTGGTGAAGATACATTTCAAGTTTTTTGGCTTGGACAGAACGAAGACCAAACTGCTAAATGGAAGCTGAAGAGAATTATCTCATCTTCACAAAATGGATTTTTTTATGAAAGGAATATTTATTTCCGAACCGACACATCAAGTCACCTTGTCTTTAACAATAGCGACACTACATTTTTCATAGATGTTGATTCAACAAATACTATTGATACTATAAGGATAGACACATTAACCATAAAAAAGGTATTTGAGAACGATTCTCTATTTTTTGCGATTACGGGAAATCCTGATGACATTAAGCCTGCTTATTGGATTCATTGCTCTTTTGTATTAAGGTCTGTTGATCCAACTATTAATGTTCTGCCGCCCCGTGTCTTTCTGAAGGAAGACTTCAATGAATCCTTAATAGTCAATATCACGACAGACTATGCAGTTGCTTTTCGGGAATCCTACCCCTTCGTTGAACTACCGGATTCATTCCCAGGAAGTTTTTCATCCGATAGTAGTACGGTAACAATAAATGATTGGGGTAATGATTCCACCGTCACATTCTCGTTTCTTTTAAATAGTTTAACTGGCGTTATGGATTGGGCACCTCTTACTCTTCGACATCCAGATTCTCATTTGGCCATAGATGACAGTGCTTCGTTCAGGGTAAGTGGAGATGCGATAAAAGTTGGCACCTATTGGGCCAAGATTGAGTCGAATAGAGATACTCTTATTTTCACCCACAATGATCCGCCTTACTCTCTAACAGCAATATCAATTAGGCTCGGGTATGATAGCACCACCAATTCTTCTGAGCGAGTCCAACCATTAATCCAGGGTGATACAGTGTACGTTTTCCTGGATACACTGGATATAGGTGCGCAAACATTCTTGAAGTTAGATGATTCAGCAGTTCAAATACGTCTAAATGGAATCGAAACAGATAAATTGGATAGTCAACGAATGAATAGTGATAACACCATCTTGTCAATTCCTGTAGCTGACTCTCTGAGCAGAAACGATACATTGCTCACTATAGGAGCACTTAGAATAACTGAGTTCAGAGACAGTGATAGTTCAATTGTTCCACTTACGGTTTCCCTCCGCCCTCCTGCTGAGACAAATCATAAAATAGATATACTCACAAATATAGGCATTGGATATCCGGAGGTTCAGCAAGAAGTCAATATCTACACCGACTTGGGCTTTGAAAGACCAGCTTTTCGAATCAAAGAAGATTCCCATTTCAAGACATTGGTTTGCACGTCTGAAGATTCTTTATCTATTCTCTGTTTCACAATCCTTACAGAAACATCACAGGTGAGTTGGGATACAAGCATTAACAGTTACACATCAGGTTATGGATCAGGCTGGGATAATATTAATCATTACCCTGTTTCAGTAACACCGTTACAAAAATGCTATACTATCGAAAGTACGTTCGATAAAAATGAAAGCACATTCTTTTACCTTTTTGACAATCTTCTATTCGATGATGATAGTCTCCCTCAAGTTCAAAATGTTGAACTTGCGGTCTCCAACAACGGTGGCTCCAACAATTTTGATACAACGACAATCTCGCTCAAACCTCCACCTCGATGCCAGTTTGATCCCTCAGAACAAGACTTAATCGTACTGAAATCAGATTCATCATTTAGTCTAGCAAATCTTAAGATTACAAATGTTGACACTTGTGTTAATAACATTATTCTGACTATTCCCAACGATCTGAGTTGCGAGTGGGATTCAGTCACCTATGACTATGAAGATGATGAAATTGACAGTGTGCGTACGAAGAGGGGTTCTAATAACGAAGCACGAAAAGTCTTAATAATATACTTGAGTGAAAGCTTTAGTCAAGGTGATACTGTAAAGATTGACTCTGCAAGTTTGACAATTCTGGAAAATGCTGCCTCTGGAATGGGGAGAATTCGGGTGCATTTGGATACAACCTCCTGTGAATCATCAGATCTTATTACCTCCATATTCTCGGAAAATATGATTGTTCTCGGCGCTCCTAAAGGTGATATGAACAAACACCTGATTCTCATCCGAAGTATCGACGATACTGTCGCTCTCCCCATTTTGGTTCTTAACCAGGATCCAATTTTACTCAATAGCTACGGTTATTCATTCATCGATTCGGGCCATACCGTCACAGTTTCCATACCTGAAGATATAGATGAGATTACGTTTGATATAAGCCAACAAGTCATGTGGGGTGAAGACTATTTGTTAGAAAATAAAATAACACCTGAGGAAAAATTTTTCGAGATAACTATTGATACATCCTTCAAAACAATACAGTTTGATTCAATTAAGGTGCTCCTTAATACAACAGATATTAATACCATTAACCCATTTTCTCTGGAATTCCAGTTGAATGGAGTAAGATTTGGCGAGACTGTTCGTCAAATCCGCTTAACGAATCCCATAATAATATTTGATGAAAAGCATCTTAGTGTAGATCCTGATGACACCTTTAAACTTGGTAAGATAACTATTGAACAGGGTTCTGTGCCTATTTTTCTCCAAGGGGTACAGATTGCTATCTCTGCTGTACTGGACTTTAAAGATGGGGAAAGGTATATAAAATGGAAATCGAACCCTTTCTCTGGTCAGTCAAACCTTACAATTGATCCTGATAGTACCAAAGCCTATGCTACTACTGAATCGGGTATCTCAGATTCTCTCAGTTTATTGTTAAATACTCGGTTTGACATCAATTCTCTGCTTTCTTCAGATGAGTTCGTTGTAGATTCATTTAAAAATGGTAGGGATATACACATTCACTTGGGATTTATAAGTAATGAGGACGTACGCTTTTCTGCAGATACAGTTTTAATCAAATCAGACAAATCATTCAAATTCAATTTGCCTGCGTTCTTGAATCCTCCAATCTTCTCTGGTAAAACATTGTCTTTTGATATAATACGTAATTTATATGATCCTAAGGAGGAAAATGCAGACTGGATTGATGTCTTCCATTTACTCCCAGCAGACAACCCTGGAGATTTCTTTGATTTACTAAGCGATACTTTTTGGCCTAACTTCACAAATATAGATACAATAAACACAAATGAACCCACACCCAATACGGTAGTAATTTCGCACCCTGCTAAGCCCAATATCGATCGAAATATAAAGAATTTCAGGAATGTTAAACCTATTGATAGGAGACGATCGAAAATACAAAAACGAGTTAAGTTGTACGTTGATAAAAATAATATAAAACGAAAGAAAGTCACAAAAGATACACATGAAGTCGTGAAGGGAAAAGAACTATTACCGACTTTGATATCTACCACGACATCAACAGGAAATAACATCCAGACGGTCAATGCCGTTTTTGACGACAGTACGTTGATATGGTTCAATGAACTGCTCTTTGATCATATAAATAATCCCAATGATCGCGGGATGAATTTCTATATAGGGTTAACGGATAGTGTTAGTTCAATAGATGATACTTTACAAAATACTACAAAAAAACCTTCTTGGGCAGCAGTTCCTGTTAAATTCGGAAGTTTTAACCCTTTGGCAGATTCTGCAATGGTAGAGAATCTTAAAAGGATTTTTAACGTTGCTTACCAGCTTACTTTACAAGATACATCGGGAATGGTTGTGACCGATTACACTGTAAATGTATTTAGCGCTGGTGATGATAGTTTATTTATCACTACTGATTTAAGTGAACTTCGTACCTTCACTGCTGATTCTTTAGAAGAGGGATTATATTTAGTGAAAGTAGATAGCATACAAGATTGTTTTACCGTTTACCGACAGATAATCAAGGATACGACAAGACCCCAAATCGCAGGTTTCAGTCCCCCATTTAAAGAATTACAAGGAGGAAAAGCTCTTAGTGTATCCTTAGAAGCTGACAGCTTAGAATTTTGGATTTTTAACAATTGGGCTTTGGCTACACCATTGCTTTACAACTATCAATTCGATTCGATTAGTGTAGAAGGAAGAAAGGTTCTGATATACAATCTAAAAGTAGATACATTGCAACTTTGGGCACCTTTAATACCAATCCCGAATGATTCGATTACATTTACCATTCAAATTACTGATACAATGGCATTGAATACCATATATTTACTACCAATTAGTTCAATAACTTTTGATTCAACATTGAATTATTCGCGTCGATTTAGCGAGTTTTTGACAAGTTCACAAGAAGGAGATATTACACTAATAATCACTTCAACTGATGCTTCGGGTAATCACATCAGTGATACTTTGCGTTATAATGTTATTGCCAAAGGTGGCAAGGAAGGGGTTATCTCCGATCACATCTTCAATTATCCTAATCCTTTTAGGGTTGGGGAAAGGACTACTTTCAGATATGTGTTAAGTGCTGAAGCAGTAAAAGGACAACTGGCGATTTTTGATGCAGGGGGTGATCTTGTCTATTATTGGGACCTCAGGAAGTCTGACCCCAATAATGGGGCGGCACTTCATACCCCAGGTACGCACCTCATCCATTGGGATGGTACGAACCTTTTTGGTAAACGATTATCAACAGGGGTTTATTTTGGTTACTTTGAGGTAAACTATGATAAGAAAAAACCTGATTATAGTTTTTTGAAGATTGCAATAAACAATCGCTAATCAAATCCAAATCATGAAAATAGTATTCAAAATCTATAACATTGTTTTTGCGCTTGTTGTTTGTTGGAATTTTGCATTCTCAGCTGGTGGTGAGGTTAGTGGTGCAGCATATTTAAAATTGGGCATGGACGCCAAGGGAATTGCGCTAGGTCGTGCTTATACCGCTATATCATCAGGAGCTTCATCAATCTACTGGAACCCTGCTGGTTTACTAAATCCGGAAGTGGGGTATTGCAAATTCGATATGCAAACTACCTATAAAACAAAAACTGACTGGGATGATTCTTATATAACAACTGCCTTAGCGTGGAGAACTAAACGATTGGCTTTAGGGATCGGCTATATCCACTATGGAGTTACGGATATTCCCGAATATGATGGAGATATGAATTATTATGGTGACTTTAACAATATAGAAGAAGCAGGATTAATTGGTGTCGCTTTCGATTTTCCGGGTCTATTTCAAATAGGCATTACCAATATTATTTTAACACAGACTTATAGTGGATTGAATCGATTTGAAACTGATGGGAGTCTACGTTACGGCTGGGGGATTAATATGGGATTGAAATTCAAACCAGTAATTAATTACGAGCGCTTTGAAATAGGGATAATGTTGAATGATAAAAAAATCAGTGGATTGCGGGACATTAAAAACATTTTTAGTGATAATTCAGATGAGGTCAGAGAAACAACCAGTCTTTTTATGAATGTAGGGCTGAAATGGGTGTTCTGGCAACGTCCCGCAGACATTTATTTCAATTCGATAACCCTACTCTCGGATGCAGAACAGGAGGAAGATTTCCCAATCAAACTGAAAATAGGGACGGAAGTCCAAGTTATTAATCTCAGAAGTACGAATCTTTTTATACGGGGCGGTATTGACGACTGGATATTGGAAATACGTGATCTTGCCAAATATCCGACTGCCTCGAGGAAAGACCTAAAAAATCAAATAATAAGACTTAATAGAAAGTTCACGCTGGGTATAGGACTTCAATATGAGTGGCTTATTGTGGATTATGCTTGGGTGAAGGAGTCGTTTAGAAACTTGCATTTTGTAACGATGAAGCTTGCTTTTTGATGATTTATGAAATAGCAAATTCGAAATGAATTGGATCAAAACAATATTGTGCTGTCATCATAACTATCTGGGAAAGTGAAAATCCTTTATTTCCATAAAATGAAAATCAATCAGTGTTTATTATTTATGATTCTTCTTCCTTATGGTTGGTTGTTAGAGGCTAAGAATATTGTGGGATCTATTTATACCAAAGAGGACATATTTAATCAAGTAAGAGTGGCAGGAAATGAATTACCTTCATATTTATCAAACGTTGTCATTCCCCATTCACCGGGTTTTAGTAGGGTGGATGAGGACTCTACCACAACTACGACTTTGACATACTTGGAGAATTGTAGTTAAAGTTTATTGAATTAGAAAGCCAAATGGCGGGCACGATATCCAAAAAGATCAATGTGATAAATATCAAATACTCTATCATAGTAACGCTTGTTATCACAGTCTTATTGACATATTTGGAGATCATTGGTGTCTTCAAAGGATGGGATAATCGCATTTATGATACTTATTTTAGAATTAAGTCGGTTGAACAAAAACACCGGAGCAAAATTACCATCATTACTATTGATGAAGTAAGTCTTGATGTCATGATGAGGAACGGCATCTTCTGGCAGTGGCCCCGAGAAGTATATAAAGTTGTCCTTGATTACTTAACTGCAAAAGGTGCAAAAGTTATCGGGTTTGATATGCTATTTAATTCCCCTGATTTTGATCGTGTAGAATCTGAGGGTATCGTTTCTGACTCCCTTTTTGGTTTGGCAATAGAAACCTCTGGGAATGTTGTGTTGGGCGCTCAATTGGAAAGGAACTACATTGAACTATATCCATTCATAAATGAAAAAGCAGTTAAAATTGAAGGGGATCAGGTTATGCCTATCACCTATGATGCACCTATGGAGGTAACGAAGTAGGTGAAGCCATCAGATGGGAGATATCAGACCGCAACGCAAGTGAAGGTATTGAGCCCCGAAATTTCTGACATTAGAGAGGACGACGGTTTTCATTTACCGGAAGTCAGCATGTGGCATACCGTTACGGCAAGGTTTGCATCGCTCTCTCGGGGTCTGAGTCCGTGGTATGATATTGAATGGAAGTTACAAGAACTTGGGAGAGCCTTAATGTTCCTTGCGAGGTTATACAAGGTAGGTATTGACAAGTTGAAAAGACAAGGATATACCGAAGACATTAAGGCAGTCGGACTAACCCATAGTAGAGGCGTAATAGGGGTAACGCCCTATGAATCCAAGAGCGAGGGATACTCGAAGGGGTTAGCATTAGTATGCAGAGGTAAAGTGACACACAGACCTGACGCTGAAAGGGGAAAGCTGTGGAAACGAAACTGAGCCTTATATCAGAAATAGCCAGAAAGGAAAGGAAATGTAAGTTTAACAACCTGGCACACAACTTGAATGTGGCTAATCTCAAGGAATGCTTTTATCTGCTAAAGAAGGATAAAGCAACAGGCACAGATGGGATAAGTTTTGAGGAATACGAGCAGAACCTAACGCAAAATCTTGAAAAATTAGTGTTCAGGATGAAGCAATTCTCGTATAGACCGCAACCAGTAAAGCGAGTATACATACCTAAATCTAACGGCAAGCGCCGTCCATTGGGTATACCAGCATTGGAAGATAAGATAGTCCAAATGTGTATCACTCGCATATTGGTAGTGATATACGAGAATGATTTTGTAGACAGTTCCTATGGATTTAGACCAAAGCGAAGCTGTCATGATGCTTTATTGAGTTTGAATCAGATGATAATGGAAAACCCAGTTAATCATGTGATTGACGCAGATATAAAGGGATTCTTTGACAATGTGAGCCACAAATGGATGAGAAGATGTCTGGAGGAACGGATAGGGGATAAGAATTTTCTGCGTTTGATCGTTCGGTTTTTGAAATCGGGAATCATCTAACAAGGGAAATACTTTGACACAGAAAAAGGTACTCCACAAGGTGGCATTTTGTCGCCGGTACTGGCGAACATATACTTGCACTATGTTCTGGACTTATGGATAGAACGCAGTGTTAAGAGAGAAACGGATGGGTATGTCGGTTTTGTAAGATATGCAGATGACTTTATCATTTGTGTACAATACAAGGAAGATTCTCGCAATATACTGGATGGATTGATGAAGCGCTTAATGAAGTTCGATTTAGAGCTTTCGATGGAAAAGACGAAGGTGATAGAATTTGGACGGTATGCAACCGAGAATGCAAAGGTGAAAGGAAAGAAGCCGAAGTCATTTGACTTTTTAGGTTTCACACACTTTTGCGACAAAACCAGAAAAGGAGCATTCAAAGTTGGCAGGAAGACATCCCGTAAGAAGTTTTCACAAAAAGCACGTGAGATGAACCAGTGGTTAAAGTCGGTACGGAATGTAGCCAAGCCAATGGAATGGTGGAAGATCTTAAGTGCAAAATTACGGGGACACTTTCAATATTATGGTGTAAGTGGCAACTACAGAGGAATTATGAAGTACTATACTCTCACGATTAGGTTAATCTACAAGTGGCTGAACAGAAGAAGTCAAAAGAATAGCTTTAATTGGGATGGTTTCAATAAGTATCTTCAAAGACATCCACTACCGAAGCCAAAGATTCACCATAATTTCTATACCTGGGGCTATTAACGGGAATACTAATGAAGAGCCTGTTGCGGGAAAACCGCACGGCGGGTTCTGTGAGGGGCATGTTTTCCTCACTTTATCAATTACAATAAATAAAAGGAGCTAAACAAATGTCTACTCGACAGCTATATTTAACCCGAAATCAGGCGAAAAGACTCATGGGAGGAGTCAAATTTTCACTTGTAGTAGGTATCTTTGTTTTTATTTTTACAGGTTGTGGGTCAAATAATATTAAAAAAGCTCAACAACTTATAGACTCAAAGATGTTTGATCAAGCTATTACGACTCTTCAGGAAGAGATTAGAAGAAACCCAAAAAATGCCAGAGCTTATTTTGTATTAGGGAATGCTTATTGGTGCAGAGGTAATCACGAGGATAAAAAGGAAAGTATAAAGGCTTATGAGAATGCTATACGAATTAAACCTGGATATCTTTCTGCTAAATACAATTTGGGTGTTATTTTACAATTTAGTGAATTAGAGCAATCAATCAATAACTTAAATAAAGTACTCGATATTAGCCCAAATCATATAGGTGCGCTTACTTATCTCGGTTACATTTTTGATATGAATGGAGAAAAATATAAGGCATATACAGAAATACAGAAGTCACTAAAAATTCAACCAATTGAGGAAAAGTGGCTTAAGTTAAAGACCATAAGCAAACGGGATAGTTTACCATATGGTACTTTTATCGTTAAAGTTGACAGCACACCAGTATTTTCTATTAAAAACGATCGTAAAAGTGGCCAACTTGGGAAGTATTCTATTTTGACTTTCAACGATAGTAAGAATCACAAGTTATTTTTTACAGAAGTTATTTATGAAAAGCGTAAAGGATGGTCACTAGAAAACCCTAAATATTGGTCGCGTGTTTTGTCGGGTTTTCAGTACCTTCCAGTGGTTTTCAGAAAATTACCACCTAATACGACTGATGAAGAAAATAGGGTTTGGAACAGATATATTAATTGGCTGAAAAAATTTGATTATGATTTATTAGATAAGGAAGAACGAAGAACAGCTACATGTACCGGCTTAAGGAAAACAACAGAGAGACATTCATACTATGAAGAATGGTATCAAGTTGCTTATAAAAAGAAAATTTATAATGAAAGGTGGATAAATAGAGAATCAATTTTCCTGGGAACGGGCGATGAAAAACTAGATAAACAACGACTTAATTCTCTTATTAAGAGAAAATATTGGACCGAAGAACAAAAGAAAAATATTCTTGATGGTTTGATAACAAAAGGAATGACTCGTTATATGGTTATGGCTGCGCTTGGGGATGTATCTTTTTCTTTTCTATACCCTAGGGAAGAATATGTTAACGAAATATGGACCTATGGCAATATGGGAATTATCTTTAAAGATGGCAGGCTCTATGAATGGCGAGAAATGACCACCAAAGATTAAAATTAGGGACTGTTACCTTAACTGTTGATAAGTTTGTCGCTTTATTCTCATTTATTAGAGAAAGATTAACCACCTTACATTTTGGTTAGTGTAATTTATGAATTTTTTAGAACCCGTCAAGGGCAAGGTGAATTCGCCTTCGGCGAATCCTTTCATCTTGTTCCCCGTTTCTGGCTGGTAACAAATCCACGGTGGCTTTGCCACAATTAACCGAAATGATTTATATTTCAATAATTAACAGTACAAGTAAGAAAATAGGGTTACTTTTCTGTGATCAGTATTTTATATCTGTTGCGTCCCATAGTATCTACATTCGCTTATGTCAGTTTATTGAGGCAGAGCCTCAACTATGTGTTTCCAGCCAGAGTCTTGGAACGATATTAAAGTTTAAAAGGAGGAATAAATGTCAGTAACCAGATTAGAAGTTAAATTACAGGAAGCTCTCAATGAGCTCAATGAAAAAGGTACCGCT
>CAYTPW010000039.1:0-18484 GCA_964439935.1 uncultured bacterium | reverse complement strand
ATTAACCATATATAACAATTAAATTATATTTTAAATCTTATTAAACTTTCTTTAACCGTTTTTAACTTTTTTTGCATATGAGTTTCTGTTGTATATAATCAATTGGTTATGACAACATAGTATCTTCAATGAAATACATTAAACATATTAGTATTTAGAAGAAATGTTCGATTTACAAAATAGTCTAATTCTTTATATATGCCAGTATTAAATCCTTGGTAGCATTAAT
Organism: uncultured bacterium; assembly: GCA_964439935.1. GTDB lineage: Bacteria > Fidelibacterota > Marinisomatia > Marinisomatales > TCS56 > JABMQW01. Next base: position 18,255 of record CAYTPW010000039.1, on the reverse strand, counting down.
GCCTTTTATGTGCGTGCATTCAACGCCATGGGAGCTACTAACTCCCGGGCCGATTAAGGCTACCTGCAAATCCATACCAGCTGCCAGAGCAGCTCCTCCGTCACTTCCATAATATGGGAATATATCCACAAGGTACGGCAGTTTATTCTTACGTGCCAGTTTCACCAGTTCACAACGCATACTATAATCATAGGGCCCGTTGCTGTCTTTGGCACAAATGGATACAGCAGTTTCGCGGCCCTCGACTTTATCCCCTACCACACCCATATCTGCTACTAATAATTGTTTCACAGATGAAGGTATCCCGGCCGAGCCGCCGTGTCCGACCTCTTCATAGTTGGAGAAGAAAAAACCCACTGGCTTATCTTTGATATCATTAAAATGGTTAAGAATTATATCCAGTACAATACCTGAACAGGCTTTGTCATCCATAAACCTTGATTTCACAAATCCGGTATCCGTATTTTCAAAACGGGGATCAAAAAAGATTAAGTCTCCAATTTCAATACCGAGTTTTTTAGTTTTCTTTTTAGAATCGGTTATCGCATCAACACGGATATGCATTTTCTCCATCTTCCGTTCAGTTTTGCTGACATCGCGATTCACATGTGCTGCCGGATTGTTAATTAAGAAAGTCCCACGGTAGATTTGATAATTTTGCGTCAAAATAGATACATATTCACCTTCAAAGCTGTTCGGGGGCCAGCCACCGATTTGGGTTATTTCCAGCGTACCATCATCATTCAAGAATTTCACCATTCCACCCAGAGTATCCACATGCACCGAAATAAGTAATTCAGGATTTGCCTGGGTACAAATAATCATTGCTCCTTTATTCGTTCGAGTTACTTGATAACGATTACTCGGAATCAAATCGGATATATATTCCATGATATTGGAGGTATACCCGCTTGGTGAAGGTATATCAACCAATTTCTTAATTAAATCAATGGTGTTCAACTTATTCATTTAACATCCTATTTAATAATCAGGAAATTACAGTATTGGACTAGATCGTAAAAGAAGATCATAGGTGCAGTTTTATCCTGGAAAAATAACATAAATACCTTTGAACTCACTTAATAAAAATATAGAACTATTTGATTGAATACCCATTTAATGGCAGATTTAAGTATGAAATTTGGACGAAATTAGAATAATACATCACTGTTATTTACAAAATATTCTACAAGCAACTTAATAATCTATCCACATCATAATTTAATAGTAACTATTTACCATAATTAAATTAAGGAAATACTTCATGAAAAAATTAATAGTGTTCAGTTTATTGTTTCTGTGGAATTGTTCCACCGAAAAAACCGAACCGGGAAAGACCGAAATTCAAAGTCGGCAGGATTCGATCAGCTACAGCATCGGTATGGATATCGGTTCAGGAATGAAATCTCAGTATATTGAGGTTAATCCGGCTCTTCTGCATGATGGTTTCGTAGCTGGATATACCGAACAGGATGGAATGATCCCAGAAGATGAACGCCAGGCTATTTTAGTCGCCTATCAGGGAGAATTGAGATCAATTCAAACCGAAAAAAGAAAAGCGGCCGGTACAGCTAACCTGGCTGATGCTGAGGTTTTCCTTGAAGAAAACAGCGCAAAAGATGACGTGGTTGTGCTTCCCAGTGGATTGCAGTATAAAATCATAGTTGAAGGTGACGGAGCAATCCCGAGTAATAAGGATCAAGTAATAGTGCACTACCGTGGTACCCTGCTTAATGGGAAAGAGTTTGACAGCTCCTTCAAACGGGGCGAACCAGCTACTTTCAAAACAACCCAAGTTATCCGCGGTTGGACCGAAGCACTACAACTCATGCCTATCGGCTCCAAATGGGAACTGTACATACACCCGGATTTGGCTTACGGTGAACGCGGTTCACGTAATATTGAACCAAATAGCGCCCTGATCTTTGAAGTTGAATTACTAGAAATAGTTCAGCCACCAGCTGAATAAATTTCATTCAGCGGGGACAGAAGAACAAATCACTCTGTCCCCGCTACAATATAAATCCGGTCAGAAGATTAGCATTGGCTGGATGAAGAATTCAGATAAATACTGTTTATCATCACTGAAACCGGTTACAGCATCAGTATAAATCACGCGGTGCTCGAAAACATATCCCAGTTTTAGCCCGATTAATGAATTGCGCAATGGAATAACTTTACCATATGATAAATAAAACCTGGAAATCCCTTTATTTAGCGCATCAGCTGGGACCTGAAACTCAAAATTAAGACTGCTGTTACTCAAAATCCCCAAATCCAATTGGTTTTTATTTAATCTTTCTCGAGATAGAAACAAGGTTATTGTATTCGGTATTTTTTTAATCCCATACCAACGATGACCTAATTTAATATCCCAATGTCTGGATGATGTTTCGGTCCTGCCCTCTCCTTTTAATTTCCATTCCAGACGTATCCAATTTGATCGTATCATACGATTATCAAAAATCTGGTACAATCCACCAGTAGCTACCAACCCAGCCGCACCAGAAGCAGCTGGGAATAGTTCATAATTATTATCCAGATCCCAGAATGTTGACAATTTCCCAACGAAAAAGCTCATTGACCATGGTTCTAAATTACCTGCTCCTAAATTTTGGAGAAGATTAAAATTCTCTGCTATATTAAATTGGGTAAAAAAATCTGGGGTATAAGTTTCCGCAGCTGCCGATAGCCACGACAATGGATGCTCAGTTACTTCGAGCAGCATGAATTCCGGTTTCAGTGACTGGGTCAACAAATCGCTGTACAGCTTATACTCATTATTTTCCCAGAATATCAATTCGCGTTTAGGTTGCAGTTCAAGGTAGCATGTTTGATAAGCTCGATAAGTGCCAAGCACAATGCTCATCCCGTATTCACGTTTGCCTAAATGTGAACGATAAATATAGCTATTTGAAATCTTTTTCTGGTTGCTGGTGTCGGTACTTCTCTCAATTAGTGAATCAGCTGCAAATCCCTTTACATAACAACCAGTCACAGATAGAAACGTAAATATTAGCAAATACATTTTTCTTTTAAGATATGACAATCTGTTACCGGCAATCATCGGATCAAATATATTTGTTTTGGTGGATACAGTCCATCTAATTCTTGCAACAGCAATTATGCCTTACCTCAGCAGTTTGCAGAGCGGAATTAACTTTTTGAAATGTGAATATAATTCATCCAATCCAAGTATCGTTGATATGCGTAATTTCTCTTTTCGGATTAATAAAACTTTTGGAAATATAGTGGAAAGATCGACTTTTATAATCGCAATTGCAGCAACTGTATTATTCTGCACTGGCTGTACTAGCCGCGCGTTAGTCAATCATGAATACAAATATCGGATAATGGATCGCCAGACTAAAAATGTACATAAAAAGACTGAAAGATTCATTAGGCATGGCATTTCAGCAAAATACAGTTTTCCAATCAATGAAAAAACTTTTATTGAACAGGTATCAGTGGATCGGAAAAAGCGACAGATTGATGTCTATTTCAGCAAACATTTTTCATACATTCCTTTGCGGCCTGAGAATGTTGCTACTATTTACACCGATTTCCGGAATAACCTGACCTGGCCCTACAGCAAATATAATCTTACGCTCTATTCGCTGGGCGAACCGATCGATAACTTGGTGCCAAATATGTATCTAACCGGCCAAAATCGAGATCAGCGCCGCTTACCTAAAAAAACCACACTGATTCCCGCACCGGTGACCAATCTTAGCCGCAAGTATTCTCCTGAAGATGGACTACTGAACCATTCGGTAGCCTTATGGCCCAGCCACGGCTGGTATTATGATAATATCGAAAAACACTGGTCCTGGCAGCGTCCACGATTATTTCAGACCGTTGAAGATATATATCCCATGTCCTTCACCCTGAATTATCTGATTCCGATGCTCGAAAATGCCGGAGCCAATGTATTCACACCCCGCGAACGGGATATACAAGTTAACGAGGTCATTATCGATAATGACAGCCGCGATGCCGATATCCATTACCGTGAAATCACCTTCACCGATTCCATATCCTGGCGCACATCCACAGACACGGCGTTTGCTGTTGGTAATCCACCCTATTCCGGTAATCAGACACCATTTCGGCTAGGTACACATCGAATAATTATGTCCGATACACTGGAAACCGCCAGGGCTGAGTGGTTACCTGAAATTCCTGAATCTGGTTTATATTCCGTTCAAATCACCTATCAATCCAGCGACAGCTCTGCAAATGATGTCAATTATTCCGTGTATCATGCTGGTGGGCAAACCGATTTTAAAATTAATCAGCAAATTGGTGGTGGAACCTGGATATATCTGGGAAAATTTCAATTTGAGGCTGGAATACATCCTGAATCGGGCCGGGTGGTATTATCTAATAAAAGTGACCAACCAGGTAAAATAATTTCCGCCGATGCAGTCAAATTTGGTGGCGGAATGGGCAATGTAGCAAGAGGTGGACAAATCAGCCGTCGTCCGCGATATCTTGAAGCAGCACGATACTATTTACAATATGCCGGAATTCACGACACGCTGGTTTACAATCTGCAGGCTGATACTATGGATTATACTGACGATTACCAAAGTCGCGGGGAGTGGGTAAATTATCTGCGTGGCGCTCCCTACGGACCTAATCGTAATCGAATGGCTGCCGGACTTGGCATACCGATTGACGTTTCTCTCGCATTCCATACCGATGCTGGAATTACCTTTGATAAATCCACGATTGGTACCCTGGCGATTTACAGCTATGAGGATATAGATTCAAACCTGGTATTTCCGGATAGCGCATCGCGATTGGTCAACCGTGATCTGGCTGATATCATGCAAACCCAGATCGTTGAGGATATCCGTTACAAATACGATCCGAATTGGACTCGCAGGGCGTTAATGAATGCTGAATATAGCGAAGCTTACCGACCGAATGTTCCTTCGGTCCTGATCGAATTATTATCACATCAAAATTACAGGGATATGCAATTGGGGAATGATCCTAACTTTAAATTTGATGCCAGCCGTGCTATGTATAAGGCCATCTTGAAATTCATAGCAGTCCAATATAATCGTGACTACTGTGTGCAACCGCTACCGGTCACTCACTTTCAAACAGGTTTTAATGATTCATCAGGTGTTCGTTTGACATGGAAACCAAGCTTAGACCCACTCGAACCGACAGCCCAGCCACAGGGTTATATTATATATTCTCGAAAAGGGAATGGTGCTTTTGATAACGGTTACAGTGTAACAAGCCCTGAAACTCAAATCGAGAATCTTACGGTGGGAATTATTTACAGCTTTAAGATAACTGCCTATAATTCTGGTGGTGAAAGTTTTCCATCGGAGATATTATCGATCTGTAGACAGCCAAATGATAGCTTATCCCCAATTCTGATTGTAAATGGTTTCGATCGCATATCTGCTCCGGCTACTATAGAAACTGAGTCAATGACCGGTTTTTCGTACATGGATCAAGGAGTGGCCGATAAATATGATATCAGTTATACGGGAGCTCAATACGATTTCGATCCACTATCACCATTCATCTCCAATATCCACCCCGGTCATGGTGCCAGCTGGGCAGATTATGAAACACGCATTATTCCGGGCAATTCATTCGATTTTCCTTTCAATCATGGTGCAGCAATCAAGGATGCCGGGCGATCATTTATATCCATCAGCGATGAAGTTTTTGCCGATAATGACTTTGTATTACACGACTATACGATTATTGACTTCATCCTGGGTGAGGAGCGTGAAACGGACTGGTTTAGTGAAGAACCCAATCAAAAAGTCCTAAATAACTACAAAACCTTCCCTCCTCCCATTCAACAGCGTCTGATAGATTATTTGCATAACGGGGGAAGCTTGTTTGTTTCTGGTGCTTATGTTGGCACCGATCTATTGCAAGATAAACAATCTGATAATCCTGATCATCAGTTTGCCCGTGATACACTAAAATTCGATTGGCTTCGTGACCAGGCAGTTAGAACCGGGGACGTTTTTTCATCGGACTCACTATTCGCCCCCCTTGAATTTGATTTCACATTTAACACCCGGTACGACCCAAAGATATATACAGCTGAATCAACCGATGCTTTGTTGCCAATTGCCGATCAGTCGGCAACCATCCTCCGTTATGATGAAAATCATTATGGTGCAGCAATTGGTTATAAGGATGACTATGGCCTGGTAATATTCGGCTTTCCATTTGAAACAATAACCACCAATTCCGATCGAAATGCAGTAATGGCGAAAGTAATCGAATATCTTGAAGGTGACTTTTCAACTGTTAAACCACAGGAAGAAGAAATATTGGATGCGGATATTGATGTAGTACCGGAATAAATTACCTATTGTAAGGTTATTAAACTGCTTGCTGTTTTTGATAATAATAATTACTGAAAATCCTAACATCTGGTTGTTTCGATATACTGACCAGCATATTTTTGTTGGTCGAAATACCTGTATTATCGATTAATAATTAGAAATCGCAGATGCCAGTACCAAAAAATGAACGTGGTAAACTAAATCACCAGGCTTTCATTTATGGCCATACTGCATCCGGTGTTGAACTGGCAGCATTTCTCCCAGGTAAGTCTGATTCTGATTTATTACTGACAGCTGGTATTCATGGCGATGAACCAGAGACAATAATCTTATTATCAGAAGCATTACGATCGCTTTCACCTTCCGAATTAATAAATGCAGCAATCCTTTGCACCAATCCGGATGGGCTGCTGCGCGGAACCCGCTCCAATGCCAGGGGTGTTGATCTGAACCGCAATTTCCCAGCAAAAAACTGGTCATCTGAAAAAGTATTCTATCGAGGTCACAAAGAAGAACCACAGGAAATTGCACTTAGTCCAGGCTCATCACCCGGTTCAGAACCAGAAACGGGGGCATTAATCGATCTGGTTCATGAAATTAAACCTCATTATATCATTGCACTACATAGCGCATTAGGATGTATTGATGATCCTGGAATAACTCCAGTTGGCAAATGGTTATCAAAGAATACCGGCTTGCCCCATGTTTCCGATGTGGGTTATCCGACGCCTGGTTCATTTGGCTCATGGGCTGCCGAAAAAAACCAAGCAATTGTTACGTTTGAATTACCTCCGGAACCGTTGACAAAAATGAAAAGATCAATCGTTCCAGTGCTCATTGATCTGTTGGGTGGCACTTGGAATTTGTAGCAACCGTTTTCCGGTAATGCAATGACACGCCTGGTTATTACCGATTCAGGTTTAGGTGGTCTATCAATTTGCGCAGGCCTAGCTAAACTGCTCGAGGAACAAAAACTATCGGATAATATCGAAATTCTGTATATCAATGCGGTCCCCAAAGTGAATTATGGCTATAATTCCATGCACTCACGCCAGGAAAAATTGACCTTATTCAATCAATTCCTCAAACAAATTGATCAGATATATGATCCGTCATTAATCTTTATCGCCTGCCACAGTTTATCCGTCATTTATCCGGAAACCAGTTTTGCGCAGGAATCCGCCACACCAGTTCACGGCATCCTGGAAATTGGTCTTAATGCAATCTTGGAAAAATATGCTAAATCAACCGGAATCATAATTCTGGCCACTGATACCACAGTTGAAGAAGATGCCTATAAAAAACTACTGATTCAAGCCGGTTTACCATCGGAAAATATTGTATCGCAAGCCTGTACCGGTCTGGCCAATTTGATCTCCAATGATTTGAACGGTCAAAAAACCAGGCAATTGATCAATGACTATCTAATTGCAGCCCACGATAAATTCACCAAATCCTATTCTGATTACCTTGTTTATCTTGGGTGTACACACTACGGGCACCGGCACTCAATATTTGAATCAGCTGTCAAAAAAGCTAATAATTCGACTATAATAGTGAATCCAAATTCTACTGCCGTGGAGTATATCTACGATCTGATAAATAAGCCCACCAATGTCAACAATTCTGGGAAATGGAACGTGAAGTTTATTACTTCGTACCCCATTCCGAGTCGTGAAATAAATACACTATCGGCATATTTGTCTTCTGTATCACCAGTCACAGTAAAAGCGCTACAGGAATTCACTGTAACCTCTGATCTATTCTAATAGAGGGTTGATACACAACTGCTATATGATCCAAATCAAGGGTTGGCATGATTATTGTGATTATTCATGCAGCAATATGGACGAAAAAATGAATAAGAAAAGTGTGAAACCAAACAGGACTTGCGAGCAAACCGGTTACGATTTAACAGACAAGACGGATGATCATTTAAGCAAGGTCAACGAACTGACCAGCCCTGTCGAAACATTGAACCAGGATCAGAATGAGTCTATAGAAGATAATCCCTGGTTATGTGAAGACATGGAATGGGGCTTATATCTAGCATAAAAAGTTTATATAACAGCCGCCTCCAGCATTTTTATTTTTCCAACAGCGGAATCTATTTCCACTTTAACGCCTATCGGCATGGTAAATTTGTCTTCGATATGACCAATCATGGAACCATACCAGGCTGGTATTTCCAGCGGAACAATATGATCGTTCAGTACCTCTTCCAGTGTCAATGAGCCGTAAGTTTCTCCTGGATTACATTTAGTACATTTACCAAAAATAAAGCCATTCAATTGACTTAATATGCCTGACAGTTTCAGCTGTGTAAGCATCCGGTCTACCCGGTAAATATCTTCTCCCACTTCTTCTACAAATAAGATTTTTCCCTTCCACTCGGGTAGATAATCCGAGCCGATCATTGATGAAAGGACGGCCAGATTCCCACCTACCAGTTCGCCTTTGGATCGACCCGGTGAAAGTGTTAATACGCGATTCTCATATTGTATGTTAAGATTATTTTCATCGACCGGATTTTCCATTGTGGCCAATTCACCCTGGAATAAAATACGCCGAACATAATCGACAGTGAACTCATTCCAGGTTGATATGCCTACCGGACCGTGAAAACAGATAAGACCAGTTTTAGCGTAAATTGCTACTAGAATACTGGTGATATCGCTGTAACCCATCAGGATTTTCGGATTTCTGCTGATTAGATCATAATCCAAGTATTGTAGTAATCGGTTACAGCCCCATCCCCCCCGGACAGTGAGAATAGCATCAACATCCGGGTCAGCAAACATTTTATTTATGTCGTCAGCCCTGGCTTGATCGGTACCTGCCAGATAACCATAGCGATCCAATAGGTGAGATCCTCGTTTTGTGTTTAAACCCAACGCAGCTAAAATTTCTTCAGTTAATTGAATGTCATCAGGATGAAAAATTGCTCCTGCAGGATTGATTAATCCACAAGTTTGCCCCGCTTGTAATCGTTTTGGGAATAACCGTTTCCTGGAGATTGGTATAACATCCTTCATTCCGGCTATAATAGGAGCTAGCGATAACAGACCGAGTATTTTCAGGATATCCCGACGCTGGTAAAGTGCTGTCATGCAGAGCCCAACAAAGTACTGTACTGGTTTTGAATCTGGTATATATCGATGATTTTCAGATTAGTATACCTATCCGATCAAATGGAGCTATTTCGATGTAAACATAAATTCGAATAAAATGATCGGTATGTATCAGACTATTCAGTATTCTCGCGCTTCTTTAGCAGCGAAGTCATTTCCTCAGATGTGACTGGTTTACTATAGTAAAATCCCTGGATTTCGTTACAATCGTTTTTTCGTAAATAATCCAGTTGTGATTCAGTCTCCACTCCTTCTGCAATGACATTTAATTTTAAACTGTGTCCCAGCTTAATAATTGAGCTAACAATAGCTGCTTCCTGCTGATTATAGTTTAAATCGCGGCTAATAAACGATTGATCAATTTTAAGTGTGTGAATCGGAAATTTCTTTAGATAATTCAATGAAGAATAGCCGGTCCCAAAATCATCAACAGATAGCCCAATCCCCATCGTCCGCAGTTTACCCAAAGTAAGGACTGCTTCATCAGCATTGGACATGATGGTACCTTCGGTAATTTCCAATTCCAGGAACTCCGGTGACAGTTTTGTGGAATTGATAATGTCGCTTACCTGTGAAACCAGATCGGGCTCATGAAAATGTTGGGGCGAAAGATTGACACCGACCCGGATGGGACTGAATCCCATGTCCTGCCATTCTCTATTCTGGCGGGAAGCAGTTTCCAGAACCCATTTACTGAGCGGAATTATCATGCCCGTTTCTTCGGCAACCGGAATGAACTTGGTTGGCGAAATGATTCCTTCATCCGGATGGTTCCAGCGGATTAAGGCTTCCACTCCTACAATCGATTCGTCAACAGCCGAAACCTGAGGTTGATAATAAAGGATAAACTCATCATTCTCTAATGCATATTTTATTTTTCTTTCAAGTGAGAATTTCTCAGTTTCATTCAAGTGAACTTTTTTAGAATGGAAAACGTAAATATTACTACCCTGATTTTTTGCAAAATACATGGCCGTATCGGCAAAACGCAAAATGTCATCTACCGTTTGAGTGCCATGAGGATATAAAGAGATACCAATGGATGCCGTGCGCTTTAATTCGTATTGATTAATTATGGTCGGCGTATTAATCATATCAAGCATGGTCTGAGCATATTCCTCAACTATTGGCTTTTCTCTTCCTCTGTTCGGTATACCGGTTTTAACAACTGCAAACGTGTCAGTATAAAGCCGCGTGACAATATCCTTTTCATCAGCGAACCTTAATAATTTTTGGGCTAATTCGCGTAAATATATGTCACCGGCACCATGTCCGAGTGAATTATTAATTGATTTAAATCGGTCTATATTGACAAATAGGGTTGCAATTACTGAATCTTTTCGATGACTTTCAATTATTGCTTCCTGCAGTTTATTATACAAAAAGGTACGATTAGGTAATCCGGTTAAGCTATCATATAGCGCTCGCGTATTGGCCAGTTGTTCATTGGCACGGGCAATATCATTCATATATTTTAATGACAGGAGATTTTTAACTCTAGCTAATAACTCGACACGCTGAAATGGTTTGGTGATATAATCATTGGCTCCTGTTTCCAAACCTTCCACAACATCCTGTGATTCAGAAAGTGCTGAAGAAATTAAAATAGGCAGTTCATATAAATTGGATTGATTTCGCACGAACTTACAAACTTCAATCCCTGTTACACGCGGCATCATAATATCGAGTACTATCAGATCATACTTAAGACCTTCTTCGATTTTATTAATTGCGATATCGCCATCACTCGCCGTATCTATCTTATACCCGGCTGATTTCAAATGAAATGCCAGCTGCGCCAGAATGTTGGGATCATCCTCAACTACTAAAACGCTCAATCCGTTGAGATCATCACTTTTCATATCAATATTTTTATTTGCATCTATTTATACAGTCTATTCTACTGCTATATGAAGCTTAATTGTTACTTAAAATCTTGGTCTTAATTTATCACATTATGAACGTGGAATTTTAATACAAAATGAATTTCCGTTCGGATGGTTTGGTTCAACCCAAACCGATGCGTCATGGACAGTAGCGATTCGCTCTACTATTGCCAGACCCAGACCGCGACCATGCTTCTCAGTATTATTGATCTGAAAGCTCCGTTTGAATATCGATCGCCGGTTTTTCTCTGGTATTGTTGCACCTTGATCCTTGATCCGGATGGTTATTGATGTTGGATCGCAATGGCTATCAATTATAATTCTTTTACCATCAGCCGCATATTTTATGGCATTATTGATATAATTGCGGAAAACCTCAGCGATGATGGGATTGGCATGTATCAGCAATTCATTGTCCAGATTAACCTCCAGGTTAATATCCATTGAGCTCATTTGGGATGAAAACTCGCTGGAAATAGTGGATAATAATTGCGTCAATTCTATTTCCTCTTTCTGGATCTCATCACCGACCGTAATTTTAGATAGAGTTGCGGCATTATCAATAACTTTGAGTAGATTGTCGCTGGACTCCTTAATGACATCTAGACCTTCATAATTACTAGATTCATCAATAAGAACCTCGGCCATGCCACTGATGACACCAGCCGGGTTTTTTAGATCATGAGTGATCACATCCAGCAGTAGGTCCTTCAGATCATTCGTTTCTGAAAGACGATCTGATAATCGCCGGTATTTGCCTTCCGAAGAACGGATTTTTTCCTCCCATAATTTTCTCTCCGTAATATCACGATAAATCGCATATACCGCTTGCTTTTCCCCCTCACGGAAAACAGGTGCGCTGAGTATTGAGACATAGACCGGACTGCCATCTTTACGGAATCTGACAGTGTCGAAACGTATTTTTTCACCATCCGCGACCTGTTTTGTGATTGAATTTGCTTCATCTTTTTGCCAGCTTTCAGTAATTAATTCATCGATATTTTGGCCAATAACCTCCGAAGCGGAATAACCGAATATGGCAGTGAACTCAGGGTTCACACGCTGAATTGTACCATTTCTCTCAACTAATACGATTGCTTCCGGTGAGCTTTGAAATAATTCTTCCAAATGAGTTTTTTCGATCAGCAAAGCTTCCTCGGACATCTTATTTCTGATGGAAGTAGCAATCTGCTCTGATACATAATTCAGAACATTCAGATCCTTACGAGAATAAAGGCTGTCACTGGAATAACTTTGGACCACAACCACACCAATGATCCGGTTATCGATCTTCAGCGGTGATCCCATCCACAATTTTGACGGAGTTCCAAGCAGGTCAATTTTACCGGCTTTAGCTAAATCATGGATTCCATTTTCGGTTATGAAAAGTGGTTCGCCGGTCCGGATAATATATTCCGTTAATCCTTTGCCGAAATTTTGAGGGTCCGGAGGATTATCGATCTCATCTATGTAGTATGGGAAATTGATAATATTATTATCTTCATCATATAAGGCTATATAAAAATTGGTCACGTCTAGGATCGTTCCCATCGTAGAATGTATAGAATGATAAAGATCCGATAAATCGTTAGTCTGATTAGCTGCTTCGGATATTTTAAACATTGCCGATTTCATTCGTAGTGTCTGCCAATTACTGGTTATATCCATGATATGACCGATACTAAATACTTCATTTTTTGAATTATGCATCACCGTTGGACTTATCTGGACTCGGCGTTTTTCCCCATCTTTTCGAATAATATTGAATTCATATTGAGTAGGAGCTGGTAAATTTTTCTGTCGGCGCTGATAATTTTCGATTACTTGTTCACGACTGTCATCATCTAAGATATCGGTAAAATCCATATTTGTCAATTCTGCGTTGGTGTACCCGGAAATTTCACATAGGCGCCGATTGGCATATACTATCCTAAATGAATCATTTATGATATATATTCCAGTGAGCGATGTATCAGTTATATTATTAAACCGTTCGGTGGTTTCTTCCAGCTGTTGTTTAAGGCCGGTGATCTGTTTCTTCAATTTTAAAATTGAATCAGCCATTTATTTAGCGTCAATATCCAAGCCGTTAATACCACCATTCGAACGATAAAGGATGTAGAACTCATTTTTTATTTGCATGTTAATTCACCACAAATTTACACCTACCAGCTATTTCAGCAATCAATCCAATTTATTAGGTTCAAAAAGTATGCCATTTTATTTTTGTCTACCGATAAAAAATTGTTTGTGAATATGCATCATTCTATACAGATTTTGCGATTCATATAATCCTTGATAATTGGAAATCTGAAAATCAACTGCAAAATCACCGAAAAGTTATTGTAACAACGGTTAATGAATTCGTTAAAGTATTAATAGAATGGAAAGCAAAAACTATCATATACGACATTGGAAAAAACAGGACTTGAAATTAGTTCGTGAATTAGCTCTGCAAATCTGGATTGATGCCTACCGATTTCTGGGAAAAAAAGATATTCAGGAATATCATGATATCCAGTATTCACTTTCCAAGCTAAAGCAAAAATTCAAGCAGTACATCGGTCTGGTAGCTATAATCGATCAGCGGATTGTAGCTTATTCAATTGCAGATGAAAAGGATCAAAAAAGTCAATACTATATAATATCGCTTTATGTGCTGCCCGAATTCCAGGGATTGGGAATTGGTTCATCCCTGTTAATGAAGCACGCTAAAATGGCTAAAGAAAAAGGTCAGGCAGATTTATGGTTAGGCGTTATGGAATTGAATACATTTGCGCGCCGGTGGTATCAAGCTATTGGATTTAGATTTAAAGCATCGGAAGACTTTCAGATCGGATCTGAATCAGTCAAATTACTTGTCGGTTCAACAAAAATTGATGATCTGCTAAATGAGTAGTGTTAATGTAACAAACGCATATATCCGGGAATGATTTTATATCAATAATCCAAGTGTATGCTCTAATCGGTGTAAATTAAAATACCAATACGCACGAGCTTAGAATTAGGAAACTCGAGTTCTACTTCAGCAAGAATACCGATTATATTTGGTAGGTCTTTTGTCAAAAAAGATATCTTAAAACACTATTCCGACGTAACCTACTCCATATTCAAATAACTCCTCCGGTTGATGTCCGTGACTTGTTAAATATTCCAGCAGATAACCCCTATTGTGATCAACATTCACAGTAAAGGCCTTTAATGCCGCCACTGCGCCGCTGCCGCAGGCGTTATGGTTTCGAATACTCTCTTGTATTACCTTTTCCGGTGATTCAGAAATAATAGCATTGATCATTTTATTATCGTTTTCCTGCATCCACCGGTACCCTGCAACACCTGTACCTGCTGGTGCAAAACCATAAACGGCACCATAATGGGTTAAATCGGTAGAAGCTAGCGCAAGGTAGTCATTTCGTTTAAACATAAGTTTTGCCAGCCGTCGTCCTAGCTCAATACTGCTTAAATCAGATTTAACGGTTATCGGGAGAAACTTGGTTTCGGGCCAGAAATATTTTATCATTGGGGTTATAACTTCGATCGAATGTTCTCCACCATGTGCCGCTGGGGCGTCAACAACTAAATCTGACATCGTACTTATGATGGCATCGTTAAGTTTTTCATCGATCAGTAATTTTCCAAGTGGTGTCAACCAAGCTCCTGACGGATAAGTACAATGCTGTGATACACCAGTATGATCCGTACCAAATATTATTACGGTTTCTGGTTGATTCATTCGGGAAAGATATTGCAGTGTTCGGGCGGCGATAGCACCTGAATAGCTCCAGCCGGCATGGGGAATAACCGCACCAATCGGATTTGGTGGAAGATCCATACTGGCGGGCATGTCGATCAGGAAATCAATGATCTGCTGTCGGCAGTCACCAGCATAAAAATGCCGAGCTATCGGTTGACGAATATTTTTCATTTTTGCTCCAGATTATACACACCTGCCAGCTTTAGACCACAGTCCAAACAACGACCATCTTCAAGCTGAAATTTATTTACCGTATAGTAATTTCGCTGGATCAGAATCTGACCGCAACCGGGACAGATAGTATCCTGACCACTGGTCGTACTGACATTCCCCAGATATACATGTTTCAATTCATTGTTTTTCGCAATCAGATATGCTTTTTCCAATCCCGCCAGGGAGGTTCGAGAGCGATTTTGTAATTTGAAATCGGGATGAAAAGCGGAAAAATGTAATGGTATATCCGGATTTAACTCATCAGCAATAAAAGCTGCTAATCGATTCAATTCATCGTCACTATCATTTTCATCTGGAATTACCAGAGTTGTGATCTCAATCCAAACATCAGTTTCATGAACCAGCCAGCGTAGTGTATCCAGTACCGGAGCAAGTGATGATAATGTCATTCGGCGGTAAAAATTGTTGTCAAACGCTTTCAAATCAACGTTTATTGCATCAGCCTGACTGAATACATCCACACGCGCTTCGGGTGTTATATAGCCATTTGTAACCAGCACATTTTTCAATCCGTTTTTACTTGCAACCCGGGCAATATCGACAACCCATTCGCCAAAGATAATTGGGTCATTGTAAGTATAGGCAATTCCGGCACAATTGGATTTAACAGCCATTTGAACCACTTCATCAGCAATATAATTTTTCCTCAAATACGAATTATTCTTGGTTTTGCTGATGTGCCAGTTCTGGCAGAATTTGCATCCCAGATTGCAGCCGATTGTCCCGAAGCTGAGAACATCGGAACCGGGAAGAAAATGATAAAGCGGTTTCTTCTCAATCGGATCAACGGCAAATCCTGTAGAACGTCCATAAGCATCAGCAATCAGCTGACCATCAATATTTTTTCGGACATAGCAGAATCCATTCGATCCCGGTGGTATATTACAGAACCGCGGACATAATGTACAGATAACCCGATTATCCCGGTTTTTATGCCACCAGCGGCCAACATGAGGATTAGCAGACATGGTCATCCTATTCAATCCATACATAGTATTTTGCATGACGCGAATATCACTATCTGATGTTCATCTCCGCCAGGCTTCTCCCATCTCTAATCGTTCCCCAATTGGAGGATGAGAATAATACAGCCATTTTATCCAACGATTCGGATAAGCATTGGACAGATTGCGATTTGCCAGTCCAGCCATTGCAGATAAAAAATGAGTCGGTTCTGATATAATTTCTAGAGCTGTCCGATCGGCTTGACGCTCAAAATAACGCGACAAGGCATTGCCTGATGGTCCAAAAATAAATCCACTAAATAAGCTGATCAGTAATGTAAAAACTGGAAACAGTGTCAGGTTCCAGCGGGTTCCGCTCAGAAAATCCGGGAATAAGAATCGCATTATCTGATCGATCAGGAAAAAGATAATTAATTGTTGAATCGTACCAATGGTAATCTGTTTCCAGATATGACGATATTTGTAATGACCGACTTCATGAGCAATAACCGACTCAATCTCAGGAATTGACATATTCTCGATCAGGTTATCAGCCAGCACCACCCGCCGCGTTCTACCCAATCCGGCTAAAAACGCATTCTCCTTTTTGGTCTGCTTACTCATATCCTCCATGAAGAAACCGCTGGGCTTTAAACCAACCTGTCGAAGAATTTTATCCAGGCGGTCTGTCAACTCCCCTGCTTCGATGGGAGTATATTTATTAAAAATCGGAAGAATTATAATCGGTACCAGTGTGGCAAGAATAACACTGACTACAG
Source organism: uncultured bacterium (assembly GCA_964439935.1). Classification (GTDB taxonomy): domain Bacteria; phylum Fidelibacterota; class Marinisomatia; order Marinisomatales; family TCS56; genus JABMQW01. Next base: position 1,192 of record CAYTPW010000039.1, on the reverse strand, counting down.
CAACAGAAAGACCAGCAACCAGCCACCAGTAATCAGGTACGACTGTCATTACCCAAAATAGCATTCCAAGTAATATAATTGTCAAGACCATACCAACCAGCAAAGATTTTAATTGATCCAGCCACCACGATTTTAGACTATGGTTGGAAAATTCCCAGCGATGCTCATGGATATATCCAACATAGAAATTCAAAGGTAGTCCGATAATTGTCGACAGAATAGCGAATACCGATACATAATAGAAAAATGCTCCAATAACTGACCCAGCAGAATTTAAATGAGCCAGCCACTGACTGAATCCACTGAAATAGAATACTGAGATAAACAGTAGGGATATACCGGATTCAGCCAAACCGAATAAACGTTTTTCCCTTTCATATTGTTTAGCCTGGGTCTGTTTTTCCCGATCCAGTAAAGGGTGCAAAGTATTCATTATGATTATCTCAACGGAAGATTACCTATCACAGCAACAATCATCGACCACTGTGACCGATTCCAGATCAATTTCCGATCCAGTTAATTCCAATTTAAATCTGATACATGTCTCAAGTTTGATATCAGGAAAAACCGGTAATAATTGGTCCATATCCTCCTCTGTGACTTGTCTAAACAAATAGCCCTCGCTGATATTACCGCCGCAATCACTGCAATCTTCATCGGTACAAGCCGGATTAAATAACCCGACCAACAATACCAACAGGATTGGATATATACTTCTCATTCTGACTCTGCCTGTAGTATCCGGCTGGAACGATCGAAATTTGCAGCCGTCATCAGCATCCATTTACTATTCTCCGGTGTGCGACTTAATTCCAATCGATACAGTTCACCTGTGGCAGTATCTAATATATAATGCCAATGGGTTCGATCCACCACAAATGATTGCAACTGATAGCGGCCAATTTCCTGGTTTTTGTCTAGTTCTGATTGCAACAGGGATTCCAGCCGATTTACATAATATTTAATCGAATCTTCCTCTGCTGGCTGCGCACCCAGGTTGATCAAAACAGCAGCAAGGATTGAAATTGTAATCAGCACATTTATCAAATAGCGTTTCATAGTACCTCCTATTCCGGTGATATAGACCTATTAATTTACTTTTGTAAATAATCATAGAGTAGTGATGAGTCGATTCTTTAACAAGCAGATAAGTGCAGCCAATCGGTATATTATCTATCAGCAAAATTATTCT
>CAYTPW010000038.1:8780-18825 GCA_964439935.1 uncultured bacterium | reverse complement strand
TCTTTATGATATATAATTTATGTGTTGTAATTTTAATTATGGGATCGAATACGATATAGAAATACTATGACAGAGCAGCCGCAGCCTCCAGAATTTACTAGTTCTTTTTCTTCCGGGAAGTTTTTTTCCACCCCTGCCGACCGCAATGATGTTTTAATATCTTATCGGACCTGGTTAGCGCTAAACAAACCGATTTATACTAAATATTTTACCTTAATGGCCATTTTATTCATGGTCATATTAATTCCATTCGATTTTATTCTGTTTCCGGAAGCCCTGATTTATCCACGCCTCAGAGTCATTTTAATCGTGCTGTTCTTACTGAACATCATTTATATCAACCGTAAGAAATTCATTGTTCCATATGATAAATCGCGTGATCATTTATTCCTTCCATTATTAATCCCGGGTTTGATCTTCTGTCTGGTCTACGAGTATTGGCTACTGATTACATTTGGTCAATATTACACAATTGTTCTAATCGCCAATTTCATGACCATTTTCCTGGCGACTTTTTTTTACCATCGTTTTTGGCGTGAACAGTACGCCCTTAACATCTTTGCCATATGCGGATTGATCTGCCTGACATTATTACGATCGGATATTGCCGTCGACAGTATCCTGTTAATTATGTTTCATCTTTGTACTGCCGTATTGGCTTTTTTCTTCCGCCGGCAATTTGTAGGCAGCATGTATGTGGCAAATCTGAAGCGATCGCGTGAAGAACTTCAGGAAGCTAAAGAACGCGCCGAAATGGCGGATAGGATGAAAAGTGTATTCCTCAGTACGATGTCCCATGAAGTCAGGACTCCTTTGAATGTGATTTTAGGCTATACGGATATTTTACAGATGTCATTGGGAGACGATGTCTCTGTAGAACAGAAGGAATTTATCAGTATAATCAATGAGGGCAGCACACGCTTGATCCGGTTGATGGACGATATATTGGATATATCCCGGATCGAGGCTGGAAAAATTAGTTTACAGGAAGAATTACTGATCGGTGACCAGATTGTAAAACAATCGGTTGCCGAAATTGCAGTACTTGCTCGTCAGAAAAAGTTGCATGTTATCGAGAAATATAACTGCCCCAAACAGAGAATTTTCACCGATGCGGTTCGTATCCAGCAGGTGTTGGTTAACGTTCTTGGTAATGCTGTTAAATTTACTGACAAAGGATCCATCAAGATTACAACATCTCATACGAGTGATAAATATCGGGTTGATATACAGGATACCGGAATTGGAATTAAAGAAGATTTCAAGCCACACATGTTTTCACTGTTTAAGCAGGCGGAGGAGGGCTTCAGCCGGACCTTTGAAGGAGTTGGATTGGGACTGTCAATAAGCCAGGGATTGATCGAATCAATGAAGGGAAAAATTGAGGTAGACAGCAAGCTCAATCATGGCAGCACATTCTCAATAATCTTACCATTATATCGATCAACACGTAAGGGCGTTCAACCCAAAACAAAGAATAAACGAAATGATCTTAAAAAAATCACAGGGACGATGAATAATAAACAAAAAGTGATCAAATTACTTGTTTTGGAGGATAATCCAGCCAATATCAAGTATATGGAATATCTGTTAAAAAAACTTGGTTACAAATTTACCTCAATTGAATCCGGTACCAAGGCATTAGCTCTTATAGATGAATTAAATCCTGATGGTATGCTGATTGATATTAGCTTGTCAGAAGAGATGGATGGGATTGAATTCTTAGACAATGTACGTAAACAAACCGCATTCAAGGATATACCTGCCATAGCAGTTACCGCCCACGCGATGAAAGGAATGCAGGAACAATTATTATCCCAGGGTTTCAGTGATTACCTATCAAAGCCGTTTACGATTAAAAGCTTGGCAGAGGTTTTGGAACGGAATTTCAGCCGGAATGATTAGGCCCCATCGATTTGAATATCTATTTTAACTTCTTGTAGAATTTATATTTATTTTACCATGCAATAACTCGAACATTAGTCATTAAATATCGGCATCTACATTGCACACCAACCCAAAAAATACTAAGTCCCAGCTATCATCGGTTCATCGGAAATATCTATTATCTCTGGCTAGGCAAGCAATAGAGGACCATCTTAGCGGTAAACCTGGCAGCGATTATGAACCGGATAAACCGATTAAAGCCGCAACCAGTGGTGTTTTTGTAACACTGCGGAAAAAAGGACAATTACGTGGTTGTATCGGCCAGACAACTGCCACCGGATCAACCGAAGTGATTGTCACAACCATGGCAATTCAAGCCGCTTTTCATGACTGGCGTTTCGGCCCGCTCGAGCCAGATGAGTTGCCGAACATAACCATTGAAATTTCCTTATTAACACCGCAGATAGCAATTGACAATCCGCAGCAGATAGTACTTGGTCGTGACGGCATAATAATCCGAAAAAGCGGTCAATCAGCATTATTTTTGCCACAAGTAGCAACAGAGAATAAATGGAATTTATCGAAAACACTGGATCATCTATGCCGGAAAGCAGGTTTACCCGCCGATGCATGGAGGAGTGATAGCAAGTTATTTGTCTTTCAGGCTGAAGTTTTTTCTGATATTGATTTTAGTAGACAATAAAATCCAAATTAACTGATCATTTTGTCCATTAATTAATTTGATAACAATATCAATTGGTTTAATCTTCAATTCTGAAATAACTTGGATCTTCTATAAACAATTCAGATAATATGATACATTCAGTCCAATGAGCATAGTTCAATTATTCGGTGGAAAGAAACATATTCTGGCTTGGTGGGCATTAATAGCGATTCATATCTTAACAATAAATATTGGTTTTGCAGAAGAGGTTATCGACCAGGAAGCTGAGCTCATACGCACTACTGCTCGTGATGATGCGATTTATGATTTTCAATATAAGCCATGGCTATTAAAATGGGGAGGTTGTGAATTCGGTGCTTTATTTCTGGTTGTAGGATCTGACTTTGTACCCGAATATCCTTACCGCAGTAAATTTCTGGAATTCAGTGTTATTGCTGGTGTCCCTAGCTTCTTGGCCTATAAACGCCAGGTACCCATACCCATTAAGCGCAGTAATCAAATACAAATGCGAAGTGGAGATTATCAAACCATTTATCTGGCAGAATACCAGGCGGCTGTTAAACAATTACGGGTTGTAAATACTTTTATTGGAACTGGTTTTTATGCTATAACATTATTATTAGTAAAATCGATCCTGCAATAGTAATCTTGACTACCACTAATAATATCGACACAAAATCCACCTAAATATAAAATTGTACAAAATTAAATTTAACTTAACCATCTATGGATCAAAAAATCCACAGCGATCCTCCATATTCAATACAAGTTTATTATTAGCATTAGTACTGACCCTAGCTTTACCAGCACTGGTCAGCAGTCAGTTTTATTTTGGCCGTAATAAGATTCAATATGATAATTTTGACTGGCAGGTACTGGAGTCGGATCATTTTAACCTATACTACTACAAAGGGGAAGAACAACTAGCGCAGGCGGCGATATTTTTCGCCGAAGAAGCCTTTGATGATTTGGAGCAAAAATTCAATTGCACTTTGAACAATACGGTCCCACTTGTTATATACAGCAACCATATTCACTTTCAGCAGACTAATATTATGCCCTATCATATTCCAGAGGGTGTCGGTGGTTTCTTCGAATTTATCAAAAAACGCGTTGTTATTCCTTACAATGGAAACATGCATGATTTTCGACATGTTATCCGTCATGAGCTAGTCCATGTATTCACTCATGTTAAAATATCCCAAACTGCCAGCAATCTGGGTACCTGGGATTTGCAGAATTTTCCTTTGTGGTTCATTGAAGGTCTGGCCGAGCTTTGGTCCACTGACTGGGATTCACAGGCAGAAATGGTAATTCGAGATGCATTACTTTATGATCATTTATTTCCACTGGATAGTGAAGCGTTATACCGGGCAGGATTTCTCCTTTACAAAGAAGGTCAATCATTCCTGGATTATATTGAGCGGGTTTATGGCTCCAGCCGGATCCGCCAGCTGATGGAAGATTACTGGCAGTACGAATCATTTGAAGAAAATGTTACTGCCGTCCTGGGGAAAGAATGGGAAACATTGAACCTCGACTGGAAGCTGGCTTTAAAAAAGGAAATGGCTGAGGCACTGAATTCTGAATCGGTCATACCAAACGGTCCTAATAAATTGACCCGCATGGGTACTAATGTGAGTCCGGTTACTTATACCGATCATAATGACGAGCGCCACGTTGTTTATATGACTTCGCGCAATGGTTATTCAGATATAATTCGCCAGGAACTAAATAATCCAGCCAGGGATAATATTATGATTCATGGTGAACGCGACGCTGACCATGAATCGTTGCATATGCTACAGACCGGTTTGAATATCAGCAACAATGGTATTTTGGCTTTTGTCACAAAATCCGGCCGTCAGGATGTGATTAGACTGGTGGATCTGGCCACCAATGATGAGATCGCCAGTTTCCGTCAATCCAAATTGATTACGATCCGGTCTCCGAGATGGGATAGCAAAGGTGAGCGAATCATTTTCAGCGCCCAGAATTTTGAGGGTACTGAAGATATCTATATCTGGGAAATTGCCGGGAAAATTGTTATTAGATTAACCGATGATATCTATTCCGATAGTGATCCTTGCTTCAGTCCAGAGGGTGACCAAGTGATTTTCAGCAGCGATCGTAGCCGTCCAAATATCGATGGGGGCCAGGATTTGTGTATTATGAAATTGTCGAATCAAACAATTTCAATTATCACTGACGATCAATATACCAACAGCTATCCGATTTGGTCTGATATGAATCCTAACCAGATTTTTTTTATTTCCAATCGATCCGGAACACCAAACGTATGGATGATCACAGCCCCCATTGTCAATCCGATCAATGATCTGGAAATCCGACAAATAACGAATTTTCATACTGGTGTTCATGATATTTCTATTCTGGGCCCAGATACTCTTTTAGCCAGCACGTTCCAGGAATACAGCTTCCAGATTCATAAATTACCACTTGAATCACTGGGGGAAATAAATAATAAGGATACGAGTAATCCGGTCATTGAGAAGGAGGCCTGGCAGGCACCTTCGATTGACATGTCGATTACTAGAAAGAAAAAACCCTATAAACTTGATTTCAGTCTGGACCTGGCTCAGACAGCGGTAGCGTACGATCCGATTTATGGTTTCCTGGGAGGAGCCCAGTTGAGTATATCGGACCTTTTAGGAAACCGTTACTATCATTTCCTGATATCTAATACTGCCCAGAGCAGCGGGGATTTTCTCAGCCGATTCAATTTTGCAGTTACCATGGTCGACCTTACGCATCGTTCGAACCGTGCACTCGGGATATTTCATTTCGCCAATGATTACTACAATCCTTATCAGGCATTTTATTTTGAACGAACCTACGGCATACGGGCAGGAATAAATTATCCGATTGATGTCTTCAGGCGGTTGGAATTCAGTGGTACTCTCTGGCAATCAGAGAAGAATTACAATTATGTCTCATCAGAAACCGAATCGGCCCTGTTACTATCAAATTTCATTTCATTTGTCCACGATAATTCTCTCTGGTTTTATACGGGACCGATCGATGGCTGGCGCTTCAGGATTACCGCCGGTCCCACCTTTGACTTCAAAAAGAATCGAATCCATAATTTCACCGGTTTGATCGATTTTCGTTATTATTATCGTTTTCTTGCGCAATTAACATTTGCCCATCGATCAATGATCTGGGTAAACGATGGGATTGATATCCGGCGCTATTATATCGGGGGTAGTTGGGGGCTAAGAGGATACGGATTAAGCGAGATTTACGGCCGGAAATATGTCATGTTTAACCAGGAATTGAGATTTCCGTTTGCCCGCAGTTTGGCTTTGAATTTCAGGAAGATTGCTATTGGAATCGCACCAATCAGAGGAGCGGTTTTCTTTGATGCGGGTAATGCCTGGGATTTTGATCGGCCAGAGCTGAAAGGCAGCTTCGGAATGGGAGTGCGTGGAGTCTTTCTGGGTGGAATAGTACTGCGTCTGGATATTGGCCGAAAAACCGATTTTCATTCTGTTGATAATGATTGGTTTGTACAATTTTTCTTTGGATGGGACTACTGATGACTCGACAATCGAAAATCTGGCAGCATATTTTCAGATTGATTGGCTCATTGATTCTAGTATTGTTTGTCGGTTGCAGTCGTGGCTTGAAATATAATGTGGATATTGATCCTGACTATTATATGAGCAGGAATCAATTAACAAAATCACCTGAGTTGCAGTCAAAAAAGAGATTATTCTCCACACCATTGGCCATAGAGGTCATGAATGATAGTATTGCATTAATACTAACCTACCGTGGTGAAATCTATTTCTGGAATACTGAAGTTGATAAAAAGCGGGGTAATATCTGGCAACCGTACCGGGAACCAATATCTGCGCATCTGTTAACGGATAGATACTTGTATCTGGGGGCTGTTCGGGATGGAGATTTAATTGCTTTTGATCTGGTTAAGCGCAGGAAAGCCTGGCGCCAGAAAAAAATAATAGTCAACCTGGAATCGATGCAAATAGTTGGTAATACTATCTACGTTTCAAATTCTTCAAGAATTCTAGCATTTGATCGAACTTCTGGAACTGAATTAGAAAACCGGAAGCTTAAGCACCGTTTCACCTCTCGATTAATTAAGGTTTCCGACAGATTGATTGCTTTTAATGAGAATGGAGATATACAATGTTTTAATTTGGATTTAAAGATTGATTTCCAAACGGACCTAAATATGGGTAAGGCGGTCAAAGCAGACGTTTATAATGATATAATTGTGGCAGCTGATGATGATGGACGATTGATTGTTTATAATGTTGATCAACAAAAAATGATATTGGAAAAAGAGTACTCGATACCAATTTATTCGCAACCGTTTATCAACGATTCGATTATAATTGTTGCACTCAGCAATGGAAAGTTAATTGCGCATAATTATAAGCGTGATTTGGAAATTTGGCGTTATTCAGGAACTGGATTGGTAAATCTACCACTACTTGCCACTGATTCAACAATCCTGATCCCTTTTATTCGTGGTTATATCCTGGCCTTGACGATTGAGGAAGGCAGGGAACTTTGGCGTTATGATACAGAAAACGTTATAAGTTACGTGAATCTGACCAATAATGGGATTCTGCTCAGTGATAAAAATAATTACTTACACACTCTGAAATGTATTCAGTAAGAAACATTATCTTAATTTGTGGTACTGTATCTATTCTGTCACCCGTATTTGCGCAAGTTAATTCTCTTAAAGCTGGATCGGACCTGAGCCTATCAGTTAATTCTACCGATACGCTGCAGGTAAGTGAGGCTGCTAAACCATCTCTGAAGCTGAATAAACAACGCCTTATTGGTTTGGGTCTTGCGACTGTGTTTGGTGCTTCAGCTTATTATTTCCATAAACAGGCGGAAAACAGCTATAAGCAATATCTTGTTTCAGGTAATCACACTGAAATGAATCAGCTGTATGAGCAATCTCAACGCTATGATCGGTTGGTGGGATTTTCTTTCTTCGGTACCGAGCTGGGTATGCTGCTAATATTTGTTTCATTCAGCAATGATTAGAATAAGTACCTGTAATTTTATGATTTTTTGTTTTAGTCTGCTGATCTCCTGCACCGATCGTGAGCGTCTGAATCCGTTTGATCCCGGGAATCCAGAAACAGGAGGTGCACCGTCTGGGGTATTACTATCATCAAATCACAAGGTCGTGTCATTGTGCTGGGATCCTGTAGAGATCAACGATCTGTTAGGCTATGTTGTTTATCGCACAACAGATAGTCCAATTGATACGATTGATTTTCAAATTACAACCGGTGATGTATGCTTCAATGATTTAAATACCGAATATGATTCCACTTACTTTTATTCCTTGCAAACACTAACAAAACACGATAGTAGTCGAAGATCCACACCGGTGGGAATTACGCCTGGACCGGTGAATATTTGGCTAACTGACTATTATGCAGCAACTGTCAAGCGCATGACTTATGATGGCGCACATACTCTGGGAGCAGCAGAATTGAATTCACCGATTGCCGTTTGCGTTGATACGATTTATAACCGTGCTATTGTTGCCGATTATTGGGATCAGCGACTATATAAACTTGACATGGATCTCCAGATTCTATTACACAGTACATTGAGCTACCGTCCAGTTGATCTGGATATCGACCTTTCATCAGGTACTATTTATGTATTACTGGAAACAGATATTGGCATTATTAACGTGATTGACCCGACCGGATTACTAATTGAATCAATTTCATTCCCTCGGGTATTATCGAATCGGTCAAGTTTAATCTATGATAATATTAGCAAGTCAATCTGGGTAAACAATTTTGATACGGTCTATCAATATCAATTGCAGGAGCAGGATCATTTTATTACCCATTCAGCAATTCAGGGTACCAGGGCGATTGCCAGTGATCCGATATCCGGTGGCTGTTGGGTGGGTGGAGATTCAGGGATTGTCAAAATCAGCCCGAATGGAGAAATAGACACGGTAAAATGGTCCTTTATACCATATGCAATAGACTGTGATCCAACCAATGGTGATTGTTATTACACCGGTTATGACTATTATTCACAATCCTGGCAGACAGGTCGTATAAATGGTTCATCTCCTAGCATTGATTCACAAATTCTTGGTAATGAATATCCCGATCTTTATGGCATTAAGGTTATTCCTGGAATTGGTTCCAGTGGGTTTATTGCCAATCAGGTGCGCACCTGGAAACTTCTGCGTTTTACTGCGGATGGCGAACTGATTGGTGAGCTGAATGATTTTAACAATGGCCTGGATTTTGCGCTGGAATAAACTACCGATGTCGTCACTCAGTAATTTCTCTAATTTTCTGACCTGTTCATACATACATTTAAGGTATAGGAGTTTTTTCTGAATATGAAGATACTACGAAAATTATATGACTGGGTTTTGCACTGGGCAGAGACACCCTATGGACCACTGGCCTTGTTTATTCTGGCATTTGCCGAGGCATCTTTTTTCCCGGTACCGCCGGATGCGCTACTGATTGCTCTGGCCCTGGGATCGAGGCTGAAATCACTTCGTTTTGCACTGAATTGTGCAGCAGCCTCAGTTTTAGGAGCAATCTTCGGATATATCATTGGGTATTTCGCATGGTGGACCAATGGTACGGAATTTTCTGGTTTAGCTTACTTCTTTTTCAATCATATCCCCGGGTTCAGTGAAGCCCTGTTTTATCAAATCCAAAATCAATACGAACAATGGAATTTCTGGATTATTTTTACAGCCGGATTCACTCCGATTCCCTATAAAGTATTTACTATCACTGCTGGTGCATTCAATATCAATTTTTTCATGTTTCTATTGGCTTCCATCATTAGTCGTTCAGCGCGCTTCTTTTTAGTTGCTGGACTAATCAGGTTATTTGGTGATCCGATTCGGAATTTTATCGAAAAATATTTCAATCTGGTAGTGATCGCATTTACGGCAATGTTGATCGGGGGATTTGTTATCATAAAATATCTCATTTAGCTGGACTGAGCAGGTCAATAGGGTTAGATTCTGCCCGCTTTTTTGGCTTGTTTACACAAAATTTTCGGGGTGTAGCGCAGCCCGGTTAGCGCGCTTCGTTCGGGACGAAGAGGTCGGGAGTTCAAATCTCCCCACCCCGACATGACTTATTGTGTATATATTATTTTTAGTGAGACATTGAATCGCTACTATGTCGGTCAAACAAGCCGTTTGTCTGAAAGATTAAAGGAGCATAACAGCGGTTATACCAAATTTACCAAAGCCGGAAGACCGTGGGTATTAGTTCATACTGAAACATTTTTCTCCTGCAACGACGCTGTTGCCCGTGAGAAGCAGATTAAACAAATGAAAAGCTCGATTTATATAAAAAATTTGATCAAATCCAGTTAGCGCGTCCCGATTCAGATCGGGAAGGTCGGGAGTTCAAATCTCCCCACCCCGACATGACTTATTGTGTATATATTATT
>CAYTPW010000038.1:0-8680 GCA_964439935.1 uncultured bacterium | reverse complement strand
CGCGTCCCGATTCAGATCGGGAAGGTCGGGAGTTCAAATCTCCCCACCCCGACATTAATTATTACTGAGCCGACTAATTACAGTCTAATTTTAAGTAATCAATGAGCGGATTAAACAGGGCAAAGCCAGGCTTAATCCGCTCAAACAAGTGGTTATTATTCTGCTGGTTTATAGATCAATGCCGTTACAATACCGTAAATGCTGAATTGAATCATTCCGTAAACAAACCATTGCAGCACCAGGGTGAATGGCACCGGATAGACGGCATATTGACTTAGCATGCCAACTACATTCATGAGCAAACCAATCATGATTCCGTACCGAAGACCCTCACCGATCCCCTTGTTCTCATATCCTTTAGTGAATATATAAACAAACAAAGTGGCAAAAATAATGGATGAAACTGTCATGACCCACATTTTCGAGTCCATATCCGGACGCCAGACATTTGCCAAGGCTTCATATGTTTTTCCAAGAATTGCTCCATGAATTATATAATCCAGTATTTGATTCACTGCAAATACAGCGATGATTGCCCCAATAAATCGTTTAGTATTCATTTTCTCTCCTTTTTTGTTTGCTATTCCCCTAAGTTGTTTCACCTTCTTATCGAAATATATTAATTACCATTGTTTTTGACTGATTAGTTCTCCGATATACAATATAGATATTTTGCTCCCCTTAAATATAATTCATTCTCGACAATAACCGGCGATGCGGAAAAACTGTCATTGAGTGTATTTGTAGCCAGAACTTCAAATTGAATACCATGTCTAATAATCTGAGTTGACCCATTCAAACTCGAAATATATATTCTTTTCGCCGCTCCAACTGGTGAGGCATATACCCCTCCGACTCCCTTGAGTCTTTGGCGACTAAAATATTCTTCACCGGTATTGGCATTAAAACAGGAGAGAGTCCCATCATTACTTTTTAAGAAGTACAATAGATCATCATAAAGCAGTGGAGAGGGGGTGTAGGGAGTATCTCTGTCATGTGTCCAAACAATTGCATCAGAGCTGGTTATATCATCATTTGCGTTTGACAAGTTAATAGCTTGCAGCGCGTTACCCCTGAATCCGCTCATTACATATACTAGGTTGTTGGCTGCAACCGGTGTCGGGATAACGTTTCGGGTCATTCCGCTGCTTTCCCAGAGTAGTTCTCCGGTAGCCAGATCATAACTGCGAACTTTGCTTGTGGCACTGGTAATGACCTGCGGTTTTCCATTATTTTCAATAATCAGGGGTGTAGCCCAGGAAGTTTGTTCTTCACGACCCACCTTCCATTGCTCCTGACCGGTTTTCTTATCTAACGCGGTAATAAAAGATTGACCCTCGTGATCCCAATTAATTACAATTTTATCATCGAAAAGCACCGGTGAGCTTCCCTCACCAAAACTCAGCTTGATACGCATGTCCCCTAAATCTTTTTCCCATTTTAGATTGCCCTGCATATCGTAGCAATATAATCCTCGTGAGCCAAAGTAGGCGTAAACATGTTCACCATCGGTAACAGGTGAGTTCGATGCCCAGGTTCCGGTTGGATGGGTGCCCTCATGCGGCAATTCTTCGCGTGCCATATGCTGCCATATTATTTGACCATTCGAACGGTCAATTGCAAATACAACAAACTTATGAACATTAGACGTCCTGGTAACAGGAGGACCAAAGCGTTTTTTCGCTTGGTTTCCATTCTTAGGATCTACTTGCTTATCGGTCTCGATTGCTGTTAATACGAAAATTAGATTATCCCATATAATGGGCGTGGCATGACCCAATCCAGGAATCTCAATTTTCCATTTAATGTTCCTGTTTTCGCTCCACTCAACAGGTGGATCGCCAGCTGGGGAAACACCATTGGCTAATGGTCCGCGCCATTGTGGCCAATTGCTTTCATAATCCGCTGGTGGTTCAGCTCCTGAAACCAGGATTGGGATAAAATAAATACAGACTACTATGATAATAAATTTTCTCATCGACAAAATCCTATTAATTAATAGTTATAGTTTTGGACCAGAATCAGAGGATAAGCCTCATCATTGCTTCTCCTTCTTCGTATTCTCCCGTCAATTTGAAACCTAATTTTTCATAGAATTCTTGCGGTCCACCTTCAGCCTGATGAATACTTGTCAAAAGTTCAGTGGCATTTGGCCTGGTCTTGACATGCGCGATCAGAAGTGCCATTGCACTTCTACCCAAACCCATGCCCTGATAACGGGCATCAATCATGAAGCGCCATAAATAGTATTCTGGTTTCTGCGGTTGATCCTCTAGCATTTGAAAGCCAACAGCTGTTTCATCCGCATAGATTGCTCTGAACCAGGCCAGTTTCGAGAAGTAGGCCTGCGCGATGGAATATGCGTTTGGTGCCACGAATTTCTGCTGGTCATCATGCACTGAAAGGTTGCAAATCATGCGAACAGTGTCTTCAGTGATCTTACGAAGAGATACAATGCTATTTGTCGATTGCTTATTTTTGGGTTCTTTCATACATCTCTTCTCACTACCATTCACTGTAAACGTCCACATAACTTAATTAAACAAATACACCTCCACAATAAGGTTTATACGGTAGTTATACAATTTCATGTTGGTTCTGTCATTTGCTAATTGTGTTTTTCAATTTCTGTATTTTTGAATTAAGCTGAAAGAAAGGGTTGGTCTCCAATATAATTTGTTATGATTCGAAGCAAATAAAAGGAGAAAAACTGTGACCTGCAACAAGAATACAAATAAGTAAATTTATTAGCCAGAGATTTTAAAGGAATTGATCCAGAAGTCATTTATTTCAGGAAATTACACCAAAAATCAAATATCAGCGCAAGCCAATCAAATTATTGACTCCGAAGTCATATCGTTATATTTTTAAAAAAGCTATATCAGACCTTGACACATCGTAAGGAATCATTACACTATGACGGGAAAGAACAGGATTGCAGCTGGGGATAAAACAACCGTTGAATCTGCCAGGATAGTATTGGATGCGGGTGGGAACGCATTTGATGCAGCAGTGGCAGCCTGTTTCACGGCAATGCTTACTGAGCCCGTCCTAACAAGCGCCGGTGGTGGTGGATTTCTAAATGCTTATCCGGTAGATGGAAAACCAATACTTTTTGATTTTTTTGTTAATACACCTTCAGGTAATATCAAGAACCTAGATTTTGTTAAGATCATGGTCGATTTTGGTACTACGCAGCAAGCATTTCATATTGGAAGAGGTTCTGTAGGAGTTCCTGGTGCGGTAGCAGGACTTTTTCATGCTCAACAGCGATTGGGAGTTATCCCAATTAAAATCGTCCTGGAGCCGGTAATTGATCTTGCCAAGAATGGAGTTTATCTTTCCAAAGAACAATTGGACTTGTTGCGGATGTTGCAACCAATCATGACCTATGATGAAATCGGACGTGAACTGTACACGAATAATGGCAAGCTAATATCTGAAAATGACAAGTTTAGAAATACTAAGTTCGCGGATTTTCTAGATGTTCTGGTTTATGAGGGGACTGATTTATTCTACAAAGGGGAAGTAGCAGAGAATATTTTATCAAAATTGGGGGATGGTGGGTTGATTTGTAGAGGTGATTTATCAAAATATGAAGTGGTGGAACGAAAACCGTTGATAACACCGTTTTTCAACTACTTAATTTTTGGGAATCCACCACCTGCATTGAGCGGGATACTCATTGATGTTACGCTCACTCTCCTTGGATCAAGCGTGAACAATAAATATATTTCAATTCCGTTGCTTGCGAAAGCTTTGGAAATTACTGATATTGTTCGCAGTGAAAGGTTGGGGGAATTACCAACAGACCGGACAGAAAAATTAACTAAAGGTAAATTTTTCAAAGATTACCTTAAGATGATATCATCATTAGAATATGGAATAACAGGATCGAAACCAGATCCTTATTCGTGTGGTTCAACTACGCACATCAGCATTTTAGATCGTAAAGGTAACGCAGCCAGTGTTACAACAACTAATGGTGCGGGAAGTGGAATTTTTATTCCTGAAACAGGTATAATGCTGAACAGTATGCTGGGCGAACAGGATTTAAATCCAAGTGGGTTTCATCAGTATACAAAGGGTGTAAGATTATCATCGATGATTTCGCCGATCATTGTAACTAACCGTGGTAAACCGATTCTCGTTACTGGCAGTGCCGGAAGCAATCGGATTCGGTCTGCAGTCATTCGGGTCGTCTGTAATGTGTTATGCAACAAGATGGGAGTCGAAGAAGCAACCACTAGCCCCAGAATACATTTTGAGGGGAATATTCTTCATTTGGAACCGGGCATTCCTGAGGAAGATTTAGCTGAAATTGTTGAGCGGTACCAGATTGAGCGTTGGGAACAAATCAGTCTGTATTTTGGGGGAGCAAACACGGTAACCCTGCATGGTTGTGCGGGAGATCCCAGACGGGGCGGTTTTGCATTGGAATACTAATAATGCCCCATAAGAAAGTGAAAAAAATGAAAGATTTAACTATCGGTATTGAAGAAGAATACCAGATTATCGATCCTGATAGCAGAGAACTAACCTCATTCGTTTCAAAATTCCTTGAACAGGATGCTATGATTTTTCGTGATCAGGTAAAGCCTGAGTTCTTGCAATCTCAGATTGAAGTGGTCAGTCATGTATGTAAGAATATTCAGGAGGCTCGGCAGGAAATGCGCAAGCTTCGCCGCACTGTTGGAGAAATTGCAATAGAAAACAATCGGCGTATTATCGCCGCTGGCACTCACCCATTTTCGCGCTGGGAGGATCAGATCATCACCGATCGTAACCGGTATAAAAGTTTACTGGACTCAATGCAGTTTGTTGCTCGACGTCTGTTGATATTCGGAATGCACATACATGTTGGCATTCCCAATCGCAACCTGCAGATTGATATTATGAATCAGATGAGATATTTCATGCCTCATATTCTGGCCCTCTCGACCTCATCCCCATTCTGGTTTGGTCACGAAACCGGTTTAAAATCGTATCGCAGTATCGTTTTTGAGGATCTTCCTCGGACAGGAATTCCGGAGCAGTTTGATTCAGCCCTTGAATATGATCAATACATCAACACTCTCATCAAATGTGGATGTATCGATGAAGCAACGAAGATCTGGTGGGATATTCGTCCCCATCCAAATTTCCCAACTCTTGAGTTTCGGATTTGCGATTGCACAACTAAAATAAACGAGGTAATTGCTATAGCCGCCTTAATTCAAGCATTAGTAGCAAAAATGATTCAACTTCGTCGTCAAAACCTCACCTGGCGGATTTACCGTCGTTCCCTGGTTGCAGAAAACAAATGGCGTGCCGCTAAAGATGGGATCTCTGGTGAATTGATCGACTTTGGTAAGGAACGTGAAGTTCCCCTGTGCTTATTGATGGAAGAAATACTGGAGTTAGTGGATGATGTCGTTGACCAGCTGGGAACAAGGGAAGAGATTGAGTATATCCACACGATGATGGAAGAAGGAACCAGTGCCGATAGACAACTTCGCTGTTATAAAGAAACAGGTAGCCTTAATGCAGTTGTGGATATGTTAATAAAGGAAACGTTGGAAGGTTGTTAAGGTTGTCTTGATAGTTTAACCCATATGATAAAACGAAAGAAAATATGGACAAACCACTGATTGGAATTAATCCAAATTATTTTGAAAATGAAGATTGCTACTGGCAGGCTACCAAGGAATTCTATTCTGATGTAGTCTGGAGTGAAGGTGGAATCCCGGTTACTTTGCATTATCCTACTGATGATTATGGAGTGAAGGAAATCGCAGACAAAATTGATGGACTGGTAATAGTAGGCGCACCTGATTTACCCGTTAAGATTTATAACGGCCAACAACCTGACACAGACGAATATGAAATTATGCATCCCAAACGAGAGTTATTTGATCGCGCTATATTTCTTGAAGTCAAAAAAAAGCAGAAACCAATTTTGGCAACCTGCGCTGGTCTTCAGCATATAAATGTGATTTATGGCGGAACTTTGTATGAAGATTTACCAAACAGTTTCAAAAGCACCATTGAACATTATTTGGTCAATGGTAATTATTCAACCCACACGGTGAATCTTGAAAGTGGCAGCTTGGTACATCAGGTAATGAAGACCAGTTGCCCATCTGTTTCCAGTACCCATCATCAGGGAATACGAAAGCTAGGGCAAGGATTGAAGGCTGTTGGCTGGAGTAGCGACGGCTTGATAGAAGCGATTGAGGACGTACTGAATCCTCAGGCCTTCATTGCTGTGCAATGGCATCCTGAACTGATGCCTGAAAGTCAAGAGCAGATGCATTTATTCAGATGGTTGGTAAAAATGGCAGGTAAAACAAAAATATGAATTGCATTAGCTACGATTTAATCTGACAGGTAGCCAGGGGGTGTTGCTGAATAGCCGTCTGATTGTAGCGCATTATTGAGTATTTTTACAATTGTATACCAAACTCCTTAACCGCCGCTACAATTGTATTGCGTGCTACTTGCGACATATCGCCGCCAAAAAGACCCATGGTTAAAACCGCCTGGGAGTTTGTGGCATATAACACAGTTCCTTGTACATTTTTCAATTCAATGGTTACGCTCATGTAACCAGAACCAGCACCGAATCCTACACAATAACGTAATGCCCGGTCGCCGTACACCACATAAATAAGGCAGTCAACTACTATGTCGCTATTATTTAAGCTGATGTTTTTGTCTTGCAGTAAAATCTGCAATTCATAAGTAGCTATTTCTTTACATTGAGCATTAAGCGCAAGAGCATCAGAATTCTGCTCTTTAGAAATCACCTCTACGGGCATCAGTTTTACCTGTTTTAGCGATAGGTTATTTTGAGGTTGAACAGCTATCCTATGATTTACGCTTCCGCAGGCAAACAATCCATAGACAAAGGCGGTGATAAGGGCAATTTGTACAAACTTTTTCATAGCACAGCCTCCTTTATGATATAAAAAGTAATAAAGTGATCAACCAGCCCATTTCTCACTTAACGGAAAAACTTACCGGGCGCAACTTGACCTGGCGTCAGTTGTTTGATTAACAATTCCTGTTTCAAAATCTTCAATTTCACAAATTGCCTGCCTCACGAAGCCTTGGCGCAGTGGGGGGAGGGGGAGGCCCGCGATTTGCGTCCGGTGCTGTGGTTGTTTGAATGACAAGGTTATTATTAATTTTGATTAAAATAAGTGCTTTTAGTTATCCACCATGCTTTATCCAATGATTCAGAATCTATATATCCCATTTCTTCAATAACGCGAATACTGTGTGAATCCAACGAATCCGGTAACAAAAACAAATCAAGGGTATCTGAATTGACTCTGTATGTATACCGATTATCGACATCAATAATATTCAGGATTATCGTATCGTTATTTACATTCCAAATGCCTGCAGCTGAGGAATCATCGAACGTAGAATCGTAGAAAATTTCTACAAGATTATCTTGATTGAAAGTGATTTGAAATATTCTACTCACAGACTCTTGAGCCGGTCTGGGCCAAACCATGGTTGTCTCACCAGGTAATAAGTGAAACAGAGGTGTGAAACAGTTTATATCAACAATTACTGAATCACTGCCGCCTTGGGACCATAAGTTTGTGTTCGGAAGAGAAAGATACCCGGTTAGTTGATCATATTCAAAATTGATATTATCATTTATATATCGTCCATCGCTAATAACAGAATCTTGATTATCTAAATAGTTGAACTCACAACTTTGTTGACCGAATGAATCCACTAGTACTAAGCCCAAGTCTGGGCTCAAATTCGCCCAAATCGGTTCAACTGTCAATGAAAGTACTATTTCACCTTCACCTAGGAAAGGTTTAAATCGATAAGCGTAATTAAAATCAAATTCATATTTGCCACTAATCGATGCTTTTCCTGTGATTTGAGAGGAAGGATCAATTGCAATTTGTTCCATTGCGGGTACTACCCACAAATACTCCCACGCGTCTACTAGCAACCAAGAGCCTATTAGATCTGATTGAAGTTTGTTTTCCGAAGTTTGTTGATCACTGCATGCGATTAAACATAGAGCCAAGAATATGCAGATAAATAATAGTATGCTGCTAATTCGAATGTGCTTTGTCATTCTAACGGATTAGCTCTGCGGCGTGAATGACTAATATTTTCTTTTTCTTAAACATTATTTTATCTTTCTGACTCCAGTTTCCACTCTACCTGCTTTTCACGTCCGTAGCAGCGTGTGTTAGATGCCCGAATTATATTCATTGTCAATTTCATTAGCAAGATCTCTCCACTCTTTCAGTTCATTTTTTGTGTACCAAACAAAAATCGAAGCAGTAATGGAATTAATCTCACAATTTTCATCATTGGTAAAAAATAGTCTTAGTTGTTCAAGAGGATAATCCACTTTTTTCTTATGATACTCCCACCAATCATCTATCTCATCTCTATTATTTAATTCAGTCTCAAAATCATGTATTACTTTCTCAATTACTGTCAAATTGACTATACCTAATTCAAAGTGAGTAGGATTTTCAATCACTTCATCCATTTTTTGAAAATGATAACCAAGAGTTTGAGGAAATATTTCTTCCATTAATAAATCCCTGTAATTTTGTTTATGAGATTCTTCTTCTGTTTTTAAATGGCCAACTATCTTCAGCAGTAATTCTATTATAAATTTATTTTGAGTTTGCAACAATTCAGAGAAGAC
>CAYTPW010000037.1:0-22704 GCA_964439935.1 uncultured bacterium | reverse complement strand
CAAAAACTATAGCAATGTGGAAAAGTACTATATAGAATATATTTTTCATTAGATCACGCAATAAAATTTATTCAGATTTAATTTCCTTTACAAATCCGTATCCCACCCGTATCCACAAAAGTGCGGTCGAAAACGGTCAAATACGGTCAATTCTGGCACTTTGGTGTAAAAAGAAAGGAGCCATGGCGAATGCGGTGTAAATCCATAACTCCTTGTATTCTTTATCCTTCCAACTCGTCGGGGCAGAGAGATTTGAACTCTCGACCTCATGACCCCCAGTTATGGGTATATCACTTTAATGATCTTCGACAAACTACGAAAATTGAAAATCGGTATCCGGCAAATCGGTATCCGGATTTCATCTTTTCTACTTTAACAGCACTTTAACATGTGGTCCAATCAAGGGACCGGCATAATGTCTCATTAACAACTGCTTTTGACCCTTCCCATAATCAAAATCGATCAGACTTTTTAGAATCCCCAGAAATCCGTACGTAATATATACGTATTCTCCATACTACTCAGTACCACTCAATACCACTCGACCTGACCTCCACCCAATTTTTCGCCCCAGTTTCTAAGTTCGAGCTTTTAATATTGTCCCGCCCCCCAACCTTTGGGGGTACCCCCCTTGTAATAGTTTATATATCGCTCATACACACTTCGGGAAAATTACGTCATCCAGAAGATTAACGCAGGTTTGATACAAAATCAAAGAAACTCGAACTCTACAATTGGGCCAATCAGTGGTGTTGGGTCAGTTAGTTGTCTTCGGTTTGAACATTCCCGTAAATCTTTTCTCAATACCGTAGTACAATACTGGCAGCACAAACAGGGTAAGGAACGTAGAGGTAATGACACCTCCAATTACAACCGTAGCGAGGGGACGCTGAACCTCAGCGCCAACGCCAGATGAAATCGCCATGGGAAGAAAACCCACGGCGTCGGTAATCGCCGTCGCCAGTACGGGTCTCAGACGCTCTTTCGCGGCAGAGATTACAGCCATTTTTACTGACAGACCGTCACTCAAAAGCCTTCGAATTGCGGACACCAATACCTGACCATTGAGGACTGCAATGCCACTGAGTGCGATGAAGCCGATTGCCGCACTGACACTGAATGGCATTCCGCGAACCCATAATGCAAAAATGCCACCTACGGCTGCCAGAGGAATTCCCGTATAGATGATCAAGACATCTTTCATACTTTTCAAGCTGAAGTATAATAGGAAAAAGATCAATACTAACGTAAGTGGGATAACAATCATAAATCGTAATTTTGAGCGTTCCAGATTTTCGAATTGTCCTCCCCACTCAATTAGATAACCTTCTGGTAGAATTATCTCATTTCCAATTCGAGTTCTTGCTTCTTGACTAAATGATGCTACATCTCGTTCCCTAACATTGCACTGGACCTTGATCAAGCGTCTGCCCCATTCCCGGTTGATTGTGGACGGTCCCTCTGTTTCCCTTACTTCCGCCAGTCGGTGGAGCGGTAGAATGGGACCTACATCTGTGGGAATCAATGTATTGGCTAATACCTCAACGTCTGTTCGTTGTTCATCAGGCAAACGCACGACTAGAGGAAACCACCTCTGTCCCTCAAAGATGTCACCTACTTGGTAGCTCCCGACCGTTTCTATCAAGTCCAAGACATTGCGAGCGGGAATACCGTGACGGGCAATCTGTTCCTGGTTTACGGCAATTTGAAGGGTGGGTTGTCCGGTAATCTGTTCCCCGGCAATATCCGACACGCCATCGATCTGTAATAAAATCTCCTGGACCTGGTCGCTTAAGCGAACCAATTCATCAAAATCATCTCCAATAATTTTAATCCCCACATCCGATCGAATGCCTGAAACCATCTCATTGAGACGCATTTCTATCGGTTGCGTGAAAACCATATTCAATCCCGGAAGGTCATCCACCACTTCCTCCATACGACGCACTAATTCCTTTTGGGTTTTGGCCTGTTTCCACTGTTTGCGCGGATTTAACGCTATGAAAATATCGGTTAATTCTATTCCCATGGGATCGGTAGCTACCTCTGCCGTCCCAATCCGGCTCCATATGTTTCTAATTTCATCCGGAAAATGTTTCAACAATAGTTGCTCGATCTGAATATTGTAGTCGATTGACTCATCAATAGAGACACCCGCCAGACGGATGGTATTGATGACGATGGCACCTTCGCTCAGTTTGGGGACGAATTCACCTCCAAGTCTGAGACCGATAAAGGCAGCCCCCACTAATAATGTTACTACGACACTGAGAAATATTCTCTTCCACTGGAAAACTTTTGCAATCAGATAGGAATATCCCGCTGTTAAATAACGATCTACAATATTCTTTTTTTCTGAAATATCTCGGGGCAAAAAATAATATGACAGAATAGGTGTTAGTGTAATGGCGATGACCAACGCTCCCAGCATGGCAAAGATGAAAGTCCACGCCATGGGTTTAAACATTTTCCCTTCAATCCCCTCCAAGGTAAGAATTGGGAAGAACACGATCAGAATAATCCCCATACCAAACACGATGGGTCGTACCACTTCCTGGCTGGATTCAAGGATCGTTTGTAGCTTTTCTTTCTTTTCCAAGTTCCGACCCAGAAATTGCCGTTTTTCAGTCAGTCTCCTTAGGTTGTTCTCGGTCATTACTACGGAACCATCCACAATAATCCCAAAATCCATGGCACCCAGACTCAAAAGGCTAGCGGCGATGGCAAGTTCAGCCATTCCCAGAAAGGCATAGATCAGCGCCAAAGGAATAGCCAGGGAAACAATCAATCCAGCACGTAGATTTCCAAGGAGAAGAAACAGTACTACAATCACTAAAAGTGCGCCTGCAATCAGGTTATGTTTTACTGTACCAATGACTTCTTTTACTAATTCTGTGCGGTCATAAACCGTTTCCAATACAACATCTTTTGGAAGGGATTTTCGAACTGAAATCAGTTGTTCTTTCAGTCGTTGAGTCACTTCATTACTGTTTTGCCCCATTAACATAAATCCGAGACCTAAAACGACTTCACCTTCTCCCTGGGCCGTTACTGCCCCGCGCCTTATCTCATGTCCTACAGCAACCTCGGCAACATTCTTAATACGAATAGGTATACCATCGTAGGCTTTGATAACAATATCCTCAATCTGTTCCGTTGTAGCAACGCGACCGATACCATGGACAAGAATGGATTGACCAGATGATACGATTTGACCTCCTCCAACATTGTCGTTGTTTTGCTCCAGTGCTATGAATACATCATTATAAGTCAGTTTGTATTTTATCAATGCTGTCGGCGATACAATAACCTGGTATTGTCGCTCAAAACCTCCCCACGAATTCACCTCCGCCACTCCGTCTACCTTTCGGAGTTCCGGTTTGATGATCCAATCATGGAGGGTTCTGAGATCATCCAGCGAACGATCGGGATCCGTGGATCGGACAATGTAGTGGAAAACTTCTCCAAGACCAGTGGAAATGGGTCCTAATTGAGGCGGCTGAATACCATCTGGGAGTTTTACGCTCCCCAATCGTTCCAGCATGAGTTGTCGGGCATCGTAGATATGGATTTTGTCTTCAAAGGTTGCCACAATTTGGGACAAACCAAATTTTGAGATGGAACGGACATTTACTAGACCGGGAAGTCCGGAAATTGACAGTTCGATGGGAAGGGTGATCTGTTGCTCAATTTCTGTCGGATTAAGGGCGGGTGCATTAATGTTGACTTGCACTTGAACGGGTGTTGTATCGGGAAAGGCATCCACCGGTGTACGCCATAGAGCCTGGATGCCCATACTCAGGCTTAACCCAAGCATCAAAACAACAATTAGTCGGTTGTTCAGTGAAAGGTCAATAATTTTGTTTAACATTGTAAGACTCCTGAATTCTATTCATCCACGCATCCCGCACCTAAACGGGATTTGAGGAACTCTGATTTCAACGTATAACTGTGAGCTACAACGACCTCATCACCAGACAATATTCCGCCTGCGACCTCAACCTGTTCTTTGGTCTTACCACCCAAAGTAACCTTCCGGGCATCATAGAGATCGTCTTCCAATTTGACAAAAACGACTGGGATCCCGTTGAGCCTTTGTACTGCATTGCTCGGAATGAGAAGTCCTGGTTTCGATTCTTCGCGCAAGAGCTTTACTTTTCCGAACATTCCGTGTTTCAAAATCAAACCATCGTTTGACAGTATAACCCGCGCCTTAATGGACCGTGTCTGATCATCAATGCTTGAGGATATCCAACCTAATTGTCCCTGGAAACTCAAGCCCAGTAGTGCATCAAACGTCACTTCCACCTGATCACCTAACCTTATCAATCCCAGCTTATCTTCCGGGATTGAAAGTTCCAGCCACATTAAGGAGAGGTCGGCTACAGTGAACAGCATATCGCCGGGCTTCACTGCCTCGCCAATAACAGCATTCCTATCGATCAACTTTCCTGAAAACGGGACACGGATCGGGAGGTGAGATGACGTAGAGTTGGTTTGGGCAATCTCCTGAACTTCCTCCTCGATAAATCCGTAATTCAAAAGTTGCTGCTGTGCCCTCCTGGTGTTGTTTCCAGCTATTTGGTATTCTGCCTGTGCCTGTTCATACTCACGTTGAGCAGAAACTCTTTTCTCAACAAGTTCCCTTTCTCGCTTAAATACAAGTGTTTTTAAAGCCTCATCAGCTATGGCGCTCAAATACTCACTTTTTGCTAAAGCCACTTCCGGGGACGATATCTCAGCTAACACCGTTCCATTGGCAACGTCATCCCCAATATCAGCCAACACACGGCGGATTACTCCCCCAACCAGTGGTGTTATCCGGGCAAGATGATTCTGGTCATACAATAGCTCTCCCAAAAACACAACCTCTGGGAGAGGGCTACCCAAAGTGGGAAACTCAGTCTTCACACCAGCCATAACAGCAGATTCTGACGACTCAAGACGAATCTTCAATCCTTGACCCGGCTGAAGAGTTTCGATTAATTCAGGATGACAGATCCCGCATTCTATTTCCAAAACACGATGCTCCAAACATTGTAGCCCACCTGAAAACATATCTTCATCTTTGACTATAGGAGAAATTGAAGCTTTTTTCTCTATAGACCGGTTTTGTACTTCACGCAGTTCGGGATGACAGAAAAAGCATTCATCTTCATATAGTTTATGCTCTTCGCACCATAAACGATTTGCTTCTTTGATTTCCGGATGACATATAAAACATCGATCTTCATACCGCTCATGTTCCTCACACCACAACCGTCCTGGTTCCCTTAATGTGGCATCACAAAAGAAGCATTCCGCTACTGAAATTTGGTGTTTGGTACAAAGTTCCTCCTGTGTTGAGGCAGTTCCTAGGATATCCATAGCGGCTGGCAGTTCCTTTTCCTTCAATATCCATCCAGCGAAAACGATGGTGATAATGGCAATACAACTGATTATGATTGATTTTCTGTTCTTCATATTATTTCCTATTAATTTTCTTCCAATGCTTTGTCAATTGAAGTAAGGGGTTGTCCTATCATTCCTTCCACGTCAGCCACTGCCTTATGATAAGACGTCAGAGCTGACAGGTATTGATCCCTCGTATTAAACAATATGCGTTGAGTATCAAGGATATCTAAATAATTAAATTTCCCTTGATCATAACCTGTAATAACAGCATCGAAAGCTCTTTCAACAGCAGGCAGTACTTCGTTTTTCAAAGCTGTCGCTTCTGTATAAGCAATAGCAAGACTCTCATATGATCTCATCAACCGTGAAAGGACCCGCAATTCTGTAGCTCTGCGCCCTTCTTCAGCTCTTTCCACTTCATATTGAGCTTCCAAAACACCCCACTGGTTACGATCAAATAGGGTGAGTGGTATAGATAAATCAAAAACAAAGGCGTTGACATCAGTTTCGTTAAGGTGACGAACACCGCCACTGAAAGACAGGTCTGGTACCCTCGTGGACTCTTCCATTTTCAAGGCAGACTGACGTTGGTCCATTTCATCCACCCAGCGGGCAATATCCGGATTCTGCGAAACAAACTGGACTAACTGGTCTACACGAGGAATAGAGTCGATCCTTTCCAGCTCGCCTACCGTCTTTACAAATGTTATTGAAGTATCTCCTAAAGCATAGAGAAGACGCAGTCTCGCAGACACAAGTTTTTGTTTTGATCGTTCTGATGCTATTCGAACCGTCGATAACGCTGCCCCTGCCCTTATCTCTTCCACCGGTGAAACTTTTCCAGTCTTAACCCGTTCGCTGACAGCGATGAATACTTTCTCACTCAACTCTACCAATTGTCCAGTCAAAGACAATCGTTCCTGGGCTGCCAGTACTTCTACAAAAAGTTTGGTTACATCAGTCAAAACTGACAGACGTTTTGTTTCATAATCCCAACTTGCTAACTTTTTATTTAGAATCGCATTATGAATCCGTTTTTTACGCTTTCCTCCTAATTCGATTATTTGACTCAACTTTATCGAGTTTTCAGCTTCATCAAATCCCCGTACTACCCCGGAACCTCCAAAATTCTCCACATCAATACTAAACTCGGGGTTAGGGAAAAGTCTGGCTTGAAGCTCACGCGCTTCCTGTACACGGACCTCATAATCGAAAGCGACCAGTTCCGGATTATTTACTAAAGTCAATGAGAGGGCTTTTTGTAACGTGATTTCCGTTGTCGGTTCCTTCCCAAACAGGGATGCATTGGGAATGGATTTTTGTGAGGAATGACCTGCAAAATCCTTGGCTGTAAGACGTGATTTTGGCTGCGATTTGACATCCACCTGAGGAGAGATAAAATCTCCAGCAATTGTAAATAAGCTAACCAATAAATAAGTCTTGTATTTTAACTGCATAGAAATCCTTGAGATTATGTTTAACACTGCGGACAAAAATCAACATTGCCCTGGATAGGTGTTGCATATCAAAACCCGGATTCACTGAGGATCCAGGATTATTTACTGCTATTTACGGGGATTTAAATCAGAAGAACTACAGTACTGAGGGAAGAAAGGTAATAATTGTTTACATGTGATGGGTAAAAAGAAATTTCATTATTATTTGTATTTACAAGGGTGGCCAAGTAATGTGGAGAGGAGAAAGTAACTAGTGAATTGATATCGAATGCTTTTAGTTGGGTACGAATAAAGGGTATATCTGATTTGAGGGAAAAAGAAATATCTATACAAGGACTACACTGGTCGACAGAGGTTGTCTGGGCTGGTACAAAAACAGTTGTTAAGGATCTATGAGAGGTTTGGTTCTCCGAATTCTCAAACGGGCACTCACAAACAATCTCCATATTGACCTGCCCATCCTCTTCCATACATATCGTATTATTGGCTAAGGTTCCCACTACTGACAATAAAACAATCAGTATCCAGACCAAAGATTTTGCTGTATTGGGAAACTTATTTAACATTTGATTCTCTTACACAATCATCTTTCAGGTAGTGAGTCCTTGGTTAATTGGGACAGTATACCTATCTTGTTAATAATAGTTCCAATATAATTATCCAGTACTACTATTTTATAACTGTTCCTTTGTACAACTTTCGACGAAGGCAGATCACCACTAAAATCCCGTATATAAATACTACCTTCTCCATACAACTCAGTACTACTATATACCACTCAATCCCTTAAAGAATAAACCTAATTTCTCCTTCAAGAAACTGGATTTTTCGATGAGTGGCTCACAGGGATTCGAATCCCGAACCTGCTGATAGTGAGTCCGTCGCTAAGTATTGATAATTGGATACTTTGGTGGACAGAAAATATTATACAAGATTGAGCACCCATGATTAATAGTTATAGGATATGTGTAACTTCTACTGTCGATAAGCTATCTGGCCAATTCTTCCCGTATCCGCTAAAACGGTATCCGGTTTCCGTCTTTTCCATTTCAATAGCACCAATCCCATAATCAAAAACGATTAGAAAATTTTAGAAATTTGAGAGTTGGGGGTGCCAAAAGGTCTAGGTATTAGTCTGGTCAACAATGCACACGGCATCCGTTAATTATCCTCACCCGTACCAGGATTTTTCATCGGGCTCTGTACGCGCACCAAGATTGAATGAATTCAGTCCGCTGAAGAGATCAACAACTGCCATAATCTCAACAATCGTCTCATCGTCGAGCCCCAAATTCCGCACCGCGGAAGTGTGGACGTCAATTCAGTAAGTACACCCAAAAGGTATGGGTTTGGGTGTAAATCGAGATCACGTGCGTAATTTGAATCGGCACTATTCCTTCGAGATACAAATTAGGGTAAGTATTGCAATAATAATGGTATAAGAAAATTACATATGAACAGATTAGAATTCTGAATAGTTTTAACTCAAGTGTCATAAGTGTATCTTTGGGTTTTGGTAACTGTAACAATATATTATTGTATGCGGTTCTATCCTTTATCCTCGCATACAATCGACAATATCTACAATTAATTTGGAGTTCAAAAATATGTCTGAACGGGAAACTGGAACAGTAAAATGGTTCGATGACAGATGAGGCTATGGTTTTATCAAACGTGAAGAGGGCGATGATCTATTCGTTCACCAAAATTCAATTGAAAGCGAAGATTTTCGCACATTGAAAGAAAATCAAAAAGTTGAATTTGAAGTCGTCACGACCGAGAAAGGTCTGGCAGCTGGAAAAGTTACTGTCATCGATTAATTTTACTGATTCACCAGTTACTTTTTCGAGATTATAATAATTTAGATAAAGTAATACTGATAAGGGCAGCGTTGCTACCCATTTATTGCCTAATCCTCAACTATTGGAATACCATTGAACATTCATCCCACAGAAAGCCGTACGTAATATATACATATTCCCCATACTACCCAATACCACTCGGCCTAAAATAAAATAACCCCAAAATCTCCTTTGAGAAACTGTGATTGTCAACGAGTGAGCCCACAGTCCCGACTTATCGGGAGAACACCGAACCTGCGGATAATGAGTACTCCGCTGTCTCGTCGACAAATGAAAAACGTTGGCGTGAAAATTGTGGCAATAACTGTATATAAGAATTCATCCTGATTTCTACGTCAAACTTTTTCGACTAATTATTTTACACGGATCATACTTTGGATGCCTTAGGATTTAAGAGTTTTTTGTCTTTAATATGCCTTGACATGATATATTTTTAGATTTACACTCCGCTTGTGAATCGGGGGTGTTTTTATAAACTTGTATAATTACAATAAGATAAGAAGATAAGGTTATCTTGTTTGCTATTGTTGATTGACAGTCCAGGAACATCTCAAAATCATAAGCTGAAAACATTGAATCTGATCCATTACAAGTTTCTGCAAATGTTTGTGATGATTTTTACTTGGAGAAATAAAGGAATACATCATGGTAAAAAATATTATAAAAACTTTAACGCTTTTTGCAATAGCGATATTAGCAATGAACCAGACTACATTTGCACAAATTAGTGATAACATAACAGTTCTGAATAAAACGATTTACGGAAATTATAAGATAGTTTTCACTAGTGGAAACTACACCTACTTTAGCAGGGAAGAAGTCTTCGGAATTCTTGACATATCTGATCCGTCATCACCGTCACTGGTAAGCGAGTATGTTGTTTCCGTTGATGAAACCATTTATTTTGAAATATACGATATCCATGTTTTGGGAGACTATGCTTACCTGGCAACAACGGATAGTTTGAGAATTTTAGATATTAGTGTTCCAACGTCACCAGTGCAAGTAGGATCGTATAGGCTCAATTATTATACGTCTGTTTCCGTTTCCGGCAATTATGCCTATGTGGCAGGATCGTGGGGAGGGTACGTGAGAGTGCTAGATATTAGTGATCCCTCATCGCCCTCTCAGGTTGCTACATTCTCACAACCTTCTTGGTCTTCCAGTAATTTTATTTATGCAAAGAAAGTACATATTGAAAACAACTATGCTTATGTAGCATATGCATATATAGAAGATTATTGGATAGGCGTCGAAGAAAATGGTGGTATAGGAATATTTGATATAGCAACTCCCTCTTCACCAACTCAGGTTGGGGGGTATGAAATCGTTCAAGACTGGTACGGGCCAACCGATATCGATGTTTGGGGTAATTATGCTTATCAATTAAGCAGTAATGAATTAAGGATTTTCGATATCAGCGATCTTACCAATCCAACTCAAGTAAGCACTGTTTCCGGTGGTATTAATATTGATATTGAGGGCAGTAATGCATATTTAAAAAAATCCAGCCCCGCACAATTAAAAGTTTTAAGCTTAAGCAATCCCTCTTCGCCAACGGAAGTGGCATCAATGGATGTTGTTGGTTCGCCCTCTGATATTCACGTGGTTGGAGATTATGCCCATCTGGCGCAGTGGCAAGCCGGGGTACGGATTGTGGACATTAGCACATCATCCATGCCAACCGAAGTGGGTGTTTTCGATACACACACGAATCCCCGCGATGTTCATATATCTGGAAATTATTCCTATCTGGAAATGGGTAATTACGGCAACCTTCCTGCTGGCGTTCAGGTTCTGGATATTAGTGATCCCTCAGAGCCGGTCGAAGTTGGTTTCATGGAAGAACTGTCTATAAAGCAAATCTATGGTAACTATGCCTTTGATATCGCAGGTTATAATTTTCGGATTACCGATATTAGCGATCCCTCGTCACCTATTGAAACTACATATTTTAATCAAGAAAATACTGGGTTCGGATATTTTCATATTTCAAATAATTATATTTATGCCAGATATGATAAAATCTATCCCATCACTGGAGAAGGGATAGCAATAATTGACATAAGTAATCCGATTACACCTAATCTGGTTTCTGAACTGGAGTTGGAAGATAACCAATATTATAAACCTCTTTATGCTAATAATAATCGCGTTTATCTGTATGAAGAAATCTGGGATGTGCAGACCACCTCCCTTCTTCGAATCATAGATGTTAGCAATAGAAGAGAGCCAACGCAGATTGGATTATTTACATTTCCTGAATATGTAGAAGCTGCCAATATAATCGTAGTTGATGATTATGCTTATTTATTTGCGAGTTCTGCCAACAGCAGTGGACGTGAAGCTATGCATATCGTCGATGTAAGCGATGCCTCAGCGCCTTCCTTGATCAGCACGTTCAATGATTTTGGACTTACCGATGCCTGGTCTTTTAATATTAGTGATGTAGCTATATACAATGATTATGCTTATTTAACAACCGGATTGGATTCACTGGGATTGGCTGTAGTAGATATTGGTGATCCTACTTCGCCCAGCCTGGTTGGATTTTATGCTCCCTATCACGAGCCAAATAAAATCCAAATCTCGAGTAATTATCTATATTCAATTAATGATCGTACTTTTACCATTTTACAGAATGATTTAACAAGTGATTTTTCAACCAATTTTATGGCTGATGTGATAGGAGGAAGTGTTCCCTTAACAGTTCAATTCACGGATCTATCAGAAGGCCAACCAAGTTCATGGGAGTGGGATTTTGATAGCGATGGAACCATTGATTCTCAGGAAAGATCTCCGCTTCACACCTATGATGTAACCGGTGAATATACCGTCAGCCTGACGGTTTCCGACGGTACAAATACACTTACAGAAACGAAAGTCAATTACATCACCACCGAAAGCTTTCTAGAAGCCCACTTTTCGGCAGATAATACGATTGGAGCTAAACCACTGACCGTTCATTTTTCAGATTCGTCAATTGCATTACAAACGACCATTACTTCCTGGGTTTGGGATTTTAATGGTGATGGAAATAACGATTCTGAAGAGCAAAATCCTTTCTGGGTTTACGATGAAGCTGGAAAGTACACTGTAACTTTAGCAATTTCTGACGGAGTAAAAACGGATACCCTCACGAATGAGGACTGCATTATTGTGACACATTTTGACGAGCATAAACTAACAGCTAGTGATGCGGATGTGCAGGATTATTTTGGGCGCTCTGTTTCAATCAGTGGCGATTATGCGATTGTGGGTGCAAATAATGATGACGACAATGGCAGTAATTCCGGTTCGGCCTACATCTTCAGTCGCGCAGGTGAAGGATGGGTGGAACATTCAAAACTAACAGCCAGTGATGGCGCCTATTCAAACGTGTTTGGACAATCAGTATCGATCAGTGGCGATTATGCCATCGTAGGTGCGCCCTATAATCAAAATGGTGGGGTCAGTACAGGTTCGGCCTACATCTTTAAACGGATGGGTCCGGCCTGGGAACAGCAAACAAAGGTCTTTTCCGGTGATGGTGACTATGGCGACGCCTTCGGATACTCAGTATCAATAAGCGGAGAATATGCAATTATCGGTGCTTATGCTGACGATGATTCCGGAAACTCATCCGGCTCAGCTTATATTTTTCAACGGGACGGGACTGTCTGGTCCGAACAAATCAAACTAACCGCCAGCGACGCTGAAGAGCAAGATTGGTTTGGATATTCAGTCTCCTTAAGTGGTGAACATGCTATTGTAGGTGCTTATAGAAACGATGATAGTGGAGAGAGTTCCGGCTCAGCCTATATTTACAAACTTGAGGGAGAAACATGGACGGAAAGCTTAAAACTAATTCCGAATGATCCGGATGGAGGCGACCAATTTGGATACTCAGTAACAATAAAAGGAAATGATGCAATTATAGGAACCCCCCAAAGTGATGATTCTGGTAATGGATCCGGTTCAGCCTATATTTTTTCTCTTGAGGGCGAAGACTGGATACAGCAGACCAAACTGACTGCAAATGACGGCGCTGTTTCCGATCAAATGGGTATTTCAGTTGCCATTAAACGTGATTATGCTATCGTAGGCGCCAAATATACAGATGATAATGGGAATAGTTCCGGCTCGGCTTATCTTTTCGGACGAGATCAAGAAAGTTGGGTGCAAGAGGTAGAAATTACAGCAAGTGATGGCGCTGAATCTGACCAGTTGGGTGCTTCAGTTGCCATCAGTGGAAGATATTTGCTGATTGGTGCTTTAGGAGATGATGATGCAGGGTATGGTTCAAATTCCGGTTCTGCCTATATTTATCGTTTCGCAGTCACTGGTTTATTCGCTGATTTCTCGGCCGATGTTTTCTCAGGTTTTGCTCCACTTGAAGTGCAATTTAGTGATTTATCAGAAGGATCGCCCACATCCTGGGAATGGGATTTTAATAATGATGGCACAATTGATTCTGAGGAACAAAATCCATTGTGGACATACATGGAGCCGGGGTTGTACGATGTAACGCTTACAATTTCGGATAGTATCTCATCATTAAGTGTAACCAAGGATAATTATATCAGCATATTGGTCTCAGAAATTCCAGAACCGGTAATAATATCAATTGACGATGTTCCGGAAGACCAGGGTGGTAAGGTGTTCCTATCGTTTACAGCTAGTAGTTTAGATATTGAAGGGTTCATTACCAAATATGGTATTTGGTCGATGGACGCAGATGGAGAATGGTTTTCGTTGGGGATAATCCCATCTATTCCCGGTTATGGTGGCTACACATTCCTGGCAACTACATTAGGCGACTCGTCTGATAGTGGGAGTTATTGGAGCTATTTTCAAGTTACCGCTCATACTTTAGATCCATTTGATTATTATATCTCCGAAATTGATTCCGGCTATTCAATAGACAATTTAGCTCCCACAGTTCCCACCGGCTTTTTGGCGTTGGTAATAGGAGAAACCTCCGTTGATTTGAGCTGGGATGAACCAGCTGATGAAGATTTCAATTACTTCAGGATCTACCGGGGTCTGACTCCGGACTTCGATCCCGCTGAGACAGAACCATTCTTTGAAACCATTGAAATTACTTTTACCGACTATGATATCGAGTCAGGCGAGACATATTACTATCTACTTTCAGCTATAGATTTCAATGGGAATGAAAGTGAATACTCAGAGGTTGTTGACGCCACAGTTTTGTCAACGGGTAACGAATTAGGAATTCCGATGGAATTCGGACTGCACCAAAACTATCCCAATCCTTTCAACCCGGTCACAACACTGCGTTACGATCTCCCGGAACAGGCTTATGTTACACTGGTGATTTATGATCTTTTAGGTCGTGAGTTAACTACCCTAGTGAACCGGGTGGAAGAATCGGGCTACCGCGCAGTGATATGGAATGGCACAGATACCAAGGGTACAACCGTAAGTGCAGGAATGTACTTGTACGTAATCAAAGCTGGGGATTTCGTACAGACCCGGAAAATGATCCTACTAAAATAGATTGTAATCTCTCATTCTCTGTACAAGGGCAGTCATTGGGCTGCCCTTTTTCATAAAACCACATAAATCCGTACGTATTATATACGTATTCTCCATACTACTCAGTACTACTCTATACCACTCGACCCTATAAAGAAAAAACCCAATTTCTCCTTCAAGAAAAGGGGGTTGTCGACGAGTGGGCCCACAGGGATTCGAATCCCGAACCTGCTGATAGTGAGTCCGTCGCTCTGCAAGCCCTAATTGGATATTCCGGCAGTCCGGAAATATTAGTCAGGATAAAGAACCCATGATCAATAATTATAGGAGGTTGACAACTTCTACCGTCGAAAAGCTACCTATTGAATTATACCCGTATCCGCAAAATCGGTATCCGGATTCCGTCTTTTCTATTTCATTAGCACCATCCCATAAACAAAATGGACAAGACGTTTTTGGAAATTTGGAGGTCGGGGAGTACCAAAATGGTATGGATTTTGGTACTGGTTACAATTATTGATCGTAAGAAAACTCTAACTTTTACTGGTACTAATATGGGTGGGATTACACAACTAAATCTTCAATTCGGTTAGTGCATTCATAGTTGACAATAGTGGATTTGTTGCTTATGCTATACACGTTGGAAGTAGAAAAATGAAAATGAACGCTCAACGGGAACCACCATATATCACAAAAATCAATAATGTGAAACAGTTAGGCGATAAGGATAAAACACTTCTTGCTGATGTTACTCGACAATATGCATTCCGCGCGTCAAATTATTACCTCAATTTAATAAATTGGACTGATCCCCACGATCCGATTCGTAGACTTGTTATTCCTGATAGGGCTGAACTATTAGAATGGGGAAATTTGGATGCTTCTAATGAGGATTATTATACTGTTCAACCTGGATTAGAACATAAATATCGGGATACAACCTTGTTGCTCATAACTGATGTGTGTGCCGGTTTCTGTCGTTATTGTTTTCGCAAACGCTTGGTCCTGCCTGGAAATATTGAAGCTAAAATTGATATTCCAAAATGCGTGCAATATATCACTGAGCACAAAGAAGTAAATAATGTAATTCTTTCTGGTGGTGACCCACTCATATTATCGACTAAAAAACTCGAGCGGATAATAAAGAACCTAATTAGTATTAATCATGTTAGAATCATTCGGATTGGAACAAAATTCCCAGCTTTTTACCCAGAGCGCATACTGAACGATTCAAGCCTTTTAGATTTATTCGAATCTGTTCAGAAAGCTGGTAAACAGCTTTATCTAATGGTTCATTTCGACCATCCCCGTGAAATAACAGCTTCCGCAACTGGTAGTATCCGAATGGTACGGAACACTGGAATGCTTGTATTAAACCAAACACCAATAATAAGAGGTATAAATGATGATATAATTATACTTAGGGAGCTATTCGAGGTTCTCTCCTTTTCTGGCGTGATCCCTTATTATATCTTTCAGTGTAGACCAACCAAAGGTAATAAAAATTATTCACTCCCTGTTGAAGATGCCTATCAAATCTTTACTTCTGCACGTATGAAGGGATCAGGATTAGCAAAGAGCGCTCGATTTGTAATGTCTCATTTTAGCGGAAAAGTGGAAGTTGTCGGGTTAGACAATAATTATATTTATTTTAAATATCTGCGTGCAGTTAATTTGAAAGATGCAGGAAAAATAATGATTTATAAACGGAATAAAAAAGCTTATTGGTTGGATGGGTATATTACGCAAAACGAACCCAGCTTAAAGCAATTTAACAAATGTGCACTTTAGTATTATGATACTTCAGACCCTCCCGGACACTTTAGGCTAAGTTCTAAAGTGATACAAGGAGATTGAGCCCACTCCTAAAGTATATGACACCGTCCCATAAACCATTTTTTTTGGCACTGTCCATAATCAAAATCGCTTTAACGCTTTTGGGAATTTGAGGGCCTGGGAGTGCCAAAAAGGTATGGGTTTTAGTACGGATCTCACAATATTCAGAATACCAGAACTTTATCGCTTTCCACGATCCAAGTTGCAACCGTGTCCATCCCACTTTTTATTACTCCTTTTATAAGCATTTCGGTTGACACCCCCCGGGCATCACTGCAGGTACCTCATGTATGGACATCATACCCTCGTTTTACCAAGCTTTTAATCATTCGTTCTATGTTATAGTAGCCATCGGGTGTCATTTGACCTTTGACTGGATTAAATGCTCCATCATCCATCATAAATACCCGAACTGGCTCTTTTTGTTTGGTAATAGCTAATGCTAGACGCAAGGCATTATATGATTTTTCAGTCCCATAAGGTGCATGATTTAGTATTAATGTAACCATTAAATAATTCCTTCATATGCTATTCAATCAGTGGTTCAGATTTCTTATATTTTCCAGATTTGATTATCTTTTTATATCCACCTTCGTTAATGACATTATTATAATCCTTCTTTTTCAAACTTCTTTTGGCAAACCAGGCTCTCACTCCTTTTGTGCAGTAAAGAATTATTACTTGATCCTTGGATGTGGTTACATCATCTATTTCCTTTGCGATTACATGAAAAGGTATATTAATTGCATCTAGTATATGTCCTCCAGAAAATTCTTTCCCTGTTCGAACATCAATTATCAGCACTATAGATTCTACAAGTAAACTGTCAGTAGGTTCATTTCTGAAAGATGAATATGCTTCCAGGTGAAAAGTCAGATTAAGAGCACATATTACAATAGTTATTTTTCCTGCAA
The DNA here is from genome assembly GCA_964439935.1 of uncultured bacterium. Classification (GTDB taxonomy): domain Bacteria; phylum Fidelibacterota; class Marinisomatia; order Marinisomatales; family TCS56; genus JABMQW01. Next base: position 5,760 of record CAYTPW010000037.1, on the reverse strand, counting down.
AAACTACTGTTTTCAAATAAGTATCCAGATTCCGTCCTTTCTATTTTACTACTACCAATTTCCTGGACTAGGTGGAATTATCTGAAATAGAAATAACAAGCATTGATAAAAATATTTGTACCTTTCTCTTTTCAAATTCGTTCACTTATTTTATAGATGTTTCCACTTCTGCCATTAAATATGCTTCCCTGAGGGTGTGATCAGCTATCTCAAACCTATCAAGCAAAGGAGGGGGAGCCAATCGATAATACAGTTTCGCAGCCACAATTTTAACTCCTTCAGAAGGAAATTTATAAACAAGATTTCTGGTCTCCTCAGGTCGAAGCCTTGTATCTTTTACTATTTTTGTCGCTAACCACGGCATAGAAGGAACTTTGCCCTCTTTATTTGCAAAAACTATATTGAAAACCCCAAAAGGATCTTCTTTAGCAGGATTGCTTGTGAAATTACTCCATACCTCTTGATTGTTTTGATCTTGTGCAGTAACCTTCAGGAATATCATTCGAGCGGGCGGACCTGATGGTAATAGATGAGCTGCACTATCATTTACAATTTCAATACTCGCAATGATCTCACCCTCAAATACTTTTACGTTTAGATCTATACTAACAGCTTTTCGCAACATCACAGGCGAGTAAGCACCTGAAAAATCATGTTGAGTATGGCTCTTCTTTCCCTTGGTCGTAACCGTACTCGATTCTTCAGTCATATGACAATTAACACAGGATTTTCCTTTACCAGCAAATTTCGTTTTTTGCCATTCAAAATCAGTATCACAAATAGTGAGATTCCCACAACTGCGGGTTCCTGGAATATCCAGCATATCACCATGACAACCTGAACACAGGCGACTATTTTCAAATAGATCGGAATAAATAGCTGAATGTCCTTTAGGTGTAACATCCCTACTCGGTCCTAGTTTTACTTTTCCTGGTTCGTAAATATTAGGCCAATTATCAGCATGATCAGAGAGGTCAGTTATACTATGGCAAATGTCACAGGTTACTCCTTCATTTGTAATATCTAATTTTAAGTCAAAATCTCTGTTAATTTGGGAAACTGGTGCATGACAGCGAATACAGTATAATTTAGTTTGATCTTTCGTATCATCTTGAGATAATCGATATACATTGGCAAACAGGATATTATTTGCAGGTGTTGATCTGGCGTGTTGGGAGTTGAACCACTCGTTATAGATTTCCTTATGGCAATTTTTACAAGTATTAGCACTTTTTATCATTAATGATTCTTGTGCCATCAGAATATTAATTAAGCATAATATAGATGTTAGGATTTGAAAATTATTCCTATTCCTCATAATCAATCCTTTTCCAATTATTGATGATATATAGGACAAAGTGTGTATGAATCACTTTATTATCAAGTAAAAAAAGGCGAGGCTAACAAGCACCCATGATTTATTAGCATAGGTTATATTACATTAATTCCGTCGATAACCAACCTCCTGAAGAATGTCGATATCCGCAAATTAGGTATCCGGATTCCGTCTTTTCTATTTTAACAGCACCATTCTCGTAATCAAAATCGATTGGACGTTTTTGGAAATTATGAGGGCGGGAAGTACTAAAGAGGATGGATTTCGGTACAAATTATTAGTAGTGCATTTTACCTAATATTAAGATACTAAATGGAATTTTCTTAGATGTGTTATTACGTCCTAAGGTTATTATCTTGTGTCCTATTGCTATTCAATGGGCGGTTCAGATTGCTTATATTTTCCAGATTTGATGATCTTTTTATATCCACCTTCGTTAATGACATTATTATAACCCTTCTTTTTCAAACTTCTTTTGGCAAACCAGGCTCTCACTCCTTTTGTGCAGTAAAGAATTATTACTTGATCCTTGGATGTGGTTACATCATCTATTTCCTTTGCGATTACATGAAAAGGTATATTAATTGCATCTAGTATATGTCCTCCAGAAAATTCTTTCCCTGTTCGAACATCAATTATCAGCACTATAGATTCTACAAGTAAACTGTCAGTAGGTTCATTTCTGAAAGATGAATATGCTTCCAGGTGAAAAGTCAGATTAAGAGCACATATTACAATAGTTATTTTTCCTGCAAAAACTACTGTTTTCAAATAAGTATCCAGATTCCGTCCTTTCTATTTTACTACTACCAATTTCCTGGACTAGGTGGAATTATCTGAAATAGAAATAACAAGCATTGATAAAAATATTTGTACCTTTCTCTTTTCAAATTCGTTCACTTATTTTATAGATGTTTCCACTTCTGCCATTAAATATGCTTCCCTGAGGGTGTGATCAGCTATCTCAAACCTATCAAGCAAAGGAGGGGGAGCCAATCGATAATACAGTTTCGCAGCCACAATTTTAACTCCTTCAGAAGGAAATTTATAAACAAGATTTCTGGTCTCCTCAGGTCGAAGCCTTGTATCTTTTACTATTTTTGTCGCTAACCACGGCATAGAAGGAACTTTGCCCTCTTTATTTGCAAAAACTATATTGAAAACCCCAAAAGGATCTTCTTTAGCAGGATTGCTTGTGAAATTACTCCATACCTCTTGATTGTTTTGATCTTGTGCAGTAACCTTCAGGAATATCATTCGAGCGGGCGGACCTGATGGTAATAGATGAGCTGCACTATCATTTACAATTTCAATACTCGCAATGATCTCACCCTCAAATACTTTTACATTGAGATCTAAACCAACAGCTTTCTGCAACATCGCAGGTGAGTAAGCACCTGAAAAATCATGTTTAGTATGGCTCTCATTTATTTCAGTAGCAATCGTCTTCGATACTCCCGTCATATGACAATTAACGCAAGATTTTCCTTCGCCAGCAAATTTTGTTTTTTGCCATTCAGAATCAGTATCACAAATAGTGAGATTCCCACAACTGCGGGTTCCTGGTATATCCAGCATATCACCATGACAACCTGAACACAGGCGACTATTTTCAAATAAATCGGAATAAACAGCTGAATGTCCTTTAGGTGTAACATCCCTATTCGGTCCTAGTTTTACTTTTCCTGGTTCGTAAATATTAGGCCAATTATCAGCATGATCAGAGAGGTCAGTTATGCTGTGGCAAATGTCACAGGTCACTCCTTCATTTGTAATATCTAACTTTAGGTCAAAATCACTGTTAATTTGGGAAACCGGTGCATGACAGCGAATACAGTATAATTTAGTTTGGCCTTTTGTATCATCTTGAGATAATCGATATATATTTGCAAACAGGATATTATTATCAGGTGTTGATCTGGCGTGTCGAGAGTTGAACCACTCGTTATATATTTCCTTATGACAATTTTTACAGGTACCAGCACTTTTTATCTTTAATGAATCTTGTGCCATCAAAATATTAATTAAGCATATTATAGATATTAGGATTTGAAGATTATTCCTTTTCCTCATAATCAATCCTTTTCCAATTATTGATGATATATAGGACAAAGTGTGTATGAATCACTTTATTATCAAGTAAAAAAGGCGAGTCCAACAAGCACCCATGACATAAAATTATGGATTATACTCTACTAATTCTGACGGTGAACAATCGCCTAAAGAATGTCGGTATCCACGAAAACTGTATCCGGATTCTAGTTTTCTACTTGGATGATATGTCTTTCTGACTATTTCTATATAGTCTCCAGCTTTCAACAAGAAATTGGTATTCGTACCTTACCTCGCTATCTATTATCCGTTCTTTTTCATGAATTCCAAATAGAAATACTAAAATGGAAAATAACACGGAGAAAGCCAATCGAATGTAATCAGGATCAGGATTAAACGATTCCGTTAAAAGTACTGCTATTCCAAAAAATAACGAATACCATGCAGTTAATTGTATGATAAATCTTTTATAATATACGCGATATACATTTGCATATCCTGGAGGATTTTGTTCTCTCATGAAACTTAAAAGTGCGCTTAAGCGTGCTCTATTAGCATCTGGTTTTGAGAATGCAGCATCTTTTCTTATATTCCAATTATTTTTAAAGTTCTTCAAATACTTAAACTTATTTAAAGAACTATCATTTGGAATTTCATTTAAAAACGGCTCTTTCAGTGGTGTTTTTTTTCCTAAAAAATCCATTTGAGTGTCAGCAAAGTCTGAAAAAACATTCTTATAATATTCATCAATTGTATTTTTATAATGCTGATATAATTTATTGTAATCCCGCACTGATCTATTAAATACCAAGAAAGGCTCAATTTTATTCGCTATTCGATTGACAAATTCACCTACAACAAATGATATGGTTGCTAAAATGGATATCCCAATAACCACCTTTAACCATGAAAAACTATCATCTGCATTGTTCCCAATGATTTGTCCGAATATTGTACCAATATGTGATTTTGGATAAAATATGAAGTATAATAACAGAAATAGTAAAGCTGGGGCAAAACTTGCAAAAATGTCGCGTAATAATGCATTAGTTGAAAAATAAAATTTTGTTCGTTTTCTATCTTGATTCATCGCATTCACAATTTCAAATTAGTTAGCATAAAAAAGTAAGGGTAGAATATTAATTACAAGATCAGGTCTTGTAATAGTGCTTAATCCGTTGTGTGAATTTTGAAATATTAACTTCGGAAAACAATATAAATAAACACCTCAGATTCATCATTACGGAGTATAGTTCACTAATTCCATCGATGATCCATCTCTTGAAGACTACCAATATCCAGATTCGGTCTTCAGCAATGATTTCCTGATATTTCCAAACAAGAAGGACGGATTACGATGGATTGATTGTTTATATTTACTATAAGACTAAATGGATATGAAAGTACATTCATTATTTAGCAGCAGTGATGGGAACGCCTGCCGAGTACTTAATGACTCTGCATCAATACTACTTGATTGCGGTGTGAGCAAAAAGAGTCTTTTTCAAAGTGGTCTTTTTCCAATTGATGCAGTATTTATTACTCACACCCATTCTGATCATATCAAAGGGGTTGGGGCCGTAGCACGCGCAACTGGCGCTGATGTATATCTGCATCTTGGAGCATTGTAGGAAATAAATGATAGTAATGGGGGCTTACTTAAGAACTGTTCAGTCAAGCATATTGAAGTATCCATTCCCATTAAGATCAAGGATTTGGAGGTAACCGCCTTCCCAACCAGTCACGATAAACCTAACAGTCTGTTTTTTATTGTGAGGGATCGGAACACTAATATAAAGTTCGGGATGGTCACAGATACGGGTCGCAGTACAAACGAAATGAATTCAGAGCTGAACAAATGTGATGCCCTGCTTATAGAAGCAAACTATGATGAAGTTTACATCGATGAATATGATGGTTATTCTCAGTTGCAGAAAAGTCGGATTAAAAGTGGCAAAGGACATTTATCGATCCAACAAGCGATTAGGTTCATTGACAAACACATTGATTTGAAAAAGGTGAACTGGTTGGCTTGTGGTCATATCAGCCCCAGAACCAACAGAAAAATATGGGTAAAAAGAAAGTTAAGAAAAGCCTTCCCTGAGTACCGGGAATTCTATATTGCCCCATTTACCACTCCCAAAGCCGTTTAGCAGGATTGGAAAGCCCATGATGCCAAATCACAGGTTAAGCTCTACTATGACCGACGACAATCAATAAACTAATTATTAACCGTATCCGTCAATACGGTATCCGGAATGCTATTTTCAGGTGTTTCCAGGCTTATCTTTTTCTTTTGCTATTCTTCTGTTCCGGCGCTCCATAACCTCCACCACCAGGAGTCTGAATAATGATCGTCTCACCCTTTTCGA
>CAYTPW010000036.1:0-23123 GCA_964439935.1 uncultured bacterium | reverse complement strand
AGGAATGCAAACCTCTCACAACCACGATTTAATCTTGGGTAGGAAGTTGCATCTCTGACAAATGGAGTAATTAATGTTATCATTTACGAAGAAATTATCTTTTGAACCATTTCATATTATCGCTTCTCTTTTTAAAGACTTAAACCCAAGATGAGAATAACAGCAACCCAAGATAGAATAAAGCTACCAATCTGACTTCGGACAGGATGATAGGTAAGACGGTATATATTTTGACTTTGAATTTCGACTTCATCTTCCATTCTCGTGGAAAAAATTTCAGACTTATTCCGGTTTTCGATACTTAACCTGTATGGATAACCAAAGGAAGATGAAATAGTAAGGTTTATCCTTTCCGAAAGCTTGTCATCCTCAGGAATAGGAGGCTGAATAACCAAAAGCTCTTGTGTAGTGTCAGAGGGAGCCAAGCAACTATCAAGTCTTGATTCTGCCCTTAACAAGTCGTAACGCTCCTCATCAATCACTCCATAATGGTCAGCGTTGAAAAGAAGGTAGTCTTCAGCATAAAGACAATCATTGAGTCTTAAAGCAATCTCTCCCATTAGAAAATACGCGGTTCCACGTATATCACGTCGAAGGGAATCAAGGTGATGGTTGATAACCACTTCTAACATGTCTTCTGCTTGTATGTACTCTTTCTTTTCAAGTAGCTCCTCAGCCCGCAGTATATCTGCAAGGGATTGATCATTAATAGTTGCCTCATAGAGAGGAGGAAATTTCTGACTTGGAATATAGCCAAATTGTTTTGCCTGAGTATATCTGCTCTGAGATTTGGAAAACTGCCCCATTTTTTTTTGTACATCGGCAAGATAATAATAGCCTTTCCAGGTATGTGGGGCTATTCGAATAAGTTCTCGAGCCCTAATTTCCGCTCTTTTTAAATTTCCTTGGTTTAGAGACGCTATTAAGTCTGACTCAGTCGAGGTGAACATATTATATGTCTGTTTATCCTCAGGTGCCATCAGTCCATTTTGTATTTCAATAATTGGCAATATAACTCTATCTTTTTGGTAAGTGAGTAGTATACTATCTTCTTCCTTGAAAAGTGTAAGTAAAGGATATATATAGGATTCTGTGAAGAATGTATGTGTCTGTGTCTTTAGTTCGGTTCCTTCTGCCCCCATATTTATCGGATATTTAAACATGACTTCCTGCGGACCGTACAAATTCACATATTTTAAGGTTAAATATGAAAAATCGTTTACCCCTTCATATTTTCTCCTTACTGCCAAACCATGAATTCTAAAAAAATCATCAGCTGTCAATGTTTTACGGATGATCAACCCCAAACTCCTATCATTCAAAAATAGGATGGAATCGATTTCAATTTCACCCGTCGCTGGGGGTGTATCAAGTTTGAAATTTCTGCGAATATATTTCTCATCCCAGACGAGAAGTTTATCCGGATCGAGATTAAGAAAAACCGTGTCTCCTGACGAAAAATTTGATTCTGCAAGTTGGCTGTAATAAAGGGCTGATTCGTACTCTGATTCTTTGCTTACAATAGATATAGATTTTTTACAATGAATAGGTTTGTTTGAACCTTTACTGATCAAACAATAAATAGTATCTGGGTAAGCCGTCAAACCAGTTGGCTCTGTATATTCCAATCCACTGATGAGAAGTGTACTATTTGGTGGTACAGTATTTATTATAGTAATACTTGCCTTTCTGTCATCTAAAAAATCTACATTCTCACTTAGGAACTTGGAACTTTTTCCATATAGATTAAGTTTAGTTTTCTTTGTATTGAAGTTGACAGGGATCTTAGAAGGAATTACTATTAGAATTTGATCTCCTGTGTCGAAGTAATCACTTAAATCCTTTGTGTTCAATGTGAATGAAAATGATTTTGTAATTGAATCGGCGTCAAATATAACTTGATCTTCCTTTGCAGAGAATATGGGTTTCTGAATAATCCAATTTTTATCATCTTTTGATAGGGGTTCAGATTCATCGTTTAGGTACATTTCAAACTCACCTATTGATGGTTTTCCAGATGAGACAAGAAATAACCCATCCATTTGAAATTCTTCATCTCCTTCAAAGTTCTCGGTAACTTGAAGTATGAAACTCCTGGGGTATTGGATATCCAGCAGTACTGTGTTATCTACTTTTTTTCCGGATGGACCTGTAAGATTAATTTTTCTCATAGTGGGGTCCCAATGGCCATCAAATCCTTCTGATAGCCTAAACCGGAGCTTATCCCCCTTCTTGAGTACTACAAAATCACTCTTTAAAGAAATTCGAATAGGTTTTGCCTTCTTTTTTTCATCATAAGCAAGCATAACTTGATGATCTTTGGAGGAAACATCAACTTCAACAATTTTTATCTGACCGCCGGTGTTTCTACTTTCCCTAAAACGAGGTTCATTAAAGTAAATAGTAAGTGGTAAATGTAGCCTTATTTTTTTTGACTGTAGATCTTCTTCTGATCTGCGTTGAGCAAACATTTTAAGATGGGATATTTCAAGGGTCTCTCCTGGCTTAAAATCTTCTGTTACATCAAATTCTAAATTTTTCCGATTATTAACTATTGGTAGAAGATGTACCTTAGATGCAGCAGAACCAGTTAGTGATATATTACGAAAATCTGTAGACCAGTAGGCTTTAATATTGGAGGGTATCTCTATAAAAATATCTCTTTCTTTTGTTATGGTTGATATGTGATCGTCTTCTATAATTTGAAGTGTTGGGACTTCAGATACCGGAGCATTAGCCACAAGCTCAATATCCCTTTTTAACCTAATTGTAGGGTTACCGATTCGAATAGTATTATGAGAGAATAACTGGACAGGTGTTACTTGAAGTGCATTCCTCCATTCCAATGCAATTTTTTTAGGTACTATTGCCCGTCGATCAGAAGTTAATTTTATTCCCTCTACAACAATGCTCTCATCGGATCTCAATACTTTTTTAATCTTAAGCTTATAAGAATTCGGTTTGCTGTATTTGGGACCAATAACTTTTCCTGAGGGAGATATTCTCACTTCATCGAAGTTAACTTTTAACTCACTTGGAAATGTAATTACCAGTTCGGTATTCTTCGTTAGAATTGATTTCAAACTATCATTCGTAATAACTAACGGCGGAAGTGGAAATTGCTCAGTATTTGTTATAAAGCAAACCTCCTTCTCCAAGTCCATGGTAAGTCGAGCAATGCGGAAAACCCCTGGTGTTCTACTGGGCAAATTGTAATAAAACGGGTGTAAATCTTCATATATATCTTGTATGAAATCTGTCATAAAAATGAAAAAAAACTTCGAAAATATATTGTCTATGGATTGATCTCCCCATTTCCTAATGATTCTAGGATCTATGAGATTACCATATTTTCCATTGACTTCGATACCAATAGAGCGGAAAGGTGTGGAACCACTGAATTTCTTTAAAACCAAACCACTTATTGTTAAAGTACCTCCAGGCCTTACTTGAGTTAGTAAATTAATCGTTAAAGTTTGACCAATCGTTTCCGTCGTAGCATTGAGTCTTATTCCTCTTCTCATCACTTTGGTGTTTGAATCATCCCACACCATCTCAAAGTCTTTTGGAAAAACTAATTTAATATCAGTGTCAGGTTGCCATGTTCTTATGCTTCTATTTATTATTTTTATGTCGCTAAGATTGATAGGACTTTGACCTTTGATGATGATCCCATGATCACGGAGATACCAATCCTGGGCAGTAACGAAATGAGTAAGAAAAAAACAGAAGATTAAAACTTTCTTTAAAGTTTTATCTATTAATTGTCCGCTCCTCTTGAGTAAGGTATCTTGCTGAAATGGTGTCGTTGGAGAAGATAACCACAAAGTAGGTTTAGCTAAAGACCTCCCCCAGGTTATTCCCTTTAATTCTATTTTTGAAACTTCTCTCATTAATGGGTTCTGAGAATTATGTGAGAACAATCGAATTTCACTTTTCACATATAAATGGCATGACAGGCAACAAAATGTTCTTTTGGGAACAAACCACATAAATCAGGTATCTCTTTTTCACAGGTTTTTGTAATCCCCTTTTCGTTATGCAAAGAACAGAACGGGTAATATACACATCCACTTGACCTTTGCGTTTCTAGGTGTATATTATTTGACGATTCTTGTGTCTCAGTATGTTTTGATGTATCAGCAAAATATTGCGAAACATTATCTAATTTTCTCGTGTAGGGATGATGATTATTAGAAAGGTGGTATGATTGGGGTTTGAATATTTCAATAATATGTCCGTTGAACATTACAACGATTCGATCACATATTCTTTTGACGAGGTGCATATCATGGGTAATAAACAAAATAGTAGCGTTATTTTCATTTTTGTACTCAAGTAGAAGTTCAATGATAAACCCCTTTATTGAAACATCCAGATTTGAGACTGGCTCATCTGCTATAATTATATTTGGTCGGACCGCCATTAATCGTGCTATTCCTACCCGCCTTCTTTCACCACCACTAAGTTCATAAGGATACTGACCCCCTCTTCCTTCAAGTTTCATCCGTTTCACTAACGCCTTAACTTTGTGATCAATAGAGTCGGAATAATTACTGTGTAACTGAACTGCTTCATGTATTAATTCTTTAACTGTTAAGTTAATATTCAAAGAAGAACGAGGATTTTGAAATATCATCTGGACATTTTTCCGAAATTCAATCAGATTGTTATTCTGAAGGTGGAATATGTCCTCACCTTTATATAGAATTTTCCCCGTAATTGTGTTTAAAAGACCTACAATGCAGCGACCTAGGGTGGTTTTCCCACACCCGCTTTCGCCCACTATTCCCAGAACCTCATTGTCATAAACCATAAGATTAATGTTTGTCAGGAATCGCTTGAAATGAATTTCCCGGACAGAAGCAAAGTCTCTGAAATATTGGTCCAAATTTTGGATCTCCAAAATAGCTTGGTTATAATTATGTTTGTTCATAGAGTTTGCACCGTATTTGATGATTATATACAGTTAAATCTCCGAAGTCTTGGGGTGGAGTGATGTCACAACCCAAACTCTTATTAGATATGAACACGTGGCATCTTTCATGAAAGCGACATCCCGATGGGGGATTATCCAATTTCGGAGGATCACCTTCTATATATCCTATTTTATGTGTCTGGTTATAGATTTCCAACAACCGCTTGGTATATGGATGTTTCTTTTTAACTTTAGGATTGAGAATTGTTTGTGCATCACCGAATTCAAAACCCTGGCCAGCATACATGACAAATATTTTATCAGCCAGCTTGGATATAAACCCAAGATCGTGGGATATAAGGATAATTGCAGGTAATACGCCGTTATGATTCAAGGTAGTATCTTCAATCAAACGTTTTAAATGTATCACTACTGATTTTTCGTTAATAACATCCAACCCTGTTGTTATTTCATCAGCTATTATAATATCTGGTCTACAAGCATATCCAAGGGCGATCATGATTCTTTGAATCTCTCCACCACTAAGTTCATTAGGATAGCTTTTTTTTATCCGTTCGTATTCGTACAGTCCAAACTTCGTAAGAGCATTTTGAATAATTCTTTCAATCCCTCCATTTTGTTGCACAACCTGTGGTACTACTTGTTTAAAATGTTTTTCTACCGTCCAAAACGGGTTTAGATAGGACTTGGGATCCTGGAACATTAAAAATATTCGTTTCCCCCGGATATTGCAATACATTTTCTTAAGTGATCTATTCCAGAGGTACTCATTCTTTGAATAGAATGTCATCTCTTTGTCTACTTTTTTTCTAACAGATGATTGAATTACTGGTTCGAGGTCATAAATAACTTCCCTTTTTCCCAGAGAGATCTCTATGTTCCCACCAACAATACCAGGAGACCCAATTTCTATACCCAGAATAGCAAAAACAGATTGTGTTTTCCCACTTCCTGATTCACCAACTATCCCTAGTACCTCACCACGATGAAGCACATAATCAATATCGTCAATAATGGTCCTCTGCTTTTTGCCGACATCGAAGACAACTCTTAAATTTTGGACATTGATTAGTGCTTCTTTTTTCATTTCTGAATTTCCCTCATTTCTCCATACTTTTTGAATTCTTGGGCAACTCCCATGTAAAAGTATATAGTCAGAGTAATAAATAAAATCGGAAACATTAAATTGAGATGTAAATGACCTTTAAACGCATTCACTAATGTAGTTCCCCAACTTATCCATGGAAGAGCAACACCATAATTAAAGTATTTAAGTGTAATTTCAAGAATAGCGGCCTGTCCCATCATATAAGCAAATTGGTAGAGAATAATATAGCGACATTCTAGCCATAGAATATGTTTAAAAATTATTAATCTATCAGGTATTCCTAATACGATGGACGACTGAATAAATTCTTCTGCCCTTAGACTTTTGATTTTACCAATAATCATATTCGCCAGTTTTGGAGCGCTGACTAAACCAAATAGTATCATAACCAACCCAAGACGGATATTCATAGATTTGAACCAAGAAAAATTCTGAAGATTTTGAAGAATGACTGCAAAGAAAATTACGAGTAAAAGGATAGGAATCGAGTTAAATGACTTGATTAGATGAGATGAACGTAGAGCGTACTTTCCTCGCCTATAGATAAGAAACCTTCTCAATGTGGAGATAGATATCATCTTAATATTTTCCCCAGAATCTTGTTCAAGAAAACGTTCAAAGTCGTGACTGCTTTTCTTGTAGTAGCCAAGACGAATGCCCAGAAAAATTCCAAAAACCGTAAAAACAATAGCTGCAATTAAACTAAAGATTATGTTTGTTTTTAACCCATAATAAAATTGTGAGAATATGTCGTATCCTTTTACATCTGTACCAAAAGGAAGCTCCCAAGATGGGGAAGCCCCTTTCAGTTTGAATCCTGTTACTTCGTCTATTAGATAATCGTCAGGATCATAAGAAGGAAGTTTAACACCAATAATTGACAGAAATCCAAATGTGAAAAGAAATAAGAAGATTATCGCCAAAAATAATCTGTGATAGTTAAATAATTCCCTAAGGCGTCTCATGAGTATGCCTTACTCTGGGATCTAACCAATAGCGAATTCTTTCTACAATAACATTACTAAAAATAATTGTAAAACCGATTAATCCTGAACCTGTAATGATGCTTAAAAACTGCCGTTTCTCTATGAATTCTACGAGCAGGTAACTGATTCCATCCAATGAGAAGATATATTCTACAACGATGGTACTACTAAAAAGAATTGGAAGACGTGCATTCAAATATTCCACTAATGTTATTGACAACTCCCTTAATGGGAATAAAAAGCGAGGATATCCCCAAGCCACACCAGCTAGAACATATTCCATGTGTAAAATTTTATCAACTTCCGCCTCCAATGTATTGTATAATTCCACAAGAGATCCATTACCTAAAGCAAGAATAAGCAGTAATCGTAGATCGAGGGGATTGGGAGAATAAAAGCCCAGTCGGGATACTAACAGTCCCAGAGCAAGTATGTGTATACCGCTGGAGATCCTGATCAGATTAATTAAAAATCGGAAAATACGATTGGGGTAAGTAAAGCGCCATATTAGCAACAGAACCACAATGATGGTTGAAAGGACAAGAGAACCAATAACAAACTTCAACGTATTCAGGAAGTATAGTCCGATCTCAGGGATATATAAATTTGCGTTTGATGGGTCTAAAAATTGAAGAGTTAAAAAGTTAAGATACCAGTCAAAATAACTTAAAGGCCAAGCAATATCAGGATTAAACGATTTGACTGCAGGTATAAGGTACATCATGGAATAGATTATAAATAGCGTAAACGTGAGGGGGATAAAAATGTCTTTAATAATCTGAAGAATTTGTAAATGTTTAATAATACTAACTATTTTCGTTGACATTTTTTAAAAAGAATCTATTTTAATTCCCATTCATGTATCTGGTAGAAAAAGTTAATTGGATGAATCCTAAAATGTGTTATTTTCTTGTTATAAGCTGAGTAACGATGTTCTGTCCAGAGGAATAGACCAGGTGGATTTTTATTCAACTCTTTGTGTATGTAATAGCCGATACGCTTACGGATAATCGGATCCGTTGATTTTGCCAGATCCTCGAATAAAGCATCTGCTCTAGGATTATTGTACCCAAAGTAATTTACTAATCCCTTAGACTGGTAAACTCCACTTATATCTAAACTTTCATCAAAAGTCCATGTTATCCATACAAGGTCAAAATCCCTATTCTTCAATTGATGAGCAAAGTTATTGGGTTCATAATATTGTGGGGCTTGGATTTCTATTCCGACTGACCGCATCTGTTTTTTAAAAGATCCAATTTGCTCTTCGAATTTATCATTGTTGATGAGACCCATTATCCTGAATGAAAGTCTTTTCCCCTGAAATATACATATTCCATCTTTCCCTCTCTCACATCGTTCATTAAGAATTGAATCAGCCTTTTCAGGAGAAAAGGGGTATTTAGAATATTCCGCCCAATAGTAGTAACTTCCGGCAGGGTAAGGACCTGTGATTAAATACCCATGTCCCTCAAGCTGAGCTTTGATAGCCTTTTCCCGGTCATAAGCGTAATAAAAAGCCTTCCTGATGAATCGCTCCTTTAGTAAGGGATTTTTGAAATTAAAACCAATCATTTCCACGCTGAAGTTTGGATACTCTTGCAAGGATACTCCCTCAAGTCCTTGGAGATCAGTAATCTGGGTAGTGGGAACCTCGGGAAGCAGATGAACACTCCCTGCTTTCATATCAGTTGCCCACTTGGCTCGAACCCTCTGTACTTTCAATACTATTTCATCAATATTGGTGTGTTTTTCCTCTGTTACTTTGCGAAAAGGGTTAAATCTTTTAAATGTAATATGGTCAATCTCGTTTTCCGTAACTTCAAATGGTCCATTTCCGATGGGTTTATTAGAGGTATATGGACTATTGGGGATAACTGTTCCAGTTGGAAAATGGTGTGCGGGGAGTAATGGAAACATCAATAGATAACTTTCGAATAATTCATCCTCCTGTAGTACTGCTATTACTTCAGTATCGTTCATATTAAAAAAATTCGAAAAAGCCTGAAGAATTTCATAACCTACATATTCTTTCTCCCTTTTCAAAATGTTAAAAGATTTCACAACATCCCTGGCTGTTAAAGGTTCCTGATCATGCCATAACAAATTAGGCTTTATGTGGAAAGTGACCTTGTTTCCTGAGATAGTGGGGTCGTCAATTGCAAGATATGGTACAACATTCATTGAGAAATCACGTCCATAGATTGGTGTAAATAGAAGAGAAACAATCCTCTGACCTAAGACAGTCTGACCACCATAGACCGGATCGAGATAATTTGGCTTTGCTGTTTCATAGAAAATAATGGTATTTTCCTGTCCATGAACAACAGAAAATATCAACCCATACCATATAACTTTAATAATAATTTTCTTCCAATTCATGGTCATCCCTAATTTTATAATTCGTAATCTATACCTTTTTACTAATGTCTTATTTCACCGAATCTTCTTTGCGGCGAAAGTATTATTTTCATTGCGTCTACGAGTTCTCTGTAGAGAGGTATCTTAATGCTTTCCATAACGATAGATCTCAGGACAAGTTCATTTAGGTTTGGAGTATTTATCAATGCCGTACTTGAATAAGTAAGGCTAACAGCGGGATGAAAATCGTAGCTTAATCCACAAGAGTTGCTGTACTTCAGATCAAAATTCCCATCAATATTGTACAGTGCAGTGAAATACTTTCCTGATTTATCACTTTGCCTGGTTAAAACAAAATAACGACCCGTTATAAATAATAATTCTTTGAAATCACACTCATCCATACCCCCAGGGATATAAGTCATTTCCGGGGATAATAAAGATGAAAAAGCTTCATCAACTCTTGAGAAAAAAGATTTTGATACTTCTTCCCTTTGGATCCACCACTTATAAAACCAATATGTCAATGCAGGTTTGAGGTTGAAATAATCATCTATTTTGATGGATGAATAACTATATTTCTTAGAAAAACTTTCATCCTTCAATAAGGCATTTTTTATGGCTAATAGGGAATTTCTATCTACTTCATCGAGCGTGGCTGAATTTGTCAGGATAGTAAATTGCTTAATCGCCCTTTTATAATTTCCCTGGTAAAAACTAATCCAACCTTCGTAAAATGCTTTGAGTATTTTATCATCCAAATTTTCTGCAAACTCTTTTGCTTTATGAGAGAAATACATTGTCCGTAAATAGAGGGATTCAGGATCATACATCCATATATCTAACGAGTCTTCTAATAGTAATTCATTGTAGAAGGAAGAGAAAAGAAGATTATTAAGCAACTTATCAAGATAACCATAGTTCTCTTTGTGCAGAGCTATCATAGCACGGTCAAGTTCCTGTAAAGAAAATTTTCGTAGGTCAGCTTTAAAAAGTTCTTCCATATTTTCTGTAGAAATGAAATGCAGACGTGCTGCTAGGATTGGCTGCTGAGAAATAGTTACATCGGAGGGCATAGCAGTATGTGGTTCAAAAGTAGCTGCGAGCAACTTCACTCGTGGGTAGAGGCTATGTTGTTGAGGAAAAGAACGTGAAAGCTGTTTAAAGTATGTTCTTGCTTTATCCAGTTGGTTCGAAAGGAGATAAATCCGTCCTAGAAAGTATTCGACTGCTGGTATCAGCGCCGGATGTCTATCTTCCCTTATAGAAAGATAGTCCTCGAATCCAATTTCATAGAGAATAAGAGAGTTCTGATAAGCAGAAAATGAGATTCTCATTAGTAAATAGTAAAGTTCTATGATTGATGGGATATCGGATTGGGAAAAATCACCTTTCTTAACAACATCTAAAGCTTTTTGAAAATCATAGTTCGCCAAATAGTAGGAAATCGGGCTTGGCATATGAACCTGTGATTCTTTTTTTTGGCAAGTGTTAAAAAGGATCCCCACCAAAAGTATGAAAAGGATTATACATTTTCCATATAAGGGATTGTGTTTTGATGAAAAAATTATAACCATTATTTTGTAACAAGTTTTAATTATCATAACACTAGAATATTATCTTATTTATCTTCATTATAAACTTTATTATTCGTGTCCACCGAGTCTTGTTTTACAGGATGGTGAGGCACTCCCCATTCAGTGCCTTCTGGGATTTCAGGTGGATCGTCTGTAGTAACTACAACGGTATCTCGGGGTATTGCCTTTAACCGTATTTCTGCTACCTCGTTTTCTCCCCAGTAATTGACAATCTTTACTTGCTGAAAATCTTTTTCATAATTTATCATACCTTTTTCTGTTCTTTCTGCAGAGACGGTATAGATAGTCCATTCGTAAAACAGAGAGCTTTCAATCCGATAATTACCGGTCTCATCAGTCTTTTCCATCAACTCAAGGGGAGACACTTCAATATTTGCCAAAGCAATTGGATCAGTCGTATCTTTATCCACTACTTTCCCAACGATGACGGTTTTTCGACGAGGAAGAGTTATAGAAACCTTGGTGCTTAGCTTGTTCCCTGGAAATAAGTGTTGATAAATTTCTTCGGTCTGGGAGATAAACTCTTCACTGTGACTCACTTCAATTCTAAAAGGCAATCTGTAAATGGGTTGAATACTTATATTCCCATCCTGATGAGTTTTAAAGCTTATTCTCCGAGGCTCTCCCCTTCGTCTATTTGCTACTTCACCTTCGATCATTGTAACTTTAGCATCACCAATGGGATTACCTTCCTCATCACGTACATCAATAAGAATACGTAAGTTTGACTCTGGTCCTTTTACACTTTTTATCCAGGTACACCGATCAATAGTAAATGAAATAATACATAGAATACATCCTAAGAAAAAAGTCTGTCTCATAATATTCCCTATAATAGACATTGCATTAACCTGACATATCGGACCGGAAATCAGATTGTTTACTAAACGCATTAATCTCCTATTCTTATTACTCCTGTGGGTGGACGAACTTCAATGGAATCTCCTACCATCACTTCAACATCATCCTGTGGGAGAGCTTTCAACCGGATATCCGGGACTTTGTTTTCTCCCCAATAATTATCAATTGTTACTTGCTGAGAATATTTTTCATACTTTCCACTTTTCTCAGCGGAGACAGTATAGATACTCCCTTCGTAAAACTGGGAGCTGTCAATTCTGTAATCTCCGTTTTTATCAGTGGTCTCTATAATACCGAGAGGTGATACCTTAATTGTTGTCACAGGAATTGGTTTAGACGTATCTCTATCCAAAACTATTCCAATGATGACAGTCTTCCTACGAGGAAGAATGACAAAAACCTCGGTACTCCTCCTGTTACCGGGAAACAGATGGTGTGAAATTTTGATTGTCTGTGGGATATACGCCTCACCATGGCTCACTTCAAGATGAAAAGGGAAGCAGTAAATAGGTTGAATACTAATACTACCATCTTGATGAGTTTCATAGGTGATACTCTTACGCTCAATCTTCCTCGTAACTGTTGGCATTCCTTCAATCATTTTTACCGTGGCATTTTCAACAGGTTTATCTTCTTCATCCTTTATTTGGACCAAAATCCGATATTCTTTCTCGTAGCATATTTTATGGGGTCTGAAAATAGAGCAACAATATACACAAGCTAAAGCAATTAAAACTATTAACCTGATATAAGTATGATTATAAACTTTTGGCATAGTATATCTCCTCATTTTCATCATTTACATCCATTGTCCGTTCGCCACTCATGAATTTTTCCTTTAGCAGATCTTATGTTCACCTCCCTGGGGTTGAGATGATTGTTGATTACCACATAAATAAAATCATCAAAAACTTTACTCATATCGTCTAAATAATCACACGCTTCTTTTTCCCGAAACTCGTTTCCTATCCTCTGATTTGCAAAAAAATTCAACATAGCTTTGCCCTGGTTGTATAGACAGTCAGCATGAAACTCTGGCCTATTATCCTTTGGGACATAGTTGAGAAACAGTGTGGCTTTTTGAAATTGATCAGCTGATTTTTTCCAACGACCAAGGTTATAGAGGATCGATGCAAAATTCCTATAAAAGTATGGATTCGTCCTATTGCAGCCTTCGTCGTCTTGCAGTTTCATTATCTCTGCAGCCTCTCCCCATTTATTTACTTTTCCAAATGAAGTAGCTATTCTCTCAAGGGTTTCACAGCGTTGGGCGCTATATGGTTCTTGGTTATCGAGAATATAATGAATCTGTTGTTTCCTTGTTTCGTACGTCCTTGTAACTCGAATATAATCGCCTTGATTATAAAATGATTTAATTTGAACAACCGGGTTGGTCAGATCAATTACAATAGGGTTTCCCTCATCCCGGTTTGCAATAACTTCTTCTGTGATCTCCACTTGTGTCCCGCTCTCATCCGATGCTACGAACCGATATGTCCCATAATCCAATTCAACCGTTAATGGAGATTGGCCTCTTGCTTCCTCTTTCCCAAGCTCATTTATTACCCGTATATCGCCACCCTCCGGACTTGTCTTGATCACTATGCGAGCCTTTAGTCCAATAATGATCTTACGTTCATACTCGTATCTCTCCTTTTCTGTGGATACAAAATGCTTGTCTCGATACCTCCCATATGTGATTTCAAACTCTTCTCGTTGTTTCGGTACAACGACGAACAATTTTATCTTCGCTTGACCTTTTTTATCGGTTTTGTAAGTTCGACCTCTATGCTCTATGATAGAACCTTTTATTGATCTACCTTTGTCATTTTTTACTGAAAAAGAAAAAATATAAGGTTTACGTGAAATTATCACCTTTTCCATAGAATTCACTTTCTTAAACACCACTTCAGTTTGTTTAGAAAGATAAACGGATTTGGGTGGTGGTCTTAATGATAGCTTAAGTGGTTTATTCAGAAGAATGTTTATTCGAGCCTTTCCATTACTGCCAGTCTGACCTGCGGTCTGAGAACCCTCAAATATGTCCACATAGGGAACCGGTTCGCTTGTTAAGGAATCTACGACTAATAGTTTGCCGTATATTGCATCCATCCTGAATGTATCGGTGGTAACGAAGTCCTGAGGAGCAATCTCTCTGCTGAATCCCCTATAGCGATCTTTCTCTATTTTTACATTATATAACTGGTCAATTCGTGAGATTTCAAACGATACTTCACCATTTCTGTTTGTAGTTTCGTGTTGATCCTCAAGTGTAACATCAACCCCTGAGATGGGATCACCATCCAAATTAACAACTACCAATCTAACGGCATAGCTGGCTTCACAAAGAAGGACATATTTGAGTGTGTCGGGCATTTCAGGTGCTAATTTGATTTTTTCATATCCTGATCTAATTAAAACATATTTTTGAGGTAAAACATAAGTTATCGTTTCCCCTATCCTTCGATTCTGTATATGATAGGTAGCCATCCCAAATCCATCAGTATGTATACTCTCCTCAGAATCTGAGAATTTCACATCAATATCTTTTAAAGGTTCATCTGTTGCTTCATTGATTAGCTTCAGTTGGACTATAGGTGTCTCCTTCAGAAAAGCATAGATATTGATTATTCCCGAAATATTCCGGTTCACATTGTATACCAGTACCTCAGGATCCGTTGTAATATCAAATTCTGGACTATTCACTTCAAACTCTAGCCTAACTCTATCTATCTCATTAAATCTTTTATTGTAGGAAAATATCCCACTCTCATTCAATATCCCGATGGAATCGCCGTTGAGATAGATGGTTGATGGAATCTTTACTTTGCTTTGAAAATTAAGGGAAACGTCGTACCATACTACAGGAGGAACATATTTTTTGAATCTGAATTTTATCTCCCGCTCCACAAACTCCTCCTTTTCCCTTACAAAAATTTCAAAATCACTCAACGAAACATACTTGTCTTTTGTAAGTGTCTCTTTCTTAAAGGCCACTTTGAGTCTCTCGCCGATTTTAGCTTTGTAGCGAAATCGTACCTTTCCTTCTTCATCTGTTGAAGCAATATGCTCACCATTAATGATGATTTTAGCGACAGGAGGTTCACCTCTCTTCAGATCTGAATCAAGAATGAATGTAATTGTAGATGTACACCACGGACACCAAATAATCACGCCTACTATGGCTAAAATAACAATAAATATGATTGGAACTAATGGTATACTTTTTTTCTCTGAATGTAGTGTAGGCGTTTCCCCTTCAATTTTTTTCTTGGCTGGTTGCCCTTTCTTAGCCCCTTGCTGAGAAACTTTCTTCACACCTTTTGTTTGTTGAACCGGTTTTCTAGGACTAGGTTTTTTACCTGTTTTTCTTTTTGCGGACTTTTTCTTATTATTCATCTATCTTTCTTACTGCCAACTAAAATTTTCGTATCTCATGCACGGTCATATTCTCTCTTTGCTTTATGGGCCTTAATCTTGGATGAGTTTCACCATTCTAAAGCCTGCTATAGCATCACCAGCAGCATAAGGACGATTACTATTTATCCTGATAAGGGATTCCTCATCCAGCCAATTTCCTCCTTTCGTGTAATAACTTTTAAGTCCCCTGATGGAGGTACCGTCTCGAGTCCACTCCCTTACATTTCCGCTTATATGGTACGGACCCCTAATATTCTTATACGGAAACACTTTTACTCTTCCTAGCTCAAGGGTATTTACTTGGAGAACTTCTCCCAATTTATTGTCGTAGTTACAGCGAAATTTATCCGGGTTCGTATCTCCCCATGGATATGGACGATCATCATAGCTAGCGCTTCGAGCTGCTATTTCCCATTCTAAAATGCTCGGTAATTGGCCACCAAGCAACTTGGCCATGGAATCCGCTAAATACCAATCGAGACTATTAATTGGTAAGCTGTCTGTTCCACTGACTATAAGCTGTAGGCTGTCATACGATGACCAGGTGAGACCGGTCCCATGTCCACTACTATGGTTGTAAAAGAAAGCTGAATCAAGGTTGCTAGCATTATACTGGGTTAGGAACGTCCCGAGCGTAACCTCATAAAGACCTATATAAAATCCCGAATCAAAGTCATAATATTTTTTGTCAACGTAAAAGAATCCCTCTGGAACTTGTGCGTTTTGATCGTTCAAACCACAGATTGATATCTCTCCATTGTGATAATATGTTTTGGGAATTATAGTGTATTCTTGAGATTGAGGTATTGCACTTGTGTCATAATAGGCGTAATAATGACGTGATAAAATAGTTTGCTTTGCTCCCTCAGTGTTTAATACTGTGGCAATCATATCAGCACCATTCCTCAAAATCGTAAACTCTTTTGGTTCCACCTTGACTGAATCATATCGCCATGTGATACGGTTAATATTATGTTGAACCGAGATAACATACAGGGAATCAACAGGGTCAAAAACCATTTCATAAGGCTTTTGGGCAGGCTCCCTTTGCCAGATTCTTGTGTCTAATTCTGAAAGGTAAACACCATAACTCATAACTATATTTGTCATACCCAAGTTATAAAATGGAGCTCTCATAGTTACTTCTATCCCTTGTGGGCTCAAAGTATCTTTTATATTGTCTATTACAGTATCACGAAGAGCATCTTCCTCAGACATTGAAGTCCAAGTAATGCGTATGGAATCAGGAAGTGTATCAGAATTTACCCAACTTACGTATATGGAAGTGTCAGATTTGATCTGTTGAATTTCAATCGAATTAGTATCTATTGTAGTAAATGCGTGATTGTAATCTATATCGGTGGAATCTTTTGCTTTACCGTTTTCGTTTGCTAACCATATAACATATTTATAGGCGGTCTCTATTACCAAGTTAGTATCTTTCCATTGCCAGCACCCATCTATGGAATCTTTCTGAAGGAAGAAGTCATGGAAATCAACAGGAAAAGTGTTAGTGTCATTATCCGAATAACGTTCGATAATCACTGTATCAATTATTCGAGTATTGATGACACTATCTTTCCAACTCCATCTTATCCATGCACTTTTTAGATTAATTCGTTTACTCGTAGTATCACAACCAGTCGTTAAGTCTTCATCTGCATTAATGTAATAGCTGCTCGAGGGATCGTTAGGATTAGTCAATTCGACTTTCTTAAAACATCCTGTTAAGAACAATAAAACGATTCCAAAACAGATGTAGTTTATTTGTTGATTCGAGTTTAGTATAAAGCTTTTTCCATGTAATTTCATATCAACTTTACGTTTTCTTACTTCTAAAAAGAGTTTGTTGCTTGTAAACCTTCAAATTACCATCGCTCGTCATTCATTTAGGTTATTTTCTTCTTCCTCAAGCTCATCAAATATTTCCTCGGCTTGCCTTACGGTTCTTTCCCCACTCCGCTTGGATTGAACCTTTCGGTAGCTGTAGACATCGAAAATGTTATAGCTATAGATAATGGCAGCTGTAACAAAAGCAGAAATTAAGCCACCTTGGTATATTCCCATCCAGTCCTCTTTGTTCGAAATACTATTATGAAGTAATCTCGCCCTATTGGGGTCGATCTCATTTCTATATTTAGAATACAGATTATCTCTATCATTTTTCTCCCTCACATATAAATAGGTGAGTATTCCCCCTGCAAGAAGCCCAGCAGCTTCTAAAACTGTAAAAATGGTGCCTTTTGCTTGGTCCCCGTAGTAGTATTGACCTATTCCAGCAAATATGAGAGAACGATTTCTCATGGTTACCCAATAGATATCCAGAAGTTCAACTCGACTATAAATATCTTTTCCATCTTTAATAACAACCTTATCCCTATAGGGATAAAATCCGGAATGTGATATATTTAGGTTATATTTTCCCTCTGGAAGTGTACTTTGAAATGGAAGTTCACCTTGATACTTATTTCTTTCTCCCTCCAGTGTGACTTTTGATCCAATAGGTATACCCTCCAATTTCAATTCTGCCCCTTTTAAAGTAAAAGAGATATTCCAGTTATATTTCTTTCCTGCCTCAACATCAATTGTCCTGTTATGAGGTCTGAATCCTTTTTTTTGGGCAGTTAGTTCATGTTTACCAAGCATCTGTAGAGTTTCATAACGGTTTGTTGTTATTTTTGTTTTATTACGATCGATCATCAAGAAAAAAGGAGTTCTATCAACGGTAATAATTATTGTTCCCTGCCAGAGTCGTTCAAAAATTTTCTGGGCAAGCGTAGTTGCAAGGTTCCTGATACTCTTATCAATTTCGTCAAATGTCATAAACTCTCCGGTCCTCCTATTATACAGGCGCATAATGCCCTCATACGTAACACTTAAAGTTCCCCTTTTTTTAGAAAGATCAATTAAGGCAATATAGTCTTCATTTCTTAGTTGTCCACCAGCAAATAAATCTTTCAATGTAGTCGGGTCTTTTATCCGTCTCAGACTTTCAATAAATAGCTTGTCATATTCAGAATTGATTAATGAGAAGAAACCCTGTTTTTCTTGAAGACAAATTTCCAGCGTGGCTTGAAACTGGCTGTATTCTGTTTCAGAGAGTTGGTTGTCCAAGTTGTTTATTTGTGCAATTGAGAGAACTATAGGTTCAGATACCGTTTCAGCCTCATTGATTTGGATAGTAAGCAATAAAAGACTGATATAAAAATAAGCTATCTTCATTTATTTACCCCCGTTTCTTGTGATGTTAAAAATCCTATTATTTGTGTTGCTATTTTTTCTCTCATAATTATTCCAGCCTTTTCTAATGTGCTGATACCTGCTTGGCGGGGATTAATACCAAAATCTTGAACTGGTTCAAAAACATTAGAGTAAATTACTTCTTTTGTATCAACTTTCTTAATATTTGCTGAAATGTAAGCAGAGTACCAATATAGGTTGTGTTGGAACATTTCGTGTTTGCAATTCGCATCAATCTCAATAATCAAGTCAGCTTTCTCTGGAGTATCCACAATAGCAAATCCGCCTACTCTTATCATGAATTCTTGGATAGCCCGTGAAACAAATTTCTCAGATTCCATAACCTCCTTATCATCAATTGTTTCTGAACCTTCAAAATATATGTAGAGTGGACGTATAGGAATTTCTATTTTCGTAAAAGGAGGAACAAAAACTCTTGAGTAGACGACAGGAAGAAGTTCCTCAATATTCTCTCGTTCGATGTAAATAGAATCGAGGGCTAACTGACAATTAATAATAGCTATTTCAGCTTTCGGATTCACATTTTTAATGAACGATTTTGCATTTCCAAATCTGTTTGTAATTGCGAGAGGCTCTAGTCCCACCGAGTTATTTTCATCCATGAAAATCAAAGGTATTCCTTCCATATCTCTACTGTACCTTCCAGGATGTTCAAATCTAGCTCTGACCTCCAGAGAAATATTGCCCGTACGATATGCTTTAATCTCTGAGGGTGTCTCCACTTCTTCAAGGATGATACCAGCCAGGAGATCTTCAATTTTCTTGGAAATCTCAGAATCAAGGTAGATCATTTTCCCTGAATATTCTGGGTATTCAACCTGAAGGAGTAATGTTCCTAATAAGAATCTCGAATAGTAATAAGCAGTTAGGAATTTTCTTAAGGCATATTTATAGTTGTTCTTGGCAAATTCAAAATTCCCTTCCGAATAGTACCGGAGGGAGTTTTGCAGTGCCATTTCTCGTTGTTGTCTTTGTCTTTCTTCGTAGAGTTGCTTTCTTAACCGGACATAAACATATACTTCACTATATGGCTTTTGTATACAAATATCCACAACCTCTATGTCATTCAGGTGCTGTTCTTTTACTGAGGTTTCCACAATTTGTTTAATGAATTCTCCTGAAATCCCCATATCCTCCCACACAGAATCAACGACCGTCCCTTTAACGCTTACAACTATACTACTAGCTAAGTCCAGATATGCATTTTGCTTTGCCCTGTTTTTTGTAGTTTCCATATTTTCTATGAAGGAGGCTGAACCGACTCCTTGGTAATGATCATCACTTGGTGGAGGGTGGGGGAACCACTTCTTAGCCAAACAGTTTGAACTTTCCGTTCCCTCGCCCAAGGAAATAGGAGGTGCATTACAGCTCAGCCAGATTCCTATCAAACAAATTAAGGAAAAGTTGTATATGAAAAATTTACTCACCTAACATCCTTTCGTCTGATGGGACATTTGTCGGCTTCCAGTTCTTTTCTACCAACACAACCTGGTTAGGATATCGGGTAACCACTTGATAGTATGAAAAGAATTCTTGTATCAGAACCTCCAAATTGTCTATCGTCTTAATAGTGTAAAATGGTCCAATTAGTAGCTTGCTTGATTGTTGAACGTCTTGATAATATGGCAGACGATTTATCTCTGCCAGTATTTGTTTATTTTCAGTAGTATTTTCTATAATATAGAAATAACGTTTCAGAGGGGTAACCCTATGTTTTTCTAGAGCGACTAATTCATAATCCTGACTAAGCATATCTAATGTGTACCTGATGGCAAGTATATCGTATATATTTTCATAGGGTCCAATAACTAATTTCCCAGGGAAGTTGGGATCCTCTCGAAGAATAAAAGTAGATTCACTCTTTAACTTCTGCAATTCCTGCCATTCCAGGTTCAGAATAGCATAGAATTTCTCGAAGTCCTTAAAATTATTTATAAATGGGTCATGCCAAGATTCAGTCAGGGATATTTGGGTAGTACTCCACATAATAAAATCTGCATAAATGGGGAATGGATCAAAACCATTCCCTTCTCGAAAATTGATTGTAATTGGCATCTTTGGAGGAAGGTTGTCCTGACTTGTGTTAAGTGTAATTTTCACTTTCTTAGACGAATTAGGCTTAATAGGACCAATATGGTATTCACTATTGGACACAAATCCAAGTTCCACAAACTTATTCGGAAGATAAATTGTGAGGGAATCACTTGTATGGTTTCCATAATTCTTTATGTACAATTCTAATATGTAGGAACCCGGTATTTCAAAAAACCAATATCTTTTTTGGCTAGTGAGATGAGTGGTAACCTCAAGAATCGGTTCTGTAGTTTCTATTTCAAGGTGTTTAACAACTGTGTTATTACGACCATAAGCTAAGTTTGCTGTAATTGTAAAGTTATCTCCGGGAATCCCAGCTATTGATCTTATTGGTAAATCTATGCTCATAAAGTCCTTATTTTTTAAATCAGGTAATTCAATATAAGGATCTAATAAAACTATCCCAGTTTTTGGTTCGACATTAAAGTATATTTTGGGATTTTCCACTGGATCTTCCCCTATGTGTTGTATAAAAAAAGAGAGAGTATCCCCTTTGCCTATTAAAATCTTTCTTTTATTGAAGTTCAGATCTAAAAACTCCACGGTCGAATTAATAGATGAACGAGCGATCGGAATTATCCTTTTAGTTAAGGGGATAGATAGACCAACAGAAATTATTTTCGCGATATCTTTCGATGGAGGGGTTCTTGAGGACAAGTCGAGATTGAGAGCATCCGATAAACTAAACGTAATAATCCAATTATGAATTGTTTTGGCAAAACCTAAAGTGTACCAGAAAAGAGGCTTCTTATTGTACCTCATATCATAGACATTTTTGGGATACGTAAACACACCCCCTTCTACACAATTAAGCTCCATATTTGTAAAATTGTACTGAATTCCGAGACCTACCTTTCTCAAAGATATATCAGTGGGATTTTCAACTTCTATTCCAACGTGAATATTTTTTGAATTCTGTTGTGATAAGAAATACTTTACACCAAAGCCTAAATTATAAAATTCGAAGGCTCGACGTGAGAAATCTGCTGCTATTGAACTTTGGAACACCGTTGATAGAGCAAGTTGGAATTTTATAGCCCTGCGGACCATTAATAACGATCCAACCCTCAAATGGTACCAACTCCCTGGTTCATAGGAATCCACCCAAAAGTCGCCCTTACTAACGTTATTTTTCATCCATGATGATACAATTCCCCAAGATTTAGCAATGTCTAATCCTATCCTGAGATCGAAGTAGTTACGTCTCGTTAACCATCTGTTTAAAGGAGGCCGATATACTATAGAAGCTCCAATATATCTTTGGCCACCTGTATATGAACCTTCATAGTTACCCAAAGGGATTCGATTTGGATACTTCCTTAAATTATTATCTTTAGGAATTCCAAAATAAAGGCGGAGAGCTGTTTTTTGTTTTTGGATAGGATACAGCAAAGAAAGATCTTTGAGCGTCGGAAAGAATAATAAATAGTCGGAAAAAACCCCGGTTGATATACTTAGATTTACACGTGGCCTGTAGAAAAACAACGAGGCGGGATTGAGAATTCCACTAAAAGGTCCACTAAGCTGAGCTCCTGATTCTCCAAACCCTGAGGATACTGGGCCACCATAGTTTGGATTTACGTACTGTGCTGATAGATGTAATTTACAGTTAAGTAATACAACTATAAGAAAGATAGTAAATATCGGTATCAGACGCTGCAACCTCTTCATCTTATTGATAGGAAATTTATGGTGTGCAAGAGTGTCAAGTTGAGAAAATCCCAACTATCATAATTATGGGAAAATAAGAAAATAAATGAATATCCTAAAAAACGGATAAATCTCCTTATTCATTTCCTCTTTCCCACCCAACTTTTATTCACCCTTTGCACCCATAAGTAAGTTACTCTTGGTCGAACTAAGGTTTAGAATACTAAAGGAATAAATACTACTACTTAACGATGCGGTATAGCATCCATCTTTTCAATCTCTCTGTTGAGTTCTTCGATTGCCTCGTCACCGAAATACTTGTGCCATAGACCTTCACGACGTCTCGCTTCCCTTTCAGCTATTTCTTTTGCATTTATTCTTCCTTCTTCTATCGGATACTCAACCTTGACCCAGTATTCAACACCACCTCTTTTCTCAGTAAAGGTTGCATCACTAATAACTGATCCTTTCATTATAACCGAGGAAACAGTTTTGCTTACTACAGAAGTCCATTCTAAAGCATCTGCATCTTTTCCTGCTCCTCGTTGTTCTATATAATCCTTGAGCATGAAGGAGACTTTTGCTTCCACAGATTGAGCAATTTCCGTTCTTGCGCGTTGAGTAGCTGCCTGTTTTGCAAGCGAATGGTTCTTCTTTACCGCTTGTCCAACTCCCAAAAACTTACCTGGTTCAGGTTTTGCACTAGGAATCCAAGGTTTTACTGGGGGCTTTGAGGTACAGCCCACTACAATAAATACACCAATCAGTAGACTTACTATTTTTTGTTTTTTCACTACTTACCCTCCTTATTGATGATAGATATATACTGTAATAAAGATTATATT
>CAYTPW010000035.1:0-24360 GCA_964439935.1 uncultured bacterium | reverse complement strand
AATATTATATATTATTTTTTCACTGTTATTAACAAAAGAGACATTAATTGAAATAATCTATCAGGGTGGTTTCGCACTGGTGAAATTGCTGTTGATGATTGCCATCATGGGATTGTATTTTGAGAAATCAGTATCAGGAGAACTATTAATAGCCATCCGCAGTCTATGGCGAAAATCAAATCTTTCCTGGCGCTGGGTCGAGGATTTCTTCATGTTCCTGGAATTGACCCTGCGTTTCTTTCCTGCATTTCAACGTGATATGGAGCATTTGCACCAATCCCGCCAAGCTCTTGGTTTAACTCAATCCGGAAATAAGCTGGTTTTAATTCAACAAACCGCAGCTTATCTACCGGGGCTAATTTTGCATAATCTGCGTCAAGCCGACGATATCGCACTTGGTATAAAACTACGTGGTTATGGTAATAAAATTCCACGCGGTTTGATCTTTCCGGTTAAGTTCACTAGACTGGATGGATTATTTTTCATGATCATTACCCTGCTATTTTATTGGAGTAATTTTATTGTACAGATATAAAATCGGTCTCCAATATGATGGGACATCGTATTATGGCTGGCAATTACAGACAGATCAAAGATCAATCCAGGGAGAATTGGAACGAGTTTTAACCTTATTAAATGGAAATGAAAGAGTTATCGTAAATGGTGCCGGTCGGACTGATACGGGTGTACATGCCACCGGTCAAGTAGCTCACTTTGATCTTGATGGGGAATGGGATAGCAGTCAATTGCAGCGGGCGATTAATGGAAATTTGCCGGCTGATATTCGGGTCATGACATGCGAAATGGTTACGGCAGCGTTTCACGCCCGCTATACGGCGCAACAGCGAATATATACTTATAAATGCCGCACAGACGATTATCTACTGGACCGTCACTATGTCTGGAGAATTGGAACGGTCGATGTTTCGATTATGCAGCAAGCAGCGGCCATGCTTACCGGTGAGCATGATTTTACCGGTTTCAGTAAATACAATCCGGAGTTGGAAAACCGGCAATGTATAGTGTACCAATCTGCATGGAATCCAAGCTTACCGGTATTAACTTACACTGTTACAGCTAACCGGTTTTTACATCATATGGTTCGCTATTTAGTCGGGAGCATGGTAGCAGTTGGGAGTACTAAATTGACTCTTGAACAATTTAATAGGATGCTCTCCGAACCGGTCATTGAGAAAAAGATTTTTCGTGCACCAGCATATGGATTAGTATTGAAAAAGGTCATCTATTGAAATTACGATCTCAATCTAAACAATGGGGATTGACTGCTCTCATAATCTTTGGTCAATTTTTAGTAGGCCAACGGGGAATTGATGATTCCCGCCATACGGCGATCACCAGAGCAATCGAGGCTGTTAGCCCGGCTGTTGCCAGCATTAATGTTGTCCAGATTAAGGAATATGCTCGCGCTCCATTCTCACGTGATCCTATCTGGCAGTATTTTTTCCCCTACGATACCTATCAGCAGAAAGTAAAAAGTTCAGGATCAGGAGTGGTTATCAGTCCCGATGGCTACGTTATAACTAATCATCATGTTATTGAAAACGCGGCCGGGATTAAAGTAACCCTGCAAGGTGGAAATCAATATGATGCGGAGGTAATTGGCAGTGATAATGTTTCCGATCTGGCTTTAATTAAATTAGTCGGTTCAGATTTTCCCTATGCACGGCTTTCCGATTCTGATGATCTGGTTATTGGCGAGTGGGTAATCGCCCTTGGAAATCCTTTCGGATTATTCGATGTTAGCAAGCAGCCATCGGCCACGGTCGGTATTATCAGTGCCTTGCATATGGATTTTGGTCGTCAGGAATCAGGACAGGTTTACCAGGATATGATCCAAACTGATGCAGCAATTAATTATGGCAATAGCGGAGGACCATTGGTTAACGGTCTGGGCGAGGTGATTGGGATTAATACCTTCATATACACAGGGAGCAGTTTTTCTCAGGGATCGGTGGGTATTGGGTTTGCCATTCCAATCAATCGTGCCCGACGGATCGCTGAAGAATTGAAAAAGACCGGACGGATTGATCGAAGTTTTACAACGGGACTTGAAATCCAGACTCTGGATGCCAGGATTGCCGGGTATTTAAATCTACCCTTCCAGGAAGGTGTGCTGATTACCAAGATTGACCCCAACAGTGCTGCCGATGATGCAGGATTAAAAGCTGGTGACGTAATTCGAACACTAAATAATTTCAGAGTGAAAAAAACAGATGATATTTTTCAGGTATTCGACGATAACGAATTACGAGCTGGTGATAAGATTATAATGAATGTGTACAGCAATGGCGAAGAGAAAAAAGTATCATTCCGATTGAGAAAATCCTAGATCAATGTTTGCTCAGGAAGGAAAAAAAATATTGTCAGCCTTGGTAAGTATTACTCTTATAACAGGTCTATTGTTGTATTTCTTCACTGATTTCATTTGGATAGCGCTATTTTTAATTCTACTGGTGTTATTGTTGTTTTCGTCATATTTCTTCCGCGATCCGGTTCGTAACACTCCGGAGAACGACCAGCTGATCGTAGCACCGGCTGATGGTAAAATCGTCCGCATCCAAACAATTAATGATGTTGATATAGGCGATGGTTCAACCCTGATCTCGATTTTTCTGTCGATTTTTAATGTGCATGTGAATCGTATGCCAATCAATGCGGAATTCGAATCTGTTACTTACTGTAAGGGCAAGTTCCTTGCTGCCTTTAATCATGATGCATCTGACGAGAATGAGCGCACAAATATGATACTTAATCATAATGGGTTAAGATTGCGCGTAAAACAAATAGCCGGGATTCTAGCCCGGCGTATTCACTGCTATGCAGAAGAAAACCAGACAATGGATCAGGGAGGGCGGCTGGGATTTATCCGTTTCGGATCTAGAACTGATCTGATACTACCGGCCGGGATTCATATTAAAATCGCGCTGAATCAAAAGGTAATTGGTGGAGAAACAGTAATTGGAGAAATTAAATGAGATCCAGACAACATCGACATAGTCGGTTGAATAAAAGTTTGATTCCTAATGTGTTTACCATGATCAATATGTTTTTGGGCTTCTCTGCGATTATTATGTTGCTCCGTGGAGATCCGATAATGGCCGGGTGGATTATATTATTTGCAATGGCTTTCGATGCTATCGATGGGAAACTTGCTCGACTGCTGGGAGTTGATAGTAAATTTGGCGTTGAATTCGATTCACTGGCCGATACGGTTTCATTTTGTATCTTTCCTTCGCTTCTGGTATACAGTTTATATGTTAAGGGCTTGCCGGTTCTAATCGGTGCTTTAATCAGCTTTGTACCGTTAATTTTTGGTACAATCCGGTTAGCACGTTTTAATATACTTCAGGAGAATCCAAAGACATTCTATGAGGGAACTACTACACCATTGAGCACCGTCATGATTGTCAGTTTTATGTTATTCAGTTACCAGATAAACGGAGGATATGGAGATTCCCGCATTGCCATATCCCTGGTAATCATCCTAGGTTTTCTAATGATCAGTCGGGTTCGATTTGCGAAATTTCCATCATTTTCGTTTCGCGCTGGCCGTTCAAATTCTCTACGACTGGTAGGCATTATATTTTTGATAATATCAGTTATCGTCTGGAGAGGTCTTATTATCTTTCCCCTCTTTTCAATTTATTTAACCTGGAGTATTCTCAACTGGTTGGTAAATCACAACCGACTGGAGGATGAGATTGAATTGGGAACCTCAAACGAGGTAAAATAGGTATTTAACTCCGAGACACTGGTATGAATAGAAGATCTGTTTCAATTCTGGCTCTGGTTCTGGTAATCGGCGCTATGCTGGGAACATTATTAGGAAACCTGTTAGGCGCTATCCTGCCAGATGGCGTTGTGCGCGATTTCTTTCTAATTGGATTCAGTTTTGATCTGGCTGGGCTAGCCGGGCAACAAAATGGAGTAATTACCCTAAATTTGATGGTGCTTAAAATACAGTTTGGTTTGAGCATCTATTTTAATTTTACCAGCCTTATTGGACTGGCAACTGCTTACTATTTCTTAAGATATTTCAGATAATGCTTTAATCTCTATCTGGCCGTTCTGGATGGAAAAAATCCTCTTCCCGGTGAGTTGAAAATCCTGACCTCCCTAAAACGTGATTCGTGGCTTGTGCAATTCCAGCTGGGGAATTGATCAATGTATCATCCATATCAAAAATGAATGCTTGAATCGACATTGAATGTTCCTCCCGTGATGGTTCAGGTATTAATGGCAGTTCGCTACTACACACGAATTGGTACATTTGGATGAAATTGGTGAACGAATTGAAAATTTCCGTCATTACTCTACTGATTCTGTGTTAATTTTAGCGAATCATGAGCATGGAAATTTTGGAGGTTTTATTGATGCCAAATAATGATTTAATCCTGGCAGGGATGCCCGGCGGTTGGGAATTAATCGTAATTTTTCTGGTGATTTTGCTGCTGTTCGGTGCCAAAAGATTGCCCGAACTGGCCAAAGGTTTGGGGCAAAGTATCCGAGAATTCAAAGGTGCGGTCGATGGTGTTCAAAAGGAGATTCAGGATGCGACTAGCCCGGCACCGTCGGAAGAAAAAAAAGAATCGAAATAAAATAACCCTGCAGATGCTTTCATTTATATAGCGACGGTCCCGAGCCGGTTGTCTGGTAGATAACATCGTCGAATGCTGGTATAATCTAAATCCCAAACTTTGAATTGAGCTTGCTTTTTATTCTATCTGTTTTAAGAAACAATCTGGCATTGAACTCGTTGTTTTATTGAGATTACACCCTGGAGTAACCGATCGATTGAATTCTGAATAGAATCATCATTAACTTAGACAAAAATATAGAATGTCAGTGAAGCAGTTAATATTCAATATCCTGAACTACTTAAACGGATTAAACTGATGATCCGTTTCGCCAATCCTTTGTATTTGCTATTGCTTTTTGTATTGCCCCTGTTAATCTGGTGGTTCCGTCGTTATGGTCGCAAAAATGAGGGAACGTTCCGGATTCCTTCTGCTGCCCTTTTCAACGATCATTTTCGAAAACGTGGGCAGCTTAAAGCACGCATTTTACGTGGACTTCAATTGTTAGCACTGGTTTTTCTGATTATTGGTATTGCGCGACCTCGGGTGGTGGATTCGCTACGTGAAACCAAGGTTGATATTGTTGATATAATTCTGGTTATTGATATCAGCAGTAGTATGCTGGCTCAGGACTTCGCACCGGATCGGTTGGAAGCTGTGAAAGAAACTGCGAAACATTTCATTGCCAACCGTACCAGTGATCGGATTGGTATTCTTGTATTTGCCAAGGAAACATTTGTGCAGTGTCCGCTAACAGTCGATAAGGATGTTTTGAAATCATTATTATCTGAGATATCAGTGGCTGAGAAGTCCTACGACGGGACTGCAATCGGTATGGCAATTGCCAATGCTACCAATAGATTGCGGAATAGTCCTGCAGCAAGTAAGCTGATGATTCTGCTATCGGATGGCAGCAATAATGCTGGTGAACTCGATCCGGTTACAGCAGCCGACCTGGCTCAACAGTTTGGCATTAAAATATATACTGTTGGCGCAGGGAAAAAAGGAACCGCACCCTATCCGGTGGATGACCCTCTTTATGGTCGGCGACTCATGCAGGTTGAAGTTGATATGGATGAACCAACCCTAAAACAGATTGCCAAAATCACAGGTGGTCAATATTTTCGGGCGGAAAATGAAACCAAGTTAGCGGAAATCTATGAGCTGATCGATCAGTTAGAGAGGACCGAGATTCAGATTAAGGAATATACTGAGTATCATGAATTATTTGGCTGGTTGTTAGTCCCGGCATTTATTTTTTGCCTGGGTTATGAAGTATTAAATCGATCCCTATTCAGGAATCGGACATGATTGATTTTCGCTTTCCGGAACTGCTCTATTTTTATTTTCCAATCGGATTGATCTGGCTATTATGGCGGCTACGGAGCTCCAAGGCTGATCGTCTATTTCCTGCTGCGCCCGAATCATTGGAAAATAACTTATTCAACCGGCTGGATCAACGGCGGCGTAGCTGGAGACAAAGATTCGGTATTCTGGGATTGGTATTTCTCCTCTTTTCGGCGTCAGGCCCTAAAATGGGCACCAGATTGAAACCGGTAGAGCGTAAAGGGATCGATCTGGTGTTTGCGCTGGACGTATCGGTCAGTATGGATGCTGAAGATGTCAAACCAAGTCGGTTGGAGAAAGCAAAGTTTGAAATATCCCAAATGATCAAACAATTGACTGGTGACCGGGTCGGACTTATTGTTTTTGCCGGCTCTAGCAATCTATACTTACCGCTGACCAGCGATTATGAAGCTGCTTTGATGTTTCTGGATGCTGTTGATACACAAATGATTCCGACCCAGGGAACTGATCTCAGCACCGCCTTAAATACCACTATTAA
Source organism: uncultured bacterium (assembly GCA_964439935.1). Taxonomy (GTDB): domain Bacteria; phylum Fidelibacterota; class Marinisomatia; order Marinisomatales; family TCS56; genus JABMQW01. The sequence continues at coordinate 17,916 of CAYTPW010000035.1, read as the reverse complement.
TACTTTTCCTTCCGAAAGTGATAAATTTAAAGTATTGACTTTGGTTACCGACGGTGAAGATCATCAGGGTGAGGCAATTAAGGTGGCTGCGGATGCAGCAAAAACAGGAATTGTGATCAATGCTGTTGGTGTCGGTACAACCACTGGGTCGCTGATTCCGGTAAGAGGTGGGAAAGATCAACTAAATGAGTATAAGCGTGATAGTCGGGGGCGCCTGATCACATCGATCTTAAATGAGCGAATTTTACAGGAGATTGCTCATGCAGGAGATGGCATATATGTCCGTTTTGATAATCGTTTTGCTAATTATCGTGAAATTTTAGCTGAAATAAACAGTATGGAGAAGCGTACGATTAATACTCATGAATATTCCCAATTTGAGGATCGCTACCAAATTTTCTCGCTGTTTGCATTAGTATTTCTGATTGTAGCTTTTGTCATGCCTACCCGGCATAAACGTGAAGAGACCTGGCGAGGTCGAATTGTTTAGGCGATATCTAATACCGATTATCCTGTTTGGAACCATCTGTAGAATAAGTGCAATCGATAAGGGCAACCGATATTTCTGGCAGGAGGAATTTGATAACGCGCGTGCGTACTATGAAGCAATCCTGCAGAGAGCGCCACAAAACCCGGCAGCTCAGTTCGGTCTGGGTGCTACAGCATATAAGCAAAAAGATATTGAAACAGCCCTGCAGGCATTTGAACGCGCCTTGGCAACCGATGATCTCGGTTTGAAATCGAAAGCCTATTATAACATGGGGAATACATTGTACCAGCAGCAGCGAGCTGAAGAAAGCCTCGCCTTTTTCCGCAAGGCAATTGAACTAGATCCCAACGATATGGATGCAAAATTCAATTACGAGCTGTTACGCTACCAGATGGAACAACAACAGCAGCAGAAAAATAATAAATCTGATCAAAATGAGCAGCAAGATCAGGAACAGCAGCAATCGGACCAACAACAATCCGAACAAGAAGATCAAAAGGAAAAACAACAGGAAAATTCGCAGTCTGAGGAGGCTGATAAACAAGAGCAAGCTGAGCAGAATCAGCAGGAGCAAAGCCAGAAAACTGAGCAGCCAATTGAGAAATCCAAGGATGAAGAAAAAGAGTCAGCCGATATGCAAAGTGCTCGAGCAATGCTGGATGCATTGAAAGATGATGAGAAAATATATATGAAAAAACAGATGGCCAGAGCCCAATCCAAAAAACTGGAAAAGGATTGGTGAAATTGTTTATGATAGCAGATCATACTAAATGATTTTGGTTTATCAAGCAATAGCAGCTGATTATTGATGATAATGACGCGGCTCCAGAGGAATAAAACGTGGATTTGGCCCGTAATGGCAATGTGGTTTTCGTTGTCAGCATCAAGTTTTGCAGCTGTTAAGGTCAAAGCATCAGTTGATGCAAATCGGGTGGCTGCCAATGAAACAATCACTTTTAAAATTGAGTCATCCGGGGCAGACGATTTCCCATCAGTTGATATCTCTCGGGTCTTGAATGATTTTACTGTTGTCAGCGGACCCGGACAGCAAACCAGTTTTCAATGGATTAATGGTAAGATGTCCGGTACTAGAAGTTTAACCTGGACACTCCTGCCAAAGAAAACCGGTCGGTTGACCATCCCAGTTTTGGACATTCGGGTCGGGCGTAAATTATTCCAGACCAAACCGATTGAAATCCACGTCGGCAAATCTGATGTGATCAGCCAGTCAGACAAGAAATCTGCCGATGTTTATATCGTGGCCGAACCTGATAAAAACTCCGTATTTTCGGGAGAACAGATAACACTCACATATAAATTATATACCCGTGCCAGTCTACGCGGAATTGAGTACATTGAGCGTCCTAAAACGATTGGCTTCTGGGTTGAGGAATTATATGCACCAACCCAGCCACAGTTTCGTGATGCAGTAGTGGATGGTGCGCAATATAAAGTAGCCACGCTCTATAAAGCAGCACTGTTCCCGACGCGAACAGGCAAAATACCAATTTCGCCGATGATCGTCCGCTGCCAAATTGAGACTAAAAGTTCGCGTCGCACGCGTCGTTCCTTGTTCGATGATTTTTTCAGTGATCCTTTTTCCACTCAGACAGTTCCGAAAATAATCAGCACTGACACCGTTATTATTAATGTAAAATCACTTCCCCCGGGACAACCATCGAATTTTACCGGCGCTGTTGGCAATTTCAAATTGGATGTCACCACCGATCGTAGGCATATTAAGACAAACGAGGCGATTGCCTATAAAATTGTATTATCAGGTACCGGTAATCTGAATTTATTTGATTTTCCTGAACTAGAATTCCCTGACGAAATGGAAGTATTCCCGCCAACGACTGCTTATGAAAAGGATCCGTTTCGCGATGCTATCTCCGGCACTATGACCAGAGAATACATCCTTATTCCCCGTACTTCTGGTAAATTTAATCTGCCTAGGGCGAATCTAGCTTTCTTCGATCCAAAAGAACAAAAATGGCGGAACCTGCAAACCAAACCAATATCAATTACAGTTAATCAGAGAGTGCAGACATTTATTGACCGCAGTGATTTAACCAAGGAGGAGATAGCACTACTTGGCAACGATATCAGGTATATTAAAACAAATATTCCCAAATGGTACTTGACCGGTCGAAGTTATCTGTCGATTGCTACAATCATTTTCTATTTGGCTACCCTGCTGTTATTTTCGGTTCCCTGGCTCTACATCCAGTTTGTCAGATATGATGAAACTACCAGAAACGATCGGTTATCCAGGAAGGCTTTAAAAACCGCACTAAAAAAATTGAATGTGACAGTCGAAGATCGGTATGAACAGGTTGCTACCGTGATTTATTATTATCTACAGGCAAGACTGGGATTGAATTCGGAAAAACTAGATCCCCGGCATGTATATGAGTTAATCAGTACTAAAGCCAATGTTACTATTGCTGACCAACTAAAGAATGTTCTGACGGTTTGCGATGCAGGACGTTATGCTCCCGGTGCTGGTGCTGCTGAATCAACCTTAATTGATGAAACACGAAGTCTATTAACGCAGTTGGATGCCGAATTATGAAGAACATATATTGGTCGTTCGTTGCATTTATATTAAGTTTTATGGTTCTCACCGGGCAACCGGTTCCCGATAGTTTATGGGTACAGGGTAATATGTTAGTTGCGGATGAAAAATATGATCAAGCCGCAACAATTTATGAACAAATCCTGGGCCAGGGATATGAACACGAATTGCTTTATTACAATCTGGGAATTGCATATTTCCGATCAGATAAAACCGGAATGGCGATTTGGGCTTATGAAAAAGGATTGCAGTTCAATCCCCGGCACGCGGATCTGAATTTCAATCTCAATGTAGTGAAAACAGGAATAAAAGATCGAATTGACGTCCCTCAGGGATTTATACTAATTGATCTATACCGTGCTTTTAAAAATTCATTGACCCTAAACGGTATGCTGCTGTTTGCTAGCTTTTTACTGGCACTGGCTGGTGCCTTATATACCTTGAAAAAAATTGTATTCAGTGATAACAAATCAATCACCGGTATTTATGCGCTTTTTATAATCGGGTCGATTATTTTTCACCTTGTTTTTGTTGACAAATATTTGGAGCTTTCCGACAAACAGGAAGGAATAATTATTAAATCAGTTACCGATGTCCATTCCACACCTTCCGGATTGGGGAAAACATTATTCAGAGTCCACGAAGGATTAAAGGTGGAAATAACTCAAGTGCATAACGACTGGTTAGAGATTATCTTACTCGACGGTAAGAAAGGGTGGGTATACTCAGGCGGAGTCAGATTATTATGAATATTATTGTAATTTTATTACTGACTGGTATTTTATTTTCTGTGAATGGTCAGGATACACTATATAACGAGTCTTTTAATCCAGGTGTATTACTCGAGCCTGAGCCTGACTGGCCGATTGTCATCAATCCTTTCATTCATGATTCATCAACAATCAATCGCTTGATAGGTGAGGCCTCACCGGAGAACCTCAGGGATGGATACCGCATTCAAGTGTTGACAACAAAAATTGCTTCTGAGGCGGAGAGCTTGCGAAATACTATTGCGCCAATGATTTCTGATAGTATACATATTACCTATGAAGTTCCGAATTATAAAGTACGCATCGGCGATTTTATAAATCGTAGAGAGGCGGAAGATCTACAGGTTGTCATTAAAGATTTGGGTTACCGTTCAGCCTGGATTGTTCGCACCCGTGTTGAGCTGCGTGAGTGAGGGTGCAGCGGCTGTTGGGCTCTTGCTACTATCTAGCAGCTGCTATTATCCTTTATTAAACAGCCCATCGTTTCAACCGTGGGTAAGAAAAGGGAAAATCCTTAACCGTTTTAATGGTTTAGTACTCCCAATTTATTCAATAAAATGTTAATGCAATTTTGCTGAAAGCTGGAGATAAATCTACAATTGCTTTGCATTGAAAACAGATCACTTAACATTGTGCTAAATGATAGTAGATTTCTCCTCAACCCTCAGGATTTTCGTCGAAAAGAAATGGTTTGGGAAAGGAAGGGGGGGGGTAGATCCTTTGTTGACCATTGGTAACTCAGGATGACATTGCAGGTGTTGGCTGCCCTTTATTATTGTTGTAATACTGAGCGCAGTGAAGTATCTCAAGCAAATGTTTATCGTGTAAAATAGGTTTGAGATTCAAGCATTTGATTCACTCTCCATCTGTGCTCCGATTTATCGGAGCTTCAGCAGACAGTCGGTACACTTTCATTTTGCTTTACTACTCAGACAGTCAGGTTGTATTATTGGTAGTTTGTCGCCCTGAACCTACCTGTTTTGCAGCTTAGTGCCCATTGGCTATCCAAATCCACTTTGACGCAATTTGGTAGAACCAACTGTGGTTGGAGTAATCCTATGATATTGGTAATATCAACCGTTGTTAAAAAGGCTATATATGTCAGGACACAGTAAATGGGCAACTATCAAACGGAAAAAGGCGGCGACTGATCAAAAACGCGGTAAAATTTTTACTAAAATAATCAGGGAAATTATGGTCGCTGCTCGCGTTGGTGGTAGCGATGAGGAATCCAATCCACGTTTACGTCAGGCCGTTACTGCAGCCCGAAATGCGAATATGCCCCAGGATAATATTAAACGGGCTATACAAAAAGGTACCGGCGAACTGCCAGGTCAGACTTTTGAGGAAGCCACTTATGAAGGTTATGGTGCTGGGGGTGTCGCAATTTTAATGGAAGTCCTAACTGATAATAAAAAGCGTACTGTTGCTGAAATTCGCCATTTGATTACTAAATATGGCGGCAATCTGGGTGAAAATGGCAGTGTTGCCTGGATGTTCGACAGAAAAGGCATGATTACCATAAAAAAAGAAGATATTGACGAGGATACAGTTTTTGAAACAGCCCTGGAAGCCGGTGCTGAAGATTTTAACAGTGATGAGGAAGAAGTTTTTGTTATTACTACCAATCCCGCAGATTTAATGAACATCCGTGATACGCTCGAATCTCAAGGGTATGACATTGAAGCTTCGGAATTGGAGATGGTACCAAAAAATCTGCAGAAAGTCGAAGGTCAGACCGCTGATAAATTGATGGCTTTGATGGAACAACTGGAAGATCATGATGACATAAAAAATGTATTTGCTAATTTTGATATTGATGAAGAATTGATTTCTCAAGACTAATTAAAATGAGGGTAATCGGGATCGATCCGGGTCTAAGTGTTACGGGCATCGGAGTCATTGAAAAAGCAGGTAATAGTATCAGGTATCAATACCACGATGCGATTAAGCCGCCAGCTAAAAAAGGATTAGCCGAGCGCCTTGATTATTTATATACGAAAACCATTGAAATGATCGACAGATTCCGGCCAGATGTGGTGGCAATTGAAGATACCTTCCATGGAAAAAACATTAAAACTGCCGTGCTGCTGGGACAGGCACGTGGCGTATTGATGCTGGCTGGCTATAAATCGCAAATTCCCTGCATCGAATATGCACCACGCAAAGTCAAGCAATCAGTGGTTGGTAATGGCGCCGCCACTAAGGAACAGGTTCAATATATGGTAAAATCAATCCTGGGTTTAAAAGAATTGCCAACCCCCATTGATGCATCTGATGCTCTGGCGATTGCACTTTGTCATATCCACCAGAATCGATGAGAGTGGCTGATGATTGATTCCATTTCAGGACTGCTCCATTTCAAGCAACCAACTGAGGTTGTCATTGATATTCAAGGTCTGCGATATAAATTAAAGATCAGCATTCCAACCTATGAGCACCTGCCAGAAACCGGTAAATCAGTTGATCTGCTGGCCTATCTTCATGTTCGGGAGGATATATTAGATTTATACGGTTTTTCTCACGATGACGAGCGGAAATTATTCTTATTATTAATTGGGATCAGCGGGATCGGACCGAGGTCGGCCATAACAATATTATCCGGAACTAATCCCAGGGAATTTAAAAACCGGATTATTGCTGGCGATGTTAAATCACTAACCCGAGTACCTGGCATTGGACCTAAAACCGCCAAACGGATTATTCTCGAATTAAAAGAGAAATTTGTTATCCAGGAAGACGACAACCTGGAATTCCTGACAACTGAAGCAATTCCACAGCATAATGACGCCATCCTGGCTTTAATGTCGCTTGGTTACAAACGTCATCAAAGTCAAAAAGTACTTAAGGAATTGGAACAGGATGGTCAATTATCAGGGGGACTTGAAGCAATTATTAAAAAAGCTCTATCAAAAATGTAAAGGTATGAAATGAAAATTGCTGATAGAATTGATCATTTGGGCACAGAGACTGCTTTCGCTGTTTCCGGGCAAGCTGCTGCCTGGGCGGCAAAAGGGAATAAGGTCTTTCCTTTCCATCTGGGGGATATGAATTTACCCACACCCAGCAATATTGTTGATGCTGCTAACCGGGCTATTGCCAATGGGAAAACCGGCTATTGTCCAGCTGACGGTATCCCGCCCTTGCGGGAGGTTCTGGCTGCTGACGTGGGAGGTCGACGTGGTGTTAAATACGAAATACAGAATGTCGCCATCCAACCCGGTGGGAAGCCCGTAATCGGGAAATTCATTGCAGCAACCATGAATGCAGGTGACGAAGTGCTCTATCCTAATCCCGGGTACCCGATTTATGAATCACAGATTGAATTTTTTGGCGGTGTTGCAGTACCATATGGCTATACTGAGACCGATACGGGATTTGCTATTGATATTGATAAGCTAAAAGCATCAATTACCGACCAGACACGCATTCTGATATATAATAATTACCAGAACCCGATCAGTGCCTCATCAAAACGGGAGGAGATGGAAGCTTTGGCAGAACTGGCACTTAAACATGATCTGCTGGTCCTGGCGGATGATGCCTATTATGAAATACGCTATGGCGGTGATCCTCGTTCAATAGTATCAATACCGGGAATGCGGGAAAGGACAGTTGTGCTCTATACCTTTTCCAAAAAATATGCCATGACTGGCTGGCGACTGGGAGCTGCCATTGGGCCGGAACAAATTATCAAGATCATCGCTAAACTGAACGTTAATGCCGAGTCGTGTTCGAACCATTTCATTCAATGGGCGATGCTGGAAGCACTTACCGGTGATACCAGCGGTCCCGAACAAATATTGAAAACATTGAAAGAACGACGGGATGCAGCGGTGGCCGGTTTAAATAACATCAACGGTATCAATATACCTTTGCCCAACAGCACATTTTACCTGTTTCCCAATGTGACCAGTATAATGAAGAGAAAAGGTTTCACCGAAATCAATGATTTGATGGATGAAGCATTGCGCGAAACGGGTGTATCATTCTGTACTCGCAATCATTTCGGCCGCCCATTGGCGGATGAAAGCGAATACTTTATCCGGTTGGCCTACTCGGGAATTGATGTTCCGGAAATTATAGCCGGTTTAGCTGTATTGAAATCCTATTTCGAATCTTAATATCTGACTGTATCGGATAATTCAGACGAAGATTACACTGTCCGGTTAACCTGATTATCATTGTTTAGGGTTTACTATAATCAGTATCAAATGATATAAATAACTATGAAAAAAACTGCTCTCTACAATCAGCATCTTGCCTTGAAGGCCAAACTCATTCCGTTTACCGGTTATGAGATGCCGTTACATTATAGCGGTATTGTTCAGGAGCATTTGGCCGTTAGGTCCGATGCCGGCCTGTTTGATGTCAGTCATATGGGTGAATTTATTATCCGCGGACCGGAGGCTGAAAAATTTTTACAATATACAACAGTGAACGACGTTTCGGCCCTGATTGACGGGCAGGCACAGTATTCTGCACTCTGCTATTATGACGGTGGTATCGTCGATGATTTATTAATATATCGATTTAGTGATCATTTTATGCTGGTCGTAAATGCATCCAATATTGAGAATGATTTTAAGTGGCTGGAAAATAACCTGATTCCGGGAGTCACACTTGAAAACCGCAGTGATGAAATCAGTTTAATTGCTATACAAGGTCCAAAATCACGAGCTATTTTAAGCCAATTGACCGCAATTGATTTAGCTGATTTGCCCTTCTACCATTTTTTGGAAGGTACTGTCGCCGGGCAAACGGTTACGGTTGCCCGCACCGGCTATACCGGCGAATTGGGTTATGAGATCTATGGTTTCAATGCTGATATTCCCTCTATCTGGGATGAGTTAGTGCAGGTTGGTGCTGGATCTGGATTAATACCGGTTGGTTTGGGTGCCCGTGATACATTGCGTCTGGAAATGAAATATTGCCTTTATGGCAATGACATCGATGCAACTACCAATCCGATTGAAGCCGGCTTAGGCTGGATTACAAAATTAGATAAGGGTGATTTTATCGGTAGAGCTGCAATTCTGGAAAAGAAGCCGAATTTGAATCGGAGACTGGTCTGTCTGGAAATGCAAGAACGGGCTGTTCCCCGCCCGGGGTACAAAATATACAAAGCCGATGATGAAATCGGTTTTATAACCAGTGGTACCCAATCCCCGGTACTCCGGAAGGGTATTGGGCTGGCTTATATTCAGCGTGGTTTTACTAAGCTGAACACTGAAGTGATGGTGTTGATTCGTGGTGAAAAGAAAAAAGCCCTAATTGTAAAACCACCATTTTATAAGCATGGAACCGCTCAGGACTGAATGTTAAGGTAATAGTGGTTTCTGTGGCGAGAATTTTTTATACTATGTGTTATTAATCCATTAAATTGATTTAAATACAACATGGGCGCATCAATCTTAGTAACCGGCGGTGCCGGATTTATAGGGTCGCATTTAATCGACCGGTTATTGAAAAATAATCGTAGTGTCATATGTATTGATAATTATAATGATTTCTATAATCCCCGGATTAAAAAATTAAATCAGGCCAGTCATTTTAAATATAAACGATTTGGATTTCATAAAGGCGATATACGTGATAATAAATTTTTAGATCAATTATTTGATCAATATAATTTTAGAATAGTAATCCATTTGGCCGCAATGGCCGGTGTACGCCCATCAATTGAAGAGCCATTGGTTTATACCGATAATAATATTGTTGGAACCCAGGTCCTATTGGAAACGGCTGTCAGATACCGGATCGACCATTTCATATTTGCCTCTTCATCTTCCGTGTATGGTAATAATCCCAAAACGCCGTTCTCTGAAGAGGATCGGGTCGTTACCCAGATCTCGCCCTATGGTGTAACCAAGAAAATGGGTGAGCTCCTATGCAGCACTTATTCCCATTTGTACCAAATTCCGGTATCGTGCCTCAGATTTTTTACTGTTTATGGGCCGCGCCAACGTCCTGAAATGGCGATCCATAAATTTGTTCGAATGATCTTAAAAGGGGAAACAATTCCCTTATTTGGGGACGGTGACACCGCCCGGGATTATACCTATATCGATGATATTATAGATGGTATCGTTGCTGTGATGAAACAGCCTAACGATTTTATTATATATAATCTTGGGAATTCTGATCCTATAAAACTATCTGAATTGATTGAAACAATTGCTGAAATCTGTGGAAAAACACCACTGGTTGAACAACAGGAGTTACCTCCGGGAGATGTTTTACAGACATACGCCAATATAGAGCGGGCTAGAATGCGGTTTGGTTATGAACCCAGAACTGATATTAAGACCGGTCTGATGCAGTTTGTTGATTGGTATCAAACCGTCGTTAAGCAACATAAAAGTCTGTATCGATGAAGGATAAGCGTCTGGAAATAAGTGGTATTCTGATCATTACGATTGCTTTATTTATTTTAGCCAGTTTAATCGGTTTCAACCCGAATGAAGAGCCGGCGTTATCACCTCATCTGGCAATTGATAATCCAATGGGTATCATTGGAATTTATACCGCACACTTCCTGATTAAACTGTGCATCGGCTATTTTGCCTATATTATACCTTTACTGGGATTGGCCTGGGGTTGGTGGCTATTCAGCAAATTACCACCCAAACCACTGCTTCGCTTTAGCGGACATTTACTGGTGTTCATCGCTCTATCATCGGTTGGGATTGGCCTGGTGGCTTTAATGCGCAATACCAATAATCCTAACCTGTTGTATTCAGGTTTAACCGGTGGAGTAATAGCGATCACATTGCATGATTTTTTAGGAAAGGTGGGTACAAGTCTGGTAATTGGTGTCGGCTATCTCATCGTTCTGCGCAGCTATTTCAACTGGAATTTTTATACACCAATTGAAATAATCCGCGAGAAATATCAAGCCTGGCGTGAAAGAAAATTAGCGACCAAAAAAAACCGGCAGGAGGAAGAAGAGAAACGTCAGCATACAAAGTCATTATTGAAAAAAATTGACCAGCAAAGAGAACAGGAAGAAAAAGCTCTGGATTCAGAATCCAGTCAATCAAAAGTGCCTGGTCCCGTTGCAGAGGTAGAGCAGGATGATTATTTAAGCCAGTTGGAATCAATGATTCCTGCCGAAGACGAAATGCTGCCCACAGATTATCCATCCGCTCCGATTGAGGAACCAAAAACCGTTGACGAATCACAATCAACCGTTGAGAATACCGACATCCAGGTTGATGATGAGATTGTTGAAGATGAGATTGACCTCGATAATAGAAAGGAGCGTGTGCAGCCCCGCCGCCGCTACCAATTACCTTCGTCTGATCTTCTTGCCACACCTGAAGGAGTGTTTGACGGCCAAACTCGTGAGGAATTACTGGCTCGCGCGAATTTTCTGGTTGATTCGCTGAAAACATTCGGGGTGGAAGGCAAAGTGGTGAATGTTTCACCGGGTCCTGTGATCACTTTATTTGAGGTCGAACCGGCCGAAGGTGTGCGGATTAGTAAATTTACCGCTCTAGCCGATGACTTGGCGAGAGTCATGGAAGCCAGCCGGGTCCGCGTGATTGCTCCGATTCCAGGTAAATCATCGGTCGGCATAGAAATACCTAATCGCAACCCGGCGGTGGTTTATTTTAAATCGGTGATCAATTCTGAGAAATTTGCTTCGGCCGATTCAATATTGACACTGGCAGTAGGGAAGACCACTTCCGGCGAGATTGCTACGATGAACCTGGCTAAAATGCCCCATCTATTAATTGCCGGTACCACCGGATCTGGCAAATCAGTGTGTCTGAACACGATAATTTGCAGTATTCTATACCAAGCTACACCAGACCAGGTAAAATTTGTTATTATTGATCCGAAAAAAGTTGAAATGACAATGTACCGGTCACTGCAGGGCTATCATTTACTGGCCATGGAGGATATTAATGAACCAATTGTAACAACAACTGAGAATTCTGTTTTAGCCCTCCGGGCGGTCGAAGCTGAAATGGCTCGCCGTTACGATATGCTGGCTGATAAAATCGTCCGAAATATTGATGAATACAATAAAAAAGCGGTAGAAAATGATGAATCGATCATGCCCTATATCATTGTGGTAGTGGACGAATTGGCCGATTTGATGTTGATGAGCGCCAAGGACGTGGAAGCACCAATTGCCCGCCTAGCGCAACTGGCGCGTGCAGTAGGAATCCATTTAGTTATTGCAACGCAACGACCGTCAGTCGATGTTATCACGGGTGTTATAAAAGCAAATTTCCCATCGCGGATTGCATTTCAGGTAGCATCAAAAATTGATTCCCGCACAATCCTGGACACAATGGGAGCCGAGAAATTAATCGGACGTGGTGATATGCTCTACCTCGGAACCGGCTCCGGTGAATTAGTTCGACTGCATAACGCTTTTATAACGCTGGAGGAGATAGAAGCATTAATGGAGCATATCGAGGCTCAACCACAGCCGGGAGAATTGATCCTGCCCAGCATCCGTGATATTTCAGCCGTTGATGGTGAAATTGATATGGACAGCCGGGATGAATTATTCGATGATGCAGTTAAGCTGGTCGTGACCCATCAGCAGGGATCAATTTCATTATTACAGCGCCGACTGAAAGTCGGCTATTCCAGGGCAGCAAGGTTAATCGACGAGATGGAACAGGCTGGTATCGTCGGTCCATTTACCGGCAGTAAAGCACGTGAAGTCCTGGTTGACGATACCTATCTAGATGGTTTGTATATTGGTAAATGATTAAGCAAGCTTGGCAATATTCCATTTTCATCATAGTATTTTCAGTAGTTTCCGGCCAGGATACGACGCTGACAGATTCGGTAAAAGCGGCTATACAACGGCTACCTGGCCACCTGCTGGAGATTCAGATAGTGCACCAGCAATATGATCAGAGCTGGATTGAAAATGCCACTTTAGAAATCATTGCACCTGGCAGATATTTACTTGATACGCCAGATCAGCAGATTAAGGTCATCGATCGCGAATTATTCACCTGGAATAAAATAAATGATCAGATCGTAATTGATAAAATGAGTCAAGATGATATTTCAATTCTGGACTTACTCACCGGCGATTTTGAGTTGATGGAGATTGATCAATCCAATACATCAGGTCATGAAAACGAAATCTTGTTCAATATTCCAGCCAACGGTATTTCCGGCTCAATCAGTTTCAACTCAATCGATTACCTACCCGGGGAGATTAAATTTGAATATGGTAAGGATGATCAGGTCCTGCTTGATATTTTGAGTGTTAAAGTCTTACAGTTACCAGCAGCGTTTACATTATTTGATTTAGCTGGAAAGGAAATAATCGACCTACGTGAATAAATACATAAAATTAGCGATTGCTGTAATAATCAGTGTCGCCGGATTGATATTAGCCTTCCGTGGAGTTGAGTTTGATGAGCTGTTGATGGCGATGAGCCAGGTTAACGGTTGGTATATACTCGCCTCCATGGTATTGATGGTTCTTTCAGTAGTTCTACGAGCAATACGCTGGCAATATATTCTTGAACCACTGCAGAAAATCAGTTTCCATCCATTATTCGGATCAACGATGATTGGGTACTTTGGAAATAGCGTTCTACCTTTTCGGCTAGGGGAATTACTGCGGGCTTATAGTATTTCACGGTCCGAAAAAATTAGTACATCGGCTGCTTTTGGCACAATTGTTCTTGAACGGGTTCTGGACATGATCGGCATGCTGGTGGTCATGATTTTTTTCTTTTCAGTATATCCATTTCCAGCCTGGTTGAAGTTCAGTGGGCTGATTGCAGGTTTGGGCACTGCAATCCTGGTTCTGATGCTGGTTGGCCTGGCGCTGGCGCAATCGGAGATTCAACAGCGTATTTTCGGTTGGAAGCTATTTCAAAATAAAATTGGTAAAAAAATAACCCGGATTATCAATAATCTGGTTAGTGGACTGATTGCCTTGAAATCCACAAATCATGTAGTTATAGTAACCTTACTTACATTAATAATGTGGTTGGTTTACTATGCCTGCACATACTTGGTCGTGTTATCAGTTGATGTACCGGTCAACTGGATTGCAGTGGGTGTAACTCTGGTTGCTACTACACTTGCGATAACAATACCAGCTGCTCCGGGCTATATTGGGACTTACCATGCCACAGCCGTATTGGTTATGGTGGAGCTGTTCAGTGTGAATTTGGCAGATGCACAGGCTTTTGCAGTATTGGTACATGCAATAGGATTTGTACCCTTTGCCATCATCGGTTTTGGCTATTTTATGACCAGTTCGGTTAAACTACGGGATGTCCAAAGTACGGAAATTCAGGAATAGTCGTGGCCAGCGTTTATGACATGATTTTTCTGGATCGGGATGGGACATTGAATCCCGATCCGGGCTATATAGCCAGTCTGGCAGATTTCAATTTCTATGATTTTACCCTGGAGGGATTGAAGCTGCTGGCATCCGCGGGGCAGCGCTTTTGCCTGATTACTAACCAATCTGGAATTGCACGAGGTCTGATAAAACGTTCTGATCTAGTAGAAATTCACGATTTTATCAGAGAATCCTTTGCTGAAAATGATATCCCGCTACTGGCGATTTATTATTGTACTGATCATCCCGACCAGGCAACTGATTACCGTAAACCTGGCCCCGGAATGTTCCTAACTGCAGCAAAAGATTTCAATCTTAATCTTAAGAATTGTATAATGATTGGTGATAGTGGCAAGGATGTTGAAGCCGGATTTAAATTAGGTATGGATACAATGCTGGTTCTAACCGGGGATGGCGCGCAGACTGAAAAATCACTACCACAACAGATTCAACCAACGTTTACCGTGCCAAATCTATTGGAGGGAGCCAGACTGATCATGGAAGGCACGAGATGAAAATACTAGTGATTATGGGTGGATCATCACCGGAACGTGAAGTTTCGCTCAATTCCGGTCAGGCGATTTATCAGGCTTGCCTGTATGCAGGATATGAAACCGACCAGTTGATTATTAAAGACGATATCGGTGATCATATCGATCGATTACAGCAACATGATCTTGTCTTCAACGCACTGCACGGTGGGCAAGGTGAAAATGGAGTTGTTCAGGGATTTCTGGATAGTATCAATGTACGCTATACCGGATCGGGAACCCTTTCATCGGCAATTTGCATGGATAAGGCGATCAGCAAGAAATTAGTCAGGTTGGCAGGGTATGATACAGCAGATTGGGAATATATCGATCCCAAATTTAATACTGATAAACCAGGTTGGAGTAGCTTTCCGGCAGTGGTAAAACCGAATGATCTCGGCAGCACGATTGGTTTAAGCATAGTTCAATCAGTGGACAATCTACCGAATGCTATTCGCGCCGCTGGCCGGCATTCGGATGAAATAATGATCGAAAAATTTATTGATGGTCGCGAAATAACGGTGGCCGTGCTTGGTGATACGGTGCTGCCAGTGGTGGAAATTGTACCGACGCACGCGTTCTATGATTACGAATGTAAGTACACCGCGGGCAAAAGTGAGTATGGCTGTCCGGCGGATATACCATCGGATCTGGCAGAATTAATCCAGGCATCGGCCGGGGAAATATATAGAACACTGAAATGCGCCCATTATGCTCGCATTGATTTCAGACTGGACTATAACAATCGTTTCTGGTTCCTGGAAGCCAATACATTGCCGGGGATGACGGCAACCAGCCTGGTGCCCAAAGCAGCAATTGCAGCAGGGATAACATTTGACGATTTAATTAATAAAATCATAATGTTGGCCTGCAATGTCTGATGACTTGAATAATAAATACTGGATCGCGGTATACACCAAAGCCCGGCATGAAAAAGTCGTTCACGAACAGTTATTGAAAAAAAATATTGATGTTTTCCTACCTCTGATCCGCTCGAAAAGGCGCTGGAGTGACCGAACCAAATGGGTAGACATTCCACTGTTTAGAAGCTATGTTTTTGCGAACATTGAATTAAACAATCATCTTTTTGTTCTGCAAACAGTCGGTGTACACCACATTATCAGATTCAAAGATGAGATTGCGGTAATTCCGAACGAACAGATCCAAGCGATTCGTTTAATGTTAGAGGGTGGATATACACCTGAATCTACTGATTATTTCGTGGTGGGCGATGAAGCGGAGATAATGGCTGGGCCGATGAAGGGTGTGCAAGGAATCGTAAGCAGGATTGATGGAGAAAATAAATTTGTCCTCAAAATTGATGCTATCCAGCATGCCATTTCAGTTCGTGTTGATCGGCAATTATTAAAAGCGATATAATAAAAATGCCAATCCTGTTTTATAACTCAATAACCCGACGCAAGGAACAATTTATTCCGCTTAAACCGGGTCACGTCGGTATTTATACCTGTGGGCCGACGGTATATAGTGCAGCCCATGTAGGAAATTTCAGAACATTTGTTTTTGAAGATTTATTGAAGCGCTATCTTTTATTTAAGGGATATAAAGTCACCCATGTGATGAACCTGACCGATGTTGATGACAAGACGATTCGCGAAGCCTCAACCAGCGGAAAATCACTGAATGATTTTACCGACAAGTACATCCGTTTATTCAATATTGATAGTCAAACTTTGAAAATTCTTCCGGCCGATCATTATCCGCGAGCGACTGAGCATATTACCGAAATGATTGCTATGATTCAAAAACTGATGGATCGGGGATTTGCTTACAAGGCACAGGATAATTCAATTTATTTTGCCATTAATTCATTCGCTGATTATGGCAAACTGACACGTTTGAATATGGCTCAAATGCAATCCACTGAGCGGATCGAAACGGATGAATATTCAAAGGACAATCCCCAGGACTTTTCTTTATGGAAGGCCTGGAAATCCCAGGATGGCGCCGTTGGTTGGGAGTCTCCCTGGGGGAGGGGTCGACCGGGTTGGCATATTGAATGTTCTGCGATGTCAATGGCATATTTAGGTGAACATTTCGATATACATTGCGGCGGCGTCGATAATCTATTTCCACACCATGAAAATGAGATTGCCCAATCGGTATGCGCCACGGACGGTGATTTTGTCAATTACTGGCTGCATAGCGAACATTTGCTGCTGGAAAGAGATAAAATGAGTAAATCGATGGGTAATTTTTACCGAGTAAGCGAATTACTAGAAACAGGTTTCACCCCCGAAAGTTTGCGTTTCGTTTTATTATCCACGCATTACCGTTCAAAATTAAAATTCTCCATTAACAAGCGGCATGAGGCAGGAAAAGCAATACGAAGAATCCAGGACATCCATGACCGATTGACAACGTTTTCCGAAAGTCAAACCAGGGCAGTTGGCGAGTTTGAAAGATTACCTGAATTGCTCAGATTCGAGGAAATGTTGGATAATGACCTGGATATTTCCGGTGCTTTAGGTGTTTTCTTTGAATGGATTCGTCGCACAAACACCAGACTGAACCGGGGAGAGTTAACTACGGATGATGCGATCACCGGATTGAATTTTATTAAAGAGGTTAATTCTATTTTGGATATTTTACCTTCAGCAACAACAATTCCTGATGAAATTAACCAGTTAGTCCTGGAACGCGATTCAGCCCGCAAAAATCATGATTGGAAAAAATCAGACAAGCTGCGAGATAAGCTGCGATCGATGGGGTGGGTGACAGAAGATAATCCGAATGGGACAAAAGTTAAACCTATCCTCTAAGTTAATTAATTATAGTACGTGATTTTTTGTATCTGATTTGTAATTCAGCCATTATTTCTTTTATGTTTTTCACTTAGTTGAAAAATAATTTTAATCTCTAAAAGATATTTTGTCTTTAATTATTTTAAACTTAATTTCCAAGGCTTTACCGCGCGCATTTACGGTGAGCTTGGAAGATATTTGATATGCCGACGAAGTGTAGTCGATGGGGTCCAGACAATGCCACCGTAGCTCAGTTGGTAGAGCGACTGATTTGTAATCAGTTAGTCGGGGGTTCGAGTCCCTTCGGTGGCTCTGTCGTGAATTCCCTCGTCCATTAAGGCGTAAAGAAATTGATAATTGATGCTTTTTCAAATCTGACTAGTATTTTGGGGAGATGGCCGAGCGGTCAATGGCAGCAGACTGTAAATCTGCCGGCGAACG
>CAYTPW010000034.1:14487-26477 GCA_964439935.1 uncultured bacterium | reverse complement strand
AATACAAATTCATCCCAATATTTCTTGCGAACATCAGCACATGCTCGGGATTCATCACCATTATGTCTTCTCAAACAATTCCAAAATAGCTGACCAATCTCCCAATCTTCGATCATTAGTTTGCTGACTTTACCAGAGTCATCTTCAATTTCATACCGAAATTCATATGGAAGTTTGCTTACAACCTTGAATGGGTTTTCTGCATCTTCAAAAATGTTTGTCTGATTAAATTGTGCTAATTTTTTTGGATCCCACTCTCGAGATATTTCTGTGATAGTGAATCTCCGAATCTTAGAGGGTTTAAAGACTGCGAGGGGAACACATTTACTTTTATCTTTTGCGTCTTTGATTAACGTGGACATGTTAGTGTAAACATTCTGTAAAACAATTTCTTTCCTTCTTGCCCATGTCCCATTCTCAGTACCAATTTTTTCACCTAAAACAATATTATCATAATTGACTGGTCTAAAACTTTCCGGTCGTGGATCACTTGTGTTTTTCTCAATTTCTAATTCAATCCATTGATACTTTGCATATCTTCTATCATAATCAAGTTTTCTAAAAGGAAGAGGATATAATCGAACCCATTCACCATTTTCAGCAATACCTGCAGTGCAAACAAGTTCACTGTATTTAGTGGATATAGAAGGATACGTTTTTACCGTAATTAATATTTTTTGCTTCATCAAACTGAATTATATATGAGAAACTTTGAAAAAGGGTTTCGCATTTGCAACAACAGCTTTAACTACACTATTTCTATGACAATAATGATGATCGGCCTCAAAACAAGTAACCGCGATCCTTTTTTTACTCCGGATCAAATTAATTAGCTTTATAATACTCTCAGTATGAGATTTTATCGTCGTGCTTTCATATTCCCGGAATAATTTTTGATAATCTTCAAGAGATTTCAATTCTTTTCTTTTATTGGACGCAATCCCTAATTCAGGTAGATGAATGTATTCTATTCCCAGCTTTTTTAAAGCATCCTGGAGTTGTTTCTTAGAAAAGCCATATTTCATACTTAAGGGATTTTTTCTTACATCACATAATAACCTAATATTTTTTTCTACCAACTGGTTTAAATAGAAATCGATACTCTTTCCTTCATAACCGATCGAAAATAAAATTGGTGTACTATCCTGAGGTCTATGGCTGTCAATATTTTGGATTTCACTATTGGTCATATTCTCACTTAGAATTTCACTCTTAATAGCATAGTAGGGATAATTATTGTATACTTTTCTGATTAAAGGTTTCCCATAAATCGAATTATATTCCACTTTCAGATCCAAAAGCAATTTCTGATCTTCCTTTGTAAGTTGTCCTAAATAATCAACCGAATCGTTTTTCTGCCAACTATCAGAGTCTTTCAAAATACCATATTTTGTTAATGCCCTTTTATCTGCATATGATTGAAATGAAAAACACCCAAATCGATACGGTACAAAATCGTATGCCGGTTTTGTTTGTTTTTTTATAAATAGGAACAAATACTTTTGGAAATCTGTGTTAGAGATTTCTCTACCAAAAACTTGCAAAATGGATAGAGCTATTTTTCTTCTGTAGAACATGGTGCCAATTTAGTACTGATTAATTCTTTTCTTAACTTCTTTTGAGGCTGACTGAATGTCATCAATAGTATTCTCGACATTTTTAGTGACTATTTTACGTTTATTATTATGGCGTAGTGTTTAGTGTTTTAATCACCCGGACTGTTTTGGTATAAAAGTTAAGGTGATACTTTTGGGTAAATTACCGATGAAGGAAAGGATAAATAATGACCCCAAAAGGAAGTGCCGAAAAGACAGTACGTGAGATTAAGAGGAAGACCCGCCGCAAGTATTCCGCTGAAGAGAAAATCCGAATAGTATTAGACGGTCTTCGTGGTGAGACCAGCATAGCAGAGTTATGCCGCCGTGAAGGTATCCACCAGAATATGTATTACAAATGGAGCCGTGACTTTTTAGAGGCAGGTAAAAGGCGCCTGACTGGTGATACAATGCGTGAAGCCAACACCACTGAGGTTAAGGAACTGCGTCAGGAGAATATGCATCTGAAACAGTTGGTGGCTGATATTGCCCTGAAGCACTCAATAGCAAAAAAAAGATCAGATGGGCTGAAGGTAGACTGGGAAGAATGATGCGTTACACCCAGGCGGAAAAATATGAGATAATCAGGACTGTGGAAGAATCAGATCTGCCTGCCAAACGCACACTGGCTGAACTGGACGTACCAAAGAGCACGTTCTATGACTGGTACCGTCGATACCTCAATGATGGCTATGAGGGGCTTAAGGATCGTTCCAAGGGTCCCAAGCGGTTCTGGAACAAAATACCGGATGAGGTCAAGCGGGAAGTAGTTGACATTGCTCTTGAGCATACCGACAAGTCTCCCCGTGAACTGGCCTGGTATATCACCGATACTGAGAAGTATTATATCTCAGAAACCAGTGTCTACCGCATCCTGAAAGCCCACGATCTGATAACCAGCCCAAACTACATCGTAATGTCTGCTGCTGATAAGTTCAAGCACCCCTCCAAGGCAATCAATGAACTGTGGCAGACTGACTTCACCTACTTCAAGATCATTAGTTGGGGATGGTACTACCTGTCAACTGTCCTGGATGATTATTCCAGATATATCCTGGCCTGGAAGCTGTTTACATCAATGAGCGCCACTGACGTTCAGAAGACCCTGGATATGGCTATGGCCAAAACCAATGTTAGAGAAGTAAAGGTCCGGCATCGCCCAAGACTACTGACAGACAATGGGCCGTGCTATCTGTCAAAGGAACTGAAGGAGTACATGAAGGATAATCAGATGGATCACAGCCGTGGAGCGCCATACCATCCACAGACCCAGGGAAAGATAGAACGGTATCACAGGACCATGAAGAATGTGATCAAGTTAGATAATTATTACTTTCCTGGTGAACTTGAACGGCAACTTTCAAAGTTCATTAATCACTATAACAATCATCGGTATCATGAGTCTTTGGATAACTGCACTCCGGCTGATGTGTACTTTGGCAGGTATCAAGAAGTCATATCAGAGAGGCAAAAAATCAAACAAAGAACATTAAAAATGAGATATACCCAAAATATGGGTATTAGATCAATAAACCAGGTAAATTACCAACAAGTTTAAATAACAAAAGTGCACCTTAACTTTTTAAACGAAAAGTCCGAAAGATTTAAAAGACTAACACCTGCTGATCAGTTTCCCGTTGACTCACTGATCCAGGTCAGGCTGGTAAATACATTCCAGAATACGGCCAGCAGTAATTCAGATACGTACCCAATCCGGGGCTGGAAAAATCAGTTGCTGATAGTTGATGGTTACGACCGGATCGGCAGCTGGGGTTTACCATATCACCATTTTGCAGTTATTCACGGAATGGCACTGCCCGATACGGTTCATTTTACCAGCTGCGACAATGATCAGTTAATCAGTGGAAATGTTGACCTTAATGATTACAAATATGTGGTCTGGATATCGGCCGATGAAAGCACCGCCGATGAAACATTGAGCAGCATTGAACAGACCCTGGTAAAGGATTTCCTGGAGCATGGCGGTCGCCTCTTTATCAGTGGTTCCGAGATTGGCTGGGATCTTGGGCGAACTTCCAGTTCATCAGCGGACCGCAGCTTCTACAATAATTACCTGCATGCCGCCTATGTTGGCGATGATTCCGGGAATTTGAATGCCCGGGGAACTGCCGGCAGTCTTTTTGCCGGGTTATCTTTCCAGTACGGCACGACCAGCGCAGTTTATTATGAGGATTATCCTGACTACATTAATCCTGTTAACGGCAGCACTGCCTGTCTGGAATATGTGAATTCGCGCCTGGCCGGCGTCTGTTATGCCGGATCCTTTGGGAGCAGCAGCCTGCCTGGCAAAGTGATCTATATGGGCTTTCCCTTTGAAACTATCGTGGGATTTGACAATCGCAAGGAGCTGCTGCACCGCGCGATCGGATTTTTCCAGGATGATATTGTGGCAACCAGGGATGATGACCAGTTGGGGATTCCGGAAAAATTGGTCCTGTATCAGAATTACCCGAATCCATTCAATCCTGAAACAATCATCAGTTACGGTTTACCCGGCCAATTTGAAGTCAGGATTATCGTTTTTAATGCAATTGGACAACAGATTCGGGTAATTCCAGCCGGACTGCAGGGACCAGGCTATCAGACGATTAAGTGGAATGCCACCAGTGAATTTGGTCAGTCGCTGAGTGCCGGTGTGTATTTCTACCAGGTTAGGGCAGGAGATTATATCCAGACCGGGAAAATGTTATTGCTGAAGTAACCGCCGACAAATATGGTCCTTCTCTGGGATGCGGTCGCCTGTTGGAATTTTAGTGTCCCAGGTTTTCACGTTCTGGCCAGCGGCCGTTTAATCCATTCTTTGGATTCTAATCCGTGCGCTGTCCATGTTTTTCTCTGTCCTCGATTACATGATAGATTACTGCCGGCCTGCGATCATTTACCTCACTGATAAAGGCGCTGACAATGGCACGCGTAGTATTAAATGCAAATTCTTTTCTAATTGAGCTGTGTGCGCTATAATTTGGCCGGTTAAAATAATAGTCGCGGATGTAGTCCACTTTACCCGCTGAATGCCAGACCCTTTGGTCAGTTATCAAGTCTGAAATGCTTACCTCAAACTCATCTCCAACAATTGCCTGATAGCCATCCGGATGGGTACGATAAATTGTTTTGATATTTATTATCATTGCAACAGTCGTCGCCTTTTCCACACCACTCAGTTTACCGTTGCTCGAAGCAGCTGACTCCGATATTTTATCCCTGACTATCGATGCTATCACTCCATTTGATTCGAAGGCTGAAATCAGGCTGTGTTCAAATGAGTAGGCAAATACAGAGTTTAATGGTTCGTCTACCACTGTATGAATAAAGATCCGGTCAATCTTATTATTAAAGGAACCTTCATTTTCAGAGGTAATGGAATACTTCTGGTAGATTTTCTTCAGCGCCCTTTTTGAAATGCTTTTTTGTTTTGGAAGAATTGCTCCACCAGCAAAAAGCACAGTCAAACTGAAAACCAGCAGGGTGGGTAATGTTTTTTTTAGCAAAGTACTATTCCCTCAATTTTAGTCGGAGTTCAACCACTTTCCCATTACCAGAATTTTACAGAATTAGGCAGACAAAACCGATGTTTTAACGATAGCCTTGAAAACGGCTGCCTGGGAAACAAAAAGCGGGATCCCGTATGGGATCCCGCCTCATTGGCATCAGGGTATCAATTTTTACTTCAGCAGTATCATCTTTTTCGTCTGTATGAATTCTCCAGCTTGAATTCTGTAAATATAGACTCCGGCACTGACCGGTTTGCCCATCTCATCCCTGGCATCCCAGTGAATGGCCTGGTAACCAGGTTCCTGAATCCGGTTTACTATTGACCTTACTTCACGGCCAAGCACGTCATGGACTGTAAGTCTGACCATTGACTTTTCCGGTAATGCGTAGGTAAGAGTTGTAACCGGATTAAAAGGATTCGGGTAGTTTTGCTGTAACGCGAATTCTGCCGGAATATCTGAATTGCCAACAGTTGCAAGGGTTGTGGCACTGACAGCATCTGAATACTCGCTTTCATTGCCATTGAAATCAACAGCTGAGAGACGGTAATAATATGTTACATCCGACTCAACCGCACTGTCAATGTAGATCAGGTCGATGGATTCAGCAATTGGTTCTGACCCGACAGGATCAAAATCAGGCACCAAACCACGATATATCCTAAAATAATCGAAATCATCATCAACCGGGGAATCCCAGTTTAATTCAATCGTGTTTTCGCCATTTACCGATGCAAGTATCCCAGTTGGGACAGCAGGAGCCAAATTATCCACAGAATAACCGGAATCAATTGCCGACTCAAAATACACCAGCGGATCTGATGTATGAGCCGATACCATGAATATACTCCAATAATTACCATTTTCAGCTGAGTCACCAAATGTATGGGCCAGGTAAATATATTCGCTTTCCTGAATGGCCGGTACATTCCCCAGAGACACCATTTCATTTTCAGGATTAAGGGTCCAGATTCCGTATTGAGTAATTTCTCCCATACCGTCAAAAAGGCTGGCAGTCCAATTCAGATAAACCCAGCCGCCCTGGTCGTCCGGGACGTCGGTGACGGCAATTATTTCCGGCGCCGGATATATGCCTGTCCCATGTAAAGCAATACCGGCATTTCCACCATCGCTTTCAATATTCAGCATTGCACTGAACATACCAGTGGAATCGGGCATAAAGTTGACCGGCACAAATTGACTGTCACCAGGTGCTAATGTGATTGGGGAACTGTTAACGCTGAAGTTAAAGGAGTTATCACCGGAAACCGTCAGAGCAGAAACATTCAAATCAGCAGTTCCAGCATTGACAATGAACCAAATGAAGATGCAATGGGAAAGAAGCGGTAGTAAACGCCATTGGCTACCAGCATTACCAGGTGGACGATGATACCAGTCAGCAGTATACGTGCGGCATAATCACCAATGGTTTTTCGGTGAGTGAAAAAATAGACTGCATACAGACCGAAGGAGGCTCCGTAGATCAGGGGCAGCAATACATTAAGGCTGTTAATTAATTGTAGCATAAATAAACCTAGTCAATAAAAACACTTGAGATCAGGTCGGCAAAACTACTTATTTTATGATAATAATAATAGTCTCTAATGCAAAATCTCCGAAATAATTTACTGATATCAGAACAACCGATAGCCGTCTCAAGAGTTGTGTGGTTAATACGGTAATTATAAAATAATTTCTCCTATCTCATATTCACTGTAGACAAAGATTATGCATATACATCAACTGAACCGGTGGAAATCTTCCCACGACTACGAAATTGATAATCAGTTCGGGGAGAAGCACACCCCGGTTAGTATTGCTGCTGACAGTAGTAACAATGGTGTTGGAAATTGTAGGCGGCAATTATTTAAAATATAAAATTCCATTATAACACAGTGAAACCGGGATAGATATTTATTCAAAAATCGGTTGGTAATGCTCCAAGGAACCATCGAAAACACGTTGGTTGAAAACATAATTCTGCTGGTCAGCCAGGATTGAAGCGAAACTGGAGTGATCGTTAAGCAGGGACCGCAGCTGTCCAACCCAGCCGGCTGAATCATTTTCAGCCAGAAGGTTACATTCATTCCCGTACGGGTAACAGCTGCTGGCCAGGGTGATGGTATTTACCGAGGCATACTGATAAAACTTAATGGCAGAGCGACAGCGGTTATAATGAGTGTCAATGATGGGGGCCAGGCCAATGTCGATGTTGATATTACTTAGAGCCCGGTGGTACTGGCTGTAGGGGACGGCCTTCAGATGAGTGTATTTTATACCCTGCAGAGAATTGGCCAGTTTGATGGTGCTGAGAATATAGGGATCGGTGCCGGGGATATTTCGAGCCTGATCGTATTTTATTCCCTGGCGGTTGATTTTTTCTATCAAACCATCCATATTCTCCTGGAAAAGGCCCTGCAGAACCAGCTCTATTTCAAATTCGCGCTGAATTTCCCTGATAGCGGGCAGAATCAGTTCCAGATCCTGCAGGTGGGTGGGGCCGCCGCCCCAGCCTAACCGGATAGTTTTATTACCTCCTGGCCGGGGAAGACAGTTTTCACGATCAATCAGGTTGGGGATTATGGCAACATTGGAGTTATACCGGAGCAGTGCTTCTTTTAAAAACTCACCAGTTACTGTAACGAGGGATGCTTTGGAGAGTACCTCCCTGAATATATCCAGTGACCCAGCCAGACCTTTTTTAAATGGACTGTCATCTGGAATACTGAAATAATCATCATCGGTGTCGCAGACGAATTTTCGTCCAGTACTGATGAAGTGATCAATTACAGGCAGAATTACCGATGAAGTATTTTCGTTGATGTCAATCAGGTGCAGGTAGAGCATGTCGGCGGAGTTGAAGGCTGGATTGTCCAGGCGAAATTTCCCGTCACTGGCAGTATCCCGAATTACTGTCTCGATTGAGACCGCTGAAACATCAGCTGCCTTTTCCATCCGGGCCAAGGACTGGATTATGCGGATATTTTTAGAGGCGCTGTCACGCATATGTTCTGAATACAGGATTTTCATGTCGTCTGTCTGAACCTTCCGGGCAATAAATTTTTCCTATCAATTGCCGTAATCTTTCTGGGTCAATTTACATATCAGACGGCTGATGAAATTGTAAATATTATTTTGACAGGCAGACTGATTCAGCTGATAATGTATGTAAATTAGAATTCAGACAATCAGGCCGGCACATTTCGGGCATAAGTTTTCTGTTTTCTGATCGATATCCTCCACGTAGGTAACGGAGCGCATTACGCATTTCATTTCCATACAGTGCATCAGTCCGAACATATGCCCTAATTCATGGATCACGGTCTTGATCATACGCTCTCTGAAAAGGATTTCGTTTTCTTCCATTCCATAAAATTCATTTCGCAGGCGATAAACTGAAACGATCCCGGCCTGTCCACCCAGATAGGCCTGGCCAAAAATAAATGTCAGTACAGGGATATAAATGTCGACGGAAGTGATTCCGATAATTTTATCTGCCCCAGCTGCATTTTTAACCAGCTGCGGTAATATTTCATTGGCAGAATACTGCAGCCGGTCAGGATTAAAATACTGGCTGAGGTCGAATTTAATTTCGTGCAATTTGAGATCGTTGTGAAACTGGCTCCGTACCCTGTCTATGATTGAGTGCATATCCAGTTGAATATCGAGGGAAAGGGGAACCAGCTGAATTATGCCTGAGAATTCTTTCATTGCATGATTGGTTTCAATTACACTGTACTTACTGGAAGTATAGCCGGCAGTAAACCATGAGATTTTCTGGTCACTGCTGATTGATCAGGCTTTGTTGATTTTATATTTATTGATCTTGTTATATAGTGTGGCGCGGTCAATTCCCAGTGATTTGGCGGTCTTCGATATGTTCCAGGAGTATTTTTCCAGAATTCTTTCAATATGGGCTCTTTCAATTCCGGTGATACTTTCCTCACCGGTTACCACTGTTTTTTTACCAAATGGCAGGTCATGTATTTTTATAACATTCCCTGTACATAGGACGATCGCCCGTTCAATAATGTTCTCAAGTTCACGAATATTGCCCGGGAAATTATATGCTGCCAGTGCTTGCAGAGCCCTATTGTCTATTCGTTTCACCGACCGATTCATCAGCTGATTATATTTCTTTATGAAATGATTAACCAGATCGGGAATATCTTCATGACGTTCCCTGAGCGAAGGAATATGAATATTAAAAACATTCAGGCGGTAGTACAGATCTTCTCTGAATTTACCTTCTTTAACCAGGGTATCAAGATTCCGGTTAGTGGCGGCGATTACCCGGAAATCCGATTTTATTTCTTTGCTGCCGCCGACGCGGTTAAATGTCTTGGTTTCCAGAACCCGCAGCAGTTCAATCTGCATTTTCATTGAAATGGTGGCAATTTCATCAAGAAAAAGGGTGCCGCCGTTCGACATTTCAAATTTGCCTTTGCGGTGATAACTGGCACCGGTAAATGCACCCCGTTCATGCCCGAAAAGTTCACTTTCAAGCAATGTTTCAGTAAGGGCCCCGCAGTGTACAATTATCATTGGGAAATATCGTCGGTGTGAATTTACATGGATGGCGTGAGCGATTAATTCTTTGCCAGTCCCGCTGTCACCGGTAATTATTACGGTTGAATCAGTTCCTGAGAGCACCCTGACCTGGTCAAAAACTTCCTGCATTGGCTGGCTGGTTCCGATGATATTTTCTACATTGTCCAGGTGGAGCGGCTGTTCGCCGTCATTTTGAAGATCTTCCTGATCATCAGCAGTCTGGGAAGCATTGCGGATTATCTGCGATAGCTGGTCCGGATCGAATGGTTTACATATATAGTCATAGGCACCGTCTTTAAGTGCTTCTACCGCTGAATCAACCGAAGCAAAGGCAGTCATGATAATAACAATTGCATCATTATTGGCAGCCTTGATACGGCGGTGCAGCTCCAAACCGTCCATCCCGGGCATCTTTATATCAATCAGGATAATTTGAAATTCCTTCTGCTCCAACAGTTCCAGAGCAGATACGGCATTTTCTGCACAACTGACATTATAACCATCGGTTGCGAACCAGTTAGACAGGGAATCCCTGACTGATAATTCATCGTCGACAATTAAGATAGACAGGTTATTCTGCATCAGTTGGCACCTCGTTTTTGCCATACAATGGCAGTGATATTGTGAATTTTGTCCCCCGGGATATTTCTGAATCGACAATTATTTTTCCTTTATGCCGCTGGACAATACCATAAGTAACAGCCAATCCAAGGCCCGATCCGGCTCCGTCTTTTTTACGGGTGAAAAACGGTTCAAAGATACGATTAATATCCTCCTGCCGAATTCCGGAACCGTTATCAATAATCTCAATATTGATTTTTGTCATATCCTCGCTGTTGCTGGATGTGAAAATAATCCGCCCCTCTTTATCCGTGGCTTCGATGGCATTCACCAGGACGGCAATGCATACCTGCTTGATTTGATTTGGATTGCACTGGATCTCATCTCTGGTGGCTGCAAAAGCAGTGTTGAATTCCAACTGAGCGACTTTAAATGAGTGCTCCATCAAGGTTCTGGTTTCCTCAAGGATTTTATTTGCATGGCTTACTTCATGCTTGGAAGGTTCAGGGCGGGAAAAATCCAGCAGCCCTTTGACAATATTTCCGCAGCGTATGGTCTCAGACTCAACCATATCCAGATAGCCGAATATATTTTTCATGTCGTCCTGATTTATGGTTTCCTTTTTAAGCAATTTTGAAACCAGCTTGGTATAGGTCAGTACGCCGGCCAGGGGATTGTTGATTTCATGTGCAACTGAAGATGAAAGTTTACCCAATGATGCCATACGTTCAATATGAATCAATTCTTTTTGAGTGCGCTTGATCTCCTCGGTTTTCACACGCACGGTTTCCTCAAGATTATGCGACCAGCTGCGCAGCGTATTATTGGCATGATCCAGTTCATCCAGCATATTGTTAAAGGCATCACCCACATTGGACATATCCACATCCTTGAAATCGTCTACCGGAATCCTGATATCAAGATTACCCTGGGCAACCCTGTTGCTGGCGTCAATAATATGTTTCATTGGCTTATGTATTGTCCGCCGTGTGAATGTTATCATGATTAATATACTGACCAGGGAAAAAACTGCCACCAGCACAAAATAAAAAATTTCCGATGACAAGCGCGCCTGGTCAATTTCCATCAGAGATACCTGGACCTGCATCAGGCCCAGAATCGATTCATCAGGGCTGTGGACATGGCAGGTTGTGTTGGTGCAGCGATTTTCATTGAGAATTGGAGAATAAACACTCAGGATTCGACCGCTATCCGCATCTTTATGAATACTTGTGTATCCATCAATCTGCACAGGATCTTCGGCTACCTGCCGGTGCATATTATCCATGATTACTGTAACTGATTGGATGGACTTATGATTTGCACTGTCGCGGGATGAATGGCGGAGCATCCCGTCATGATTATATATACTGATTTCTACAATACCCGAAAATTGTGTCATGTCCACCAGGCTTTCTTTCAGCTCTGTATTATCATTAATTAGCATGGACTTGTGCAGGGCCCGGTGAATGATAGAAGAGACGCGGGTACCGCAGCTCTGGATTATTTTTTCGGTCTGTCCACGGTTGACGCTGAAAATTATATAAGCCAGTGCTGAGAAAAACACCATAGATATGGAAAGCAGCAGAAGGATAATTCGGCGGTAAATTGAGGAGCTAATGCTCATGCGTGCCGGTTTCATTTGTAAAAAGTCGCCCCCGATTTTTCCTGAATTTACGAATATATTCACTTCCGGGAAATTCTCACCTTGACAAAATGGGCCACCGGGCCGGGTTGAACTGATCAAATGATAATATGGGTACCTCTTGAT
>CAYTPW010000034.1:0-14387 GCA_964439935.1 uncultured bacterium | reverse complement strand
ATGGGCCACCGGGCCGGGTTGAACTGATCAAATGATAATATGGGTACCTCTTGATAACTGTGTAATCAGTTTGGCGGTTATAGTTGCTGGCAGCCGGAAGGCGTTTTCTCCAGGTGCTGAAGAACTGGTCTCCGGACTGTCACGCAGATATGACTGAATTATTTTTACATCATCAATCACCTGGTCAAGATATTGCTGTTTTGTCATGAATTCATTGCGGTCAGGCTGTCCTTTTACCGGCTTAAGTTTAAGCAACCAGCTTTCACTGAATGGCAAATCTCTGAAATACTGCCATTCGAAAGTGCCGGGTTCCACCAGTGGATTAACATCCACTACCTCGCCGGCAAAAGGTATTTTCAGATTCACCATCCCATCGGGCATCACCAGCCAGGCAAAACTGTCGTTTTCGGTTAAGTGACCGGTAATGCCGCGGGTGATTATCCGACTGATTTGATCCCAGATATTCAAAAAAAGATTATCAATTCCCAACGTTACAAGCTCATGTCCAACATGGCGGATCCAGACATAATTCGAATAATATTGTAAACCGGGTTCGAAGGAATCGCTAATAGTGATCCCTCTGATTTTAATGGATTTTTCAGTTGATGCATGCCTGGGTATTTCCTCGGACCGAGGCCGGGTAATTTTCAGGTGAATTGAACAGGAGTCACACTCATAATTCTGCTGGCAGAGCTGGTAGTCCAGGATACCTGCCTCCATCCAGATACATGGTTGTGAAAATTGTTTTTTTGCAGAGTGCATCAGTGATGAATAATTATGCTGATTTTTGAGAATCGATGAACTCGGCCTGGAATTCGTCCCAGATTTCCTCCGGCATATGCCGGAGGGCACCGTCAGCAACAGCTCCACCGTCCTGGAGAACCAGTTTTTCCGCGTTCATACCGTATTTATGGCTGGAGAAGGCGAAAAAATCACGCAGCCGGGCGAATTCATTCTGAATCCAGTCACCGGCCTGTCTGGCAAACATCAGTTTAGTAACATCACGGGTCCAGTCTTCCGGAATAATCCGATACATCCAACCCTGTTCATAATGGTTATCTGTTTCACTTGATTCTGTGACCATCAGGTTCCGGTTTTTGATTATACCGGAAATGGGTGAATATATATTTATCGATTTACCGTCCTGTTCCAGTCTGCCCATAATATCTCCCCGCTTAATTATTTCGTTGGCGTTGCGCAGATTCTGATAATTTACGGGTCCGGTGGCCGACAGCAGGAAGCTGTCGGCACCTACTCTGGCAGTGCCACTTGGTTCAAGGAATGCCCAGGAGTGAGTTGGATCCAGAAATACGCCTTTTGGGATACTGGCCTTAATCCGATCAATGACCGATACGAATGCAGATGCCGTCGGTACAGTGATCAGTTTACCGGGCGAGTTAAGATAGCGCCAGAATGGATAGATTGAGAAAAGGAAGACGATTACGATTAGATATTCTATCCCTTTAGTAGCAAAAATATCTATATGAGTGAATTCATTCATGGTGAAATTCCTCAGTTTTTCGTTACAGCAGATTGATTCCGTCCCGGTACAATATCACTCAGTACCGGCATACGGTGAATTATCCAGCGGAAAACCCAGATCTCGATGCTTATTACTGCCAGGGTGACGACAATTTCCATCCAAGTTGGCACATAGCGGACGGCTGCATCCCAGTGGAATCCAATTACGGTCACATTCAGACGGTTGAGTATTATTCCAACCAGGGTCAATACTGAGGCCAGCTTGACCAGTAACAGGTTTCTAAGCTTTATGCTGCGTATGAACAGTATCATTGGCAGGATTACAAAACCGATGATTTCCAGCAGGTACCACTTCCCGAAAGGAGTCGACAGCAATGCCCAATGCTGATCATGGGCCAGGATCAGCAGCTTCATGAACAGGTAGGCGAACATTGCTCCGGCACAGATTTTGGCCATGCCAAACAACAGTCTGTCATGTTTCTCATGATCATCATCGGATACTTTATGGGAGAATACTTTATAGGTAATCGATCCCTCAAATATTACCATTGATAATCCGGCGAAAATACTGGAAACGAAAAACAACACCGGAATGAATTCGGTATACCAGAGTGGATGAATTTTTTCGCTGGCCATCAGGTACAGGGCACCCAGACCAGATTGATGCAGGGTCGAAAGGGTAATGCCGAATATGACAGCGCCGACAGTCATTCCTTTCAGTACTCTGCGGACCCGGTCCATTCCCAGCCATTCAGCAATAGCCGGAGAAAACTCCACCAGCGTGGCCAGCATATACAGCATGAAATGCCAGGCCACCAGGAAAAGAACGCTGCTGGTACCGAATGAATTACCGATAATCGGATTGATTACATTCCAGGGGCGACCCAGGTCCAGCAAAAGGGCACCAGCATAAAACAGGTAGGCCAAAAATCCGTTTAGTACCGTTACCCGGACTATGGGATGGTACTGCTTCATGTTTAGAATGTATACCATGAATGTCAGGACATAGGCACCGCCGGCAAAGGCAACGCCTGTGACAACGTCGAATCCGATCCACAGTCCCCAGGGAACGGACTGGGACAGATTGGTTACGGCGCCCAGCCCTTTCCAGAAACGGATAACAATAAGGACCAGGCCAAGGATAATTATCGGTACTGTTATTATATTAAAAGGAGTGAATATCTTACCTTTCGGTTTTAGCTCGCTAAGGAAAAATTTCCAGAGATTCTGTTTCGAAGCAGCTCCGGCAACTATAGATGTATCCAGCTGGCTCATAATTCACCCTCCGCTACTTCACTTTCATCATTCTGAGTTGATTTATAAATCCCCAGGAGCATTGCCGGCCACAGTACAAATATGGACGGAACACTGTAAAGGAAGCCCTTGGTCTTTTCTGGATAAGAGTGCTTTTGAACAGCAGTGTTGAAGCCAATTTCTTCAAATGGAACGGCTGATAAGTATAGTACGCCTGTACCCCCTGCTTCGTATTCACCATAGATGTGGTCATAATAATCATCGGGAAAGGTAATAATACGCTGTCGTGCTTCCTTCAGCAGCTCACGGCGTGTTCCAAACATAATTGCCTCATTGGGGCAATTTTCAACGCAAGCTGGAACGTCACCATCCTGCTGGCGCTCCCAGCACATGGTACATTTGACAATTTTAGGCACCGGACTGTCATATTCAAATTTTGGTATTTCGAACGGGCAGGAAACCATGCAGTAACGGCAGCCCATGCATTTACTTTCCGTCCAAACAACCGGACCTTCGTCCTTTTTGTTCATGGCCCGGGTCAGACAGGCGGCATCACAGGCGGGCTGATTACAATGAAAACACTGTTTCTTTACATAGATTTCACCTTCTGATGTGTCGTAGCCGTTCACAACTGTGAGTTGCGATGTAGTCATTTCCCGCCTGACTCCGATCTCAGGATAATCCTCTGGTTCCGGCAGATTATTTGCCTCAGCGCAGGCGAATTCGCAGGACTGGCACCCTTCACAGCGTGTCGTGTCAATCAAGACACCCTTCATTTCAATAGTGGAAACTGCCGGTTTCGCTTCAAGTGATTTTAGACCCAGGAGTCCGGTGCCCGTTACCCCCAGAGTTTTGATAAACCCTCTTCTGTTTATGCTCATGAATTCTCCTATTGGTACAATTTGTAAAATCTGGACTATTTATTCCAGACGGTCACGTGTTTTAGGTCTAGCTGACTGTAAAGCCAAATGGTATCTGATTGATAAATGCGGACTGAAAATCCTTCCATTGGTCGGAATCAGCATACTGCAGAACCTTTTCGGCGACTTCACCACCATCCTGGAGAATAGTGGCATATTCAATCTGGGGATGCTTTTTATTCATGGAATAAGCAAAAAACTCTTTTAACCTAAGGAATTCGGACTGCATCCACTTGCTGGCTTTCTGCCCCAGCATCATGGATTTTGTCTCATCAATCCAGTTGGCCGGTTCTAATTCGAAAACCCAGCGATCTTCATAAGCTGTAGTTAAAATTTTAGCAGGATTGATTAATACTTCGGGATTGCGACGAATTATTTTACCGCTTATGGGGGCGGGTATCTCCAGTTTTTTGCCGTCCTGCTCAAGCGTAAACAAAATCTGATTTTTACTGATTTCCTTATTTTCTACTGCCAGTGAATTGCCGGAGACAGAACCGATTATATGTTTCAGGAAATCATCGAGGCCAACCCGCACCAGCCCTGATTCCATCAGCTGCGCCCAGGTATGAGATGTTCCAAAATACAGGCCCTGGGGTACCAGTACCTTATTTTGCTTCAGCTTGTAGGAGGATTTGGTAACAATCGGATAACGCTCGATAACCTTGCGCTTTCGGTAATTGTGGATTAGTTCGATACCAATACATAATGCAATGAAGGTGATTAGTAATAATATAGTCATTTGATTATCCTTTCTTAGAACTGAATTATTAAGTTCAAAGGTGGTGCCAGGCAGACCAATTGCTTGCAAGTGTAGAAATATCAATATATAACAGAAACTTTTCTAAGCGCGGCTACACTTCGAAAGTGTTGAGGAATACAACAGTGCTCGATTTGTTGCCGTGCAAAGCGGTTATTATCAGTCAGCTAGTGAAAGTGTGGACAAATTCTACAGTGTTGAATAATTCCACAATATTTAAAACACCTCGCAAAACATGTGTACAAATATAATTTGTTGCATCGCAATAATATTAATGTATAATATTGTACCCATGCAATATTATAATAAAATAAAGAAATCCATGGTTGATCAAATTGTGACTAATGCCGAAGCAGCTTTGATGGGTCTGCTGGCGGAAAATCCTAAACATCCCTATCAAATCGAAAAAGATGTACAGTACCGGGATATGCGCAGCTGGACCGATCTGTCAATGTCATCAATCTATAAATTGCTAAAAAAACTGGAGGACGCGGGGATGGTCAAGGCCGAGGTTGAATTATCCGAAGGAAACCGGGCGCGGAAAATCTTTGAGATAACTGCTGATGGAAGGGAAGCGCTGGAGGTGAAACTGCGGGCTTTATTGCGCAAACCGGAAATTCCCAAGGATCCGTTTAATCTGGCAATTTATAATAGCGACCAGCTGCCGGTTAATGAGATAAAAGACTGCCTTATGCTATATCGCGAGGAAGTACAGGAACTGGTTGAAGGCTATAAAAGACTGGAGCAGTTTCTGCGCGACAGTGATTGTTCTCCAGCCCGTCTGGCTGTTGCCGTCAGACCACAGCATCACTGGGAAGGAGAGCTGCGCTGGCTGGAAGCCTATCTGAAGGAATTAGGAAAAAGCTGAAAATCAAAACTGTGAGATACTGGGCTGGTAACCAATTCCAGCCCAGTTCTATTTTCCTGAATAATTGATTTTCCGGAAAAATTCCTGCCGGAAATGATCTCCGATCGGAATCTCCCGCCCGTCAATGGAAACGAATTGTTTTTCGATTTTCTTTATCCATTTTTTGCTCACTACATATGATTTATGAACCCGGAGGAACCCGTCTCCAGGCAGCCGGTCAAGCAACTCATCCATATTCATTCGCGATAGTAGCTGTTTACCGGTGGTATGAAATTCCACATAATGGCCGTCTTTTTTGATGTATTTGATTTCCTCCAGATCAACCTGGTGGAGAATCGGACCGCTTTTAATAAATATTGATTTGTCCTGTAAGCCTTGTCGGTCGCTATCGACAGGCTGCTCCTGTCCGCCGATTGAATGATATTTTTCAATTGCATTGATAAAACGTTCGAACGGAATCGGTTTCAGCAGGTAATCAATGGCGCTTACATTATAGCTTTCTGCCGCATATTCAGCATAAGCTGTACAGAAAATTACAGCTGTAGCCTTATTTCTGACCAGCTTTGCCAGCTGCAGCCCATTCAATCCGGGCATGTCAATATCAACAAATGCCAGGTCGACGGCAGAGTTTGAAATATATTTCCAGGCTTCCAGCGGATCACGAAAACTGGCGGTTAACTCCAATCCAGGTGTATCATTTATATAGCTGGATAAAACTTCAATTGCTCCAGCTTCATCATCAACGACAATGCATTTAACCATTAGTGATCCAGTTCTATTTGCAGATTTACCGAAAAATGATTTTCATCATGTTCGATTGACAAATCATGATTTTCGCCGTAGGTCATTGACAGGCGCCGTCGGACATTCTCAAGCCCGATTCCCGGCCGGCGGATAAAATCGCCGGCGGCAGGGTGAATGCTATTGGTGACAAATAAAGCCAGCCGGCTGGAATCAGCTTCAATATCAATTTCAATACTTCCCTGACCTTTACTGTTTATGCCATGCTTAAAGGCATTTTCAACAAATGGAAGCAAAATCAATGGAGCAATCAGCAGGCTGTCGTCTTTTACCCTCTGTTCGAATACTAATTTCAGTGGATCATCTGATTTATACTTCAGTTTAGCCACATCAATATAGTTTGTCAGCAGATCAACCTCTTTTGAAATTGGTACCATATCCGCATCACTTTCATAAATCATGTAGCGCATCATACCAGATAGTTTTAAGATTGCCTCCCCGGCCTCCCGATCTTTATTCCGGCTGGTGATTGCGAATATATTGTTCAGTGAATTGAAGAAGAAATGAGGATTCACCTGGGATTTAAGAAAGGCAATATCTGCTTTCAGCTTCTCTTTCATTAACTGATTGCGGTTCTGATAATTTTTTACCCAGTCCCGGCTTAAACCAAATAGCAGACTGAATACAGTCACTACCGAATTGCCGGCGGCCGGGTGCAGGTCAAAAGATTTCCGGTGCCGGTATTTCAGCAGTTTATCAGAGAATTCATCGGGACCGGTTGGCAGATTAAATAATTTGAGGGTCGATCTATCCAGCTGATATTCAATCAGGCAGGCCGATAAAAAGACTATTCCAGTCCAGATCAGTATCAGGCCGAATGACTGTCGCGGCAGATAGCGGGGAATTATCAGGTAACTGACTGAATAAATTACCAGGAGCGTAATTATTATATCAACTGAGCGGGTGATGTAAAGGCTGCCGTCAATACTGTTAAATTCGCCCATAAATACCGGTAACTGCCCGCTGTATACTGTCAGGAAAAAAGTAGCTGTGACACCCAGGGCGATAATAATTTTTTCTGTAAACTGATTCATACTTTTTAACTGGATTTACATCAGAAAATATACGCCGATAATATGAGTTAAATATAGTTATGTCAGATCATACTGTTATGATTGTCACCAATCGGGCTAAATCTGTCATAAAATTCAAAATGGCTGTAAATGTCATTTTCAACACCATTAAGGACACAGGCTGACAGGATTGGGACAATTTTCAATCCAGAACTGTCTGGATGGATAGTTTCCACACCGGAAAAAGAAAGGAAACTATGATGGTACCAATAAATCGTCTTTTGATAATAACAATAATCCTGTTTTGCAGCGCCAGGCTGGCGGCCCTTCCGCAAAAGATTAATATTCACCTGAATCCTGACAGCACTGGTATTGGTGAAATAACAATTCTGAAATCAGGATTTCTGTCCCGGGATTCTACAGTCATCAATTACCGCAAGAAGGATAAGACAATAATCCGTGTGATTGAAAATGGGAAGGAAGTGCCGGCCAAACGTCATCATAAATATGAAAAGCATGTTCGTGAAGTGGATGAATTTGAAAAAATGAGTGAACTGCTGCCGGAAATTAAAGAACTGGAAGTGATGCTGGAATCCGAAGAACTGACCATGCAGGAAAAACTGATGGAGCTGAAGGAAATTCAGCTGGAACTATCAGATATGGAATCGGAATTGGCTGAGCAGCAGCATTTGATTGTCGAAGTGCATCGCCGGAGCATAATGTTTGATGTGATGCGTTCAGATTTACTGAATTATTTACATGGGCAGGGATTTAATCCGCCGGAGGATGTCAGTATAATTGAAGTCACCAGGGACAGTTTCACCGTTGATGGAGTAATACTGGCTGATTCACTGGCAGACAACTGCTATGATATTTTTGATTCACACCGCGGTCAGAAGCTTGGTAAGGGAGAAAGTGTAAAAATAGAATTTTGAACGAAAGCTGCTGCTTCAGCGGCAGCTTTAGGATTATAAGTATATTTGTTTATATTTGTTTACGTGTAATTATTGTTTTTTATGTTCATGAGGAAACAATGCACCAGAAACATACAGGATTGTATTTTACTGTATTTTTATTGATAATTGTTTTGCTGGGGGTTCAGTCAAGTTGCGTCCTTAATTTTCTGTACTTTTGAGAAAGGGGCCACGGTCAGTTCTTAAATTTGTTTTGATTTGAAGCAAATTAAAGGAGCAAAACCATGACCCACATCAAGAATACAAATAAACAGATTGATAATCCAGAGTTTTTAAAGGAATTAGTGCAGCAATATTTACAGGAATACCTGGAACAGGAATTAGCCCTTCATATAGGCGCATTGCCATACGAGCGTACAGTTGATCGTCGTGGCCACCGCAATGGCTACAAGCCCCGCCAGTTAAATACCCGTGTTGGCAGATTACAGTTATCTATCCCCCAGACCAGAGACGGATCATTCAGCACTGATCTGTTTGAGCGATACCAGCGTAGCGA
Source organism: uncultured bacterium (assembly GCA_964439935.1). Classification (GTDB taxonomy): domain Bacteria; phylum Fidelibacterota; class Marinisomatia; order Marinisomatales; family TCS56; genus JABMQW01. The sequence continues at coordinate 5,822 of CAYTPW010000034.1, read as the reverse complement.
ACAGGCCTTGATATGTTGTCTGCAGGAGATGGTAATAAATGGCGTATCCACCCGTAAGGTCAAGAAGATTACAGAGCAGCTGTGTGGACTGGAGTTTTCCAGGAGCCAGGTATCTGAGATAAGTAAGAAGCTTGATACGGAGATCCAGGCCTGGCTCAACCGCCACCTCACCGATGAATATCCCTACCTGTTTGTTGATGCCCGGTACAATAAACTGCGTCGTGACCATAAGGTTGAGAGCCATGCTGTACTGATTGCAGTAGGTGTTAACCATTCCGGTAAGCGTGATATTATTGGAGTGGCTGTCTGCAATACAGAAAACGAGACCAACTGGTCGGACTTCTTCAGTGGATTACAGCAACGTGGTTTAAAGGGTGTCAGGCTGGTTATCAGTGATGCCCATGGTGGTCTTATATCAGCCATTGAGCGGTATTATCCTGGTACCCAGTGGCAACGCTGTCAAGTACATTGTAAGAAGAACATTCTGGATAAGGTCAGACCCAGGGACAAAGCCTGGATCAAACAACGACTGGATGATGTCTTTCAGGCACCGGATAAACCGACTGGATTTAAGCGTCTGAGACAACTAACCGAAGATTTAGCAGAACAATACCCACAGGTAGCCGACCTGCTTGAAAACGACTGTGAGGATACACTGGCCTGTCTGAACTTCCCTTTACAGCACAGGCGAAGGATCAGGACTACAAATGGCTTGGAACGATTTAACCAGGAGATTAAACGGCGGACCAATGTAATCCGTATCTTTCCCAATCGGGACTCTGCTCTCAGATTAATCGGAGCACTGTGTATGGAGCAGGCTGAAGAGTGGACAACCGGACGGCAATACCTTGACATGAGCCTGCTCTATCAGGATAAACAACAAACAGAAATAGCTAAATCAAAACAACTCAAGACCGTGGCCGCTTAAATGCATTTTACAGAAAAATCAGGACTTGATCCCGGCTAATTAAAAAACTAAACAATTTCCACTATTTTCCTTACCTTCGACACAGGCTAAGGAGCTGGAATTGAAAAATATAATATTTAATCAAGAAAAGACGGGGTATTGGGAATGATATTTAGAATTTTGTCCGATCATGATATTGAGAATTATTTTTTCCAGTGTGTAGTTGTTAACTGTTTTATATCTGAAGAAGAAATTTTTTAAATGTATCCAAATATGTTAATACATATTCTAAATATTATGAATTTCATTACCGAGATAATTCGGTATAATTACTAGTTAGACCACTTGACGAATTAACCAAACAGGAGAACAAGATGAAGCATCAAACGAAAGTAATTCCAATATTAATATCACTATTATTTGTTGGATGTGTCTCTTACCGAGCCATTTATGACATTACATTGTCAGAAGTTGAAAGACCAGCGGATGCAAAAGATAGGTATGGTGAACAAAAAATTGTGCGATTTGAAGAAGAAGGTAAAACCAAGTTCAGTTTTGAAGATGAAATGGTTAAGCTGGTTTGGATTCCAATTTCTTCTCAATTTTTGTTTACATTGAACAATAAAACTAAACACTCCATCAAAATTATTTGGGACGAAGCAGTTTATGTTGATGAGATGGGTATGAGTAAACGGGTAATGCATTCTGGTGTAAAATATACAGAACGAAACAACCCTCAACCACCTACTACTATTGTTAGGGGTGCGACCATTTCTGATTTAATATTTCCATCAGATAATGTCTATTATGTAAGCGGTCAATATGGCGGTTGGAATGAACTTCCGTTGTTTCCAAATTCAAGTATGACATCTTCTCAAGAATTATTGGACAAAGCAAAACCATTAATTGGAAAAACTGTTCAAATTCTGCTTCCTTTAAAAATTGAAGATGTAGTAAATGAGTATATTTTTTCTTTTACAATAAATGATGTGGAAGTAAAACAATAAGTAATGTCAAGTGGTCTAACCCCCACTCCACCGGACGGCTAAACTTGTGCGGTGAATTTGAGATTTTGGAGACTAAATGAAGATTTGTGAAACAACAAAAGTAAATGGAATGGATTCGCCGTCCGCCGGTGAGTTTATTCGTTAGAACGCTCAAGTTAATCAACAAATAAGGAGAAAGTAAAATGAGAAAACAAACAATAATAAAAAGTAGTCTTATTGTCATAGTCGCAATTTTTTTAGGTGGGTGCGCAACAAATCTACCAATGACATCATCATTAAATGATTTTGTAATGATGGGAACAAAAGTGAATAGTTCTGAAAATGTTTCCTTTCATTACACGTCAAATATTACTGATGGCTTGTTAAAACCTTTCGAGCAAGATAAAGCAAAAGAAGTTTCTGGACATCCAGGGTTCAACCACACTCAATCTTCTACACTTGGTAGAATGCTAAACGAATTTGTAGAAAATAAATTTTCAAAATTATCACCAAGTGGCTCAACCACAATTACAGCGGTATTGAAAGATTTTTGGATTGAACAATATTCAACAGATAGTGGTGGTAAAATTGCTTTAGCTGCACTTGCTGGTGGAGAAATTAATATGATGTGTATTGCTAAAGTTAAAGTCTTGCTAACAATAAATAGAAATGGTGAAGAATTAACGAAAATTATTTCAGTATCTTCGGAAGATACTTATGTTTCTGGTATTGGTACTGGCACATCCACAAGTAATATTTATCGTGGTAAGGATTCACTTGAACATACTCATGCAACAAATATTAATAAAGCAAACAATAAAGTCATAATGATGATGAACTCATATTTTGAAGAATTAGGATTATAGAAAATTTATTGAGCGTTCTAACCCTCGCTGGAGGTGACGTGAAAAGCTTTGCGGTGATTTTGAGAATTTGAGAGTATGAATAACGTAAATTGGTATTGGGAACGTTATGAGGACAGATTTTTCACGCCCCTCAGCTATTCCGTTAGGTTTCAAACGAGGATACACCAATGGGAATGATGAAGTGGATGGCGCGAAAAGGCGCTGTTGGTGGAACAGCCAGATGGGCTGCCAAGGGATACAAAGCAATCACGAAACAAGATCCGAATATCGAAGTGACCGACCTGTATAGAACATTGATAAAAAGCAGATTTGCTGCAATGCCGAATCCAGAACATGAGGCATTTCTCATGGGTATATCCTCACAGATAAAGGGGCTGCGAGGGCTGGTGGTTTCTGTTCTTACAATTGAGGCGGGATTCACAGAGAACACTCCAACTAACCAACAAATGTTCATGGAAATCATCGACGAAGAACTACGAAATCAGGGAATCCCTCAAAATGTCGTACAGGGTAGCTAAACAATGGGAACGAAAATTAAATACACCATAAAATTTCTTCTCGGTATTCTGTTTGTTGTCGGTATTGCTCTTTTCGGGTATTGGCTTCTTGCGATATACAAAGTAGAAAATGTCGTGGGTCAAATAGCAATAGGCATTTTTATAATAATTCCTTTGCTAAAAACCATTTTCACATTACCCGGTGAACTACGTATTCTTGGGCTTGTATGGTCAAGTGATATTCCTGAGGAAATTGAGGATGTGGCAGCTTATCTGCGTGAGAGAGATAGGTTATGAAACTATGAAACCTAACAAGGCAAATTCACTCGGACGGCAAAAAGCGACGCTCCTTCGTCGCTCTGCTTTTTGCCGCCGGTGATTTGCGGCGTTAGCTGTAATAAAAATGAGAAATCGAAATGGATCAATTTGAAGTACCCGTAAATGATGAAGGAAAAATAATTGATTTCCTTGGTGACTCGCTACTAGAGGCGAGGCCGGAAGAGTTTGTGCGACAGAAATTTTTGCGAATATTGCACTTTGAGTACCAATATCCAATAAATGTAATTGCCAGAGAAATAGGCATTTACTACGGAAGCAAAGAGCTGAAAGACAAAGAGGGGAATCCTGTTAGAGCAGACATCGTCGTATATACTAACGCTACCGCCTGTAGAGAAAAAGATCAGGGAAAAATTCTTCTTGTTATTGAATGCAAGGCTCCGAGCGAGGATTCTGGATATAATCAACTTGTTTCATACATATTCAATACCAGTGCATCAGGTGGAGCGTGGTATAACGGGGATGAGGTTAGCTATTTTAGGCGAATATCTAAACCCAAAAATGAATTAGTAGATTGGACGGGCATACCACGTAAAGGGGAAGCTTGGGATGCCCTGGGTAGAAGAAAGAAAAATAATCTTAGGCGACCTAAAGACATTAAGGGTCTTTTGAGAAGGTGTCATAACAAGTTACATGGTCGCGGTGTGGATGGTGATGAAGACGATCTCACTATGGACATGGTTAGATTGATCCTTGCCAAGGCTATGGATGAGGAAAAAGCTGGCGAATATCCAGATTACTATTGCACTCCAGAAGAACTTTCCTCTGAAGATGGACGTTCTGATGTTTCAAAAAGGGTTTCTGTATTATTCGAGGAAGTAAAGAACGCTAACCAGGATGTTTTCGCAGAACATGAAAAAATATCCGTCGGGAATCGCGCTGTTTGCGATGTAGTTGTAGAGCTGCAAGGCTACAGAATGCTAAGCAATCTTCATGAATCAGAAGATTGGGACATCATGGGACATGCCTATGAACAATATACAGCGACCTACTTAAAAAAGAAAAGAGGTCAATTTTTTACAAATCGTTTAGTGGTGGACTTAATGGTTCAAATCCTTGACCCAAGCTATCAGGATATTACTCTTGATCCCGCTGGTGGTTCTGGAGGGTTTCTAACAGGGGTAATGCGGCATGTAAGAAAGGAAATCCTCACAAGCAAAGCCACCGAAATTTCAAAACAAAGACAATTAGATCGTCATAGAACGCGGTTATTCATGGTAGAAATCAGCAAGCGACTTGTAAAGATTGCTAAAACTGCAATGATTCTTAATGGTGATGGCCATACGGGGATGACGCAAGGCGATAGCTTAGGCTCTTTTGAGCGTTTGAATGAAAATGTAAGAGCAATAGCGGGTCAAGGGAAACCGACAATCATTCTCACTAATCCACCTTTTGCTGGTGTAGGTGAGGGCAGAATCTCAGACACAACTATTCTTGATAATTTCTCTACTGGAATTCGTTGGAGTAATAGAGGTGGTGACTACAAACCAACAGAGGAACTCGTTTCAGATGGTGTGCCACCGGAAATGCTGTTCTTTGAAAGGTGCCTGCAATGGATAGCTCCTGGAGGGAAAATAGGCATTGTAATGCCAAAAAGTTTTTTGGACACACAGACATATTACCCGGCAAGACATCTGCTGCTAAATCAATTTCAGCTTCTTGGTGTTATAAATTGCCATAAAGACACCTTTCAACCGCATACTGGCGTAAGAACCTGCTTAGTCTTTGTCGAAAACCCAAAAACAAAAAAATCACTAAAAGATGACTACCCTATATTTATGGGCATCTCTAAAAAGGTAGGTCAAGATAGTGAGGGATTCCCCATATTCAAAAGAGATAAGGACAATAACCCGACAGATGTGATTGACCATGATTTAGATGAACTATCGCAGGACTTTGTGAGGTGCCAAACAGGTAGCCTTACTGAGTCTGAGTATAGGTTCAGCATAAATAGGAGTGATATTGATTCGTTGCTCAGGATAAACCCGCAAGCATACTTACCGAACTTACATGAAACGATACGAAATATTGAGTCTATTGATGAAGTGGATGGTTGGAGTGTTACAACAATTGGGCAATTGGCAAAGGGGATTAAAATATTTAAAGGTCCACGATTAAAAAGTGAAAACATCATAGTGGAAGAAATGGATGATTCCGTTGAGCCGTACTACACCCCTGTGTAGCGTCAGAAACCATTGGACAAATATAGGTTAAAATTTATGAGAGACTT
>CAYTPW010000033.1:0-28661 GCA_964439935.1 uncultured bacterium | reverse complement strand
CAGGAACCAATTTTGATTTGATGGCCTGGACCGGTGTCCTGATCCTGATCGGAGTGGTGGTGAATAACGGAATTGTATTGATCGATTATGTCAACCAACTCCGGGATCAGGGTGTGAGCCGGACTGCGGCGATTCTCCAGGCCGGGCAATACCGGCTGCGACCGATCCTGATGACGGCGGGGACAACAATTTTGGGTTTGATCCCACTTTGTTTCGGTAGAACTTTAATTGGTGGTGATGGACCGCCCTATTTCCCCATGGCACGGGCGATTGTCGGTGGGCTGGCCTTCTCCACTTTCGTCACCCTGATAATCCTACCCACCATTTACATCACCCTGGATGACCTTCGTAACTGGTCCCGACGGATACTTAGTCTGGCTAAAAAATAGTAACTTTTTGCTATTTAAGAAATTTTATAACTTCCTGAGCCTCGCGACGCACTAGATAAGCATAATCCCAGGTTGAGTTCTCCTCCAGGCCCAGAATATCACTCATTTTTCCCTGCAAAAAGTCGATCTGTAATTGATCGGTAAAACCGAAGCGAACCAGCTTACCCAGACTCCGAACAGCCTTAGAACGGATGACATCATTTGGATGGGTCAGTTTTTTAGTGAGGGCGTAGAAGATTTCCTCCCTTTCTTCGTCAGTAACATCATCCGGCTGAATTGATTCACAAATCTTACCCATAGCCCGGACGGCCGTATCTTCCAGTTCTCGGCTGGGACTCTTTACTGCTTGAAGTACGATCGGTAGGGCTTTAACGATTTCCGGTGATTGGACCTTGCCGAAAGCATACAGGATGAAAGCCCGGAAAATCGCTTCCCGGTGACGATCATAGGATTCGATTAAGGTATCGATCGCTTCCGCACCCATCAGGCCACAGGTTTGGGCGAAAACAAGTTCGGCTTTCAAGTCGGTGTGCTCCAGTCGCTCCAGGATCAGTGGAATTGCCTTTGGCCCCATGGCTGCCACAACCTGCTGGGCTTCTTCCCGGACTGCCCGCAGATCAGGGCGATCGAAAGTATCAATATAAAACATGCTGGAAAGGGCATCGAACATCAGCGATAATTTTTCTTCATCCGGTTTGGCTTTCAATTCCACTGCCAATTCCTTAATGCCGGTCGAGATTGTGGCCGGATCGGCCGAGGATAATTTTTTAAAATAAGATTCCATTTTTAACCTCCCTTATTTCAAGATTAGCCGGTGGGTTACCGGTTCAGGGCCAATTGAAATTGTACCCTGTAGCAGGGAAAGTGCATCATTTAATTTATCCTGATTCGAATTAAAACAGTGAATCAGAACCTGTCCTTCACTGACCTTGTCACCGATTTTGCATAAAAACTCCATGCCGGCAGTGGAATCGACAGAATCATCAGTCTGTAACCGACCGCAGCCCAAACTCACCGTAGCCAGTCCAATCCGATAAGTATCCATTTTTGTTATAAATCCTGATCCGGGTGCGGTAAAATCAGCCTGGCAGTTGGGCAGATGAAAACCAGTGGGATCGTCGATGATCGATGGATCTCCGGACTGTTTGTTTATCATCATGCGGAATTTTTCCATTGCCGTACCATCAGCAATTAAATCCTTTTGAATTGCTACCGCTTCTGATTCATCTGCTACCAACTCGGCTTGGGCCAATAGTTTGGCGCCCAGTAAATAAGTGACCTCCATCGTATCATCGGGACCTTCCCCACGCAGGCAATCAAGCACCTCCAGCATTTCACACCACAGACCAGCAAAACGCCCCAGGGGCTGATTCATACTGGTAAAGACCGGATCAGTCTTCACGCCAAAATCTACTCCGATGCGCACCAGGTGGTCCGCCAGTTCCCGCGCCTGTGATACTGTTTTCATGAACGCACCGTTGCCGGTTTTAATATCCAGCACCAAACCCTGGATGCCTTCGGCAATCTTTTTACTCATGATCGAGCCGCAGATCAGTGGTATCGATTGAACGGTACCGGTTACATCGCGCAGAGCGTAAATTTTCTTGTCGGCGGGGCAGATCTCACCGGTCTGACCGATCATGGCAATCCCAATCGATTCGACAGCCTGGCGGAATTCGTTCAGACTCAGGTCAGTACGAAAACCGGGGATTGTTTCCAGTTTATCCAGGGTGCCACCGGTATGACCAAGACCACGGCCACTGATCATGGGGATTGCCAGTCCGGCCGCAGCTAAGAGCGGGCCGAGGATGATTGAAACTTTATCGCCGACCCCACCAGTGCTATGCTTATCGGCGACATAGGTATCAAGTTGGGAGAAATCCATGCGCTGCCCGGAATCGATCATTAATTCCGTCAGAACGGCAATTTCCCAGTAATCCATACCACGGAAGAAAATTGCCATCAGCAGGGCTGACATCTGGTAATCCGGGAGGGTGCCGTCAGTATAACCGCGAATAAAGAAACGGATTTCATCGGGTGTCAATGCTTTACCGTCGCGTTTGCGCTGGATGATTTCAGCCGGTATCATGCTTTTTTCCGTTTAAACAGGTTTGGCATTTTTAACTTGAATTGAACCGGAGCGCGTTCACGCACCGTGCGCAGGGTTAAGTACAGGGCAATAATCAACAGGATCAGATTGGGCAGCCACATGGCAACAACGGGTTGCAGAATATTGCGATCGGCCACTTCCTCACCGCCGATCAGCATTAAATAATAGATCAGGAAAAAACCGAAGCTGAGGCTCATGCCCACCACGAAACCACCTTTTTTAGCCAGCACGCCCAGTGGCGAGCCGACCAATACAAACAGGAGGCAGGAAAAGGGCAAAGCAAATTTTTTGTGGATCTCGACCCCGTATTTGTTCAGACTTTTATTATAACTGTTGATCAGGTTGTATTCGTTTTTTGCCTGCCGTTCCAGGCTGCGGGCACGGCGGTCCCTGGTTCTGAAATCGGCTTCAGCCAGGGATGTGTCCTGCTTTAGGACTGAGCGGTAATTATTGATCAAGTCCCTGGCAAATTCCAGGTTGGATGGTGCGATGCTATCGCCTGTGGTACGCTGAAACGCTTTGGCTAACCGGGATTGGACAGTAGTAATGCGCTCACGATAGCTGTTTTGTTTTTCCAGCATCATTGGCACGGTCATCTCGCGGTCGGTGCGGGATGATTTATCGCGTCGCTTGAGCAGCAGATCATCGGCAGGTATGACAATCCGGTGTTTGGCAAACTGGATTCGGCGGTAATTACCATAGTCCTGCCGGTCCAGTTCATGAATCTCACCATCGTATAAGGTCATGATTATCGCATCAGCGATCGTTCCGAGATGACCCTGCCTGGCGTAGATAGTGGTCTGGGAAGATTCATTATTCTTAGAAAAAATTCGTACATCCTGCATCATATCACCATCCTGATCGCGGATGATCATGCTGTAGTCGGGTAAATCCTCCACAAAATAACCCGGCTCAATATTCAGTCCGGGCCGTTTGCGGTAGATATCCCCGGACAGTATCCGTGCCCGATGATTCATCTGTGGCAATATGAAATTGTTAAAATAAACTAGGCTACCGCCGATGATCAATCCGAACAGGAGTGCCGGCCGGATAATGGTCAGGAAACTGATACCGGAGGCGCGCAAGGCGGTGACCTCATTATCCTCGGACAGGCGGCCGAAAGCCATCAAGGCGGCGATCAGAACGGCCATAGGCACGGCCAGCGCCACGATCCAGGCCAGGTTCAGGAACAGGTATTCCAGGATTGTCAATACGTCGATGCCCTTGCCCAGGAAGCGGTCGATGGCCCGCAGGAGGAAATTGGTGAACAGGATAAAAACGATAATTAACAGGGCGAAAATAAAAGGCATGAAAAGTTCTTTTATTATGTAGCGTGACAGCAAGCGCATGGCGGAAATTACACACGGATGCTCAGAGTGGGTAATGGTTGATGGTTGATGTTTAATGGATGATGGAGAATGGAAGCAATAGTAGCTAAAACACCATAGTCCAACAGCCATTGGCCGTGGAATCTCCATGCATTTTTCTGTCTTGTTTGCGGCTCAAAAACCGCCTAATTTCGCCTGCCTCATTTGAGGTCGTATGGTGGGCGTAGCTCAGCAGGTTAGAGCACCTGGTTGTGGCCCAGGAGGCCGTGGGTTCAAGTCCCATCGCTCACCCCTGACATCGTCGCGGCTGGCCCGACGGAATATGTTTTCTAACCAATCTAGCAATTTCGGAGCGTAGCGCAGTCCGGTTAGCGCACCTGCTTTGGGAGCAGGGGGTCGGGAGTTCAAATCTCCCCGCTCCGACAAATGTTTTATACATATATTTTATATAGTCCAAAACTTGATCGGTACTATACAGGTCAAACCAATAATCTGGAAGATCGATTGCGCCGTCACAATTCAGGATATTCTAAAGCTACCAAAACAGGGACTCCATGGAAACTTGTACATACCGAAATGTTTCAAACGAGGTCAGAAGCAGTGCTAAGGGAAAAGCAATTGAAGGCAGTGAAAAGTCGGAAATATATATTGGAATTGATCCAAGATAAATAGCGCATCCCGATGAAATCGGGAGGGTCGGGAGTTCAAATCTCCCCGCTCCGACCGACGACAGCCCTCGTTTAATGTCGATGGTTTTGTTTTATTAGATTATCACCGATTGTGACAGATAATACCGTTTTCGGGACATGAGTTTTGAGACAAACTCCGATCTGAAGCAGTATGCTGGGAATTACACTGCACTGACAATACGATGGTAAAAAGACAAATTGTAGAGTAGTATAGCCATTTAACCACCGCTTGAACTATAGTAATCGATGCTGTACCTTTGAGAGTAATAAAATGGAAATGATATTGAAAAAACTATATTTTTCCTTAATGTGCATGTATTTATCTGCTCTAGCATTATATGGTCAGGAACATATCCATTGGGGATCGACTGGAGATTCCCAGAATGGATTAACTGTTACCTGGCAAAGCACTGAAACAGCGGCCCAGATTAAATGGGGCTATACGACTTCATACGAGCAGGGAACGTTCAGCGGAATACGAAGAATTGACTACTCAGGGTATTTGTTCGATTACAATTTTCCTATAGTGGATACAGATACAGTAATCCATTATTCTATTTTTAGCAGTAGCGCCTGGACGTCAGATAGGACATTTTAAACTTCGGTAAGTCCACTGTCCACTAACTTTTCATTTATTGCCGGAGGTGACAGCAGGACGAATTTAGATGACTGGGAAACCGCAGCAAACCAGCTGGTCACCGAATCTGTTGATTTTCATCTCTTTTTAGGGGATCCGGTCAATTCAGGCTCATCGGCATCGGATTGGAACAACTGGTACTCAAGGGGCAGTCATTTTCTGGAAAATAATCTGATTTATCATACCGGCGGGAACCATTGTTGTGGGGCAATATATCTTAATCAGTTTGTCATGCCGGGGAATGAGAAATGGTATTCCTTTGAATTTGGCAATGCTCTGTTTATCTGTTTATTTAGTGAGCAAGACTTTGCTACCCAGCATACCTGGTTAGTGAACGAGCTTGTTAACACGACAAAAACCTGGAATATCGTGTTTTTTCACAAACCTTTTTTTACAACTGGCAGCCATGCTGATGATATGAATAATTATCTTAATACTTGGTGGAAAGCGTTTGATGATTATGGTGTTGATGTTGTTTTGGGCGGTCATACTCATTATTACTTAAGATCAAAACCAATCAATCTGAATGTCAGCAGTACTTCACCAGTGGATGAATACGGGAGTGGAGCGAACCAAGGCAGACTTCAAATTGTTGCGGGATCTTATGGTGCTTCGCTTGCATCAACTGGTAGCGGGTGGTTCATTGAAGAAAATGTTAGCACGATGAATTACACAAAATTTGAAATTAATGATAATGTGCTGATGATGAATGCCTATAACATGACCGGCTCCTTGATTGACAGCATTACTATTGTCAAACAAGATGTTATTGGATTCACAAGTACTGAAACGAGTGTACCCGCTGAATTTACTTTGCACCAGAACTATCCCAATCCCTTCAATCTAATTACAATTATTCAGTATGAATTACATCAGCGAGCTCAGGTTTCAATTACCATTCTTGATCTTCAAGGCAGACAGGTCAAATCGTTAATTTCTGATTGGCAAGATGCAGGGCACCATTCGGTTGCTTGGGATGCGTCCAATGACAAAGGACAACCGGCTAGTGCTGGGATGTATTTCTACCAGATTCGATCAGGGGAGCATGTGCAGACCAGGAAGATGCTATTGCTGAAATAGAAAAGGCAGAATCAGGATACCAATTTTCTATTGTTGTTTTAATAAATTTTTGTTCAAAATTTAGCCTGTTGGATATGAGGTCGCGTAAATAAAATCGATCGAAAGATAGGGAGAGAAAATGATTAAATACTTTGTTATCCTGATTACAGTTTTTTTTACCATTCTTCTTGCTCAGCAGGACACCTCACAGGAACAACCTAAAAAATGTGCAGGTCAGAAAACAGCGGTACTTAATGACAGTACAATAGTTGACGGTAACTTACGCCTCAGTATTAATATTCGTTCCCCAATTAGTATAACAGCCCATTTCGAAGATGATAAAAAACACTCCTACCATTTTAATGAGATTAATAAAATTGAGTGCGAGAATGGTAAGGTGATGTCTCCTAAGAAACTAAAGTTCTGGCGCTATTATTTCGTTGCTGTTAATACCTTGCTGGCATATCTGTTTCTGACAAACTATAAAGCATAGAATGCTGGTTTGAAAAAATCAGAATGTTATGTATTGATATTCTTTCTTACCACCTTGTTCGCCAATTCACCTGAATTTACTCACATCTACGAGGGGGTGAATGTTTACGATCTACCCCAGGATTTCCAGGCAGTAATCGATTCAATCCAGGTGGAAGTATTGGATGCTTTTGAAGGATCCCGGATCACCGCCGAATGGGAGCAATATATTTATGATCTGGGTAATTCATTACATATAAAAACCAGGCTCAATACAGTGCATGGATTACTGCTGTTCTCTTCGGGAGATGTAGTGACGAGGAAGCTTCTGATCGAAAGTGAACGGAACCTGCGTCAGGTTCCATTTTTAGCCGATGCTAAGATTTATCTCTGGCAAAACGCCAGTTCAGCAAACGTCAAGATTATAGTATATGATCAATGGTCCACCACACCGGGCAGCAGCATCAAACGGCTGGGTGGGCAGTGGACTTACTGGTTTGGTTTGAAAGAAAGCAATATTCTGGGTTCGGGACAAACTCTGTCAATATCCTATCACAAGAGTTTTTTGAATTCATATCTGAATCTGGAATACTACATTCCCTCTTTTACCAAGGAACGCTTGCAGTATTATTTATTGATCAATCACTCGGATGAAGGCCGCGGGATAACCGGCAGTCTGGTAAAACCACTGCGTTCGAAAACTGACCGAAACGGTTATCAATTAATATTCAGTAACCGGACCGGGACAAATCGAATTTTCTGGGATGCCAATTTATTTGACAAACTGGAAAATACGGCTATACCAACTGGAATTACAGAGGGGGAATCCAATTCCGTGATTGAGTTCCCAGATGTGAAGATCACCAGCATTTATGGTGCTTACACCCGCTCATACGGCCTTGATTTGAAGTTTAACACAAACTGTTTCGTTTCGTTCTTTCAGCGTGATTCACCTGCCAAAACGTTGTATCTCCCCGGTATTGAAGAATTTCTTGCACCAGCGGTTTTTCAATTACCCGTTTATGACGATCAACTGGTTGGTGTTAAATTTGATCTCTACTACAGTGATTACAGCACCACCAGTAATTTCAAGCGGTTGAAATGGACTGAAGATATTGAGCAGGGTTGGGCTGCATCATTGATTCTTGGTTGGAATCCTGAGATGAGTGGCAGGGAAGAGCAATCGTACTACCTGGCTCCCAATTTCATTGTATCTACTGGTGCCGGTGGTGTTAATTACTTGCGTTTGGATTTAGCATCAGCCTGGTATTACAGCCACAGCAAGGGAACAGAGCGTGGTAAATTTTCTGCCAACCTGGAGTGGATCAGCAAACCAATCGAAAATAATTCAAATCTGCTCACAATCGAATGGTCCCATCTATTCAATAGCCATCCTACTGCTCAGCTTTTATTAGGGGAATTCAATGGTTTATACGGGTATCCTAATTACTATTATGCCGGACAGGTTCGTTATAAAATCTTACTTGAATCCCGCCTTCTACCGGCAGTTGAAATTTTTACGGTAGCACCGGCGCTGACTGTATTTTATGTCGGCGGTAATACTTTTCCTTCAGTCCAGGACTTTAGCTTTAACGATCTTCATCACGCGGTTGGATTCGGCTTGCGGCTGGGTCTAACGCGCTCTGCGGGTTCGGTAATTAACCATATCAATCTATCCTGGCCGCTTGAAAAGGGTCTACCAAAACCGGTTCTTTCGATTCAATCGAAAACAACCCTTTAGTTTGGTCTGGCCGGTAAATGTGGTAAAAAGTAGCGTACGTTTCATTTGATGATATAACAACAATTATAATCGATTTGAAAATTCGGGTTAATGATTTAGTTTTCATGCAAACGATTGTTGGATTACACATAATTAACGCCAGAAAATTATCTTAATAATCAGCGGTCATTTAACATCAGAGTAATAATTTACATCCAATTCATTGAACGGATATGCCGCACGCGATAGCAGATAAAAAAATCATGATTGTTGACGATGATTCGGCAATCGGTGAAATTTTAACTCAAGCTTTTAAAGAGGAAGGCTACGAACCTTTTTACGCTGAAACAGCACAGAAAGCACTATCGATCTTGAAACATGTTAATATTTTTATTTTTTTCCTCGATCTTAAGTTACCGGGTATGTCAGGAATCGAATTATGTCAAAAAATTAAAAAAATTAATCCGGTTGCCTACATATTTGCGATCACTGGTTATGCTGAAACCTATGATTTAAAAGAAGCCCGAAAAGTCGGATTTGATAATTATTTTATCAAGCCGTTTCATCTCGATGAATTGGTCAAGGTTGCTAATGCATCTTTTAAGGATCTCCAGCGTTGGCACAATATTTTGATCGAGGCGCGTAAGAAAGACTAAGCGACTTACCTTTACTTGACTTGCCGGTTTATGCCATGTTCACTCTAAATTTACTATTACACTACCCGGTTTATAATTTTCACCTGTTTTATATTCCAGACCTCTTTGGCGGGATTGGAATTATTGTTGTCCCGAAAGAACACAGTAATATTATCTGGTTATTAAGGAGAATCTCATGCGACCTAAGCTTAAATTCCTGACGCCTGAACTGACTAAAGCTATTATTGATGAAAGTATGCAAGTTCTGGATCGGCTGGGAGTGGAAATAAATAATTCGGATGTTTTGACACTCCTCGGTGATAATGGGGCTAAAATTGATCAGAATAAATCGCGGGCCAAGATACCCGCTGCTCTGGTTCAAAAAGCTTTGGACTCAGCGCCAGCTTCATTTCGGTTGTACGATATTAATGGTCAGCAGACACATGATTTTTCTGATAATAAAGTTCATTTCACACCGGGATCGGCGGCTCTCAATATACTTGACCACGGTGCCAATAAAATCAGAAAACCGACTACGGTTGACTATATCAAATATGTTAAGGTGGTAAATCAGCTGGATAACCTGGCTTCACAGAGTACGGCATTCATACCCGCCGATGTGCCGGAAAAAATCTCCGATAGTTATCGCTTATTCCTGAGCCTGTTGTATGGTCATAAACCGGTTGTTACCGGCGCTTTCACAATCGAAGCATTTAATATCATGAATGCCCTGCAGCAGGTCATCCGGGGATCCGAGTCAGCCCTGAAAGCTAAACCGCTGACGATTTTTTCCTGCTGCCCGACATCGCCGTTGAAATGGAGCGATGTAACATCTCAAAATCTGGTCGATTGCGCTCGCTATTCGATTCCGGTCGAATTTATTTCAATGCCTTTATCCGGATTCGTGGCTCCTGTCACACTGACCGGCTCGATTATTCAGCATGCCACTGAGACGCTCAGCGGATTGGTCATCAGCCAATTAGTAAATCCCGGCACACCGGTCCTATGGGGTGGATCACCGGCAATTTTTGATGTACGTTATGAAACAACACCAATGGGTGCCATCGAAACAATGATGATCGATTGTGCCAATAATGAAGTCGGTAGTTTTCTTGGATTACCGACCCAGGCTTATATTGCTCTCAGCGACGCGAAAATTCTGGATGCCCAGGCTGGCCTTGAAACGGGCATCGGTGCTACCCTGGCAGCGCTGTCAGGCATCAATAATATTTCTGGACCCGGCATGCTGGACTTCGAAAGTTGTCAGAGCCTGGAAAAACTGGTACTGGATAATGAGATAGCTGGAATGTGCCTGCGGATGGTGGAAGGTATCACTCCCCGGGAAGATTTCCCGGCACAGCCGTTGCTTGAGGAACTGTTGCGGGATGACCACCTCTTGATTGCGAATCATACGCGAAAGTATTTAAAACAGGAACACTATTTCCCGGGTGATGTCATCGATCGAGCCAACCGACCGCGCTGGATAGACGATGGCAGTCACACGCTGGGACAACGGGCAGCGGCTGAAGTGGAACAGTTATTGAGTGAATATGCACCATCAAAATTACCAGATTCAACCAGGCGAGAATTGATTGAACAAATGACTGCGGAAGCCGGAAAATTTGGTTTGGACAAACTCCCGACCATGGATTGATGCCTAAATTTATTGACCTGGAATTAGGGGCTATTCAGCCCACAGATTCAGCTGTTCTCCAGGAGCAAGGAGTTAATGATAAGCATGAAGTGTCAGCCAAAATCAGGGATCTGCTGACACAGGCGATGAACCGTTTCAACGCCAGCGCCGCACCGGTGGCGCTTTTCGCTGACATATCAGTCAACGATTTTGCCGACCTATTCACCGGCGAAGGCCGCAACGATCCTGATGCACTCCTAGCGGATATCTTTCCCGCTGCTGACAGATTGGCGCTCTTTGCCCTGACACAGGGGCAAGCGATCAGCGAAGAAATTGAGAACCTGCTGGCTGGTAATGATATTGCTCTGGGTTATACTCTGGACACAGTAGCATCACTGGCAGCGGATAATGCTGTTGGTTTGCTGGAAAAAATGTATGCTGATGAAATGCTGGCCAATTCATCTGATGGCAAGGAAATATGGGCACTGGGATACAGCCCAGGATACTGTGGTTGGCATATTAGTGGACAGAAAAAACTGTTTCAGTATCTGCAACCCGAATTAATTGGAATTTCTTTAAATGACAGTTTTTTAATGATACCATTGAAATCGGTTACGGGTGTTTTCATTGCCGGTGACCGGGAGATACATTACTTTAAACCCAATTTTACATTTTGCCGGACTTGCCGTACCAAATCGTGTCATGCCCGTTTGCGCGCCTTAAATATTGAAAGGAATGGATAATGGATTTAACTCAAAAAATTGCCGAAGCACTAGAGTATGGTGATGATCAAGCAGTTGGCCGCCTGACCGCTGACACCCTTGAAAATGGAGCTGCAGCAGGTGAAATCCTGGATCAGGCATTGATAGCTGGCATGAGTGCGATCAGTAAAAAATTCAAGGCACGCGAAATTTTCCTGCCGGATGTGCTATTGGCGGCACGAGCAATGAATGCCGGTATGGATTTATTAAAACCTTTGCTCTCCAAATCCGAGCAGGCTGGAATTGGTAAAATCGTTATTGGGACAGTGAAGGGTGATCTGCACGATATTGGTAAAAACCTGGTGGGCATCATGCTGAAGGGCGCCGGTTTTGATGTTATTGATCTGGGCAAAGATGTGTCACCTGATCGCTTTGTCGATACAGCAATTCAGGAAAAGGCGGATGTGATCGGATTGTCTGCCTTGCTGACAACAACTATGCCAGTCATGAAAGATGTGGTCACCCTACTTCAGGGAAAGAACCAGACTGGCCGGATTAAGGTGATAATTGGTGGAGCCCCAGCCTCAGAGGATTTTGCAGAGGAAATCGGTGCACAGGCTTATGCGTTTGATGCTACTAGTGCTGTTGAACGAATTAAGCAGTTAGTTTAAATTGGGTATATGACTGATTTACTAAAAAGAATTAACGCTGGCGAAATCCTTGTTTCCGATGGAGCCATCGGTACCGTTTTATTTGAGCAAGGTTTGAAATCAGGTCAATGTCCTGAAGCAATGAATCTCACCCACCCGGAATTGCTCCAGAAGGTAGCGCAAGCTTACGCGGCGGCCGGAGCCGATATTGTGCAGACCAATACATTTGGTGGTTCACCGCTTAAATTGGCGGAATATGATCTAAGTGCTGAAACTGAATCGATTAATCATTTGGGGCTATCACATGTCCGGCAAGCGGTCGGCCCAAACGTGATAGCGTCCGGCTCATGCGGACCATGCGGGAGGATGCTGGTGCCCTATGGCGATGGAGAACCGGCCGAGATTCAGTCCGGATTCGAGCGCCAGATTGGCGCTTTGATCGAAGGTGGTGTTGATGCGATCTGTATCGAAACGATGATAGATATAAAAGAAGCAGAACTGGCGATCTGGGCGGCGCGAAATATTTCTGCTGAAATACCGATTATGGCCACAATGACCTTTGACTATACACCACAGGGGTACCATACCCTCATGGGCGATAGCATTCCTGACGTCATTGATAAGCTGTCTGCTGCCGGTGCTAATATCGTTGGTTCAAATTGTGGCAATGGTCTGGATAAAATGATCGAAATCGCCCGGGAATTCAGCCAAACCACTGACCTGCCGCTGATAATCCAATCCAATGCCGGTCAGCCGGATTTGGTTGATGGTCACTTGGTTTATCAGGAAACAGCAGAATATTTTGCTGACAGGATCGATAAATTAATCACGATTGGTGTTTCAATTATTGGTGGCTGCTGTGGGACGACACCGGAGCATGTCAAAGCAATTCGAAAAGTGGTTGACCTGCACAAAGATGAGTCAGAAGTATTTTAGTTTTATGGAGTGATTATGAAAAATGTATTTTTTCGCAATTTGCTATTTCTTGGATTGACGTTATTATTAACCGGTTGCGTTAATAAATGGGAATGGCTGGCAACCTTACCCAAACCATGGATGCTTTCTGCAAATGATGTATCGGAAATTTTACCGGAGTTTCAGGAACGTTTCCCCGATTTTAATGAGCGAATCAAGGCATTTGCACTTTGGCGGGTGGGAACACCATATGAAATTTTTAAGCTGGGTGAAGAAATTGAACCGGATTTAGATCCGATCGTAAGGTTGGACGTATCAGATTGCACCGGTCATGTACTAACCACCCTGGCTTTTTCCCAGAGTACCAGCTGGACAGATGCCCGACAGAAAATGATTACCATTCATTATAAAGCTGATGCTCAGGGAAACAGGAGTCCAACTTATAAGTCGCGCTGGCATTATACTGCCGACCGTGTGACGGCTAATTCCAACACGGTTGACATGACCGCGGAATTACTGCCGCTCGAAGAATTGGAATTAGCTGAATTGACCTTGAATGAAAAAGCAGATGGCAGTGAATTTCTCGAGCTGGGGTGGAATCGGCCGATCCAGCTGTATTTTATCCCGAACGAAAAAATAACAGCCGAATTACTTGCGAAATTACCTGAAGTTTGTATCGTTTCCTTCGTGCGAAAAACATTTTTTGAACTGGGTATAATATTCGGACACGAAGGCATGATCATTAATGGAAGCAAACTAATTCATGCCTCTCAGTCGGCTGGTGAAACAGTCTTATTGGACTTTCTGGATTATTATTTCCCGGATGATGGTCCCTTTTTCGATGGAATTGTTATCAGCCGCTTCGTTCCTTTAAGCGCCAGTTGATTCTATCAACAAGGTTAACCACCCGGTAATAATATAAAAAACGGTATTGTCTTATATCGTGACTACACTAATTTCCATCAGTAATTGGACTGCCGAATAGCTACCTTACGAAGCCAGACTTCATTACGGAATTTGTAGTACAGTCCCTGTTCAGTAACTGGTAACCCACAAGGCCAGGATGAGTCATGCGTCCTGATATCGAGCAGCTGATAATAACTCTGAGAGGAGGCCAGGGAAAGCATATACCCCTGGTTGAGCTCGGTATTCATCCCAGTATTAAAGCCAGATTACTGGGCCATCCGATAAATACCCTCGAGGATGATATTAATTTCTGGCAGACCGCCGGGTACGATTATATCAAATTACAGCCGCAGGTAGATTTTAGCATCCCGGGACATCTTGCAGACGAAAGCATAACCTCATCAATTTCCTGGGCACCGGAAGGTAAGGGTGTGATTGGCAGTTGGGATGATTTCGAACAGTTTAATTTTACCGATGCCACTCAGATCGATTATTCTGCCTTTGATCATGTCGGTGATTTATTACCGGAAGGGATGGGCGTGATCGGTCAATATGGCGATATATTTACCATGACCTGGGAATTGATGGGCTTTGAAGGTTTCTCATTGGCTCTGTATGATAATCCTGATCTGGTAAAATCAATCTTTGAAAAGATTGGCGATCCGGTACTCAGTATGTTCGAATTTTTTTATCAGCACGATCAGGTTGATGCGATCTGGTACAGTGATGATATTGCTTATATTACCAGTCTGATGATGTCTCCGGCAATTCTTGAGCAGTATTTCTTTCCCTGGTTAGAAAAGATCGGTGCTTTAGCCAGTAAATACAATAAGCCATTGATCTACCACAGCGATGGTGTATTATGGGATGTAATGGATAGTATAATCAACTGTGGCGTAGATGCACTTCATCCAATTGAACCCAAAGCAATGGATATTGTCGAAGTCAAGCAGAAGTATGGTGACCGGCTATGCCTGATCGGTAATCTGGATGTGGGTGATGTTCTAACACTGGGCACACCGGACGATGTGCGACGAAATGTAATGTATAATGTTGAAAAAGTGGGCTTTAACGGCGGTTATTGCGTCGGTTCAGGAAACAGTATCCCTGACTACGTTAATTTCGATAATTATCGGGCATTGCTTGATACAGTGAGGGAACTGAATGCCGATTAGCGGGCTGATTTATTCAATTTGTTACCTGATCTCAATAACGATGTATCGTAAAATTAATTCTAATATATTAGCCACTTCTTTAATAATTTCTCTTCTCTGCGGAATGGGAAAATTAGCATCAAGAAAATTCATCAACACATTGGAACATCGTTTTTGATGCGTATCTTCAATCAAAATCATTCCGGTTTATTTATTAAACCAATAATCCTGTTAAGCTTCGTATTTATGCTTTCATCAAATTTATTTGGGCCAGGTACCGGCATCAACTCTGGTGAATCATTGATAGGTATTAATGTAATACTACTTGCCACTATAATTCTGTTTCATTACTTTACCAGGTACTCTTTTTTGTGTAAACAACAAAAAAATGAAAAAGGGTCGCTCAAATTCAAGGAGGTCTTCCAAGAATGATAATTCATAAAATTTTCTTTCCCCGAGCCATCAAGGTAAAACTTCTTATTATTGTTTTTTGTTGCTTTGAATTCATATTTGCGGGCGTAACCGGAAAAATCAGCGGCAGGATTACTGATGGAAGTACCGGTGAACCGTTAATTGGAGCAAATGTCCTGTTAGAAAATACTTATCTCGGAGCGGCCACGGACATTGATGGTAGGTTTTTCATTCTGAATATACCGCCGGGCGAATATGTATTAGTCGTTTCGATGATTGGATATACCAAAACCACAGTCACCGACATCCGTGTTGAAATTGATTTAACGACTATCATCGATGTTGCGATGGATTTCGAAGTTCTGATAGGTGAGGGGATCACTGTAGTTGCGGAGGCAAAAATTATCAAGATGGATGTGGCGGCCAGCCAGTTGAGCGTAACCAGTGATGAGATCGAAGAATTACCATTTACCAGTCTGGGCGCAATCGTAGGACTGAAAGCGGGTATTACCAGCGATATGGAGATTCGTGGCGGTGATGCAGACGAAACGATGCTGATGGTTGACGGCATGGTGCTCAGAGACGAAAGAGATAACTCCCCCATAACTGGAATTCCTCTCAGCGCTGTCAAGGAAGTTTCAATCCAAACCGGTGGTTTTGGTGCCGAGTATCATAATGTCAGATCAGGAATTGTGAATGTAGTTACTAAGGAAGGGGATCCGAACAAGTACGGTGCAACGATAACATATAAATACAGCCCGCCGGCAGCCAAACATTTCGGTTCCTCTGTTTATGATCCCAATTCCTATTGGCTTCTGCCATATACGGTGGATAGTGTAGCCTGGTTTGGAACCAATAATGCCGGGTGGGATGATTACACCATTCAGAAATATTCTGAGTTTGATGGTGGTTGGGTAGGAATTTCGGAAAGATTATTGACCGACGATGATCCTACTAATGATTTGACCCCTCAAGCGGTCAAACAATTGTTTATGTGGCATCATCGCAAGGATGGTTTTATCCGGGATCCTGACTATAATATCGATCTGGGCTTCGGTGGTCCAATACCCTTTGTTAGCCCGATGCTGGGTAATCTACGGTTCTATTATTCTTATACCAAGAATCAGGATATGTATTTGATGCCGCTCTCCACAGACGGTGTAAATAAGCAGAACAATATGCTCAAAATAACCTCGGATATTTCTAATAAAACCAAATTTTCGCTGACCGGTTTTTGGGGGGATATGCAGGCAACAAACCTATCCCGGTCCGGTGGAGTATCCTACATAAACACTATTACAGAAGTAGCACAGCAGATTGACCGAACGGGATTTACCATTCCCTGGAGAATCTTCACCAACGATTATTACTCCCGAACCGATCGCAGTCACTGGTCGGCAGCAGCTCAATTATCACATATAATTAATTTAAAATCGTTTTTTGAAATTCAGGTGAAACAATTAAAAAAGACCTATCTGACTGGTCCAGGACCGGACCGGGATACAACATTAACTGAGATCTTCCCCGGTTATTTTGTGGATGAAGCTCCATTCGGGTACGAGACGGAATTTCTATCAAGTGTTGATGGCGGTCTGACCATGGGTGGTCCCATATCGACTTCCCGCGATTCGACAGAAGTAAAGACGACTTCATTTAAATTTGGTTATACTAATCAATTTAACGCTCATAATCAGGTTAGTACCGGATTTGAATTAGTATTGCATGATCTGCATATGCAATTCGGATCCATCAATTATGTTTTACCGGAAGGTAATCTGTGGAATGATTACAAGCGTAATCCATACCGGATGATGGTTTATCTTCAGGATAAAATTGAATTTAAAGGATTGATTACAACCCTGGGATTGAATATTGACTACTCCGATCCTAATGGTAAATGGTTTGAATTTGAACCTTATGATAATGATTTCAATTCAATCGAAGAAGATTCAATATGGAATTCGGACTACCTGGTGGAAGCTGACCCGGTTATTACAATCAGCCCCAGAGTCGGGATATCACACCCGATTACAGAAACATCGCGGTTGTATTTTAATTATGGTCATTTCAATCAATCGCCTACCACGGAAGCTCTCTACCGCGTCCAGCGCAACAGTGTCGGGTCGATTTCCTATCTGGGTGATCCCAGTCTGATTCCAGCTCGTACCATTTCCTACGAACTGGGATTTGATCAAGCAATAAATGACCAGTTCCTGGTTCATGTATCAGCCTATTACAAAGATGTCTCCCGGCAGCAGGACTGGACGCGCTACATCAGCCAAAATGGTAAAGTGAATTTCCGACAATTGACCAGCAACAGCTATTCCGATACCAGAGGTTTCGAAGTCGAGTTAAATAAGAGTAGAGGGCATTGGTATCGTGGAATGATCAATTATGAATATCGGGTCTCAAGCTCGGGGTATTTCAATCTTGGAGAATATAATGAAAATCCAAGTGATCAATTAACCTACGAATCGGAAAATAGATATCAGGACAAACCCATACCTAAACCAAGGATGAAGGGCTATCTGGATCTGTTCACACCTTACAAATTTGGCCCCGGGATACTAGGTCAATATTTTCTGGGTGACTGGCATATGAATTTCATTGGCCGCTGGACATCGGGGGGGTGGTTCACCTACAATCCCAATAGGGTTAGCGGGATAACGAATAATCTGCAGTGGAAGGATTACATCAATCTGGATTTAAAGGTTTCGAAAGTATTTAGCTACAATAGCTTCAGCGTAAAATTCTTTCTGGATATCTTTAATGTCCTGAATATAAAAAGATTCTCAACCGAGTCTTTTTCAGATGCTCATGATTATGACTATTATATGCAATCATTACATCTTCAGCAAAAGGTTGGAGAGAAATTAGGCTATGGAAATATTCCGGGTGATGACCAACCTGGGGATGTGCGCGAAAGAGGAGTCGATTTTGTTCCTATCGTTTCAGTGACCGCGCATGAAAACACATTATCACCGAGCGAAATAGAGATTTACTATGATCAGACTACCAAGGAGTATTATGAATATAGTGCTGATGGGACCTGGAGTATTGTTCCAAATGGCAGGATGAATGATATTCTTGATACGAAAGCATATATCGATATGCCGGATCAGACTTTCTTTACTTTTTTGAGACCAAGAGATGTGTTCTTAGGGATCAATTTCAGCTACAATTTCTAATCAATCCAAAAGGAATGGAATAGGTCTATGAATAAAAAGACTTTGATTGCCGGTTTATTATCAATTGGTTTATTGATGGCGGATGAAACCAAATGGGTGTCGGTAGGTCAATTGCATGACTGGTTTTCCAGCGGGGGGTGTGAGATTGAGGTCGGTAGACGGCACCTGATACCTGATCAGCAGGATGGATTACAATGGCCGGCGCAATACGGTGAACAGGACGTAAAAGCGGCTAAGGCACTCTGGATTGGTGCGGCTAATTATACTGATCCCGGTAGCGGTCAGAGCTACCCCAGCCGGGTAGTACATGCCGGACCCCGTGGTTTGAACGAATTAGCAGAGTTTATGCCGGTCGAATTCAAGTTGATTGCACGCTATGAACATCCTGATGTATTCGTTGATGATGTTCCTTCATCCGAACTTGTTTATGAAGATCTGGTCGATGAAGTAGACGAGAATATTCCATCCGATCGGTTACTCGTGAACGTCTGTAATACCAGCCTGGGAATTACCATGACCCGGAAGATCTACATCTACAGTCATCCGCAGCATGATAATTATTACATCTATGTATACTCATTTAAGAATACAGGCATATATAATCTTGCCGGTAGCAAACATACCAATACATTGGAGGACGTTCATTTTTTCTGGCAGGAACGCTATGCCATGACCAAAGAAGCGTGTTCATACGGTTACAATTGGATGCCTCAGAATGCAACCTGGGGTCGCAACACCATGAATGAGGTCATCGGTGAAAATGGGAATTATGGTCCTACTGTTGCGGATAATCCATATCGGGCCAGTTATGCCTGGCATGGGATCCATTCCGGTTGGGATGGAAAAGGAGATAATCTAGGTGCTCCTAATATTGGCGGCGGTGATATTGCTGCCGATGGCAGACTTGGTGCAGCTCAGTTTACCGGTGTCATGACTATTCATGCTGATCTTTCAGGTACGGATAAAAGCAACGATCCCAATCAGCCGACATCGACGCCCTTTCCGGATTCGGACGGCCCTTATAATTCTGGGAATGACCATAATAATACCGCCAAAATGGCGGTCGAGTACGCTCTCATGACCTCCGGCCATCCATCTTTTAGCCATGCCGAAGAGGTGGGTAGCGGTGCGGCAAGCGACTTTGGACCAACCGGCGGTGGTTATTCTATCGGCAGAGGGTATGGTCCCTACTCGATTGCACCTGAGGATAGTATTGTTATTGTGATGGTTGAGGCTGTTGCCGGTCTCTCTCGTAAACAGCAGTTTTCTGTTGGGGAAGACTGGTTAAACGAAACGATCAATAATGCTGAAAAAAATGTACTTGTCTTATCGGGAAAAGATTCACTTTTTCTGGCATTTCAACGAGCCCTGGATACCTATAACAATGATTTAAATATTGACCATGAACCACCACCTCCTGATAATTTTAAAGTTAATTCCGGCGGTGATCGTATTATCTGTGAATGGTCCAGTTCAGCCGAAACATGGGACACTTTTACCGGTTATCGCCTGTATCGGGCAAGTATGGCATATGACACAACCTACACTCTGATAGCAGAATTAGGTCCGGGCGAAACTTATTATGAAGATCGGACACCAACCCGTGGATTCGACTATTTTTATTATGTGACAACGGTTGCAAC
Organism: uncultured bacterium; assembly: GCA_964439935.1. GTDB lineage: Bacteria > Fidelibacterota > Marinisomatia > Marinisomatales > TCS56 > JABMQW01. Next base: position 8,422 of record CAYTPW010000033.1, on the reverse strand, counting down.
TAATGATGGTGTCCCGGTGGAGAGCAGTCTTTTCTATACCAGGACCAATGAAGCCGCATATTTACGCCGGCCGCCCGAAGCTGCATTGGATCGTATCCGTATTGTGCCGAATCCATATAATGTCAAAGCACGCAACTTCGCGGGCCAACCCTTACAATTTGGAACCGGAGCTGGAGCGAATCGTCTGATGTTCTACAATCTGCCTCCGTTTTGTGATATCCGCATCTATACCGAAAGGGGTGATCTGGTAGAAACGCTTCACCATTCAGATGGTAGCGGAGACGAAGAATGGAGATCACTCACCTCATCGAAACAGGTCGTTGTCAGCGGTCTTTACGTTGCCCAGTTCGAGGTAACAGAGGATTATGAGGATGAAGTAACACACCAACGGGTGTTTAAGGGTGATACGGCTATTAAAAAGTTTATTATCATCAGGTAGCAAAGGAATATAATATGAAACATGCAATCACTGTTTTTATCCTGTCAATTCTGCTGCTGGTGGGATGTGATGATTATGAAGATGAAACCTATTCGATCTCAGCAACAGATCGCGCAGCTTGCGAAGTGTATGAAGTAGATACACTTTTCAATACGGTAGCCGCTAAAGTCATTCCGGACACAATCCAGACCATAAGTGAACAAATCGATTCCCTGGTAAGTTGGGGATCTGTGTTTAGCGTGAATGAGGATTCCCTGTGGAAGTTTACGGTTCCAGCTGATACCGTTTATACCATTTTCACATCCGCAGCTTCTATACCTACAATTTTCTATTACAATAAGAAGTTGAAATTGACGGTCACGGATGGAACTGGAAATACTATTGAGCCGGACACAGATGTGTTGCCTTTAGAGATGGTGGCCGACTGTGAATATATCTTCAGTCGCGATCCGCATGAATTTGGTCGGGAAGTATTTTCATTCGCAAATGCTTCCTATTTAGTTCGATTTACCATGGAAGAATCGGCCGGTTTTAAAATGGTCGTTTTGAATGAGGAATAGACCTATGAAAAGAACATTCAGGCTTTTAACAGTATTGCTGATTCTTGCTCTACATATACTGGGAGCTGAAGATATAAAATTGGCTCAGACCGGATTTCAGTTTCTGAGCGTCACCTCGGATGCCAGAGCGGCCGGTATGGCAGAGGCCATGACCACAATCACAGGGAAATCGGCTGCATTATTCTTCAATCCTGCAACCATGGCTCGTTCAAATGCAATGGCGGAAGCCAGCTTCAGTCAAAATACCTGGTTTGCAGATATATCCCATGTTACCGCCAGTGTTTCGTTATCTCCTAGAAATGGCTATTATGGTGTGTTTGCTTTCAGTCTGCAGGCAGTGGACTATGGCGAAGTGGAAGGGACTATGGTGTGGCCCAATGATCAGGGATACGTGGACACAGAGATTTTCAATCCGTCTGCACTTTGTTTAGGATTTGGCTATGCAAGAGCACTATCCGATAAATTTTCAGTAGGTGGCCATGTGAAATCCGCATACCAGTACTTAGGGAAAAGTGTTATCCCGGCTACTGACACAACATTGACAACAGTAAAGAATCATTTGTCAACCATAGCATATGATTTTGGTACCATCTTCGAAACCGGGTGGAAAGATTTCGCATTTGGGATGTCAGTAAGAAATTTTTCAGGAGAAATTAAGTACCAATCTGAAGGCTTTCAACCGCCCCTGACTTTCACCCTGGGAGTATCTTTAGATATTTCCCAATTTGCATTACTCAGTATGTTAAAATCTCCTTTAAATAGAGATTCTAAATTCATTGTGTCGGTTGATGCGCTGCATATGCGCTCCGCACCGGAAAGATTACATATCGGCATGGAATACAATCCCCTCAGTATTCTATATCTGCGTGCGGGTTATTTATACAACTACGATGAACCGGACATAACTTATGGGATCGGCTTGGCTAAATCCATTCTGAGTGTTGATTATGCTGCCGTACCATTTGGTAGGTTTGATATGGTGCAAAAGATTTCTGTACAAATCATCTTATAATAAATAGGAATACATTATGAAGGTATTTGGAATAATTCTCACAGCACTTTTATTATTGATCAGTTTTGCCTGCCAGGAACCGGACTATCCTGACAGCATCTATGATCCGAATGCGGAGGTATTACCGAATCCTGTGATCACAAGTGTTGATCCACCGGATAAGGTCTTTTCCGGTATTGGGATTGTTACAATCACAGGACAGAATTTTCACACCAGGAATGATTACAACCTGGTGTATTTTAATGGCAACAGTGGGACTATAATATCCAGCTCAGCAACGGAAGTGGTCGTGCAGACCCCCAACATAATCGCTGACAGTGTAAAAATTCAGGTTGCTGTTATCGGTGCCTATGAATTCGCGGAATACGATAACTATCAACTCTATCCACCAGTTGTAGTATGGGGAGGAGATAATTTCTCAAGCTTGTATGGGATGGCTGTTGACGCACTGGAAAATTTGTATGTTTCCGAATCTGGTGAGCGTGAGATTTGGAGGATTTTTTCAGATGGGGAAGCGGACTCGCTGGTGTACGCTGAGCATGGTAGCTATCTGAAAGCTGATGCAATGCGCGTAGGTCCTGAAGGGAAAATTTATATTGCCCGTAGAAACAAGAAATTGTCAAGTATTCCGGCCGGTGGTGGCGATGCGGAAGACTTTTTAACTCTACCTGGTAATACGCGTGCCTATTCTCTGGATTATGACCGACATGGAAATTTGTATACCGGAGGCAGGAAAAATGAATTATACCGTATTAACGTTGTTACTGGAGAAGCAGAATTTTCAACAGTAGCCACCTATCCCGAGGATATCAATGTAAATGTAATCAGGGTCTTTGATGACTACGTTTATATTGTTGGTGAATATGTCGGTGATGATACAACAGTTGTCCAGGAAGGAATCTGGCGCAGTCAGATCTTCGCAGCTGATTCACTCGAGCCACCGGAGTTAGTGATCGATTGGCAAACCATTATGGGCGCGAATGGACCAACGATTAATGATTTGACATTTTCACTAGATGGATATATGTATATTGGTCCTTCGTCGGACTATGCCCTGTTCGAGATAGCTCCACCATACACCAATCAACCGATCGATCCCAAATATTCCGAAGTTCTCGACGCACCCGCTGATGGAATTACCTGGGGGAATGGTAGTTATCTGTATCTGAACACGCGTTCTATCTACACTTCCGAAGAGCCTACTGCAGAGGAACTGGAGAAAAAGCGAATTTTCCGGGTGGATATGGTTAAACAGGGCGCACCGTATTTCGGACGTAGTCTTTAGAACCATTTTCTAATGGTCTGTTGATGATAAAAAATATAATTCAGACAGTTCTTTTATTCTTTTCAACTATCGCAATTTTATCCGGCGGAGTTGCCGGAAAGATAAGTGGTACGATTACGGATGCCGAGACCGGAGAAAGTCTTATCGGCGTTAATGTGGTGGTAGCGGGAACCTATATCGGTGCCGCCACCGATCATAACGGTTTTTTTGTAATGTTAAACGTTCCTCCCGGTTATTATTCAGTCCGGATTAGCATGTTGGGTTATGCTGATGTGGTTGTGAATGATCTGCAGGTTGTGATAGATCAAACCACACAACTTGACCTGGCGTTGAGTCCGGAGACTTTGGAGCTGAGTGAAATCGTTGTGACTGCCAAGCGACCGCTGGTTATACCGGATGTTTCTGCCAGTCAGCTTAACATCGAATCCGAAACGATAGAAAATCTGCCTGTTCAAGATGTTAATGATGTATTAATCCTTCAAGCCGGTATCGAAACTGGGTCGAGAGGGATAATAATTCGTGGTGGCAGCGCTAACCAAACCGTGTTCATGGTTGATGGATTGTCCCAAAATGATGAACGCTCTAATTATCCCTATTCTGCAGTTAGTCTGAGTGCGCTGGAAGAAATTCAGGTTCAGACCGGGGGTTTTACGGCCGAATATGGGCAAGCACGATCTGGAATTGTAAACGTAATTACGAAAGAAGGAAGATCCCACGGATATAATGGATCGATAGCCTTTCAGTATGGCCCACCGGCGGAAAAACATTTTGGAACATCTATTTACGACCAAAATTCGTTTTTCAACCGCCCCTATCACGATCCCGATGTGATGTGGACCGGTACTCAAAATGGGGCCTGGGATACGCACACGCAGGCACAATACCCAACCTTTATTGGCTGGAACGCTGTTTCCCAGCAGACAATCCAGGATGACGATCCAAATAATGATCTGACACCTGAGGAGGCTAAACGGCTATTCGAGTGGTACCGGCGTCAACAGGGTGATATTAAAAAACCGGATTATGTCATCGATGTCGGATTTGGCGGACCGGTTCCGTATTTAGGACAATACTTAGGAAATCTTAGATTTTATTTATCGCATTTTAATGAACAGGAAATGTTTGTGTTTCCGCTCTCGCGAGATAGTTATAGCGAAAACCATACTCAATTAAAGCTGACTGCCGATGTTAATCCCTCGATGAAATTAACTTTTTCAGCTTTATATGGTGAAGAACATTCAGTCTCACCTTATAATTGGACAACCACACCCACGGGATATATATTGCAATCCCAGGCTGAAGTTGCCAATTTAACCAGTGGCAGTCCGGAGGGCTTGATGGTTCCTTATATGCCCGGTTCTTACAGCCCTGGTTCAATCTACCGCCAAATTTATGGATTGAAGTTTATTAATACGGTTTCTTCGCATGCATTTTATGAAATAAAATTGCAACATAAATTCAGCAGGAATAATACCTACCAAATTACTGACCGCGATACCAGTAAAAGCCATCAAATAGCTCCCGGTTATTTTGTTGACGAAGCACCCTTTGGCTATTCGGGATCGGGGTATGGTTCAACCGGTCCCGGAGGAATTCATTTAGGGGGTTGGATGAACTTAGGTCGCGATTCAACCGAAAATTCCACCACTACGTTTCGCTTTGATTACGTCAGCCAAATCGATAGTCGCAATCAAATAAAAGCCGGTATTGAGTTTGTATATAATGATTTTCGTATTAATTCTTCCACGGTTAATCCATCGAATAATTTTTGGAATCGCAGCTTAGTCTACCGCATTTTCCCCTATCGGATTGGGACTTATATTCAGGATAAACTGGAGTTCAAGGGATTTATCGCTAACCTTGGTCTGCGGCTGGATTATTCCAATGCCAACACAGAAAAATATAACTTGGCGCGTTATGATGATTTTTACAATGCAGATCTGGGTGATTCAATCGAAGAGGATGCGCCATCCGAAGATTCAAAACCTGATTTAATGTTGAGTCCCCGGCTGGGTATCTCTCATCCGATAACGGAAAATTCAAAATTGTATTTTAATTATGGCCATTTTGGGTCCGAACCATTTTCTTCGTATCGATTTCGAATACAACGTGAAAGCGCGGGGAATGTTAAGTACATGGGGGATCCCAATCTGGAAATGGAAAAGACTATTTCCTATGAATTAGGCTATGAGCATAATCTGTTTGATCTTTTATTGTTCAAAATAGCCGGTTATTATAAGGATGTCACACAGCAGCCAGGCTGGGTTTTATACCGGGGAGATGTCACTTATAGAGAGGCAGCCAATAATAATTATGAAGATATCCGCGGCGCGGAAATTACTTTATCAAAACAGTATGGTGAGTGGATCAGCGGATTTATTAATTATACCTATGACGTGAGAACTTCCGGTTATTTTGGCTTGCGCGAATATAATGACGATATTATGGCTCAACGTGAATACGAGAGTAAAAAACCGGAACAAACCAGGAGACATCCCAGACCCTATGCGCGCATGAATTTAAATTTCCATGTGCCCAAACAGTTCGGTCCCCGTTTAATGGGAATGTATCCGCTGGAGGACATAAATTTAAATTTATTAGCTGATTGGAGAACCGGGAGATTTGAAACCTACAATCCGAAAGATATTCCGGGAATCGTTGATGATGTTCAATGGGCCGACTGGTACAATGTTGATTTGCGATTATCGAAACTATTTACCGTTAATTCTATTGGAATGCAATTTTATGTGGATATCGCAAACCTATTTAATTTTAAATATATGAGTGAAGCTGGCTTTGAAGATGCTCTGATTGATCGCGATAATTACCTCGCTTCTCTTCGCTTCCCGTGGGAAGAAGGAATTGACAAAGGCAATGATCGATTCGGCGACTATCGTTCGAAAGACATACCATATGATCCATTAGAACCCAATCCCGAGAATGATCCCGAGATCGCGGCCCGCAATGATAGGCGGATTGAAGACAAAGCTTATATTGATATGCCCAATATTACTTCGCTGACCTTCCTGAATCCACAGGCGATACGAATTGGAATTCGGATCGATTTTTAACAGTACATACTAAATATGAAACAGGAATTCAAATTAAAGGAAAGTGCCGATATTTTGGTTTGCAGAATTCTAATATTTTTTCTAATTATACTGATTACACCCCTCAGCGCACAAGTATCAGGTTCGACAGAAAAGCGGATTCGGATTGGTTCTTTACATAGTCATTTCACCGCTTATGGTGCCGAACGTGCCTGGAATGATTCCTATTATGCTGGTATGGATTGGCCTGCCGATTATCCGCTACAGGATAATGCTGTAATAGAACGGGCTTGGCTTGCCTCCGAGGATTTTACCGATGCGGATCAAACTTATTGGGAAAAATATGCAATCTATATTTCATCCGGCTATGTCAGCGATTTATTATTTCCCGTTGAACATGTATCAATCGCCAAGTTTGACATTCCCACCGTTTACGTAGATGGTGCTGATAATTCTACCGACTATAAAAAAGATATTGATTCAATTGACGTAGATCAAATCCCTGACCGGATCATTTCCAACGTAGTGAATACTGCCATGGGTCTTACCATGTCGAGGAGAATCTATGCTTTTAGTCAACAGTACCATGATAATTATTTTATTAAAGAGTATACATATACAAATACCGGCAATGTGGACTATGATGATGATATTGAATTAAATGACTCATTAAAAGGGGTAAGAGTCAGCTGGGGTATTCGATACAGTGTCAGCCGGGATGGCGCGCCAAAATTTGATAATCAGCAATCATGGGGAAAATATACCTGGGTAACTCGGCGGGGTGAGGACTATCCTGCCCACGCGACCGAATCGATTACCGAAGACAATCCAATCGTCGATTGGATACGTTGCGCTTTTGCCTGGTCGGGGCAATCTGATCGGAACGCAGACTTTGATAATATCGGAGCACCCGATCTTGCTGGTACCGGTCGTCTGGCTGCTCCTCAGCATGCCGGAACAGCTGTTTTACACGTTGACAGGAGTGCAACTGATAGTACTGATAATCCCAATCAACCAACCGCATTAGGGTGGCATGCTGGAGATACTTATCCAAACATACCTCCCAATAACATTAAAGATCTGGTTGTAAGGAAAGCCATTTATAATATGGTTAGCGGAAACCCTCATGGCGGGTCGGCAAATGGCGGGTCCAATCGCTTTTATGAAGATAATACAACTTCAATTATCCATCAGGTTTCACCGTGGACACTGCACAGTGATGAAGGTGGGACAAACACCTGGGTTTGTTACGGTCCGTTCGACCTGGCACCCGGTGAGAGCATTCAAATCGTGGAAGCGGAAGCGGTAAGCGGTTTAAGTCGCGAAATGTGTGAAGAAATCGGTATCCGTTGGAAAAAGGCGTACGATGATGATAGTGATAATGGCCCGTTTGATTTACCGGGTGGTGGGTCCACAACCGATAAAGACATATTTAAAAATACCTGGGTTTATACCGGTGTCGATTCCATCCTGCAAACTTTTGGCCGAGCAATAAGAAATTACAGATCTGGCTACAATATCCCCCAACCACCGGCTCCGCCACAATGGTTCGACGTTGCTTCCGGAGGTGATCGGATCACATTATCATGGGCTCCCAGTCCCTCGGCGGTAGAAGCTGATTTTGCCGGGTACAAGATATATCGAGCAGTAGGAAAACCGGATACTACTTATCAAATGGTATATGATGGTGAACCGGGTATTAATCTATATGAAGATAAATCGGCCACCCGCGGCTTCTCCTATTATTATTATATCGTAGCTTACAATGATGGTTCTAATAACACGACTGGTGCAACCAATCCAACGGGGTCTTTACATAGTAACCGCTTTTATGCCAGGACAAATCAGCCGGCATTTTTAAAACGCCAGGCCAGAGAATCCTTTGATAAGATCCGAATTGTCCCCAACCCATATCATGTTTCAGCCCGGGATCAGCAATTCCCAGGTGAGCCGGATAAAATAATGTTTTATGATATCCCGAAATTCTGTGACATCAGAATTTATACCGAAAGAGGCGACCTGATTAACACGATCCACCATATTGATGGCAGTGGTGATGAAGGCTGGAATTCCATT
>CAYTPW010000032.1:0-29669 GCA_964439935.1 uncultured bacterium | reverse complement strand
ATTCATTATTATTATTCTTTTTATTAATTCATGCTTTTTAAGATTTTGAGTTTCATTGCTTGATCAATTCTATATATGATCTAATTGCTCCAAATGTATGAAACAGTATTAAACATTTCTTCATAACAGTATACATTATTTGAGAAACTTACCAGTTTATTATGAGTAAATGATCCATCTTGATCACTATAATCCCAAATATCAATTCCTTTTGCAAATACAAAATAGTCATCTGGATTGGAATCCATTGTTGATATAAAAGGATTTAAATAGTCATAGTCTTCGATAAACGTGCAGTTATTATCCAGCAGAATCCATTGATCGTTGACAAATACTTCAGACATCACGTGACCGCTAAAATATTGTACCTCGCCAGCTTTATAATCATATGCCCATTGCACACTGGCTGTTTCAATCATTACCGCTGGAAACCCAAATTCGCGTAGAATACTTGATATGATTAATGCTGCTGAATGACAGCCATAAAACTTTTTTAATACGTAGAGTTCATCAACAGTATTTATACCAATCATAGCTCCACCAGCGTTCTCAAATATAAAATTCTGGTTTACCCAGTGGCAGACTTGTGAGATACCCGCAAAATTATTGGTAGGGATTCCAATTGCAGTTTTAATTTCTTCAAAATAAGTATTATTTAGATCAGACTGTTCTCCAGGAGTAAGGTATTTATCAGGATCTTCGTAATCGATGCCGAATGAAAAATCCAACGTATCAATATCAAGATTGCAATCAGTGTTTATTTCAAATTCTTCTTCTTTTTCGCCCTCCTCTTCGCAATAAATAAAAAACAGGATGGCTGCAATCATGAATGGCAGCATTATTAACCGCTTCAAAATGATTCCTTTTGTACAGTTCATTTCAGATAATTTACCATAAGGGAATGTAAAACAATACTCCCTTTTATGTATGAATCCAAAGGGATGTTATGACCGCAGTTTTGTGGATACAAGTGGGATACGGAAGTCGATTTCTATTCAAACAAATATTTAACTATTTTCAGTATATCCAATTTTAACACTCAAGTGAGAATTGAGCGAGCAATAGGAGAATAATATGGCACAGGCTGGAATCCATGGCTTAGCAGGTATAGCCATGAAGAAGTTACCATTCAAGAAGGAGTGGCTATTACTAGGCCTCATATTGGGCAATATACTGCCAGATATGGATGCTCTGGTTGTCGCTTTTGCAACTTTAACAGGAGGTGCTACTCATGGCCTGCATCGCTCATGGTCGCATAGCCTTCTCTTCATGGCGGGATTGGTTGTAATCTTCTATATAGTTTCGGTAATCAGAAAAAGCCCTCGAATCGGGAATCTGGGAATAGGATTAGGCTTTGGGATGCTGATGCATTCTCTTCTGGATCTAATAATATGGTTCAGGGGAGTACAGATTTTCTGGCCTTTCTATCCGGAGATTAACTTTTGGCAATCGTTTGTATCTCCAGCATGGTGGTACACCAAACTGGAATATGCTCTTGAATTTGGTTTGATCGCATTGTTTCTATATGTGCTTGGCAGATTCGCATCAAAACAAGGTACAGATATTGATTATTTACAAAAGCTGAAAACATGGACATTGGTTGAAATTAGCTTGTTTGTTGTTTTCATTGTCTTGGTTTTCACCTGGTCTGGATACTTCATTCTTTTTGGCGCTGCTTACATATTTTCTCTTAGTCTGGCGTTGATAGTAACTTTTCGGATGAGAAAAACGATAGCAGCAATCGGAGAAACATCGTAGTAAAGGATCGGATTGACTGATAGTTAAAAACTTTATACTATTTCTCTGGTAAGGGTTGGTCCTGAAACAGATTTATTATACTGCTGGTGATATACCAAGTTTTCATTTCTGACGTTTACTAAGTGGTCTAAGGATCATTTGCAAATTTTCCTTGAGAGCCAGCCACACCGCTTGACTAACTCAAATCTTTACACTACTTTCGAGCTAAGAAATCTTACACCTATCGTACGATTAGTCCTCTTTTGGTAATTAACGTGTCCTTTGTCTCTTATTCTGATTCATTTGAATCCAGAAAGACGATAGTGTTGCAATGAGAAATCCGGGTACCGATGCTGTTATATCATAAATCAATAATTATTTTATTACTGTGTAAAACAGTATTTGCGCAGAGCCTTACTCTCGACCAGATACAGACTAATTTAATAGCACATCCTCCTAATACAGGAAACCCCAATTTGCGTGAAGACACAATATTGGATTTAGATGGCATTCTTAAGCATGATTCTTCGCGCACCTCACAAGACGTAAGTGATTTTTACAATTTCATGATGGCGAAAGTAAGTTCAGAACTACAGGATACTGTAATAAACGATATATCGATCTGGATGATGTATAACCATGGTATGGTAATCAAATCACCGCAAGTTGTATTCGCTTTTGATTTAGTGAATGGATATAGTGGCTGGACACAACAACTTCCGTCAGAATTAATTACACAAATAGATGTATTATTCGTAAGCCATCGGCATCTGGATCATTATGATTCTTCGATAGCGAATTCGGTATTAGTGAATGGTGGTAATGTAATTGTTCCATCAGAGGAAACATATATAACAGGTTGTATTCCAATGGCACCTGGAGACAGTATTTTAATTTCTGGATTGCAAATAAAAGCTCATTATGGACTGCATAGTTCAGCTCTTAGGATATATGAAGTAACGACTACAACTGGTTGTAAATTTGTTCACACAGGAGATAATCAAACCTCTGATATCCTCCCCACAGTTGATAATTTAGATGTTTTATTGTTGAATGCATGGGTTAATGAAAGCGGTTCAACTTCAGCTGTCATAGGAATGCGAAACTGCATTAATGCACTCAATCCAACTGTTATGATACCTGGACATATTCAAGAATTATATCATGATTATAATCCTGGTAATCCTGCAAGCCGGGTTCCATATGAGTGGGCATATGAAGTAGATGATGTGGTACTTGATTCTGATGTAGAAATAATGGCTTGGGGTGAAAGATACAATCTATCTGAAGTTGTAATTAGTATATCAGATCAAAAAAGTGATCTGAAACTTCCACAGTACTTCGCTGTATCTCAAAACTACCCCAACCCGTTCAATCCGATCACAACAATCAGGTATGAATTACCACGCAGATCAAATGTCCAGATTACTATATACGACCTGCTCGGCAGAGAAGTAACAACATTAGTGTCAGAAATCCAAAATGCTGGCTACAAATCAATCCAATGGGATGCCACCAGTGTAGCCAGTGGGATGTATATCTATCAACTCAGGGTCCATGATCCCGATGCAATCGGGGCAGGTGACTTTGTGCAGACCAGAAAGCTGGTGGTTTTAAAGTGATGCCATGAAAACAATCAGGAAAATATCATTTCTACTCCTATTATTGAGCATAGGTCTTAGCAGTAGCAACTTGAGAATTGTCCTCGAATCTGGTGAAATTATCCAAAATTGTCAGTTTCAGGATATTAGTGGAGACCACCTGTATGTTTCAGATTTAGATGATACTACAAAAAAGATAATCATTCTCATTGATAAAATAAGGTTAATATCAATAAATACAGACCTTGCAGCTAATAAGTATGATTTTGCATATATTACTCCAGAAGATAAGAACATGATTCTAAGTGAAATATTTACGCCTCAAAAAACATCGGAACCAACTCTGGCGTCTGATAGCATGACCGACAAGGTTAATAAAAATATTCTGATAGGTATTGCTATATCTGCAGCGATTATTATAATACTCTTCATTTATACTATATTAGTTAATCGACGAATAAATAGTGATAAGGATGAGGAGATAAAAGGTGCCAAAGAAATGGTCTCAACGATGCTAATGTGGGCAAAAAGACACCGGGACGAAGCATCAAAATAGTTACCTGAAATTAGAGTGAATGCTTGAAAAGTGGGTGAATACGGAAACGGGCGGGATACGGATTTTATTTGCTATTAAGTTATATATTTTCTAACCTTTATTGCGATGGAGTATTTAGGAAGAATAATGCTTACTATAGATTCGTTTCAATCAGTACATTTTAAATAATGGTAACGCTTTTAGTCGTTGTGGTAATATTTGATATTGTGATTTCATTGAAGTTTATTGTACGATAATAAGATGGCAAGAGGGCAGAAGAAATATTATGTATATGTTATCGAATTGGATAAAAAAGTCAAATTATTTAAAAAAATCAGGCAAGCTAACCCTAAAAGAATGCCCAATAAATCCTGTGTTTACGTTGGACAAAGTTATTATCCACCAGATGTAAGATTCGAGCAACACAAAGAGGGATACAGAAGTAATCGGTACGCTAAAGAATTTGGAATGGCCCTTAGACCTGAATTATATGAGAAATACAATCCTATACCAACACGTAAGGATGCTGAAGAAATCGAAGCCTGGTTAGCAAAAGAGTTGCGAAAACAAGGATATACAGTATGGTATGGATAAACAACTTTGCTGCCAGATTATATTTTAACGCATTTTCCAGCACCCCTTGATTAACTCGAATCTTTACACTACCTTCGGATCAGGATCTTGATAGATATGGGTGAATATTGTGCAGCAGATAAAACGTAAAAGTGGATTTTTGAGGAAAATTGATAATGCAAAAAGATGAAATTGAATTCCCCGGTAGCATTTTCCGGCAGCAATTTGATGATGAAATAACAAAATGTAACAAAGCAATTATACAGAATTCGCAGGATACAATTTCATTAGCCAAATTAGCACACGCGTATATCAATCTATGGTGTTATGGATTTCTACCACATTCAGAGGCAATTCCCAAAGCACAGGACGCAGTTAAGAAAACGCTGGAAATCGATGAGAAGAACGGTTCGGCACACGTTGCACTGGGAATAATTAAAGAATCATTATGGCAATGGAAAGTTGTTGAGAATGAATTCAAATTAGGAATTAAATATTCACCTGATGATGCATTAGTGCATAACTGGTATGCCAACTATTTATATGCTACCAGCCGATTAGATGAAGCTTATGCAGCAGCGGAGCAAGCGATCATGCTTTCATCTGATCCGGGCTATAAAATTGGCCGTGGTGCAATTAGTTATTTCGCCCAGGATTTTGAGAGACTTAAGAAAGAAATGTTAGCTGTAATAGCAGAATATCCCGATTATGCGCCTGCTTACGATTGGCTTGGTATGGCCTATATTCAATTGGGTGAATTCGATAACTCTATCGAGGTATATGAAAAAGCAGCCGTGCTTTCCGGTCGATTAGCAGAAATTTTGGGCGGGCTCGGGCATGCCTATGGAATTGCCGGGTATGATAATGAAGCCAGAAAAGTATTGAATGAGATGAATGATTACGCAAGTATGATACACATACCTCCGGTTCAAATTGCTTTTGTTTACGCTGGATTAGGAGATGTTGACAACACATTTAAAATGCTTGAAAAAGCATTTTACGATAAATCATGGGAACTAATCTTTATTAGAACAGAACCATGGTTACAGCATTTACATGACGATTCAAGATTGGTCAACATAAATGATAGAATGAAATTCCCGGTTAAATCTTAATACCTTGACTTTAGTGATTATCAATTGAACTAAATTGTTTTAATAGTCACGATGATAATTATAGAAAAAGAGCATTACTATTCCAGCATTGCTTGCTTAACTCAAGTCTTTACAACGCTACCTTCGAAACACAAATTCAAGCACATATCTTACTGTAATTAATGGTTGTTTTGAAGTAGCGAGAACAGGAGTCAATTTTGAATAGCAGAATTATTCATTATTTAAAATTCATTTTCATATTAGTAATAATATGGAGCTGTGACCTATTTGAAGATGATACAACATCTGACGTATCACCTGCTCCTATTATCCTGATCTCGATGGATGGTTTTAGGTGGGATTATATGGATCGAACAGATACACCAAACCTTGATTATTTGGCAAATGAAGGTGTCCGGGCAGAGGCTATGATCCCTGTTTATCCATCATATACGTTTCCAAATCATTTATCAATCATTACAGGATGCTATCCCGTGAACCACGGAATTATCTCAAATACGATGTGGGATCCTGTATTTGAGGAATGGTACTATATTGGAGAAGGTTCCGAACCGGTTCAGGATGGTAAATGGTATGAAGCAGAACCTTTTTGGGTTACGGTGGAAAAGGCAGGATTTATCTCAGCCGTATTTCACTGGCCTGCCAGTGAAGCGCAGATAATGGGGTATCGCCCGACTTACTATTATGTTTACGATGGATCGGTTACAAATGAAGAAAAAATCACTCAAATACTAGAATGGTTAGATCTACCCGGTGATCAACGACCTTCGTTCATTGCAACCTATTTCAATGAGGCCAACTATTACGGGCATCGTCTAGGTGTTCAAGGTGTGGCAATGGATACGGTGATCCAAGGATTGGATGCTGATATTGGCCTATTGTTGACTGGTTTGGAGCAAAAAAACCTTTTAGATGAAGTTAATATTATCATCGTTGCTGATCATGGGATGGTTGATTACGATGAGAATAAGGTAATATTTATTGATGATTATATTTCCCTGCAGGATATAGAACGCTCCCGTTTTGGCCCGGCAACAATGTTTGAACCAATCGCTGGTAAGTTAGATTCTGTCTACTCTGCATTACATAATGCCCATCCTAATTATCAAGTATATCGGAAGGAAGAAACTCCAGAGAATCTTCATTATCGCAATCACCGAAGAATATTTCCAATAATCGGCCTACCTGATGAATCGTGGTTTGTCACGACACATGATTATTTTGATAACTATGGCTTTGGTGGTGGGTATGCTGCTTCCCATGGTTATGATCCGCGTATAAGTTCCATGCAGGCCCTCTTTCTTGCTGCTGGTCCTCATTTTAAAAAGGATTTAACCGTGCCAAAATTCCAGAACATTCACGTATATAATCTGATGGTAGAGATTTTAGAGCTGGATGGCGCACCCAATGATGGTAGGCTGGATTCAGTATCGGTAATGTTGAATATGTGAAATACTTTATTACCCTACCAGAGTAACTTCGCCCGCACCAGGAGTTTAAAATGGAATATTCAACTGAAAAGATAGAAAGATTTAAATGGCCGGTATCAGTGAGTCGAGAGATAAAGGCTTCCCTAGCGCAAATATGGGCAGCAATAGCAAAACCTGAGAATGTAAAAGATTATCATCCTTTTTGTGAAAAGAATCCTGTGTATAAATGGCCTGGGATTGGTTCTAAGGATGGGATTTATTACTATAGTGGTTGGTTTATGCAACGGGAATTTGTTAAATGGATAGATGGCGTTGGTTATGATCTATTGATCGGCAGGGAAGGAGGGCGAAAATCTTATGTTTCTTGGCGAATCACTGAGGAACATAAAGGAAATGGCCTGCTGACAATCACGATCTATCCCTACGCATTACAGAACATTCCTGTTATAATCCGCTGGTTACCACATCTGACAACCGTACAACCAGCATTGCACAGTTATCTTGATTCGGTGCTAAAAGGTTTTGAGTGGTTCATTACCACGGGAAAACCTGTTAGCAAAGATCAATTTGGTTCGCACAAGTGGTTTTCAAGAAGCGGTGATTAGAGGCAGTTTGATCGTTTAAACGACCAAACTTGATGGCTTGCAACTGAGCTCAAGTCTACAGATTCTTTTGTAAGTAGTTATAATCTTTTGTGCACTTCAGCCAAAATATTAAGGTGCACTTTTAGCATTTACGGTAGTGAATAGTTTACTGGTTTTTGTTGAAGGTATGGAATAACAATATCTGAACATCTGTGAGATACTGGTTTATAAACACCGCTGTAACATGGCATATTATTGAAGATACGGATGCTGTTTACCTTTCAGGGGGATCATAAGGTATCGTGGATAATTCAGGAATACCTCAATACTTCAACTAACATCCTCCTGTTCTTGGAGGAAAAGAACTTCTTCGCTACATAGGTATTCTGGTTTTCGTGATTTTTGGATGACTGTTTTCCTTTAGACTCCTAATTTGTCATCAGATGATTTCTGTAAATATCATTGATTTGAATGATTTTATTTGCACAAAAAATCTAGCTTATGCTGTGGTGCATACAGTAAAGGTTAGTCAATCTTTTAGATTCGTTAAATGTAGTAGGAGTAATGTTGGCAGGGAATGATAACCAAAGTCGGATACGTGGGCTATCGAGCCTGATTGGTAACACACCTCTACTGGCGATTGAATTCATGTTTGGAGGGGAGAAACGCATGCTTTATGCCAAAGCAGAGAACCTCAACATGACCGGAAGTATTAAGGATCGAATGGCGTTTCATATCTTAGAGCAAGGTTACGCAAGGAGCAATCTCAGAAAAGGTGATCTGATTATTGAAGCTACCAGTGGAAACACCGGTATATCATTCGCAGCAATTGGTCGTGCGCTGGGACATCCGGTGACAATATTCATGCCGAGCTGGATGAGTGAAGAGCGCATTAATATAATCCGTTGTCTGGGTGCTGAGATTGTACTTGTAAGTAGAGAGAGTGGGGGATTCCAAGCCAGTATCGATCGCGCAGAGGAATTAGCCCAAAGAACAGATGGCGCTTTTCTTCCCAGGCAGTTCTCGAATGAAGACAATATTGAAGCCCATTACCAATCAACAGGACCAGAGATCTGGTGGCAATTGAGGTTTCGATCCCTCTATCCCGATGCCTTTGTTGCCGGCGTTGGAACGGGAGGTACTATTATGGGGACCGGACGTTTTCTGAAGGAGCAGAATCCTTCCATAGAGATTCGTCCACTGGAACCGACTAACTCGCCGACATTATCAACAGGTCACAAGGTGGGCAAGCATCGTATTCAAGGGATATCTGATGAGTTTATTCCGCCCATATTAGACTTGGAGATTCTTGATGATGTAGTCAGTGCGGATGATGGAGATGCCATCCTGATGGCCCAAATGCTTGCTGATGAATTGGGGATGGGGGTTGGTATATCTTCGGGGGCAAATTTTCTGGGTGCCTTGGTGGTTCAGAACGAACTTGGTCATGATGCTGTTGTAGTTACCGTTTTTCCCGATGACAACAAGAAGTATCTCAGCACCGATCTGCTGCGGGAAGAACCAGTCAAAGATAGTTATCTTACACCTCAGATCAAACTACTGGGAATTCGAGCGTTTAAACGTGTGTGCTATACTTGCTGTGATCCCCTGGAGTGCACGGAAACAGTAGCGCTGGATATTGCAGATGCAGGAGATTTACCTTCCTGCCCGAGAAGAATCTGAGTTACTAATCAGATTTTAACTATCTCCTCAGCAGCTTAGGATTTATATCCAGACATTATCTTCAGCAGTCAAAATACTGCTTGTTTTGCCAGTATTGATCGTACCTGCAGGTTCAATTAACAATATTTCGCATTCATTTTCAGCATATGGTTTATGCTCGACTCCTTTAGGGACAACAGCTAATTCTCCGCCTCTTAATTCCACCTTATCATCACGGAAATCAATTAGCATTTCTCCTTTCAGTACAATAAATACTTCATCCGTATCGTCGTGATTATGCCAGATGAAATCGCCCTGGAATTTTACCAGCTTAAAATGATAATCATTCATTTGGGCAATGATTTTAGGCGACCAATGGTCAGAAAATTGGGCCAGTTTTTCTTCAAGATTTATTGGTTTTAATTCCATTAAATTTTACCTTATTGTTATCTATCAACGGGTGGGCGCTGGTATTTTGCTGGGGTATTTGGCGTTATAATTGTTGACGATATCACTGATAATTCGTATCCGTTCAATGTCTCCGGTGGATGATATCTCATCGGATATTCCAAGCACCAGTTGTGGAGCAAACAAATCAATGATATTCTCTGTGCACTCGACGAGTACATCAATAGGAAAGATTTCATCAAAGTAGATTGCTGGAATACCATCGATCAGAAATATTTCATTACCGAGTGCCTCCTTGACTTGCTCGAGCGTTACATCTCCTTGAGGTCTGGGCGTGATCGCTTCAATTCCATCAAGGCCTGTTTCTCTTGCATATTTTAGCAACGGGCCACAATCGCCGTCCCAGTGCGAAGAAACGAATTTACCTGCGTTATGTAGCCTTTCGCAGCGGTGCTGGCATTCTGGTAAATGGTGTTTCAAAAAAAGGTCGGGCGGGAGTGTTGCAGCATGTACGTTTTCCCCGAAATTGATAATCTCGATTGGAGAGTCGTTAATAATATCGATAAGACGGTCATGACTTTCATGCAGAGCATGAAAATACGCCTGTGTCGTATCCGGCCAATCGAGCATGGCGAATATGCCGTTCTCAATACCCATTTTATCGATATAAAGACTCTGTACATTCATGCGCGGCATATACATGGTGGGAGCACCTAGATCTCCGATTTCCTGCTTGAGTTTGTTATAGAGCTGCTGATTCCATGCCCAGGTTGAATTTTCCTCGCGCCACGCAGCCACCTTAAGCTCATCCTCCGTTTCCACTTCCCATTTCAGATGAATGAACCGTGAGCTACTTGGAGTATATCGTTGAATTTCGACTTGCTTACCAACCGGAGTTTCGTAAGTAATCTCAAGATCGGTATAATTAAGTTCGCGTTTCGATTGCATCACCTGGGGATTCTCAATCCGTGTGAAACAGGAATTAAACTCATAAAGGCGAGCCGAACATTCTAAAATGCGATACACCTCATGAATAGTCTTACCGTCGTATAACTTGGGCAATGAGTCACCGGCAAAGATCTTATCGTCATACCAGCAGCCAATACGTGGTTGCCAGATAATTTTCCCGGCCGATTCATTAAAAACAACGGATCTATGCAACTTTGCGAAATTAGTCATAATTAGCAGCTTCTGAGGTCAAACGATTTCACATTTTGGCTATCACGGTCAATCGGATCATTATGTAAATTTAATACAATTACCATTGGTAAGACTCGATACTATTTGGCCCAAATCTCCATATTAGTGTAATTATCTATGCAGTATTGTTAGTAATTTATTAGGTATGCAAGCAATCTGGGAGTTAGGATGAATAATTCAAAAATCAGAACATTTTTCATCAGTTTTATCTTGATGATCTTTATATTGAATCCAGTGCACGGTCAGCTCCAGGGTGGTGATATACTGAACGAAGCTCCACTTACTCCGATACCTACAGAAATGACATTTAAAGAATATCAGGATATGAATCGCAGGTTGACTGTTGGATTAGCACTTGCTGCAATTCCGGTCCCGGGAATGATTCACTTTTATGCTGGCGAGCAAAGGACCGGGATGATCATTCTCGGTACAGCAGCGGCTGGAGTTGGAAGTATTCTTTTAGGAATTGCAAGTCTTGATGAAGACGATTTTCCTGACTCGGATTTTAATCTGCTAATACTACATCCAGATGATGAAGATAAAGAACGTCGCTATGAGAAGATACCGGTTGAGGTAACCGGGATGGATACCACCTATAAACTTAGAGAGATATTTAGAGAGCATAAAGGTGGGGGAGGTGCACTGATAATATTAGGAGCAGCTTTGATAATAGGTGATATTGCTTTTGATTTTATTCATGGTATCAAAACGATTGAGATGAAACGGGATCGAGTCCGCTATAAATACGGCCAGCAATTGGATTTTACATTTTCACCAAGTCTGGATTTGAGTAGTAATACGGTTGGTTTCAAACTTTCCTATAATTTTTAAATCATAGAATCATCGAGCAGACCATATTATGAAGTTCAGGATGACATATATATCAAATAGTCCAATTTGAATTTTTACTATTAATCTTCGGAAGATTTTTTAGTCTACTATTCGATAATTCCTGTCCTTGGAGATTTCGATGCCCAGTTGCTTGGCCCTGGTCTTGTTAATAATTCTGACACTTACTGGCGGGTCAATAATTTCCAGGTCTGCCGGGGAAGTGCCAGCCAGAATTTTCAGTGCCATTTCTGCTGCGACTCTCCCTTGGGTATTCCCGGCTTTATAGGCACTGCAGAGCGCTCCATCTTTTACCGCAAAATCGAAGGAAGCGAATTCAGGCAATTTGTTATTCTCAATAATCCACTGCATGATGCTGGCAGGCGACATACTAACGTTACTTTCAGCATCTTTAACGGTATTATAGTTGAAAATCCCGATGGCATCCACCTGATTCTGCCAGGCAGTTATTTTCGTTTTCCACTCATTAAAATCATTGGTGGCGACCACTTCTGTTATTTCGACCGAAAGATCCAAGGCCAGCAACCGCCCATCAATTCCGGATGAAGTAGGACTGTCATCAGAAATAAAAGCTACTTTTTGCACCGTGGGGGCTAATTCGGATACGAGGTCGACCATGGCCGTAAATGGAATGTGTTCGACAACCCCAGTGATATTTGTTGTGGGAAAGCTATAATGTGCCGGTTCGAAATTCATACCCGCGAAAACCACCGGCAGGGTAGAACCGGCATAGTGTTTGGCAATCCACTCGCAGGCATTATCATCAAAAACCATCAATACATCTGGCTTAAAAGCGGTAATACGGTCGATTGCTTTCTCGGCTATTGATTGTTTCCATTCCGGGCTGGTTTTGTGCTTGGTATCCATATAAAATCTTTCAAGCTCAATATTATGCCCGGTCAAGACTTCATCTATGCCTTTGTTTTCATCCATCACCCACGAGAAATCGGGATGATAACTGAATACTATAAATACTTTATTAGTCGCTGATTCGCCAGCAAAAATCATTGAGAGTGCAATTAGTGCTGAAAAAATAATGCTGATTTTTTTCATAATATTTCCCCTCTGTTAAACTGATAATTGGGTTTAGAGTGATTAAAAACTATATACTTATTGGGGTAGTAACAAACATTACTGTTGAGTAAAATCCAAGATATAGGCATTAAACCAATATATCCAGTAAATTGGTCCCTATTCTAAATACAAATATGTATACGCCACATTTTATATGGATGAATCAGGAAAATTGAAATTCAAATAAAGTCGATGGAGAAAATATGGATAAATTTATACTAGCTGCTATTAACGAATCGAAAAAGGGGCTGGCTGCTGGTGGCATTCCAATCGGATCGGTGCTAGTAATTGATAACAAAATTGTCGGTCGCGGTCACAACCGGCGAGTGCAAAAAGGAAGTGCGATATTGCATGCCGAAATGGATTGTCTGGAAAATGCTGGACGATTGAAAGCAGCCGATTATCGTAAGGCGACATTGTATTCGACCCTGTCCCCCTGCGATATGTGTAGTGGTGCCGTGCTGCTCTATGGGATAGCGAGAGTTGTAATTGGAGAAAACCAAACCTTTCACGGTCCTGAGGATTATGTCAGGTCGCGTGGAGTTGAGGTAATTGTAGCTGATAACCAGGAATGCCGCCAACTGATGGAAAGGTTTATCAAAGATAATCCGAAGCTTTGGTACGAAGACATTGGGGAGTAGAATGGCCACAGATGTCTCAAAAAGAGTTGTATGCATCTACTCAATTTAATTGAAAGCATAGCTGTGATTTGTTCTCAACAATTCCGTTTGTATTATTGCAGACAAACAGATTAACTTTTTCAATAAGGGACAGGTAATGAAATATCCAAAATTGACTAATTTCATAGTGGGTAAAGCAATCAATGTCGACGGTCAAGACCTTGATATTTATGCTCCCGGAACTGGCCAGATTATATCTAAAGTACCACTTTCCGGTTCCGTTGAGCTTGATCAGGCTGTGCAAGCCGCCCGTCTGGCTTTTCCTGATTGGGCGGCCTTACCTATCAAGGAGCGAGTACAGATATTTTACCGCTATCGGTCATTGCTGGAAAAATATAAGTCGGAATTATCCGCTTTGGTGGTTGAAGAAAATGGCAAGACCATGGAAGAAGCGATTGCCGAGGTCGATAAATCGATCGAAGTGACCGAGTTTGCCTGTTCACTACCACAAATGATTGCCGGTGAAGTTGAGGAAGTCAGCCTGGATGTGGAGTGCCGGTCTGATCGAAAACCGGTCGGTGTTGTAGCAAGTATTACACCTTTCAATTTTCCCAATATGGTACCGCATTGGACAATGCCTAATGCAGTAGCATTAGGAAATACGATGATTTTGAAACCATCCGAGCAGACACCGATTAGCGCCAACCGAATTGGCGAATTACTGCAGGAAGCGGGACTTCCCGACGGCGTTTTCAATATTGTCCATGGTGCTCAAGCAGTGGTTGAGGCGATTTGCGATAACCCAGGCATATATGCAATTTCCTTCGTGGGCTCAACTAAGGTAGCAAAAATTGTATATCGCCGTGGAACGTCAAATTATAAAAGGGTGCTGGCTCTGGGTGGAGCAAAAAATCATTTAATTGTCTTGCCTGATGCCCACGAGGAAATGACCGCCACCAATGTTGCAGCTTCAATGTCCGGCTGTTGCGGTCAACGTTGCATGGCAGCGGCAACTGTTTTGGCCGTAGGTGAGCTGGATTCCATCATCAATAAATTATGTGAAGAGGCACGCAAAATCGTACCTGGTGAAAACCTGGGGGCCGTAATTTCCCAAGCTGCCAAAGAGCGGATTGAAGGATATATCACTGAAGCCGAGCAGCAGGGAGCTAAAATACTGGTGGATGGCCGTGGGGCAACCGTAGCCGGGAAAGAAAACGGTTTTTATGTTGGGCCGACAGTCATCGATTTTGTTACTACTGATATGAGGATCGCACATGAAGAAGTTTTCGGTCCCGTACTCACTATTATCCGTACCGATTCCGTTGATGAAGCCCTTAAAATAGAGAATGCCTCGGAATATGGTAATGCAGCGGCTGTTTTTACTCAATCGGGTGGATTGGCCAAGTATGTTACCGAAAGAGCCAGCGCCGGCATGATCGGGGTGAATATCGGCGTTCCGGTTCCCCGGGAGCCGTTCTCTTTTGGCGGTTGGAATGAATCAAGATTTGGAGTGGGGGATATTACCGGTAAGAGTTCGATCGAATTCTGGACCAGGTTGAAAAAAACGACTACAAAGTGGAATCCGGAGGCCCGTACCAACTGGATGAGTTGAGGGATTTAGTTAACCGGTAATTTGGGAAATATCCAATATGGCTAATGCAAAGACTAATTCACTGCTGTACGGAATTGACGATGTACCTCCACCGCTCGAAACTGCAGTCCTCGGATTTCAGCACTACTTAACAATGTTTGGTTCAACCGTTGCAATCCCTTTGCTGTTGGCACCAGCATTTGGAATCACTAACCCGGTGGAAAAAGGCTGGCTGATCGCGACCATGTTTTTTGTAAGCGGTATTACAACCCTGCTACAGACAATCTTCGGGAACCGATTACCGATCGTGCAGGGAGGTACCTTTTCATTTCTGGCCCCAACTTTTGCTATCTGTGGAATGGCAGCACTGGCCAATTCTGGCTGGGAAGTGCGGATGCAGCATGTCCAGGGAGCTATCATAGCTGGATCACTTTTTGAAATCGCGGTTGGTGCTAGCGGATTGGCCGGCAGGTTGCTGCGGTTTGTGGGACCAATTACCATCGCACCCACGATTGCTTTGATCGGCTTGGCATTATTTAAATTTGGCGCGCCAGAGGCTGGTAAACACTGGCCCATTGGCGGCTTGACTATCCTGTTGATCATCCTGTTCAGCCAGTATTTACGTCATAAAAAACGGATTTTCGAACTGTATCCGATATTGCTGGCAATTTGTACCGCCTGGGCTCTGGCGGCGATCTTTAGTGCAATGGGCATATTTCCGGAAGGGCACCCGGCTTACACCAGCCTGGAAAATGTAAAAAATGCGCCCTGGTTGCGGATTCCCTATCCATTCCAGTGGGGCTTCCCGCAGTTCGGCGCTGCTGCCCTGATCGGTATGCTGGCCGGTTATATCGCATCGATGGTTGAATCGATTGGTGATTATTATGCCTGCGCCCGTTTGAGCGGTGCTCCAACACCCGATGATAAAGTGATCAACCGCGGTATTACCTTTGAAGGAATCGGCTGTTTTATCGCCGGATTGTTTGGTACCGGCAACGGCACAACCTCATACAGCGAAAACATTGGTGCCATTGGACTAACCCGGGTCGGATCCCGGCGGGTTGTACAGGTCGGTGGTGCGATTATGATACTACTGGGAACTGTTTCGAAATTTGGCGCCTTGTTTACTACTATTCCGGCACCGATTGTGGGTGGTATGTACTGCGCCATGTTCGGGATGATCGCTTCCGTGGGACTATCCAATCTCCAGTTCATCGACTTGAATTCGGCTCGCAACCTGTTCATACTGGGATTCGCCTTCTTCATGGGATTGAGTGTCCCGGAATATTTTGTTAACAATCCTTTGGTTCTGGGAACCGGTCTGAAATGGTTGGCCGATATCATCAATACCCTGGGCAGCACGGGAATGGCCGTAGGCGCATTTGTCGCCCTGATCCTGGATAATACCATTCCGGGAACCGCTGAAGAACGGGGACTGACGGCCTGGAAGCAGGGCTAAACTAAAAATGACGAGATCATAAAACTTAGTAGACACGTTAATACTTGTCATTCTGAATGAGGTATGATTGAAGAATCTTAAACGCCCGTAAAGTACATAATGCTATGATATATCTAAATACAACACTAGAGATTCTTCGTTCGTTACACCCCGACCTGTGGTACGTGGCTGTAAGCTCTCTCAGAATGACTGTTTCAAGGTTTTTATGAGATCGTCAGAAATCATTTGACAAGAGGGAACCAATATGTCTGTATTAATTAAAAACGGTCGTGTTATCACAGCCAGCGATGATTATTTGGCTGATATTTTTATCCAGAATGATAAGGTATCGATCATAGGCGAAAATTTATCAATCCCGGCTGACAAAATAATAGATGCCAGTGGTAAATATGTTATCCCGGGTGGGATAGATCCCCACACCCATTTGGACATGCCATTCATGGGAACGGTTTCCTCCGATGATTTTGTGACCGGCACCCGGGCGGCTGCCCATGGCGGAACAACCACTATCATCGATTTTGCGATTCAAACCAAAGGCCATTCAGCCCTGGAAGGGCTGGAAACCTGGCATGCCAAAGCTGAGGGGAAAACAGCTATCGATTACGGTTTTCACATGATCCTGACCGATACGGAAGGTGATCGGATTTCCGAGCTGAAAACCTTGATCAAAGAAGGAATCACATCCTACAAATTATTCATGGCCTATCCCGGTGTCTTGTTTATGGATGATGCTAATATCTACCGCACGATGCGCGAAGCAGGTGACAACGGTACTATTATCTGCATGCATGCTGAAAATGGGATAGTGATCGATGAGATCGTTCGCAATGCCGTGGCCGACGGTAAAACAGAACCCAAATGGCATGCCCTGACACGACCGGACAGGATGGAAGCAGAGGCCGTTCATCGTACGATTGCAATTGGCGACATCGCTGATGTCCCTGTTTATATCGTTCATTTGACTTCAGCGGCAGCGCTTGATCAGGTTGCCCTGGCCCGGAATGATGGACAGGCAGTATTTGCCGAGACCTGCCCCCAATACCTGTTTCTGGATCATTCATATTATGAAAAAGAAGATTTCGAAGGCGCCAAATATGTAATGTCACCACCCCTGCGGGAGAAGTGGAATCAGGCTGAATTGTGGAATGGCCTGGCCAACGGGAACCTCCAGGTCGTGTCCACTGACCATTGTACCTTCCGGTTCAAGGATCAGAAACCGATGGGTAAGGATCTGTTCACTAAAATTCCCAATGGGGCACCCGGATTAGAAAACCGTATGAGTCTGATATATCAGGGTGGAGTTGTGGATGGAAATATTTCATTAAATACCTTTGTCAAGATCACATCCACGGCGGCGGCTAAAATATTTGGCCTTTATCCCCGGAAAGGCACCATTGCAGTCGGTAGCGATGCTGACGTGGTGATATTCAATCCTGACCGTAAAGAAACCATCAGTGTGGATAATCCGATCACTCACAATATGAATGTGGATTATAATGCCTACGAAGGTTTTGAGGTTACAGGCATTTCTGAAACAGTATTATCGCGTGGAAAAACTATAATTGAAGACAATAAATATATTGGCAAAGAAGGTGATGGAGAATTCATTAAACGAGGATTGTTTTCAGAATGATAGTCTAACATATGTTGATCGTATGAATGAAAGAGCATGTTCAATGTCTAACACCCCACATCAATTCTTCCGTCTGATAGGAGAAGTACAAAAAAGTGAAATATTACGAATAACCATTGTTGAGGAACTTGTAAAAATATTAAAACAACATTGTGTCATTCTGAATGAGGTACGAATTAAAAATCTCAAACAACTGTCAGGTAGATAATACGGTGTTATACTCCAATGCAACGTCTGAGATTCTTCGGTCGTTACACCCCGACCTGTGGTACATGGCTGTAAGCTCTCTCAGAATGACAAATTCGAGAATTTTTACGAGTCTAATATCATCAGACTAATAATTATTATTAAAGAGGAATAAAAATATGCCTAGAATTGTAAAATCGGGATTAATCCAATTGAGTATTCCCAAATCCGAAGGCGATGGAACTATTTCTGAAATTAAGCAGGCGATGATCGATAAACATGTTCCTTTCATCGAGGCTGCTGGTGATCAGGGCGTCCAGATTTTGTGTTTCCAGGAGATTTTCAGTACGCCTTATTTTTGTCCGGGGCAGGACAGCGAATGGTACAAATCTGCCGAGACAGTACCGGGACCAACAGTAGAGTTGATGCAGGAATATGCCCGCAAGTACCAGATGGTTTTGGTCGTACCGGTCTATGAAAAGGAAAAGGCCGGAATATTTTACAACACCGCTGCGGTCATCGATGCGGATGGCACTTACCTGGGGAAATACCGTAAACACCACATTCCTCAATTAGCCGGTTTCTGGGAAAAATATTTCTTCCGTCCGGGAAATCTCGGGTATCCGGTTTTTGATACACAGTTTGCCAAAGTTGGTGTTTACATCTGTTATGACCGTCATTTTCCTGAGGGTGCACGCGCACTGGGATTGAACGGTGCGGAAATCGTTTACAATCCATCGGCTACGGTTGCCGGTCTGTCTCAATATCTTTGGAAACTGGAACAACCGGCTCATGCGGTGGCTAACGGCTATTTCATGGGCTGCATCAACCGGGTTGGAGAAGAAGCGCCCTGGAATATTGGTAAATTTTATGGCAGCTCTTATTTTGTCGATCCCCGCGGATCTATTTTTAAGATCGCTTCGGAAGATCAGGATGAATTACTGGTGGCAGAGTTTGACCTGGATATGATTGACCAGGTGCGCGAGACCTGGCAGTTTTATCGCGACCGCCGACCCGATTCCTATTCTGATTTAACCGCACCCTGATAAAAGGAGAAAACATGGGCAGTCAGGAAATACGACGGCAACACCAGGAATTCCTTTTTCCGGCAGTAAAGAATTTTTACCGGGAACCACTGGTGGTTGCCAGTGGACAAGGCGTTCAGGTTACCGATCTGGATGGTAAAACCTACCTTGATTTTTTCGGTGGAATTCTCACCGTTTCAGTGGGGCATGCTAATGCAGAAGTCAATGAAGCAGCGATTGCACAGTTAAAACTGTTGAGCCATATCTCGACTCTGTACCAGGTTGAATCGATGGTGAACCTTGCGGCAAGTCTGGACCGAATCACACCCGAACACTTGAAAAAATCATTCTTTACAGCCTCTGGGACCGAGGCTGATGAAACAGCAGTTATGATGGCTCAAATTTATACCGGCAATCAGGAATTTATTGTGCTGCGTCATTCATATTCCGGCCGGTCGCTGCTGGCGCAATCCATGACGGCTCATTCGATCTGGCGAGCGCTGCCTACCCAGGTGGCATCGATTAAGCATGCTCTTTCGCCATATTGTTACCGCTGTCCTTTGAGAACATCTTATCCGGGTTGCGGGGTAGCCTGCGCTGAAGATGTAGATGAGTTGATCAGGACAACTACCACTGGCTCTATTGCCGGAATGATGGTGGAGCCCATTCAGGGTGTCGGCGGATTCATTACACCACCGAAAGAATATTTTAAGATAGTCGCGGAAATTGTGCGGCGATACGGAGGTGTTTTTATCTCGGATGAGGTGCAAACCGGTTTTGGGCGCACCGGACTGATGTTCGGGATCGAACAGTATGGTGTCCAGCCGGATATGATGACGATGGCAAAGGGTATTGCCAATGGATTACCACTCGGTGCAGTAATAGCAACAACTGAAATCGCCGATTCCCTGAAAAAAAATAGTATATCCACCTTCGGCGGTAATCCGGTGGCCTGTGCTGCTGCGGATAAAGTAATTGAGATTGTTGAACGCGATAATCTGGCGGAAAACTGCGAACGGTTGGGCAAGGTTTTAAGAACCGGATTAAAAAAGTTGCAGGAAAAATATCCCCGGGAATTCGGTGATGTGCGCGGGATGGGTCTGATGCAGGCGATCGAACTGGTTGTGGACGAAACCAAACTGGATCGTACACCGAATGCGGAATTTGCCGATAGATTGATGGAAGAAACCAAAAAACGGGGGTTATTGATTGGCCGTGGTGGATTGTACGGGAATGTTATCAGAATATCACCACCGATGAATGTCACCCAAAACGTGATCGACAAATTTGTTCAAATTCTTGATGAAGCGATGGCTGCTATTAGTTTGTGAATTGTTCTGCAACCAATAGGGAATTCGGATTTTGATCCCAATATCATAGATGATGGTTTCGTATAAAGCGCTACAAACACTTTCATGTCATTCTTCGTTAGTCTACTCACTCAGAATGACAGCCTTAAGACTTTTTATGAGATTGTCATTGACTCTTCTTTTCAAGAATTTGGATAGAAATAGAGGTAAGCAGTGGAACAAATTTCAATAATTCAGGGATGCCTATGGAACGATTAGCAAACTTACCGCAAATTCGTCTCGAGCAAAATTTCAGCGAGGCTAAACTGCTTTATACTGAATCGGAGGCCAGAATTGAAGCAAATCGCTGTTTATATTGTTACGATGCCCCCTGCGTTACTGCCTGTCCGGCGGGAATCGACATTCCTGGATTCATTCGGAAAATAGCCTCCGGAAATATTCGCGGTGCAGCAAAAACCATTTTTGAAGTGAACCTGCTTGGCGTCTCAACAGCCCAGGTCTGCCCGGTAGAAGAATTATGCGCTGGAGCCTGTGTTCATAATAGAGATAATGTTCCCCCGATCAATATTGGTCGGTTGCAGCGCTACGCCACTGTAAAAGGTTTACGGTGGGAACGGGATAAAAATAAAACGCTTTTTGAACCGGATAATCAGACGGATCGGAAAGTAGCTCTAATCGGGGCCGGACCGGCATCGCTGGCTTGCGCCGCTCATCTCACCCTCGCAGGAGTCAGAGCTACTATATTTGAAAAAGATGATCTACCGGGTGGATTGAATGTGACCGGGATTGCCCCATATAAACTATTTACTGAATCAGCCCTGGCTGAAATTGAATGGCTTGAGCAATTTGGTTTTGAAATTCAGACGGGTGTGGAGGTCGGCCCAGATATCGCATTTGACCACCTGCTTGAGAATTTTGATGCCGTGTTTCTGGGAGCCGGATTAGGCCGGGATAAACGGCCGGGAATTCCCGGAGAAGATGCTGCCGGAGTCTGGGGTGCTACTGATTTGATCAGAAAGATAAAAAATGATGAGTCCTACAAATTACCGGACAATTTGGCAACCGTTATCGTGATCGGTGGCGGAAATTCCGCCATTGATATTGCCCGGGAACTGGCGCTGTTGGGAGTACCGCAAGTAAATATCGTTTATCGGCGTACAATTTCTGAAATGCCCGGTTATCGTCATGAATTGGATGCCGCTCGCCAGGAAGGTGTGCGAATGTTTGAACAGGCAGTCCCGGTTGAAATAGCAGCCAACGATCGACTGGTTCTACACACCAAGCATAAGCTAACCGGTGAACCATTGCAATTCGAAAGTGACTGGATTGTACTGGCGATTGGCAATGAACGGGATGCCGGACAATTGTTACCCGGTCTGGAAATTGATGAAAAGGGCTGTGTAGTAGTTGACGCCGATACAATGAAAACTTCAGTTGCTAAAGTCTATTCCGGCGGTGATTGCATTAACGGAGGAAAAGAGGTGGTCAATGCGGTGGCTGATGGCCGCGATGCAGCCTTTTCAATGCTGCGAGAATGGGGGATCAAAGCAGCACCGGAAGCAAGGAGAAATCATGGCTGATCTAGCGATTAATATGTGTGGCATTAAAAGTCCCAATCCTTTCTGGCTGGCTTCCGGTCCGCCAGCCAATTGCGGTGAGCAGGTCATGCGTGCATTTGATGCCGGCTGGGGTGGCGCGGTCTGGAAAACCCTGGGTAAACCGATTGTCAATGTGTCTTCCCGATTGGGAGCTGTTGATCACAAGGGAAATCGCATGTCCGGCTTGAATAATATCGAACTGATCACCGATCGTCCGTTGGAGACCAATTTCAAGGAAATATACGCAGTTAAAAAACGCTACCCGGAAAATGCTGTGGTTGCTTCATTAATGGTTGAGTCCAAAACAGAATGGCAGGAAATTATCAAGCGTGCTGAAGATTCCGGTGCTGATGGACTAGAATTGAATTTTGGCTGTCCTCATGGTATGTGTGAAAGAGGCATGGGCAGTTCGGTGGGGCAGGAACCGGCAATTTTGGAAGAAATCACAGCCTGGGCGGTGGATTACGCCAACACTCCCGTTTTGATTAAATTGACACCTAATGTTACTGATATACTTGACCCGGGATTAGCCGCTGTAAACGGTGGTGCCAATGGTCTGTCGCTGATCAATACGATTAAATCGATCATTGGCGTTAATCTGGAGACACTTGTTCCTCTTCCGTCAGTAAGAGATAAAAGTACCCATGGTGGATATTGCGGACCTGCCGTTAAGCCTATAGCATTACATATGGTTGCTGCGCTGGCGCGGGATCCACGGATTCAGATCCCTATCTCAGGGATTGGAGGCATCGGTAACTGGCGGGATGCTGCGGAATTTATCGCTCTGGGAGCAACCAGTGTGCAGGTTTGTACAGCGGTGATGCACTACGGGTATCGAATCGTAGAGGATATGATTGATGGTCTTTCCAATTACCTCGATGATATGAATATGAATTCGATCACCGATCTGATCGGCAGGGCGGTTCCTAATTTCATTGAATGGGGTAATCTGGATCTGAATTACCGGATCACTGCCAGTATCGACGAAGAAAAATGTATTGGTTGCCAGCTGTGTTATATTGCCTGTCTAGATGGTGCACACCAATGCATCCATACCCGACAAAATCCCTGCTCCGCATATCATGGCGTATCGGATCACGGGATGCATCCCAGGACCGAAATACAACCGCCGGTACTCCATGAAACCAACGGAAAAATAGCGGATCATGTACCGTTTGTCGATGAAGATGAATGCATAGGTTGTAACCTGTGCAATTTAGTCTGCCCGGTTCCGGGCTGTATAACAATGGTAGAACGTGATTCAAATGTTACTACCAAAACCTGGAAAGATATGGAACTTAAACAGTGAATAAGGGCTGATTTGACATAACAGAATTAATACGAGATTAAACCATGCAACCAACTATCGATGAAACGCAATTTGGGAATATTGTCATAGCCGGAATCCTTTACCAACATGACGTTGTGATCGACTTGCACGGGCAAGTCAAAAAACGGAAAAAGAAGCTCTCAAAAGCCCAGTATGGAACCTCCCATATCGTTTCACTTGACGAAGCAAAATACGTCTTTTCGAAAGGAGCTGAGCGACTGGTTGTTGGAACCGGTCAACATGGTATTCTCGAGTTGTCAAATGAGGCTGAAGCCTTTTTCAGAAACAATAACTGTCTGGTGGAATTAATTCCCACGCGACAGGCTGTAGGGGCTTGGAATGGGGCGGAAGGAGCTGTTATTGGGCTTTTCCATGTCACATGCTGATGTAAGCAATGCTTATTACAGTTTTCTCCATAAATCAATACCAAACCTCAGAAGTACTAAGAAATACCGATAAACTGGCATTTAGCAGGGTAGATTGCCATTTTAGCCCACACCATCAGCCCTTGACTAACTCACAAGTTCACACTATCTTTTATCTAAGAAATCTTACATTCTGTGTACGATTGATACGAAAAGAGTTTTTATGAGGAATGGGAAATACTCGCTTTTAAGTTTGCTGCTGTTATTTGTTCTGTTCGGTGAGATCAGAGGGCAGGCGTCCCTGCTGGTGGAATATCGGGTCGGTTCTTTTCGACCAGAGATCAAGAATTTTGACAATATTTATGGCAGTGATGAATATCTACCCACGATTGTAGTGGGATTGGGATTTGATCAGGGTTTCTTTGTATTGCGCTACAATCTGTATGAAGAATGGGGTAAATCTATTGTTACAGGAGTAGATCTGGAAGGTGATGCCAATTGGCGACAGGAGTATATCACAATCGGGGTGCGTTCCAATGAAGGAGGACGCCTGTATTTTGAGCTGGCATATGCAATTGGGAAAGCGGAGGAAACAATCACAACCGAAGAACCAGATTACACGGCCCTCAACGCATACTGGTCTGAACCGGATATCAGGGGCGGCGCAGTAGCGCTGGGCATTTATATCCCACTGACGATTGGCCTCCAGCTCAGTGGCGAAATCGGTTATCTTTACCTGCCGGTCACAAATATTGATGACAAAAAAATAAATACTGGTGGCCGGCAACTCAGTCTGGGAATGACTCTGGTGTTATGATGATGCGAGGATTCATTAAATTACTGTACCTGAGCCTGATTTTGGCCTTGCTGATTTTTCCGGCTTGTGAGGAACCTGATGAGGATATTGATGACAGCCGGGAACCCCTGGCCATTTTCCTGGTAACCGAAGTCGATACTTTACTATTACTTGCTGACGACACTTATACTTTAGCTATCCGGGGGATTTTTACTGAAACATCTGAATATACCGTGACTAATTCTGGCGTTTTTGCAGATACCAGTTACGTTTACTTCGTAACCGATACACTCGCAGAATCGATCTCCGCCAGCCGGCCGGACTGGTATTCATCCAATACGGCGGTTGCCACAGTTTCAGACGGGGAAATCGAAGGCCATGCCGCCGGAACAGCCGAGATCTGGGCGGTCATCGGTGAAATAATCAGCGATACATTGGTGGTGGTAGTGACTTCGCCACAACTGCCACCGGAATTGATTCTTGATCCGCCACCGGTGCAGCTAGTTTTTCAGGACAATGCTACTGTTTCCGGTCGGATCACTTCCGGCTTGGATGTTACACTGACCGTAGCAGGTGATACGATTGACTATACCGAAAATGGTGAATTCAGTACGGTGGTGTCACTGAATGTCGGTGAAAATGATATCCGTGTTGTTGCAGTCAATAATGAAAATGGATTGAGCACCACCAAGTCTAAATTGATCGTTTTTTATCAGTTGGATAATGCCGGGATTACCGGGTACTGGGAAGGTGAGACGTTGACCCGCCCGTTCGGTTTTGAGATCTATGAATTTTTGGGTGTCTATGTAATGGATGGAACCATGACGGTCGATTTCACAATGCTGGGAGGACCATTGATTGTCCAGGATATTATTATTGCTGGCCAGGTTAATGAAGATGGTGCTATTGATGCCTCTTTGAGTCGGGAGTGGGAGGGTTTCACCGTTACCGGCACCCTGGAAGGCATTTTCCTCGATTCCGGGACAGCCGAAGGATCATATCGAGTGCAAATCAGTAAGGAAGATTGGCCAACGGCCACAGCCGGCGCTACCTGGTGGGCCAAACGCCAATAATTCCTATCTGCGACAGGACTATAAATATCCTAATATGTATGAACTATAGTGCTTTCTGATTCAAAGCGAATTGACTCTGATCTCTAAATATTACATAACCAATCCGGATAAACAGAAGAAACAATGGTAGCCTGCCAAATACCGCGGTGGTCATTTAATCTGGAATCCCTTCCATCACTACTTGATCAATTCAAATCTTTAAACTACCTTCCAAACCAGAAATCTTACACTTATCGTAAGATAAATACAGTACTCTTGTAATTAGCGGATCCTCAGTCTCTTACTCTGATTCATTCAAATAATGCCAAGCTAAATTTGGGAGCCAATTATGTTCGTAGAGTTTAAAGATATAGCCAAGCAAAAAGTCCATGTATTTAAGCAGATGTATTTAGGCAGATACCCGGACGCTTTTACTAAAATGTACAAATTTACCAGGGCGAATACCGCGCGCGCCTTGGGGTATTATCCCTATTTTCAAAGAATTGAGGTTTCTGATGGTACGGAAGTTACTATCGACGGTGAGACAAAGATAATGTTGGGGTCCAACAACTACCTGGGGCTGACCCATCACCCGGAAGTGATAGAAGCAGGCGTAGAAGCGCTTCGTAAATATGGCTCCGGCCTGACCGGCAGCCGGTTTTTAAATGGCAATATACTGTTGCATGAGAAATTGGAAGCAGAATTAGCTGATTTTGTCGGAAAAGAGAATGCGCTGGTTTTTTCCACCGGATTTAATGTCAATTTAGGAGTTATCAGTACCACTGTAGGTTCATCGGATTTAATCTTTATCGACGCATTCAATCATGCCTCAATCGTAGACGGGGCAAAATTTTCAAGGGCACGGATCACAAAATTCAAACATAACAATATTGCTGATTTAGAGAAAAAATTAGCAAATGCGGATCCCAATAAAGCACGCTTCATAATAGTAGATGGAATATTCAGTATGGAGGGGGATGTTGCAAAATTGCCTGAAATGATTCGTGTAGCCAAAAAATATGAAGCCCGAACTATGATCGATGAAGCTCATTCAGTCGGTGTTATGGGACCCAATGGGGAGGGTGTAGTAGGGCATTACAATCTTTCCAGTAAAGTCGATTTGATAATGGGTACCTTCAGTAAATCGCTGGCTGGAGTAGGCGGATTTATTGCTGGAGAGGGTCCTGTTATCGATTATCTCAAGCATCATACCCGGACGATGATCTTTACCGCTGCGTTGCCGGCTTCAAATGTGGCTACCGTAAGGAAAGCCCTGGAGATTATTAGAGGAGAACCAGAAAGGCGGGCGCAATTATGGGATAATACAGATTACATGATGAAGAATTTTCAGCAAATCGGCTATGATACAGGTGAAAGCTCAACACCAATCATTCCTTTGGTGATCGGGGATGAAAAGAAGACATTTTTAATATGGAAGGATTTAATGAAAGCCGGTGTCTACACCAATCCGGTGATAACACCTGCCGTACCCCGCGAACGATCGCTTTTGCGAACCAGTTATATGGCCACCCATACCAGGGATCAACTTGATTTTTGCCTGGATAAATTCTTAAAAATCGGCAAAAAATATGGGATTATTAACGGATCAGCGAATGGATAATGAAAATGTCAGTCCGGTACAAATCAGTCGGGATAAAAAACGACCACTGATAGTTTTGATTACTGGAGCCAGCTCCGGAATCGGCCAAAACTGTGCTACATTCCTGGCGCAAAAAGGGTATACGGTTTATGGCACCACTCGTGATCGCAACTGGCAGACAGGCAGTAGTTCCCCGCTGCCTTATACTAACATATTTATGGATGTCACTGATACCGGGTCGGTTCATGCCGCTGTTGACAAAATCGTAGAAAAAGAAGGGCGGCTGGATGCGGTAATTAATAATGCCGGCTTCGGGATAAGTGGTCCGGTAGAATTGACAGCGATTGAAGAGGCCAGGGCTCAATTCGATACGAATTATTTTGGTATTATGCGCGTC
The DNA here is from genome assembly GCA_964439935.1 of uncultured bacterium. Taxonomy (GTDB): domain Bacteria; phylum Fidelibacterota; class Marinisomatia; order Marinisomatales; family TCS56; genus JABMQW01. The sequence goes on along the minus strand of CAYTPW010000032.1, from coordinate 1,939 downwards.
TGCTCGGCAGTATTACCAGCCATGCGGTCGCAAAGAACCGGATATATTATAAACATCAGTTCACTAGGCGGATTGATCGGATTACCCTACCAGGGAGTTTACAGCGCAACCAAATTTGCCGTTGAAGGATTATCGGAAGCTTTATACAGTGAATTGCACTCGACTGGTGTAAAAGTAGTTTTGATCGAACCGGGTGATTTTCATACTGCTTTCACAAAAAACCGTAACCAGATCGCTAAAGCAGATTCCGATGGAGCCTATTCCGCCGAGTTTCAAAGAACACTTAAGGTCATTGAATCCGACGAGACGAATGGTGATGATCCAACGAAAATTGCAGTACTAATAGACCGGATATTGTGCAGCTCAAATCCCAAAATGCGCTACCGGGTGGGATCATTAAGCCAGAAGTTCTCGGTTACCCTAAAAAAAATCATCCCGGATAAATTGTTCGCCTGGATAATTAGGGATCATTATCAAGTGAGATAATCCGAGTATACGATGTCAATACTATGATTATTGACTTGAATATTGAGGTTCCTGCCAATATGTTACTCGGAACAAGCATTCGGCTAGGTAACAATCATATGATCAGCAAGAAATACTGGCTATAATGACTGAAGGGCACATGCAGATTGGTGAAATTTCCCGGCCAAGATTTGAGTTCAGAACTTTTGGGTGGGAATTCGGGGGAGCCGAGCAACGGATGGCAAATCTATCGGTCCCGGTACCCGAGCAGCTACGGGTGCGGTATTCGGATGAAATATACATCATGTCCCGAACCAATGATAACAATAATACCAAGATCAGGGATGGAAAACTCGATATAAAAACACACGTGCAAACAGTCGCGGGATTGGAGCAATGGAAACCCTTACTAAAAAACGAATTCCCAATGCCTGTCGAATTCTTGAAAAATGAGATTTTTCCAGCTTTCCGGGTATCGGTCCCTAATTTCACCAAAGCTGGATACAATCTGGATAAATTTCTGGAAATCGTGCAGGAACATCCCGACCTGCAGGCCGTCCGGGTCAACAAGGAACGCTTCGCGTATATGGTCAACAATACGATTTGCGAAGTGGGTAACATTCTAATTGATGGTACTAAGGTCGTAACGATCAGCAGCGAATCGACTGAAGTTGATGCTGTGCTTAAAATATTAAGTGATGTCGGTCTGAAAAAATATGAGAATATTAACTATCTGCAGGCTATTAAACGGATTATCGGTATGATCAATAAACCATTAGCAAGTTGAATTAAGTGTTCCTATCGAACAATATCTCACACAATAGGGTGTAGGCATGGGTAAAGAAATCGAAAGAAAATTCCTGGTAACAGGATCACTACCGAAATCGGTACAGAGTACCATAATCCGCCAGGGTTACCTGCAGCCGCAAAAAGAGCGTGCCGTGCGGATCCGCACGATTTCCGGAATTGAAGCCACCAGAGGAATCCTGACCATTAAGGGTCTGGGTGATAAAAGTGGCATGAGCCGCTATGAATTCGAGACCGAAATACCCTTGTCAGACGCTGTCCACCTGCTAACCTTGTGCGATCAACCATTGATTGAAAAAGCCCGCTATACCATAGATCACCAGGGATTTACCTGGGAAATAGATCAATTCCACGGCGCCAATACTGGCTTAATAATCGCAGAAATTGAATTAGCGTCCCGGGAACAGGAATTCTCCAAGCCTGACTTTATTGGAAAAGAAGTTACCGGTCAGGTCAAGTATTACAACACTATGCTCCAGCAGCACCCTTATTGCGAATGGAAAGATGAATAAGTTACCTCACAGGAACAGGAATAAACATGCTCAATTTCTACGATCTAATACAAGATATAATTAATATATATTGGGACTTAGAGAAAACTCTAATTAAATAATAATATACTCCCATTGAATATTAAATCTGAACCATTTAAACTGTTATAGGAAAT
>CAYTPW010000031.1:0-30223 GCA_964439935.1 uncultured bacterium | reverse complement strand
ATCCCCACAAACTGGCTTACACCCCAGGGATTTCGCCCCAGCAGCCAGTCCCGGTGATTTAACATCAATTGATGATAGGAAGGGTCCGTGCTCATTTTTTCATATAACAGGACCTGGTTAACGAAAGCCGATGCCAGATTATTGGAGCACCAGATAAATGGAATACCGATTCCATAGCTGAAGTTATTTGCCCTTTTGGCCAAATTTTCAATTCCAATTCGGTAGAATTCAATTAAGGTATCCTGAAAAGCCGAACCGACTTGATCGTACAGTGCATAGTGACCCATATTCATAAAAGGATAGAATTCATAATGGCGGGCACTGTCAGCTCCCATCCAGGGATCTACTCCAGCTAACCGCGCGAATAATTTTGCTTCTTCCAGATAATTGGATTTACCCGTAACACGATATAATTCGGCAGCGCCCCACTCCATGTCATCAGCCCAGGTCACTTCATGGTAGCGATAGGGCGCCCGGCAGGGCGTCCCCTCTTGACAACCCTTCTGCCGGAGCCCCATCTTATATACTTCCTGACCCGCTGTCAGGCAATGATTTGCGTAATCCGAATCACAAATATCATTTTCCCAGATATCATACGCCATGGCCATGGCAGCAGCATAACGCCCGGCCAGATTTGCAATTCCAGTGGATGTATTCTGATATTTTCCTAGCCCTTGTGGTTCCCCTGTAGCATAATATGCCACACGATAACTTCCCGGTCCCCAACCATAATCGGCCGAATCAGCAAAGGGCAGTTTGAAACCGATATGATCACGGTCATCGGCAACCTGATGAAATAGCTGTTCCGGTGTCGGGTGCATTTTCAACATCCAGTCCAGCCCCCATTTAGCTTCGTCCAATATATCAGGTACACCATTTGCTCCTTTCTGGCCCAGCGCATTGAATTCGTCATTGAATATGATCTTATTCTCACGATAAGCCAACAGCAAACGACAAACGGTGTTACCTGATGTCATTAAATATCTTAAATGATCACCTGCATCGTGCCAGCCACCGCTAACATCAATCTGAGTACTGTCAGCCATGGGACCATACATGGTCTTTCCATCCTTTTGGTGGCACTGTTTATCAAAAAACGGATTGTAACCACAGCGCTGCTGTCTGATATAACCTAAACAAATTTCATGTGCATCTGAATAAGCCTTTTCACTGATTGAAAAAGGTAGTGATTCGATTGGTAAATTTTCAAACTTTAATTTATAATAACCAGACTGTTGCAATTCGGTAAAATCTAAAATATAATGGTAGGGAAAATTTCCATATTCACCAACATTGCTGCCTAATTTGAATGGTCCCCAAACCAAACCGTTAGTTTTGGTATCAGCCAGATAAAACTGGTAGTTTTCCAGTGAACCGGTAGCAAAAACAATACCCTGCTTCGGTTCGGATGGCAAATAACCAACTTGATTTAAACGAATAAATATGCTGTCGGTCTGAGATTCCATTTGAGCTGATGCAATTGATATACCAGTGAAAACAATTATGCAAGATAAGAATGACCTACTAAGCATTCAATCTCCTAACAAACATTGGATTATTAGAATTCTTATTGATCATAGTCTAATATTTGATCAAGCCGCCGAAATTGATAATCGCTGCCATGTAAATACTCAATCAACGGTTCAAGTCTGTGATAAAATTTGTCAATCCGCTCAGGGTGTGTTCCAACATGGAGCAATAGTAAAAAACCATTCAGGCCCTGGATTGCATTTTGCTCATAATCCAAAATACTTACCCAGATCATATCCGAGCTACGATAATTTTTCATTGACGGTATAGTGTAGTCCGCGTTCGATAATGTACCAGGAGTATAATTTAACAAAATCCAGCCCTGTTCCTGCGCCCAGGCGCTAATTGTGTCGTTATACCATTCATAGGGCGGAATGAAAAACTGATTTTTATATGTTTTTATCCCGAGAGTATCCATGATTGCGTAATTGGCCAGCATATCACCGATGAATTCCTGTTTGGTGACCAGTAATGAATCACGGTTTTCCCAGGAACAATACAACAGATGTTGATCGGAATGTGGTCCCAGATAATGCCCATCGGCAATAAGCCTGCGGATTAATCCTGCTTTATCCGGATCGCGATAAAAATCACCTGTAAAAAAGAAGCCGGCCTGAATATCGTGAATTTTCAAAACATCAGCGATATGTTTACCCCCAACGGCGAAATCACCACCGGTAAAAATCAGAGCAATTTCCTTTTTGGTTGAATCAGCCCGGATTATTCCTCCATGGCTATAGGTGAAATTATTCTGCAGGCTTGTTTGTTTGGTGTAGCCAGCAGTCATTAATGCAATATAAGTAAAAATGATAATCGCTTTCGTGACAGACCTAAGATTTGCGAAATCATTCTGAATCATAGCACTAATTTACCCAGAACAACCGAATTTTTCGCTCCGGTAACTGAAGGTAGATTACCGGGAATACCTTTGACAAACGCCACGGCCAGAATGGCGAATCCCAGCGCTTCTTTAGCATCGGGATCGATGCCGAATTCCGCACTGGTTATTATATTCTGCTCAGCAAATAATTTTTTCAATTGCTGCATCAATAAGCGGTGATGCACTCCCCCACCGCCGACGATCAGGTAATCAGGCTGGAACTGCTGCAGAAATGATTCACAGTTGCAGTAAATGCTCTTAGTTGTAAAAGCAGCCAGGGTTGCTAACCGGTCGTCAATATTCAAGTCCACTAATTGTTTTTTGTGGGCTTCCAACCAATCAGCGCCATATTGATCACGGCCGGTCGATTTCGGTGGAGTTTTGGTAAAAAAATCATCACAAAGCCACTCAGTGACAAGCAACATATCTGCCTGTCCCTTATCTGCCAATTTACCATCGGGATCATATTTATCACCGGTTGCCAAGTAGTGAGCTTCATCCAGTAAAGCCATGCCCGGACCGGTATCAAACCCGAGCACGTCTCCAACTCCTTTCGGAGGCAACAGGGTCACATTTGCTATCCCACCAATATTCAAAGCGATTCGCGCTTCGCTTTCATACCGGAAGAGCCATTCATCAACCCGGGGAATCAGTGGAGCTCCTGTCCCTTCGGCTGCAATATCGGCTGCCCTGAAATCAGCAATCACCGGCACGCCTAATTCCTGTGCCAGAAAAGACGGTTCACCGATCTGCAGGGTAGCCTGACCATCCATATGATAAATCGTCTGGCCGTGGCAGCCAATCAGATCGATGTCAGTCAAGCCCTCCTTTTCAAGCTCAGTTTTCACTTTTTGAGCAAACCAACGGCCCAGATCGTAATTCAGTGAACAGACTTGAGCGGCTGTACCTGTAAGTGTGTCACGAATTCTATTCCGGATACTATCGCCAAAGGGGATTGAATTAAAATGTAGGATTTCAAAATCCAGCTCATTCTCAGAAAGATCAATATCGGCAACACAGATGTCCAACCCATCCATTGATGTACCTGACATTAAGCCAATTACCCGAAGAACTGATTTTTGGTTTAGGGCAGTTAATTCAGAAAGCATCAGTAATCAGCGCACTAAGGCAAATATTTCCTGATCCAGAAAATGACCATCTTTATAGGCGCTTTTTCGGCTGGTGCCCTCATGAACAAATTCGCATTTATGTAATACTGCAATCGAAGCCAGGTTTGCTGCAAATGGCTCGGCAAATATCCGTGTCAGATTTAATTCGGTAAAAGCCCATTCGCAAACCAGGCGGACTGCCATCGTCGTTATCCCACGATTCCAGTAAGGTTCGGCCAGCCAGTAACCGATTTCAGCGCTGAAGCGGTGAATATCCTGCCTCAGTCCCAGTCCTATACCGCCGATGATTTCAGCATCGGTCGCTATTGCGAATAAAGTCAGGGGCTCCATAGCATTGGCGCGCTCAATAAATATTTCTGCATCCTTTTTCCCGTAGGGGTTAGGAAAACCATCCCGCAAATTCAGTGCGATATTGCGGTTATCGGCGTATTTTGCCAGAGTTGGAACGACAGATTGTTGCCATTCCCGGATTTGATATTGTTCAAATATTAGTTTCATCAGTATTTAAAGATTCGTTTTCGTATTCGAAGTTGCAGTACCCAACCGGCACTGCAGACCATGTAGACTTGGTCGTTGACCTATACTATTGCTCAACCACTTCTTTAATTCTGTTATAAATCTTGAGAAACTCCCTCTTCTGATCTGCCGGATTGAGGCTATCTAATGGCGGTTCTTTAAGAACGGCCTGGTATTTTGAGATTTCGGTATCATCAACGGTACTGGGGCTCACGGCAATCCAAAAAATATTAAGGCCCTTCTCTTTTGCATTATCCAAAAGTGGTGGTAGTTCATTATTGATAATGAAGTCTGAGCTGAGAAAGTCCTGGCTGATTAGAAGTACCGCTGCTTTTGCGGAATCCAGCGCCTCCTCAATTTTATCACGCCAATCATCACCAGCTTTTAGCTCCATGTCGTCCCAAATCGTGATCAGATCTTGTTGCTCAAGGGGTTTTAGCCACTTCCTGAGCTCATGCAACCATTTCTCATCTTCATGGCTATAGCTGATGAAAAGTGATTTGGCCATCTCGAGTATCGGAGCAACAAGATGCAAAAAATAAATGATCTTTTTCTCACGATCGATCCTATAGGTGATCTCCATTTTCGGTTGAGGATTTTTATAAACGAATATATCCTCTGATAGGGGGATAGTACGACGAGGGAATGCATCAGGATTTTCAGCAAGATCATCTTCAATCTCATCCAAAACCTGCCGCAATGAAGCTGGTAAAGCATCCCGCAATGGTCTGACCTTTTTTGAATAAATGGTTGCGTATTCGGGGAAATCTGAAGTACTGCACATGATTTCAACCTCCAAGTTCTGAGTCTGATGGGGTGCTATCGGCGATTAATTGCAAAGAAAAAATCTTAATACGACGATTATCCTCATCAATTATAAAACTGATTTCGATGGGTGTATCTTTCACGTGTAACTGCCAGATTTCAGCTTCTGGGTCTTTTAATGCGGCTGGTGGTTGCGGATCCACCGTTAATTCATCAATCTGGTCTTCAACACCCAATCTTGCAACTGGATCAAGTTGAGCAAGTGCCTTCCTGACAGGACGGCTTTTTTGCACGCTATAGTATGAAGAATCAATCTCTTCAAAACTGTCTAGAATGCTCTCCTCACGGTCGCGGTAAATCTGTGCTCTCTCAATTTGCGCGATCTGCTCATATTCTGCTGATGGAATGTTGATTTGTTCATCTTCAGCCTGGTCAATAGCATCCTTGTAATCAACCAGAGATACCTGTAACCGCGCAACAACTTCTAATCGTCGTTTACTTCTCCTCATAAAATGCAAAGATATCGGTGCTATTCCGATAATTATCAGGATTAAGATTATTAACCAGGACAAAAGCAATTCGCTTCCCCCACTAAAACCCATTTGAGGTACGATAGTGATGCCTAGTATCAATGCACCTCCAATGATCAATAACCCGAGGAATGCTACAATGAGTGTCAAGATGTGCAGAATTAATACTTTCCTGCGTGCTGCCTGCCATTGCGTTTTGAAGACTTTGGAGAGTCCAAGTTTGCGTATTAATTTGATCTGATGCCAAATCTTTCGCATAAGTGGGACGTTTAAGAAAAATGTAATCGGCATCAAAACACCAAATATTGTCCACGATACAAGAAGAAAAAGAAGAACAATATACCACATTCCCTGCTCCGGAAAATCTGTTATAATGCCAACAAATAGGAATAGAATGAAGCCGATTACAAATCCGTAAACGGAAAAGTTGAAGAGAATGTAGGATACATTTTGCCAGCGCGAGGGCTTATAAACCTGCTGCTCTTTTCGAAGTATGGCCAGCGATTGATCGAATTGTGTCGAATCCAGTTTGTAAGTGGAATTTTTTATTTTCATTTTAGTTACCTCATAGTAATTACTGCACGAAGAGATAAAATCTAGCCTAATTCGGGATTCAGTAGTGCAACTGCCTTTACCTGACACCTGTCATACTGATAAGTTAGGTCAGATAGTCAATTTGCCAATGTCAACTGATATTCCCGAAATGGACCTTTATGATTTTCTATTTCCTCCACTAATAAATGCCGCAAGGGATGAATTAAGTTTTTTAATTGTTGAATCCATTGCTTCAGACTCGGACAACCATTGCCGATGCTCAAGCGAGAGTTGTTCGTGAATTGCGGTAACATACAGTACCAGGACCTCTGAATTGCCACTTGCGACAACTTGCTGCACGTCGGAGTGAAGTTCCCGGATACTGCTCAGAGTCTCGAAAGTACGCTGGTATCGTTCAGCGTTGCGTTCATCTTGGTTAAGTTCTTCCCTACGGCTTGCGACTATTGTGATAGCGGCGCCAATTGTGCCGAGTGCAGCGAGGGGCAGCACGACGGGTACCATTGATGCCAGGATGCCGAAACCGCCAGCACCGACTGAGAGAACGGCAGCCGCTACAGCGCCAATTGCGACAGTCCTTCTGCGTGAGAATCGGTGGGCGGCGCTTCGGTCCTGATAATATTTTTGCTGCACTGCAAGTTGGTAACGACGGATGAACTCAAGACACAGAAGCAATAGTCGAGGATGCTTAGCGTCTCCATCAGTTACTCGTCTGACTAGCCGATTGAAATAGCCAAGTCGCTCAGATTCGGCAGCGGCGCGGGCGCTCATCCAACGCTGGAGCAGATGCTCATTGTTGATGCGGTAAAGCATAAAAGCGGTCAAGGCCCCACTAACAAGTGAGCAGAGCCCTAATAGTAGGAATACCATCCTGATCAGGAGCACCGGATCGTCAGCAGTAATCATCCTCAGGCTGCCAAGCACTGCGGCTGCAGTGGTCGCGACGAAGACAGCCCAAGTAATACGCGCTGAAAGGCGCTTTAATATATTTTGCGTGGTTGTGGCCTTGGTATCCTGTTCCTCATAGCGCTTGGCCGTTTCGGTTAGAGAGGTGTGTTCAAGTACAGCTGCGAGCTCGGGCGCTGAACTTGCAAGTTCATTCAGGAAGGCCGTTGGATGTATCCGATAATCCTCAGGATCACCTAAGCCGATGGCTTCCTCAGCCGCTCGGATCAAATCTTTGCTCTTATTGTTCATGTCCCAACTCCCATTTTAATTTAGATGTCACAATATAAGATCGCCGCCCAATAGCGAATAACGTCTGATCTCCCCAAGACTTGATATTTTTTGGTGCCTGTAAGTGGAAAATATTGACTCAAATCAGGCCGCCTGACAGGGTGTCAGTCGTGCCAGGATAGATTGAAAAATATTCCTATTTCTTCCCATCTAGCACTATTCCATTCTTGTTTCCATGGAATTTTACCCTCTTCGCCCTAAAGTCAATGTATTGAACCAATTAAATATGAATAAATTTATGCTTGTTCAGACCAGGAAGCAAATCGAGCTGATGATCAACTTCCAGAGTGCTATTTTATTCTAAACTGTCAATTATTCAATTTGGTTAGTAGACATTCGTCGCTGGAGATACCAGGCGGTAATTATTGCCATCATTATCAGAATTCCAGCCTGACCATAATTGCCGAAAATTAGATGACCAACTCCAAACAGACTACCGATTACCACGTGCACGGCAAGTATCACATTCACAATCTGGGGCCAGAGTGCCACCGGTTTAGCAGCAGCAAGGAAAGGTTTCCAGCCTGGTCCGGCCGGACGTACTTTGTCATAAAATGACTGGAGTATTTCTTCATTCTCCGGTTGCGTCAGAAATGTAACTGCCAGCCACGTGATTGTCGTCAAGACAGTGGTGAAGATCATTTTATCGGCAAATCCTTCGAAGCCCAGCGGTCCGGCGATGGTGCTGCCAACCAGCGCCGCCAGCATAGCGGAAATTTCACTCCAGGCATTGATCCGCCACCAGTACCAGCGTAGCATGTAAACCAATCCGGCGCCAGCGCCCAGTGAGAGGATAAACTCCCAGCCACCTTTTACCGATTCGAAAAAATAAGATACAAGAATTCCGGCCAACATCATTAGGATAGTGGCAATTCTTGATACAAGCACGTAATGCTTCTGAGCTAATTGCTCAGTTTCAAATTGATCGACTGGTTTGATGAATCTGACATAAAAATCATTTACGACATACGATGAACCCCAGTTCACCTGAGTCGATATTGTTGACATAAATGCCGAAAGAAAGGCGACAGTCAGCAATCCCAGCAATCCCGCCGGCAGCAGATTTACCATCGCCAGGGCATATCCCCTTTCCGGATCGGCCAAACCAGGATAAAGGATTAGGGACGCCAGCGCGACTATTATCCAGGGCCAGGGCCGCAGGGCGTAATGGGCCAGGTTGAAAAACAGACTCGCTTTTACTGCCTCCTGTTCATCACGGGTAGAAAACATCCGTTGAGCGATATAGCCACCACCGCCCGGTTCTGCCCCCGGGTACCAGGATGCCCACCACTGGACGCCAAACCAGACCAACACCGTACTGAGTAAAATCTTCGGATGACCAATCGGTGAAAAATCGAGATAATGATGATCACTGCCAAATTTTTCCCCAAGCCCAGCCAGTAGTCCACTCATGCCTCCAACTTCATTCAGAGCAAAAAACATCAGTATTATTGCACCTGTCATAGCGATAATGAATTGGAGGAAATCAGTCACAACCACACCCCAAATACCGGAGATAACGATATAAACACCGGTGAGAACAAACAGGGCAATCAGGATGTACCAGGAATTGACTCCGGTCAGGACACCCAATACTTTCGACATACCCAATGTAACCCAGCCCATGATCACGCAATTAATCGGGAAAGCGAGATAGAGTGCACGAAAACCACGCAGGAATCCGGCAGCTTTTCCACTGTAACGTAATTCTATAAGCTCTACGTCAGTCATGATCCCAGCCCGGTGCCACATTCGGGCGAATAAAAATACCGTGATGAAACCAGAAAACATGAAATTCCACCAGATCCAGTTACCGGCGATACCATCAGCAGCGATGATGCCGGTAACCGCCAGCGGCGTATCAGCCGCGAAAGTGGTTGCCACCATGGAAACACCGGCCAGCCACCAGGGCATGGAACGGCCGCCGGTGAAATAATCACTGGTGCTGTTTTCCGCCCGTTTCTTCATCTTAATCCCGACAAAAATCATCAAAATCAGATAGGCAATGATTATTATTATATCCAGAGTGGCAAATGGCATGTTTTCCTCTTATTTTTCGCGATTAATCTTCAGAATTACTATTTTTTTCAGTCTGCCAACGATCACGCCAGATCAGATTCGAATTAGGTGTTTCAAAACCTGCCGCATCATATACAGCCGAATGAATCCGTTGTCGCCAGTCATAATATTTCGGCGATTTCCAGGATCGGTTTGGATGGACAGCATTAGTCAGTAAAATTACTACAATTGAATTTTCCCGGTCGATCCATAAGGAAGTACCCGTATATCCCGTATGCCCAAATGCATCGTCACTGATAAACACGCCTCCGGAGGCGCGTCCGCCGGGACTATCCCATCCGAGACAGCGGGAGCTGCCTGAGACAATTTCTGCCCGCCGAGTGAATAAGTCCACTGTTTCTTCCTGGAAAATCCTTTGACCATTCATTACACCACCGTTGAGCATCATCCTGGCAAAAACAGCCAGGTCACCAGCGGTTGAGAATAATCCAGCATGGCCTGCTACACCACCCAGACTGTAGGCATTCTCATCGTGCACGTAACCATGAATTAAATTCCCATCGGGATCAATTTCTGTTGGTACGATACGATACAAATTTGATTTGGCCGGCAAATAATCAGTGGAAATCATTCCTAATGGTTGAAATATTGCTTCCGAAACATAATCATTCAATGAATTTCCAGTCAGGCGTTCTATTATCTTACCCAACAGTATTATTCCAATGTCGGAATAGACTGTTTCATATCTCGGTTTCTGCTCGAGACCGGTATTATAAATACTATCAAGGCGAGCTTCTATACTACCTTCAATTTTATAATATTGCTTAAATGGCGGCAGCCCGGAAGTGTGGGTCAGCAAATGTTTGATCCTGACTTTTACCTTATGACGGTCCCCCCACCAATGCTCACCACGAAATTCAGGCAGGATCGAAACGACTTTGGCATTCAAGTCCAGTAATTCCTGATCATATAGTTTCATAGCCGCCGAAGTAGTGGCGATTACTTTGGTAATTGATGCCAAATCGAAAATATCCGTGGTTCTGACCGGCTTTTCCCTGGCGTAGGTGTGGAAACCAAATGCTTCGTGCACCAATATTTGATCATTTTGATAGGCCAGCAATACGCCGCCGGGCCAGGCGGAATCTGCTATTGCTGTCTCCATCAATCCTGACAGATATTGATTTTGCGGGCCATTGGAAATTTCCGGTTTTAACTCAGAAAATACTGAATCGAAAAAACTAAGATGTTCTGGTAGAGCGTTAGTCCAGTAGTCCCAGGAATGGGTTCCTGGTTTTTCAATATACTTATGTTTGATACCATTTCGCTTTAGTTTCTGATGCAATTCACGATTTATTTCAATAAATATGTCATCAATTCCACAGTCAATCAAAAGTTTGCTTTCGATAACAGAAAATTTGTCTGCCAGCTTCATGATTGAATTTGTATTCCAGCGCTCCGGATACTCCTCGTAACTGCCTAATTTTTCTGCTATTTCCCAACGTTTGGTGGAGTACGTCAAGTCAACACCACCACTCATTGAAGCACTGGCACAATAATTATCAGGATTTAATACTGTTAAGTATAACGCACCATGCCCGCCCATGCTCAAACCGGTCACAGCCCGACCGCTGCTGGTAGCGAACGTCTGATAATGATCATCAATCCATCGTACCAGTTCCCGACCCACGTAGGTTGCATATTGACTGTCCTGAACCAAGGGACTGTCCAGATACCAGCTGTTTTCATCCCCATCAGGACAGACTAATATCTGCTGGTAGCGATCCGCCAGCGGTCGCAAATCCATATGATTGATCCAATCAAATGGTCCGCCTCCGTATCCATGAAGTATATAAACCACCGGATATGATTCATTTGATTCAGCATAGCTGTCAGGCAGAACCGCCAATGCTGTGAGGTTTCGTCCCATAACATGACTGTAGGTAGTCAAAGTATCAACCGTTGCACCCTGATAGCAGTTAACGGTCAATGAAATGAAGATCACCCAGTTTGAATGTCTAAACATTTAAAAAGTCCTTGTGGTTAAGCTGGAAATTCGTTCAATTATAGCAAAAATGGTAACTGACATTATCGATCCAATATCCGTAATATAGAACTTCGTTATTAAACCTAAATAAAGAAATACAACAGGATAAAAAATGGATACAGCCCTTATCCTTCATCTTCCGGACAAAAACAGCCAGACCGAGGAGATTTTTAAGCAGACGCTTGAATCTGTTTTTACCCAGACAAATGCTTTCTATGCCGTTGTTGCTCTGGCTGGTAAGAATTCAATCGAATTACCGGCTGATTACAGCAGTTCTGTCCGGGTAATCCCTTTCGAGGAAGGCAACCTGTCTTACCAATTGAACCAGGCCCTTGATGAGCTGGATGCGGATTATTTCCTGTATATTGATAATCAGGCAAACCCAGTCATTCTTAAAAACGCCTGTCTGGATATGTTTCTGCTGGCAGCCCACCGTAATCAGGATGCCGGAATGATCTATGCCGAATATGAATTACATGACGGTGAAAAAATCAGGGATATCAATCTGCTGCATCATCACCCTGGAAGGCTACGTGACAATCAGGATTATGGAAAAGTCTTTTTATTCGCTCGGGATGTTCTTGATTATGTGTATGGTTTTGATGAATCACTGGATTATAACACTCTCTACGATATTAGGCTGAAAATCAGTGAAAACTATTCAGTGATTCGTTTATCAAATAAATTTAGTGGAGCACTCTACCGGATAATTGCTGCTGGAAAAGAAACCAATGTTTTCGATTATCTGCTGGCTGGAAAAGAGGTTCAGCTGGAAGCCGAAGCAGTAGTGACAGAACACCTGAAGAGAATTCACAGTTACCTGGAGCCGGGTATCGGATATTTGAAAAGGCCTGATGATGAAAATGAAAGTCCACTGGTAGCATCGGTGATCATTCCTGTTAACAACCGGCCGGAATTCATGGCGACAGCAATAACCAGCGTACAGGAACAGACCGTTAAGGATATTGAGGTTATTATCGTGGTCAATGGTGGCGAGGAAGATCCGACGATTACAGAAGTTAAACGCTACCAGAAAGACGGTGATTGTTTTGATCCGGAAAAACCAGATGTTCAACTGGTCGTGATTGATATCAACAATATCGGGTTTTGCCTGAACATGGGTGTCCGCCATGCCCGGGGTAAATATTATGTCCAGCTTGATTCTGATGATCGTCTGAAACCGGACGCTGTAGAAAAGATTATCGCTGAGTTTGAAAAGGATGAGCAGGTTGGCATGGTAATCGGTTCATATGAAGTTTGGGAAAAAAAGAAAACGGGAAAACTGGTTCGCATGAAAGATATTCCGGTAGTAACCCACTCCGAATGGACTGAAGAAAATGGCCGTAATAACCTGCTGAGGATCAATGGGGCGGGAGCTCCGCGTGTAATTCCAATCCAGGTAATTAAATCAATGGGTTATTTCGGGATCAATGATGATCCCTATTCGCGTAATTACGGCGAAGACTATGATATGGTTCTGCGTATCTCTGAAAAATATAAAGTCGGGCGGATCGTTGAACCCATTTATGAAGTGATACGTCATTCCGGTGGTACCGATCATAGTATCGACCAAGCCACAATAGATCGCAATGACGAAGCCAAGGACTGGATGCGCCTGGAAGCCTTAACAAGGCGTAAAGACCAAAATCAGCGCAGATAGCGAATGGATAATTTTCTTTTGGTTGGACTCGATGGTGGTGCTACCAAAATCAGCGGCTGGACCATCGATGTAGATCCCGCTAATCTGAGCTTCACACTGGGTGCTATCAATTTTCAGCAGGATTACCGCGCTTCCAGCACTTTTCAACCAGATTTTCAATCGGTTAATATCAAACAGCAATTACGCGATTTCAATTCAGGGATTGTAATACCAACCGATGAAGAAAAAAGCCAATCTCAGGTTTATACACAGGCTTGTGTTGACGTTGTAAAAGCCATATCGGATCAACACCCCAATCAACTAATTCTGGTTGGTCTGGGTATGCCAGGGCTGAAAATGCTTGATCAACGGGGAATAGCTGTTTTATTGAACGGACCCCGCATACCGGAATACTGCTCAATAGTGGAATCCCAGCTACAACAAATGGATGTTAAATTAGCAGGACCAATCCAACGCATTGGCAGCGATGCGGACTATTGTGGAATTGGCGAAGAATACTCCCAAAATGGTAGCTTTCGCGGCGTGGAATCAGCTTATTACCTAGGTGGTGGCACCGGTACAGCTGACGCTCTGAAAATCGATGGGACACTGATTCCCTTTGACAAGACCAAGGATTGGCTGGCGAAAAGCTGGGAATTAAAGAATGATAAGGGTATCTCGCTTGAGCGTTATGCCTCAGCTGGGGGAATTCAGTCAATTTACAGCGAATACTCCGGAATACCGGTCAAGGAACTTAATAAAAAGGATGTTTTTCCCGATCAGCTGCTTGATCGAGCGGTTAATCATGAACCCGAAGCTGTCCAGACATTTCAAGATATCAGTATTTACATTGCCCAGTTGATCTTTGAACGAATGCGGACAATATTTTCAGGCTGGAAAAATGATTTCTCTTTCGTAAATCCAAGCCGCGAGGGATTGGAAATTGATCATCATTTTACGGGTACATTGTTGGAACGAATCATCATCGGTCAGCGCCTGGGTGATCTACTTGAGAAATCCAAACCAACCGAACACCTCTGGCAACCATTACTGGTCAACCTGACCGATCTTGTTTTATTCAGTTATGAAAATCAGACTTTCCAGGATCATTATTTACAGGATGGTCAATTTAATCCTGACCTGATAATAAGCTCAGCATTGCGTGAAGCACCGGCACTTGGAGCTGGCATCGATGCTTATCTGGCTTACCGTCGGTTGAATTAGCATGCTTGTTCCCGACCTGATTCCATCCAAGGAACCGTTGATTCGGGTTGGAATAATTTTACCCGAAGATAAACTTGGATCGGTCATAATTGATTTCAACGATCAAGAGAATTATACGGTAAGCGCTCCTATCACAGATATTGGGACTAGTAAACTGGAGATAGTGGCCACCGGAAATCAGCTGAGTATCGGTGATAAATCGTCCGAATCGATTACTATCAAATGTTCCAAATCAGCTGATATCGACCGAACTCTTGTCGTCCATGATGTAATTGCCGGTCGGGAATTTCACTGGAAAAAAGCGATCGCTGTTAACCTGACTGGTGATTTGGAACTGCGGTCGCTGGATGGACGTATTCTGCTGATCAATGAGCTGCCGATCGAACCGTACCTGATGTGCGTCGCTACTTCTGAAATGAGTGCTGAATGTCCTCCCGCTTTGATTGAAGCTCAAACCATCGTTGCCCGTGCCTGGATGCTGGCTAATGTTGAGCAGAAACACCGACACCTGGGTTTCGATGTCTGTAACGATGATTGCTGTCAACGCTATCATGGTACCGCCTATCTAACTCCACAGGCAATTGCTGGAGCTACCTCATCGCGGGGCCAGGTTCTAATGCATGCTGATAAGATTTGTGATGCCCGCTATTCGAAATCCTGCGGCGGCATGATGGAACAGTTTGAAATTCTATGGGATGGCCCCCCCCTGCCCTACATGCAAAATAAATTTGATGCCCCTGATAAATTTAGGTGGGAAGGGCTACCGCTTTCGGAGGATAATAATCTGCGCCAATGGGTGGAATCACAGCCACACAGTTTCTGCAGTCCTCATTTTGTACCTGAGAATGATCTGATAAAATATATTGGCAGTGTAGATGATGCAGGTGAATATTTTCGCTGGGAATTTGAGTACAGCCAACTGGAGCTAACCGAATTACTTAACAGCAAGCTTGATATTCATGCAGATAAAATTGTAAATATTATTCCTAAGAACCGGGGAGGTTCAGGCCGGATTAATAAACTGCAAATCGATTATTTCGATTCCCTCGGTGAGCAACAACAGGTCATGATTGAATCGGAGTACCGGATCAGGCAAGTTTTACATCCCAGTTTTTTATACAGTTCAGCCTTTTATATTAAAATGTCGGAAAACATCGACAATTTACCGGGGAAATTTATACTACGGGGGGCCGGTTGGGGCCACGGTGCTGGTTTATGCCAGATCGGCGCCCTGGGAATGGCCTTAGCTGGATTTCAAACTAGCGATATACTTGACCACTACTACCCGGGCAGTCGCCTGGTAACGATTTATGACTGAAATAGGAAACGATATGAATAATGCACCTGCTTCCCAGCTGAAAACCAAGCGCTCCCCCTGGTTCTGGATTCCTTCGCTTTATTTTGCTGAGGGTATCCCTTATGCCGTGGTCATGTTGTTATCAGTTGTATTGTATAAACGGATGGGAATATCAAATACATCTATTGCTTTGTATACCAGTTGGCTCTATTTGCCCTGGGTAGTTAAACCTTTATGGAGTCCGATTGTCGACATAATCAAGACCAAGCGCTATTGGATAATTATCATGCAAGTACTGATCGGCGCAGGCCTCGGAGGAGTTGCTCTGACAATCCCGATGCCTAATTTTTTCAAGCTGACTTTGGGATTTTTCTGGTTGCTGGCATTCAGTTCGGCCACCCATGATATCGCCGCTGACGGTTTCTATATGCTGGGTCTATCAAAGCATGACCAAGCCTGGTTTGTAGGTATCCGCAGTACATTTTACCGGATATCCATCATCTTTGCTCAGGGTGTTCTGATAATGTTTGCCGGTTATATCGAAAGCACTACAGGCCTGGAAACAGTAAATACGACCGTTTTCACCGGATCGGCAGTGCTAGATAATTCGATAAAAAGTTCAACAGTTGAATCGGTTTCGAATTCCGGGGAGGATCAAAGGATTATATGTGAGCCGGATACCCTGTATATCTCCACTGAAAGGCAAAATAAATCTGAAATCGATTCAGCAATATATTATGCTAAACAATGGAATATTGAACATGGACAGACTGCAGGTAAAGTTATTCCCATGGAAACCACTCCACTTTCCTGGTGGGGCAAAATAAAGTATTACCTTTTTAACCAATTAGTTGAAAAGCTTGACGTATTGGTTGAAAAACTTGAAGTATTTCTTAAAGCTAACTTCGGTGAGGAAATCAGCGTTGAATCAGATGAATTTGGGAATATCGGTATCGTCAATGTCAGCTTAGCCAATCAGCCAGCTGAAGACCAAGAAATTGTCGTCAATTTCGGTCGCGACTCAGGTGATAAAAGTATCGCGTGTATTGAGGGTGAACGGATCGTTTTCAACAGTACTAACTGGAATATACCAGTGATGGCAGTTATTCAAATTGATTCAAAATTGAAAACAGTATCCGAAGCCCAATTCAATGCTCGCGCTGGAAATATCCCCCTGGCATGGCTGATCACATTTTTCATAATGGCCGGAATGTTTGTGATTTTCTTCAGTTATCATAAATTTATGTTACCTCATCCCAACCTGGACCTGGACCATCAGAAGACTGATATTAATCAGTTAGTCAGTAATTTTATTCTTACTTTTAAAAAATTCTTTACCAAGGAACGTATTATTCTATCGATCACATTTATCCTGATTTACCGTTTCGGTGAAGCACAACTAGTCAAAATTGCACCCCTGTTCATGCTCGATACATTTGAGGCGGGTGGAATGGCTCTGACCACCGGACAGTATGGTTTTATATACGGTACTATGGGAGCAATCGCTCTCACTCTGGGGGGAATCCTTGGGGGTTTTGTCGCCGCACGCCAAGGACTGAAATACTGGATACTATGGATGGCTCTGGCGATGAAACTGCCGGATGTGGTTTACGTATACCTGTCCTACCTGCAACCAGACAGTTTTACTCTGATAGCCTCCTGTGTTGCCGTGGAACAATTTGGCTATGGTTTCGGCTTTACCGCCTATATGTTGTTCATGATTACTGTGGCTGAAGGAAAGCACAAAACAGCTCACTACGCCATCTGCACCGGTTTCATGGCCCTGGGTATGATGATACCGGGTATGTTCAGTGGCTGGCTTCAGGAATTGATCGGTTACCAGCATTTCTTCATCTGGGTTCTAATCTGTACGATACCTGGATTGCTGATGATCAAATTCCTGCCGATCGATCCGGAATTTGGCAAGAAACGAAATGGAGCAAGTAATGATCGATAATCCTAAGAGATTCATCTCCCTGGACGCTTTTCGGGGGCTCACCATTGCTCTGATGATTCTGGTGAATACACCTGGTAGCTGGAGTCATGTTTACGCTCCTTTGCGCCATGCCCCCTGGTCTGGTTGTACACCTACCGATCTTGTATTTCCATTTTTCCTGTTTATTGTCGGTGTAGCGATGGCTTTTTCCTTTAAGAAATTTGATTATCAGCTTACCAAACCAGCTGCCAGGAAAATAATTGGCCGGATGGTAACGATCTTTATGATCGGATTACTGCTAAACGCTTTTCCATTCATTCGGCAGGACTGGGATTATTCCAATTTTCGAATAATGGGCGTCCTGCAAAGAATTGCTATTGCTTATGGTATTGCAGCACTACTCTGCCTCTGGCTACCGCAAAAAAAGCAATGGTATGTCGGCGGTGGCATACTGATATTCTACTGGTTAATCATGTGGATAGGCGGTTCCAGCCCTGAGCCCTTCAGCCTGGTTAATAATTTTGCCAATAAATTCGATCTGGCAATTTTAGGTGATAACCATGTATACCACGGATATCGCGACTCGGCCGGCAACCGTGTCGCTTTTGACCCGGAAGGACTCTTCAGCACCCTGCCAGCGATTGTAACGGCAATGCTTGGATATCAGATTGGTAGTCTCATCCAATCGGCAACGAACCAAAAAGATAATCTTAAACGATTGTTAATAGTCGGTGGAGCCCTGGTTATAGCCGGTTGGATCTGGGGATTGCATTTTCCGATCAATAAGCCGATCTGGACCAGCTCCTACGTTCTGTTCACCGGCGGATTGGCAACTCTTTTCCTGACCCTGTGTATCTGGGTGATCGACATTAAAGGTTATAAAAAGCTGGCCTGGCCATTTGTGATATTCGGATCAAATTCGATCTTCGTTTTCGCTGCTTCCGGTCTGTGGGTTAAAACAATCGTGCGAGTCAAATTTACATTGAATGAAGAAACCGTGAATGCCTATACCTACCTGTACAAAACAGTATTCGTTCCGTTGGCCGGAGATCTGAATGGTTCGTTTTTATTTGCTATCTCCCATATCATGATGTGGTGGTTGGTCTTATACTGGTTGGATCGCAAAAAAATATATATAAAGATCTAATAAATCGATATTATTGAGGCAAAGCGACATATTTTAATCGATATAACTATTTGGCTATTTGCATAAAATGGATAATTCGGATACTAAATAGTCAGTATATCCCACTTGGACGGGCAAAATTCATAAGGAGCATTTGATGCGTTCAGATGCAAAAACAGTAACGGAATACTTTGAATCACTGCCGGAAGAGAGACTCAGCGCTATCAAAGCAGTCCGCAAAGTGATTCTGGATAACTTACCTGTAGGATTCGAAGAGGTAATGAACTGGGGCATGATCACTTATCAGGTCCCACTGGACACCTACCCTGACACCTATAACAAACAACCATTGATGTATGCCGCCTTGGCTTCCCAGAAGAATCATATGGCGATCTATCTGACTGGTGTATATGCTTCTTCGACCAGCCGGCAGGAATTTGAGCAGGCTTACCTGGCAACCGGAAAACGGTTCGATATGGGTAAATCTTGCGTTCGTTTCCGCAAGTTGGAGGATCTGCCATTAGAATTAATCGGTTCGACCATTGCAAAACTGACAGTTGAATCATTTATCCGGCTTGTGGAAGCAAGTCAATCAAACCGTAAAACAAATAAAACGGTAGGCTAAATATTTTATCAACAAAACACATAATATTGCGTGTTAAAGACCATCAATGAGTACTGTTTCAGATAATCTAATCAAACTTGGTTTTAATAAATGGTTCATAGATCAGGTTGATCCAGATAGATTAGCCAATTTTAATATTGTTAGAGTGATTGGGGTTCACAAAGACAGTTATACCGTCAGTAATGGTGAAAAAAATATCCCTGCTGAAGCAGTGGGAAAACTGTTATATGCAGCAGCTTCACCTGCTGAATATCCTACTGTTGGGGATTGGGTCCTGGTAAATTTTTATGATGAACAATCTTTTTCAATAATTCATGAAATTTTGCCGAGAAAATCCCTTCTCAGAAGGAAAACACCGGGGAAGAAAATTGATTTTCAATTAATTGCTGCCAATATTGATACGGCTTTGATCATGCAGTCGGTGGACGATAATTTTAATCTCAGACGTCTCGAGCGCTACCTGGTCATGGTTACCGAAAGCAATATTCAACCAATCGTTTTACTGAGTAAAAGTGATCTGCTATCTGAAGAAAATGTTGTCAGCAAAGTCAGCGAAATAAAGAAAATTATGCCGGATCTGCTGGTCCTGCTATTTAACAATATAAATGAATCAGGTTTAAAAAATATAAGAAGTCTCCTGAAATCAGGGCAAACATATTGCCTGCTGGGATCATCCGGTGTTGGTAAGACGACTTTGATTAACAAACTGATTGGTAAAACTAAATTTTCAACCAAAGCAGTTCGAGAAAAAGATGGAAAAGGCAGACATGCCACCACCTACCGTCAAATGATACAGCTTGATAGCGGTGCAATGGTAATTGACACTCCCGGAATGCGCGAGCTTGGTAATTTTTCGGTTAATTCAGGGCTGGATGAAACGTTTGCAGAAATAACGGTGCTAACAGCCGAATGTCGATTTAACGATTGTTCTCATGTTAACGAAAACGGTTGTGCAATTTTAAATGCTGTGGAAAACGGTCAGTTGTCTGAAGAAAGATATAATAATTATTTAAAGATACAAAAAGAATCTGTGTACAATGAAATGTCATATTTGGAGAAAAGACAAAAAGATAAACAATTTGGAAAATTCATTAAAAGCGTCATGAAACACAGGAAGAATAGCAGGTAGTACCAGATAGATTATTGATGTCACCGGTTCTATGGTGGCAAGCGAGTTTTGTTAATTTGTATTCAAAAGGTATAATCCCAGGTATTATTGGTTTTCAAAGACTACCAAGTTTAAATTTTGCCATTAACTAGGGGATTGTCATGAAGAGCCGAATTTCAACATTTTCTTTACCAATAATTATCACTAGTATACTATTGTTAGTATTGTTTGGTGGTACACTCTCCAATGACGGTGAAATGCCTATCACTACGTCATCCGAAGAGGCACTGAAGTTATATATACAAGGACGCAATTTAACCGATAAGCTGCAGAACCAAGAATCCATACAGTACTTTGAACAAGCAGTTGCTGCCGATAATAATTTTGCGTTGGGATATCTAAACCTCTCATTTGTGGTGCCAAGCGCCAAGGAATTTTTTGAGAAATTCGACAAGGCTGTAGCTCTTTCCGACAAAGTTTCTGAAGGAGAACGCTTATGGATTCTGGGAGTCCAAGCAGCAGTAAATGGTTATCCGCTGAAACAGCGTGAATATTTTCAAAAATTAGTTGATATTCACCCAAATGATGAGCGGGCGCACAATTTATTAGGTACTAATTACTTTGGTCAGCAGGAATGGGAACAAGCAATTGAAGAGTACAATAAAGCAACTAAACTTGCTCCGGATTACTCTCAACCGTATAACCAGCTTGGATATGCTTACCGGTTTTTGGCAAAATATGACGATGCCGAGAAAGCCTTCAAGAAATATATCTCCCTGATACCTGATGATCCGAATCCCTATGACTCATATGCCGAACTGCTCATGAAAATTGGTAAATATGATGATTCTATCGAACAATACAAAAAAGCATTATCACTGAATCCTCATTTTGTTGCATCGCATATCGGTATTGCCACAAATTACAATTTTAAGGGGCAACACGCGGAAGCCAGAAATCAGCTTCAAAAACTGCACGGATCAGCTCGTAATGATGGTGAGCGGCGAGCAGCGTATTTTACTATGGCTGTGTCTTATATCGATGAAGGAAATCTGGAAGCAGCAATTGCGGAAATGGATAAGCAATATGCCTCAAATAAAGAGATTAATGATGCAGCTGCAATGGCTGGAAGTCTGGTTGTTATTGGCAATATATTATTGGAGGCAGGAAAAATCGATGAAGCATTTGCAAAATATGAACTGGCACTGAAAATTGTTATCGAATCCGATCTTTCAGATGAAGTGAAGGATAATAATAGACGTGGAAATCTTTTTAATGTCGCTCGCGTATTGCTGAAGAAACATGATTTCACCGGTGCACAAGCCACAGCTGAAGAATTTCATAATCAAGTCCAGGCTATTAATAATCCAAATCAGACTCGCCTTGCCCACCAATTGACGGGAATGATTGCCCTTGATATGCAAGATTACATCAAGGCAATTGAAGAGCTGCAGCAGGCGAACCAGCAGAATCCATATAATCTTTTCAGATTGGCATTAGCTTATCAGGGCAACGGTAACACCGTAAAAGCCAAGGAATTTTTCGAAAGAGCCGCAAATTTCAACGCGCTCAATAATCCAAACCAGGCCTATATCAGAATTAAAGCTCAAGAATTGTTTAAAAAGATGTGAGGCGAAAATAATACTGAAATAAGTTTTTTTCGGCTACAGCTGATTTAATATTGCATTAAGATTGTTGATCAGTGATATCCAAATATTGAAAGTGGAATACTCAGGGTAATATACATTTCGACATCAGGATAAACGTCGGGCAACTTTTTTGTATGACTTTTGTCTGATTAGGCAACAGAGGTTAATCGAATTTCCATATTCATCTATGTAACGATTATCTTAATAACCAGACAAGGAGTATTAAATGCGTAATCTTTCCATCATATTGATCCTGCTATTTGCAACAGGGATCACTTCAGCCGCTGATAAATCTGAACCAATGAAACCAGCCCTAATAGTAATGGATATTCAAAATCTATATTTGGATTGGATGTCACAAGAGGATCAGGAACGGGTATTTCAATATATCAATGCCAGTATCAAAATATTCCGTGATGCAGAACTACCGATAATTCTGGTCTACAATACCGATCCTGATTACGGTCCGGCGGAAGGAACTGAGGAATTTAAATTTACCGAATCGGTACCAGTATCAGCTGATGATCCAATGGTGATAAAAAATTATGCTAACGGATTTAAAAAGACTGATCTGCAAAAAATCCTAAAAAAGAAAGATGTAAATACTTTATTCCTGTGCGGATTAAGTGCAACTGGCTGTGTGCTGGCAACTTACCACGGCGCCAAGGATCTCGATTATAATACCTTTATGATCAAAAATGCCTTATTAAGTCCCAAGGTTAACTACACAAAATCGATCGAAGAGATTTTCGATGCCCTGCCCTACTCGGCCCTGCGATTGTTGATTAATAACATGAATTAAATTTCCTGTCAGGCGTATATTATATGCCGAGCTAACATTTAGGAGCTCTGATGGTGAAAAATAATAGCTGGTCGCTTGGCACTGTTGTTCTTTGGATAAACATCCTTTTCTATCTTTCTTTAGCCGGATGCTCAAAAGCCGAGGATGTCTGGATTGAGGATGATCAAGTTATAGCTCTCATCAACGGAAACCTAATCGATGGTTCCGGTTCGGAGCCATTAACAGATGCCGTGATAATTGTTCGAGCCGAATATATAGAAGAAGTTGGTCAAAGTACCGAAATCGTGGTTCCCGACAATGCAGAGATTATTGATCTTGAAGGGGGAACAATTCTACCCGGCTTTTTCAATACCCATGTTCACAGTTATTTGAACACCAATGATCTAAAATCCTGGGCGAAGGCTGGCGTTACGACAATCCGCGATCTAGGTTACTTTGGATCAATTTCTTACGAACAATTATTTTCCAACCGTAATTATTATAACGCCAATCCAAATAACGCATTGCTGTTGACTGCTGGTCCTTTGGTAACCACGATCGGAGGTTATGGCAATTATGGCGTCGTTTCGCCAAATGACGCCCGTATCAAAGTTCAAGAGCTAATTGATTTAGGGGCCGATCTGATAAAAATCGCGATCGAGGACAATCTACAGCAACGAACCTGGCCCATGTTATCTCAGGAGGAAATTACAGCCATCGTAAATACTGCTCATGAAAATGGAGTACCGGTATCAGCACACATCAGTCGGTCGAAACATCTTGATATGGCTATCAGGGCAGGTGTCGACGATGTTGCCCATATGGTAATTAACTATTTGCCTGACAGTCTGATAACACAGATGATTGAAAAAGAGATCTATTGGGTACCAACAATAGAATTATGGGAGGGCGTGAGTGAAGAGTTTTCGCTTAACTGGAATACAATTGCATCGAATAATTTGCGCCGGTTTGTGAATACCGGTGGTAAAGTAGCACTTGGTACTGATTACGGTGGCTATACTATTGATTTTGATTTAGGGATGCCAATCAGTGAAATCAGATTGATGGCAGAAGCAGGAATGTCTCTTATGCAAATAATTGTTGCCGGGACAAAAAACGCTGCTCATGTCTGTAACATTGAAGACAAATTGGGAACACTTGAAAAAGGTAAATTCGCTGACATATTGGTCGTAGAAAATAATCCTTTGGATGATATAGATGCTTTAACGGGCGTTAAATTAGTAATCCATAAGGGTACAGTAATCCACACATTGTTTTAAAGGATAATAACATTCATCTGATTGATTCTAAAAATTGATTTGGCAGTACCAGTCTAAAAGAATAACGAACAAGTAACACTGATTATTGATGTGGTCCAAATCGGTTCGTCGTGGTTCTAATTCGCCCACCTTTGCAGTCAATAGTAATATATAGAGCATCAGCAAAACGGATACTTATAATGTTATATCGAACGCAGTGATAAATCTACTTTCCAGCTATTAGCACAACCCGGAATAAGCAGATTTCTCAATCATCCCGGTGAACCGGGATTCATTTCGAAATGACAATATCTTAGATATAGTTAGCTAAATTCGCCTTGCCCCCACCCCTTTCTATACTGTAAACTTTGCTACATTTACCGGACGTGGGAACCGCGCCCTACACCTTTATACTCTCTTTTGTTCCCACAATAAAAGAGAATTGCGATGACATTTGAAACAACAATCGATGAAGCTAATCAGATACGGATTACAACAATAACCGGTAAAATAACAATTGATGAGATTATAAGTAAATTGAAGGAAATCTACGGCGACGCAGGTCTGTATGATTTGCCTCGATCTCTGTGGGATGCCAGGGAAGCAGAGATATCCGATATATCAACTAGTCAAATAAAAAACCTGGCGGATTTTGTATCAGGTAACTGGGGTATGGAAGGCAATAAAAAGACGGCTCTGGTAGCCGTTAAAGATTTTCTTTTTGGTCTGGCCAGAATGTATGAAAAATCGATCGAGTTCAAAACCCCCAGCATTGTCCGGGTTTTCCATGATTATGATGAAGCGTTGACCTGGTTGAAAGAAAGTTCTTCTCCCTCCTCCTGACCGGCTGAATCAATTCTACAATTTTATTATTACCTGACATCCATATTGTCATTTCGAACGCAGTGAAATCTACTTTACTGTTATTAGTACAATCCGAGTCAGGTAGATTTCTCAATCATCCCGGTGAACCGGGATTCATTTCGAAATGACATAATCTTATAAATATAGTTAGTGAAATTCGTCTTGCCCCCACCCCAGCCAGTACTGTAAACTTCGCCACAATAACCGGATGTGGGAACCACGCCCTGTTGCTTTTTACTCTTTTCTGTTTCCGGGCGAAAACTCAGTTGGAAACACTTCATAAATATTAATTATACTTCAGCAAACCGTAGAAAGGAAGCAAATATGAAAGCGTTGAAATTGATTCTAATATTAATATTAACTGCATTTTTTGCCAACCAGATTGTCCTGGCAGATCAGGAAGCTGCAACAGAAAAAAGTCTGGGCGAAAAACTCTTGTTCCAATTATGGTCAGATATGGAAAAATCCGATATGGAAGCGATCGAAAAAACAATTTCCAAGGGTTTTCAGTCGGTACACCAGTATGGTGCCAGTGATTACGAACAAGAAATTGAACTGATCAAGGGTCTGAAGCTCGGTGAATACTCCCTGACTGATATTAAAGTAACTCAGGACGGCCCAGTTATTGTCGCCACTTATTTTGTTTCTGTTGAAGAGACGATCGATGGAAAGCGGCTTTCTAAGGAGCCAGCTCCTCGGATGAGTGTCTTCTTAAAGACTGATAGCGGTTGGAAATGGATCGCCCACGCCAACCTTAAGCCTATAAAATAACAACAAAAAGACCAAGAAATTTCCAGGGTAAACCTTCTACTCCATACGTAAAGACATACAAAACACACCTAAATTGTGAACAAAATTAGGGAGGTAGTTATTTCTTGTCGAATTTAATGTCACACTCTCTAGCTGCAAGCTCCCGGCTCTTTGCCCCAGGCTCAATATTCCAGCAGCCCGGTATGGGCAATTAGCTTCCATTCGTCTCTGATCTTAGTATACACCTTCCCTGCCCGGCCCAGCCAGTGGAAATCATTACCAGCTTGGTCACGCCAGAGGGTATCCACATCCACTACCGCCAGTGCACCATCCCCTTCCTTCGAGATAGTGATCTTGACAATCTTACGATTATTATGCACCAATCTGTGAGTATCAAATAATTCCTGCCAACCGTTCTTCCAGCGGTCGTAATCGTAACGGCCCCATTCCAGAACCCACTCCGTAGGATCGTGAGCCTTGGCATGCGGTGGCCAGGGCCAGACCATGTCCGGGTGCCAGACCATCATCAGCAGGTCTACATCCTGGGTTTCCCAGGCCCTGGTCTCGCGGTCGATTATCTCAACAATCTCAAGCTCTGTTGCTGTCCACTCACTCATTTGATTTTTTCCTCCAGGTCCTCCAGCTGGAAACGCAAAGCACGATTGGAAACCTGGATCTCCCGTAGCGACATTCCCAGTGAGATCAACATCAGGAGCAGACTGAGTGCAAAGATAGCCTGCCCGAGCTCGATCATTCCAAGAAAAAGCACAAACATGCACAGTACACAGAGCAGCAGGCTGGAAATACCGAAAGCCTGCATATTGCGGATCAGTCCCAGCCGATAGCGCAGGTTATCGATCTGAGCCTGAATTTTCTGCTCCGGCTTGGTCTGGTAGCGATCATATAAATTGCGAACCAGCCCGGCGATTGCCAGGAAACGATTGGTGTAGGCCAATAGCAATAATGAGATTGCCGGGAACAACATTGCAGGTGTGGTTAAGGTCATTTCCATTTTTTCTCCTTATAGCTCAGGTTTGAAACATGCTAAAACACAGGTTATTATTCCACGGATTAAAAATAATTGTTGATTAACAATAAGAATACTATGATTGTTCGTCTGATGTTCATAGTTTTTTCCCGCATTTCATGAATAAAACCACCGGTAAAATTAGCTACAGAGCCAGTTACTGCGAAGCTCTATTCAGCGCCGGTTAAACCCAACACGATTATAATTCAATATGGAAACAAATTCAGCATTTTATACCTTCCTCGATAATCTGTTAGCCGGCTTCTCCGGATTCATGTGGGGCATGCCGCTACTCGTTTTACTGCTTGGTGGTGGTCTGTATTTTACCCTGTTCTGCCGCTTCACTCCTTTCCGGTATTTCCGCCATGGTATCAATGTCTTATTGGGTAAATTCGATTCCAAAGACGATCCAGGGGCGATACCCCATTACCAGGCCTTATCTTCAGCTCTGGCCAGCACAGTTGGTATGGGAAATATTAGCGGGGTGGCAATCGCGATTGCCACTGGTGGTCCCGGCGCCCTGTTCTGGATGTGGCTCAGTGCAATTGTTGGTATGGCCACAAAATTCTTCACCTGTTCACTGGCCATCATGTACCGCGGCAAAGACGATCAGGGCGTAATCCAGGGCGGTCCGATGTATTATATCGAACAGGGATTGGGAAAAAAATTCAAATTCCTGTCAGTTATTTTCAGTGTTGCCGGTTTATTCGGCTGCCTGGTGCTGTTCCAGGCCAACCAGTTGACCCAGATCATCCGTGATGAGGTATTCCGCAATTCCGGTATATTTGCCGGTGATGCTTACCTGGGAAATTTTTTGGTTGGTGTTGCAATGGCGATCGGTGTAGCCACCGTTATTTTTGGTGGTATCAAGCGGATTGGCTATGTTGCTTCAAGGATGGTACCGTTCATGGTGCTCATTTATCTGACGGCCGGTATTTATGTACTGCTAACCAACCTGCCGGAAATACCCGGTCTGTTCGCGCTGATTTTCCGGGATGCTTTCACCGGTGAAGCTGTACTGGGTGGTTCCCTGGGCGCCATTATGATCATCGGGATTAAACGGGCGGCCTTTTCCAACGAAGCAGGTATCGGTACCGAAGCAATGGCTCATGGCGCTGCTAAGACCAAAGAGCCGATCCGGGAAGGTCTGGTGGCTATGATCGGACCCTTTATCGATACGATTGTGGTTTGCACGATCACAGGTTTGGTTATCCTGGCATCAGGGGCCTGGCAGAGCTCTGAAGCCAACGGAGTAACTTTAACTACCATGGCCTTCACTACCGAAATGGGTGAAACGGGCCGCTATATCCTGATGCTGTGTGTATTGATATTCGCTGTTTCGACAATGATCGGCTATTCCTATTACGGCAGTAAATGCACCAGCTATCTCTTTGGGTCAAAAGCGAAGAAATATTATCGTATTTTCTACACCCTTACTCTGATCGCTGCTGCAATGGTATCGATCGAAATGGCGGTAAATTTTGTCGACGGCATGTACGCAATAATGGCTATACCGACCATGACAGCAACCATATTGCTTTCACCGCGGGTGATGAAAGAAGCCCGGCGCTATTTTGCGACCTTGGAAAAATCAAAAAATAATAAGGTGGTAGAACATTCATATCTCGATGGTTAGCAATGATTGACAAATTCGGTTACAGAAATGAGAGACCAGTAATGAGCAGACCAGTTACACGACGTAAATTTATAAAAACTACAACGATTGCTTCTGCCGGATTAATGGTCGGCTACTCTATGCAAAATAGATACGACCTGGTAATCCGTAACGGTCTGGTACTGGACGGTCTGGGCAATCCAGCGATTAAAACTGATTTGGGAATTGCAGCTGGTAAAATTACAGCTATCGGCGATTTAGCAACTGCCACAGCCGACCGGATCATCGATGCCAGAGGTTATGTGGTTGCCCCCGGATTTATCGATATTCACACTCATACTGATATTGAATTACTTGCCAATCCCCGCGCCGAAAGTAAGATTCGACAGGGAATTACAACAGAGATTGGTGGTAATTGCGGTTTTTCTCCTTTTCCGATGACTGAAGCTGACCGCCAGGAATTGAGTGATGAATGGTTGGAAGAGTATGGTGTGGAAGTCGACTGGACCGATATTGGTGGTTTTTTCAATGCCCTGAGAAACAAGGGTTTGACATTCAATTATGCCAGTCTCACCGGCCACGGCGATATCAGGGCAGCAGTAGTTGGCAAAAATGATATACCCCCCATTCCTGAACAAATGCGTGATATGGAAAAATTGATGGAGCGATCGATGGAAATGGGCAGCCTGGGGCTTAGTACCGGTCTGGAGTACGCCCCTGGAAGTTATGCGGATACAGCAGAAATAATTGCCCTGTCAAAGGTTGTCGCCCGTTATGGTGGATTGTATGCCACCCATATGCGCAACGAAGACGATACAGTCATAGAAGCAATTGAGGAAGCATTGACGATTTGCCGGGAAGCCGGCGTTTCAACTGAAATATCACATCTGAAGGCCTGCAATAAAAATAATTGGAATAAAGTACCGCGGATTCTGGAAATCGTAGAATCTGCAGCACAGAATTTGCCGGTTAAGGCTGACCGCTACCCCTACGATGCCTGGGGTACCGGATTGACCAGCTTCACCCCCCAGTGGTCCCGCCAGGGCGACACCGATGAAAGGATTACCCGACTGAAGGATCCTCAGCAGTCATTAAAAATCATGGCTTACGCCAATGACCGTGCCCGGCGGATCGGCGGTTGGGACCGGGTTTTGATCAGCGGCTGTGAAACAGAGGCGAATAAAATCTGGGAAGGGATCGATATTCTCACCTGTTCTAAAGAACGAAAAATGGAACCGGCGGAGTTTGTGCGAAACCTGTTGATCGAAGATCGGCTTGATGTGGGTGTGGTCGGATTTGCCATGAGCGAGGAGAATCTCAAGCTGGTGCTGAATTCCCCCCAGGTGATGATCGGTTCGGATGGCTCAGCCTCGGCTCCTTATGGAATCCTCCATAGAGGCAAACCTCACCCCCGCTACTACGGTGCTTTTCCCCGTGTGCTCGGTCGCTATGTCCGTGAGCAGAAAACACTCAGCCTGCCGGAAGCTGTACGGATGATGACCTCTATGCCAGCAGAAAAACTGAAATTGAAGCAACGCGGCAGCCTGGTAAAGAATAATTTCGCCGATATCACGATTTTTAATCCTGACACTGTAATCGATAACGCCACTTTCGCTGATCCCCACCAATACCCCACCGGTATTGAATATGTTATTGTGAATGGCCAGGTAGTGATCGATCAAGGAAAACATACCGATATTATGGCCGGTGCATTACTTTAGGTAATCTACACAACTTCAATAATATAAATCGTAATAATCAAATTTAGTGAGCATGGATTATGACGTCAATCGAATACACCCAAGGCAGTGATAATGATTAAAAAAGCGCTTGTGTTTACTTGCTCAATCACGGTTGTAATGAGCAGCAATCTTAATGAAAAAGAGCAGCTGTGCAGTCGAGCCCGGCCAGAATCAGCTGCAAATTACCCATCATTACAAATACCGACCGACAACCAGAATAAATTCGATGTCATTTATTATCGCTATAATGTAAATCTGGATCCGGATTCAAATTTTACTCGCGCAGCCAATAACTGCCGGATCAGAATTCTGGATACGAGCCTGACAACTATTGAACTAAATTTTACTAATTCGACCTCTCACGGAAATCAGGTCGACT
>CAYTPW010000030.1:16717-38445 GCA_964439935.1 uncultured bacterium | reverse complement strand
CTTTCTGTTTATTCCCGTATATCGAATACCTAAATCCAATTGAACTAATTGAATTCCGATTTATTACACAAAAATATTCTCCAAAATTTCTATTTGTCGGATGTCCAGATGAATCATTTCTGATTCTTCTGATCCTTTTCAATTCTGAGGGTAATTCTACCTTTAATCCAACTGATTCTGCCATACTAGTTACTGAATCTTGTTGAAGAAAAAGTGATTGTAATAATCCATATATAATTAAATAGCTATTACCATCTGAGTTTTTAACAATTTGCTCTTGGGGATTAAAAGACCTTATTGATAATTGAGTATCTCCAAGCGTATCAAGACTACTACATAATTTGTACCAATTATTGATTCTTTTTTGAATATTTCTCCGTCGTCTAGAGGAATTGATATAATCTCTAATTTTCCTTTCTAATTCTTCTATCTTTGGCATTTTTTGTTTTTCGGGCCTCTAACTAGTCAATAAGTGGAAAATTTGGACTCATATCACCCTTCCCGCCTGACTTGACGTCAGTCGCGGCAGGATAGTCTGGAAAACATTTCCACCTATTGTGATATTAGCTATGCAAACATGGAAAATATAATTACTGTTTTCCATCTATTGTTATTTCACTACTGTTATTATGGAATTTGAACCCATTCAGCCCAATGTCAGTATATTAAACCAATAAAGCATGAACTAATTTATATTTATTAAATCCTGTAAACAAATTATGTCATAGTTTCATATGAGCATAATTAATAGAAATATTAAATGAGAACTGGTCTCATTAGTGAATTATGTTGTATATTTGCATATGCAATCAAATTAGTATTCAATAGGTTGCTTGCTGCTTTTGACATTTTCGTAACCAATCACGAATATTCTTCCTCAAATAATATTACTACTTGGTCAAGGCACAAAATTTATGTCAGGAAAACAAAGGATTTTTCATGAGTAAAAGTAAATCAAAATCGATCTTTCAGGAATATAATCCGCTGGAATATCAACAATTCCAGGTCATGGATAATGAAGGAAATATAATCAATCCTGACTGGTTCCCGGATCTCAAGGAAGATGACATCTTTGAGGCTTACAAATTTATGCAGTTTGCCCGCACCGCGGATCTGATGTGTGTATCCTATCAGCGGCAGGGACGGATGTACACCTACCCGCCTAACCTGGGCCAGGAAGCAATTGGAACAGCAACCGGTCATGTGATGCAGCCGGAAGACTGGTTGATACCTGCCTTCCGTGAAATGTCGGCCTGGCTTTTGAAAGGGGCATCCCTTAAAGATATTTTCCAGTACTGGGGTGGCAATGAAGAAGGTTCGTTATTTTCCGGCGCCAAGAATTTTCTGCCTTCAGCCGTACCGATTGCTTCTCAATTATTACATGCTGTTGGAATTGGCTTTGCCATGCAGTACCAGGAAAAAGCCGGCGTTGCTTTTGGCTTTGTCGGTGATGGCGGAACCTCCCAGGGTGATTTTCACGAAGCACTGAATTTTGCCGGTGTCTGGAAGGCGCCGGTTGTTTTTATCATTCAAAATAACCAGTACGCGATTTCAGTCCCGGTTGCCAAACAGACAGCTTCCAGATCTCTGGCTGTCAAGTCGGTTGCCTATGGAATTGAAGGGATTCAGGTCGATGGCAATGATTATTTTGCCATGCGCAGGGTACTCCAGGAAGCTGCTGACCATGCCCGGAAGGGTAATGGTCCCGTTCTGGTTGAGGCGGTCACTTATCGTACCGGAGCTCATACAACTTCGGATGATCCCAGTCTATATCGAACTGCCGAAGAAGAAGCCAAATGGAAAAAACGCGACCCGATTGCCCGATTGGGTAAATACCTGATCGCCAGAAAATTATGGTCGGATAAAGAGGATGAAAAATTACTCGCTGATTATAAAAAGGAAATCGATGTCGAATTCGCCCAATATGAAAAATTACCGGCTTATCAGCTTGAGGATGCGTATCGCTTTCTCTACGCCGAACAACCTGAAAGTATTAAGCAACAACAAACAGAATTTGAGCGCTTCCTGAACTGGGAGAGGACACAATCATGAAAGTAATGAATATGGTCCAGTCAATTAACGACGCCCTGGATATACAACTTAAGGATGATCCGGATGTACTGGTATTTGGCGAGGATGTGGGGGTAGAGGGAGGCGTTTTTCGTGTAACTCAGAATCTGCAAAAAACGCATGGTGAAAAGCGCGTATTTGATACGCCACTGGCCGAATCGGCACTGATTGGTACTGCCGTCGGTATGTGTGCTGCTGGATTACGTCCGGTGGTTGAAATTCAATTCTCAGGATTCGTGTATCCGGGCTTCAACCAGATCGTGTCACACGTCGCACGGATGCGTAACCGTTCCCGGGGGAAATATGGTTCACAAATGGTGATACGAATGCCCTACGGCGGCAATATCAAAGCGTTGGAGCACCATTCTGAGAGTATGGAAGCTATTTTTGGCCACATTCAGGGAATCAAGGCGGTAATCCCATCAACCCCCTATGATGCCAAAGGACTGATGATCGCAGCCATCGAAACTGACGATCCGGTCATTTTCATGGAACCCAAACAGATCTATCGGGCAATCAAGCAGGAGGTACCGGAGGAGAAATTTACGATACCGATCGGGAAAGCCAAAATACTCCAACCGGGATCAGATTTGACAATAGTTACTTTTGGAGCGATGGTACGGGAAGTCCAGCGGTCGCTGATGCTGGCTAAAAAAGATAATATATCGGTGGAATTGATTGATCTGCGTACGATCTATCCAATCGATAAAGACACGATCCGCGAATCAGTCCGTAAAACCGGCCGTGTACTGACGGTGACTGAAGGACCATCCAGTTTTGGCGTCGGAGCTGAAATCGCCGCTATTACCAACGAAACCGCCTTCCTCAATTTAGAGGCGCCACCACGACGATTGTCCGGCGCCGATACGATCCCACCACTGCCAAAAGGTGAACATTTCTATTTCCACCGGCCGGAGCGGATTTTTTATGAAATGAAAAAATTAATCGAATTTTGATAAGGAGTTAAAATGCGATTTTTATTCAAGTTTCCAGATATTGGCGAAGGAATCACCGAAGGTAAAATCATTGAGTGGTATGTTAAGAAAGGTCAGACTATCCAATCTGGTGATCCGGTCGTAAAAATGGAGACCGATAAAGTTGTAACCGACATTCCTTCACCAAAGGATGGTGTCATTACAGCGGTGTTTGGATCCGAGGGTGATGTGATCAATGTCGATGATTCTCTGGTCGAAATTGAAATTGAAGGTGTTGAGGCTGAGGTAGTTCAAGAAATTGCCCGGGAAAAGCCAAAACCGGCAAGTGTTAAACAGGTCGATGAAAAAGGCTTTGGTGTAGTGGGTACGCTGGAAGTCGCCGGTGACGGTGCATTTCTGCCTGCCAGCAATGAAGGAATTTCCACGGTAGAAGAACAAAAGGCTGATGCACCACGTAAAATCCTTGCAACACCTGTAGCGCGAGCAATGGCTAAAGACCTGGGGATTGATATTAACCTGGTCACCGGCAGTGGACCCAGCAGACGGGTGATGAAGTCGGATATCAAAGCATTTCATTCAGCTAAAACACCGGCAGACATTATTGGTCAGGTAAGCTCGGATTCATTAATTGAAAAAGTCAGTCTGAGCCAGATACGAAAGACAATTGCTCGAAAAATGGCAATGTCAAAACAGACCGCAGCCCACATGACCATAATGGAGGAAGCGGAAGTCTCTAAATTAATAGAGTTACGTCATGATCATAAAGCGGAATTTGAAGCCCGGGGAGCTAAACTGACCTATCTCCCATTCATCCTGAAAGCTGTTGCAGTGGCTCTGAAAGAACATCCTACACTGAATTCAGAACTTGATCTGGAGAAAGATCGGATGATTCTAAAAAAGTATTACAATCTTGGTGTAGCAGTAGATACCGAAGATGGATTGGTCGTGCCGGTAATTCGCAATGCTGATCAGAAATCGATCTTTGAACTGGCCAGTGAACTTAATTCAATTTCTGCAAAATCCCAGGATAGAAGCCTTACTCTGGATGATTTCAGGGATGGTACTTTCACGGTGACTAATTATGGGTCAATCGGTGGTACATTTGGTGTTCCAGTCATAAATTATCCTCAAGCTGGTATAATAGGCATCGGTCGCATTCTGAAAATGCCGATTGTTGCTGAAGGAGACGAGATAACTGTTGGTAATATTTTACCCCTGTCAATGTCGGTTGACCATCGCATCGTCGATGGCGGAGAAGCAACGCGTTTTCTGCTGAGAGTGGTCAAGTTTCTGCAAGATCCGGTTGCCTTACTGTTAATTTAAAGTTCAGGAGTTTCCATGGATTACGATCTAATTATCATCGGTTCAGGCCCGGCTGGGTACGTTGCAGCAATTCGAGCCGGACAGGTTGGGCTAAAAACAGCCATAATTGAAAAAGAGGCCATCGGCGGCATGTGTCTCAACTGGGGTTGCATCCCTTCCAAGGCTATGCTGGAGAGTGCTAAAAAATTCAGCGCAGTCAGCGATCTGGCAACATTTGGTGTTGACGGCATCGATCCGGATAAAATCAGTTTTAACTGGAAAAATGCTCGTAAACGATCGACTCGAATTGTTCGCCGATTGACTAAAGGTGTAGAATATCTGCTGAAAAAGAATGGCGTCGAAATTATCGCAGGCGAGGCTACCATTAAGACTCCGAATGCCGTTTATGTCAACAACAAGTTGCTCGAAACCAATTCTATTATAATTGCCACTGGATCAAAACCAACCCAGCCAGTTATGGTGCCGGAGGAGCTGATCATTTCAATTCCTGATTTATTAAAAATGGATCAACTTCCGAATTACCCGGTTGTAGTAGGTATGAATGCCCATGCAGTGGAGCTGGCTCAGTTCTTCCACTTAATAGGAAAACCAACTACACTGATTGTACCTGATTCCCGGTTATTACCAGGTTTGGATGAATATTTATCGAATTATGTTTTAACAGCTTTTAAAAAAGCTGGTTTGCAGGTATTCTTCGAGCCGGAGATCAATGATTATACTAAGGATGAATTGATTATCAACGGTGAAAAACAGCGTTGCGATGCAGTAATCAATGCTATGCAGCGACAGGCTGTATTACCAAATATGGAACTTAAATTGGAAGTTGCAGACGGTTTCCTGCAAGTAAATGATTATTTACAGACCAGTTCACCAAATATCTATGCTATTGGTGACGTGAATGGACGGTCACAATATGCCCACACAGCCTCCGCCCAGGGTCTGCATGCTGTAAATGTTATTAATGGTGTCAAAGAGGAATACCGCTTTTCAAGATTCCCGATCAATATTTATACGAAACCTGAAATTGCTCAGATCGGGATGACCGAATCGGAGATCAGTAAAACAGATATCGATTATAATGTCACTGAATTTTCATTAACAGCCAATGGTAAAGCGCTAATCGAGGGAGAAACTGAAGGATTCATCCGGTTGTTATCGGACAAAAAATACGGTGAGGTACTTGGTGTCCAGATTGTTTCTGTCAATGCCACCGATATGATTGCAGAAGCGGCAGTTTTGATGCAACTGGAAAGCACAATCTATGATGTAGCCAATACGATTCATGCCCATCCGACCATTTCGGAAATTTATATGGAATCGGGCTTCGCTGCATTTGATCAACCAATTCATAAATAAAAAATATGCCAATTGAAATCCAGGAATATGATTTACCGGATCGAATATTATATTCTAATTCCGGTCTAAATGATCGATCTTTAATCTGGATACCCGAAAAAACCAGCATAGTACTGGGCGCCAGTAATCAACTTGAGACATCTGCACATATTGATGAACTTAAAGCTGACTCTATACCGGTGTACAAGCGTCCTTCCGGTGGTGAAACGGTACTTATATCACCGAGGACTATAGTGATTGCCGGGATTAGCAAATCGGTATTGAGAAACGTAAAAAAACATTTCCGGAGATTTAATGATCTGGTAATTAATTCATTGCTGAAACTGGGTGTTAAGAGAGTAGGTCATTCTGGAATATCGGATATTACTATTGGTGACAAGAAGCTGGTTGGATCAGCGGTATATCATAGTCGCGATCGTCTTTTTTATCATGCCGTTCTTAATTATGGTGAATCACCGGATCAAATTGGGCGCTATATCAAACATCCTGAACGCGAGCCTGATTATCGGCAGGGCAGGGAGCACAGTCGTTTCATTACATCACTCGAGCAGGAGGGATACAAAATTCCAATCACATTACTTCGTGATCACCTTAAAAAAACTTTCGTAGTCACGGCATGATGACAAAATAAATCATTTGCTCTTTAATTCCATTAGATCACAAATAGCTGCAAGTAACTAAATTTCCGGTTATGATATCCCAGGAAACCGGGCATACGCATAGTGATTGGTTACCGATCACCCGTGATGAAGTAGTGGAACGCGGGTGGGAGGAACTGGATGTCATTATCATTTCTGGCGATGCTTATGTAGATCATCCGGCCTTTGGCCACGCAGTCATCGGTCGAATTATTGAGTCACTGGGCTTAAAAGTCGCTATTCTTCCACAACCCAACTGGCAGGATGACCTCCGTGATTTCAAAAAATTTGGTCAGCCGCGTTTGTTCTTTGGAATATCATCAGGTGCCATGGATCCGATGGTAAACCATTATACAGCTGGAAAAAGACGGCGCTCAAATGATGCCTATACTCCGGGCGGAGCAGCTGGCTTCCGGCCCGATTATGCTACAGTGGTATACACAAAAATATTAAAAGAACTGTATCCTGATACACCGGTTGTAATAGGAGGGATTGAGGCATCATTACGGCGTGTAACGCATTATGATTACTGGTCTGATACTCTGAAATCTTCAATCCTGGTTGAATGCGGTGCTGATTTACTGGTTTATGGCATGGGCGAGAAGTCATTGCGAATGATCATCAAATTGCTCCAAAAAGGGGTACCATTCAGCAAGCTAAATACGATTCCTCAAACTTCGTTCTTAGTGCCATTGAATACCGCACTTCCAGTTAACAAAAAATGGGAGACATTTGAAGTTGCGTCCCACGCTTCATGTCTGAAAAACCCAAAGTTATTTGCTCGTAATTTCAAATATATTGAACAGGAATCAAATAAGCAGTATGCCCGGCGATTGATTCAGAATGCAGGGGAGTATCGTGTTGTTATCAATCCACCCTATCCCACTTTATCTGAAGCAGAGCTTGATGCATCATTCGACCTGCCATATACAAGGTTACCCCACCCCAAATACCGTAAGCGTGGGCAAATTCCGGCCTATGAGATGATTAAACATTCGGTAACACTGCATCGGGGATGTTTTGGCGGTTGCAGTTTCTGCACAATTTCAGCCCATCAGGGTAAAATGATTGCCAGCCGCTCGAAAAATTCTATTTTAAGAGAAGTGGAGCAAGTAACTAAAATGCCCGATTTCAAGGGCTATATCAGTGATCTGGGTGGACCATCCGCAAATATGTATAAAATGCACGGAATCGATCAGGCAATCTGCGATAACTGTGTCAGTCCAGCATGCATTCACCCCAGTATTTGCTATAACCTCGATACTGATCACAAACCGCTCCTGGACATATATAAAGCTGCCACCAATCACCTTAAGGTAAAAAAAGCTTTTATTACCAGTGGAATTCGGTACGATTTACTTAATCCCAGGGATTTAAAAGATGATAAGGCGAATTCCCGGACGGAATATACTAAACTGGTGGTCGAAAATCATGTGTCCGGACGTTTAAAGGTCGCTCCCGAACATACCAGTGACAAGGTATTAAAACTGATGCGAAAGCCGTTATTCCGTGAATTTTACCGGTTTAAGCAGCAGATTGACCACTTTAATCAGGAAGCAGAATTAAATCAACAATTAATCCCCTATTTCATCTCGAGTCATCCCGGTTCTGAACTGACGGATATGGCCAGCCTGGCTGTTGAAACCAAGCAGCTTGGCTTTAAACTGGAACAGGTTCAAGATTTCACCCCGACACCAATGACGCTGGCAACTGTGATCTATTATTCTGGATATCACCCCTATACCATGAAAAAAGTATACACAGCCCGGACGAAAGCGGAAAAACAGGACCAGAATCGTTTTTTCTTCTGGTATAAAGCGGAAAACCGCAGCTGGATTCGCAATACTCTGAAACAACTAAACAAACCAAAGCTTGCCGATCAGCTATTACGCGCTAGTAATCAGTGAACCACCTGAATAAACAATATATGAGAGTAATGCAGGATTTAGCTAATCCAGAATCGTGCTGAAGTCATAACCCTGGGCTAGTAGTTTTTTGTGATTTTTTTTCAGGGTCTTAATAATAGCCTCGATAGCTATGATATGGGTAATACCATAGCGAATGTTTTCTTGTTGGCGAAGAAATAATTGTCCTTCATAGGGTATATTAATATCCAGGCGCGAGTAATCATTTTCGTCTGATGGAGCCAGTAGATAATTCGTATTCGCCGATACAGAATTTGCCAGGCCAACCAATTCAAAATTCGGTATTCCGTCCCGAATAGCCAGTACAATGCCACCACTGCTGCCGCGATTAAAGGGTGCGTCAATCATGAAAGCAGTATTATTATCCATTTTGGGACTACTTACGATACCTTTGGTAATCATTTTATGACCTATTGGATAACCTAGCAGGTACACAAAACTTCCCCATTCCAGTTCTCGTGCTTTGCCGAGCGGATAACGGAATACGCTGATTCGAAATTCCGGTTCAACACTTAGTTTTTTACCCATTACAGCAACATCAATTTCAGTATCCATGAAAACTATTTCGATATCGCTGCCCTCAGGCAAATCGGTGATATAGTTGATCTGGTGATCTTTGACTGCAATACTTTTGATAACTTCACTATCGGAACTATAATAAGTAGTTACTGTATCTGGAAAATCAACGATGTGGGCGCATGTGAGTAGGGCTACTTGACGGTTATGATAGTAAATTACCGTCGCTGTGCCGGACGCAGTGGTATTATAGTGAATGGTCTCGATGGCATATTTTTCTAAATTAGACAAGATCTGGTTCCGATTGGCAGAAATTTGTGGATCAATAATATAGTTCTTATAGAAGGCGATGACACTCAGCATTTTAACCGATGTTCCAATTTCCTCCAATTGTTGTGAACTGCTGCGGTAAGGAAATTCCGAATCGTATTTACCGTCAATCAGAGTGGGGTAGGTTACTTCATAAATTTTACGGGCACAGGAATTAAAAATCAGCAGACTAATTACCAGCATTAATAAAAAAAATATATTCAGTTTAGGTCTGATTTTTACTTTTCTTTTTTTCTTTAGATGATTATTTACACTCACTGCTATTCCCGAGCCTAATTATGGACTGTTATTCGTATAAATGTAGAGTTACCGGGACTGGTTGGCAAGTATTTTTCCGCAAATGATATTTTCAGCTGGATCATTCTGTACAAATTAAAGATAGTGCCATGACATTGATTCTTAGTAAACTTTTTAATTCTATTGCCAGTTATAACACTGGTTAGCTGAGATTAATCCGATAATTGAATAAATTTCTTTACTGACAATGGTAAAAACTTACGATCATAAATATATTGAACAAAAATGGCAGAAATTCTGGCTGGATAACAAAACATTCAGAGCCATTGATTTTTTGGATAAACCCAAATTTTATTGTTTGGTTGAATTTCCCTACCCGTCCGGAGATGGGTTACATGTCGGGCACCCCAGATCATATACTGCTTTGGATATTCTAGCGCGGAAGAAACGGATGGAAGGGTATAATGTCTTGTTTCCAATGGGCTTTGACAGTTTTGGATTACCTTCGGAAAATTACGCCATCAAGACCGGCATACATCCCACAGTAATCACCAAACAGAATATCGACCGCTTCACCCGTCAACTGAAAGCGCTCGGTTATTCCTTCGACTGGGATCGTGTCGTAAATACCACCGATCCGGAATATTATAAATGGACGCAATGGATATTCATCCAGTTTTTCAATCAGGGACTGGCCTATAAAGATAAGATCGCCATAAACTGGTGCCTGAATTGTAAAATTGGATTGGCTAATGAAGAGGTTCTCGACGGACAATGTGAACGCTGCAGTGGCGATGTAGAGAAACGGCGAATCGAACAGTGGATGCTTAAAATTACTGAATATGCCGAAAAACTGATCAATGATCTGGATGATGTAGATTTCCTGGAAAAAATCAAGACTCAGCAGATTAACTGGATCGGCCGTTCAGAAGGTGCTGATGTAACATTTCATATCGATGGACACCAAGAGCAGTTATCTGTTTTTACCACCCGTCCGGACACCCTGTTCGGGGCGACGTATATGGTTCTGGCTCCAGAACACGAATTGGTAAACCAAATTACTGCCAGTGAACAGCAGGCTGCAGTTGAAGATTATATCAGTTCAAGCACCAGAAAAAGTGACTTAGAGCGAACTGAGCTAAGCACTGAAAAAACAGGTGTATTTACCGGTGCATATGCAATTAATCCGGTCAATCAGAAAAAAATACCGATCTGGGTCGCCGATTATGTCCTGATCAGTTACGGCACCGGTGCTATTATGGCTGTTCCAGCGCACGATGAACGCGATTTCGAGTTTGCCCGGAAATTTGATCTGACGATCCGTTGTATTATCGATCCAGATGAAAAACAGGTTGCACAATCAGGACTGAATAAAGCTGCTATTCTATCCGGGGATGCCTGCTGGACGTTGGATGGCATATCCATCAACTCGGCGAATGACAGCGGGCTCGACATCAATGGGATGAATGTAGGTGTGGCCAAAAATACGACAACGTGCTGGCTGGAAGAGCAGGGGATCGGCAGAGCGGCCGTTAATTACAAGTTGCGGGACTGGGTGTTTTCACGTCAACGCTATTGGGGTGAACCAATACCAATGATCCATTGTACCACCTGCGGTTGGGTACCTGTTCCGAATGAAGATTTACCGGTATTATTACCCGATGTCGAGAAATACGAACCAACCGATACCGGCGAATCACCTTTGGCAGCGATTAAAGAATGGGTCCATACCAGCTGTCCGCAATGTGACGCACCGGCTCATCGGGAAACGGATACTATGCCCAATTGGGCTGGTTCATCGTGGTATTTCCTGCGCTATATCGATCCACAAAATGATCTACTATTCGCAGATCCAAAGAAATTGGCATACTGGATGCCTGTCGACTGGTACAACGGCGGAATGGAACATACAACTTTACATTTACTCTATAGTCGCTTCTGGAACAAATTTCTGGCCGACTGTGGGCACGTGCCTGTTTCCGAACCCTATTTAAAACGAACTTCGCATGGTATGGTTCTGGGAGAAGGCGGGGAGAAAATGTCCAAATCCCGCGGAAATGTTATCAATCCCGACCAGGTTGTCAATGATCACGGAGCCGATGTTTTTCGTATTTATGAGATGTTTATCGGACCATTCGACCAGGCTGCCGCCTGGGATGCAAAGGGAATCATTGGTATTGATCGATTTATTAAAAAGGTCTGGCGTTTCGCGATGGGTGTTGAACCAGTTAAAACACCATTAAGCTCCGAACATAGACATTTATTACATTTTACTATAAAAAAAGTCACCGAGGATATTGAGAGTCTGGCTTTGAATACTGCCATTAGTCAGATGATGATTTTCATGAATGAGACGAGCAATGTAAAAACCATCAATAGAACTGCGTTAGAAAATTTCATAAAATTATTGGCACCGTTTGCGCCACATTTAGCCGAGGAAATTTGGCATTACCTAGGGCACGCTGATTCCATTTCCTTTGAAACCTGGCCAAGTTATGACGAAAAATACCTGGTTGCCGATCAGATTACTATTGCCGTTCAAGTTAATGGCAAGCGCCGTGGTGAAATTTCTGTTGATCCCAATGCAGGAAAAGAATCAATCATTGAAACTGCAAAACAAGAAGAAAATGTGGTCAGGTTTGTAGGCAGGCAGGAGGTAGTAAAAGAAATCTACGTGCCAGGAAGGCTAGTTAATATCGTAATAAGGTAAATCCTCCCCCGAGAGTAATTATACATAATATATATTATATGTCATTCACTGAGTTGTCAAATTTAGCTCCTTGAAACGGTTTAGATCTTCTTTTCGTCCAGTTATCACCGCTTTATGGTCAATTTCCAATATATATTCTGGTGCTGGATTGATTTGTATATTACCATCGGCTTCAATTATTGCCAGTATCATCAAGTTGTAATCCTCTCTTAATTTAGAATCGTGCAAAGATTTACCAATCAAGTAAGGCGTACTTGTCAATTCAACTTGATCAACTCCCAGTTCCAAAAATGATTCTGATTCAAGATCAGCTATAATCTCAACACTATCATTTAACTCCGGCTCAAGTAGCAATTCGGCCATTTTATGCCCACCGGCGATATATGGATTAATGACTTTATCAGCGCCTGCCCGGCGGAATTTCTTATTGGAACCGATTGTACTGCAACGCGCTAATATGAAAATCTCAGGATTGATGGTTTTAACTGTCATGGTTACAAAAAGATTGTCAGGATCCGATCCAAGAACGATTACAATCCCTTTAGCTTGC
This sequence comes from uncultured bacterium, assembly GCA_964439935.1. GTDB lineage: Bacteria > Fidelibacterota > Marinisomatia > Marinisomatales > TCS56 > JABMQW01. Next base: position 25,855 of record CAYTPW010000030.1, on the reverse strand, counting down.
TCCAGTCCAGCATCCATCAAGGTGTCCTCATTAGTGGCATCACCGGCGATATAGATATAACCTTTCTCGCGCAATATATTGGTATTCATCTCCCTTTGTTCTATTACCACAAATTTTTGTCTTTTTGCTTGTAATTTGTCACAGATTACTTCACCCATCCGGCCAAATCCGCAGACAATATAATGATTATTCATCTTAGCGATACGTTTTTCCATACGTTTTCTCCGATAAGTCTTGAAATCGATCATTTCCTGGATAAATTGCTTAATTAATACTGCGACTCCGGTTACGCCAAAGACAATAACAATAATCGTCCAAATGCGCGTCGCTCCATCGAGCTGGTGGATTTCGCTGAAACCAACTGTCGAAATGGTTATAATTGTCATGTACAAACTATCCAGATATGACCATTCAGTCCCGCCCATGATAAAATAACCGAGACTACCAAACAGTGCAATTCCCAGCATATATAGGAAGAATTTATAGTATTTACTTTCAGGTAGTAATCTCATTGGTTTATTCCAGACGACATCCAATTTAAATATGCATCATCAGTCTGAGCTACATCAATGGCAATAATTTCCGGAATATCATAGTCATGGAGTTGTTTGATACGGTTAAACACCTGTTTTTGAATATTTTTGAATGTTTTTATCACCGCCAGTACCTCTGATTCCTTTTGCATGGTCGACTCCCAGTTGTAAATGGATGTAATTCCAGGAATTAGATTAACGCAGGCCGCGAGTCGCTCTTCAACCAAAATAGTGGCAATTCGCTCACCTGCCTCAAGCGATGCGATTGTTGTCAAAACCAGGATTGGTTGTTCGGAATGCTTGGACTTAGACATTTTGAGTGAATTCAAGTTCAATATTCGTAATAATATTAACGAGGTGGCGGGGAATTACATATAAAATTGTGCTATTAACGCAAGCTGATCGCAAAAAGCACAGTAAATGTAGATTTTTACGCCCAGCAGGATTCGAACCTGCGACCTTCCCGACAGGTCGGGACGTGCCCCCCTATAACGAATACATTTTTATTAGTACGCCCAGCAGGATTCGAACCTGCGACCTCATGCTCCGGAGGCATGCGCTCTATCCAACTGAGCTATGGGCGCAAACTTTAATTAAATTTACAAAGGGCGGGAATCACTGACCAATCAGCTTATAGGATACCCGCCTCTGCCGCTTCAACTGTATTTTCCACCAGCATGGCGATCGTCATCAAACCAACACCGCCGGGAACCGGCGTAAGGTAGCTTGCTTTGCTCATTACAGATGTCTGGTGTACATCACCTACCAATCGATAACCCTTTTCACGGGAAGTGTCTTCTACCCTGTTAATACCGACATCCAACACGCAAGTACCTTCTTTAATGAAATCGCCGTTAATCATCTCCGGTTGACCCAGAGCGACAATTAGGATGTCAGCTTGCCGGGTGAATTTCTTCAGATCAGGCGTTCTGGAATGAATTACGGTAACGGTAGCATTACCGTAATCAGTTTTAAGGCTCAGTAATACAGAAATCGGCCGGCCAACGATATTACTGCGCCCGCACACAACCACATGTTTGCCTGCTGTGGAAATTCCGTAATGCTTGAGTATACGCAAAATACCTTTAGGTGTACAGGAAATAAAATGTGGTGTACCGGCGGTCATCAAACCGAGACTGATTGGATGAAAACCATCCACATCTTTTTCCGGGGCGATAGCTTCAATAACTTTCGATTCCGAGATCTGCCGCGGCAACGGCAACTGCACCAAGATACCGTGAAAATTAGAATCCCGATTCAATTCGGTTATTTTTGCCAATAGATCAGCTTGTCCGAAATCAGCTGGATAACGATATGTCTCGGTAAATAGGTCCAGTTTCTGGAATCGACGTGCTTTCGACCGAACATAAGATTGCGAAGCCGGATCGTCGCCAACGAGAATCACTGCCAGGCCTGGCGTAATCCCTTTTTCTTTTAATCTGGCAATCCTGTTGTTTATTTCGAAATATACTGCAGCACTGACTGCCTTACCGGAAAGTAACTGCGTTTCCGGCATTTATTCTTCTATTCTTTTATCAATATAATCGATCAACGTAGTAATCCGGGCTTCCATCCGGTCAACCTGTTCAGCCTGCTGGTTGCGAAGAGTGAAAAATTCATCGGATATGTTCATCGCCGCCAGAATGGCAATCCTGGTAGGTGACTGTTGACCGGGTAGATTTTTCTCAACTTCCCGCATTTTTGAATCCACATATTCAGCAATATTGGTAATATAGGTGGAATTGGCTGGTGCTTTTACGGTGTATTCCTGGCCAAATATATCAACTTGGACCAGATTATCATCATTTTCCAAAATCCCCTCCTGCTTATCAAATAGTTCGAGCGAAATTCACGAACGTAACTTAGCCTTAAAATCTCGCTTAAAGATAGCGATAATCTCATTAATAGCTGAAGATACCTCTTTATCTTCCAGTGTTCGATCAGGGTGCTGGAAGATCAATCGAAATGTAATACTTTTCTCACAGCTACCAATTGATTTATGGCGGAATATATCGATTGGTCGTACCTGCTTTAATAACTGGCTGTCAATTGTTTGAATTGCTTTTATCAATGTGGCCAGTTCAATTTTTTCGGACAGCACAAAATTAAGATCGCGTTCGATCGTCGGATATACACCTATCGGCCGAAAACGATGCGATACCGTTTCAGCGTGCATCAGTTCCAATAGTATGGTCAAATTGATCTCGAAACCGAAAACCACTCCAGTTTCTGCTCCAATCAAATCATTATATTGTGCGTCGATAACACCAAAAGAGCCGATTTCGCGGTTGTTATGGTTTATTAAATAAGATTTGGAATATGGCTGTTTTTCGTTACCGGACACCAGCTCCGGTTCATCCAGACGCAGTCGGCTGAACAGTAACTCAATAACACCCTTGATCGCAAAAAAGGAGGTTGGCTGATCGGAATCTTGATAAATATCAGCAGATTGTAGATTTCCATGGATCACGCCTGCCAGGAGCAAATTTTCCCTGATACCTTTGAATCCGGTTCCCTGCCGGTGGAATACCTGACCTATTTCGTACAACCGCAGATCAGGATTCCCATTATTGATATTGAACTCAATTGTTTGCATTAAGCCTGGAAATAAAGATGTGCGGGCATGACTCATTTCCTCACTCAGCGGATTCATAAGTTCAACCGGGGTGATCCCAAGACTGGCAGCTATATTACTGCTTTCAAGCGAGTTGTTATAACACTGCCGGAATCCCAGACCCGTTAAAATTCCATTAATGTTCACCAAACCACTCTGTTCGTCCTGTTCATCGCTGCTGTATAAACTGTTGAATGTTGACGGAACTGGTACATTATCGTAGCCGTGAACACGGATTATTTCCTCGATCAGATCTACCTCACGCTCTAAATCAGGGCGGAAAGTTGGCGGCAGGCATGACCAGTTGTCTCCGGAACCGTGAATCCACTCAATAGCCAGTCCGCTCAATGTTTGCTCAACAAAATCATTGTTGATATCACAGCCCGACAATAAGTCCAATTCAGATTTACGCAGATTAATCTCAGGGGAGGTAATTCGGTTGGGATAGGCATCAATCATACCTGGAACAGGTTGCCCACCGGCAAATTCGCATAACAGATTAACGATCCGCCAGTACGCTGCCACGGTTCCTTCAGAATCAGCGCCACGCTCAAAACGTCGCGATGATTCTGTAATCAGCCCCAGCGATTTAGAGCCCTTCCGGACAGTGATCGGGTCAAAATAGGCACTCTCAATCAGGACAGTATCGGTATCATCGGATACGCCGGAATTCTCACCGCCCATGATTCCTGCAATCGCGATCGGCGTGTCGCCGTCGGTAATCAACAGATGCTGTTCTGTGATATTCCGTTTAATATCATCCAGGGTTGTGATCGCTTCATTTTTCCTGGCGCGTCGAATAACTACCTGCTTGGTGGGTACAAATTTATAGTCAAAAATATGGGTCGGGTGACCGAGTTCCAGCAGGACATAATTTGATATATCAACAACATTATTGATACTGCGCTGGCCGGCTGCTTCCAGTCGCTCCACCATCCAATCCGGCGAAGGTCCGACTTTTATATTTTTTACTATTCCGGCAATATAACGGGGACAACCTGTCGGATCATTGATAATTATTGATGCAAAATCCCGGACTGCATTGGATATTGAATCACCCGCCTTAATATCCGGTGTTTTTAATTCGCGACCGGTTTTAAGGGCGATTTCCCGGGCAATACCCAAGTGGCAAAGGCAATCAGGGCGGTTAGGAGTTAAATCTAGTTCAATTACCTGCAGTGGCTGGGGAAATAATTCGGTGATTGGTAATCCAATTTCCGTTTCCGATGCTAATTCTAAAATACCTTCGTGATTGTCCGAAAGACCAAGCTCGCGTTCAGAACAGAGCATTCCATAACTTTTTTCGCCACGAATCTTCACCGGCTTGATCTTTAAACCACCGCTCAATACCGCTCCGACTTTGGCCAGTACAGTGATCTGACCTTCTTTGACATTCGGGGCGCCACAGATCAGTCGGTGGGTGTCGCTGCCATCATATACTTCGCAAATTTTCAATTTATCAGCATTTGGATGTTTAAAAACACTGATCACCTGTGCAGTTACAGCATTATTAAGCTGTTTGTCATCGGTAATATTTTCCGCCTCAATGCCCTGCATTGTCAACAGGTCAGCCAATTCCTGGGGGGATTCCTTTATATCTACAAAATCACGCAGCCAATCAAGTACGACAATCATTAGAACTGCTCCAGAAAGCGCACGTCACCCTGGTAAAACAGGCGAATATCATCAATTTTATATTTTAGCATGGCAATTCTTTCAACACCAAAACCGAAAGCAAACCCATGCCAAATGCTGGAATCATAGCCCACGCAGTCAAAGACATTGGGATCAACCATTCCACAGCCAACGATTTCCATCCACTGTTGGCGTTTTTCGTTCCAGATATCAACCTCGGCGCTCGGTTCTGTAAACGGGAAGAAACTGGGACGAAAACGTGATTTAATCTCGTCACCAAACATCTTGCGCAGGAAATAATCAACAGTCCCCTTTAAATCAGCAAATGAAACATTTTTATCAACATATAGACCTTCCACCTGATGAAATTGGCAGTAATGTTTATAGCTGATTGCTTCGTTCCGATAAACTTTTCCCGGAACCAGATAACGTAATGGCGGCTGTTTATCCTCCATTAAATGAATCTGCACATTGGAGGTATGGGTCCGCAGGACAGTTTTATCATCAACAAAGAACGTATCCTGCATATCGCGCGCCGGATGATGCGGGGGAAAATTCAAGGCTCCAAAATTATGCCAATCATCGTCAATTTCTGGTCCATAACCAACGTTGAAACCGATCGTTTTAAAAATTTCTTTCATCTGATCCATTGTTTGTTGAATCGGATGAGTGGACCCGCTTGGAAATTGATAGCCAGGCAGTGTATAATCTACAAAATCTACATCATTGCTGGAGGATGCTGCTTTGTGGGCTGAAATCTGAGTTTCGAATTTGGTTGTCAGATCCTGCTGCAATTCATTTAATAATTTCCCCAATCGAGGTTTTTCAGCTGCCGAAACTGCTTTTAACTGATTGAACAGATCGGCAATCAGCCCTTTTCGGCCGAAATATTTTATACGTAGTTCTTCGAGTTTTTTAAAATCATCTAAAAAAGAATCGAGGTCAGCCCGAAAAGAATTTCGGACCGCCTCGATTTTTTTATCCAGGGACATAATTATGCTTTAACTGTTTTTACCAGTTCCGCAAAGGCGTCAGGATGGTTCACTGCCAGGTCTGACAGTACTTTCCGGTCCAGTTCAACACCTTTCTTTTTTAATCCTGAGATAAAGGCTGAGTAGGATACACCATGGAGACGAGCCGCTGCATTGATGCGCATGATCCAGAGCGCGCGGAATTGACGCTTTCTCTGTCGGCGATCACGATAGGCATAAAGACCTGCTCTGGTCACAGCATCTTTAGCTGCCTTGAATGTGCGGCTCCGGGCACCATAGTAGCCTTTGGCCTGCTTGACAATCTTGCGATGTCGCCTGTGCCGGGGCACAGAACTGTTTGCTCTAGGCATCGGTTACTCCTTTATACACCAAGCATCCGACGTACTTTTTTAACCTCAGATGCATCGACCAATTCTGATTGACGCATCTTGCGTTTAACGGTTTTTGCACGTCGAATGAGCATATGTCTATGGTTTGCTTTATTACGTTTCAGTTTACCAGTTCCAGTCCGAGAAAAGCGCTTGGCGGAACTGCGTCTTGTTTTCATTTTGGGCATTTAGCTCACTCCTATTTAGCACTCATAATGATCGATAATCTCCGGCCTTCAAGGCCATTTTCTTTCTCAACAATGGCGATGTCTTCCATCCTTTCCTTAACTTGATCCAGAACAGCCAGCCCCAGATCCTGACGTACCATCTCGCGACCGCGATACATTATGGTTACCTTAAGTTTAAACCCTTCATTAATGAATTTTCTGGCTTTATTAATCTTTGTCATCAGGTCATGTTCTTCGATCCGTGGTCTAAACCTGATTTCTTTGAATTTAATAACATGTTGTTTCTTTTTACTCTCATGGGCTTTTTTCTGAGCTTCATATTTTGCTTTCCCATGATTCATGATTCGACAGACCGGTGGTTTACTGCCCGGTGATACTTCTACTAAATCAAGACCGGCTTCGTCAGCAGCGTCTAAAGCTTCCTGGATTGGAACAATTCCCGCCTGTTCCCCATTTTCATCGATCAAGCGGACCTCATCTGTGGTGATCGCATCATTGATGCGTGCATTAGCTATATTGCCGATATTAAACTCCTTTGTTTGATTTCATTTTCCAACTGGTCGATCAAATCATTCACTGATTGTTGGCCTAAATCGCCCTTGAAACGTCTGCGTACTGCTACAGTGCCGCTTGCTTCCTCCCGTTCACCCACAATCAGCATTACATTGATCCGTGACAACTCTGCTTGCCGTATTTTGGCGCCGATCTTATCCGGTCGGTCATTCAACATTACTCTGATATTAGCGGCGGCTAATTGATCATTGACCTGTTGCGCGTATTTATTGAATTTTTCTGATACCGGCAAAATAGTGGCCTGTACCGGGGCCAGCCACAGCGGAAAATCGCCGCCATAATGCTCAATTAAAAAACCGACAAACCGTTCATGAGTGCTCAAAGGAGCTCGGTGGATGCACAACGGTGTTTCTGCAACCCCATCATGATTGGTGTAGGACAGCCCGAATCGACCGGGAATGGCAAAATCAACCTGATTGGTAGCCAGTGTGAATTCTTTGCCGATTGCACTCCAAACCTGAACATCAATTTTAGGACCGTAAAAAGCCGCTTCGCCGGGGATTTCAATATAGTTAAAACCACCTTCATCAAGTGCCTCACGGACTATTTTTTCTGTTTTAATCCACAATTCAGGTTCATCGACGTATTTATCGCCCAATCCTTCTTTATTATGCAGGCTGAGTCGCATTTGATATTTCTCGATACCGAAAATCTCGAAATATTCCAAATACAGCTGACAGACTGCAAGAAATTCTTTGGCAAACTGCTCTTCAGTACAATAAATGTGGGCATCATTCATCTGCATGCTGCGTACCCGCATTAAACCGAATAATTGCCCTGATTTCTCATACCGATAACAGGTGCCGTACTCTGCCATCCGAATCGGCAGATCGCGATAACTATGTGGCTCAGCGGCAAATATTTTATGGTGATGGGGACAATTCATGGGTTTGACGTAGTACTTGGTCCCTTCAATATCCATAGCAGGATACATATCGTCCTGGAAATGGTCTAGATGTCCCGATTTTTCGTATAGCAAACCTTTAGCCAGATGGGGTGAGCGAACTCGAACATAACCGGCAGCTCGTTCTTTTTCCTTGGCCAGCTTCTCAAGCTCTTCAATCAGAATCGCACCGTTAGGCAGCCACAGCGGTAGACCGGGACCCACTTCTTCATCGAAAGTAAATATTTTTAATTCTTTGCCCAGTTTGCGATGATCGCGTTTTTTAGCCTCTTCCAGAAAATGCAAATAATCTTTTAATTTTTGTTTGCTGCCGAACGCCGTTCCATAGATTCGCTGGAGCATTTTATTACGTTCGTCGCCCCGCCAGTAAGCCCCGGAGGATTCTAAAATTTTAAAATGTTTTAGCTTGCTGGTGGTAGGAACGTGTGGACCACGGCACAGATCAATGAAATCAGCCTGCCGGTATGCTGAAATTTTCTCATCTTTGGGCAGTTCTTCGATGATTTCAACTTTATAGGTCTCATTCTGATCACGAAATTCAGCAATCGCTGAATCACGGTTCATCTCAATTCGGTGCACCTTATGGTCAGCCTTGGCCAATTCACGCATTTTTTCCTCGATTCGCCGTAGATCTTGCTCGGAAAAAGTACCATCGATATCGAAGTCGTAATAAAAGCGATTTTCAATAGCTGGTCCAATTGCTATTTTTATATCAGGAAACAGCTGCTTTACAGCCTGCGCCATTAAATGAGCAGTACTGTGGAGCAGAACCTCATGCCCCTCGGGTGTATCACCGGTATAAAAAGTGATTTCAGCATCCTGATTTATTGGTGCATTAAGATCGGTAAGTATACCGTTGATACCAGACACAACAGTATCATTTGCCAGGCGTGGGCCAATTCCCTGAACGACCTCCTGTGGAGTAATACCAGACGGATAGGTTTGGGTGGATTTATCGGGGAATGTTAGTGTTATCTGGTTCATTAGATAATGGTAAAAAAGTACAAGTTAAAAAGTAAAAATAGTATTGATTATATGTACCGATCCCTCGCCCCAATTTGTGGGAAAACATATTTTTTCACGTTTTTTATCGCACATATTTTCTTAGCATTGAAAATCGTGGGCGATACTGGACTTGAACCAGTGACCTCTTGCATGTCAAGCAAGCACTCTAACCACCTGAGCTAATCGCCCAAAAACATTGCTAAATAACTATTTCCAGTGACCTTCCCGACAGGTCGGGACATGCACTCTAACCACTTGAGCTAATCGCCCAAAAAACATTGCTAAATAACTATTTCCAGTGACCTTCCCGACAGGTCGGGACATGC
>CAYTPW010000030.1:0-16617 GCA_964439935.1 uncultured bacterium | reverse complement strand
ACTCAAACCACCTGAGCTAATCACCCAAAAGAACTTCCAAAACAATCATTTCCACTGGTCTTTCCAACTGGTTGGGACAGGTATTTTAATCACCAATCAATGTAAGGCTGATCGCTTCATTATTTCTGGTGAAAAATTTTCTATGACAATCTGAAAGAACCGCTAACAATTTGATTTAGCCACTTTTTATTGAAATACGGATTAAACGCCGTATTCGCAGCACGAAATATAAAAATTTTTCAGCAAATTATAGCTAAGTGTTTTTATTAGAATAAATATTGTTCAGCGATCAATTTACAACAAATATTTCCTGGTAGGAATTTGTGTTTTCCAGGACCTCCAGAGCTCTTTTAACCACTTGGTTATCTGGAAGACTTATTTCAATTCTGCCCGCGGTCCCATGGAAAAGATTTGCATATTCCATTTTTAACTGCAATTTTATCTGATCTATTTCCTGGTCGAATAAAAATGCTTCCTGTTCTGCAATAAATCCTGCAATATTCTCGAAGGCAGCAGTCAGATCAGCATTAGTGCTGTCGACCGCCATCAGTTTGACACGAGCTTCATTCAATTGAGATTCTCCTGAAATCGGTAAATCAAGATCCTGATCAGCCAGATACTCCTTGAATAGATCTATCAATTCAGAATTGATCTCAATATCTTGCTGACTTTCAAACCGATCACGGTTCTTCTGAACAAAGGAGAAGAAGATTCCCTTGCGCCAGCACTCCAAAACCAGCGTTGATGGTTTTTTCGGTTTTACTTCAATATCAGGGAAAATACCGCCACCTCCTTGAACACTGCGTCCTCCAATTGTCGTAAATAATGAATCTTCATCTGCTGACCAGGAAATTATTTCGTCATTATTATAATCCGGCTTCTGGATCAAGCGTCCACTGGGGATATAGTATTTAGCCGTTGTTATTTTCAGGGAGCGCTTATTATCAAAATTAAATACCGATTGCACCAAACCTTTTCCGAATGAGCGGCCACCCAGGATTACGCCCCGATCCAGATCTTGAATCACACCAGCAACAATCTCACTGGCGGATGCACTACCATTATTAATCAATACAGCTATTTTTACCGAAGGATCGACAAGTGGCCGATGGGTGGACTTATAGGAGCGATTGGTCTCTTTACCCTTCCCTTTGGTTGTTAGTATAATATCCCCTTTTTCGATGAATAAATCTAACACCCCGATTGCTGCCTGGAGCAAACCACCGGGATTATCGCGCAAATCCAAAATTATCGCTTTAACTTCTTGCTCTTCCAGATTATCCAAAGCCTGTCGCATTTCCGAAGTGGCGTTTTTGGAAAATCTGGTTAACCTGATATAACCCACCTGATCATCGATCATACCAGTATAAGCCACATCCATAACCTTAATATCTTCCCGGGTAAGTTCGAATTCAATTGGCTCCGTTTCATTAAAGCGCTCAATCGTTAAAACAACCGTTGTTCCTTTCTTTCCGCGGATTAATTTCGCTGCATCATCAAGTTTCAGGTCTTTGGTATCAACATCATCGATGGCAATAATGTGGTCACCACTGATGATGCCAGCGCGCTGGGCGGGTGTATTATCCATTGGTGCTATAACAGTTAAATTCTTGTCCCGACTGCCGATTTGGATGCCAACACCACCATATTTCCCATTGGTCAGCATATCCAATCCATCGCGTTCCTCATTTTCCAGATAAACGGTATATGGGTCCAGTTCAGTAAGCATATTCTGAATACTTTTCTTTGTAAATGCCTCGATATCAATGTCGTCTACATATTTCGACATCAATTCTCTGTTTACCCAGTGATATAATTTCTGTGATTGCTCCAGTTGACGAAAGTATTCTGATTTTGTCAATGCTAGGGAACCTATTCCCAGACTTAATACCAGAATAATGATTAACTTTTTATAATATTGCTTTTTTAACATCATTTTATAATATCGCTCGCTTTGATAATTTTGTTAAAACCTGCTCATGCAGTTTACTTATTGATTGCAGTCCATCCAAAATAATGATTCTAGAGCTGAATCGTTCCACTATTTTTAAATAACCTTGCCGAACCCTAGACTGAAATTCCAGGCCTTCATCTTCAATCCGATCATTTTCAGATTTTCGTCGACGCTGACCTTCCTCTGGATCGATATCAAATAAAAAAGTAACTACCGGTTCCAACTGATAGGTAGCAAATTCATTCAGTCTGATCAACCATTCCAGGTCGATTTCGCGCCCGCCTCCCTGATATGCCAAAGTCGAATCTGCATAACGATCGGCAATTACCCAATGACCTGCATTAAGTTTGGGAATTATTAATTCCCTGGTCAACTGAGCCCGGCTGGCAGCCATCAGCATCGATTCTGTCCGATCAGCCAGTTCACGCCGTGAATTATCCAGCAGAATCTGACGGATTGCCTCTGAGATATTTGTACCACCCGGCTCACGGACAAATTCAACTGAATATTCACTTTCAATTAATTTATTGTACAACATCTGTGCCTGGGTTGTCTTACCACAACCATCGATACCTTCGAAGGTAATAAATTTCTTATTCGAAATAGACATTCGGATCATCTTTCCCGATCATGAGGACAAATTCGCCCTGGAGTTTTTTTCGACGAAAATGAATTATTAAATCTTGAACTGTCCCCCGGACGATTTCTTCATGCAGCTTGGTTAATTCCCGGCCGATTACTGCCGGCCGATTGCCAATAATATCATGAACATCCTGCAGTGTTTTCAATAAACGATGTGGTGATTCGTAAAAGATCAGTGTCCCTTCGCTTTCAGCCAGCCGCCGCAATCTGCCCATGCGCCCCTTCTTCGATGGCAGAAATCCAACAAATTTAAATGTATCCGTGGGTAATCCGGAACTGACCAGTCCTGTAAGAAAGGCTGATGCGCCGGGTATTGCTTCAATCGTTATACCTTTTTCGATCGCGGCACGAATCAAGCGATAGGCCGGATCACTGATGCCCGGTGTTCCAGCGTCGGTAACTACCGCAACAGTTTTACCATCCAACAAATGGTCCAATATCTGCGGTATGCGGGTAAAACGGTTATGCTCGTAATAGCTCACTACCTGTGTTTTAATTTCGTAATGGTTAAGCAGCGTTCGTGTCCGTCTGGTATCTTCTGCAGCAACCAAAGATACTTCGCCAAGAATTTCCACCGCCCGGAAAGTGATATCTTTCAAGTTGCCAATTGGCGTTGCTATTATGTACAGCTTGCTCACACCCAATTCTCAGATTCGGTTCAGTTAACTTACAACGATTTAATAACAGCTTCAATAGCATCAGCCACCTGATCGATTTGATCGGCACTAATGGTCAAAGCCGGTGCTATTCGAACGGTACTGGTATGGGTTTCTTTGGCATACACACCCCGTTTCAGCAGTTCCAGGGATACTGTGTGCCCATTCAGATGCGGTTCGGGATGCATCTCAAACGCAGTCAACAAACCGCGGCCGCGAATAGCTTTAATTTTATTGGGGAAATTGTTTTTCAAATCGGTAAAACGTTTTATCAATTGTTCCCCACGAATCCGCGCTTTCTCTGCCAGATTCATATCGACCATCGCCTTGATAGAATACACCGCCACAACAGCGCCCAGGGGATAGCCACCGAAAGTCGAGCCTTCTGACCCGGGTGTCAGCACGTTGATTACATCATCCCGGCCCGTGACAAATGAAACGGGCAAAATACCGCCCCCGGCGGCTTTTCCGCAGCCCATCAAATCAGGCTTAACGCCGAAGAGTTGGTGTGCGAATATGGCACCGGTACGTGCGAATCCGGTCTGAACTTCGTCCATGGCCAGCAATATATTGTATTGTCTGCATAATTCCGCAACCTGCGGCCAATAATCATCATCGGGAACGATTACACCGGCCTCACCCTGAATCGGTTCGACCAGGTAGGCCACGATCCGGTCACCTTTTGCTTCAAACAGATTTTTTAAGGCAGTGATGTCATTATATGGTACTAATTCGATTCCCGGAATAAAAGGTCCGAAATCATCCTTGGCAATCGGATCATCCGACAGCGAGACAGCCGTTACGCTGCGACCATGGAAATTACCTTTTGCCGCGACGACCAATGCCTCATCAGTTGGAACACCTTTGACCCGGTAACCCCACCGACGTGACAGCTTGAACATCAGCTCCGGTGCTTCCACTCCAGCCACTTTGGGCACTACCCGATCCATCCCTGTAATTGCAGTTGCCGCCATTAAAAAAGCACTCATATATTTATGCCTGATTGAACGGGGAACAGTCGGCAATTTTTCCTTGGTCAGATGGTGAACGACAGCATTAACAATTATCTCATTGAGTTGGCCCTGGTTTACGGCGGAATAACTGCACAAACCGTCGATGACTTCTTCTTCGATATAGGCTTTTATCTGGTCAGGATCGGGCTTACGAGCGATCAGGGTCGATGAATCCTTGACTTCCGAAATGACAACATCCTCTAATGGATGGTAATTATTACCACCCTTCTCTTTTTCAATATTTTCATGATCCTGCGGCGATAAATCACCTATCCTGATGCCATCGATCGTCAGATCGTCGCCATAGCCATTAATCCGTAATTTGGGCACTAAATACTCCAAGATATAAATTTCTATCAAATAAGTCTGATTGAATTTATATCGATTTAACGGTAGTAAAGTAGTCAATATCAATAACTGGTACTACGCTTTAGCTATAAGTCATGTGAAAAAAATGATGGTTCTTCCAGGTAATATAATTTACCGATCATAAGCAGTGTTTCCCTTTTTCCGCTTTCGTTGTGGCATGTAAATTCCTGACTAATTTTAATTGAAAATCATGATGAGCAATCAGAAAATGACAAAGATTATCGGTATCCGGCGAGAAGATAAAAATGAATGGGAGCGGCGCGTTCCTTTGATTCCAGAACATGTTATTGAATTATTAAATAATGAAGCTGTTCAAACTCATATTCAACCTGGTAAAATCCGCATATTTCCCGACGGTGATTACCAAAAAGCAGGTGCAGTGATCAGTGAAGATCTGACCGCTGCGAATCCGATTTTCGCTGTCAAGGAAATACCGGCCGATTTCCTGGAACCGGAAAAAACCTATATCTTCTTTTCACACGTCGTAAAAGGTCAATCCTACAACATGGATATGCTGCGTAAAATGATGGAATTGAAAGTCAACCTGATCGATTACGAGCGTATTGTGGACGAAAGCGGTCGGCGCCTGATTTTCTTCGGCCGTTATGCCGGCCTGGCCGGGATGGTCGAAACATTCCATGCCTTCGGCCAGAAATTGCTGGCCGCTGGTATATCATCGCCGTTCGACAAATTCAAGCAGGCCTATGAGTGCGGGACCCTGGATCAGGCCAAGACGGAAATAGCCGCGGTTGGCAAATATATCGCAGAACAGGGTTTTCCCGCTGCTGTTGCTCCAGTAGTGGTCGGTTTTGCCGGTTACGGTAACGTATCCCAGGGTGCCCAGGAGATAATCGATTTAATGCCCTGTATTGAGATTACACCACAAGAATTAATCGGCAATTATGATGCGCTGGACTCGCGGCACCACCTCTACAAAGTGGTTTTCAAGGAAGTCGACATGGTCCAGCCCAAAGCCGGTGAATTTGAATTACAGGAATATTATAACCAACCGGAAAAATATAACGCCAATTTTGACCAGTACCTGTCCCGCCTGTCCCTGCTGGTGAATTGCATCTTCTGGACGGAGCAATACCCCCGCCTGGTGACGAAAGAATACCTGTCCCGAGCCGGCAGCGGCTTGAAACTGCAGGTCATCGGCGATATCAGTTGCGATATTGAAGGATCGATTGAGATTACCCATAAAGTAACTTATCCTGATAAGCCAACCTATACCTACCTGCCGGCTGAAGATGAATTCATCGATGGTACTGTTGCCGATGGAATTACTGTAATGGCAGTAGATAACCTGCCCTGTGAATTTCCTCGCGAATCATCGGCTGAATTTTCTCAGGTCCTGAAAGAATTTGTAAAAATAATAGCAGAAGCTGATTTTTCGGTTCCATTGGAAGATCTGCGGCTGCCAGATCCCATTAAAAAAGCCCTGATCCTGCATCAGGGAGAACTGACACCCGAATACGAATATATCCGGGAATTTCTGTAAATCTGAACAGTTGACGTTAAAATCGACTGCTGCTGAATAATAGTGGAGGCATGATGAATAAAGTCCTAGTGCTTGGTGCTGGTCTGGTTAGCCGACCGGGGGTACGCTATATATTGAATAATAAGAATTTAACTGTAACCTGTGCTTCAAGAACCGTCAGTAAGGCTGAGAAACTGGTTGAAGGCTGTCCGAATGGCAGTGCCCTGCCGGTCAATGTCAACGATACCGAGGCGCTGGTAGCGTTGATCAAAGAGAATGAAATTATTGTAAGTCTGCTGCCCTGGGTCCATCATCAGAAAGTAGCCGACCTGTGCCTGGAATTGAACAGGAATATGGCCACCACCTCATATGTCAGTGCTGATTTGAAAAAACTCGATTCGGCGGTTAAAGCAAAGGGTCTCCTGTTTCTCAATGAAATCGGTGTCGATCCCGGCATTGATCACATGTCGGCCATGAAAGTCATCAACACGGTCCGGGCGGAAGGCGGCAAAGTACTGCATTTCTATTCCAACACCGGCGGTCTGCCGGCCCCCGAGGATAATGACAACCCGTTCGGCTACAAATTTTCCTGGAGTCCCAAAGGGGTGGTGCTGGCTTCACGCAATTCGGCCAGCTGGCTGGAGGATGGTGAACTGGTGGAGATCCCCGGCGCCGTCCTGTTTGAGAATTACCTGGTGGAGGGTATTGAGGGCCTGGCGGATAAATATGAGGTTTATGCCAATCGTGATTCGGTACCCTATAAGGACTTATACGGTCTGGATGATGCTTTAACGGTCAAACGCGGCACCTACCGCAATCTGGGCTGGTGCGATACCCTGAAGAAAATGGTGGACCTGGGCCTGGTGGATGAATCCCCTGTAGAGCGTGGCAGCACATTCAACCAGATGATGGCTCAACTTGTGGGCGCAGGTGAAGGTGAAAAAGTAATGCAGAAAGCGGCTGCAAAGGTCGGCTTAACTTTGGATGATCCGATCATGCAGCGGCTGGAATGGCTGGGCCTGTTCAGCGACGCGACCGTCCCTGATTTTGATAATGTGCTGGATGTGCTGAGCCAACAGATGCAGGATAAGCTGTATTATGCTCCCGGTGAAAAGGACATGATCGCCATGCAGCATAAATTCACAATTGAAAATGCCGACGGCTCAAAAAACCTGATCACATCGACCCTGATCGACTACGGCATACCCCACGGCGACAGTTCCATGGCCCGTACCGTGAGCCTGCCCCTGGGTATCGGCGTGCGCATGATGGCCGAAGGTAAAATGAACCTGACAGGGGTCCAGATCCCCAATATGCCCGAGGTCTATGAACCTGTTTTGGCCGAATTGGAAACACTGGGAATCAAAATGGTGGAGAAACGGGAAAGGCTGTAAAGTCCCAAATTAATTATTGAAATCAAAAAAGCCCCGCGTGAGCGGAGCTTTTTTGATTTTCGGTTTTAGACTAATTCTTCCGGTTAGTATTACTGGCCCGCGTTGATGCCTTTGTTATGAGAGCTTTATTATCTCATACCTTTTGATTGAGAGACTGTTTAATAAAAGATTCGACCTGTTTAATTCCAACCTCTTCTTTATTATGAATTTTTAAGTGCCTTCGATATTTTCCCGAGCCTTCAAGATGTTTTTCTGTATCTATTAGTAGATAACCAAGGTCGAATTCTACTGAGACATGGTTTTTTCTTAAAAATAGACCACAAAACATTCGATTTGGTATAGAAAATATTATACCACCATACATTACTTTTTCTTTAGAATTTGGTGCAATTGAGAGAATCTTTTTTCTTAAAGATTGTATAATCTTTCCCAATTCAGGATGTACTAAATCAAAATCTCGCAATAATTCTACTATCCTTTTTTCTGTTTTCATTATTTTCTCTTATAACGGAAAAAGTAACCTACGAGAAATTTCTCACTACTAGACTTTCCCTTTGCATTTTTACGATTGTTAAACTTCTAAACATTGAATTCACGCCACCATCATTTCACGTCCGGTTGACTGAGTGTTAGGCATTTCTTTTAAAAAACGACAATTTTGTCTCCATCCAGCCACTCCACTGGTGTGTATTTGTTTTGATTCAACGGGTGCGACATCAGGATTAATCGTATCTTCTGTAACGATTCAAAAACATCGACAACCAATTGATCTTGTTCCTTTACCAGAGACGTGTCATATGAATCCTCTGTTATCTTATGTGCAGGTTCCTGGCGTAGTTTACGCACCCTCTTCATTGACACAATTACCTCAGAAGAGACATCAGCACCATCCTTCCTGCGGTAATGCTTTTTTATCCATTCACCGATCAGTCGAAGTGTTGCCTTTCTAATGATTTCTACCCTATTATTCTCAAGTTCCTTTTCTTCTTCGAGTGGAATATCCCCTTCAAAGAAGTCACGATTCACATTCTCACTTAACATTTTATCAAATAGTTGAATAAAATCTGAGAATGAGCGTCGTGTTGGACGTAATAAGGGGTGAAAGTGAGCTGGGCGGTCGTCGTGCGAGAATAAAACACGAAAAAGAGGTGGCTTGTTCATTAATTTACAGAGTTTGTTTCTCTCCTCCATGTTGGTAAGAACACCCTGATATACTGAATGGTGTTCTGGCCAAGAGCCATAGAGACTTGCATTGGCGTAATCAGAATTTGTTTTGCATTCTCGAACTGCGATTTGAGCCTCCCATATTTTCTGATGCTCAGGACTTAGATTAGAGAGGTATCTTAGATACACAACAATAACTCGTTGCCGGTTATTATCGTAACCGATGCCGAATGTTTGCAGAAAGACTTTGTCACGTTCGTGCATGTCAGATGAAGAATAATCTGCATCCCGAACAGAGATCGAACCACCAGTATCGCGATAATTAAAATGATATCGAGGATCTCGATAGTAGGGTTCAAGAACCGTCAATTCAAAGAATACGGGTAATAATTGTGCATCACCTAACGCGAGCCGTCTCGTAAACGGCTTTTCCAGGTATTCATCGATATCTGCTCGCTTATTCAAAATTCTCTGTGTAGGGTAGAGACAAAATGAACCAAAATCTTCTGTTGAAAGAAGATCAATCTGTTTTTGTATGGGTAGTGGTGGTAGTCTAAGAATATGTGGGTTTTCTTGATATCGATCGAAAGCGATAGTAATTGAACCCTGCTTGACAAGCTGATGTAGATTATGCTTGAATTTATCCTCACTCAAGTTGAATCGCCCCTTTAACTGAGCTGCTAGAATTCCGTTGAAGTCATTCGACTTCGTGAAATGGGAAACAACTTGTTTTAGAATTTTCCGCTTTCTATTAACTATCATGGTTAATTAAGAATATGCCTAACTAATAGTTATACAGAATTTTCTGGTAAGTCGAGTTTATGATAATTAGAATAAGTACTAACATTTTCCTCTCACATATGGGCTATAAATATCAAATATTATTCTTGATATCATTATTTTTAAAAATTCTAAATATCAATTCCTTTTATTCAATTCGCAGCACTCTCCCTCCTGTCCGCATAATAAATCATAGCCGTAATGGGCGCTGGAATATATTACATTTCAGTGAGTTATGGAAATTAAATGCGGTTAGCCGGGCTCACCTTCTGACTGTCAGGATCCACAGAGATTTAGGGCGATAGCCAGATCCCTGCAGGATTGCCTGACGTCGTAGCTGGCCGGGACGCCGTCCAGTTCCATTGTTACCTGACCAGACTGCACGTTACCACTCTTCGGGTTGGTCATCAGAAATATGCCGTCACCGATACCGTCCCCATCCCAGTCGCGCAATTCAAGAAAATGGCTGGTCTGGGTACCATCCGCTGTTTCAAAGCTCTGCAACAATTCAAATTCATTCGCCGAAAGAGTACACTGCTCGATATGAATCACATCACCAGCTGCCAGCCTTTCAATCTTGTAGTTAGCCATATAGTGCAAAATGCCTGCTACGGAAGCGACAGATGGGCCGTTTGCCTGACATTGACCCAGGGCTGCCTGACACTGGGATAGCTGGATCGCAAGTTGATCCCGATCCGTTCTACAAGTCCTGAGATCAGACGGACACTGGCAGCCAAAATAGAAACAGGTTAGAAATAGAATTATTATTAGCTTGTATTTTGAATTGGATGACATTTGAATACCTCCTTAAAAACATGCTTCTTTTGTCCTGGATTACACCTTGTTATCTGGGCAGACAATAGCACGAAACCACATCGACTGCATCTGGAGCTGTCCAATGACACGCACATTGTTTTATAATGCATTTATGGAGCCAACTGCAGCAATGATTCATCAAAACCTATACCTATTCGTAAAATTCCGACAGTTCAAATTTTGCTACTGCAGAAGGCAGTCCGTTTGAACTTGTGTTTAGTTTCAATTGTGTAATTCCATATCGGTTATGAGTGCCCACAGCATTTTGGTCAACAGCGGTCAGTTTTCCATCGGCGAAATAGAGCGAGGGAAATGAGTATCAAAAACAGCACCCCCTGAACAATCATTTGATTTGTGAACTGATCTGGTGTAAACGGTACGCCTGTTGATTCAAGAAATCCAATCTGCACTTTGATCGATGCGTATGCAATTGCTGTTGATACAGAGAATAGCCAAATATCCAAGGGCCGTTCACGTACCGAAATTCCAACCAAAGTCAAAGCATCGCGCTCCCTCTCGTATAGTTTGTCCCCAGGAATGGCTCCTGGGAAGAAAATCTCACGGCCGGATGCTCCCAGCATTAGTGAACGTTTACACATAAAAGCTGAAACTACGAATGTTATTGCATAACTAATCAGAATCAATCCTGCATAGGCGACCCACTGTGGAATGTCCCCAGGAAAGAAGAACTTCAAGATTCCAATTGAGGGACCGCCCGCAGGTAATATGTATGTAAACAAAACCTGTACCGAAGTCGGTCTTTTCCAGTGATTGAGTACACTACTTGCTCTTCTGGTGAGGTACGTTCCATCCTCCTCAGAAAGGCTGTCGTCCAGGTAAATATGTCGATTAATGCTCCGGAATCTATTGTGAACATGCTTGGTAATAAAAAACTTAACCAGAGGACGGATAACTCCAATGGGAATGACCGGAGCCTCTCCGCGCCAAAGCCAGGAAATTGTATAGAGCCAATACTTCCCAGAAAATGTTCGAAATCTCCACCTACCGGGAAGAATGTTTCTTATGAGAATCACAAGATTCATTGGAAGTATTAGGAATATGTCGAGGATCAGACAAACTTCCCATTTCAATACATTCCACATAGCGATTGCGAGTGGTATTAGGGAGAACGCAGGAAGCGTGAGACTTCTTCGCTCCACATCTTTGTAAAGGGATTCGAGCATATTAATAGCTCTTTCCCATCTGACGCGACTAGTTTCCATTTGCTGTTCTCCTTTGGCAATTGAATTTGGAGTTTGCGAATTCGATTCCATGGAAGCTAACTGTTATTTATATAGAATATTTCGATAATGCGAATTAATGATATTTAGTATAGTCACTAAAATCTTTCCCTCTCATAGTGGCTATAAATCTCAGATATTCTTCTTAATATCATCAGCAAAAAATTCTAAATGGCAATCCCAGTAATTCTTTCGCAGCACTGTCCCTCCAGTCAGCGTTATAAATCATATTAGTAATGGGCGCTGGAATATATTACAATTCAGGGAGTTATGAAACTAATTGCGGGCGGTTGCGATGATGGCCGGTATAGAGATTAAGCTCTGTTTATGCTATTGGCAAAAGGGCACATCAAAGGTCCCATAGACTCTTGCTGTATCATCAGCACTGAAACCACCAATTTCTTCATATATAACCCATCCCTTAATGCGATTATTGATAGTACCCACTATGGTTAGGCCGGCTACATCTCCATTACCACTAATGTTACTGGTTTGATCATACATACTTACCCAGGTCTTAAGACTGAAATAAACCCCGGTCGTTAAATCATCATAGAATAGCGTCACTTTAGGCCTTGGGACAGATCCAGTGGAACAGGAAATATCCGACGTTGATATATCAATCGTGTAACCGCTAGTATTGCTGTAATACCCACCAGGCACTGCTCTCATTGAAGAGACATTATTAATATTATTTCGATACGTCCAATTACTGATTGGGCTGGCAGTAGACAGGTCTTTTATTAACCAATTATTATTTATATTAATAAGGTTATCACCATTACTCCACCAATTATTTAGTAGCGAATCACCATCATTATCAACATAATATAAATAGCTGACATTAAAAGTGTCCTTTCCAACATGACTTAATGCGACAATTTCCCCGGATATTGGATCATATCTGTCATCCCCGTCATTATCCGACCACCCCAAAATTAAAAAGCTGTACATTGGATGTCCGCCCCAAAAGGCAGTAAATGCAAGGCTGTCAAAATTTGAGTTTTTTGTTATATCAGGTATTTCTAATACCCACCCAGAATCTGTGATTGCAGTTATTGCAAATGGAGCGTAATTATCTACCTGCAGTGGTTTGTCCAAGTAAATATTAAATAAACCAACCGTATTGATGCTGGTGCCGGGATACGGCATAACCTGGCCTGCTACGCTGATTACCGGTTCAGGATCATTTGTTTCATCATCAGACTCAGTTATTGCCTTTTCATCATCACAGGAACAAATTAAAACAGATATAATCAGGTAAATAAAAATATATCTCGTGCAATATTGTTTCATATCGCCTCCACACTGTAACACAATTCTACCCTACTCTCCCTCCAGTCCGTATCAAATATCATAACCGTAATGGGCGCTGGAATATATTACATTTCAGGGACTTATAAAAATCTGGTGGCAGGGATTATGAATTATCTCATTTGAAATAATAGTGCAGATAGGCCTGGGGAATAAACATTGTAATAAGTCCCCGGCTGGAAAATGTCAGGGGCAATTCGACCGACAACTTGATATTTTCAGTAAGTTCATATTCCAGCCCGATTCCAATTCCAATGAAGTAGATCGCATTGAATTCATCCAGTTCTTTCCGTTCATTCACAGGATCATAGGAAAAGGTTGAGTCTGACAGCAGCGTGTACCTGTATTCCCTGCTATAATCATTTTGCGATGAATAATACATGCTGGCTCCGGTTAAGGAATACAAGTATGATTTTTTCCCGGTGTGCAGAATTTTATAATATGTCAGGCCGACATTGCCCCACAAACCGCCATAATCATAATCATATTGAGTATAAGTTCTGGATGTGTCCGGTACCCAAATCGAAGGGTCGTAAACACTGCTGTAGCCCTCTGAAAAATACCGTTCTTCTTCATCCTCTTCATCACCATATTTCATTATTCCAAAAGTAATCTGGAAGCCATTCCTTTCATTCAGATTACGGTACGAGAATCCGGTTCCGGAGATCATACCTGCTCCAAGGCCCATAGCTCTGGTTAATTCTTTATCCTGGGAAAATACATTTGTCAAAATTATCAAACAGATAATCATTATTTTTTTCATCACTGCCTCTAATTATTTAATAACTGGTATTCTAATCAAGGGTTTAATCCTTTAGTTTAAATAAATAAATCGTATCTCGATCCAGAAAAGTATACATTTTTTCCAGCTTGTAATTTGTTTTTTGAATTGTCTCCAGAATCTGTTTTTTAGTCATGAATGACGGCGGATGGGCCCGCTCATGATGCGTATCCTTTTCAATGATAACCAGGGGAATGCCGTTTTTCAAATATTGCTTAAGATTCTCCATGAATGGCAATGGCCGGTCCAGCATGTGCAGTACATAAACCATGACTATCATATCAAGGTTGTGATCGGGAAACAGGGGGTCCTCGATTTCCCCAATTACGGTCTGAATATTTTTGATGCCTTCCCTTTTGGCGCGCCTTTCTACAACATTCAAACTGTTTTTGTCTATGTCATTGGCAAATACTTTGCCCTCAACACCAACTCGCTGTGCCATGGGAAACGTAAAATAGCCCCGTCCGGCACCCACTTCACCGATAATCATTCCCGGTTTTACACCGATCGAATCCATTATCTGCTCGGGCGGCTGCCATTGCTCGCGCTCATTCTGGCAAAAAATGTTTCCAACTGAAAGGAGAATAAAAATAAAAGACAGGACAGCAGAAGTATGTTTACGATTCATATGGTTAATTCCTCATAATTAAAGCTAGTATTAAATCATATCCGTAATGGCACTTGAATCCTACTTTCTAAATAGATTGCTGATTAATGTGTCGGTCAAATATACCAGCAGGATATTGGCCAGGACCGAACACAGAATAAACCAGGTCCAGGCCAGGCCGATCCTATTAAGGATGAACACGATCAAAAAGCTGGCCACCAGTCCCACAATCAAACTGGCCGGATTAAATTGGCGCTTCATTTTACTCAATATGAACAGCCCGAGCAAACCGCCATAAGTAAAGGAAGCGATCTTTAGGCCAACTTCAATAATCGCTTCGTTACCCTCGTCAAAAACCAGGGCAATACCAATCAATATAACAGCCCAGAACAAACTTGCATAGCGAGATAGTTTAATTGATGGATTCTTTTTAAACCAATCCATGATAGTCGAAGATGCAAGTGAGTTTATAGATGAACTTAGCGTACTCATTGCAGATGACAGAACGCCAGCCAGTAGCAGACCTTTCAGGCCAACTGGAAGATAAGTAGAGATAAAGGTTGGGAATTCCCGATCCTTGGCAAATTCGACACCACTCAGATAGTAATAAATCAACGATCCTGCAAACAGGAATATGGCAAACTGCAGGAACACGAACAGGCCACTGCCGACCATGGCTTTCCGAGCGGATGCCAAATTCCGGGTGCCCAGCACACGTTGTACCATCATATAATCAACGCCATGGGAGGCAAAAGACAGTAGCATCCCTCCTACTACGGCACTTATCAGAACGTAGGGTTCTTTAAATAAATCCCAGCCCCAGTGAACCAGCTGGAATTTGCCTTCAGTCGCCAGTTGTCCGACTACAGATCCAAACGGCACATCAAGATTCGTCACGATAAATCCGATTGTCAGCAGGCCACCGGCCAGATACAGGATGAACTGAAAACTATCAACCCAAACCACCGTCCTGATTCCACCTAAAATGGTATATACCAGGGTTACAACACCAATTAACAATACGGCTCCACCCAGGGACCAGCCAGTAATTATCTGAACAATCACCGCAACTGCCAGAAAGCGGATACCATCAGCCAGTACACGGGTAATCAGAAATACTGCTGAAGCAGTCTTTTGAATCTCGGCACCAAAACGGTTGCCCAGCACTTCATATATTGACGTAATTCCGGTTTTGAAATAGGCCGGCAGCAGGAAAATACTGACCAGAATACGACCGAGAATATATCCCAGGGCCAGTTGAAGGAAGAACCAATCCTGGCGGTAGGCCAGGCCCGGAACGGAAATAAATGTAAGTACCGATGTCTCCGTGGCCACGATCGAGAACATCGCCGCCACCCAGGGCAGGTTGCGTCCCGCCAGAAAATAATCTTCGGAAGATTTGTTGAACCGGCTTTGCCAGATGCCATAGCCGGCCATCCCGGCCAGGAAGAGAATGATGATAGTGGTATCGATCCAGTGGATAATAACCCCCTGTTCAATTGTTGTTCCGTTTAAGACTGAAACTGAATTTACATCACCAATTCAACAAGAATAAGATCCTTTTTCCTGCCTGTGCCAGCAGTCGTTTAAAAACGACTGTAATTTAGAAGCTATGACCAGCTACTCCATCTTAGCTTTGAACAAATACGATGTCAATACTTCGATCAATATCCCATACATTCCGCCCAGAATCAGCGTAGAAAAGAACATCATGCTCTGGGAGAATTCCGGGTTTTCCGGAGCCATCAGGCCACTAAATGACAGGGGTAAGCTGAATATCAAACCCATAACCAGACCGTGGACTGCCCAATGCCCGATCTTCAAACAACTGATCCCGATTGCAAAACCAATCAAAGTTCGACTTAACAATATCTGCCAGATTATGGGGCTGGCTACTTCCTCCCCACCACTGAAAACAAAACTGAGACAGATCCCGCCGCAGATAACGCCGCCGATTGTAGCAATAATTAACCGTTTCATAAATATCTCCCTATTTGTGTTAATCCCAGGTTTAAATTAACATCACCAATCGGCAAGCCGCAAGTTTGCTGAATATTCCGGTCTTACCTGAATATTATTGTGCGGCCATAAAAGTAAGGAAAAACAGGGCCTCGGCAGTCCCGTCCAGAGTCGGTTCGTTGGTTGAATAATCCCAGATATCATCGTGGAAAACCACCAACTCAGATTGGAAGGCAACATACGGATCGGGCCGGGACAGACGTATCCCTTTTAACGACTGGTAAATTTTTGTGTATACCGGTCCATCGTTCAGTCCACCATTAATTGGTTGATCCCATTCCAAAGTTACCGCTGTATGGGGATAAAGCGGAGTAACACCACCTTCGGCTGGAATCCCCACAAACTGGCTTACACCCCAGGGATTTCGCCCCAGCAGCCAGTCCCGGT
>CAYTPW010000029.1:0-38596 GCA_964439935.1 uncultured bacterium | reverse complement strand
TAGATAAACTTCTATAATTTTTTTCTGGAAAATTATTTCAGAAGCACCATCTTCCTGGTCTGCACAAACTCTTCGGCTCTAATCTGATAAAAATACATTCCGCTTGAGACATTAGTAGCATTCCACTGGACTGTTTTGTAGCCTGCTTCCTGCATCTCTGAAATCAGAGTTGTAACTTCTTTACCAAGGAGATCATAGATCGTGATCCACGTATCTGATCTTTTTGACAGATTGTTAAAATACTACTCAATCGACAAAAAACTTCTTAATTAATTCAATTAATTTTTCTGGATCAACTGGTTTCTCTAAATATGCATCGGGTGCGACATCTACACCAAATACTTTGCGCTTTCGGTCAGTAAAATTTTTATTATAAATAATGCTCTTTAGATCAACTCCGGTTACTTTAGAAGCCCCACTCACAATTATTACTGGAATATCCTTACAGTCTTCTTCCTGTTTTAATTTGGAAAAAAATTTCATTCCACTTTGCTCTGGCATCATTAGATCCAAAGTGATCACATCGGGCTTTATTTCTTTGATTTGTTCCATTGCTTCTTTACCATCACTGGCTGTTATGGCTTTCATCCCATGATCATCCAGAATCGCAGAAATATACTCAATTTGTGATGTTTCATCATCCACAACCAGCGCAACTTTATTAATAAGGCTACTCATTTCATATCTCCTTACTATTTTCGAAAAAGTATTTTACACAGGTATTAAATCGTTTTCAAGAGTCATAGCCCCATTGGCAATTCAATAGTAAATGTTGTTCCTTTTCCAACCTTTGAATCACACTTTATACTGCCACCATGTTCACTGACAATTGCATGGGTCACACTTAAGCCTAAACCTGTTCCTTTAGATCCTTTGGTACTGAAAAATTCCTGAAATAATTTCTGCTGATCGTCTTCGCTGATTCCATGTCCATTATCCTTGATAATGAAACTAAAAAACGGTTTATCCTCTAATTTAGAGGTCGCTAGACGTATAATACCGTCGCGGCCTGAACAGGCATCCAGAGCATTTGATATCAAATTCAACTGGCATCGCATTATATTCTTGCGATCTACTTTTATCGGTCCAATATTACGATCGAATTCAGTCTTGATTCTTACATTCTTTACTTTGGCATCTTCTTTGATGATTTCAATTACTTCAGTTGCAATATCATGCAGATAACAAGTGGTATACTCTGGCTCACGCTTTTTGGATATGGTCAACATGTCGAGTACAAGGTCTCTGATATTTTCGCTTCCATTTTTTGTAATCTCCCAACCTTTCTGGATTAACTCCAACTTATTATCCCTGAATCCTTTATCCACAATATACTCACCCGCCTTGAGAGAATTTGCCAGATTTTTAATGCAATGAGCCAATCCAGCTACAGTCCGTCCGATTGTTACCAATCGTTCGGCTTGGATTTGTTCTTCTACTAACTGGGCTCTTTCAATCGCGATCGCTGCTTCATTAGCAAATCCTTCCAGGAGAGATACATCATCTTCACCAAACTCTTCTTTGTCAATACGATTGATTACTTCTATAACTCCAATAATACGATCTTTTACCTTTAAGGGCACACATATCAGGTTACGTGTAATAAAACCGGATTTCTTATCTATTTCCTTGAATATCCCGGAACCATCAGCATTGACTTGATTGATGAATGTTGATTCACCCGAGAGCGCTACTGAACCAGCAACCCCAGCACCAAGCGGAACAGTGAATTTTTCAACTTCCGTTCCCTTTTCTCCATATGCAATTTCAAATCGTAGCACATTATCTTCTCGTAGAAGCAGTGAACTTGCCTCCGAATTCAATAGTTCAGCCCCGGTAATCACAATATAATTCAAAAGATCGGTCAATTTTCTTGATGTATTAATTTCTTTGGCGAGTACAAGCATAGTATTTCTCTGATGAAGTTGATGACAACACTTGTCAAAAAGCTGCTCGTTCTCCACAAAGGTTGCTATTTTATTAGATAGTGTGGTTAAAAGTTTCATTTCCTTTAAAGTAAAGTTACTTGAAGAGCGCCAATTAATAACTTCGACAATTCCAAGCCATTTCCCCCTTAGAATTATTGGAGATGCGACTATACCATAAGTATTAAAATTAAATTCCAGATTAATTATATCATCGAAACGATTATCATCCGTTACATCATTACTGAAGAGCGGTTCTTGATTTTTGAACACCCACCCGCAAATACCCTCCCCGGGAGCGGTTATTAAGCTACTGATATCAGCTGCTTCAATTCCATGTGCCATCGCGAATTCAAAGCTATCTTTATCGGTATTATATAAATATAGTGAACAAGCATCGGCCTTAAAAATGTCTGCTACAATATTCATCAATACTGCCAAAGTATCGTGCGCATTGAGACTGACTCCGGCAGATTTTGAGATATGATTCAGAAAGTTGATCTTATTTGAAAGAAAACCACGAGATAAATTATGTGTCCCGCTTAAAGTACTTGAAATTTCATCGCTTTCATTTTTCATCTTATCACCTGATAGATATGTTTCTGCCAATCCACTATGATAAATAAAAGGACTATGATAAATCGAATACCGCCCCAATTATTACCTCCAATCATTAGTCCGCGGACAAGTGTTCCATAATGATCAATGAGAGGCACTACACGACAATCCTTTTTTTCCGAGCTGCATATCATTTACTAAAGTTATTCTATATTCCTGTTCTTCATAAACTAATCAGCGTAATAGTGTAGACTCAGGAATGGCTTATGGAAGGAATCAGAATAAGAAACTGAGGACCCGCTGATTACAGAAAGAGGATTAATCGTACGATAAGAGTAAGATTTCTGATTTGGAAGGTAGTTGTAAAGATTTGGTTGTGTCAAGAAGAGCTACCACTGATCTACTAAGCCAGCTTTTACCGACGGTGAAGACCTTTTAAGTTGCATATAGGTTGCAATTCTCAGACCAATCCAGACCAATTGCTGAAAAAGTAAAAACCTCAACTTCTCGACGAGAAATGAGGCTTCAAGAGGAGCGGGATCGACGCCCCGATATATCGGGGGAACTTGCGACCTTCCCGACATTTCTTGTCGGGACGTACTAGTCACAGAACATTTAGTATTGGAAATAAAAAGCCCCACTAATGTGAGGCAACAGCGGGACCGACGAGACTTGAACTCGCGACCTCTGGCTTGACAGGCCAGCGTTCTAACCAACTGAACTACGATCCCATATTGTTTTTCCGAGATTTATCACGGTAAATCAGGGCCCAGGGAATAATAACTACATAGCCCAGGAAAAGCATTGCTGGTGCGATCGTCAAACTCTGGAAGCTGTCCACTTCACCTAGAGCCATTATTATATAACCCAAAACAATTAAGATTATTCCGAGGAGAAATAGCAGGTAATTCTTTTTCGTAAAAGCCCAGCCCTCAAATAAATGCAGGCCCTCTTGATGATTTTCCGCATTCATAGCAGCCGCGAAACTACGCTGGAATGCCAGTACTAACAAATGGAAAAATTAATCTGGCTTACTCAAGGATTATGAATTGACTTATCCGAGGAGAAACAATTAATTTCGCCCCCCTAAATACCATGCATAATTTTCCATTGCTAAAATATAAAAAAACCTATCCCGGCATTGTCCTGCTGCTGTTGCTGAGCACAGTGATCATTTTATATTGTACAGTCATTTTCTGGTCACAGGATAACCCATTCGAGCGTATCCGCGTTAAGGTTCCGGAGGGTGCTTCCCTGAAGTCTATATCCAATATTCTTTGGGATCAACAGATTATATCAAATGAAAAATTCTTTGTACTCGCCGCCA
This sequence comes from uncultured bacterium, assembly GCA_964439935.1. Taxonomy (GTDB): domain Bacteria; phylum Fidelibacterota; class Marinisomatia; order Marinisomatales; family TCS56; genus JABMQW01. The sequence goes on along the minus strand of CAYTPW010000029.1, from coordinate 34,786 downwards.
GATTACTAGGCCAGGAAAAAGCGGTACAGGCTGGTGTTTTCACGCTTGATGGCGCTGATAATAATTATCGTATTTTACGCCAGTTAGTCAAAGGTTCGCCCAATATTCAAACCGTTACTATTGTAGAAGGCTGGACAATAACTGAAACAGCGGACGAGTTGACCGTTCGTCTTGGCTTAGACCGCGATGAATTTATCAGTCTATGCCATGATTCAGCCTTCATCGCTTCATTGGATTTACCTGCGGTCAATAGCCTGGAGGGTTTTTTATTTCCGGAGACATATAGCTTCCTGGAGGAACAGGATGAAGAGGATATAATCATCCGTCTGGTTAATCAATATAAGAATCATTTTAGCGTTGAAATGGAGAATGTAGCCGAACGCACCGGATTTAGCGAACTGGAGATCGTAACAATGGCTTCAATAATTGAAGGGGAGGCCATCTTCGATGAAGAGCGGGCGATCATTGCTGCCGTTTATTACAATCGCTTGAAAAAACGAATGCGCCTCCAGGCTGATCCCACTATTCAGTATATTATTGCTGGTCCGCCACGCCGGCTGTTGAAACGCGATTTGAATATCAGGTCTCCATACAACACTTATCGTAACTATGGTTTGCCGATCGGTCCGATCAACAGTCCGGGCTATCAATCCATCCTGGCAGCTCTGTATCCAACCGATGTGGATTACCTGTATTTTGTGGCCAGGGGGGATGGGTATCATACATTTTCAAAAACACAAGCCGAACACAACCGGGCCAAACGCAAATTTCAAAAGGTTAGACGAAGCGTGGCTCACGAACGCCGGATGTCGATGCAGAAGAAAACTAACGCAAGATGAGTTTGAAGAATTTAAATCAACATCAGAAGGCAGCTGTCGAGTCGATCGATAAGCCGGTTCTGGTATTTGCCGGGGCCGGGAGTGGTAAAACGCGGGTGATCACTCATAAAATTTCTTATCTTATCCAACAGGGATTTTATCAGCCTCAGGAAATTCTGGCAGTTACTTTTACCAATAAAGCTGCCAGCGAAATGCGGCAGCGGGTTGGTAAACTTCTGAAACAAAAAACGATTGCGGTCAATATCGGTACATTTCATTCCATTTGTGCTCGTTTATTACGTCAGGAAATCAAACGCCTGGGTTATACCCAGGATTTTGTCATTTATGATTCCATCGACCAGTTGGTCCTGATCAAACTGGTTCTGGATGAAATGAATATATCCAAAGATTATATCTCCCCGTCCCAGGCCCGGAACAGCATCAGCGGTTATAAAAATATACTCATGTTTCCTGAAGATGTGGCCTCCAAAGCTGGGAATATTCTGAGGCGTAAGATGGCAGAAGTTTATGCTATTTATCAGAAGGAGTTAAAAAGAAATAATGCAGTGGATTTCGATGATCTGCTGATTTTACCGCTGGTCCTGTTTGATAAATACCCTGCCGTCCTAAAAACCTACCAGGATCGCTGGAAATATATCGTTGTAGATGAGTACCAGGATACCAATCGACCACAATTTTTATTTGTGGCCCAATTGGCAGATAAACACAAGCATATCTGTGTTGTGGGTGATGACGATCAATCGATCTATGGCTGGCGTGGTGCCGATATTCGGAATATCCTGGATTTTGAAAAGGTATTCAAGAATTGCGCAGTTTTCAAACTGGAAAAAAATTACCGCTCCACGCAAAAAATACTATCGGCAGCAACCGCTCTGGTGGAAAATAATGAACACCGGGCGCACAAGGAATTGGTCTCTGTCCGGGGTGCTGGTGAGAATCTGGGCTTGATCGAAACCCAGGATGAGATGGAAGAGGCCGACGCGGTGGTCAACGCAATTGAGAAGGAAATTAAGTTAAATAAGCGCAAATTCAACGATTTTGCCATTTTGTATCGTACCAATGCTCAGTCACGAGCTCTGGAAGACAGTTTGATGCGGATGGGTATTCCCTATGACATCGTCGGGGGAATCCGATTTTATGAACGTAAAGAAATCAAAGATTTCCTGGCCTATCTGAAACTGATCGTCAATCTGGAAGATACGATCGCTCTGCGCAGGGTAATTAATTTTCCACCCCGTGGCATCGGTAGTAAAACAATTGATAAATGTGTTAAGCGAGCCGAAAAGGTCAAAAAGCGATTATTCGATGTTTTGGATGAGCCATCGGCAATAGATATCCGGGGTAAGCAGGCCGATTCGTTGCAGAATTTTCATCAGGTCGTCCTGAAATACCATGATCTACTGGACAAAGTGAATGCCAGCGAATTGGCACAAACCCTGATCGAAGATACGGGCTTTATTAAACATTATAAGGAGCAGAATTCGGATGATGATCGGGATCGGGTTGAAAATATTCAGGAGCTGCTGAAAGCAATCGACGAATTCACTAAGAGCCATTCTGAGAACAGTCTGCGGCAATTTTTGGAGGAGGTCACGCTGTTGACTGATATTGATACCTGGGAAGATAAGGTCAACCGCATCACCCTGATGACCGCGCACGCTTCCAAAGGCCTGGAATTTCCAGTTGTGTTCATCACCGGTATGGAAGAAGGTCTGTTTCCTCATTTCAATTCGTTGAAAGAGGATGAAAATGTCGAAGAAGAGCGCCGACTATTTTATGTTGCTATCACACGGGCGCAGAAACGTGTTTACCTACTATATGCAAATACACGACGCAGGATGGGATCGGATCAGGTTTTTGGATTGGTATCCCGGTTCATCCATGAAATACCGGAACTCTATTTAAGCAAGATCCGTTTCACTTCAGCACTCACGCGGAAGGTGGTTCGCGTAGGTAAGGGTAATACTAAGACAGTTGTAAAACGCACAGTAACTGTTTTTGATGATTTTAAAAAGGGCGATTTCGTTAAACATGCCATATTTGGAATTGGAAAGATTGAAGCCTTGAGTGGCAGCGGTGAAAATCAGCGGGTTGGAATTGTTTTTAAAGATGGTCAAAAACGGAAACTGGTAGTAAAATTTGCCAAACTTAAAAAAATTGCTAATCCGAATTCCTAAGTTGTACCTTTAAATACTGTTTGATTTTTATTGTAAACAAAATTGTTTTTTGAGAAGTGTAATTAATGTAAATTAGGTGAGATTCAATATCAATAAGGTTATCAATGAAACCAATACAAGTAGATTTACGAGCAATTATTAAACAGGAAGGATTGCGTTACACCCATCAGCGCGAGGCTGTTTGGCTGGAATTGAAAACTTCTGAAGGGCATCGTGATGCCGAGAGTATTTATTTTGCTTTACGCCAGCAAGGTATTAATATATCCCGTGCCACGGTCTATCGCACCATTGAAATCCTGGTTAAAAATAACCTGATCCGTAAGCTCGATGTCGGTGACGGGAAAAGTCGTTTTGAATGTAAACAGGGTTATGCTCACCATGATCATTTAATATGCACAAAATGTGGTCGGATCGATGAATTTTACCACGAAGGCGTCGAACAGATCCAGGAAGAAATTGCCGCTCAATATAATTATGAGTTAGTCAACCATATTCACCAGATAATTGGTCTTTGTCCCGATTGTCAGACTGATGAGGATGATTAATATCCAGGTTGATCTAAAATGATCGAACAAATCCTCGCAACCTGTCTTATTGTCGTACTGGCTTCGGGTTTAGTTATCTGGAATGTTTATAAACAGCTTAAACCTGTCCAAGATACATCGTGTGCTGGTTGCGGTGGAGAATGTAGTGCTACGGCCATAAAGAAAAGAGTTGATTCAATCAATTAGGTTCTTGCGCATTTTAACTGAGTTATCTGGTTTCTCACCCACTATATAGTATCCACGTTTTTCATATAACGATCTGGCCGTTAGATTACCCGGATTCACAAACAGGGTCAACTGAGAAAAATCCAACTCTCGGGCAATATTTTCGCAATAATTAATTAGATCCTGCGCCAGTCCCCTGGCACGCTGGTCGGGAGCAATAATTAGATGAAATATATGAGCCCTGAGCTGTTCATGGTCTAGCCGGAGACTGATGTGCCCAATGATCCAGTTATTCCGGGAAATGACGAAAGTCAGTGAATCGGAATCTGTGTAAAATTTTTTCTTCCATCGAAGAAATTTAAATGGGTAGCGCATTTTCGGTGATGTCAAATTTAATTCTTTTGGATTGCTAAACCAGTCTTTCAGACAACTTTCAAGTATCCGTGCCTGTTCAGTATTGTTGTAGTCGATTAATTGAATCTTTGACATGACGAATGGCTGTTTGCTCACAAAATAACACTGCCAGCATTAATATTTCAACGATCGTCCTGCTTGACATTGACGTTAGTTGTTGGAAAATTCGGGCTCTATGAAAGCAATAACTACAATCAATAAGTTTGTAGAAGGGAACCGCATACAGGGATTTTATCTGTGCGTGGAAAAACATTTACGGCACACCCGCAGTGGAGATTTATACCTGGATCTTTTATTGCGGGATCGAACAGGCGTTGTTACTGCCAAGGTCTGGGATAAAGTTGAGGAATACAGCCAGAAATTCGATCAGGCGGATCCGGTGGCCATCTCAGGAGTTATCGAAAGTTTCCAGGAGCGCTTGCAGCTAGTAGTGAAAAAAATCAACAGAGCCACCATTCAGCACTATGCCCGCTACGGTTATGATCCGGCTCTGATTGTACCTGCTTCCGCTCACGATCCACAGGAAATGTGGCAGGAAATCGTTACAATAATCCGGACAATTAAGCACAGGCATTTGAAGAAACTGGTTTCTCTAATTTACCGCACTAACAAAGAGCGTTTATTAATAATGCCCGCATCCATGACCATTCATCATGATTATCGATCCGGTTTCCTGGAACATGTATTATCAATGGTTAAGGTCGGTCAGTTTCTAAGCTCCCATTACCAGGTGGACAAAGATCTATTGATCACCGGGATATTACTTCATGACATAGGTAAATTGCGTGAACTCAGTGGTGAGCTCGAAAGCCGCTATACCGATGAGGGTAATTTCATCGGACATATTATTATTGGATATGATATCGTCAGGGAAGCAATTACCGCCATCGATGATTTTCCTGGTGAATTGCGCTTGAAGCTCGAACATATGATTCTGGCCCACCAGGGGATGCCTGAATGGGACAGTCCGCGAAAACCCGCTTTTAAGGAAGCGTTGTTGCTACATATGATCGATAATCTGGATGCTAAATTCAATCTAATGGGCAAGCTGCTGGAAAAGGATCAGAATGATGGGCGCTGGACGGATATCAGGAATTATTTCCACACAGCCTTGTATAAGGGTGATAATGCCGCCGACAAACCTGGTTAAAGCGTCTATTTTTTCTGCCCTGGCGATTGGCGCCGGTTATGCCTTGTTGCTTGTTCCGAATGTAGAATTGGTCACCGCAATCGTTTTTTGTGCCGGAGTCTGGTTAGGTATCGGCTGGGGATTACTGGTAGGGGGAGTCGCTGAATTGATTTTTTCGGTCATGCATCCATTTGGTTCCGGATTGGCCGTGCCGCCGCTGTTGCTTACGCAAGTAACAGCCATGAGTCTGGCTGGTTTTACTGGAGGCTTACTACGACCATTTTTACAAAACTGGAAGAATTCCTTTTCAGGTAAACTAAGCTTGGCATTGATCGGTTTTATCCTGACTTTCATTTATGATTCCCTTACTACGTTAAGTTTTCCTGTCAGCGCCGGATTTGACTGGCCGCAGACAGTTGCGATTTATTTATCCGGATTGGGCTTTACAATCCTGCATCAAGTTTCGAATGCCATTGTATTTGCCGTTGGTGTCCCCCAGATAATTGGCAGTACCGCTTTTGCGGAACATAACCAGAGCCAGGCTTTGGCAAATGATTAATATTTCAGGCTTAAGAATTATCGGTTTTATAGGTGCCGGGCTGACAGTTGCTTTTACTCAATCAGTAACCGATCTGCCATTCGATTGGAGCGGTCAGCATGGTCTACGAACGGTCAATGGTCATTTACTCTGGCACCAGGATTGGTCGTCGGGTCCGCTGTTGTTTGATCGTTCGGCGGTCAATTACCCGGCGCGGTTGGGAGATGGATTAACCGGGCGGTTTGCGGTTCTTGGGATGGGCGACTTACCAGTATTTTCTGAAATTCCGGACAGCACGATTGTAACAAACCAATTCTATTATCAACGCGGTGATTTTAATTTTGATCAACTGGCAGTGAAAGCCGTATTTGCTGAACCAGGTTCCAAAATTAATCTGACCGGCTTTAAGCGCAGTTTTTCCGGCTCAATGGCCGAACTTATTTTTACAGCCAGCCCTGAACAACCTCTGCAACAGGTATATCGGATCGATTTTTCTAAAAGTCAGGAACAAGACCTGCTAGAGTTATCTACGTTCCTTGCAGTAACAAATTCAGGATTGCCGGACTCAATCGAACGCGGTTTTCAAAAAGAACAGCTTACTGCGGGTGGCATACTTTTTCAACATGGATTGAGTTTCGGGTTATTGAATATTCATGCCGGACAGATACTAAATGAATACAGTTCCGTAAGGCCATCCCGGGATACCACCTACACCCGTCGTTTCGCGCGCAGTTATCTAACTGCACGTTTGGGTAAGCAGCTGAAATCTACGGCTGATATATCCCTGATGATCAAGCTGGATCAACAAGCGGCTCCCCAGATACTTCGCACCTGGTACTCAATACTGGGTGAATACCAGACACCAGCGCTGATCACTGCCGCAGGTATATCAATCATTGATTTAACTGCCTCACCGCTTTTAAAACTTAATCTGAAACAATCACTTGCCAACCTTGATTTTCAACTGAGTTTGGCCTATTTGAAACAGCGTGTGCCACTAGAATTATATTCCAGGCAACCCGATAGATCTTCCGAGTGGACATTGGCTGATCTGAGTGTAGGAAAGAACAATGGTAAAGTCACAATGACCATAGCGGCGGGAATCCGGCAATCACCGGATTATCATTTTCTGGCCCAGATTGCGGGCACCGACCAATATGATTCCCGCCTGTCAACTGCATATCTGGGATTTCTGACCAGCGAGCTGGATTGGCAGATCAATCAGGATTGGTATTTGGCATTTTGCTACCGCCATATTGACTATGATCAGGTTACACTGACCGATGGTATCCGCGATCGTGTCAAACTGGGAATTGAAGGTAAGCTTAAGTTTCTTTTGAAAGATCGTTTGGATCTATTTGCACGGTTGGATATACAGGGCTGGCTAAACCGCGACCCGAATTTTGGTTTTGATCTATACCAGAATATTCCGTATCAGATGGTTACCGCTGAGATAAATGAAAATAAATGGCCGGTCTCTTTCCAGTTGCGAGCGGTAATCTCTTCTGTAACAATTACCTACCAGATTGATAATTTGCTATATAAAATGGCACCACTGCTGGTAAATATAAACTCGTCTTTTTTAACTGATAATTACGGTATAATCGGTAATGATCTTTTCCCACCGATGGGTAGCCTGGTTCGTTTTGGAATAGAATGGAATTTTGAGAAATAGAAAGGAGTAAACTCAATTCTTGTACAAAAGTGCAGTTTTTTAATAATTGATTAATATCACAACCCTATTTGATACCTACTATTTAATTTGCATTGTAATTCAAACTTTTTTGAAGCATTGGACAACCCTTTTTTCCATTAATATTCTCGCACATTAAATCGGAATTCAAAAATGAATACTAAATATGTCATTCAATTACTACTGATAGGATTACTGATTCTTGGTGGTTGTTCGTTTATGGACTTTAAGGATGCTGAACTACCATCATGGTCGATACAGTTGGAGTTTCCTTTGTCCAACCAGACCATAGACCTGCATTCAATGCTTGAAGATTCATTAATTCAAACCATCCCTGTCACTGATACTGGAGACTCGATTTTTGTATATCAGGATGCTATGACGATTGATCGTGTTGAAGTAGGAGACCAGCTAAATATCGATGATATCAATAAATCTTTCACACAATCTGTCGATGATGTCACAATTGAGGATACGGAAATTACGGAGAATGTCGGTTTTGACGAAGTAGGCGTAAGCCCGATATCAAAACACATACCGTCTATGATCGGATTAATCGAATTAAATAATATTGAACCTGAGTCAACTGACCCGTACCAGCTTGATAAAATCTACCCGGATATAGTTTTAGTACCTGATAATACTAATGATTCTATACCGAATTTTGCCCTTAATCCGGTAGTCAATCCATTTGAATTCAATGATTTTGACCAGGCTGTTTTTTCAAGTGGATTTCTGGATGTGACCATTGTAAATGAGATGGTTATTACTCTAGGTAGCCCTATTCGAATTCAGCTCCAGGAGGTAGTGGGAACTGATACCGTTGACATCACGGGCGCGCTGGTAGAATTCAATACTTCGATTGCTACAGGGGATTCTGCTTCGGAAATCCTGTCACTGGCAGGGATAACACTACCGGGTAGCCTGCTGATAGAAGTGTCAGGAAATTCCAGTGGAACTAATGGAGTCGAAATTCTGATCGATTCAACCGCTAAAGCATCCAGTTTTCGGACCAAGATCGGGGCACGGGATCTGGAGGTGAATTCGGCCACAGCCAAGATACCATCTCAAACGATCGATGAATTCGGTGTGATTGTTATGGAAAGTGACTCGAATAAAGTTGAACGAGCTGAAATTGCCATGGGAAATGTTCAGATCAGGATCGATAATGGATTGGCGGTCGACGCTCAGTTGGAATTATCAATTGAATCCCTGGAAGATCCCTCCGGATTACCTTTTACACAGACCATTCCCTTGATCCAGAATTCGATAAACGAACAAACTTATGGAATCCTTGATCACACTTTGGTCATGACTGTTGCTGATCAAAGTGTCAGCTATAGCTATCAAATCGTGACTGAGGATACTGATCCGGATATGGTCACATTGAATGAAACTGACAGTGTTGTTGTGGACATCACAATGTTTGGAGACCAGTTGGGAGAGCAGATAATTTTTTCATCATTTCAGGGGATCGTTGAACCTCAGAATATGTCAGTTGATGGCAGCATGAATATGGAATCAGATTCAGAAATTCTGGAGGCTGACCTGTCCAGTGGTGACCTGAATATCGAAATAATAAATAATATCAACCAGTCAGCTGGTGGTATCCCATCGGTAGAAATCAAACTGTCAGAATTATTTGACAGTAATGGTGATACCTTGATCATCGGTCCGAATGATTTGAATCCAGGGATCAACTCTCTCCCAGTCGATTTGAGTAACCATAAACTGAAAATGAATCGTGATAGCCAGATTCTGAATTATATCGCAAAAGTGATCACACCTTATGGCGAAATTGGATCTTACAGCTTACAGGATTCGATCCTGATCAATATAAATATCTCCAGCCTGACTTTTCAGTCAATCACCGGCTATTTTACCCAGGATGCCATGATCGACTCAAATACAATTGCCCTGGATAATGCTACTAAAGTTCAGGAAGCGGTTATTAGCACCGGTCAGTTGGTATTGACGATGGAAAATCATATTGGCGTCACGGCAGGTTTAAATTTCCAGATCGATGAATTTTTAATGGACGGTGTTTACCTATACATTGACGACCTGGAACTGGGAACACAGACAACTCCACAGCAGTATACAATTCCTTTGATCGGCTATTCTTTAGTTTTACCGCTGGATGACCAGAATGTCCACTATGTATCGCGGATTGCAATTCCCAGCAATACGGAGATGACCCTGACATTTGGTGATTCGATTGCTGTGGATGTCGATATAACCGGTCTATCTTTTCAATCGATAACCGGGAAGATCAATCCGGTCTATGTTGATATCGACACGATTGAACAGGAAATCACTGCCTTGCCTGATGAATTAGACGGGATAGAATTCGTTGAGGTTGAAATGATAATGGACTTTACGACCAATATCGGCGTTCCGGTTTACCTGGACCTTGATATAATAGCAACCAATCTCGAAGGTGAAACGGCCGTTTCCAGTGTCGCTCACCATAATATTACCCAAGATAAGCTGGTCGCAATACCTGATGCGGAAGCACTGATAAATATTAAGCCTGACAAAATTGTTGCCAGTGGTCGGGCAACTGTTGGCTCCCTGGATTCGCTGGGGACTGTGGCCTCTGACCAGTACATCGAAGGAATTTTTAATATAGAAGCGCCCCTGGAACTTATTCTGACTGAATCAGCCCGTATTGAATTGGATCCGGAATTAGTGGATTCAAGCACAATTCAATTTGATGAAGATACTGACCCGGAACGTTTGGTGATCTATGCTGATTATGATAATCAATTTAATTTTGGTGCACAGATTGAAGTACTGGCAGCAGAGGATTCTAATTCTTTTGAACCTGATCCAATTGTTCTACCGGATACAATATTGACACTTGATATCTTACCTAATCAGACTGGTTTGGATTCGATGTTTCTTGATGAAAACGAATTTGATTTATTTATTGATTCTGATGAAATGTATGTCAAGACGATAGTGGATCTTGTCAGTGAGGAGGATAACCAGGGTAATCCTCTTCCATCGAAGTTTTTATCAACGGATTCGCTAAAAATACTGTTATATGGTTCAGCCCGGGTCTTGGTTGATCCGGAAGCCGAGGAGGAGGATTAATCCCATGCAAAAAATATTAATTATCACAATCACAACTACCTTGTTAATGATCAATCTGATATCAGCTCAAGTGGCAATAGGACCCCGTTCTATTGCAACAGCCGGTACCTTCGCCACCCAGGCTCGTGGGGACGAGGTCATTGGTTGGAATCCGGCTAATTTGGGTTTTCCGGATAATCCCCATTTTGGCCTGCGGTTCGGTATTTTACCGGTTTTAGCACCGTTCCCCAGTGTACAGGTTAATACTGATGCAATATCTGTGAACTGGTTTAATGAATGGTTTACAAAGGGTAACTACCTTGATGCTGGTGATAAAGCCGATTTATTAAGCGTATTTCCTTCAGGTGGAATAAACATAAATCCCCTGATAAGTGCGAAATTAATTGGAATGAATTTCGGCTCGTTTGCTGTTTCTATTTCACCAGAGTTCCATACCTCTGTTTCATTGCCAAAGGGTCTGTTTGAGTTTGTGCTGGAAGGCAACGAGTTCAACGAACCAATTGATCTGAGTAATCTGACTGTTCAGAGTCAAGCGGTTATTCCGATCTCATTTGCTTATGGTCTGAAACTGGAAATTCCCGGCCTGGAGCAGTTTGTTCAAAACACCTATGTGGGTGGTGCATTCAAACTGCTGACCGGTCTGGCATATGCCGACCTTGAGGATTTTACTGGTCATATTACGATGCATAAAGATCGTATCCGCGTCAATGGCGAAGCGACAGCAAAATATGCAGTTGGTGGATTTGGTACTGCATTCGATGTGGGTGTAGCCGTTGATTTAACTGAAAGTATGCGTGCAAATGCCGCAATAAATAATTTGATCGGATTTGTAAACTGGAGCGAATCGAGGGCGGAAGAAATTAAATATGTTTTTGATGGAGAATTACTATCTTCCGAATTTGAGGACTTCAACACAAAATATACTCAGGAACAGCAAGACTCTGTTTTCAATGTGGTAGATACTACTATCGCCATTGAGGCCTTTAGTGCCAATTATCCACCTTTCATGATACTTGGCTTCGAATACCGCAACATAATTCCTGAACTGGATGTGTTCGTCAATTATCGACAGGATTTAAGCAAGGAGTATTATTTTGATGTCACTCCCCGCATATCGGGGGGTCTTGAATTCAAATCTATCAAGTGGCTGCCATTGAGAGCGGGTCTGGCATTTGGTGGTTTTGAATCATTCCAGTGGGGGATTGGTTTCGGATTGATCTTCGGGCATTATCGATTTGATTTTGGTTTTGCTCAGGATGGTGGTTTTTTCAATCATGCCAAAGGTTTCTCACTTTCGATTGGACAGCAACTGATTTTTTAAGTAAAAATTTGTTGCGACTGGGCAGCTGTCATTAGACGATTCCGGACTGATTTTTAAGTATTGTTAACACCCCATTTTACTTTACGTATTAAACAGGATAGCGCTTGCGCCTGAGAAAGCGGTAAAGATAAATTCTCACTCGATTTTCTCAAGGCCGGGCAATTGGAAATGATAATTTTCCATTTGCCACAAAATTATTGTACCACTGGAAAGATAACCGCTGGTTGAATACAAAGGAGCGCGAGTTCAAAAGTTACACTGTTAATAATAATTGTTCTGAACAGTTCAAATACCTGGCAGGAGCCTACTTCACCGGTTGAAAGCCGCCAATGTATTATAATCACCATTACAACGGCAACATACTAAACCGGGTAGTCCTGATTGTAAATTCCAATTATGCCCCGTTAGATATCTGCGATACAAAACGCGCAATCTGCCTATGGTATCTAAAGAAAGTGGATGTAATAGAGGCCTATGAAGAAATGATTCATTCTCCGAGTCTGTCGATTGCCGCTCCCAGCGTAGTAAAATTAAGGGAATATGTGCATTACCAGAGCCTGGATGTAATTTTATCCCGGAAAAATTTATTGATTCGCGATCAGCATAACTGTCAATATTGCGGTTCCCACAGGGGACCATTGACCATTGACCATGTTATTCCCAAAGAGAAAGGCGGTCGTGATATCTGGGAAAATCTGGTGGTAGCCTGTATCAAATGCAATTTAATCAAAGGTAATCGGACACCGGAAGGCGCCGGAATGTCGCTGCGAAAATCCCCCCGTAAACCAAACCGGATCCATCATTTTCAGAATTTTGTCCGGACACCGCAAGGATCGTGGCGACCGTACTTGTTTATGGAAGCATTTGAAACAGAACCACCTGCCGTGGAAAGCAATTATTAATGAAAAGAGTCCTAAGCGGTATTCAACCATCGGGCCAGTTACACCTGGGTAATTATTATGGCATGATGTCGCGGATGATAGACTATCAGGCCTCCAGTGATTTATTTTGTTTCATCGCTAATTATCATGCATTGACAACCATCCAGGATCGGAGTCAGATCCAGGAATATACCTTTAATGCTGTCTGTGATTTTCTGGCACTGGGACTGGATCCCACAAAAACCACATTCTGGGTGCAATCCGATGTTCCGCAGGTACTGGAATTGACCTGGCTACTGGCTAATGTAGCTGGAGTCGGACTAATGGAACGATCCACTTCCTACAAGGATAAATTGGCCAGAGGCATCGCTCCGAATATGGGATTATTCTCATACCCGATTTTAATGGCAGCGGATATTTTATTATACGGCAGTAATCTGGTCCCCGTGGGAAAAGATCAAAAGCAGCATCTGGAGATTGCCCGTGACATAGCAATCAGATTTAATAAAACCTACGGCGATGTTCTGGTAATACCAGAACCTGATATTAATCAGCGTACAATGCAGGTGCCTGGAATTGATGGGCAGAAGATGAGCAAATCTTATAACAATACTATTCCGATATTTGCACCAGAAAAATTGATCCGGAAAAGGGTGATGTCAATTGTTACTGATTCGACACCGGTTGACCAGCCAAAATCCACCGATTCAGTATTGTTTCAGCTATATAAACTATTTTTAAATGCTGAAGAATCGGCAGAATTAGCCGAGCGTTTTCAATCTCCCGGTCTACTGTATGGTGATGTCAAGAAAGAACTGTTCAGTATGATAATGGAACAGTTTACCCCGCATAGGATTAAGCGGGATGAATTGATCAATGATCAGGATTTAGTGCATGATATATTGCAGCAGGGCGCTAAAAAGGCAGGCTTTGTAGCAAACACTTATTTGAACCGTGCCCGTGAGGCCGTCGGGTTAATATTTTAATAGATTGTGTACCGGGTCCAATTAGAAAATTTCCAGGGTCCTCTTGATCTCCTGCTATTTTTTATCCGACGCGATGAGATTGATATCTATGACATACCAATAGCCCGTATAACCAAAGAATTTCTTAATACACTTGATTTAATGCATTCTTTGAATATTTCCGTAGCGGGAGAATTCATTAATATGGCCGCAACACTGATGCGGATCAAAGCCCGGATGATGCTGCCAATGGTTGGGATGGATGAGCAGGAAAACATCGAAGATCCCCGTACCGAGCTGGTCCGGCAGTTACTGGAATACCAGCGTTTCAAGGAAGTTGCTGGTGATCTAAATACACTCGAATCTAAGCGGAGACAGTACTATCCGCGCCAAGCTGAGTCTGGTGTACCTGACGCGGATGAAAACATTGAAGTGTATTTGAAGGAATTCAGCTTGTTTGATCTGGCACAATTTTTCAAAGCCGCGATGGATGCCATGCCGGTAATAAATACCTATGAACTGAAACGTGAACCGATCAATCTGGATGAGCAGAAGACCCTGGTGCTAAGCTCTTTCGGCAACACCGGTCGTGTGCGGTTCAGTAAATTGGTATCTCAATTAAAGACAAAACTTGAGATAGTTGTCACTTTTATGGCTATTTTGGATTTGATCAGCCAGAACCAGATCAAAGTATTTCAAAATAGTTTATTCGGTGATCTGGAAATGCAATTAACAGTACATATAGCCTAATCAGATGGTTGATCAGGAAATCGAGTATATAATTGAAGCTTTGCTATTCGCCACGCCCGAACCGCTCACCCAGAATAAGATAAATCTGGTATTCGAAGCGAATCCTCCGGTATTGAATGATGTTGTCGAACAGCTTCAATCCCGCTATCAGCGGGAAGGTCATGGTGTAATAATAACTCCGGTTGCATCAGGCTTTCAACTGGTTACACGTCCTGATTATGAATTGTATGTGAGGCGTTTATTGAACAAAAGCGGTCGTTTGATGCTCTCATCAGCTGCTTTGGAAACGGTTGCGATCATTGCTTATAAACAACCGCTTAGTCGCTACGAAATTGAATCGATCAGGGGTGTGGATTGTACTGGGGTATTAAAAACACTCCTGTCGCGAAATCTGGTAAAAGTTAAAGGTCGTGATGAAGGAGTAGGGCGGCCGCTACTCTATGCTACCACTGCAAAATTTTTGGAATATTTCGGCTTGAACCGATTATCTGATATGCCCAAACTCCGTGAAATCGAAGAATTAACCGAATCAATCGATGATTCACCGCGACAGGTCGATGCGTTTGAATAAATTCCTGGCGCAAGCCGGAGTTGCTTCCAGACGGGGTGCCGATAACCTGATTAAGGCGGGAACAACCATGATCAATGGAGAGCTGGTACTAGATCCGGCAAAGAATGTCGGTTCTGATGATATTGTGACTTATGATGGTCGCCGCTTATCAATTGAACGTGAAATCCGGGTGTATTTGTTGAATAAACCGGCCGGAGTGATAACAACCACCAGCGATGAGCTTGGTCGCAAGACAGTTCTGGATCTGGTTCCGTATAAAGAAAGATTGTTTCCCGTTGGGCGACTTGATCGTGACACAACTGGTTTAATTTTGCTGACTAATGATGGCGAGCTTGCCAATCGCTTGGCTCATCCCCGCTGGCAGCTGCCGCGCATCTATGAAGCGGTAATTGACCGACCGTTGGTTCAACGGGAGATTAAACGCTTGAGCCAGGGGATTTTTATCGGGGACGGTGAATTTGGCAAAGCGGAAGTCATGAACCAGACCACGGAGAAATCCCGTACTACGGTCAGCTTGCGGTTACGCCGTGGTAAAAAACGGGAGATTAGGCGTATTTTTTATTATTTGAAACGCAAATTATTTTCACTGAAGAGGACGCAGTTCGGCCCATTGAATTTGGGTGATCTGGCAATAAGCCATTGGCGTCAATTATCGGAACAGGAAGTTTCAAAGTTGAAGGGGAATTTAAATGGACATTAAGGGGAAATCGGTACTGATACTGGGCGGCTGGGGCTTAGTAGGTCGCGCCATTGCATTTGCAGTGTTAGAGAATCAACCAAGAAAATTAGTTCTTACATCATTGCGTGAGAATGAAGCCCGGGATATAGAGGAACAATTAAAGGATCATCATACCAATCTGGGGACGGAAATCTTTTCTGAATGGGGTGATATTTTTGTACGTGAAGAATATCGTTACATCCCCCGATCCGAAGTTCAGCAAAATCCGGAAATGCGTAAAAATTTGATTGCTGATATCTTCGACGAATTAAGTTCTAACCTGTTGAAAGATACTGCTATCTATCGTCTTTTTACGGCCCACAATCCTGAAATTATTATCGATTGTATCAATACGGCCACCGCCGTAGCGTACCAGAATCCATACGATAAAATTGCCAAAGTCCGCAAGGCCATTAAAGCAAATCAAATCGATGATGATTTTGTTTACAATGTCGAAGAAACTATTCTCTCCCAAGCGGTTCCCCAGCTGATTCGTCACATGCAGATACTAATAGAGTCTATGAAAGCAGCTAAGACACGTTTTTACATGAAGATTGGAACAACCGGTACCGGGGGAATGGGCTTCAATATTCCCTATACCCACTCAGAAGTTAAACCATCACGCCTGCTGCTTGGAAAATCGTCGATTGCCGGTGCTCATACTATGATGCTATTTCTGCTGGGGCGTACTCCGGATACTCCGATCATAAAGGAGATAAAACCATCTGCTGCAATTGCTTGGAAGGAGATCGGGTTTGGCAAGATTAAACGCCGTGGTCAGTTTATTTCCATCTATGATGCCGATCCAAAGTCACCTGAGCCACTGGTTGGTGAATTGACCCAGCAGGGCAATGGTACCTGGACTCAAAAAGGTGAGGATGTGTTGGAATCGGTTTATATTGATGCAGGAGAGAACGGGTATTTTTCGATGGGCGAATTTGCTGTTATTACTTCCGAAAGCCAGATGGAATTTGTAACTCCGGAAGAAATTGCTGATCGAGCGATAATGGAGATCAAAGGAGGTAATACGGGAACCGATGTTGTAACCGCTCTGGACGCATCGGTATTGGGGCCGACCTACCGTGCAGCATTGATTCGTCAAAATGCCCTGGACCGAATGCTGGAACTACAGGATGAGCATGGCACTGACTCGGTTGGATTTGAATTATTGGGGCCGCCTCGTTTAACAAAACTATTGTATGAGGGTTATTTAATCTTCCGGATTTGCGGAAAGCTCGAGAATATTGGGCAGTATGATGATGAGGAATTAAGCTCACTGGCATATGATATCATTAATAGCGATGATCAATTGCGAGCGACCATCCTCTCAATTGGAACCCCGATCCTGATGCCTGATGGAAAAAATTATATTCGAGGTCCTGAAATATCCGAGCCGAATTTCGAGGGGATCGATTCGATCACCATCACATCTGAGTTAATAGAAGAATGGGCGGATAAGGCCTGGATCGATTTACGAGTTAGCTGTTTTGGTAAATGGAAAAAGCGGATCCAATTGCTTCAATCCGAAATGCAGAAAATCACAGAAAAGGAACAATCATCATATTTCTATCGAAAACGTAAATTTCTGTTAAAGGGTGATATAATGGATGTTAGCCGTACGGTGAGCTGGATTTTTGAAACAGAAGATGAAGGTTTCAGGATTAAATAACAGAATAAATAGATATCCGTTTTATTGATAGATATAAAACTGTAATAATATTTGATGTATCTTAATATAAGGTTAAATTTATAGGCTCATTGAGATTGGAAAAGATGATAATTGCAATAGATGGTCCGGCCGCTTCCGGTAAAAGTACAACCGCACGACTGGTTGCCAGTAAGCTGAATATCACTTATTTGGATACCGGAGCGATGTATCGTGTCGTTACTTTAGCGGTGATTGAGCAGAAAATAGACCTGAGTAATTCAGATCAACTGGATTTGTTACTTAAGCGGATCGAATTGACCATATCGACGGAGGGCACCCGGACCAAAATACTTCGGAATGGCACTGATGTTTCCGACCAGATTCGTTCGCTCGAAGTTACAGATATGGTCAGTACCGTTAGCGCGGTACCGGCTGTACGTAAGGCGATGGTAATGCTACAACGTAAAATTGGTACTCACCAGGACTGTGTTGTTGAGGGCCGGGATATTGGTACAGTGGTTTTTCCCAAAGCTGATTTCAAATTCTTTATTATTGCAGATTATGCGACCCGGGCAGCTCGTCGGAAGAAGGATTTACTGCAGTTGGGACAGCATCGATCAATAGATGAACTGATCGAGGATTTGAAAACCAGGGATCGGAAGGATTCTACCCGCAGTCATTCACCACTACTTCAGGCACCCGATGCAATTGTGATCGATACTTCGAATCTCACCATTGAACAACAAATAACCCTGATTGTCGACCAGGTAAAAAGTCGATCTAATAAGGTAGAAAAATGACAGATACAAAACAACCGGAACAGGTAGTTGAAGAGATTACTGAGGATTCGTCAACAGTGGTCAGTGAGGCGGTTGATAAAACTGACGCTTCACCTGCTACCGAAACAGAAATACCGGAAATTAATTATTTAAATCCTCAGCTATTCGATTCCATTCGGGTGATATCCAAACGTGAATTAGATGAAACGGCTGTGGATAGTGATATTCCCCAGGAATTAAAACAAAAATATTTCAGTACTATTTCAGATATATCGGAAAACCAGGTCATTGATGGAAGAATCATTGGTATGAATGATAAGGAAGTCCTGGTCGATATTGGCTTTAAATCAGAAGGAATTATCGATCGAAGCGAATTTGGGGATGATATACCCAAGATCGGTGAAAAGATGGAAGTTTTCCTGGAATATATTGAGGATCGTAGCGGTAAGACTGTCTTGTCAAAGGAAAAAGCCGATTTTATGCGCCGCTGGCGAGAGATTAAAGAATATTACACGAATGAAGAAATTATCAAGGGTCATATCATTCGCCGGATAAAAGGAGGCATGATTGTTGACCTGAACAGTGTACAAGCCTTTTTACCTGGCTCACAGATCGATATCAGACCAATCCAGGATTTTGATAACTATCTTGACCAGGAAATTGATCTGAAGATTGTTAAGTTGAATGAAACCAGGAAAAATATCGTTGTCTCCCATAAAATAATACTTGAAGAAAGCCTGAAAGAGCAGCGGGAAGCCCTGTTTGAAAAACTTGATGCAGGCCAGGTTCTTGAAGGACGGGTTAAGAATATTACCGATTTTGGTGTATTCATCGACCTGGGAGGAATCGACGGATTACTTCATATTACCGATCTTTCCTGGGGACGCGTGAACCACCCTTCCGAAGTCGTATCGATGGATGAGACCCTGACAGTCAAAGTTATTGATTATGATCAAGAGAAGAAACGTGTGTCATTGGGTTTAAAACAACTATCTCCACATCCATGGGAAAATGTTGAAGAGAAATATCCACTTGAATCCCAGATCAAAGGTAAAGTTGTCAGCATGACAAATTATGGTGTATTTGTTGAAATTGAGCCAGGTGTTGAGGGTTTGATCCATGTTTCGGAAATGTCGTGGACGCGCCATGTACGAAATCCATCCGAGATCTTTTCGATGGGTGATGAAGTGGATGCAATGGTTTTATCAATTGACTCGGAAGACCGAAAAATCAGTCTGGGAGCCAAGCAACTGCAACCAGATCCATGGGATGAAATTGAAGATCGATTCATGGTTGGGACCGTACAAAGCGGTAAAGTAATTAATCTGACCCAATTCGGTGCTTTTGTCGAACTGGCCGAAGGTATCGACGGCTTAATCCATGTTTCTGATCTTTCATGGACTAAAATTATCCGCCATCCCAAGGAAATTGTTGAGAAAAACCAGGATGTTGAAGTCAGAGTACTGGAAGTATCCCGCGAAAGCAGGCGTATTTCATTGGGCTTGAAGCAGGTTACAGACGATCCATGGCCGGATATAATTCAGCATTTTACTGGTGGAAAAGCAGTTGAGGGTGATATAATCCGCGTACTTGATAAGGGTATTATTCTGCAGCTGGAAAAAGATGTCGAAGGTATCATACCAATTGCGAAATTATCAAAACGCGATCGCAAAGCAATGACCCGTAAATACAAGGCCGGTTCTACCATAACCGGAGTGGTCATGGAAGTCAAACCGGAGGATAAAAAAGTCATCCTGTTTGTCGATGATCTGACAACCGATGAAAAGAAGGTTAAGTCAGATGACGTCTCGGTTTACCTTGAAAATCAGGTACTGCCTGCTGCCGAAAAAATTGAATTACCGGAAGAGCTGACCAAAGCAGCTGAGGATGAAGCAGCGGAGGAAACGGCTGATACTGAAGCCGAACAGTAGGAACGAGACTATTACCGGGTAATAAACATTGGCGTTTAAATCCTTACCTTCACGCCAACAGTTAGGACTCTTTCTCGGAGCTTTTCTGCTGGCGTTTTTATTATGGTTATTTGTATCGAGCCAGAAAGATTTTACTTCGGAGTTGGTAATTCCAATCGAAGTCAGGAATATTCAAGCGAAGAAAACATTACGTGAAGATATCCCGCGGGTGGCAAAAGTACGATTTAGGGGTACGGGCCGTGCCTTATTAAAGACCTATTTGCTAAAAAATGTTTTTGATCTGAAACTGGTTGTCGATCTGGAGCGTTTGCAGACTGATTATGATTTTGTCCTGAATGAATATTATGAACGCTATCCACAGAAAATTTATATCCCGAATGCGTTTGATATCGATTTTGTCGAGGTCGTATACCCTGATTCCCTGCGTATCTCCCTCGATGATATTATGGTCAAACGCGTTCCTGTTTGGACGCAAATTAAGGTTAGTGCAGCGGCCGGCTATTTGATTATGGGTGATCCGGTTTTATCCCCGTCAACTATCGAATTATCCGGTCCTAAAGAACTGGTTACCCAAATCAATCAGGTGACTGTGGAAAAAGATACGATGTACAATCTAACCCAAACTGTCGGTCGGACTTACCGGCTGGAACCGCTGAATCGATTGATTGAAAGCTCGGATTCAGAAATATTATATACACTGGATGTGCAAGCCATCGGCGAACGAATAATTACTGAAATTCCGGTCGAAGTAGTTAACATTTTACCCAATCTGAGAGTATTCGTCAATCCACGTACTGTATCCTTAACCATCACTGGTGGGGTCGGGCGTATTGCCGGCGTTCAACCGGAAGATATCCAAGTAGTAATCGATTTCGGGCGGCAGTGGAATCCACGCCAGCAATTCTATGAACCATCGGTTACAATTTCCGATGAATTATTAGATTGGAGGGATTTATCTCCTAGAAATCTGGAACTGGTCGTTACCAGGGAAATCGGTTGATTGTCCTTGGTATCGAAACGTCTTGTGATGAAACGGCCGCGGCAATTTGTTCTAGGGGTCGAATTCTTGCCAGCATAATTAATTCTCAGGAAATCCATTCGCAATATGGGGGTGTTGTCCCAGAATTGGCCTCGCGGGAACATGAACGCTATTTGAATGTGATTGTCAACCGGGTGTTGGAACGCTCTGGATTAGCCCTGGCTGATTTGGAAGGAATTGCTGTTACGCAGGGACCCGGCCTGGCTGGTACCCTGCTGACCGGCGTTTGTTTTGCCAAGGGACTGGCCAGCGGTCTGGGATTGCCCTTGCGGGGGATTAATCATCTCGAAGCGCATATATTCGCAAATTTCCTGGCCGATCCAAATTTATCCTATCCCTTTGTGTGTCTACTTGTATCAGGTGGTCATACCCAGTTATGGCATGTCAAGGATCTGGGGAAATATCAATTGCTCGGCAATAGCCGAGATGATGCCGCCGGTGAAGCATTTGATAAGGGTGCCCGTATTTTAGGTCTGAAATACCCCGGTGGTCCTGAGATTGAGCGCCTGGCAGCCGGTGGTAATCACAATGCCATAGATTTCCCCCGGGCTTTTATTAATTCACCGGATCTGGAGTTCAGCTTCAGTGGTTTGAAGACCGCTCTACTGTATTTCATGGATAAAGTAAATGCTGGCAAGGTTAATACAGCGATCAAGGATATTGCTGCCAGTTACCAGGCTGCTATAATCGATGCCCTTACAGTAAAACTGGCCCAGGCAGTGGCTCAGACGGATGTGGATACCTGTGTGGTTGCTGGCGGTGTGGCGGCTAATGAATATCTTAGAAAAAAGGTAAAAAAACTATTCAAGAATAATATCAATGTTATTTTCCCGGACTTGGCGTTATGCACCGATAATGCAGCAATGGTAGCTTATCTGGGGGAGATATATCTATCCGATAGGAATTTAAGTCCGATTGATTTCCCTGTCATGCCTAATTTCAGTCTGATAGGTTAAACGATGATTGCAGTTGAATTCATTCGATCTTTTGATTATCGGATATGGATATTATTAGCTATCATATCCGGCGCGTTGATCTGGAGTTTCTGGACAATGCGGATTTTTCGATTTGTACGTTGGTTATTTTTTTTGCGTCTGTTACTGCTAACTCTGTGCTTGATCCTGCTACTTCAACCGCAAGTGACCATCCGAAAAATCGAGCAGTTTCCCCGAGAATGGAATCTGTATCTCGATAATTCACTCAGCATGTCTTTCCACCAAAATTATTCATTGGCAGCACTAAACAATGGAATTCGAGATATCGCCCATGAATTTGATAGAAAAGACATAGTATTGAATTCATTTTATTTTACCCAGGATGTGGATATTCTGAATGGTGACCCTATCCTTAGCGGAGATGGTGTTTCCACTGATCTGGGCAAGGTCCTGACGCATATTTCGAATCTCGATCCCACTTATAGATCCGGTGCAATAATAGTCAGCGATGGGCAACCTACCCAGGGAATCAATCCGGTTCAGATTTCTGAAGATGCCAACATTCCGGTTTTTACGATCGGGATTGGGGACACAACTCCAATGGTTGATGTGGCAATTCATTCCATGGATGTGCCGACAGTAGCAATCAAAGGTGAGGATTTATCCTTGTCCGTATCCATTTCTTCCATCGGACCGGTCAATGATCGGATCAATGTAATTTTAATGGATGGGGATAAACCGATTGGGTCGAAATTCTTGACCGTATATGGCAAAGGATCACAGCAGCAGGTATTATTTAGATTTAAACCGGAAAAGCTTGGTATTAACATCTTTGAAATTGTCAGTTCGTCGCTGGAAGATGAAATCAATGTGCTAAATAATCGTCAAAAATTCCAGGTAACTGTGTTAAAGGACCGCTATCAGGTGGCGCTTGTTACCGGTAACCCCAATTTTAATACAACTTTGTTGAAAAATCTATTGACCAATCATCCGCGTGTAAATCTAACTCATTTTTTGCAGGTCGGCAGCGAATTCCGTCCGGCGTTGAAACAATTTTGGGAAGATAAATATGATCTGATTATCTTGGATAATTTCCCGACAGTACGTCTGAGTACCCAATGGCAAAGAATATTCGGGCGTAAATTGGTTGCCCATCAATCATCATTGGCATGGATTGTCGGTCCGGATGTTGACGGTGAATCTGGTCGCGGATTATATCCATTCTTCCATCTAAAACCGTTTGGTGATGTAATTGATCCCAAAAAGAATTATGCCTGGTATTTCACGGAACAATTTGTTGACTCACCTCTGGGAATAGAATTTCAGACAAGTGAAATACCCGGTGAAAATCGGCTGCCACCAATGAAACCAGGCTTGCAGGTCGAGAGTACTTACGATGAAATGAAATCTTTTGCCTACCTATCCGGTCCAATAGAACTACCATTATTAATGTTCGGTGAAAAAGAAAATTTGCGTTGCTTGATCTGGACGGCTCCCGACTTTTACGGAATTCATTTTAAATTAACCGGAACCAGATATAATGATCTGGCAACTAAATCCTGGGACGCTATTTTAGGATGGTTATTACGTACTAGCGGTTCCGAGAAATTATACTTCCGGTTAAATAAGGAGGTATATCAACAGGGTGAGGCAATACTAATTACGGGAAATATGGCTGGGCAGCAGGATATCGATCCGGCAAATGCGCAGGCTTTCATCCGCATATTCAGAGCTGAAGAACGCGTTTCCTCGGGTGAATTGATTTACCATGATGATCACCAGCGCTGGGAAGGGGAATTGTGGGCTTCTAAACCCGGGCAGTATCATTATGAAATTATTGTGAGTGATGGTTCCGGATCCAGCACCCAAAACGGAAATTTTGCGGTTTCAGAGGGACAAATTGAATTGAATAAAGTGTTTGTCAACCGGAATTCACTGAAACAGATATCGGCAAATACAGGAGGTGTATATTTTCCGTGGAGTCTACGTTTCAATCTGTTTAATAATCTAAACCGGGAGGAAACCGTGTCAGCAAAGCAGATCATTATTCGTTTTGCTGAAGAGTATTTGGTTCTGGTGGGTCTAATTTTTATTTTAGTGGTTGAGTGGATTTTTCGACGATTACACGGACTTCAATAACAGGCTTTTGAAGTTTACTTCTATTAATGCTAATCCTTATTTTTAAAACTTAAATTCGAGCTAATAATGAAACAAATCACGGTGATCGGAACAGGATATGTGGGATTGGTAAGCGGAGCCGGTCTTTCCGATTTTGGTAATACGGTTATTTGTTGTGATATTGATAGCCAGAAAATTGATCTCCTCGATCAGGGGCAAATACCGATTTATGAGCCCGGGCTCAAGGAAGTGGTTGTCCGAAATGTAAATGCCGGTCGGTTAAGTTTTACTACTGATCTTGATATGGCAATCAAAAAAGCTGATGTCATCTTTATAGCCGTGGGGACTCCACAGGGTGTTAGTGGAGAAGCAGATATATCGGCCGTTTTAACCGTATCAGAACGGATCGGTCGAAACCTCAACGGGTATAAAGTCATTTGCACTAAAAGTACCGTCCCGATTGGTACCGGTAAGCGTATTGTCGGGTTGATTGATCAATTCAATCAGAATCATTTTGAATTTGACTATGTTTCCAATCCTGAATTTCTGCGCGAGGGGGCTGCGGTCAAGGATTTTTTATGGCCGGATCGAGTGATTATTGGCGCTGACAGTGAACAAGCGTTTAAAATGATGCAGGATGTTTACCGATCTCTCTATTTGAATGAGACGCCGATTGTCCAGACAAATATTGAGACGGCGGAAACAATAAAATACTCCAGTAATGCCTTTCTGGCTTTAAAAATCAGTTATATCAACGAAATTGCCAATTTGTGCGAGGCGGTTAATGCCGATGTTCATCAAGTAGCCCGGGCAATGGGTTTGGATGGGCGCATCAGTCCCAAGTTTTTACACCCTGGACCCGGCTATGGCGGATCATGTTTTCCCAAGGATACCACTGCTTTGGTCACAATGGCCGAGAAAGCTGGTGTCAATATCTCTACTATTAAAGCAGCAATTGGTGCTAATCGTGATCAAAAAGAAAAGATGGTGACTAAACTACGTTTTTTAGTGGGTGAAAACTGTGCTGGGAAACGGATTGCAGTTCTGGGCTTGAGTTTCAAACCTCAAACTGATGATGTTCGTGATTCAGCTTCAATCGTTATGCTGGAAGCCTTAATACAGGAGGAGGCGGAGATTGCCGCCTACGACCCGGTAGCTATGGAATCCATGCGCAAATTATTTCCTCAAGTCCAGTACTGTGAAAGTTGGGAAGCTGCAGTTACCGATGCCGATGCTGTAGCCATTATGACCGAGTGGAATGAATTTCGCGGAATGAATCTGGAGATCCTTAAATCCAAACTGAAACAACCCAATCTTTTAGATACTCGAAACATATTTCCAATTCAGGAATTGAAGCGGTTAGGATATAATTACCAAAATATTGGCAGGATGACTAATGCATAATTATAAGCCCCAGTCTGTTAATACTGTCAGAAAAAACTGGTTCTATCGGATTTTGATATCGTGGATACATACTCACAGGCCAAGGCTGGATTTTTATAAGCAGTAAATTAATTTAGGTTGATAAATGATTCAATTTAGCTCATTTTACCGGAAATATTTAATAATGCAATTGTGTTTAGTTTTCTTAGTACTTAGTTGCCTTTACGGTCAGAAATATGGTCGCTATCAGTATGAGGAAAAAGAAAAAACTGATGATGTTTATTATTCAATTGATGAAGAAGAAATTGTCTTTGCCCAAGAGCAGGTTATTGATCCAGATTTTTACATTGTAGGACCAGGTGACAAATTAATTCTAAACATCTTGACTGCTGATAATATAAATATGACCTTGCAGGTCAATCCTACCGGTGAATTATTGATTCCATCGGTAGGTGTAATACCAGTTGCCGGAAAATCATTAAGTACTGTCATTAAGGAAGTTGAACAGTTTGTTATTAAAGAAGCTTATCTAAATGCTAAAGTAAACCTTTCCTTATTAACATTGCGGAATTTTAAAATTCAGATAAAGGGTGCTGTAAATACACCGGGTTTCTATATAATTACTCCAATAACTCGTCTACATGAAATCATTGAATATGCCGAAGGATTCCACCAATTTGCCCAGGAATTCAGTATTGTCGTTGAACACACTGACCAATCACAAAGTAATATTGATTTCTTCAATTTCTGGTCCGATGGTAATTTGAACCATAATCCCACCTTCCTGGAAGGGGATGTAATCAAAGTACCATTTGGGGATATCAAAAACGAAGGAATTGTAATCCGTGGCTCGGTTGATAATCGCGGATATGATATCATTAAATCAGGCGAAACATTGGAAAATTATCTGCGGCGCCGGACAAAATTCATGGAAACCGCCAACCTTGACAATATTGTTATCACCAGAAAAGGTGCTGGGGGAATTGAATTCATCATGGTTTCTCCTGGACAATTCAGCACGACAATTCTCCAGGCTGGCGATATCGTGGACATTCTCAGCGAACGAGGAGTAATGGTAAATGGATTTGTACAGGCGCCTGGGGGATACAAATACTACTCTGGATATGTGGTGGCTGATTATATCAGCATGGCCGGTGGCAATTCGATTGAAGGCGATCCCGAGAAAGTTTTCACACGCCACCAGGATGGTAGCATTGAGAAGGGTCAGCTGGTAGTTGTTAAACGAGGTGATGTAATTATTGTGCCACGAACCACTATTAACGTGATTTTCGGTGAAATGAGCCTTTTGCAGATTATTACATCGGTGGCTTCGATATTATTAACCTATATTGCTGCCACAAAATAGAATTATGAAATTAACACCCCACGAAGAAAAAGTATTAGCGCTGATCAAGCAACATCCCGAGATCGTTGAGGATCACCAAGCCAGAGAAAAAATAGCCCAAAAACATGGCTATACTGAAAAAACTTTGCGCAACAGGATTGGTGATTTGAAGAAGTATGGGGTGATTGAATTTGAAAAAATTGCCAAAGAAGAAAATAAAGATGATTCAAGTATCCTGAAGCTAGAAGTTGGTCAAAAGCCCAGTCAATCTGAAAATAGAAGTTTATTACTATCGTCAATTGGCGTTTTAAATACCTTATTGAAATACCAAAAGCTTGTACTGATCTTCATGGTATCGGTGGGAATTCTAACATCTGCCTTAATGTTGATTGTTCCTAAAACTTATAAATCATATGCATTGATCTATCCTACATCAAATAATAGTAATGATTTTGGAATTCTTGGTATGATTTCTGGTATTGCAGGGGGAGTAGGTGCCCAAAGTCAAAATGAGACAGGATTTATATTGTCTATTTTACATAGTCGACAATTACTTGAATCTGTAGCTGATAAATTTGAATTAATGGATATTTACGACGTTGAATTTTATCAAGAACTAATTGATAGATTACAAGATGATTTCAATGTTGAAGTGACTGATGAAGGCGCAATTAATATAAGTTTTGCCTGCGAGACCAAATGGGTAAGTGATGATGAAGCAGATCTTTTAGTCAAAGTTAGGTCGCAAGATATTCTCAATTATATTGTTGATTTCTTAGACGAAACGAATGTTAGTTTGAAAACTCAGAATGCTCGATTCCAAAGGGAATTTTTAGAAAAACGTTTTTTTGAGTCATTAGAGACATTGAAATACTTAGAAGATGCAGTTGTGCAGTTTGAACGCGAGAATGGAATTATTAGCATTGAAAATCAGATAAACGCAAAAGTAGATATAACAACAGAATTAATGAAAAGATTAATTGAAAATGAGGTTCTGCTTTATGCTGCCGAGAAAACCCTGTCTGCGTCTGATCCAAATATCTTGAACCTAAAGATTGAAGCTGAGTCAATAAATGAACAAATTACTAGTCTTGATAGATCAAAGGTTGATACTTCAATAGTCGGATTATTATTACCTAATTTTGTGGATATCCCCGATTTAGCTATACAAGATACACATCTGAAAAAAGAGCTGGAAGCACAAATAAGAATTGTAGAATTTATTGGACAGAAACTTGAAGAAGCTCGTTTGCGTGAGGCAAAAGATACCCCCACAATTCAAGTTATTGATTATCCAAGTCTCCCAGAACTTCGAAGCGCACCACAGCGCACGATAACTGTTATTGTTACAATGATTTTTGCGTTCATACTAATCATGTTTATTGTCTACCTTATTGAAAATATTAACGATGCTATCAAACATGATGTCGAAATAAGAACAGAAAATGATATCCTGAAACAGAACTTACGAAAACTTTATACACAAAAATAAAACGATATCAAATAGCCAGATGATATCTCAATTAAACCGCGAAACACTAATCTATATGGTAGGTCGGTTGATCCCAGCGATGATGGGATTGCTTACACTACCCTTTTATTCAAAAATATTGGGTCCGAGCGGATATGGCTCGTTTTCGTTGCTTTTAACAGGAATCAGTATCATGTCCATTATAGGGACGCGATGGTTAGAAAGTACCTTTATTCGATTTATCAGACGAAATGGGAATGATAGGTCAGAATCTGCAATCAATTTCCTGTTTATACTGATCGTTGCACTTTTTTGTCAGGTAGTAATTGCTGAAATAGTTATATGGAGTTTGGTTAGGAATTATGATTCGGAACTTTATAAGTATAGCCAATTTGCGGTCATGGCAATGGTCGCGATTAGTCTTTTTCGCATATTAGTTAATACAGCACGCATCGAAAATAGACCACTGCGATATACAATATTCCAATCATTTTTTAGTATTTTTCGATTTCTCGCTGCTCTTTACTTACTAATATTTGTTCAGCGAAATATTGCTTCTATTTTTGGAGGCTATGTAATTGTGGGAATCATCTTGGTGTTTCTTCTATTTAGAGATTTCAAAAAATATCTACCGAAAGGAAAACTATGTAGTGAAAAGATTCAGAAAATATTTCAGTACGGTGTGCCTTATATACCAATGATGTCGTCGTTGTGGATAATATCAATGTATAATCGTTTTGTTATTGAGTTCTTTCTTGATAGGGAGAGTGTTGGTGTATATTCAGCAGCTTATAATCTCACTGATCAATCTATTGGTTTTCTTTATATGGGAATCATGGTGGCTATTTTCCCTGCATTGGTAAAAACTTTTGAGGAAAAAGGATCAAAGGATACTGCTCATCTATTAACCCATGCGTTGAGTTTGTTTGGGTTGTTAATTGTCCCTGGTGTCATAGGAATTATTCTCATTGGAAAGGATCTATTGGGATTATTGACAACTGAGTCATTCAGCTCTGGCAATGAATTGATTCCTATTTTGGCTGTCACAACTGCTTTAGTAGGAATTAATCAATACTTTAGTAAACCCTTTGAACTGTTAAAAAAAACCCGGATTATGATGTGGTATTTTCTGCTATCAGGGCTATTGAATATCGTGATATCCTTACCATTAGTCTATTACTTTGGATTAAAGGGAGCTGCGATTTCTTCTCTCTTAGTAATCATGCTATTACAATATTTGCTTCTACATAAAGGTCGCACTTTGATTTACTTTATTTTTCCGTGGAGCAACTATAGACGCATTATCTTTGCTTCCGTATTAATGAGCTTGGGTATTCTTGTAGTTCAATCACAAATTGAAAATATATTTTTACGCACCGTGCTTTCAATTATAACTGCTGTTTTTATATATGCGTTGGGTGCATGGAAATTGGGGTTGTTGCGACTTTTTAAAGAAACTGCGGTATAATGAACCACAAGGAAAATATTGGGTTTACTCCTTATTTTAAGTTATCCACAATAAGCATTTTTTGCCTGATATTATTGGTTATATTTATTGGGCTCTTAGGAGCTTCATTGCCTGGTGTAATTCGAGTGGTATTGTTCTTAACCGTTGTCGTAATCATTACACTTTCAAAACCCCTCTTTGGTATAGCGTTGAATCTTAATGGGATTTTCCTTTTCACATATTTTTTTGATTTAGCAGGAATTGAAGGAGGAAAATTATTTGGTTTAAGGCTAATCCTGTTTGTTAGCTTGCTACAAATCTGGAGGCAGGATGGATTACAATGGACTATGCTTAAGCGACCTGTCTTTTGGATTGCATTAAGTATAGGAGTTGTTATGCTCACAGGTGTTATGTATTCAAGCGCTAAAGACTATGGTACCATGAAAACTGTTCGATATTTTCTTTTCAATGTTGCTGTGTTTAGTAGTGTAATGTTAATTCCTTGGAATAAAGAAAAGTTAATATCATTTTCACGCTTGGTGGGAATCCTAGGTGCAATGTTAGGCTGGGCAAGCTTAGTATTCATTTTTTATCAAGGTCTTGACTTGACGGTAAGAATATCTCTTGTTGAAAATATAAATGTAATCTGGTTTTCTCGCACGTTGGCCGTCTCGTTAATCGCAATCTTGGGTGTATTATACATAGAAAAACATCATGATATTTTAAGCTTGTTTCTATTCTATTCTATTCCTGGAATTGTGTTAGGTATGCTTCTTTCAGGTTCGCGGGGACCATTATTGGGTGCATTATTGGCATTGGTTGTAATCATATTAATGAAAAAACCGCGTAGTAAGTTAGGATTGGGACTAGGAATCATAGGAGGAATTATTGCTATTATAGGATCGGTAGGATATCTTGTTGTCCGATATAGTAGTGTAAGATTACTGGTAGATCCCACCAATTTGACAAAGGATATCAGTACCCTGCACCGAGTAATGGCATGGATCAAGTCTATGGAGATAATCAAGTCCAACTGGTTGATTGGGATTGGTACTGGTGGTTTTAAACCATTGGGTATTGAACTATTCCCATGGCTCTCAGATCCTTTTATCTATCCACACAACTTGTTTTTAGAGATTTTTCTAGAAAATGGGTTGGGAGGATTAACTCTTCTATTCTTATTCTTTGGTCTGATCTTTAAACACAATCAAAAATTGAACATTAGTCTTTATCCAGTTCGAAGTATATTTTTGGGTTTTTTCATATTCGCTTTCTTCAATGCTCAGGTTAGTGGCGACATATCGATGAATGAGGGTCTGTGGTTAGTTTCTGGATTAGTACTCAGCATAGGTGTTTTGGGGAAGAATGAATAAAATACACAACATTGCTATAAGCACTCTATTTATTGGATATTATGATATATCTGTTATTCGCAAAGCTCCTCAAGTAAGGATCTACGAATTGTCAAAGGCGTTCAAAAGGATGGGATGTCGGCATTTTATTATCGGAGGTCGTTGGTCACGGGCAATAGATCAAATAAAATGGATTTTTAAAGTAAAAAAAGAAAATATCAGGTATGTTTATATTGAAAACAACGCTACAACTGCCTGGCCAATGGATCTTCTCTTTATTTTTTTCCTACGCTGTTTTAATGTAAAGATAGCTATTTATATAAGAGATGCATACCCATATTTTAGTAGCTTTAGAAAAAAACTGAAGTACTACCAGATTCCTTTATATTGGGGATGGATATTTTCAATGAATATTTTTGAGCATTTTAGTGATTTGTGGTTTGTTCAAACAAAACAGTTTAAGACTTATTTACGAAAATATCATAGTATCCCGATGGCATTGTTGCCGCCAGGCACTAGACAAGATGCCGCAAATTTGTTTAATTCTAATTCAAAAAACTTACTTTACATGGGTGGAATATCTAATCGATATGGGAAAGTTCATTTGGCCCAATTTTCCAAAATTCTGCAAGAAATCCATCCTGAAGCAAAACTTAATCTATTAATTCGTCAATGTCCCAAAGAATTATCCAATATTCCCAATATATCGATCATTCAAGGCAATATTGACACATTAATAAAAAAGTCGTACCAATTTTGTCTCGGGATATCCTTTCTTGAAGTTAGTGAATACAACAAAATGACTGCGGCCGTAAAGCTATATGATTACCTATCGCTTGGTTTACCTGTTATATCAACGCCGTTACCTCATAACATTGAGATAATTAATTGCTACAATATTGGCTTCATTGTGGAGGATCATCCACCCAAGAGTGCCAAGTTAGTCAATGAACTGATGCGTAATCGCAAGAGACTTGAGGAGTGTGCTGGGAACATCCAACAGAGTAAAATTGATTCTTGGAATGATAGAGCTATCACAGTATTGTCATTATTCCAAAGAATACATAAACACGCTGGGAGGGCATTAATTATTTGAGTAGAATACAAGACCTAAGTATTAACCGTATTTCTTTATGGAGCCGGTAATAGTGTTAGGGATAATAAATTACTAATCAAACTGTCTTATTATGCAGATGAATAATAGATAACAATTTTTGATAGGAACATAGCAACCATCCGAATATGCGAAATTATTAAAAATAGTTTATGAAAAAATATACAGTACTTCACATTGGTCCTAAGCCACCTAAAGGATACGGAATCGTTACATATATAGAGGGACTAATAAGCTCTAATTTTTCAAAGAAATACAATATTATTTTTCTTAACACAAAAAGTTATTCATTTATCCATAAAAGAAAGTATATCAGAATATTTATGACTCTTTTTTATGCGATATTAGCAATTTTTATATGTTTAAAAGATGGACCGATAATTGCACACATACATACCTCAAGCGGGACAAGTTTTTGGGAAAAATCCTTACTCGGATATATATGCAAAATATTTGGTATGAGAATTATCATACATATTCATAGTGGTATGTTTGATCAATTTTGCCGTAAAGGCCATAATAGATATTTTATATCGAAGATATTGACTATGGCCGATAAAGTTATCGTTGTGTATAAAAAAGGTTTTAAAATTCTGCAAAATCTAATTTCTATTGAAAAACTAGAGATTATCCCGAATGGAATTGACACTATGAAATTTCGGACTATTTTGATAGAAAAGAAGGAAAACAATGTGATCGATATTTTGTTTGCAGGCACAATTCACAAGGACAAAGGGCTTTATGATATATTAACCTCAACTCGTAACCTAATTGATTCAGGATACAAAAATATTCAAATCAATTTATTAGGAGGAGAAGGAAAAGAAGGTGAGCTGTTATTAATAAGGAGAGAATGTGAACAATTAAAATTAAATAATTGGGTAAAATTTCACGGTCCTGTGTTTGGAGATCAAAAAATCAAAATATTTTGTATGTCAGATATTTTTATCTTACCCTCTCATCATGAAAGTTTTGGAATCGCGAATTTAGAAGCCATGGCTGCTGGACTACCTGTCATATCTACTAACATAGGAGCAATTCCTGAATATTTGGTTCATGGCGAGAATGGATATCTAATTACACCCGGGGATTCCGACCAATTGACAGATTATTTAAAAGTTTTAATCAATAATTCTTCGCTCCGATATCGCATGGGAGCAGTAAATAGAATAAAAGTTAAGGAAAAATACGATTGGTCGATTATCTCAAGAAAAATTGACAACCTATATCAATCTTTAATTAAAAAGAACTTACAGGATACCTGATCAGTTGGTTTCACGTATGATATTTATAGTCGGTGTTGGTCGCTCCGGTACATCACTCATCCAGAGCATGCTTAATGCCCATCCCCAGGCCTCCTTTATTCCGGAAATCAGTTATATCAGGAGGTTTTTAAGAAGTAATACAATAGTATCTAAGAAAAAAGCTAAAAAGATACTTTTAGCTGATATGAGACTAAATCGATTAGATGTACCTCTGGCTGATATCATTTCAGGTTCTCCCGGTACTAAGATAAATCTCTTCCAGGTATATCTTGAGATTATTTCTAATTACCGTAATAAACTTGGAAAACCAATCATTGGTGATAAGGATCCCCGTTGTATTGAATTCATCCCGAGATTATATCGATACTTTCCCAGAGCCTTTTTAATCCAAGTTGTACGCGATCCGCGTGATGTAATAGCTTCAAAGACAAAAGCAGCTTGGTCCAAAAACCGTTCCATTCATAATTATATATTTGCTAATCTGGTACAGATGCAGCTAGCAAAGATACATGCTCCATTATTCGGAAATAACTACCAAATAGTACAATATGAGAAATTGCTACAAAATCCTTCTGAAATACTATCGCAACTTTGTCAGAAAATGAAGCTTGAATTTGAACCAAATATGTTATCTTTTAATCAATCAGCACAAGAGTTGATCAATGAAGAAGAATATCAGTGGAAGAAGGAAACGTTGGGTCCATTATTGCAGAATAATATTAATAATTGGCCAGGCTTGCTGACGCCCATGCAAGTGGGAATAATTGAAAGTGTGCTGGATGACATATTTAAGAATTACGGTTATTTAAAATCGTTGCCTCGGTTGTCTATCTACCAGAAAATATTTATTAAGTTTTTAAAATTAGTTTATTACACACTCGCATTTATATACCGGAATGGAAGAAATCACACACAGTAATCAATTCAAAGGATATTCAATCCATTATGTAGATCAAGATGGTAACGGCTACTTATCACGCTTTAATCAAGTATTTCAGGTAAACAATAAAGGGCATTTAAAGCTGTTGGTAACTCTTCCTTATACAAAATTATTTTATCGTTTTATTAAAAATAATTTAGTTGAGCGATTAACCAGGACTAATATATCTCATATACTGCCATTAAATGATGAATCATTAATTGTATTTTTTGAC
>CAYTPW010000028.1:0-41320 GCA_964439935.1 uncultured bacterium | reverse complement strand
TGACCGGTAAAAAAAGCAGGAAAGGATACAAACGCCGCCAGATCGAACCCAGTACTGATTGGTTAATCAGTATTAAGCAGCACCATAATCCAAAATAACATAACCAGCTGATTCCAGATGTTGCTAAAAGCACCGATATAGAAAATGCCAGATAAAACCATAATTTTACCAGACTGTTGACTTTCATTCCAACGGAATTTATAAAGCAATTGAAAAACTTAGCATATAATTGCCCGTAACCGGATCGAATGTTGGTAGAGAAGATACCGATCTAGCGTTCATAACTCTTCCAAGATATAATGCATCAATTGCAGAAACTAAATGGTTAAGTACTACCGCGCCGATTAGGAATTGGGTAGTTTGTTTTAACCGATCATTTTTAATACGCAAATCTCGGAATTTCTTCCGGTGGGCGGTACTTTTCCAATCCCAGTTCCAGGATTGGTCATTGTTATAAAGAGCCTCATATTCACGCCAGCGAAGATGCTCTGCGTTATAGGCTTCTCGGGAATCGTAATTTCCAATATCCACCCAGAATTGATCCGCTTTGCTACTGGTGCTAATCGAGGCATACTCGGCTGCATAAGACTGCAGGGACGTTAGTCCATATTTCGTGGTTGCAGAACTCAATAATACTCCTGTAACCAGAGCCAATTCCGTCATGAAGAAAAAGCTTCCAGACTTTTTATTGCCTAGACTATATTCACCGGATCCGGGCAAGATCAGCGATCTAATAACCGGTGACGGTCCTTGGCGGGTATATCCGCTTGGCGATTGTGCCATCATTACCGTACCGGCAATCAGGAGGCTAAGTGTTACGCGAAATACTTTCTTTTCCATTCTACACCTATAATAAAGATAGTTAATACGCAACATAGAAGCATAAATAAATCGCCATACCGAGCATAGAAACTGATTTCCCTCGGTATTCCCAGCGTCCCCTTGACTATCCCAATCTGATTCAAAGGTATTTTATTGAAGGATCTTCCGGATGGCTTTATAAATCCTGATATACCGGTATTAGCACAGCGAGCAAACGGAATCCGATTCTCTATTGCACGCAGAACGGCAAGATCATAATGCTGGTAGGGACCTGAACTCTGACCAACCCAGGCATCATTGGTTTCGATGGTCATTAATCGAGCACCCTTTTGAATAAATTTACGAACCTGTTGGGGAAAACTTGATTCATAGCAAATCAAATTTGAAAAATTAACCGAATCCAATTCAAATACGGTATACTCGGTGCCATGGTCAAAGTTTCCCTGACCGAAATTCAATTTTTTCAGAATTGGGAATTTCCAGGAGAATGGTATGTATTCAGCGAAAGGTACTAAATGAATTTTATTATAAGATTCCAGCGAACCGTCAGGCCGTATTAATAGTGATCCGTTATAAACCCGAGCCGTTCCATCTTCCAGGCGTTCCCGATCAACCGAACCTGTCAGCAGCGGTATACCAGCTGCGCTAATGTGGTATTCGATCCTTTTACGTCGATAATCATTGATTCGCAAATAGGCCGGTACTGCCGATTCAGGCCAGAGCACTAATTGCGGTTTCAACTGTAATGCTTCAACCAATGTTGAATCCATCAGGTCAAAAACAAATTCGCGCTTAGATTTTTCCCATTTATCATTGGGATTGAGATTAGGTTGAACAAGTACTATTGACAAATGTCTGTCGGCAGATTGATTTTCATAATACTTGATCCGCCACAGTCCGAATAAATAGATCAGCAGGAGAATTCCGACTAAACCAAACAGCATTTGAACACGGGATTTTTTATTTACCAAAAGCCGATAGAATCCAAGATTTAGACATATAATCCAAAAAGCAATTCCATAGGTGCCGGTGATTTCAGCCAATTGAACCATTGGCAGATAGCCTACCTGGGTCAGAGCCAGATTTATCCAGGGGAAACCCATGGCTCCGAAACTGCGGATATATTCCATAATCACCCAGAAAAAGGGCCAGATCAGCAAACCAATCCCCAGGTATTTATGTACCAGGTTGACTGCCAGTGCAAATAAACCCCAGAAGAGCCCCAGATATAGCACTGCCCCGATCATAGAAGAAAAAACAGTCGTGAAAACCGCACCCGAATTGAAGCCGATCCAGTACAGCGAAAACAGATTGGCAACTGCACCAGCCAGATATCCCATTCTGAATGCTGTTCCGGGATCAGTTCTGTTCAGGATATGAATCAGCGGAACAAAACTAAACCAGGCCAGGAAACCAAGTGGAAAAAATGGGTATGACAGACCAACCAGAGTGCCGGAAATTATAGCCAGCTGCCAATTAGGTCGATCAAGCCAACCGTTCACAACTGCTTTCGGTCAAGATATTGCTGTAAAATGATTGCCGCTGCGGTCTGATCAACTAATCCTTTATTATGGCCGGTTTTCACCTTTTGTGTAACCAGCGCTTTAATAGCAGCCACAGTACTCAAACGTTCATCTTCTAAAACAACCGGTTTACCACATGAGCTTAATTTGTTAGCAAATTTCTGGACCAGTTCCGTTCGTTTGGTAACCTGATTCTGCATGCCCACTGGTAGACCTACTACGATCAGTTCAACCTCCTGGGTGTTGATAATCTCCTCAATAATCTGCATCACCGCTTCTTCATTCCTAACTGGAATAGTCCGGAGCGGTGATGCAATCAAATGGGTTGGATCTGATAACGCCAGACCAATACGGCGATCACCATGATCAATCCCAAGTATGCGACCCACGTCTGAATCGCCAACTGATGTTAAGTAAGCGGCTTGCTCAGATGAGTCTTGATGATCTTCCCAGGCTTAAAATGAGTCTTTTTATGGGCCGGAACATAAACTTCTTCATTTGTCCTGGGATTACGGGCACGTGGTTTGGCTTTAGTTGGTTTAACCTCAAATACACCAAAGTTGCGGACTTCTATGCGCAACCGCATTTCATCCTCACACAACATGTCTTTCATCACTTTGAAAGTTTCATCAACAAATTTCGATGTTCCATCCACTGTTGTACCGAGCCGCTCGGCTACACGTTTGGCAATCTCTTTCTTAGTGTAAGTTATTGCTTTCATTCTCTAACTGTCCTTTCTATGTAATCTATTCCAGGGATTCTGGTAATTCTCTTTTTAACTCGTTCAAGTTGTTTGATGTCATGTACCTGAACAACAATATAGGCCGTGACAATATTATCTTTCGTACGCAAATCCACACTGGAGATGTTAATCTCTTCAGCGGAAATTGCTTCTGAAATTTCTTTTAAAATGCCCGATCGATCCTGACTGACCACTTTAATTCTGACACTGTAAGTATCTTTTTTCGCCACATCCCATTCGACAGGAATAATACGATCGGAATCTTCATCCAGCAGCGGTAAACTGGCACAATCAGCGCGATGCAAGGTAATACCTCTCCCGCGCGTGACAAATCCAACAATATCATCACCGGGTATTGGATTACAACAGCGACCGAAAGTAACCATTATATTCGATATCCCCTGAATTTTAACACCCTTAGCGGAGCTGCGCGCAAATCTGAGGAAACTGTCATCATCAGGAAGTTTTTCACTGTCAACGATTGATTTAGTCTCTTCGGCTGGAAATAATTTTCTGAATATATCGCGGATCATCAAGGTACCATCACCGATAGCTGCAATTAAATCATCGAGGGATTTATATCCTAATCGACTATATGATTCCTGGATTTGTTTGCGTAAATCAAGTCTCTTTAACCGCCGAAGTGCTTTTTCGAGTATTTCATTGCCCAGTTTGACCGATTCGGAATAGCGGACCTTACGCAGGTAGCGATTAATATTGTTACGGGCTTTAGAGGTAATTGCAAATCGCAACCAACCATAATGGGGTGTCTGGTTCTGACTGGTAATAATCTCGACTGTGTCTCCGTTTTTTAAAATGGTGTTCAATGGCGTGATTTTTTTATTTACCTTGGCACCCATGCAATGCAATCCCACTTCGGTATGTACCTGGAAAGCAAAATCCACCGGTGTAGCGTTAGCCGGCAGCTGGATCAGATCGCCGGCCGGTGTTAAAACAAAAATTATATCATTGAATAAATCGATTTTCAGTAAATGCATGAATTCGCCGGGATCAGCCGATTCACTTTGCAGTATATCGACCAGCTCCCTGAGCCATTTCATATGGGAATCAATCTCGGTCCGATAATCTCCACCTTCTTTATATCGCCAGTGAGCTGCCACTCCGATTTCAGCTGTCTGTTCCATGGTCTGAGTTCGGATCTGAATTTCTACTTTTCGTCCACGCGGACCGACCACAGTTGTGTGGATAGATTGATAAGCGTTCAATTTGGGACTGGCCACAAAATCTTTGAAACGTTCCGGAATCGGTGTAAACAACTGATGAACGATTCCTATGGCCAGATAACACTGGTCGGTTGTCTCTACCACTACGCGGATGGCAATTATATCAAAAATCTCCTCGAATTCTTTACCACGGTTGATCATTTTTTTATAGATCGAAGCATGTGATTTTGGTCGGCCATATACTTTTGCTGTTATACCATGCTTTTTTAATTCATCAAGAATCGGCTTCGAAAATTCTTTGATATAGCGGGTACGTTCTTTATAGGTGGTTTTCAGCTGATCATCGATTTCCTCGTACATCTTGGAATTCAAGGTTCTGAAAACCAGATCATCCAACTGCCATTTGACAGCGGCCATCCCCAAACGATGAGCCAGAGGGGCATACACATCGCGGGTTTCGATTGCGATCCGGCGCTGTTTAACCTCGCTCAGATGTCGTATCGTCTGCATATTGTGCAGCCGGTCTGCAAATTTAATTATAATGACTCGCAAATCGCGGGCGACCGAAAATAGCATTTTCATTATATTCCCGGTCTGTTTTGCCTTGCGACTGGAAAATTTGATATCGCCCAGTTTCGTGACTCCATCTACCAACCGTGCCAAATCGCCACCAAAACGTTCTTCCAGTTCTTCCAGGGTGGCTGGTGTATCCTCGACAGTATCATGGAGCAGACCACCCATAATTGTTACATGATCCATATTCCAGGATGCCAGAATCTTGGCTACGGCAAGACAGTGTTCAAAATAGGGGCGACCAGATTTTCTTTTCTGGTCTTCGTGGAAATGATTGCTGAAATAGTAAGCCTGCCAGAGTGTTTTCTTAATTTCTTCTTTATCATCCACATCAGTCAGATTCAACCGCTTGAATAAATCCAGAAATGGTCGGGGATATTCACCGATCAACTGGGGAGCGAGTCTGGCAAGTGGATTCTGCATTAAAACGGAACTTCTGATTCCATTTCAGCAAAGGCTGACAAATTTTCGAAGCGGGCATAGCGATCTATGAAAGTAACATTCACGGTACCAGTGGGACCATTGCGTTGTTTGGCCACGATGATCTGAGCCTTACCACGATCTTCATCTTCATCGCTATAAATGAAAGGCCTAAACAGGAAAATAACCAGATCAGCATCCTGTTCGATGGCTCCGCTTTCTCGTAAATCGGACAACAAAGGCCGGTGATCGCTACGATTCTCAACTGCGCGTGATAACTGTGACATGGCTACTACCGGGACATCCAATTCCTTGGCAAGCGCTTTCATTGATCGTGAAATTACCGAAATTTCCTGTTGGCGACTTTCAACACCTCTTGGTCCGGCCATTAGCTGCAAATAATCAACCATTATCATACCAATTTCTTTCTCAGCCAACAATCGACGTGCCTTTGCGCGTAATTCCAGAACACCGATGCCCGGTGTATCATCCAGCATAATCGGTGCATCAGCAAGATTTCCGACAGCGATACTCAGATTCTTCCACTGGGATTTTGGTAATTTACCCGTCCTTACAAGATGGCTGTCAACTTTGGCTTCAGCAGTTAGCAACCGTAGCGCCAACTGATGGTTAGCCATCTCTAGACTGAAAATACCTACTGGTGTGTTGTGCTCAACCGCTGCATTGCGGGCCATTGTTAAAGCCAGCGATGTTTTACCCATCCCCGGCCGCCCGGCTATAATAACCAGTTCACCGGGTTGAAAGCCGGAGGTGATTTCATCGAGGTCAACCAAACCAGAGGGTATTCCGGTCACCGAACCTGGTTGGGCATGAATTTTATCAAGCCGCTCAAATGTTTCGTGGAGGATCGGTTCGATCTGTTGAAAGCCACCTCGCAGACGTTTTTGGGATATATTGAAAATGGACTGTTCCGCCTGATCCAGAATCTCATCAACATCCTGACTATCATCGAAAGCTTCTTTTGCCAGGTCATGGGAGATTAAAATCAGGCGTCGTAGCAGTGCTTTTTCCAGTACAATCTTTGAATAGCGTTCAACATTTGCAACGGTTGGCACACTTTCCACTAGGCCGGTTATATAATAGGCTCCACCGACAGATTCCAGCTGCTTGTTTTTCTTCAGCCGGTCAACCAATGAAACCGTGTCAATTGGTTCTCCCTCATCGAATAATTCGATCATATTGCGAAAAATCTGTATGTGTCCGGCCTTGTAAAAATTATCGTATTCCAGCCATT
Organism: uncultured bacterium; assembly: GCA_964439935.1. Classification (GTDB taxonomy): domain Bacteria; phylum Fidelibacterota; class Marinisomatia; order Marinisomatales; family TCS56; genus JABMQW01. Next base: position 34,801 of record CAYTPW010000028.1, on the reverse strand, counting down.
GAATCACCTTGCTGACCGCCTCCCGGCTGGTTAACATTGATCCAAGAACAGCCTGCTCTGCTTCTAACGAATGGGGCTGGACATTTAGGTGAAGATCCTGTTCCTGATTCTTGGCCATACTTAACCTTTTTTATTCAAAATGCTTTGGATCCATTTAAAATCTTCCCAGGTGGGACGTTTAAAACGTTCGCTACGCAGCAAGGCTGCCGGATGATAGGTCGCAATTAGTTGTGTACCATGATAATCATGCTGCTTATTGCGTAAGTCCCTTAATGCAACATTCGAATCGAGTTTCAATAATGTTTTTGCTGCAACCCTGCCCAAAGCAACGATCAGCTTTGGTTTGATCAACTCAAGTTGTCGGATTAAAAATGGCTCGCATTGTTCGACTTCATCAGCCAACGGATCGCGATTATTCGGTGGCCGACATTTAAGAACATTGCAGATAAAGACATTATCATCACGACTGAGATTTATCGCAGCCAGGATTTTATCCAGTAATTTTCCCGCTCGGCCCACAAAAGGTTCCCCCTGGGCATCTTCGTCGGCACCAGGTGCCTCACCAACGACGACCAGATCCGCATCGGGATCACCGACACCAAAAACAAAATGATTCCGGCGAGTTCCCAAAGAACAGCGGGTACAATCATGAATTTTTACTTCAAATTCAGCTAGTGTTTCATATTCAGATGCAGACTCGTTAGGTAACGGATTGGATCCTGAATAGATTTCATTACCATATAATTGCCGGCTCTGCTGGAAATAGCTTTTTACCAGATTACCTGGATTGGAAGTCATGGATCAAAAATCAACCGGATTTTCTTCGGATATATTTCTCCACGAAAGATTCCCTTCCATAAATTCTTCAATCGCTACTGTGGTTGATTTATCCATTTCCATATAAGCAGGGCTTTCTTCTTCTGCGAAATCCATGCTTTCACCATCGAAGTCTTCCATTTCGTTCAACATTTTCTCCGCCACCCTGTTATTTGCGATCTGACGGGCGCGCTGACTCATTATTACAACCGCTTCATAAATATCAGCGGTTTGTTTTTCCATCTGTCTGATTGAAATCGGCTCTACTGCCATAAGTACTCCTGTTTTCTATGATATAATATTAATTAATTCTTCAGTGGCTCGATCAACATCATCGTTAATAATTTTATGATCGAACCGATCCTGATAATCTATTTCAACTGCAAAACGCTCCAAACGTTTATTGATACTGGCCTCGGTCTCGGTCCCCCGCTTTTTAAGTCTTCTGACCAGTGTTTCAATATCGGGTGGTATAATAAATACAGTTAACGAGTTTTCGGGATAAAGTTGTTTGATCGACATTGCACCTTTAACATCGACCTCAAACAGCATTTGTTGTTTTGCTGCCAAAGTATCTCTGAGTATTTTTTTGGGTGTACCATAATAATAACCATGGACATTTTCGTATTCGGCAAATTCAGCGGCAGCAACCATCCTCGTGAATTCTTGATCCGTTATAAAAGTATAATCAACTCCATCAGTTTCAATCGATCTTTTGGGACGAGTTGTGCATGATAGTGAGAATTGTACCCCTGGAAGACGCTTTTGCAGGGCACGGCAAATCGTTGTTTTTCCAGCACCGGAAGGGGCAGACACAGCTATAAAATTTATCATAAAATATTCTGTACCTGTTCGCGCATTTTTTCAAGCTGATCTTTCATTTCAATCACCAGTTTGGTTACCGCAGGTTGATTGGACTTGGAGCCAATTGTGTTAACTTCGCGGCTGATTTCCTGGAGCAGGAAATTAAGTCTTTTACCAACCGGTTCATCGATATCAAAAAGCAATTTGAATTGCTGAAAATGACTGTGACAGCGAGTTATTTCTTCTGCAATATCATATTTATCCGCCAAAATGGCAATTTCCTGATAAATCCGGTTTTCATCCAATTTCAGATTACCAACCAGATCCTGCAAACGGGTTTCCAATTGTGTTTTCCGATTCTGGGTTGAATCGCTGCTGATGGTTTCAATCTCGGTGATCCATTTTTTTAATATTTCCAATCTTCTGTCCAAATCAAGTTGGAGGGATTGTCCTTCCTTCGACCGCATCGATTTAACCTGTTTAAGGGCATTGTCAAGAGCCCTGAGGAGCACACGATCACTTAATTCGGATGATTCTGCATCGATAAACAAATCACTGCTGGATAGAATGTTCGTTAAATCAAGATGACGGCCATACTCACGTTGAATCGCGGTTATTATTTTGTCAACCGCCTCAAATCTTTCCTTATTGAAAACAGGTGGTATAGTTTTACCAGTTTCATCTTCCAATGCCAGGGTTACGATTATGCTGCCGCGCACTAATTCATTGCGAATCCTGTTTCGTACTTTTATTTCCAATGCTGGAGGTAATTCGATACCCCTGAGCTTTAAATCCAGATAGCGAGAATTCAGCACTTTCACTTCTGCGGTTACCCGATCGCTCGAGGAATGTGCGTTACCTCTTCCATAGCCTGTCATACTGATAATCATATTTCCGATTCTATTTTAGCTGGTAAATTTACATGCAAAATATATTGTATCCAATATAACCGATTGATTTATTAGATGGTTATCCGAGTAATTAAAATGATGAGCCAATTTGCTTCAGCCAAGCCAACTCTACTGTAAATGTCAGGTAATGACTTGGGCCAAGTTGCGAGTCCTGTGGTTCGAGTCGATAGGCATAATCAATTTCGAAATTCTCCCAACGTAATCCAATTCCAGCGGATAATAATCCGACTATATCACGTCCAAACCGTAATCGCATTTTGTCCTTTACTGATATTTCTGCTCCATAGCTCAGATAAACGGCTGAACCAGCAATCTGAACCTGTTTCTTGGCCTGTTGGTTGTTGGTTACCAGTGCGTCACAGTAAAAATCGAATGAAACTGCAGGAAAAATATGATAAAAGGCCTGACTCAGTCCTATTTGAAGCGACGGAGCTGTTCGCTCGACAGTACCGGATTCCCAGATCATCCACGAAGATAGGACATCGTGAATGACCAAGCCAAATCTGGCACCCGCCCACATGTTCCTAAAAATACCAGCCTGGATACCAAAACCGTTACCGAGATCGTTCCCCAGTTTGTGATGTAGTCCTTTGAAAGCGAAACCGATTGAATAGTGCCGCCAGATCCGAGCGGTGCTGATGTAAAATGCATACTGGTGTTGATTAAAATAAGCTAAGTTCTCTTCATTAAGTCTTTCACCTTCATCCAGAACACCGTTATTCTCACCAGTATCACCAGTACCGGCAATACCATCTTTTCCCCAATCCAGCAGTCTATCGGCTGTATTGGGAATACGTTTTACGCCTTCATGAATTATACCGATTCCAATCGGAAACCGATTCGCCGATGGTAGATTCATAGCCAATAAATCATTATTGATCATACCGGCAAATCGATTTTGGTGGCTGTAAGAAATACGTTTGTCGCTGTCCCTGCCTGAGAGAGCAGGATTGCCCAGGTGAGCAGTAGCAGCTGTAGCAGTCACATGCCTACCGCCCAGAGCGATTGATTGAGCATCCCCGGCGCTAGAGAATGCTTGCCAGCCATTTCTAACCCAGTAGGATTCAGCCATAACCAGGCTCGACAGCAACAACCATGAAATAATGACAACAATTACTGATGCAATATTCCTATAAGCCATGTTTTTGCTTTAATTCGTCCAGTTTAGCCAGGGCATGCAGAGGCGTCATATTGTTAACATCCAATTCTTTTAATTCCTGTTTCAGCGCGTCTTCCTGTTCCTTGAAAATCGATATCTGCTGGGACGCCGGTACAACTGATTTAGTTCCCGCATTGTATTCCTGATCAAGATGGTGATTCAAAATATCGGTTGCCCGTCTCAGCACATCCGGTGGTAAGCCGGCCATTCTGGCCACATGAATACCATAACTTTTATCACCAGGACCAGGTAATATCTTTCTTAAGAAAACAATTCTTTCGCCAAATTCCTCCACGGCCGCATGTTGGTTTTCCAACCGCTCAAGGGTATGTTCTAATTCAGTTAATTCATGATAGTGGGTAGCAAACAGGGTCCGTGCAGCAACTCCGGGTGAATTGTGCAGATATTCCGTGATCGCCCAGGCCAGTGAGAGACCGTCGAAAGTTGCAGTACCGCGTCCGATCTCATCCAGGATGATCAAACTGTGCTCGGTAGCATTATTAAGGATATTAGCGGCCTCGTTCATCTCCACCAGAAAGGTACTCTCGCCCCCGGCCAGATTGTCACTTGCTCCAACCCGAGTAAATAATTTATCAACAATTCCAATAACTGCATCATCGGCTGGAATATAAGACCCGATCTGGGCCATTAACACCAGCAGTCCAACCTGCCTGAGATAGGTGGATTTACCAGCCATATTGGGACCGGTTATTAATAGAATCTGATTTAATTCTGTATTCAAATCAGTATCATTGGGCACAAAACGATCGGTGGCAGGAAGTAATTTTTCCACGACCGGGTGTCGTCCGGATGTGATCGATAACTCGGATTTCTCGGTTAATCGGGGACGCGTATAACGATTATCGATCGCTACGGTTGTCAAGGCTGATAATAAATCCAAGCGGTTGAGAACCCGGGCATTGGTCTGGATTGATTCTACCGCAGCAAGAATGGTTTTACATAATTCATAAAAAATGCGTTGTTCTATTTGGGAAATCTGGTCTTCAGCCGTCAGAATTCTCTCTTCAAATTCTTTTAATTCAGGTGTTATGTAGCGTTCAGAATTGACCAAGGTCTGTTTTCTGATATACTCAACTGGCACTTTATCCAGATGAGTCCTGGTTACATCGAGGTAATATCCGAATACTTTATTGTATCCGATCTTAAGGGTAGATATACCAGTTCTTTCACGCTCACTGGCCTGTAAACCAGCAATCCATTCCTTGCCTCCCAGAGCCAATTTCCGCAACTCGTCCAATTCTTCATCGACGCCAGAATTGATGAAATCACCTGCTTTGAGCTGAGCTGGAGCTTCCTCAACTAGGATATGGGATATTTGGGATACAATCGATCCCGTATCCAGAAAACGGCCAGCGAATTTCTGCAGGACTTTGTTCTCAGCACTTTGCAGTATTCCGGTAATATCCGGTATCAAGCCAAGACTATCACCTAAGGAGCGAATATCGCGCGGTCCTGCTTTGGTCTGACTTATCCGCCCTACGATCCGTTCAATGTCAGCAGATCGCTGTAAGATATAACGAATTTTTTCCAGTATATCTCGGTGATCATGAAGGGCTTCGATTACATCCAGGCGTTGGTTTATCCGTTTGATATCGGTCAGAGGTCGATTCAGCCACTGGCGTAATAAGCGACCGCCACCGGATGTGATCGATTCATCCAGAATATTCAGCAGGGTACCATGCGTTCCCTGAGTTGCCAACGATTGGAATACTTCCAGGTTGCGGATTGTAAAACCATCCAAACCCATGATCCCTTCTTCAGCAACTGGACGTAATGTTGATATATGAGCCAGTGAGGAATTTAATGTATTCTGTAAATGGTACAGTATGGCGCCGCCTGCTGCAATTCCCAGTTGTAATTCCTCACAACCAAATCCTTTTAGAGAAGCGACCTTGAAATGCTCGGTTAAAGCACGATACCCCTGGTCGAAATTGAATATCCAATCCTCGATCCGGGATAAGTAGGGATTCAGGTCAAGGTACCAGCGATCTGTGGAACAAATAACCTCCTGACCGATCAAGACCTCCCGGGGATCAAATTTCCGTAGTGCCTCAGATAACTGAGCTTCAGCGCATTCGCCGATAAAAAATTCTCCGGTCGATTGATCCAGAATTGCATAACCGGAACGATCCTTACGTGTAATCAATGCAGCCAGATAACGATTGGATTTTAAATCAAGTGCTTTTTCAGAGGTTATGGTCCCAGGCGTGACCACCTCAATCACTTCGCGCCTGACGATACCTTTTGCCAGCTTGGGATCTTCGACCTGTTCACAGATCGCCACCCGATGTCCGGCGGTTACAAGTTTATGCAAATAATTATCCAGAGCGTGGTATGGAAATCCGGCTAGCGGAACATCAGCTGCAGCGCCATTGGAGCGCCTGGTGAGAACAATTCCCAGAACCTTCGACGTGATCTGCGCATCATCATTAAATGTTTCGTAAAAATCACCCATCCGAAATAGAACCAGGGTGTCCGGATATTGCCGCTTGATATCCAAATACTGTCGCATCAGAGGCGTCATGTTTTCGGTTGGTTTAGTTGACGAACTCATTGTAAAGCCTTCCCTGCTTCCCGAACATCACCGACTCGGAAAGTTAACTTACTTGCATCACAATATTCCAATAGTGGAATCGCTGTTTTACGGGTGGTTGCCGTGATTTTTTTGAATTCTCCAACTGTCAATTCCTCTTTATTCCGGAAATATTCAAGCAATAGCTGTTTTAGTTCGATAATCCAAAACATATGATACCATAGATCTGTTTGAATTTCAACCGCCACGCCTTGCTCTTTTAGCAAATGCAACAGCTCTTGCAATTTTGAAGGAGAAGCATCAATAGTTTGCCGAATGTCATTTAATGATGGCGGTGTAAAATGTCCAGCTTTAAGCAATTGAGTGATCGAAACTGCGTAGCGCTGATCCTTTGGATCAAGCACAACCGAATGAGTAATCAGTGCAATCCCCTTGGAACTACCAACGACACTCCCATCTTCAATAGCTACATTACAGATAAACTCAAACCAGGGTTGTGAATAGTCGAGTTCATTGCGAACGGCCTCGCGTCTTACTGCTTCTCGGTAAGGATTCTTAGTATGAAACCGGTTGAGATACTGTGTCATTTCCAGTCGACCCTGCTTTAAATCCTCCTGATCATAAACTATTTGAACATCGGGAATCAGTGATAATGAAGATTCAGCAAGCCATGCCTGAATATTCTTTTCAGAAGTATTGAAATGTAATGCCCAAGCCTTCCGGGTCATCGGCTGCTTCCATGTCTGATTGACATACTGTTCTAATCGTTGCGGCCTGTTTATAACCAGTTTTTTTCCCCATTCCCGTAGAGGACGTCCTTTAAGCTGTGGAACTGGATCCAGAATCCGACCACCACCGATTGTCTCCATTGGCGAATAGGACCGGATGACAAACCGATCATCCATTGCAGCGACCACTGATTCTTCACAATTAATAATAATATTCCCTGTTTGACCTGCTTGTAATGCTTTCCTTTCCAGTACGGCAACTCGTGCCAGCACTTCTGCTGTGCCAATATGCAAATGAATTCTTTGACGATGTTTGATCTGCCAGCGTGTGCCAGCCAAAACTGAAACACTGGCAATAAAAGAATTTGTCTGTTGAAGCAAACCGGATTCAACCAGTTCACTTCCTCGGGCCAGTTTAACTACATCAGTACCGGCCAGATTTATTGCCGCACGATCACCGATGCTGACCCGGCTGATCTCCGATCCATGGGATTGGAGACCACGAATTTTTGCTTTGCTGCCACCGGGTAATATCTGTACTTCCATTCCAGGCTCGGCCGACCCCGAAAGCACTGTTCCGGTCACCACGGCTCCAAATCCCATTTTCAAAAACACTCGATCGACCTGATGACGGAAAAAACCACGGTTTTCAACCGCCAGCGTTTTTTCCGATTCCGAGAGCAGCGCCTCACGAAGAGCTTCGATCCCTGTTTCGTCTGCAACAGACGTACGAATTACGGGTGCTGCTTCCATAAAACTACCTGCCACCAATTCTTCAATTTCAGCTTCGATCAGATCCAACCATTCTACATCACTGGCTAAATCACATTTGGTAATGACAATTATTCCGCGAGGGATCCCCAGAATTTTCAGGATATTAAAATGCTCAATGGTCTGCGGCATGATGCCGTCATCAGCGGCAACTACCAGCAAGGCTAAATGTATCGTCGAAACACCCGCTACCATATTGCGAATGAACCGTTCATGCCCGGGAACATCGATGATTGTCACCTCCTGGTTCAGGAATGCAAAACCCAGGTCGATGGTCATACCGCGGGCTTTTTCTTCATCAAGACGGTCAGTGTCAGTTCCGGTAAGCGCCTTCACCAACGCCGTTTTACCGTGATCGATATGACCAGCTGTGCCAATTACTAACTGGGACATGGCTTAAATATTGTTAACTGCTGCCAGCAGGCGTGGAAATTGTTCAGGCAAAACAGCCTTTAAATCGATAAAGAATCTATTATCTCTGATATATCCAATTACCGGATCAGAACCGTTCCTCAACCTTGCTGCAACCTCGGTAACTGTCATCTGCCCTGGGTTGAAACAAAGAGCAACGCTGGGAATGCTGGCAACTGGCAGAGATCCGCTACCCGCTTCAACCAGCGATTCCTTCAATTCAATCCCCAGCGAATTTCGTTTATCAGTGGATAATTTATCTAATATATCCTGACCCCGCTTTATTAGTACATCGCGGGAAGTTGTTAATAATACATGTGCAAGGTTAGTGCTATTGACTGTATTACCGGAATAGGTGCGTAAAATATTCTCCATAATCGCTATAATGAATTTATCACATCGTACGGCACGATAAATGGGATTGGCATGAATTTCAGCGATTATAGATTGACGACCTACAATCAGGCCTGCCTGCGGTCCACCCAGCAGCTTATCACCTGAAAATGCTACCACATCAACCCCTTTTTTCAAGATATCACTAACCTGGAGTTCGCTTGGTAAACCACTGGATTGTAAATCAATCAGAGCACCACTGCCCAGATCCGCTATCACCGGGATGTCATGTTTTCTACCTAATTCGACCAAATCTGTCAGGTCGACCTCAGCCGTAAATCCACTCACAACATAATTACTTGTGTGTGCCCAAAGCAAGGCAGCCGTATCAGCGGTAATAGCCTTAGTATAATCTTTCAGATGAGTTCGGTTAGTGGTCCCCACTTCTACCATTGTGCAGTGACTTTTAGCAATCACATCCGGTATCCGGAAAGAACCGCCAATTTCCACTTCCTGCCCCCGCGATATAATCACTTCACGATTTTCAGCCAATGTATTGAGTGTTAATAAGACAGCAGCCGCATTATTATTGACCATCAGACTGTCTTCGGCGCCAACCAAAGCCGACAAGATTGGTGCAACATGCTGATTTCTATCACCTCGCTGCCCGTCGGAAAGTTCCAATTCGAGATTTACATATCCAGCAAGCCGATTCAATATATTTTCTAGTACCTGCCGATCTATTGGCGCTCGACCAAGACCGGTATGTAAAACAACACCGGTACCATTAATAACATTTTTCAGACTGGCAGATGAATGGTCTGATGCAATTTCAACTAATTGTTTGACAATCTCGGGCCGGCTATAAATTAATTTCCCTTTGTGAGCCAATTTCCGGTAATGCTCCAGCTGTTTTTGAATCAATGCAGTAACAAATTGATGCGGAATTCCGATATCAGCCGGTAATTCCTGCAGTATTTCGGATACCGATGGAATTATTTTTAATTGATTTTCTGACATTTCAGCCTTAAAGCCGCTAACAATATCACCCTAATTACAATAGTAAAGAAGTTCAATTATTCGCTAACGACCATCTTCAATCTGTGATTTAACACTCAATCAGTGTTGATAATGTTCCTGTTCATTAATCGGTATATATAAAAAGCCAAGATCAGTGTCGGCAATAACACAATACCCAACACTGGAAATACGTACTGCACACCAAAGCGCTCAGCAATGAAACCGCCAGCCGCTGCGCCGATTGATCCTACTCCGAAACTGAGGAAAAAACTGACTCCGTAACCGATGCCACGTGATCGGCTATGGGTAAAATTAGCAATCATGGCATTACCCACCGGTTGCAGCGCGAAGTGAGCAGTTCCGAAAACAATGGCAATTAGAATTAAGGTTAGTTCCGTTGTAAATCCAATCAGAATTAAAAATGGTATATTTAAGAACAGAATAGCAAAAAGTAATTTGGGACGTGAAAATTTATCTCCTAGATATCCGCCGATAATCTGGCCAATCACACCCCCCAGAAATACTATTGTTGTAAACAGACCGCCCCTGATTGTTACTGATAAAAAAGCGGTTATCTTAGCCGTAAAGAGCGAAAAATGAGTCGGTAAAAATGTCGTGAAACCGGCAAAAGCTAACCCGACAAAGATAGAAATGATAAAATATGTTATCAATGCCGGTCGATTAGTAACATTAGTATTCTGAGCATCCTCTTCAATTTGATTTTTAGAGGTTCGAGCCGGGATCAATCTCGCTGTGAGCAATGCCAGTGCCAAATTGAATAGCGCCATAATTCCAAATGCAGCTCTCCAGGATAACCATTCTGTAAAAGTTGCTGCCAGCAGTGGGCCGAAAGCCAGTCCGGAGGTTCCCGCCACCCCGTGATAACCCAGTGCTTTACTCAGGTTATTAACTCGTCTGGAAAGAAGCGCAAGCCCCGAAGGATGATACAGGCTGGCGAAGATGCCTAGAACCATCATGCCCACGGTCAACATTGGTAGCGAGCGGGAAGCAATGATAATTAATACTGCACCTGTTGTACCCAACTGGTAAATCAATAACAGGCGCCGCCCCCCCAACCGTTTTTCCAGAAAACCAGCCGGTAATGCTCCGAGTCCGAACATAAAGGAGCTTGCGGCAACAATATATCCCAGCGTATCCAGACCAACCTGGAATTCCTGCTGCAATACCAGTAAGATACTCGGTATTACCAGCATCAGGGTATGTACCGAGAAATGCGATCCGCAGGTTACACCTAATATGATTTTCGTAGTACGATTCATTTCATAACAAAAACCCCTGCCGGATTCGATCCGAGCAGGGGTCAGAAATCAGCAAGCTGAACTTATCTTTTTTCGGCAATTCTTGTAGCTTTACTTCCGGTAAGTTTCCGGAGATAATTTAATTTTGCCCGGCGCACTTTTCCGCGACGTACAACTTGAATACTTTTTATCATAGGTGAATGGAGCGGGAAAATACGTTCAACGCCAATACCGCTAGAAATTTTACGTACAGTAAATGTTGCTGATATACCGTTGCCACCCCGGCGGCCTATTACAGTCCCGCGATAATGCTGGGTGCGTTCTTTTCCACCTTCCATGACCCGGACATTAACATCGACTGTATCGCCGGGACCAAAATCAGGAATATCTTTCTTCAATTGCTTTTCAGTTACTTCATCAAGCTTATTCATTTCGATAATTCTCCGCTATCTCGCATTTTTAAATATTTCTTCCACAGATCGGGTCGTCGCTCCTTGGTGCGTTTTTCTCGCTGCTTAATACGCCACTGTTCGATCTGATGGTGGTGACCACTAAGTAGAATGTCAGGAACGGGCAAACCATCCAATTCACGGGGTCGTGTAAAGTGGGGACCATCCAGGAGGTCTGCTGCAAAAGAATCGGTCATCGCCGATTCGTAGGTATTCAATACACCCGGGATTAACCGTACAATGCCATCTAACATCAGCAAGGCTGGTAGTTCACCGCTACTGACCACATAATCACCGATGGAATACTCCCGAGTTACATATTTTTCCCGAACCCTTTGATCTATTCCTTTGTAATGACCGCAAATAACAATTAGCTTTTTTCGGGTACTCAGATCATGGGCTTCATCATGATCCCATAATTTCCCCTGTGGCGATGGATACAGGACCTCACATGTTTCCGGACCTTCCATTGCCTCCTGCGCATATTCAATTGCTTTGAACAGTGGCTCGGGCATCAATACCATTCCACTGCCACCGCCAAATGGCGCATCATCAATCTGACGGTAATTTCCGGTAGCGTAATCACGTAAATTGAGCACGTGAAAGGCTACGATATTTTTTTCTTCGGCTTGCCGTAAAATACTGTTACGGATTACCGTTTCAATAACTTCCGGTGTCGGTGTAATTATTGCTATCTGTGAAATCAATCCAGCAAACCATCCATTGGTATTATTATAATGTTTCCGTTCTTTTCATCGATACCATATACAATTTCGGGAATGACCGGAATCAGTATTTCTCTGGTACCAGTATTTATTACGTAAACATCGTTAGCTGGCATCATTAAAATGTCAACCAACTCACCAATCAGTTCACCGGTATTTGTTATCACATCGTACCCAAGTAAATCGTCAGACGACAAATTGATAAAATCATCTGCGGGTACATTCACGAACAGGATTTGACCAATTAAAGCTTCGGCATCATCCCGTGTATTTATGCCATCAAAATGGTAACGAATCTTTTTACCGATTCCGGCTTTTTCAATTAGCTCAATTTCCCTTGCCAGATCAGTAGAAAACCCTAAGAAAAGCGAATGGTCTTCGACATAATCATCAAAATAGCGTGACAGAGGTCGCAGACGTACGTCACCGGCAAGCCCTGCAGCACGCGTAATTTTAGCTATGGCAAAAAGTCGTTCCATCAGATACTACTATTGATCAATTACATCCAAACGTGCACGTTTTCCACCCTGTTTGGCATTAATTGCAAATACCAATGTTCTGAGAGCAGAAATATTACGTCCATTTTTTCCAATTACTTTTCCGTAATCACCTTTTCCGACAACCAATTCGTAGATAATCCGTTGTTCAGTTTCAACTGAATTAACATTGACTTCATCCGGTTTATCCACCAGGTATTTCACCACATTTTCGATAAACTCCCGCATTGTGGTCTCCTTTGTTTAATTACCAGGATTGATCTTCATCTGCTTGTCAGCGACAGGAGTTTTCTTTACTGTTTAAATCCCGAAAATTACCGGGTATTGCAGCTATCGCTCCCCCGCTTGCTGTTTTTCTTCGACTTTATCGTCAGCTGAAGAATGCTGGACGTCAGCATCGGTTTGTTTTTCTTCTACCGATGCTGCTTCTTCCGCCTTGGGCGGTACTTCAGAAGTTTTTTCTGGTTCTTCTACCTGTTTTTCAATTTTTTTATTTTCTGTTTTAACAACAACTGATTCTGGCTCAGGGGATTCCGCTTCAACTTTGGCTTTATTCTCCGTGGCTGTGTCCTCTTCAGTAGCAACTGCTTCGGGTATTTCTTCCTCGGCACTAACAGCTTTCACTTTTTTCTTTTCCGCTGCTACTTCCTGCTTTGCTTTTTGTGCCTGCTTCAATTGCCATTTTTGTAATTCTTTTTCGACTGCTTTTTCATCCAGTCCCTGACACATTAAATGCCATTTAAAGGCGACACCAGATTTTTGTAATAAACTGTGAACTGTGTCGCTTACTTGGGCGCCAAGCTTAAGCCAGTGAAAAATTCTTTCTTCGTTCAGTTTGTAGGAATCGTCCGCTTTAATTGGATTATACCAACCCAATTCTTCAATAGCGGCACCATCACGTCGTTTTCGTGAATCAATAACGATAACGCGATAGAATGGCCGGTTTCTGCGACCGATCCGCTTTAATCTGATTGTCGTTGCCAAACTAAAAATCTCCTTAATTAAGTCCTAAAATCTTACCACTCGCAAATTGATCAGTTAAATTTGATTTTCCAAATTGTTTCATCATTCTCTGCATTTGAGTGAATTGTTTTAATAATTGGTTAATTTCCTGTACCGTCCTACCTGATCCATTAGCAATTCTTTTTCTACGGCTCCCGTTAATTATCTGGGGATTGGATCGTTCTTCCGGGGTCATTGAATTGATGATCGCTTCCGTCCAAATCAGCTGGTGATCATCGACTTGGAAATTCTTCTTCATTTTCCGGTTAATTCCAGGTACCATTCCTAAAATCTGTTTCATTGATCCCATTTTACGAAGCTGAAGCAATTGGTCCTTGAAATCGTCCAGATCAAATTTATTTTCGAATATCTTTTTTTGTAGCTGTTCAGCCTGATTTTGATCAATAGACTGTTGTGCTTTTTCTACCAGAGAAATTACGTCGCCAAAACCAAGAATTCGATCAACAATTCGCTGTGGATCAAATACTTCCAGCCCATCAATCTTCTCAGAATTTCCGATGAATTTTACCGGTTTACCGGTTACTTCGGTAATTGATACAGCCGCTCCACCCCGCGCATCACCGTCCAATTTGGTTAAAATCGTACCGGTTAAATCTAAAACCTGGTCGAACGCCAGTGCCGATTTGACCGCATCCTGCCCAGTCATCCCATCCACAACAAACAGGGTTTCATGTGGTTGAACGGTTTCTGCAATAGCCTTGATCTCATCCATCATTTGGTCATCGATATGCAGACGACCGGCGGTATCAATTATCAGGACGTCGCAACCATCCTGCTGGCATTGTTCAAGTCCGATGGTACAGATTTGTTCAGGGGATTTCCGGTCGGCATAATACACCGGAACAGCCAATTGCTTGCCAAGGATCTGTAGCTGATTTACAGCTGCAGGTCGATATACATCCGCCGCCACCAGACTCGGTTTTTTGCCCTGGTTTATCAAAAAGCTCGCCAATTTTGCAGCAGTGGTCGTCTTACCACTACCCTGTAATCCAGCCATCAGGATGATCGTAGGTGCTTTACGAGCGAAATTCAGCTGCGAAACATCAGCACCCATCAAAGCCACAAGTTCTTCCCGGATGATTTTCACAAATTGTTCTCCGGGCTTTATTGATTTGATTACTTTAGTCCCCTGAGCTTTACCCTTAACCCGATCCACAAATGATCGGGCCACTTTAAAATTCACATCCGCTTCCAGCAAAACACGTCGTATTTCACGCGCTGTTTGCTGGATATTGGCGTCCGTGATTTTTCCCAGTCCGCGTAAATTCCGTAGAACCGTTTCAAATCGGTCAGTGAGTTGATCAAACATCGTCTATCATTTCAAAAATAGCATATAAAATTAAGAGTGCATTTCTTGTCTAACAAGAATTAAGAATCGATAGTTTTATTTAGTTTACCACAATTTTTCCGAATTAATTGCAGAATGCAGTAAACAAGCATCAATAAATGTTTTTAATGGTCAGTGCAAAGCAATTCATCTGATTAAATTTTCAACACTTCTCAGACACATGTCGGTCGGATCCAGATAAAACAGACATCGAAACCATAATTTGCTGAGTTCCGGAAATACCGGTAGCTAATCTGGAGCAGATCAATCTGAAATGCTGCATGTACATCCAGGAAATTCAGATCTCAGATCGGCTCAATGTGATTCCCCTTCCATAATAAAACTTTATAGATTGCTTATGATTTAACGATTATCTCCGCTGGCAGCATTTATTCAATTTTATTTGTTAATTAAGTTGATAATTTCAAGATATTATTAGACTGAATATTTTAATCTGAAGAAAAAGGTATCAATTGTGAATCGTGTGATTAAACCTCCCACTGGGACCGAACTTACCTGTAAAAATTGGTTGATTGAGGCAGCTTACCGCATGATCCAGCATAATCTGGATCCGGATAATGCCGAAAAGCCTGATGAACTAATCGTTTACGGTGGTACTGGGCGTGCTGCCCGAAACTGGGAATGTTTCGATGCAATAATTGAAGCGCTGAAAAAACTAAATGTCGACGAAACCTTACTGATTCAATCAGGTAAACCGGTAGGTGTCGCCAAGACCCATGAAAATGCCCCCCGAGTGCTGATTGCCAACTCAAATCTGGTACCCAATTGGGCTAACTGGGACTATTTTAATGAGCTGGAGAAAAAAGGCTTGATCATGTATGGTCAGATGACCGCCGGCAGCTGGATCTACATCGGAACCCAGGGAATACTGCAGGGAACCTATGAAACATTTGCTGAGGCTGCCCGACAGCATTTCAATGGTGATTTAAGCGGCCGATTTGTACTAACAGCTGGGCTAGGTGGCATGGGCGGCGCCCAGCCGCTGGCAGCTACTTTCAATGGCGGTGCTGCTCTCGTAATTGAAGTCGATGAAGAACGGATTAAAAAGCGTCTAAAAACCAATTACTGCGACCAGATGGAAACTAATCTGGATACTGCCCTTGAAGAAATACTGGCTGCTAAAGCAGAAAAACGCGCTCTTTCAATTGGTCTGTTGGGTAATGCCGCAGACATTTACCCGGCGCTGATAAAGCGTAATATTGTTCCAGATTTGGTAACCGATCAAACTTCGGCTCATGACGAGTTGAACGGTTATGTGCCAGCGGGAATTCCCTATTCAGAAGCGCTGGAATTGAGGAAATCCGATCCGGACAAATATAAAAAGATGGCTTTTGATTCAATGAGCAGACATTGTAGGGCCATGGTTGAATTTCAGAAAAAAGGAGCAATTACATTTGACTATGGAAACAATCTGCGCGGTCAAGCCTTGAAGGCTGGCTTTTCAGACGCCTTTGCTTTCCCGGGATTCGTCCCTGCGTATATCCGCCCCCTGTTCTGTGTTGGGAAAGGTCCCTTCCGCTGGGTTGCTTTGTCTGGTGATCCGGAAGACATATATACGACCGATCGGGAATTGATGAATTTGTTTCCGGAAGACCGTGCACTGCAACGCTGGTTAAAAATGGCCGGTGAAAAAGTTGCTTTCCAGGGCCTGCCATCCCGTATTTGCTGGCTGGGGTACGGTGAGCGGGATAAGGCCGGATTATTATTCAATGATCTGGTGAAAACAGGACGAGTGAGCGCACCCATCGTGATCGGACGCGATCATCTCGATGCCGGTTCGGTAGCTTCGCCCAACCGCGAAACGGAAGCTATGCGAGATGGTTCGGATGCAATTGCCGACTGGCCAATCTTAAATGCACTATTAAACACTGCCTCGGGTGCTACCTGGGTATCATACCATCACGGCGGTGGAGTTGGAATTGGCTATTCACTCCATGCCGGTCAGGTAATTGTTGCCGATGGTACCGATGAAGCGGCGGTCAGACTGAAACGAGTATTGACCAATGATCCCCTGATGGGTGTATTCCGACACGTTGATGCCGGATATGATGAGGCAATTACTTGCGCCCGCGAAAAAAAGGCAAATGTTCCGAGTTTGATAGGATAAATCAGCTACGAATAGTTGCTCTTAAGCCAATTCCCGGTTCAGACCACAAATGACTTCAGGCGCATAACTTCAAAATAACGATCGGTTTCAAACCGAATGGTCTGGGGATCAATTAGCTCGGCATCGGGGTAGAATGATGCCCGGAAAGCCTGATCCTGCTGTTTATATCTGATTTCAACTTTAAATCTATCGGGCAAACCAAACAGATTTGACTTATAATCTTCCGATAATGCAGATTTTACACTTTCCTTAATCAATTTTGTTGCAGTTGCCGGATGCAAATTGATAGTTGAATTTCCGACTCCTTTTTTCACCGCAACGGTATTGATATTGCTGTTCATCGCTTCCGCTTCATTACATATGTCCTGATCCCCAGATAGAAAAACGATTGGTACTTTCAACTCACATGCAATATAACCATTGATAAGAAATTCGGAGGCATACATATCATTTAGCTTGATATAATCGATCACTGATGACCGTATCGTATGAGCCAGTGGATTACCGCCGGAACCTGCCCGGGCGTGGTAACCGATAAACATGATGGCAGCAAAAGTTACATCCAGATCCTGAACCATCGAAAAGGGATGTCCACTCCAACCCCTGATCAGTTTCGTTTCAGGTGGAAGTTCAGCCGCTATGATATTCCGTCCGGCTCCATGGGCATCTTTAATAATAATCTCTTTTGCACCAGCAGCGAACGCTCCCTCACAGGCAGCTGCTACTTCAGCCGTCATCTGCTTCTGAAATTCAACATAATCACTGTGACCTTTTACTGCTTCATCCCAATGCGTGGAACCGCATACACCTTCAATATCTGCACTGATGTATATCTTCATTTTTTTCCTGCAATTAACAACGGAAATTATGGAAATCCAACTATGCTAAAATACTCAATTATGTCTACAGGTTTACTATTTATAAAATTAAATAGTTTGTCTATGTTAAGATAGCACTATGTATTAGTCAGATAAATAATTGGGGAATACAAATGGAAACTGCAAGACCACTAAGATATATACTTTACTGCCTTCTCCTAATATTTTTAATAACAAATGCATCTTTACATGCCCAATATAATATTGGCAGTTATATGGGAATTTATTCTGATATGCTGGGAGAACAACGTGTTATAATGGTCGGTTTACCAGAAGGTTATGATCAGACAGCGGGTCACTACCCGGTTATGTATTTACTGGATGGCGATTCCCATTTTCATCATGTGACTGGCATAATAGATTTCCTGGCCGATTTAGATTTAATTCCCAGAATGATTGTCATTGGTCTCCAAAATACCAATCGTGACCGGGATTTCTCCCCAACATCCATTGCTGAATTGCCGGCCTCCGGTGGTGCAACTAATTTCCTGACTTTTATGGGGGATGAATTATTCCCTGCCGTCGATAGCCAGTTTCGTACCGTACCTCATCGAATTCTTGTTGGTCACTCTCTGGGAGGTTTATTTGGTATATATGCTCTGATAGATAAACCAGAATTCTTTAAAGCATACATCATAATTAGTCCTCATGTGATTTACGATGAGCAATTCATTATCACTGAGGCGCAGCATTCAATGGATACTGTTGGGTATGAGCATAAAGCTTTATATGTAGCTCTTGGTGAGGAAGAAGATGAATATTTTTATCCAACCAAACAAATGTATAAAATCATCAAGAAAAAGAAGTACAAGGATTTTCGATTAAAATTTGAGGTCATTGACAATACCAATCATGGTTCGGTAGTACATAAAGCTTTGTATAACGGTCTGGAATTCATCTATTCCGGCTGGAGATTTCCATCAATAGAGATCCAGAAAGGATTACCGGCAATACTAAAACATTATAAGAATCTTTCACAACGCTTAGGGTTTACTGTCATCCCACCGGAGACTGATCTGAATGAGATAGGATATGCCCTTCTAAATGTTCAATATGACGAAGAATCAGTGGCAATCTACCGAAACAATTTAAAAGCAGTAGCGATATTTCAACACAATGTGTCCTTATATCCAAATTCCCCTAATGTTTATGATAGTCTCGGCGATGCCTACAGGGCAATTGATCAAGATGAGCAGGCATTGGAAAATTTCCAGATCGCAGTACAAAAGGGTGAGGAATTATCAGATCCCAGGCTTCAGACATTTCGTAATCATTTAACTGATCAATTGGCTAAAATGAATAAATAGATTCACCCATTAGGTGATATTGCAGATTAATGATAATCACCAATATTAACCGAATCAAAAAGCGGATCGATTTTCCGATCCGCTTTTTGGTATATATAATTACTTTCGCAGGGAAGCTTTCGAGAAGATGTAATCAGGTATATCCACATCAAACTCAATTTCATCAATGATAAATTCGGTTCCTGAACCTTTTGACAGCACATCTTTGAAGATCATGTGTTTTGGATACCAGCGATCATCAACCAGGAATACCTCTTTGATGGTAATCGTCTTCAAGAGCTTTCCGCTTTTGGCAATTAGATCCTGTTTAAGACCTAACATCCGTTCCTTATCGATCCAAATTTTCTGAGAATGATAAGCAACATCATCAACTATTGCGGCTAACTCTAAAACCCAGCAATCTCGATCTCCAATTGATTCGGATCCCAGAATTTCAGCGGTATATGTTTCAGATAAGCTGCGATCTTCCATCATATCTTCATATGAAAGATCAGAACCCATCATAGATTGTCTCAACATGTGTCCGGCAATACGGATAATCCGGTCTGACTGAGGTGAATACATCCATAACTGATCCTTCAACTTCAGCATCTTCGTACCTTTTTCACGGGCTGGAGCCAGATATTCGGAGAATGATTTGTTGGTACCCTGGATCCAGCTTTTGGACGTAATTGTGCGAGTAGTACGTCTGCCGTGCACTACCATAGTTGCCGTGATAGCCCGGTTCCCAGACATAATATTAGTATCCACTTGCTTAAGGATTTCTTCACCGGTGGGGGTTTGAGCAATTCCAAAAGTAGGAACCAGGCAGATCAACCCAATTAGTAATTTTTTCATAATTAAAACCTTACTTTAGCCAAATTAAAGATAATTGTCTCCAAGTTTAGACTTCCAATTCCTTGAATAGTTGTGCAGTTTGCCGTTTGTAGATGCCGACGCCTGATAGCATAGTACCAATCACAGTGGCAATCAGACCGGGGTAGAAACCGATATAATAAGTTTCTTCTGTGATCTCAGCCCGGAATACGTTTGATATCATCATGCTGGTATTTTGCAAAAAAGCACTAATATCAAGACCAACAACCTGCAGCCAGTATGCACATCCCAAGCCCAGTATGGTTCCGATTATCGATCCCATTATTCCGACAAAAATTGATTCATAGATCAAGGATCGATAAATATGTCCTTTATGTTCACCGATAGCAAGGCGTATACCAACTTCTCCATAGCGGCGCAAACCACCCAGCAAACCGGCATTCCAGAGCACGATTGACATTATAATTACAAAAACAAAAATTAATACTCCTGACATGCTGCCTGCCATTTCCAAGTAACCACCCAGGTCGCTCAATTCTACCAGTTTACCCATGATAGGGGCGTACTCATCAGCTTCATTTTGATACTGTTGATTAAAACGCTCAACAATCCCCAGGGCTATGTTATCGTTGTAAATACGATGGGGTAGGAATCCCAGAATACCACCGGCAGCATCTTCCATATCGAGCGCTAATTGGACGTCACCTACATCGATAATAATGGCTCCCCGATCCATGGCCATAATTCCAAACCTTATCGTACCTACTATTTTGAAATTGTGCATGGTCATGGACCCAAACATTGTGGAACTCAGCAATGTGGCATCGTCCCCCAGTTTAACCTCCAGTCGCTCTGCCAGTAGATCGCTAATAAGGATTTCATTGGGGTTTTCCGGCAATCTTCCCCGGACAATGGATTTGGCTACATTCATCGTATTTATCTCTGTGCTTCCGGGAGATAACAGATCAATTCCAAAGCCCATTACCGGAGCCTGGGATCGGGTTTCTCCATTAGCATCGGGAATATCAATCAAACCACCGAAAGTAATTCGTTTAACCCAGGTCATATCAGGATATTCAGTCTGCATTTCCGACATTATCTTTGCCACATCCATCAATGCCAGGTCATTAGGAACCTGGTCTTTATTTTCAGCATAGGCTTTAGACATTATTTGAACATGTCCGGTCGAAAAACGGGCAGTAGTATCAATCATATCACCCATGACACCAGTCAAGTAGGCTTGCATGAAAACTGTCAGCCAGACTCCAATCGCCACAATGAGGATTGGGAAAAGACTGCGGTGGTGATCCCGTATCAACCCGTTTATAATAAATTTGATCATTGGATCTTCCCCCTGATGGCATCGGTTGGGTTCATCTTCGAAATCCTTTTGGAAGGAATAAAGCTAACAATAGTAGTTGTTATCAGAACAACCAGGGTCGTACCCACAACCAGGCTAAAAGTGTAGACCGGATAGATCGTCTCAGCTATCGTCATGCCAAAACTATCAGTCCCTTCCGGCATCGACCAACCCTTTAGCGACTGCCAGTAGAGCAGCGGTATCCCATAGATGGCTGCCAGGATCGCCGCCAGCACGGAGTGCATGGCTCCCTCGATTGTAAATAATGTAACAACCTGTCGTTGGGTCATACCCAGGGCAATGTGAGTCCCGATTTCCTTCTGACGTCTGAAAATTGACAGAACCTGGGTATCAAAAATGGCCAGCATTGCCAATGCCATCAGGATCAGAAACATGACCCGTCCGCCGACCTGTTTCATCTCAATCATTTCTCTGATTTCTGTGAGCAGGTAATAATGATCTTTAAAAACCCAACCTACAATCGATCCGATAGAGCCACTTTCCGGGCTGGTTACCAGAATTGTTGCTTCGTTTTCCATCTGCATCATTTCCCGCAGACGGTCGAGGGGAACCCATACAACCCCAATATCAATCGGTGGCACATTGGTCTTGAATATGTGAACTATCTGAGCTTCTTTCGCATCAAAGGTACCATTTACATCGCGCCAGCGCACGGTAACATAATCACCTACATTCAATTTGAATGTTTGGGCAGCTCGTTGACCAATCATAGCCGGTAATTCTTCAATTTCCTTGTTCAGATATGAAGTCGGCAATTCCAGTAGATTTTGATCCGGGTCAATTCCACGGAGTGACACGGTCTGGATTCGTCCTTCCGGATAGATGGAGGCTTGTGAGATTAGAATTGGTGTTAATGAGCCCTGATTGATTGCGTTATTGGTGGCGTTAGATAATTTCCCGTGACTTTCTTCAATCGTAAAGGGATCATAGGGATCATAATTCTCGTGCCAGTACTGACCTCCCCCAATCTCCCATTCAATTGTATCGATTCGCGCCTGCTGATCCCAGCCATTCAGTAAACCTTTGTTCCAGATGATGACGAGAAAAGCAAAAGACAGTACAATCATATTCAGCCAGGTCCGCAGCTTGGCTCCCATGAGATTTCGATAAGCTAATTTTAATGCTAACATGGTAACCTCCTGCTACTTGGTTTTAACAATTTCGTCACTGACGACTTCACCATCATCGAGACTGATTTTTCGACGCAGATACTGGATCACTTTTTCGTCGTGAGTAGCAAAGATGAAAGTCGTATTTAATTCGTTGTTTAGCTTTTCCATCATTTGCAGAATATTATGGGAATTCTTGGCATCAAGATTGGCAGTCGGTTCATCGGCCAGAACAATTTTAGGCTTTTTAACCATTGCACGGGCAATTGAAACACGCTGACACTCACCACCAGAAAGCTGGGCCGGACGTGATTTAATCTTATCCAACAGCCCC
The DNA here is from genome assembly GCA_964439935.1 of uncultured bacterium. Taxonomy (GTDB): domain Bacteria; phylum Fidelibacterota; class Marinisomatia; order Marinisomatales; family TCS56; genus JABMQW01. The sequence continues at coordinate 12,061 of CAYTPW010000028.1, read as the reverse complement.
ACCCACTCCAGGGATTGCAACACCAGTTTTTTCCGCTCAGCAGTCGACATCTTCAGCAGCAGCAGAGGTAATTCCACATTTTCAAACACAGTATAGACCTGCAGCAGGTTATAAGTCTGGAAAATAAATCCCAGATGTTTATTGCGCAGGTTAGCCGATTGTTTGGTCGACAGGTTACTGACGGATTGATTCAGAACCAGCGCATCGCCTTTGGTTGGCACATCCAGGGAACCGATGATATTAAGCAAGGTGGTTTTACCCGATCCACTGGGGCCAACAATCCCGACAAATTCACCGCTTTCAAATTTAAGATTGATATTATTCAGCGCCGTGAATTCCCGTTTCCCCATTGGAAAGTTTTTCACCAGATCAGAGATTGTGATTAATGCTGAGTTGTTCATGATTACTCCTCTACTTGAATTTCCTAATGATTGAAAATCAGGTTTAATTGAAATCCTTTATTTCCAACAGTACTCATTGCTGAACCCAGGGACGGTGAATCATCCCCCGATAAAAAATAGATACTTACCTGAACCAGCCAATTGTCATAAATGCGCTGCCAGTTCACCAGGTTGTATAAAAAATCGCCATCCGGGTAGTAAACGCTGAATAGTGATAGATTATCCATAATACTGACAGGATAGCTACCCATTAGACCAAACAGATCAGTACGAGTATCATTTATAAAAATATTCTCACTATAGTCAACCAAAAAATACTCGCCTGTAACGGTGATTCCGTTGCCAATTCCGAATGTATAATCGCTACCCAACGTTAACTGGGATTGCCAGTCAGGTTCATCGACCAACTCAATGTTAGTCAATCCCAGTTCGAACCACAGGCCAATACCAATGTCCCAGACTCCGCCAAAACCATAACGATTTTCAGGGGTGTCTGCCTTGGAATGATCATAGGCAACCGAAATTTCACCAGGACCAACTGGGTATGTGACATTGCCGCCTAACTCAAGTGATTCATTATTTTCAGTAATTCTGTTGATATCAAATTTTTCATACACTCCCCACAACCAGAGCCCAGCATTGTTTGGGAAGTCATATCGCAAACGCAGACCAGTTACACCGGTAGTGTATTTTTGTGGGTCACGGGGATCAATATTATCAAACCAGGCCAACGGTCGAAACAATCTTGCTGAGCCAAATGTTATCTTCTGTAGTCCCAGGCGAGCTTCGAACCGGTCTGTGGTGAGCCTGACCCAGCCCCGGTGAAAGCGCGCCCAATTGTCTTTTAATGATAAACTAGATTCTTCTGCATTTTTGTGAAAACTAAAAATACCGGCAATTTCCGTATCTAGACTGAATTTATAGGATTGAGGTTGGCTAGAACTCCAGGTCGGGATATAGCGCAAACCAGTCTGGTTAAGCGGATTACCATCCGAATCCCAGGCCTGATTGAGTGTAATGGTGGCCTCACCTTTGATGCTGGATTGAGCATAAGTCAAACTCTGATTGGCCAGCAGCAAAATAAAATAATATTTCAAGTATTTACTCATCAGGTTTCTCGCCAATGATGCCATATAAAAACAAATCCAGCCACTGGCGAGTCAATTGTTTGGTTTCAGGATAAAGTTGCGCAAGTTGCGGATCTTCAGCAATTTCGATCATTTTATTCAGCATAAAGGTTAAAAATTTTAAATCCAGATCCGGACGAATATCACCATTCTGCTGGGCTTCGCTAAACAGGGCCATCATTTTCTGCATATTTGTATGAGCTCGCTGCATAACAAAGTCATGGACTTCCGGGGAATAATTCATGAAATCGGCATAAAACTCCATACTCATCCGATTGCTATAATCCATCTTCATTTTAACGAACAATTGCATTTTTTCATTGAAGGGTAGCTTACCAGCTATAATGTCGTCGAATTTGTCCAATCCCTCATCCATCAGAGTTTCTATGATATTAAGAGCAAGTTCGTTTTTATTTTTGAAAAATTTATAGAACGTCATTTTGCTGACATTGGCCGTTCGACAAATTTCCTCGATCGTAACCCGTTTTACTCCGAACCGCATAAACAAATCCTGGGCGGTATCGAGTATTTGAGTGTATTTCGGTGAGTTGATTTTTTCTGTTTGCGACATTATCTTACGATTGTACGTTTTCTGTATTTATTGACTTTATACATATACATATTACAGTATCGTAAACATATGACGCAAGCGGAATCGGATCAAATTAAATAAAAAAAGGCGCCTGTAGGAGCGCCTGTGAGAAATAGTTAGTTTAATATCTCAATCATCAAATTTCACTGATACCAGTTTTGAAACACCTTTTCTTTCCATGGTGATGCCATATAAATAATTAGTTGCTTCCATTGTTAACTTATTATGGGTAACAACAATGAACTGGGTTTCGTCACTGAATTTGCGCAGAATGCGGCTGAACTTTTTGATATTGACATCATCCAATGGGGCATCTACTTCATCAAGAATACAATAGGGACTGGGTTTAACCTGATAGATGGAAAATAAAAGTGCGATGGCAGTCAAGGCTTTTTCACCTGCTGAGAGAATCCTAAGTGTCTGGTTGCGTTTGCCCGGTGGCTGGGCGAAAATCGCGATGCCCGCTTCTAATGGATCGGGATCGCCCACCAGGGACAATGTCCCCTCGCCCCCTTCAAAAAACATGCTGAACAGGCGTGTAAAATTCTCTTTGATCGCTGTGAAAGTATCGAGGAACTGCTTCCGGGCCACCCGGTCGATTTTTTTGATTGTTTCCTGGAGATTTTCCTCGGATGCAACCAGATCCTCGCGCTGTTCCCGAAGAAGTTCCAAACGCTGCTGCTCCTCTTCATATTCCAGTTGGACAGCCATATTGATTGGTCCGATTGCATCAATGCTGCGTTGGATCCGTTCGACCTCAATCGTCAATTCTTCGATACTTTCATCGACGATCGCTTCAGCTGCAACCTCGGAGGTATATTTTTCACGGATCAGTTCACGGACAGTGGTGATCTGCTGGTTGTATCCGGCAGCCTTCACTTCACACTCCCGTAATTCTTCAAGCAGCGCTTCCCGATTGCGCTGTTCATTGCGAATTCGCTGTTCCAGATCATCAATTGTCTGGTAAGTCTCATCGAAAACCTTTTGTTTCAAGTCCAATATTGACCGCTGTTGTTTGAGCTTTGAATTGATCGATTTCAGAGCAGTTTCCGATTTTAAGTTTCGATCGTCAAGATCTACCAGCTCTGCTTCAATTTCAGTAATCTCAACCTTGATTTCTTCCTTGCGTCTAAGCAATTCAGCTATCGTTTCTTCGGCCGTGCGCTGCTGGAACAAACGATTCTCACGCTTATTCTCCAGATTCAAGGATTCGATTCGTGCATCCTGGACACTGCTATTCAGTTTATCCCGCAGCAGGCGATCCACTTCCAGCTGTTCAGCCAGTTTTTCACTGGTTGCAACAATCTTTTCAAGTTTGGCCTGATTTTCATCGATTTGAGGAATTAGCTCTTCCAAAGCGGTTTTTGACTGACCGATTTGTTCCTGTAATTCCTTTATCTGCTGGCTGTTCTCCTGAAGTGACTCAAGTATCTGAGACTGACTGTAATGACATCGAATCAGATCCTTGTCAATTGCAGTGATTGATTCGGTATGATCATCTAATTCAATCTGCAGATCTATCTGGCTCTGCTTCTGCGTATCAATCTTTTGATTGATACGCTCCTGGTCGCTGGATAACTGGGCCAACTCGGAATTAGCTGCAGCAATTGCTTGTTGGAGATCTTTAAGCTTTTGATCACGGCCAATTATACCGGTCTCACCGGTTAACCGGGATTTCTTAAGAATATTATCAGCACCTGCCAATACACCCTTGTGGTCAATTAAATTCCAACCGGCCAATGCTTCATCTGCCAGAGCAGATTTTAGGTCTTCGACCAGCAGCAAATTTCCAAATAAATAATCTGTCAACGGTTTAAGCTCAGTTTTTATCTTCACCAGATCAATGGTGCGGAGACACCTGGTTGCACTTTTTGGAACAGGTTTTGGCCGGTGAGCAATTGCACTCACCTCCTCTAAAGGTATTAGACTAATCCGCCCTTTGTTCTGCCGGTCGATATGTTCCAGTATATCCAAAGCAGCGGCACGATTAGGAACCACCAGGCAGTAGGCCAGTGTACCCAGAAAGTTCTCTACTACGGACGAATGCTCTTCATCGGTGGTGATCAACTCACCGAGGCTGCCCAACGCGGATGGATACTCAGCTCGATTATCAAGAATGAAACGCGCGCCATCAGGATAACCTTCATTCTTTTCAACCATTTCCTGGTAAAATCGGTGCTGTGATTCAAGGGTAGTAATTTGTCCTTTTTCAAGCAGAATGCGGTCGGACAATTCTCGTTGTCTATCGCTCAGTTGAGCCAGTTGGTTCTCACAATTTTCAAATGCTTTTCCAGCATCGGAATGAGCCAGTGCTAATCTCAGCTTCTGTTCTTCCAGACGTTTCTGATCTGCCAGATCTGAAGTCTGCTGTTCCTCAAGTTCCTGTCGCTGTTCGGCAAGTATCACTGAGCGATTCTGATGGTCGGTTAATAATTGTTCGGTACGCTTGAAGAGCGACTGGCTTTCACTGATTTTCTGCTGTTGTTGCCAGCGTTCGGTTTGTTGATTCTCAACCTGCCGCCGGACATTAAGGTAGGTTTTATCTGCCTCTTCATAATCCAGTTTGAATTGCCGATAGGATTCTAATTGGCGCTCAATTTCAGGATCCAACTGGTTAATTTCAGCTTCAAGGTTCTTGATTCTTTCCTGCGATTGAATCTGCTTGGTATCGAGGCTGGTTGATTCAATGAGCAATCTTTCTATGTTTTTCTCTGCACTGCGTTTCTGTTCCGTGCATAACAGTATGCTGTTGGCCGATTCTTCCCGTTCAACTTCGATTTCCGCCAGGTTTCGCTGGACCTGGTCAACCTCTTCACGCTGACTGCGGAATATTTTTTTCAGCCGATCTAATTCGACCTCTTTTTTATTTTCATCGCTGAGATTGGATTCCCGCAGGTGGTGCAGCTCGGTGATCCGATCTGACAGTGGCTTAGCCAGTCCCTGATAATAATTAATGCGGAGAAAGGCCAGAGCAAGTTCTTTTTCTTTCAGCTTTTCGACCAGTTTGGCATGGCGCTTAAAGCGCTTTAATTGCAACGCCAACCCATGGACTTGGTGATCGACTTCCCTGATAATATCGTTGATCCGGTCCAGATCTTGTCGAACCACCTCAAACTTCCGCCTGGCTGAACGGCGTTCCAGCTTATATTTATTGATACCGGCTGCTTCTTCAAACATTCTTTTCCGATCATCCCTGGTCTCAGACAGGATACTTTCAATCATACCCAGTTCAATCACCGAATAGGCGTCAGCACCCATACCGGTATCCATGAATAAATCATGAATATCTTTTAGTCGGCAGGGGGTTCGATTAATAAAATATTCACTTTCACCATCGCGGAAAGCACGCCGCGTAATTTCAACATCATTATACTCGATCGGTAACTTGCCCTTATTGTTATGGACAGTCAGCGATACTTCACACATACCCAGAGGCTTCAAACCTTCGGCTCCATTGAAGATCACGTCTTCCAGTTTCCCGCCTCTTAAAACGCTTGTCTTCTGTTCACCCAGGACCCAGCGAATAGCATCGACAATATTAGTTTTACCGCAGCCATTTGGTCCGACAACCGCCGTTATTCCTTCACCGAACTTTAAGGACGTCTTCTTAACAAACGACTTGAAGCCCTGGATTTTTAGTTCAGATATATACATGCGTTTAGTTTAAATAAGAAATTGATCAAGATTTTCCTGTTGTTTGAATATGGTGCCTAACCGGGAGGCCAGCGCATCTGTCGGCCGCCAATCAGATGCATATGCAGATGGTAAACTTCCTGCCCGCCTTTTTCATTGCAATTGATAACTGTTCGATAGCCCCCTTCTGCGATTCCATTTTCAGCTGCAATCGAACTTGCCACACGCAGCATTTCACCGATCAAGCCGGAATTTTCGGTATTAATATCATTTGTAGTTGGTATATGTTGCTTGGGAATTATCAAAACATGAACGGGAGCCTGTGGGTTGATATCATTGAAAGCTAAAACATTATCATTTTCAAAAATGATATCCCCCGGAATCTCCCGGTCACGGATTTTACAGAATAAGCAGTCACTCATGAAACTACTCCTTTTCAATATTTGGCGATCATAAATGTTCGGTCAGACTGCAATTGCATATGCCCTGGCCTACAATTACCACTCTCTATGCTATGCAAACCGTACGCCCAACTAGGTATATCTGCTGCGAATTGCCAGAATAGAGGAGCTCGCAGTATTAGTAAGGAAAAAAATGTAGATTTAGCTTGCACCAGATCGACAAAAACCGATGGTCACCAATCAATTCCGGCGACTAAAGGTAAATTTAATCAAGAGTCCGCTGTAATCATCACGACCATCAATCACTTTTGGCAGCATTAAAAAATCATACCCGGCACTGATACCGATGACCGTTTTATAGGATATGTAAAACGATACACCGACACCGGTATAACCGGCCAGTGCTGTATACACCTGGGCCTGCTTCCAGCGTTCGAAAAAACGACCTTCCTCCGGTGCATCCATAATAAAATTCGGCCCAAGCTGAAGACTCAGAAAGGGAGAAAAACTATTGGCAATTTTACCGGCAAAAGGAAAATACAAAAATCCTGCCTCACCAGTAATCATGGCCAGACTTATGCCACCGGCTGTTGTCACAGTGCCATAGTACGGATCATAGGCAGGAAACTCATTTTCACCCTTCAGATCGTACAACCGCGCTTCAAAGGCCCAGCCGTGGGTTTCACTGGGGAAATAACCATATTTCCAGTGTATACCGCTACCCCGAGTGCCTGAATTGAAACCCAGTCCGTTTTCAGTCCATATGTTTTCTGTATTTCCTGCAGATAAAAGTATGAGTAATAGAATAATTAATGTCTTTCGCATAACCTTAGAATTTAATTGTTTCATCCCAGATGATACAATTGATTGTCAGGAAATAAGTTATATTTTTATTGCGATTTTACCGAAATGTTCCCCACGCTCCAAGCAGGCTTGAGCGGCGGCAATTTCGGACAATGGAAAGGTTCGATCCAGGATCGGTTTCAATTGCTGGTTGTTCACCAGATCAAGCATCTCATCAAAACCGGCCACATCCCCCATGGTGGAACCGATTATTGACTGCTGTTTGTAAAAAATATGCCGCAGATCGATCTTCGCTTGAGCACCGGTTGTGGCGCCGCAGGTTACGATCCGGCCGCCTTTAGCCAGTAATTTAGTACTGATATCCCAGGTAGCTTGCCCCACATGTTCGAAAATTACATCGATTGATTTCCTGCCGGATCCGGACCTTACCGCTTCTATTATATTTTCAGCATAATGGTCCACTACCAGATCAGCACCCAGCTTCTGCGCCTGTTTCAGTTTATTTTTAGACCCGGCCGTGGCAATCACGTAACAGCCTTTCCATTTAGCAATCTGAACTGCCATATGCCCCACACCGGAACCAGCGCCCCAAATAAAAACTGATTCGTCCGTCTGCAAATTAGCCCGTTTTATCAGCATCGTATAGGCGGTCATAGTCACCAATGGAAAGGCAGCTGCCTCGGTAAAATTCAACCAGGCTGGTTTGGGTCGCAGGTATTTTTCAGCTACGGTCATGAACTCGCAATTGGTACCGTCCCGGGTTTCCCCGAAAATGCCGAAATTATCACAGAAATTTTCCCGCTCCTGGCGGCAGAAACGGCAGTGGCCGCAATAGGAAACCGGCTGGAGGATAACTGCATCACCGGGCTTATAGTCCGATACTCCTGAACCGACTTCCGCTACCACTCCTGAGCCATCACTGCCAGGAATGATCGGCAATGGTATCCCTGGGAAACCGCGCCGAACCCAGATATCAAGGTGATTCAGGGCGGCCGCTTTCATTTCTAGCAGAACTTGTCCGGGACCCGGAACAGGGATTGGGACTTCAATATAATTTAAAACATCAGGACCACCATGACGGTCAATTTGCACCGCGTACATTTCAGGCCTTACTATTCTTCAATATCCTTGAATTCCGCATCCTGTATCTCATATTGGGAATAGGGCTCCTCTTGCTCCTGTTTCGATTCTTTAGATTTAAAAGGTGCCGACAACTCAATTCTGGAAACATATTTGAAAATACGGTAGCCAAGGTAACAAATAGCTGCATATAATAAATATTTTAACATCAAAAATCGGTGGTTGGATTAAAAAACTTCGTGCCTGTTACCGGTTGACGGATATATTTGATCACTTCCTCAAGATCATTTTTATTCTTCACGAAATCAATATTATTCGTATTTATTATTACCAGTGGCGTGTCCTTGTAACGAAAGAAATATTCATTATAAACCTGATTCAAAGCATCGATATAATTGCGGTCCATATTTATCTCATAATCCCGCCCGCGATTAGTAATTCGATTCATTAATGAATCCGTATCGGCCTGGAGATAGATTACCAGATCCGGTTTAATGATGTTTTTTTCCAGAAGATTGGCTACTGTATCATAGAGAATCATTTCCTTTTCATTGAGATTCAATGAAGCAAACAGTCGGTCTTTAACAAACATGTAATCGGTGACCAGTAGATTGTGGAATATATCAACCTGACGCAGTTCCTGCTGTTGCTGGTAGCGCTGGAGTAGAAAAAATAACTGGGTCTGAAATGCAAATCGTTCGGGATTAATGTAAAAATCCGCCAGAAATGGATTGCCCTCAAACTCTTCGATTATATGTCGGGCACCCAATCGCTCGGCCAATAGCTTCGACAGACTGGTTTTCCCGACTCCGATCGGTCCTTCAATAGCAATATAGTAAAGATTGCGCATGCTTGACTTTCAATTATACTCGTTCACCTGGGACGAATCTACGCAGGCAGACAATAAATCACGTACGGTCATATTCCATTTTACCACCATAAAACTTGCGGCAATAACAGTCCAGGGTACCAGCACAAAACGCCGGTTCTGCAGGTCCGGATGCGGCAGTACCAAATCGGGGTGGTCCAAAATCCGGTCTCCCCAGCACAAGATATCGATATCCAAATAACGCGGACGGTTCTTCGCGCGGATAGGCGGACGACCATTGGCGCGCTCCAGTCCACGGGTAAACTCGAGTAAATCCGATGGTTGATAGCTGGTTTCCAATCCGACAACCGTATTCAGGAAGAAGGGCTGATCAGTATAATAGAGCGGCTCCGTTTCATAGATCGGCGCCTGCTGGATGTTTTTAATGGCCGTGTCAGCTGCTAAGGCAGTAATAGCAGTATTGAGGTTTTGACGCCGCTGTCCGAGATTTGAGCCAAGTGAAAGATATACAATCTCACTCATAATCCGAGCGTGCGCGATCGATTTCCACTTCGACCGTATCCAATACGCCGCGTACCGGCGCGTGCGGTTTGCGCACTCGGATGACCAGACTGTCAACAGAAAACTGAGTCAGCAGTGATTTGGCAATATGCCCAGCCAAAGCTTCCAGTAGATAGAACTTGTGTGCCTTCAAGGAGTTTTCCACCACATCATAAACCGCCTGGTAATCAATCGTATCATTGAGAGCGTCGCTCTCGATTGATTTTTTCAGCGATGTATGAAGTTCAAGATCAACCTCAAATTTTCCACCCAGTTCCTTCTCTGAATCATGAACACCATGATAGCCGTAAAACAGCATATTATTTAATCGTATGATTCCCATGGCGGGAATTTAATCAGATGATTTCTGGGAAGTCAAGCTACCGATCACATATAAAACATGGATAATCAACCTGTTCATTATCGAATCATGGATCAATCCGCCTGGTCAATTCGAAATACTGCCTTCTTTTTATCATGTTTTTCCAATGCTTCCATATAGGAATAATATTCTTCATAGTCTGAAATATCGATTAAACGCTGTGTTATCTCACGTTTTCTAATGAATAACAATGTAGAATCACTAAACTGCATTTCCATTTCGTAACTCCCGAATAGATTCTCTAACCGAACTTTTTCTGGTAGATATTCTGGTATAACTCTTTCGGAAAATTTATAGCTTACTGTATCGATGCTTGTCTGTGGATAATTGTAATAAACTGAAGTCTGACGATCAACCGGGTTTTCTCCAGTATAATTAACACGATAATAAAAATTGGGATTAATAAAATAGCGGGAACGACTTTTTTTCACATATTTTCCAGCGTCTACCATGAACTCTACTTTTATTGGTTGGTGGTTGTTATCAAAATTGGAGTATTTCAGATCAATTATTTTTAAATCAGGAGAATAATCGCTTAACCAGCGAGTGAGGATTTTTCGCTTTTCAGAATCTGACTCATCCAAAAAAATCCGCCTGTGATATTGGGCTATATTTCCCGTTGATGATAGAGTGCCCGTAAAAATGGTATTACCAATGATGTCAATGTTGGCAGTTGCCCTAACCAAACGCTGGTTATCTTCAGCTTTACTGACGGGAATGGTAATTATCTGTCCCCCATCATCACCAATCAATAATGCGTTACACCCTTCATCGTTAGCTCCGACATCGTAAATTGTGTTGTATTTTCCAGTGCAATCAACCCAAAAAGTATCATTTGCAATCAAGACACAAGCTATCGCATGATTAAATCTATTAGTAACAAAATTGGGATCAATCACACCAGTACCACGTGTTCGGAGCAATACGGGGTATGCTTCTACCCCATATAACCTCAATTGATTGACATAATAAATTGCCAGATCTTTGCAATCCCCATATTTATTGGCCAAAACCTGGGAAGCTTTGTGAGGTTTCCAACCATGGATTCCCTCCTCAATGGCGACGTAGCGCATATTTTTTTGAATGTATTCCAGAAGTATCTGAGCTTTCTCCGTACTAGTTTGTGCCAGTATTAAACCTAATTCCTGGCTATTTGGTTGAAGGTCTAATTGCATTTGATAAAGCTCTTTATACCACTCACTGAAATCATTCCAGGATTGGAACGATCCATTTAACCTGTCCAAATTGAACTCTGATGGTGAGAATGATATATTGTATTGGATGCGGTCCTCGGGAGCAGACATTATTTCATCAGGATAAGCCGGTATGTTTGTTAATGTCCAAGTATAGCTATCATTCGAAACGATCGGCGCGGGAATATCTCCGATAATTTTATGCTTAAAATTTATATGGTCCGGAATAATCAATTTATAGCTGGCCTGTTCACAAGAAATACTACTTTGGGGATACCATCCCGGCCAGAAGAAATGTGATGTTAATTTTATCTTAACTTCATAATCAATAATATATGGCAGGACTTGATGTTTAATATCGATTATATGATATTTTGACCCACTGTATAGAATAAAACCGGGTGAAGCAGTAACAATCTTGATATCTTTTTTTCTGAGTTTCCTCAGCTTTTTGTTATTAGTGTCAAAGATGGCGCATTTCATAGTTATAATTTTGCGATATTCATCTTCCATCTCATAAATATACCCGAATGATTTTCCATATTCATCGCCAACGTATACCTTGCGGTGAATTGTATACATTGACGACTGTGGCGATTTATATGAATAAGTGATGTCTTCAGAAATGATATAACTCTGACCTTCAGAACGTAAAACTGAACACATACTTGTAATAAATATCAATGTAAAGAAAATTTCCTGCTTGAAATATTTTAGCATTTTTATTGCTTGGTTAGAACTATCTGATCCTGATACAAATCTACAATATCAGTATATAATCCCTTTATATCATTATAATAATTCTCATTATACACAGTATTTGCTACAACTAATTGATGCTCATATTTTATTCTATTTACTGAAATATTAATTACCCGGTTGTATGAATGGCCAGCAGTAACAATCTTAGCGGGCGGAGGTGATTCGAGCGGTTTTAATCCCGCGGGCAATCTTATAGATACATTTTCCTTATTAATCCGTGGATAATTATAATCTATCGGGTATTTGCGTTCTTCAAGTTTGAATTTATTTTCACGCAAACGATCATAAATTCCAAAATCCAAATATAATATATCGTT
>CAYTPW010000027.1:0-45867 GCA_964439935.1 uncultured bacterium | reverse complement strand
CAGAAAAATATTAATAACTAATTGATTGGATGGCCAGCCTGAATATTAAAAATAAAATTGAGGAATTATCCGAAGCGCTGGTATTTACTGAACCATCTGATCATGTAGCAGTGGGTGATTTGTATGCGCGGTTCAAAGAAATCAAACAATGGGCGGATGAGTCCGATGATAAACAATTTGCTACAGTTTCAACTGCAACACTAAAAATTCTTGAAGATATATTAATTGAAGAGGTTGCCGACGAAGAAGCTGCGCTGGATATCATTAACAGCACCGTGATGGCTCTCCAAGCTGTTATCAGGGACGGAAACAGTTTTTCTGATGTGGAATTTCCCCCCGGTCTGGGATTGACATCCAATAGTGATCCAGAGATTAAGGGCCGCACCACTCAGTTTGCGAATGGTATTAATCATCCCACTGGTTTGCCTGTTCAAGTTGATGAGGAAATCTATACCGAATACCTTTCACAACAGGGTGGTACTTTGCAGGAACTGGAAAGCTTGATTCTGTCACTTGAACAATCCAATGGTGGTAATGTAGTGCGGGATTTACTGGGTCTGCTGCACACATTGAAAGGCGAGTCAGCCCTTATGGGTCTGTCGGATGTCGAGCAGTTGTGTCACCGAACAGAAGATTATCTGAACGAAGTTAAACCCGATGAGGCAATTGACAATATGCTGTCAGTTAAAGACTGGCTGCAAACAGCATTTAATGCCTACAGCGGAAATGGTGAAGCAGCCCCGGTCCAAAAGCTACTGAGCCAACTGGGTAGCACCACCAACGATGCCCCCCAAAAAGCTATGGATTCGGTCGCTGTGGAGGAGAAAACTGCTACCAAAACCGAAGCAGCCATTGAATCGATGCCGGTCGCAGAGATGCAGCCGCAATCCATAACTGGTGATCTCGATCTGTTGACCGATTTTATTAATGAGGCCAACGAGCATTTGGAAGAGGTCGATGCCCAACTGTTGATATTAGAATCAACTCCAGATGACAGCAGCGCTGTAGATACTATTTTCCGCTCATTTCACACCATGAAGGGTGTGGCCGGATTTCTTGAACTGGAAGATATTGGTACCCTGGCCCATAAATCCGAAAATTTATTAGACCTGGCCCGCCACGGTAAACTGGCCCTGGAAGGTCCCGCAATAGATATAACCTTTGAGGCTGTTGATACTTTGAAAAGAATGATTGATAGTCTTGGTAAAGCCATTACCAGTGCAACTGCACCGATGCCGGAAAAAAAATTACCTCGCTTGCTTGAACAACTCAAAGCCATCAGTACCGGTAACACACCGGCCCCCCTGGGTGAGACCAGCATCGCACGACCCAAGCAGGTGAAGGTTTCAGAACATCCTGAACCAGTGGTTCCGGAAAAAAAGGCTGATCCAATTGTAGCACAAGTAGTAGGTGGCACAACAGCAAAAACTAGATCAGCTACAAAATTAAAAGAAACCTTAAAGGTCGATACCCAGCGCATTGACCTGATGGTGGATACAATCGGTGAACTGGTAATAGCCGAATCAATGGTTAGCCAATCGGCTGAATTGAAGGATATTGCTTCACCTACTCTCACCAAACACCTTTCACAGCTCGATAAAATTACCCGTGAACTGCAAAGCATGGGAACCTCGCTACGAATGGTTACCATACGTTCGATTTTCCAGAAAATGGCTCGTCTGGTCCGGGACCTGTCAAAAAAGTCCGGCAAGCAGGTTCGGTTTGTAAGTGTTGGTGAGGATACTGAAGTCGATAAAACGGTGGTTGATAAAATTGGAGATCCTCTGGTACACATGATCCGTAATGCCGTCGATCACGGAATTGAAAATAATCAGAATGATCGTATTTCCGCCGGAAAACCCCCCACTGGTAAGATAGAATTAAGAGCCTTTCATCGCGGTGGCAATATTTACATCGAAGTTGAAGACGACGGCCAAGGACTAAATCGGGATGCTATATTGTCTAAGGCGCTGGAAAAAGGGTTGATAAAAGAAGACAATAATCTAACCGACAGCGAAGTCTGGAGTCTGGTACTCGAACCAGGATTTTCCACTGCTAAAAAAGTTACGGAAATATCCGGGCGCGGGGTTGGAATGGATGTTGTCAAACGCAATATTGAAGCACTACGGGGAAAGGTCAATATTACTTCCGAAACCGGCAAGGGTAGCGTATTCTCGATCCGCCTGCCCCTGACCCTGGCAATCATCGATGGCATGATTGTGCGGGTAGGAAACAACCGCTATATAGTACCCACCCTATCGGTAAAAGAATCCCTGCAACCGGATGCGGAATCTCTATCCACAATCCTTGATCAGGGTGAGATGCTCACATTCCATGGTCGCTTGATACCAATACTGCACCTGAACCGCCTATTCCAGGTTTCTGGAGCGATTGAGAATCCAACGGAAGCGCTGGTAATCGTAATCGAATCTGATGGTAATGAGGCCGGACTGGTGATTGATGAATTACTGGGCCAGCAGCAGGTTGTCATCAAATCACTGGGCGAAACTATGCGCGATATCGCCGGACTTTCCGGTTGCACGATCATGCCTGACGGGCAGGTCGGCCTGATTCTCGATGTGAACAGCTTAATTAAAAACTCCAATGATGGCAATTATTACCAAAATAGCAGTTAGCATTATGCCTACCATAACTCCAATTCTAATTAATAAAACAGAAGATCATATTTTCAAAACAGCAACGGTGGCGGATTGCTGCCGTCCATCAATTAAAATTAATTAATACCAAGTAAAGAGGAAGTAACTATGACAAAACAAATAGTTGATGTAGCCCTGGTTGAGACCGGTACCGCTGATGTATTGGCGTCCATGGGAATAGATGGCAAATACCTGACCTTTTGCCTGGGCTCGGAAGAATACGGACTTGAAATACTCAAGGTCCGTGAGATAATCGGCCTGATGGCGATTACCGCCGTACCTCGCACTCCCCAATTCGTTCGTGGTGTGCTGAATCTACGCGGTAAAGTCATTCCGGTCGTGGATCTCAGAACCAAGTTCGGATTTGAAATGATCGATGATACTGATGAAACTTGTATCATTGTGGTTGAGATTGCGCAGGATAATAATCCGATTCAGATGGGTATCGTGGTAGATAGCGTCTCGGAAGTACTGGATATTACACTGAAGGATATCGAGGAAACGCCATCCTTCGGTGAAAGCCTCAATACCGATTTCATCCTGGGTATGGCCAAGGCCAAAGGCTCCGTGAAAATCCTGCTTAACATCGAAGAAGTGCTGACCAGTGCGGAATTAATGGATGTTGTCAGTGTTGCTGAAGAATCAGCCAAATCTTAAACAACAGGCGAACTGTACCTTATATGTAGTGCCTGTGCAAGTCAGGATAAGGTACTTAGTAGCAGGAGATGAATAATGAAAAATAAAATTATACTAAAAGTGATTTTGACGATTATGGTATTCGGTCTTGGCTCCCCAATGGTCTCGGCCCAGGGATTTGCCGCGATCATAGAAATAACTGAAAAACTCGAGCAGCAATTAGACGAGCTTGAAAACAATCAGAAAAAAGATATCAGTGCAATCAGGAACCAGCTGTCAAAGGCACAATCAAATGCAAATCTGGACCTTGCTGAATTAAATAAATCAGTTTCGACTTTTCAAACCCGACTTGACCAGTTTGAAGGAAACCTGACCCAACTTCAGGATGACCAGCCGGAGCTGTTGTTCGCCAGTGTTGACAGTACTTTTACTGTATTGGATACCAGGCTGAATCAGTTTGAAGGAAATTTAAGTCAGCTGCAGGAATTTGAAGGACTGGTAGTAAACCTGCGCAGTCTGGTCGGTGAATTAACCAGTACGCTGGCAGCGCCGGCTCAGGCCACCCCGTCAAGCGTCACTGTACCAGATGAGGCTGAGGAATCTGCACCATCCGATCTCGAAATAACCGGATTTGCCGATTTCAATTATGTAGTACCCAGTGCGGAGGAGACGTCCGCCAGTTACGGCTTCGGACAGATTGAGATTGATTTGGCAACCGGCATCGGAGACTATATCGGCGTCGAAGCAGCGCTCGCTTACGATCCCGATGCTGAAACGTTCGGTTCGGGAGCTTTTGTAGTGGATGTCAGTCTATTCGGCAGTGAGGGTGATCATTACCTGACAATGACCGGTATTGATCATGGCGGAGTATTAGCCGGCCAGTTCGACGTCCCCTTTGGAATAGACTTGAATGTCTATCCATCCATTGATCGTAAACTGGTTTCCGGTCCGTTGGTAGTAGAGCATACCCACGATGGCTGGAATGATCACGGCGTTCAGTTTTATGTAGAGCAATCGAAGTTCAACCTAGTAGCTTACAGCAGCAATGGATTTGGTTATGTATATGCTGACACTGTAGATGTCGAAATGAAGAGTGCTTTAGGTGGTCGATTAGGTTTTACGCCATTCGACATGCTGGAACTTGGTGGTTCTTATGCAACCTTCACCAATGAAGATGATAAATCCGACATGACTTTGACTGGAGTAGATCTCCAATTTAGCTATGGTGGTTTTTCGTTGAAGAGTGAGTATATATTGCACGCAATGGGCTTGGAAGCCGACGAAACGGTTACCAATTCAGGCTATTATGCACAAGGTATGTATGAGTTTGGAAATTTCTTTGTGGTTGGCCGGCAAGGCCTGTTTTCAACAGATGTAGATGGCGTTGATGATCTAACGCGCACCAGTATCGGTGGTGGCTGGGTCATTGCCGAAGGTGCCGAACTTCGCGTAGAACAACAAATAAATTCGGAAAACGATGAGAAAGTCACATTCATTCAGCTAGTGGTTGGATTTTAAGAAACATGAAATCAATACAGTAACAAAAGGAGATTAAAAATGAAATGGTTTATTAATCTAAAAATAGGTAAGCGAATCTTAGTAGGATTTATTGCGGCAGCCGTATTGACCGGTATAGCAGGAATTACTGGTATTACTAATGTCGGTACTATTGGAGACGCTGTAGAAAGAATATCTTATGACGAAGCTCCAGTTGTGGATGCCGCCAATGAGATGAAGATTTCTCTGGCGATGGGTAGAAACGCAATGGAAGAATTCAAGGGCGCTACTTCTACCATGGCATCACATGATGAATCCGTTATCAGGGAAATAGAAGAAGCCTTCAACAAAACATTAAGTGAATTTGATGTTTTTGCAGATGCAATATTAGAAGGTGGTAAAACAGAAGCCGGTGAAGTACGGGCAACTGATAACGATAAGTTGCGTAGGTTGGTTGAAGAAGCTGACCGGTTTCATAATGAGAAGTTTCAAAAAGCGACCGCCGATCTTTTTGTAGCCGGCAAACAGCTTATAAAACAAAAAGTCATTGTTGATCAAAATATGGAAGTAATGGAATCCATTTTCGATGAGATTCTCGCTGATGCCGCTGATGTGGAGGATGTAGTAAAGGGAGTGATCGCAACGAAAAAGAAAAATCTCAGTACCGATGCAAAGCGAATATTAGAGCGCGATGTACCACTTACCGATATGGCAATGGAAATAAAAACAACATTGGCAGTAAGTAGGATCAAACTGGAAGAAATCAATCAGATGATTGATGAAGAAAGTATCGGTGAATTACAGAATGAGTACGCCCAAACGATTGAGGATTTTGATCTCTGGGTCACTGCCATACTGGAAGGTGCGGTAACTGATGAAGGGCTTGTATATGCCTCGACCGATAAAGAAGTACTTTCAAAGGTAAAAGAACTTGATCTGGACCATGCCGAATTTCAGGAAGCAGCCGATGAACTAATCAACGGTCAGTTAGAAATGGTTCGTTTAACCACGGTTTCGAATGAAGCAATGGAGCTATTAGATCAATATGGCGACGAGGTTGCCAATATTTTGGACCAGGTTGAGCAAGAATCCGCCGGTGAGATGCACGAGGCCGTAATTTCAGCCGATAATTCAAGGACAACAGCCAATGTTACATTAGTACTGGTAACAGTTGTTTCGGTTATATTTGGTCTTTTCATTGGCATTTTTATCAGTCGTAGTATCACAAAACCCATGAATGAGATTACCGGTCTGGCAGAGCTTATCGCCTTGGGAGACCTGCGTCAGGAAGTGTCCATCCGGCAGAAGGATGAAATTGGTCAATTGGCAGATGCTTTCCGCAATATGTGCGCGGGATTGCAAGTCAAAGCCGATGTTGCACAGAGCATCGCCGAAGGCAACCTGGAAGTGGACATAAAAGTAGCTTCCGAAGCTGATGTGCTGGGTAATTCCATGATCACCATGCGTGATGGTCTGAAGAAATCACGCGATGAGCTTGATGCAATGATGCAGGAGACCGACCAGGTGGTGGATATAGTCGCTGGTGTTATGGAGTCGGCGTCGAAAAAGGACCTTACAAAAAGGATCGACACGGAATTCAAAGGCAAATTCGCCAATCTGAAAGTTAATGTCAACGGTACGATCGAGAACCTTGACGATGCTCTAAATCAGGTTGGTGTGGCGGTGAACCAGGTCTCTTCAGCCAGCGATCAGATTGCCAGCGGCAGTCAGGCTCTGGCCCAGGGTTCCAATGAACAGGCCAGTTCCCTGGAAGAGGTTTCCAGCAGTCTGGAAGAGATGTCCTCCATGACCAAGCAGAACTCCGATAATGCCAATCAGGCCACTAAACTGTCCGGAGAAGCCCGGTCGGCGGCGGATAAAGGCAACCAGGCCATGCAGGAGATGATCGAAGCGATCGAGAAGATCAAGACCTCCTCCGATGAAACGGCCAAGATTGTCAAGACGATCGATGATATCGCTTTTCAGACCAATCTGCTGGCCCTGAACGCGGCGGTTGAAGCGGCCCGTGCCGGTGACGCCGGTAAAGGCTTTGCGGTGGTGGCGGAAGAAGTCCGTAACCTGGCCCAGAAGTCCGCGGAAGCAGCTAAGAATACTTCCGATATGATCAATGAATCGGTTGAGAATGCTGCTGGTGGTGTGAAGATCACCGAGGATGTGGCCAAATTGCTAACTGAGATAGTGGCAGGGTCATCCAAGGTAAATGACCTGGTAAGTGAAATTGATGCCGCTTCAAAAGAACAGGCTGATGGGATTGAGCAGGTTAACACTGCCGTGGCTGACATGAATAAGGTCACCCAGCAGAATGCCGCTAATTCCGAAGAATCGGCCAGTGCTTCTGAGGAAATGAACAGTCAGGCCGCGGAACTATCCACACTGGTTGGGGAATTTGCTCTTACTTCCAATGGCAGCGTCGGCACCCAAACCACTCAGCCGACCGCGGCAGCACCGGTTGCGACCAGAGCCGTCGGCGGTAACGGCAGCAATGGTTCGACTAAAAGGAAAACCGCCAAAAAAACAAAAGTTAAAGTCAAAGCAGAGGAAGCTATTCCGCTGGATGACGCCGATTTTGGCGATTTTTGATCAATGAATACTTGATGGGTGGGAATGATAAACGCTACAAACGGCACGATGGAAACCCCACCCTTCAGGCTCGAGCAGCACCTTGAAAACGAGGGAACGAAGGACATGCAAAAATTGATAATCCGGATATCCCACCTTTCAAGGTGCTGACTTTCATAGACATGTATTTATTAATCAATAATCTATCCATTTAGAATGAAGAGGAATAACATTATGCGGGCGATTTTACATTTTATCGATCAATTATCAATTGGTATTAAAATGTCAGCAGCAATATTCATTACAGTCTGTTTATTGTTGGGAAGCTCATTTTTTTTACTTATTCAACGTCAAAAAAATCTCGACCTCCAGGTCAAAATAGATGATATAAAACACACCTCAAATCTGATCCAACAGAGTATTCAATATTCAATGCTGCAGGGTGAAATGGATGCTGTAGATGAAATCATTGTTAATACTTCTAAAAGTGAAAAGATAAATGTAGTATCTCTGCTGGATTCTGAGTTTGAAGTCTACACATCCAGTGATCCAAATCTATATAGTAAGAGGTTAGATAACAAAAATTTACAAGATTTGAAAACCACTCACGTTCAGAACATTGATCAATCCACCTACCGTGAAGGAATCATTACCTGTTATAATCCGATCCTGCTGGCTGAAGAATGTCTGGATTGCCATGATGATTATTCTGCCGGGGATTTATATGGTGTATTATCGTCGTCAGTCTCAACCACTGATATCATAGAAAGACATTCTGCCAACACTTTGATTCTAAGCAGTATTGCCTGGGTTTTAGTATTTTTATCAAGCGGGCTGCTCTATATAATTACTAAAAAAATTGTTGTCAATCCCATCAGAGTCATTGCAGCATCGGCCGATATCATCGCCGGGGGTGATCTGGAGAAAGAAATTAAAATCACCACTGAAGATGAGACTGGACAGCTTGGTCAATCATTACAAGTGATGGTTAAAAATCTTAAGGATAAGATTGCAGAAGTTGATGCGATGATGAAGGAAACCGAAAGGATGATGAAGGAAACCGACGCGATGATGCAGGAGACGGACCAGGTGGTGGATATAGTCGCTGGTGTTATGGAGTCGGCGTCGAAAAAGGACCTTACAAAAAGGATCGACACGGAATTCAAAGGCAAATTCGCCAATCTGAAAGTTAATGTCAACGGTACGATCGAGAACCTTGACGATGCTCTAAATCAGGTTGGTGTGGCGGTGAACCAGGTCTCTTCAGCCAGCGATCAGATTGCCAGCGGCAGTCAGGCTCTGGCCCAGGGTTCCAATGAACAGGCCAGTTCCCTGGAAGAGGTTTCCAGCAGTCTGGAAGAGATGTCCTCCATGACCAAGCAGAACTCCGATAATGCCAATCAGGCCACTAAACTGTCCGGAGAAGCCCGGTCGGCGGCGGATAAAGGCAACCAGGCCATGCAGGAGATGATCGAAGCGATCGAGAAGATCAAGACCTCCTCCGATGAAACGGCCAAGATTGTCAAGACGATCGATGATATCGCTTTTCAGACCAATCTGCTGGCCCTGAACGCGGCGGTTGAAGCGGCCCGTGCCGGTGACGCCGGTAAAGGCTTTGCGGTGGTGGCGGAAGAAGTCCGTAACCTGGCCCAGAAGTCCGCGGAAGCAGCTAAGAATACTTCCGATATGATCAATGAATCGGTTGAGAATGCTGCTGGTGGTGTGAAGATCACCGAGGATGTGGCCAAATTGCTAACTGAGATAGTGGCAGGGTCATCCAAGGTAAATGACCTGGTAAGTGAAATTGATGCCGCTTCAAAAGAACAGGCTGATGGGATTGAGCAGGTTAACACTGCCGTGGCTGACATGAATAAGGTCACCCAGCAGAATGCCGCTAATTCCGAAGAATCGGCCAGTGCTTCTGAGGAAATGAACAGTCAGGCCGCGGAACTATCCACACTGGTTGGGGAATTTGCTCTTACTTCCAATGGCAGCGTCGGCACCCAAACCACTCAGCCGACCGCGGCAGCACCGGTTGCGACCAGAGCCGTCGGCGGTAACGGCAGCAATGGTTCGACTAAAAGGAAAACCGCCAAAAAAACAAAAGTTAAAGTCAAAGCAGAGGAAGCTATTCCGCTGGATGACGCCGATTTTGGCGATTTTTGATCAATGAATACTTGATGGGTGGGAATGATAAACGCTACAAACGGCCCCTTGAATAGGCACAGGGAATGTCGAACAGGTGACAAGTGACTAATGACTGAATAAAATGGATACTAGAACCTTTAAAAAAATCTGTTCAATAGTATATGACCGGGCTGGTATTGCACTGAAGGATAACAAGCAAGCCCTGGTATCCGCTCGGATCGGGAAGCGGGTTACAGCCCTCAATCTCCCGGATTCCCGGGCCTACCTGGAATTCCTTGAGAATGACAGGACCGAAAATGAATTGATCCAATTACTCGATGTCATCTCAACTAATGTTACCAGTTTTTTCCGGGAATCAGACCATTATGTTTTACTCGAGAATGCTGTTAGCGATTGGGTTTCCCTGGGACAACGACGTTTCCGACTGTGGTCGGCGGCCTGCTCCACCGGTGAGGAACCATATTCAATGGCGATGACACTTTTGAAAAACAATGACATGAGTGCGGCTGACCTCAAAATACTGGCTACCGATATTTCAACCCGCGTTCTCGCCCATAGCCGGAGCGGTGTTTATTCCGAAAAAAGCTTGAAAACAGTTCCAGCCGACCTGCGGAACAAATATTTTTATAAGTATCATCAGAATGGATCAGTAAGCTACGAGGTAAAAAGCACACTGAAAAAGTTGGTCACATTCAGACGGCTGAACCTTTCGGCGCCGCCCTTCCCGATGCGGGGCCCTCTGGATATTATCTTCTGCTGTAATGTAATGATCTATTTCGACAATCCGGGTCGCAAGAAGGTGATTGATGAAATCTACCGTCTGCTCCGGCCGGGTGGTTACCTGGTAGTGGGACACGCTGAAAGCCTGTCCGGGATCGAGACCGATTTAAAAATGATCCAGCCATCGGTTTACCAGAAACAGGAATAGGATTTAACATGGAAGGAATACAATAATGCAGGAGGAACAATTAACACGAAAATCTGCTCGCAAGCTGCATTACCCACCCCCGCGGAAAGGCTGAAGGCGGAGAAAAATAATCCATGCACTATTTGGTCAAACTTTGTGGTGTGATTAACTGATATGCTACAGACCGTTGGAATATCAGACATGCGGGTTACAAATAATCCTGAAGAGGTACTGATAACTTATTCTTTGGGATCTTGCGTTGGATTAACTGTTTTTGATCCGCAAGTTGGTGTTGGTGGACTGGTGCATTGTATGCTGCCGCTATCAAGGACTGATCTTGCTAAAGCCAAGGCGCATCCCTTTATGTTTACCGATACTGGAATTGCCGGCTTACTACAGGCTGTATATGACCTGGGCGCTGAAAAGAGACGATTGATTGTCAAAGTGGCCGGGGGATCCAGCCTGCTGGATAAAAAACGCATGTTCCGTATCGGGGAACGTAATTATGCCGTTGCCAGAAAGATACTGTGGAAAAACAACCTGTTGATTGAAGCCGAAGATGTGGGTGGATCAAAATCCCGGACTATGCTGCTCTATATGGATACCGGTATAACCACAATAAAAAATCATGGTAAGGAGGTGGAATTGTGAGCCGAAGAGAAGCAATTATCGCGCAATTGGGAACAATACCATCAATGCCTGTGGTCGTAGGAAAATTGCGCCAGCTATTATCCGACCCGGACGTAGATTTCAAGAAATTAGCTGAGGTGCTTAAATATGATCCCGGTATGACGGCTAATATTCTGCGGTTGGCAAATTCAGCTTATTTCGGTTTTGTGTCGAAAGTAGATTCGGTTCCTCAGGGTATCGCCCGACTGGGGACCAAACGTATGTATGAACTGATCCTGGCGGCCGCTGTGGGTCCGATTGTACAACGATCCATAAAAGGTTATGGTTTACCGGCGGGAGAACTGTGGAAGCATTCAATCGCCGTAGCTATCGGTACTGAACAATTGGCCCGCTTACTGGGCCACAGAGTACCGGATCATGCTTTTACGACCGGATTATTACATGATGTTGGTAAAATCATAATGGGTACCTTTATTGAAGTGGACGCTGATCCGATTCTGGATTTGGTTGAACAGCAGGAAATCACTTTCGACGAAGCGGAGCGCCAGATTCTGGGAATCGATCATGCTGAAGTGGGCGCCTTGCTGTTTGAAAAATGGAATCTGCCCGACTCGGTTATCAATGTCACCAGGTGGCACCACCAGACGGAAGGATTTAAAGGCGATCACCTGGTTCTGAATCTGGTACATGTAGCTGATACCGTTTCGCTTATGAGCGGGATAGGAACCGGTACCGATGGATTGGCCTATCATCCATCACCGGATGTTGTTGATGAACTGGGGCTGTCAGTCAGCACTATTGAAATCTGTGCCTGCGAGACGATGACCAAAGTAGATGAATTGAATGTACTATTTAACCAAAGCAGGAAGGAGTAGCCACTGTGGCATACAATATTCTGGTCGTGGATGACTCCGCGATCGTGCGTGCGGTTATCGCAAAAACGCTGAATATCGCCGGTGTTGATGTGGGTGAACTTTTTAATGCCGCCAATGGGAAAGAAGCGCTTGATATTATTAATGACAGCTGGATTGATCTGATCTTTGCCGATATCAATATGCCTGTCATGGGTGGCATCGAGATGCTGGAAAAAATGTGCGCGGATGGAATATTGAAATCAATACCCGTAGTGATCATTTCCACCGAAGGCAGCTCAACCCGGATTGAACAGCTCATGTCCAAGGGAGTCAGCGCCTATATACGCAAGCCATTCACACCGGAACAACTCCGGTCTGTTGTCGATGATATTATGGGAGTAAAAAATGAAACCTGATCAAATTGAAATCGTACAGGATGTCTTTTGTGATGTTCTGGAACAACTGGCCTTCATGTTTGGCGAGCCCGTGGATAAGGAGGAACTGGTAAAGAATAACACCAAACATGTGCAAGCGCATATGTCCTTCAGTGGTGATCAGTCCGGTGAAATATTTGTGACCGTGCCCAGTGATATGTGTCCGGAACTCGCCGCTAATGTCCTCGGAGTGGAACCGGATGATGAACGAGTCTTTGACCTAGCCAATGATGCTCTGAAGGAGATCCTTAATATCACCTGTGGTCAGCTGCTCACCACTGTTATTGGTGTTGAACCGGTGTTTGATCTCTCCGTGCCGGATATCAATAATATTAATCCCAGGAAATGGTCGAAATTACTGGAAGAACCTGAATCTCTTGGATTTCTGGTTGATGATTATCCAGTATTGCTGAATTTCATTATTAAAGAATAATTATTGTCTGGCGTATAAATTATGCATTCTGAAAGTTTAGAGAACAGTTGATGAAAAAGATCAAGGTTCTTATTGTTGACGACTCAGCTGTAGTGCGGCAAATATTCACCAAGGAACTGGGCGCTGACCGGTCGATTGAGATTGTTGGCACCGCACCAGATCCCTATATAGCTCGTGATAAAATTGTTAAACTGGAACCGGATGTCATAACCCTGGATATTGAAATGCCGCGCATGGATGGTATAACCTTCCTAAGGAAATTAATGCATCATTATCCCCTACCGGTAATTGTCGTTTCATCCCTGACCGGCAGAGGTGGACATCTAGCGCTGGAAGCGATCGAGGCTGGAGCCGTGGAAGTGCTGTCAAAGCCGGGCGCAGCCTATAGTGTGGGCGACATGTCAGTGGAATTGATTGACAAGATCAAAGCGGCGTCCAGGGTATTTATGAAAAAAAACCGACCGAAAATACTAGCCCCACCACCGATTGAGCAACTGGCCATGACTAAAACAACTGAAAAAGTCGTTGCGATTGGTGCTTCAACCGGCGGCACGCAGGTATTACAGATGCTGCTGCAGTCTCTGCCGGCTAATTCACCAGGCATGGTGATAGTACAGCATATGCCGGAGCATTTCACCCGTGCTTTCGCGGATCACGTGAATGAGGTCTGCATGGTTGAAGTCAAGGAGGCTACTGATGGCGACCGGGTAGTTCCGGGCCGGGCTCTGATCGCACCAGGAAATTATCACATGCTGCTGCGTCGTTCCGGTGCCCAATATTTTGTCCAGGTAAAAGGTGGTCCCCTGGTCAGCCGACATCGACCATCGGTTGATGTACTTTTTAAATCGGTGGCGCGTTATGCCGGAAGCAATGCTGTCGGTGTTATCATGACCGGCATGGGGAAGGATGGTGCCGCGGGACTGAAAGAAATGCATGATAATGGCGCCGCCACTATCGCCCAGGATGAACAGAGTTGTATCGTTTTTGGTATGCCCAAAGCCGCCATCGAACTGGGTGCCGCCGATAAAGTGGTCAGTTCTCAGAATATACCACAACAGATTTTAAAAATGGTTCAGAATAGTGTTTGATTAATGGGCACAAATACTAAGAAATTGAATAGTCTCGTGAATGTAGAGGCAGAAGTCGGTTCTAGAAGTACCTTCACTATCAAGTTACCACTCACACTAGCCATCCTGATCGTTTTAATTGTTCGGTCTCGGATGGAGGTGTATGGTTTCGTTTCATTATGGGTAATTCTCACTGGAATGGGACATGATGGAGTATGATGCTTGCGCCTATTAAAAGACTATAACGGACAGGTATTAGTTTTGAATGAAGAAAGTTGCATAGTCTATGGAATGCCTAAGGCTGTTGTAACTGCCAAACTGGCGAATACTGTTCTTTCAAAAGAGGGAATTATTGATTCGCTTAACACCTTAACAAGTAATAAAGGAGACTCCAATGATTGATGGTAAAGTTCTCTTCGTAGAAGATTCACCTACCATGCGGAGAATCATAATGAACACACTTAAACGAATAGGAATATCTGATATAATTGAAGCGGAAAATGGCAATGATGCCTTGGGAAAATTGGGTAACCAAGAAATTGGATTGGTTTTAACTGACTGGAATATGCCTGAAATGAACGGAGAACAACTCGTAAAGCATTTGCGTGGTGATGCACAATACCAGGATGTTCCGATTGTTATGATAACAACCCGTGGGATGAGAGAGGATATTATTACTGCTAAGCAGATCGGTGTAGACGGTTATGTAGTAAAACCATTCACGCCGGATGTCTTAAAACAGAAAATCGATCAGATTATCACTTGATTGGAAGGTAAAACTATGAATAAAAAAAATGATTTTGATAGTATTGTCAACAAAGTCTCAGAAATGAGTGATTTTTTTAAATTCGGTGGTGAAGTATTACCCTTTCTCGTAGAGCTGTTTCGTTTCCTGCGTGAAATCATTCCCCTGATGGCTGAGGCGAATATTTCCATCCAAGAAAGTACTCAAAAGCTTACGACGGCGAGTGATAATATATCCAAAGTATCTCAGAATACGGAAGTCGCTACCCAGCAAATCATGGATAAACTGGATCAAATAACCGAGAAATTGAACGCTTTACCGGGCGCTGACCAGGAATCATCTCCTGTGCAAAAAGGCATTAATGAAATACAAAACGATGTTTTTGATATTATGAATGCACTTCAGTTTCAGGATATTACTGCCCAGCAATTAGAACACGCTCATCGGATTCTCACGGCGATTTATGAAAAATTCAAGCACATTTTCAAATCTGTCTCCAAGATGGATGTGAACGAGAGTTTCCAGGAGAAATTATACTCTCAATTTATGGAAGCTGATAATATCCAGCAGATGAACGATGATAATGATAATTTCAATATTAAAACAGCGGACAAAGTCCGCACAGTGGCGAATGTTACACAGGATGACATTGATAATTTGTTTGACTGATAATTTCTGCACAACATTCGTTAAAAGTAAAAATGATTGGCGAAAATATTTATTTAGGTGCGATCTATATCAATTTCATTCCGCCTAGGATATATGACCGATTCACATAAGCTGTTTCTATGTTTGCGACTAGGGACTTTGTAATGACCCGAAAGATAGTGGTGTTAAAGCATGGAAAACAGAATCCGGATATCGATTTTCATTTTTTGTAGTTTGTCGAAGAGCAGTAAAGTGACACACCCCTAACTGGGGATTAGGGGGACTCCAAACATTCTAAGTAAAAACTCAAATCGTTACTATGTTGGACTTCGTGAACAACGAATAACCAACCATATCAACATTTATAGATTACAGTACCGCATTATGGTAAACTCCACATACAAACGGTCCATTTAACAAGACTTCATTATAATAAATCTGTGGTTGTGAATTAATATTTCAACGGAGCAAACTGCAGTATTTATCTATAAATTATCAGGGCCAGCATTACACCGGCCCCATTAGCAGTTCGGTCACATTCTGGCCACATTGGCCTGTAAGTCCACATATTACTGATACTTCTTACGGCTCATAAGCCCAAAGGCGGGGGTGTTTACTTTTAAAAGAATAGCTGTATAGGAAAATTTGAGGAAGCTCTATTAATCATTGAACACTAACTTAAAAATTATGTTACAGCCTCTCTTAATCAAACATATTGTCTAATTTTCTCAATCAAATCCCGTTTCTTGATAGGTTTTGATATATAATCATCACAACCAGCAGTTAAACAGTTATCCCGATCGGATGTAAATGCGTGAGCAGTTACTGCAATGATTGGAATTTCCTTCCATCTCTTCGTTTTCCGCAAGTACCGCGCTAAATCCAGACCATCTTCATTCCCAATCAGGGAAAGATCAAGTAGAATTAAATCCACTTTATTTCCCCTCAACTGTTGCTTTGCCTCCGCCACTGATACTGCAAATAATGTATGATAACTTTCGCCGAGGAAAAACTTAAATAGTTTCTGAGCATTGAGATCATCCTCTATCACCAATAATCTTCCTTGCCCTGCACCTGTATCAGGGGACTTATCCGATGGTGTATCTGCTTTCTCCTTCTTTTGTACCACTTTAAGCTGTTTGGATTTGCGGAATGTCAGGGTAAAGGTTGTACCAACATTCTTCTTGCTGGTTACAGTGATGGGAATCTCATTCAACTCCAAATAACGCTTTGTTAATGCCAACCCTAATCCAACACCCTGAAACTCCTTTGTATATCCCGTACTCTCTTGCGAAAACATATCAAAGAGGTTTTCTTGATACTTCTTGGTCATACCAATACCAGTATCCTTGACCTGAAGAATTATTTGGTGCTTCTTCCCAGATATAGATACGGAAATACTACCTTCTCTGGTGTATTTAATGGCATTGTCCAAGAGATTACTCAATGCTTGGGATATACAATACTTATCTGCCTTGATTAGGGAACTCTTCAACCGGGAAATATATTTTAAATCAAGATTTTTCTCTTTTGCATGACTGGACTGTTCGGCCACTATCATTTCAACCTGTCCATTTAGATCGATCAATTCCGGTTTCAAGTCAAAACTCATCGCTTCAAGCTGTGAAATATCCAATACATTATGAATCGTTTGTAAGAGTCGATCAGAGCTGTTTCGTATTACATCGAAAAACTGGTACTCCTCAGATCCAACCTTATCCCTCACACTGTTTTCAATTATTTCTGAGTAACCTACAATAGTGGTCAATGGTGTACGTATCTCATGAGACATGTTTGCCAAAAACAAGGTTTTCATTTTCTCTGATTGTTTGACTTCCTCATATAAACGCGCGTTCTGGATCGCTACTGCGCTTATATCAGCCAGGTTTTCAATAAAGCTCAGATCCTCCTCCTCAAATTCCTGTTCACCCAATTTGCTTAGCGTCATCACTCCAATTACTTCATCTTTAATCTTCAAGGGAACGCCCATTAATGATTCCGGTTCTACCGGTGTGTCGGGAACCTGTTTACCGATTTCAGTCAAATCAATCCGGTTAACAATCCTTGCTTCTCCACTTTCGGCAACTTTTCCGGTAAATCCTTCTCCCGGTTTTAGCGTCATTGCCATAATTTGCTCACTATACTGTCCAGCAGAAGCTACAGGTTTAAGAGTCTTAGATCTTTGATCAAGGAGAAAAACGGTTGTATCATCAGCGTTGAAAATATCTATTACTCTTTTGACACACCGATTCGCGACCGTTTCAAAATCCAAACTTTGGGTTAAAACGTGACCGGCTTCATTAATTGCTGTGGTGCGCTGAGCAAATTCTGTTATCTTATTCTCGGCAAAAACACGATCGGTAATGTTAACAATGTCTCCTAAAAAATATTGGGGATGACCAGCCGAATCTTTTATTAAAACGACATTCAAATCGACCCAGACTTTATCCCCATATTTCGGCAGAAGCCGATGAGCAAAACTAAATGAAGGAATCTCCTCATTTAATATCTGAGATACATATTCTCCACTTTGTTCCAGATCTTCAGGATGGGTAATATCTTGCCACCCTTTTGTTAGTACTTCTTCTTCGGTATATTTAAGCATATCGCAGAATGCTTTATTAGCCATGATGAACTTTCCGGATATATTAGCGATTGCCCTACCCATTACCGCATGATCAAATGCATTTTTGAATCTGTTTTCACTGATCATTAATTCTTCCTGGGTCTTTTTCGATTGGATTATAGAAGTAATCTGTTGTGCAATTTGAGTCATTCGATTTTTATCATCAATTGTGAAAGGACCGGAGCTACTTAAATCTACTATTCCAACCGGATTTCCATCAGAGATAATTGGAACTGTCATTATTGAATTGATTTTGAATATCTTATAGATTAATAATAACATTTTTTTAGCTTTGGAACGGAGTTTTTCACCTAATAATATATTAATAAAATCTTCGAGGATTGCTGTAATTGAGTCCTTATCATTTGCGATATGGATTTCATTTTCAGCGAGTACTTTTACATATTTATGATCTGACGATAACGGTATCCGTATAGAAGGAAGTTTGGTTTTCAGCAAAGATTCCATTTTAGTTAAAAACCCTAAAGCAGTCGATGCGTTTAATAATTCTAAGTTTTTTTCAGCATCATCAACCAGATATACAGCAACTCCCATTCCTGAATACAGCTTCTTTATCGCATCAGAAGCATGATTAATAATTTCTATTAAACTTGCTCCCTTATTATTTAGATTATTTAGTTCATTCAGAAGCGTTAAATCTTGAGTTTTATGTTTTAGATCATCTTCAAATATTTTCCTCTTACTTATATCCATCGTAGTGGCTAATAATGCACTGGGATTGCCGTTGCTGTCTTTAACCAATGCTGCATTTAATCCTCCCCAAAAAGTAGAACTATCTTTTTTTATTAGAGTGTACTCTAAATCTCTTATTACCCCTTCTTCTAAAGTTTTGGTAAGACCCTCTGCGGCTTTTTGGTGATCCGCTTGTGCTATTAAGTCAAAGGAATTTTTCCCAATGAGTTCGTTAACATCATCATACTCATGGAGTTGGGCTGTTTGTTGAGATGCATAGATGATAGTACCCTTTAAATCTGTTAAGGTAACAGCTTCTGGGGAAGTTTCGATAAGGGTACGGTATAATTCTTCACTGTTTCGTAATTTCTGCTCTATTTTTTGTCGCTCAGTAACATCCCTAACAATCCCTCTAAATCCTAATGGATCCCCAGAGGGATCTTCTATTAATGAAATTGATAGTTCTAAAACGATGGTATCTCCATCTTTTTTGATCACTTCGTAATCTATAGCATGTACAGGTTTACCAGACTGATAGATTTCAGTAAAAACTTCATACATTCGTTTTGCTGTTTCTGGCGTGGTATAATCCCGATTATTTAATCCTATTAATTCCCCTTCTTTATACCCAGTTATTTTGCATATAGCGGGATTAGTAAATGTCAAATTACCTTTTAAATTAACTTCAAAATAACCCTCTTCAATAGAATCAAGAATGGTACGTTGTTTCTGTTCACTTTCCTTCAGTTTCTCTTCGATCTGCTTGGTTTCAGTGATGTCTTCAACAATACCGTCATAATAAACTACTTTGCCTTGTTTATCTTTCACTGCTACAGCTGACACTGAACCAATAAAGGGAGTTCCATCCTTTTGTATAAGATGTAATACCTCATTCTTTACAAATCCATCCTTTAGCATCTTCACATTAAACTGTTCCCTATCTTTGGGATTTTGATAAAGATCGACTACTTTTACTGCAAGTAATTCCTCTTTCTTCTCAAAACCAAACATACTGATAAGAGCAGGATTAGCTTCCATCATTTTACCTCCGAGACCCGTATTTCTGTATATCCCAACATTGAGATTCTCGGTTAAGGTTCTGTATTTCTCTTCGGAATATTGGATTTGTTCCTGTTTTTGTCTACTCTCACTAATATCAAGGATATAGCCTAAGTAATTTTGAATCCTACCTTTTTCATCTTTTAATATTGTTGTGTAATCTGAAACCCATCGTATTTCACCATTTTTTGCAATGAGTCTGTACGGTTTATGCTCAAAATAATCAACCCCGTTTTCACTATTTTTACGAACTTCCTGCGATAAACGATCCCAATCCTCTTCATGGACAATGTCTTTGTAAATCACCTTCCCAGATAAAAAGTCTTTCGCCGAATAGCCCAATATATCTCGCACATTGGGTGAGACATAATCAACCGGATCACTCCCAAGCGGTTTCCACTTGAACACTATTACAGGACCTGTGACAAACATATTACGTTCTTCTTCGAGGTTGTTATATGCGATCTTCAAGGTTTCTTCTGCTTGCTTGCGCTCGGTGGTGTCACGTACATGAAGTAGGAGTGCCGGTTTTCCTGTATATTCAATGCGATTCACTTTGATTTCTACCGGAATAACACGACCAGTTGCAGTAAAGCTAAATCCTTCAGTTTGATACCAATCTTCTGTTGCAAACTTCTGGAAATCACGTTTTACACCTGCCCGGTATTTTTCAGGGACCAAATCAAGTATATTTTTCCCAACTAATTCTTCATATTCCATCTCATGCAACTGGCAAGCAGTCGGATTAGCATCCAATACCATTCCTTGATAGTCTTCCACAAATATTGCATCAGGTGAGTTTTTAAAGATATTACTTAATCGTGATTTGCTTTCATTGAGTGCTTTTTTTGTCTGCTTGCACTCTACCTCAGCCTGTTCTAATTCAAAGACACGTTTGCGCAACTTGTGGACTTCTTTAAGCAGAGCTTGATTTGATTTTAGATTACCTTGAGTCATTCGAATCCCTTTTAATTAAAAAGATAACAGCAATGGAGAAATCCAGCAATAATTCTTCATTATGTATACATAAAAGTGCAACCTAATCCATTATAATGTCAAATACTGGCCCGATCCCATAGTTGGGGTATCCCCAAAGGTTGGGGACAAGGGTTATTTACTATTAACAGTGGTAATTATGGGGCTGACCCAGTGTAGGATCAGCCCTAAATCGGCAGGAGCAATGTTACGTGTATACTACGAAATTCTGTATATCCTTATATTACTGGGGATACCTTGGGCTCATACCCAAAGGTCGGAGGTTCAAACTTGTCTCACGTAGCTGGAACGAAGGGTGATCCTTTCCCCGCTACAGAAGATGAATCCTGGTTTCTCGACGAGAGACTGGGATTTTTTGTTTTACCGGGGAATGCAGTTTAATGTAATTAAGCGTCGTTAACAGTAGACTGTTCGGTCACAAATTATCGAGACTGTGCGAGCTCGCAATGCGAAATAAATTTAGTGGTAATAATATTTCTGAGATTCGTACTCCAGACGGAGGAATGGAAATTATTTCTCTCTTTTGTTCATCTTTTATGATAACTTCTCTTTTAATCGGAGTGGGAAAATTCAGCAGTAAAAATTCATCAAAACATTTGGAGGTTAATACCGAATGAGTTCATCCAAGCTTAATCTGTCCAAATTTTATAGTATTTTACAATTTCTGAGCCTGATTGTATTTCTTTGTATGGGACAACTGTTCGGGGCGGTTACCGGAAAAATCTCAGGTCAGGTTACCGACATAAATACCGGCGAACCTCTAATTGGAGCTAATGTTGTATTGGAAGGAACCAGCATGGGTGCTGCTACGGATATTGAAGGTTATTTCGTGATCCTGAATATCGATCCAGGAAAATATTCAATTCGGGCAATGATGATTGGGTTTACTCCGGTAAATTATACCAACGTACGCGTTAATGTTGATTTGACCACCACTGTCGATTTTGGCTTGCAGGTTGAAATCATCCAGGGCGAGGAAATTGAAGTTATTGCCGATCGGAAAATTGTAAAAGAAGACGTCGCCTCGAGCCAGATAAACATATCCAGCGACCGGATCGATGATTTACCAGTGACGACCGTTGAAGGTGTTATTGGTCTGCAGGCCGGTGTTGAGAATATGAGTGTCCGTCAGGGCAGCACCGATGAATTGGCGGTAATGCTGGACGGTATTGGCTTGAAAGATGACCGGACCGGGGAGCCAATTTCCGGAATCCCCCTCAGTTCGGTTGAAGAGATAATGATTCAATCAGGTGGTTTTAATGCCGAATACAGCGATCTCCAGTCCGGTATTATAAATGTTGTTACAAAAAAAGGTAATGTCAATAAATATACTTTTGATATTAATTACCGGTATAGTCCGGCAGCTCCCAAGCATTTTGGAATGTCACCCTTCGATCCGGACTCCTATTTCCTCAGACCCTATCTGGATGATGAAGTCTGCTGGACCGGTACGACGGATGAGACATTCACGGATCAAAATGGCAATAAAAGATGGGATGAGGGCGAATCTTTTATCGATACCAATAATGACGGTCAATATTACCTTTCAGCATGGAACACTTATCAGCGTCGGCAATACCCTTCTTTCGATGGCTGGAATGCCGTCTCAGAGCGCTTGTTAAGCGATGATGATCCCACCAATGATCTATCACCAACCGGAGCCCAGAGGTTGTTTTTATGGGAACACCGCCGACAAGGTGATATAACTGAGCCGGATTATGATATTGATATTGGATTTGGCGGTCCGTTCCCGGTCATCAGCAGGCAATTAGGCAACCTCAGATTTCATACCGCATATCGCGGACAGCAGAGTATGTACCTGGTCCCGTTTTCCCGTGACCGGCTCAAGGACTGGTCAATGACCACTCAAATCACTTCTGACATAACAGCAAATACCCAGTTAACCTTTTCCGGATTCGTTAAAGAAACCGAAACGACCAATGCCGATGAAATTGGTGGTCCTTCAAATTTCAGATCGGTTTGGGGTGTTGCCGACGCCTTTGCAGCGATGACCCAGGAAGATAGTAAATTGTTTTATCCGTCCTACTGGTGTTTAATGGATATTTCCAACCGCATGTATTCAATCAAAATGACTAATATGCTCAGTGCTAAATCATTTATCGAAAGCAGCGTCGAGTACGCATCCACCGAATATTTCACTCGCCCGCTGGACGAACGAAATCGAGAACCACTGTACGATATTTTTCCGGGCGATGCGATTTATCTGGTGGATGAAGCCCCCTACGGGTTTGAGACCAGCCTGGCTTCCAAGAGTATCGATGGCTTTATGATGGGTGCTAAAAGTAATGCCCGCGATTCCACGGTTACGTCGCATCTGAAATTTAAAGTGGCACTGACCGATCAGATCAACCGGCATAACCAGGTGAAAGTCGGAGTGAATTTCAGCAAATGGAATTTTAATATGAACTATGGTGCTATAAATCCTGAATTACCTGGTGGTCGGCCCTGGACAAAATGGAAAAGAAGTCCCTACCAGCTCGATATTTATATACAAGATAAACTGGAATTCAAAGGCTGGATTGCCACCCTGGGCTTGCGGGCCGAATATGTTAATCCCAATGGTGAATGGTATGATTTGGATATCTGGGATGCAGCATTTTATTCATCCCAGTATTCCAGCGATGTGGAAGATACCTTCCCGACCAAAGCTATAGATGGCAATTTAACCCTGATGCCAAGAGTGGGTATATCGCACCCAATTACAGAAAACTCGAAATTCTACTTCAATTATGGGCACATGCGGCAGAAATTCGATCCTGATTTCCTGTTTGGAGTACGAAGATCGCCAGCAGGTGATGTACAAAGGATCGGTGATCCCAATATGCCGATGGAGAAAACAGTCGGGTATGAATTGGGCTATGATCAATCATTATTTGATAAATACCTGATTCACCTGGCCGGTTACTACAAGGATAAATCCGATCAGGCATCACGAATCAATTATATTGGTAGCTCAATAGACTACGACGTTTACTCTAATATATTCTATCAGGATATCCGTGGTCTGGAACTGGAACTGCGTAAACAACGTGGTACCTGGTTGACCGGTTTTGTGAATTACACCTATTCGGTATATTCCTCAGGTTATTTTGGGATTCGTGAATGGAATCAGGATTCAGGCTTACGCCGTGATTATCTGAAAAGTGCTTATAATACACAAAAACAGTCTAAGCCACTGCCCCGTCCCAAACTCAATTATAACCTGACATTCCACACACCAAACCAGATATCATCCTCATTTGTACTGAATCAGGCGCTTGGCGGTTGGAAGACATCATTCACCGGTTATTGGAAATCCGGGGCCTACTACACAGTCAAGAATTATGTCGGTATAACCAATAATATGCGTTATCGCGATACCTATACTGTCAACCTGAAAATGACAAAAGCCTATAAAATAGATAAACTTACGGCAACTCTGATATGTGAAGTGTATAATCTGTTTAACTTCAAACATTTCAGTTCAAGTGGATATGGCGACCGCGTAATGACGGTTACTGATCGTGATGACTATGCAAATTCATTGCATTTTCCGGCTCGAGTTTATGAGGAGATAGGACAGAATCACATCAGCGGTAACGATCGAATGGGCGATTACAGGAAGAATAGCGTCGCATTCCAACCAATGACCTACATCGCTGATACCACTAATATGGTTGGTGATCCATTGCAGATATACTATGTTGGCGATAAGGATGAATGGATGCAATACATTCTCCCAGTGGACACCGATGATGCTGCATACTGGGAGACCGTCGACAAATCGCGAATAAAAAAACTACTGGACAATAAGGCTTATATCGATAATCCGAACAATTTATCGTTTTTATTCCTGAACCCAAGGGATTTCTATTTTGGAATTCGTCTGTCCTATGAATTATAGGCAAAGGGAGTTAAGCATGTCAATTAAAGGAAATATTATGAACAACGGAGTCAAGACCGTGCAATCAGCTAAAATCTCAATAATCTTGATTGCGTTCACATTGATTATTGCCTTTCAATCAGCCTTCGCCGCCGATGTGAGATGGTTTAAGGTCGGATCTCTGCATAATTTCTACCAGTCTCACGGCAGTGAACCGGAAGTGGGTTATGGCGATGAACAGCAGTGGGGGTTTCGCTGGCCGGCTTTTTATCCCCATCAGGATATGCAGGCTGCCCGCTGTTTCTGGATTGCTGTTCAGGATTATGATGATCCTCTGGCTGGTGTAACCTATCCCTACAAGGTTGCTCATGTTGGACCGCGTTCACGATCATCGATTGAATTGAATGAATTCATGCCTGATGAATTCTATATGGTGGGACGCTTCAGCGCCCCCCTCGTAGAAGTGGATGGCGAAGCGGCGTCAGCTATTGATTTTGACGATAACGTGGATGAATTTGACCCTGATCTGGTTGCAGACCGGATTCTATATAATACTGTCAATTCTTCTACCGGGATCACGATGCATCGCAAGATTTATGGATACAGTCAGCAATATCATGATAATTTCTTTATTCTGGACTATACTTTCACAAACACCGGTATTTGGAATAAAGATGGCTCAGGTGTTCATGATCAGACGCTGGATGGTGTTTATTTTCATTGGCAATATCGTAATGCGGTATGTGGTGAAGGTACAACCCAGGGCACTGCAAGTGAAGCAACCGGCTTTCGTGGATATATGGGGTGGGGTATGCCGAATAATACCCGCTGGGGGATAAATACTATGAATGACGTGCTTGGTGAAACTCCCGATTTACCTAAAACAACCCCCCTTTACCCTCATACCACGATAGCTGTGGATGATTTTGATGATACCGGTAAAATCATGCGCTGTTTTTATTCCTGGCAGGGAAAGCATTCGCAAATATCATATGACAATATTGGATCACCCAACTGGCAGGGCTATTCTCCCGACGGCCGATTGGGTTCTTCTCAATTTACCGGAGTCGTTACAATTCACGCCGATAAGTCAGCGACTGATAATTCAGACGATATTTATCAACCTTCTGTTGCTCTGAATGTTGAATCAAACGACCAGGTGACCACAAACAATGATCAGTTCAACGCCTCCCGGATGGAGGATGAATATGTCAGAGTCGTGTCAAATTATGGGCTGGGACACCAGGAATTGAGTTTTGCTGAACAGGTAGGCGATGATTATCCGGACCAGAATACCGGCGGAGGTGGCGAATCGCAAAGTATCAGTTACGGTCCGTATACACTTGAACCGGGTCAGAGCGTTCGCATCGTGATAGGAGAGGCAGCAAATGGCTTAAGCCGGAAGCAGAATATAGATATCGGAGGTAAATGGTTCGATTCAATGAAAGGTGTTGATGTTACAATGGTGATGCCCGATGGCTCGGACACCGATGATCATGATTTGTATAAAGATTCCTGGGTTTATACCGGAAAGGATTCTTTGGTACAGTCATTTCGTCGGTTGATTAATCTTTATAACGACAGTTTATCACTGGGTGACCAGGAACCACCGGAACCGCCGAATGAATTTATGGTCGAATCCCAGGGTAACCGGATTCTGTTAAACTGGACTGAAAATGCGATGTTGTCACCACACTTCGAAGGGTATAAGATCTATCGTGCCCTTGGGGAACCGGACTCTAACTATTATGAGATATTTGACTGTAACCTTACGGATGGAAACGTGGTTCATGAATATGCCGATATGAGTGCTGCCCGCGGTCAGAGCTATTATTATTATATCGTGTCATATGATGACGGTTCAGCTAATTCAATTCAGCCAGGTGTGCCCCTACGCAGCAGTCTGTTCTATACCAAGACAAATAAATCAGCTTCATTGACAAAACCACCGGAATTGACAATGAAACGAATTCGGATCGTTCCAAATCCTTTCAACGTCATGAATAACAGTCTGCAGTATGTCGGTGAACCAAACCGGGTAATGTTTTTAAATCTACCGGAAATCTGTGAGATCAAAATTTTCACAGAACGGGGCGACCTGATCTACTCCGATGTGCACGAAGGAAGTGGAGATTATCGCTGGGATCTACTGACTTCATCCCGTCAGATCATTGTCAGCGGCATATATATTGTGACCTTTTATGTTCCCAGGGATATCGTGGATCTGATAACGGGAGAGCTGCTGATCCGTAAAGGTGAAAGTATTATCAAGAAATTTGTTGTAATCAGATAAATGCTTTGACACTAACAGGAGTCATTGATATGAAACGTAAATATTTGAAAATAGTGTTGCTATTGGGATTATTATTAGCAATTCTGATGTTTTATAATTGCGAAGGATTTGAGGACGAGACATTTGAGATGTCGGTAATCGATGCCGCAGCCACAGCTGCGCTGGCACCACGCGACTCCGTGGCGATTTCAATCGGGACAGCAACATTTACCCGTCTTGATGGTCAGCAATTCATAATCGCCCACTTTGCGAATGGAACCAAAGATACGGTTGCTTCTGTCGGTATCGATTCAATACTGACCCTTAATGATTATGTTCAGACGCTTACTGGTGCCAATGCCTACATATCTCCCAATGACACCTGTTATGACGTCAGGACTTTGGCTGACAGTGCCAATACTTACCTGTTGTTCAACAGTGGCGGCGCAGGTTTGGTAACCTTCTATTTTACCGATTATGTTCGGATGAATCTACTGGATGTCGATGGCAGCAGTATCAATGCAGTTCAACTTGCCGATGATATGATTTCCCTGGAATTATTGGCGGGTTTTTACAGTACAACCGGCAATTCACCCAAACCGATCATCAAGTCCCGCTACGCCTACGAATTGGAAGATCAGGACTACCTGTTGCAGTTAATCACATTTGAACAGACCCGGTCGAGTCGGTTCTTTACTGCGATTATATTTGAATAACTAAAGTCACATGAGGTAAATAGCATGAAACGCTGGAAAGCAATAATTTTATTATTGATAATAGGTGGTTTGATTTATCCCGCCTCTGGGGCTGATAAAAAATTGGCGCAAACCGGTTTCCAGTTTTTAAGCGTGGGCTGTGATGCCCGTGCAGCCGGGATGGCTAACGCCATGACTACAGTGGAACTGGGCTCAGGCTCACTCTTCTTCAATCCCGCCGGGATGGCACGATTAACTAATATTGTCGATCTATCATTCAGCCAAAATGATTGGATCGCCGATATTAAGCACACTACTGCCTCCCTTGCTCTGGCACCGTCCCGACACCGTTATGGCGTGATTGGCGTCAGTCTGCAATCGGTGGATTATGGCGATTTTGAGGGGACAATGGTTTCATTTAATGATCAGGGCTACATTGATACTGAAATATTCAATCCAACTGCTTTTTCGTTGGGTGTGGGTTATGCGCTGACCCTGTCTGATCAATTCGCAGTTGGCAGCCAAATCAAATATACTGGTCAACAGCTGGGAACGAGTGTAGTAGTAATTGAAGATAGCATGACGGTCAGAAAATACAAGGAATTTACCAGCGCGATAGATTTCGGGACCATCTTTCACACCGGTTATAAAAGTGTGGTTTTCGGAATGACAATTCGAAATTTTTCTGGTGAAGTAACCTTTGAAGATGAACCATTTGCCCTGCCATTGACATTTACTATGGGTATTTCAATGGACGTATTGGATTTCTTTCCTGGCATTGGAGCGCCCCATTCCTTGTTTACTACCATCGATGCTGCGCACCCACGGTCATACCCGGAGTATATCAATCTTGGATTTGAATACAGCATGAATAATCTGATTTACGCCCGCTATGGGTATATGCAAAACCGTGATGAACGCTCCTCTAATTTCGGTGTTGGGGTGAGTCTTGCCAATATCAAGGTTGATTATTCCTATACTCCATTCGGGAAATTATTTGATAACGTTCAGCGGATGACGCTAAGGTTCGCAATTTAGCTGTTTCTAAAATGACTCTTTCTAATCGTATACGCAATCTTGGATTCATACTGGTACGACTATGTTATGATAAATCTGTGGTTGTGTATAAAAGTTTCAGTGGAGAAAAGTGCGATATTTATCAATAAATTAATGGGGCCAGCAAAAGCTGACCCCATTAGCAGTACGGTCACAAAATGGTCACATTGACCTGTAAGTCCACATATTGCTGATACTACTTCGGGCTCATAATCCAAGGGTCAGAGGTTCAAACTTGTCAGCCGTAGTCAATGCGTAGGTTGGCCTGTCACACGTAGCTAGAACGAAGGGTGATCCTTCCCCCGTTACTATCTGAATACCGGTCTATGACAAACCGGGCTTTTACTTTTTGCCATAGTTAAATACGGTGCTTATGATCAAGCTGCTGTTTCTTCTTCCTCCTTTTCAGCCCAGAAAGCACTGTGAGTTTCAGGCTTGATCACATCTGCCAGTGTTTTGGCAATATCGCCGATATATGAATTAATCCGTTTTAGCGTATCCATCAGCTTGACGTGGACCTGATGGGTCGAGACTGATTCAATCCGCTCGGTACCCACCCGCTGGAGGTGTTCCTGCAGCATTTTATACTGGAGATCCAGGTATTTACCACGTTTTTTTATGATCTTTTCGACATCCTTTAATTTGAATCGATCGAAGAATGATTCCAGTCGATAGACCTGCTTCATTACTTTTTTATGATAGGAGATCAGTTCTTTTCGGCCTTCGGTAGAGAAATCGGCCTTGGCCGCCAGTTTCATGTTGACCATCGGCATCAGGCTACGGTTGATTACATCGCCTATGCTTTCCATATCATTCACCACCGACAGCAGGCCATAAACTTCCTTGGTTTGCTCATCGTCCAGATGCTGGCGGCTGATCGCCAGCAGGTATTTTGATACCTGTTCATCCAGGTAGTCGATCTTTTCCTCCCGCATCTGGATACCTTCGATCACATTCAGCTGTGGATGGCTGGTATCTTCACCAACCTTGGGCTCGATGAAGGGCTGGATAATCGCAGATACCATTCGATCCAACAGGCGCAGGATGGTGGAAGTTTCAGCGATCGCCAGGTCGATAGCCACCGCCGGGGTAGAGATGACTCGTTCATCCAGGTAGCGTGTGGTGGGTTGAAGCCCCCGGTCTTCTATTTTTTCCGGCAGGAGGCGGTTGATCAATTTAGCAAACAGGCCTGCGATTGGTAGAAATACCACCGCCGCAGTCACGTTGAAGATCGTATGGGCGTTGGCGATCTGCCTGGGAACGACTGCTCCCAGATCGGCTGCGGCCGTTCCACCGGGTGAAAGCGAGCGGACGAAATCAGCGAAGGGGCCGACAAAAGGTAGGAAGATCAGAACACCGGCTATATTGAAAAAGACATGCGCCAGGGCTACCCGCCGGGCTTCCCGGGAAGCGGTAATGCTGGCCAGTGCGGCAGTGATGCAGGTACCCACGTTGGCGCCAAAGATCAGTGGGATTCCAGCTTCCAGGGTCAGGACGCCCTCGATCGCCAGTACAATCACGATCCCGGTGAAGGCGCTGCTGCTTTGGACTAGAGCGGTGAAAATAGCTCCCGCCAGGATTCCAAGGAATGGATTTTCCAGACTCTTCAGGATATCGATGAATGGTTGATAGTCCCGCAGGGGGTACATTGCTTTGGACATCAGGGACATTCCAAGGAAGAGCAGGCCAAACCCGAGGATCACTTCACCGTAGTATTTATAGCTATCCCGGCGACCGAATAAGTACAGGGCTATACCGATTGCTATCATTAAAAGCGCGTAATCGGTAATTTTAAAGGCGATGATCTGGGCAGTGACAGTTGTGCCGATATTTGAACCAAGAATCACGCCAAGAGCCTGTATGAAAGTCATTAACCCGGCATGGACGAAACTTACCAGCATTACAGTGGTGGCACTGCTGCTTTGAATCGTCATCGTGACCAGGGCGCCCACCAGCATTGCAATAACACGGTTGGTTGTCAACCGTTGGAGGATTGTACGCATCTTGTTACCGGCTGATTTTTTCATACCACCGGACATCATTTCCATCCCGAACAGAAATAGACCCAATCCTCCCACCAGCCCCATCACCAGGAAAAAGACCCACGACGGTTTGCGGGCGTGTACTTTGAAAAAGACCTGGTTGTTGTCCACCTGATCGTTGGCCAAACGAGCGGCGATCAGGTAATCACCTGGCTTGGTTCCCAATCTGACTGTACACTGGGCAAAACCTTCCTTGTCGGTCAGGATAGGTGATGACTCCATTTCGACATCCTTGGCTTTTTTCGGGGCCGATACCAGTGCGAAATAGACCGGGAAATCGGCCAGCGGTTCTGTGTCGGAAAGCACACGAATAATGATCGGATCTTTCAGGGTGTTGCCGGTTAGATCGTACTGGTTGTCACCGGATCTTCGTTGATCGGCGCTGATGGCCTTGCGAATCGTGATTGATTGATTCTCGGCAGCGGGTTGTGCCAGTAACTGGTTGGCAAATAAATATCCCAGAATCAGGATTAAATTGATAAAATTTCGGGCTGATTTCATATAATTCCTTCCTAACAGTACATTAAATATAAATCCAAAGTGCCTTAAGTCAGTAAGATCAAAAGAAGTCGCCATCTGTATCACAAACCTACCTGCTTGATGGTTTGGATTATGATGTTTTGATATAACTGGGCTGGTCTGTAGATTAACCGGGAAACCGTTAAAACGGTTACAGAAATGATTCGCTAAATAACCCACAACTGAAGTTGTGGGCTGTTTCTACTGATAATCAACATCTTACTAAGAAATAGAAAGCCCACGGTTTTAACCGTGGGGCACTGGCAACATCAATTATTAACCGTTTTAACGGTTTATCAAAACTACCCCTGCTCGTTACTGAAAGCGGATCAGCCAGTAAGATGATTCCGGGGGATATCGAAAAAGATAAGTGTACCTGTCCCGGCCCCAATTTCACTCCAGCTGTCCAGATCAAACTGAAAGCGGGCTACAGCACAGGTCGGGTATTTGTCCAGTGTATGATTCGTCAGGAATGAGTATAGATTATGACAGGCCGGATTATGTCCCCCCAGGGCAATATCGTGGTAATTATCGCTGACCCGCCGCAGCCAGTTCAGGAGCTCTCGGTAATTGAAGGTATACAAATCGTCGCTGCTAACGATTGAGGTTGGTGCAATTCCAATTTCTTCGCAGATCATTTTAATCGTATCGTGCGCGCGCCGGGCACTGCTGGTAAATACCCGATCGAATTGAACAGCATGTTTTTTCAAAACCTGTCCCATCACTGGTGCACTGACCAAACCACGTTTATTCAGAGGACGCTCGTGATCGGCTAAATGCGTCTGTTTCCAGCTTGATTTGGCATGTCTGATCAGGGTGAGATATCTCATCATGATAGTGAATTTACCCTTATTATTTTTTTATCGAGTCTGCGAGCTGATCAATAATATTTTGGGCTGAGACCATGCTGTCTTGATATTGTGGTTCGAGCTGATTGAGCATGCCGATCTTGAAGATTCCCAGGTATTCCGATTTGACAGTCGATGTTGTAAGATCCGCATCAACAATCACCCGATTGCCACCTGACATGGAGCTGGTGCTTTTAAAGGGTTGTTGCACATCAGGACGGGTAGTATCGCTAATAAAATGACTTTCATCCACCAGAATCACGAAATATTTGAAATTATTTTCAAGTGTCAACTCGGCACAGCGGTATAATAGATATTTACGTACCTGACCGGAATCGGTGTGCTGATTACCCTGAAAACGAACATCCAGGATATCATTTCCTAGATCTATTGAAGAGTACCCACCTAGCAATCCCTGTGATTGATAGGGGGTAGCGCAGTTCCAGAGACTGCAGATTACAGCTGTAATCAGTAGCATAGTAACTGTTCGCATTTCTCACTCCTGTAACGAACAAATTAGCAGATTTAAAATCGTCGTTTCGCTGTTGGTTGGGAATCAGCGTCCAAATTTAGTAATTCCCGACTGAACAATTGGTAATTTAATCATGAAAATACCAAACGGAGGTTGCATTTTATATTTCTCGCGTTTTGGCGGTCTGGATACTTCTATTGATCAACTGTACTGCCGCCAGCGAGATTACACTCATTCCAGCCGCAGCAAAAAAGGGTATCCGGTAGTCGATGATCCACAACAGACCGCCCACAGCAGGAATCACTACTGCGGCGATATGATTGATCGTAAAACCTAACGCCATGCTGGGAGCGA
Organism: uncultured bacterium; assembly: GCA_964439935.1. GTDB lineage: Bacteria > Fidelibacterota > Marinisomatia > Marinisomatales > TCS56 > JABMQW01. The sequence continues at coordinate 13,116 of CAYTPW010000027.1, read as the reverse complement.
TATCCTGCGGATCGCCAACCTTCTGAAAATAAGTGCGGATGCCGATCGAGAAATTGAAGAAAACGTGGTCCAGGATGTACAATATTGTGACCAGCGATTTCGATTCCACGATCGCGTAGGCCAGGAAAATGAAGATCAGGCTGAAATATTCCAGCGATAGAACACGGCGCTCGCCAAAACGAATGATCGCTGTGCCAATCAAAGGACTCAGGAAATAATTGATTATATTATTCAGGATGAACAGGATTGTTATCTCCTGAACGCTGAATTCAAATTTCTTGACCAGCAGAAATACGGCAAAAGCTACGAATATCTGACGCCGGGCGCCAGACATGAAAGTCAGGAAATAGTATAGCCAGTAGCGTTTCTTAAAGATCATTTTTTTATGCTGGGGAACCAAATCCGGTCGGGTGGGATCCTGCCACATTCCCCAGAAACCGGCCAGAACGATCAATCCGCCAATCAGCAAATAAATCAATTGGTAACTTAGCAGATAGCTGATGCTGAAAATGAATATACCTACGGCAATATTTGCTGCGGCTGCATAGCTGCGCAGTTTGCCGAAGACCCAGGGCGAGCTTAATGAATCGAAATATTGCAGGGTCAGCGATTGGTTAGTGGTCTCATAATAATGAAAGCCGAAGCTCATAACCAGGGTAGTCATGATCAGACCGGGGTAGGAGGGGAGAATTCCTGTCAGACCGACTCCGATTCCCAGGGTCAGGATTGACAGAGCCGAGAGGCGGTGTTCCTTGATCATGATGATCAAAAAGATCGCCAACAATGCCAGGAACCCCGGTACTTCCCGGAATGACTGGATCACTCCGATATGATTACCTTCCAGGTTGACTATTTCGACAGCGAAATTATTGAACAGGGTGCGCCAGGTCTGGAGTCCCACTGCGGAAGCGATTGTCAAAAGTGCCAGAAAGTGGAACATGGGATCACGTTGAACGGTATGCATATCTCAGCCTATTTAGCGTACAGAACTTCGTTGTACAGCCTGCTTATAGTGTGAACTATAGCTTTCAGCTTTAATCTACCGACACCGATTATGGTTGAAATTGTGCAAACCACTCAATCATCCCCAGGATGGCATCCTCACCGGCTGTTCCGTGGGTGCCCTGCTCGATCGTGACTAACTCGACGGTGGAACTGCTGCTGACTGATAAATTTTGCACGGCTGTGATCGCATTGAAGTACGGTACCACCTCATCGGCGTTACCATGGAAAAAACGCAGCGGTACACTGGGAGACCAATCCAGCAGCGTATTCTCTTCCAGAGCAGCTCTGATAGCTGGTTCGTTACCGTTGATATAGGCCGTGACAAAGTCCGTTTTCAGTAAATCACTTAAATATAGCGGCAGCGCCAAACTGATTTGGGTATAAGAACTGGTTCCGTCAAATAGATCGGGCAGCAGGGCGGCATAGGTGGATTGAAAAAAATCATCCAGGCGGTCCCAGCCATAAATATTGTCATAAGTTGTCAGAATAAAAGCGGGGTAGATCGAAGCAGTGTACTCCAGACTGTTGAATAGCGAATCGACCGTACCGCTGAGATCGTAAGGTCCGGCCATTGGTGCGACCGCCGTCAGCTGGAATTCATCGGTGTAATTTTCTTCGATTTCCCGGTGAACAGCCAGGGTGGCATAACCACCTTCAGAATATCCGGTCAGAAAAAGTTGATCATTCAAACCAATTTCATTCTTATCACAGTAGTTGCGGACCGCCCGCAGGAAATCGATGACGGAAGTTGCTGTAGACTTAGCATGCAGATACGGATGCAACAAATCCGATTCGCCCAATCCCAGGTAATCAGGTACGGCGGTACAATAGCCCATGGCACCCATGATTAATCCCAGGAATCCCTCCACCGAATTAAGCGGATTGACGGAGGCAACACGGTCGCGTTCAGTCTCGGTACCGTGCTGTAAACTTAACAGGGGCGGATTGATTGTTTCGAGCGGCAGAAAAAAAGCACCTGAAGCGGTAGTCCCGTTATTGTGCGGATCAATTGTTTCGTATACTATTTTGATGGCCTCAACGCCATGAATATCACTCAGTTGGATATCCATTTCAGAGAGTGCGAGGTAGGCTTCAATATCACTGGCTTGATAGGAAATTATCGTGCTGGAACTGACGATAGTACCACGCTCAGGATCGGATTTTTTATCTTCACAGCTCCAGAAACAAATACTTACTGCTATCAGAATGAGAATTTTGGTTTTGAGTTTCATCGGTAATTAATTTTCTTTGATTTCTATAATTATATCTAATTGAGTAAAAGAACGATCATTGGCCAACATAATTCTTCGTTTTCTGCGCAGCCAACGATTAATCGATTCTTATCAGGCCAGCAGCGGGGTGGTAGGTATAACTGCGGTGATCACCAATGAATTGCAGCCGGCTGATATGAAAAACGTAGGTAAACGCCAGTCGCGGATTATGTTTGAAATTCACAGATCGTGAAATGCTGCCCGATGGTTTTAATTCTGCCTCGTATTTATTCAACAGGACCAGGTGTTTTTCTTCAGCAATTTTCAATTGTGTGTCATAAACTGTAATAAAACCTTCTAGGCTGACGACTGACAGTTCGGTATTATTATCGACTTGAACCACCACTTGCAGAATATCGTTATCCAGTACTCTGGTGCGGGCTTCAATATTAAACAGAGGAGGTTCAGACTGAGCTGAAAGCAGTGAAACGGTGATTAAAATCAAGATTTTCTTCATAGGGGAAATTCGTAAGCTTACAGGTATAAATAAAGGTCAATTTCAGCTATTATCGCAATCTGTGGTGGATGACGAAACAATCTTTCAGTGGAACTGTATAAGGTAACCCGATGACAGAATATGATGTTAAACAAATATTAAACAGCATTGACGCACTGTTTTTACCACGCCAGATCGGATCGTCAGATCAGTTTTGGCTGGTGACTGGCAAGCTACGTAATTCTGCAACGATTGTCGATATCCGCCGTGAGCTCCAAACGCTACCCTATGAATTTGATGTGAGCGATGATGGCGAAAGTATCCGGATCCAGGTGACCGAAGAAAAAGTGATTAACCTGCGGATACCCAGGATACCACGCATCAATCTGGTACTATTTATACTTACAATCTTAACAACTCTGCTGGCAGGAAGCTTGATGGAAGGTGGAAATCCGGTAGCTCGTATTACTGATCTGTGGCTCGGATTTCCGTTTGCGTTTACGCTGCTGCTGATCCTCGGTTTTCATGAATCAGGACATTATTATTTTGCCCGTAAACACCGGGTGGATGCGACATTGCCGTATTTCATCCCAGCGCCAACCATGATTGGCACTTTCGGTGCATTTATCAAGATCAAATCACCGATTTACAGACGGGACGCCCTGCTGCAAATCGGAGCCGCTGGGCCGATCGCCGGTTTCGTCATCGCCGTACCTGCTTTGATCATTGGATTAATAAAATCGGAGGTGATGGAAATGACCGGTGATTTTGCCGGTTTCACACTTGGCGATTCACTGTTAATGAAATTGTTAGTCATACTTACTCACCCGGGACTTGGGGATAACCAGGATATCTTGTTGCATCCAATTGCATTTGCCGGCTGGATAGGCTTGTTGGTTACTATGCTGAACCTGTTGCCGATCGGACAGTTGGACGGCGGTCATATTGCCTATGCACTACTGGGTGAAAAACATAATAAATATGCCTGGTTTGTATTCTTGGCTTTGATTCCCTTAAGCTTTTTGAGCTTAAACTGGCTGGTCTGGGCGGTCCTGATTCTAATCTTAATGCGCACTGCTAAACATCCACCGATCCTGGACATCGAGACGCCCCTGAAACAAAACGATAAATGGATTGGTATTGCCTGTCTGGTTATTTTCATCCTATGTTTTATTCCTACTCCATTCCAGGGATAACAATATTAAACGCATTATCCTGATATCAATTTTGTTCTCGCTAATCACCGCCCAGGTACGGGTTGGTGAATGGGAATCCTATACCTCTGACTTGGATATCAGGGCGATGGTGGAATACGGTGATACGATCGTGGCCGCAACCGGTGGGGGTGTACTGATATTTGACCAAAATACCAAAACCTTTAGTTCGTTGACAAATATTGACGGATTGGTGACAACGGATATTCAGTCGATTGCAATCGATCCCCACGGCAATTTATGGTTGGGCGGCGGTGAGCCGGATGGATTATTCCAGGTTTATGATTTATGGAAAAAGCAATCCCTCAATGATTTTGCAGATTTCGGTTTTTTTAAAATAACCGGTTTCGCCACTAGCGACTCCCTGGTCTACGGAGTTTTCCATCAGAACCAGGATATTGGCCTGATTGAGTTCAGGTACCAGGACGGCCAATTTATTTACCGCGATGTATACCGTAACTGGCCTACGGAATTTAATACCATCGCCGGCGTTACAATTCATGGTGATTATATCTGGGTCGCTACCGATTATGGCCTGTTGAAAGGTGACTGGAAGCGCGATAATTTGAAAGATCCGAATAATTGGTTACAGATACCAGAGTTGAGTGGGAATATTACTACTTTGCAGCGTTACGGCGACGAACTTCTGCTTGTTAATGATCGCATTGTTTACTTGATGCACCTGCCCGATCTGGCATTGATCTGGCAGTGGGATTATTTTGCCAATTCCTATCTGTTCAAGGATATAGTCCAGACCCCGAATGGAGAATACTGGGGAATCCTGAATCGAACATTCATTAAGTTGACCGAAACAGCCAAGGACTGGCAGTTTAATACCGATTATTCTCTCAAAAATCTATTACCGTTAGCCGACAATTTGATAGTTGCCGGAACGGGAGCTGGTTTGGCAGTAGTTGATACAAATGCCAGAAGAATGAATCGCTATATTCCCAATACTCCAGTCACCAACCAATTCAGTGCGGTTACCGTGCTCAAGGACGGACGGGTAGTAGCCGGGTCGAAATTCGGCCTGGCAATTAAGGAGCACCAGGGCTGGCGCAATATCGTTGAACATGTCAATATAACTGCGATTGATACAACTTTTGATTATGATTATCGTTACTACATTGCAGATACACTTCCGATTGATTTTGGAGGTTTTATTGCTGATCTGGAGCAGGGACCAGATGGACTAGTTTACTGTGCTGTCAGGGGAACCCATCCTGTAGTAAATACCAGTCATGGACAGCATGGCGGTGGCATAATCATAATCGATATTGATAATCCAACGGAATACACGCTGATTGATACCGCAGTGCTGGATTACCATGCTGACGAGTATATGGTTGTTAAAGACCTGGAATTTGATCCGTCGGGGAATCTATGGGTAGCGGATACGTATGTTACAACCAAGTTGATACCAATCCATGTGCGTAATCCAAGCGGTACCTGGGGTCATTACAGTGCTCTTGAAAGCGGATTGACCCTGGGACTTGGTCCGGATGCCCTGGCTTTCGATCGCTGGGGGCGGGTCTGGATCGGTTCTCTGACATTGGAAGAATATCCATCAGGCGTCAATAATGGCGGTTTGGCGCTTCTGGATTACACCGGTGATCCGACTTCCCCGGAACAGTTTGACTGGGCACTGGAAAAAGAAGGAGAGAATATCTGGTCAATTGCCATCAACGAGAAAGATGTGCTCTATCTGTTGACACCAGAAGGTTTATCCTGGGGAGCGCTGAATAACTCAATGACGAATCCTCTGGGTAATCTCAGTGATCCAAGATTCCCGAATATAACCTTCGGTGAAGGATCGCGAGTTAAACTTGATCCCCGGGGCAATGCCTGGACCATCTCACCAGAGGAAGGTGTAAACGTGCTGCTGGAGAATACCACTTACTGGCCAGACGTTGCCGGCCTGCGGTTCGAGAATTCGATGTTGCTCTCCAATAACGCAACCGATATTGACTTTGATGGGGAACAGGGGCTGGCCTATATCACCAGCAAACGGGGCTTGAACAGTCTGAAGATCCCATTTGCCCAGCGAGTCTCCAAGACCACAAAACTTAAGCTATTTCCCAGTCCTTATCATCTGCCAGCGTCAGCACCATTGGTAATTGATGGTGTCAGGGATAACAACTCTCTGAAAATAATGACTGTATCTGGACAGGTTGTCCGAACCATTGAAGCAGGTGATCCAGCAATTCGGGGTTATCAGGCTCTGTGGGATGGCCGGAATAACGAGGATGACTTGGTCGGCAGCGGCGTTTATTTAATTTTTGTTTATGATGACGAAAGCTTGAACGATGTCGCAAAAATAACTGTTATCAAACACTAATCATCTTTTTCACTGTCAAACCAGGCCAGAATTAATATCGGAATGGCCAATATATAATAGGATATATCAAAAGCACTGGAGTGGAGAGCGATGTCCCAACCGAATTGGAAAATTGTTTTAAAGAATGCTACAGTTATTACGGCCGTTAATATCAATGCCAGATAGCGATAAAACTGCCGTAAATTTTTTGTTTTATAACTGATTATAATTGTGCCGATGAAAAATATGATCAACAGCGGGAGATTCAGAAATCCGGCCTGTAGTGTGATTGGATTGAAAATTGAAAATAACCGATAATCCCAGATTATAAAGGGAACTAAGGTTCCAATAAATCCTATACCTATCCCTATACCGCTGATGATCAGAGTCCGCCACTGACGATTCCTGAGATAATTGAAGCTGAAAAATGCCAGATAGGGAATCGCCACAATACCCCGTGTTGATAACAATAAGCCACCAATTAGTCCATCTGCCAATTGATATCTTCTACTAATCTGGCTGCGTTTTTCCAACCAAAACAAATAGAGTAAAATCAAAACAATATTGATAAATACAGTACTTCGGACGCTTAATTCCCACAGGAGTGCTGGGGAGGTCATGCAGAAGCAGAGTACAATAATTAATCTTTTGACTGAGTAGACGCGAGTATGCAGCAGGTAAGTCAGACCGAAAACTCCCAGGATCGTCATTATACCGATTTCACCCAGTAGATGAAACGGAAGAGCAATTATGAAATAGAATGGAAACGGTCCCGGCGGATTGACATGAATTGATTTAGCGGCATAAGGAAATTCGCCATTAAATACTGCCTCCCAAAAAACGGCGATAACCGACCAGCGGTCTACGTTCAGACTATCAATTTTAATCACATATAGAACAATGGTCGCAACCAGAAGATAGAAAGCAAGTAACGTGAAAAGTATTTTAGTTGAATAAAATTTGGCTGGTATTCGAAATAGGCCAAAAAGCAACAGCCAGCTAATAATTAAGTAGCCAATCGTCAATAACCAGGCATCGGGTAGAAAACGACTGGAATATTTATAAACAAACAGACAGTTAATCAGGGTAAAAAACAAGTACGGCAGGCGGTCCAATCGCAGCATTTTACTCCAGATTGAATTTGGTAAGCCGGTATTTTACAATTCCCAGCCGCTGTAGCAGAAAACGGAACGACACCCACATACAGCCTGCACCATATTGCAGGCTGCGAATGAAATTGATCGAGCTGGCCTCCTGAAAATAACGCGCGGGGCAGGATACTTCGCCGATTCGGAATTTTCCAGCAATTACTTGAACTATAAACTGGTTATCAAAGACAAAATCGTTGCTGTTCTCCTGATAGGGGACCGTTTCCAGCAGCTGGCGGCTGAAGGCTCGGTAACCGGTATGATATTCGGATAATTTTTTGCCGACCATCAGATTTTGCAGCAGGGTCAATATTCGGTTACTGATATATTTATAGAGGGGCATGCCACCCTTGAGCGCTCCGTCACCGAGGATCCGGGAACCCAGCACCAGGTCATAGACATCGTAGGCGATCAGTGCTGCCATGCTGACAATCAGTTTAGGTGTGTACTGATAATCGGGATGCAACATAATAATGATATCTGTATCCTGATCCAGCGCTTTGGCATAGCAGGTTTTCTGATTGGCCCCGTAGCCGAGATTTTCCAGGTGTAGGAAAGCATCGATCGGTAATTCTTTGGCTAAAATAAAAGTTTGATCTGTTGAGGCATCATCCACGAGGATTATTCGATCAACTACATCCGCTGGTATATCCTGATAGGTTTGAAGCAAAGTCTTATCAGCGTTGTAAGCCGGTAGAACAACACAAATCTTTTTATTATTAAGCATAATTAGTGAATCAAATTATACTAACGCTGCTTGTTACCAACAAACAAGATTTCTGTCTTATCCAGTCCGAAAAGATCAATTTCGTCTTCAGTAAACATGGCGTAACAATTCTTGATCTGGATCTGAAAACCTAAAGCATCAAATCGATCCTTAATATCCGGTCCATAAATTCGCATGTGATCGCTTTGGCCAAAATGGATAAGTCGGGCTTCGGGTGAATTTATTTCGGGATTTTCGTAGTTTGGTTCATCCTGCAAGGGGACTTGAATAATGGCTGCACCGCCTGGTTTAAGAATCCGATGCATTTCACTTATTGCTTTCCGGTCATCTTGAATATGCTCAAGCACATGTGAACAAAGGATAAAATCAAATTCTGCATCACAATAGGGGGTCGTGGTCAAATCGAATTTCTCCATTGCAATATCCGAATCCAAATCAGCGCTTCGGTATTTTAATTCAGTCTTTCTGACACAATGATCCTGAAAGAACCTCATAGGAGCAATATCCAACACTGATTTTGCTGTCCTGAATAAACCATATTCCCGATCGAGTATCAACCATTGAAACCGGTGGCGTTTGCCTGAGCCGCAGGCGGGACAAATACTATCATTTATGACGAATTTACGGATGCTGGAGTTGCAGCACGGACAGTGGTGCCGCTTACCGTAATACAGCCATTTCAGGATAAAGCGTAAACCTGGTTCAAGCTGATTACGCAGTCGCTGGGGAAGACTGCAAATGACCACTCTTTTAATACTAGAATACAAAGGCAGACTCTGTTATCCTCTAACTCAGAAAGTGAATTCACGCTGGTGCAGCTTGTGCATCACAATCTAATAACTCAACAGGCAACAGAATTAAAAATACTCTGGCATCAGTCCAAAATTACCTTCCAATTCATCGGCGATGCTGCGGATCAGTTTTTTACGCTCAGCGTAATGCAGAAAGGCGCTTTTCATGGCTGTGATCGTAATCTCACGAAAATCGTGTCGGGTGAAGCCGAAATGTTTATTTGCGATCATGAATTCTTTGGTCAGCGTAGTATTTGACATCAGTCGATTGTCCGTATTCAAGGTGATTCGCAGACCGCGGTCATAATAATAGCGTAAAGGATGGGAATCTTTGTGTTTAACGGACTGGGTCTGGAAATTAGAGGTTAAACAGATCTCCAGTGTGATCCGGTGATCATTCACATAATTCATCAGATCGAGATCTTCTTTGAGGCGGGTGCCGTGACCAATACGGTGAGCGCCGCAGTAATGGAGGGCCTGGTGAATCGATGCTGGCCCAAAGTCTTCACCAGCATGCAGGGTGGCATTGATATTATTGTTCAGAATCAGGTAAAATGCTTCCCGATGATCCTTGGCAGGATGATTCTCTTCTGCTCCGGCGAGATCAAAACCAACAACCCCTTTATTCTTAAACTGGATAGTCAGTTTCGCCAACCGCAGTGATTTTTCCGGTGATATATCGCGAATACCACAGACGATGATACCGGATTTAACACCGAACTCCTTTTCACCACGCAGCAATCCTTTGTACACCGCTTTAATCGATTCCTCCGGTGTCATACCACTTTCCCCGTGCAGGATCGGTGAATACCTTACCTCAATGTACCGTACATTCTCATCGGCTACATCTTCAATTAATTCGAAGGCTGCACGCTCCAAACTGTGGGGCGTCTGTAGAACCTTAAGCGTGATCTCAAATAATTCCAGATATTCGTTAAGGGAGCTGAAGCGCTGTCGGGAAGTAAGGATTCGGATCAACTCTGTCTTATCGTAGGTGGGTAATTCAACTTTATCCTTTTGGGCCAGTTCAAGAATTGTATCAATCCGCAGACTTCCATCAAGATGGCAGTGCAGTTCTACTTTGGGCAGTCGTTTTAGAAGCTGGGGATCGAGCGTCATTTATTGCTCCCGGCGATTCTATAGAGCCAGTAACAAATACCACCAAGAACCAGCAGACCAGGCCAGTATTCAAGCGGTTCTTCGGCAAACAGGGCATAATCGGTTGGCAGGGTCCATTCGAACAGTTCATTCAACATCAGGGGAACCGCCAGTAGAATTCCGATCAATGCTTCTCCAGTGATTAATCCGGATGCAATCAATAGGCCTTTCTGGTTGATGTCATCCTTTCCATGGGGTGATAATTTTCCAATTGTGATATAGGATAGCAGTCCACCAATAAAGATTGGTGTTGATAAATGAAAAGGTAGATAAGTGCCGACTGCCACTGCCAGAATCGGTGTTCGGAAAGTAGACCCACGGAGTTCCAGTTGCTTATCCAAAGTAATAATTAATATTGCCATTATGCATCCAATTATAATCAGGTTCCAGGGTAGATCCTGATTGAATACCCCCCGGGCAATATTTGCCATCAGGCTGGCCTGGGGTGCCTCCAGGGCATGACCTTGGAGATCAACTGCGAGGTGAGCATCACCGCCAATGCCGTATTTTTTGTGGAGCATCCACAGCACTGGCATCATTACCACTGATCCCGATAAGACGCCAATTGCCTGCATCACCTGCTGCTTCCAGGGCGTTGCCCCAACAATATAACCTGTCTTCAGGTCCTGCAGATTGTCACCACCGATCGCGGCGGCACAACAGACGACTGCCCCAATGAAAATAGCTGCAGCCGGTCCCACATTTACTCCTCCTTTATGAAGTATGAATAATAACAGGGATGATGAAAGCACAGTGGCGATAGTCACTCCAGATATGGGATTATTTGAAGAACCGACCAGACCAGCCATATAAGAGGCCACGGCCGAGAACAGAAATCCGGCAATCAACATCAGAATAGCCATGAAAGCAGACAGGGCAAAACTTTTTACTACAGTCAGGTAAATAGCAAAGATTGGAATTATCGAAAATAATAACAAAATCCCGACCCATTTCATCGGCATGTCCATCTCGGTCCGCTCAACAGTGACATTAGCGCCTCGCTTGGCTTTTTCATATACTTCCAGACCGGAACGAATACCTTTCCCCAGCGATGAGCGCAAACTGATCAGTGCCCACAATCCACCGACAATCATGGCACCGACGCCGATATATTTGATTACATTATTATGTAACCAGTTAACTGCATCTGCGGGATTGGCCAGATCGGCCAGGGGGATCTGATCGATATAACCAGGGGCCAGAATCGGTAGGAATATCCAGCGCCCGATTACGCCTCCGCTGAACACCAGCAATGAAATATTCAGGCCAACTATATATCCAACTGATACCAGCGCGGGCGACAGGTTTAATTGAAAACTAGCAAAAGAATTTCCAATCCGTTTGGTGGCTGTCAAAATATCAGACCAAAGGACCATCGCTGATTCACCTGCAATTTTGAAGAACGCGCCTGCCAGACCAGCCTGTACCAGGTATTTCAGGCCGGTTGCACCACTCTCACCGGTCGCCAGTACTTCGGCTGTGGCAATCCCTTCCGGGAATTGTAACTGTTCTTCAATTATCAGAGCCCGCCGTAATGGTATGGTAAACAGTACACCGATCAATCCGCCGGTAGCGGCTATTCCGGTAATCGTCCAGTATTGATTGAAACCAAATTCACCCCAATAATTCATCAGGATCAGGGATGGTATTGTAAAAATGACACCTGCTGCCAGTGATTCTCCGGCGGAAGCAGCCGTTTGAACAATATTATTTTCCAGTATATTTGAACGGCGGAATAATTTCAGGATCCCCATTGATATAACAGCTGCCGGTATCGAAGCGGAAACGGTCATTCCGGCGAACAGCCCCAGGTAAGCATTCGCACCGGCCAGAACCACCGATAACACAATTCCCAAAATAAAAGCTTTGACCGTAATCTCAGGCAGATTGTTGCTGGACATTGAAACTCCTCAATTTATAAGTACGAAAGGTAGGCAAATTCCGAGTTATACGGCAAGAATACTATATACAATATCTTAAACGACATTGAAAAATGTAGTTCAACTGATGTCGATCTAGTCCGGTAATTGAATATTTAGTATATTGCCGGTAATCCGGTTAAAGAATTATTGGTAATATGAAAAAACTATACAAATTCAATATTTTGATTCTTGCATTAATGGTCTGTCAGATCAGCGCTCAAAAAGCGGTGGCCGTAATTGATTTTGAACCAATAAATCTAGGGGCTGGCGAAGCTCTGGCTCTGAGCGAACGCTTCCGGACTGAAATCCAGTCTTTGGATAATGAAAATGTCTATATTGACCGCTCCAGCATGGAATCGGTCTTGATCGAGCAGGGTTTTCAGCAAACCGGCTGCTCCAGCAACGAATGTGCTGTTGAAATGGGTCAGATGCTTGGTGCCGAAGAAATAATTGTGGGGTCGATCGGTCTGATCGGGTCGACCTACAGTATTAATGTGCGTTCCATCGATGTTGAAAGTGGTAAAATCCTGCGGACGGCCAGCCGGGATTTCCGGGGGGAGATTGATTATGTACTGACTCCTGGCATGCAATTAATCGCACAGCAGTTTCTGGAACAGACACAACCTGTAGCAGCCAGTGCTGAGAGAAATAGGTCATCGACCACGGATGTGGGCCAACAGATTGACCAGATGATATCTAATATTCAGCCCTACTGGGATGAGGTTAGAAAACGGACTGTCGGTCCGGAGGCTTTCTGGGGTAGTGATGGCTATACATCAGCTTTGCGGGATGCCCGTAACGATGTCGATAATGAAAAATGGCTGTTGAGACCCGGTTGTGCAGGAGCTGGTTGTGGTACCTGCAGTCCATTTCTAGGATCGCTGATTGTACCGATAACCCTGGGCTGGGCGTTGGTTGGAGATGTCAATGTTCCTGCCCGGCGCTGGCAGAAGATCAATGATCTGGATGAAAACCAGAAAGCTGCTTACTTGAAAACGTATAAGGCTCAAGTGCGGAGAACCAGAATGCAGAAGACGCTTTATGGTGCGACCGGTGGTTTCATTCTTGGTGCAATTGTCTATTCCCTGCGGTACTAATAGCAGTTCGTTTCGATTTAAGATCAGAAC
>CAYTPW010000026.1:0-49810 GCA_964439935.1 uncultured bacterium | reverse complement strand
TAGATAAACTTCTATAATTTTTTTCTGGAAAATTATTTCAGAAGCACCATCTTCCGGGTCTGCACAAACTTATCTGCTTTGATTTGGTAGAAATACATACCAGAACCTATATTCCGACCGAATTCATTCTTACCATCCCAAATAACCATTTTATATCCAGGTTCCATATGTTTATCAACCAAAGTAATAAGATATCGTCCTAACATATCGAACACAACCAATTGCACATCCGTGGCAAATGGCAGTTGATATCGAATGGTTGTTAGAGGATTAAAGGGATTGGGATAATTTTGGTAGAGGACGAACTCGGTAGGTAACACCACTTGATCTCTAATAGCTGCAAAGAATTCTGATTCAATTGCTCCCATATCAGGTGCATTGCCATTGAATAATGTACTTGGGATATTTGCCAGGGTGTCCCCATTCAAGACAAAGAAGTCAATTCCGGCATCGATACATGGGGAACCCTCCTGTAAATTGAAATCTCCGTTCTCCGCATCCGTGAATAGAGGATCAGCATCGATATTACCTTCGCCATCCCAACCACTGTGAACATCAGTGAAAAACACATTTATTAATCCCATAGGATCACGGATTTCATCTGGTACATCGCTCCAGAGTATTGAGTTTATAATCGTTGGGCTGGAATATTGTGCGCTGTTGATCCCACCACCACGGGAAGAAGCTGTATTCCCGGTAATGGTAACACTAGCCAACACTGGATTGGAAGAACTGGTACAGTAAATCCCACCACCGTAGCGAGCGGAATTTTCCATAATGATTACAGATTTAAGAACTGGATCCGATTCCGAGCAGTATATTCCACCACCACGACTTGCAGCATTATTCTGACTCAGAGTGACATTGTCAATAATAAGGTTAGAATTAGTCATGCAATATATTCCTCCACCATGGGTCCCAGCTGTGTTTTCTGCAATCAGCACACTCTCTAATGATGGAGAAGCCGATTCACAATAAATCCCGCCACCCTTTTCGGAGGAATTGTTATGAATAGTCACTTCACGTAATATAGGATTAGAATTGGTTACGCAGTAGATCGCACCACCAGAATTTGCAGAATTCCCGGTAAAACTCACATTTGATATGATCGGACTCGATTCTTCACAATATAATCCGCCACCATAATCTGTCATACCGTTCATGACCGTCAAATTCTCGATCCTTAGCTCACTCGCATTGAAACAATACAGCACTCCAGACTGCCCTTCAGCAGCTAAAATCGTCATTTCTTCGTCGGTACCTTCCAGTGATACATAACTCTTGCAATTTAATGGATAGCTTTCTCCAGTAGTTGAAGGACTATAGGTGCCTTCGGACAGATGAATTGCATGTGGCCGTGTGCTATCGGCAAAAATTACTGCCAGCGCTTGGGTTATCGTTTGTAAAGGGCTTTCCGGAGCAAGACCACTGTTTTCATCATTACCGGCTGGATCAACGTATAAATCTGCTTCGGCCTGATATATTTTATAATTCATAATATCAAATGTATAATTGTCTAAGGGTGATGCATACTCCTCCGTTGGGTATAAAACGGTAAATGTATCCAACACTACATTGATTGTGGGAGCATCCCCACTAGTATATAAATCATTCCCAGAATCATTAGCACTATTTGAGAAAATATTGCACCGATTGATACTATCAAAATAAGCAACGGAACCAAAAGTTAAACAAATCCCACCGCCATACCAATTAGCAGTGTTGTTTTTTACTGTCACTTTATTCAAAGACACCGTTGAAAAAAAGTTGCAATAAATACCACCACCTGAATTTGCAGAGTTATCACTAATCGTCACATTAGTTAGTGCTATATCAGAATAACGCTGTAAATGCATTCCGCCGACACCATTGCTTATCGTCAAATTCTCGATCATCAAGTCACTATCATTATCGAAATAAAAAATCCGGCTTTCTTCTTCAGCGTCTAATATCGTCAAGCCTTCTCCTGCACCGGAAAGAGAAAGGTAACTTCTACCATATAAGGGATAGTTTTCACCATTAGTATATGGTCCGTAATTTCCTTCGGCCAGATAGATTATGTGTGGATGAATGCTATCAGCAATGATCTTTTCGAAAGCGTGAGTGATTGTTTGAAAAGGATCATCCGGAGCCAGGCCGCTGTTATTGTTGTCTCCACTTGGAGCAACATACAGGTCGGCTTCGATCTGGTCTACTACCCCATTAAAAATATCAGGCATAAACACTTCAGATGGATAGGCATAGTAATCGTTGGGATACATAACTGTGAAAGTGTCCACAATTAAATGAAACGCTGGTGCCGCACCAAAAATCGTCATATTGCTGCTTAGATCATAGCCCACTGTGCCGGCAGTGTTTAATAATATATTACAACGATTTACACTGTCAAGACTCATACTAGAATTCTCAGATATATAGATCCCTCCGCCACGATTGCCAGCATAATTTTCCTTAATAGTCACATTAGACAGCGTTAGAGTACTATTGTCGATAACAGAAATCCCACCACCACTGTTATTGGCTGAATTCTCACTAATAGTTACATTCGATAAGATCGGATTTGAGGCGCTGCAATAAATGCCGCCGCCCTGGTCTGCTGCACCGTTTCTGATGGTTAAATTTTCAATTAAGAACTCGTTGACATTAATACTACTGAGAATGCCACTTTGTCCTTCCGCGTCTAAAATCGTAGTCGTTGCACCTATCCCGGATAAGTTAACAAATGATTTCCAATTCAAGGGATAGTCCTCGCCGTTGGAGGATGGACTGTAAGTTCCTTCACTTAAATAAATAGTGTTAGGATTCAGGCTAGATATGGCAATTCTATTTATTGCTGCTGTAATAGTTAGGAAAGGATCATCGGGAGTGAGGCCACTGTTTTCATCGTTACCAGCTGGATCAACATATATATCGGCATTAAAAACCGGGACATCACGTAAGAAAGCAGGGTGAGATGTTCTCGTCCAAAACAAACTGCTCCTTAATGGAACGCCTGGTTCGATGTCATTTGTTGAACCATCGTCGTAACTTATTATGTAGTAGTAGTAATCAAATCCTTGGATCGGCGTCGTATCACTAAATTGATTGATCCCGGCTGGTCCGTCATAGATTTCCACAAAGGCAGTATCGGATCTATGGATTGCACGATAAATTTTATAACCGGCAAAATTGGGATGTGATTCTGCATTATCATCCCAGGAAAGAACAATCTGGTTAGTGTCGGATATTACCTCAAATATAGCAGGTGGTGGTGGTGGTTGAGGAATAGTAAAACCGGAATTGTAATTATCCATCGCCCTTTGGAAAGTTTGTAGTATGGAATCCTGTCCGGTATATACCCAACTGTTTTTAAACTCATCGGCATCATCTGTGGTCGATCCATCGGGTAAGGTGTAAGGCGCACTGCCGTTTAACCATTCATCGCCAATGGAATAACACAACGTGCGTTTTAATCCCGACACACCTTCTGCCAGTACTATATGAATACTATCCCCGGGAGCGAGCGTGTAGGGACCGAATCCCTGAGTCTGTGAGTATCCACCACCGGTAGGACCAAAATCATTTGCAGGAAGGTCTCCAACTTCTTCGGCATGGGATAATAATGGGTGCCCCGCTGTCATGGCGGCATATTCAGCGGTCATTTTCAATGCGTTGAATTGATCATTTCCTGATTGAATCGGTCCATCCGAATCCTGATACATGGTTGTGGTAGGTTGATAAGGATCGTCGGAATGATCAGCATTTGATAAATCAGCATGAATCGTATTGACGCCCACATATTGAGCTGCACCAAGTCGACCATCTCCCCAGGCATTCGGTCCCCCGATATTATCAAATCCTGCACCAGAATGAAGCCCGTGCCAGGAATAAAGTGCCCGGAACGGATCATTTGAGTTTGGATCCTCGCCAATAACATCGTTCATCGTGTTACGACCCCAGGTGGCTGATTGTGGTAACCAAGAATAACCGTAGGAGCAGGCTTCTTTCGCTATGGCGTACCGGTATTGGAAAAAGAACATTAAACTATCAAGCGTCTGCTGATAAAAAGTCCCTTGATTGTCTATAACACCGGTATTTTTAAAAACATAATCATAGATAAAATAATTGTTATGATTCTGATTGGTGAAGGCATAAATCTTTCTGGTCATGGTAATACCTATCGCGGTATTGACTACATTGTACAGTAGCCTATCCGCAGCAAGTGTCGGGGCGATTTCGTCTACCACATCCATATGAATCATATCTGAACTTGGAAAACCATCGACCAGTACGGTTGGGTGATCAAAACGGCCAATCAACCTGAATTCCTGGGGCATGATTTCGTTTACTTCATTTAAGACACGGGGTCCAACATGGATAACTTTATAGTCGAAAGTCTGGCCTACCAAAGGGTCGTAGTAATCAGTAGCTCCAATCCACAATGCCTTGGCTGCTTTGGTGTCCTGCCATTCGTATTGGGCGGGCCATCGCAAACCGTCTTGTTGGTCGGGAATCTGATGGGTGCGGCCAACTTCGATCTCGCTACCAGCGCTGGAATACCAGTCATGTAGGTTACCTACAGCAATCCATTTGGTTTCATCTCCCATAGCTACATTTACAAAACTAATATTTATTAAGCAGGTTATAGAAATGAGTCTTAAAGGATTTGTATATTGATGAAAAGATTTCATGATGCCTCCTTCTTACCATTAGTCAGCCTGCGGTTGAAGTTTTCTATTCGAAACATTTTCGGCGCATTAATAATTGTAGCGGATAGTAATGAATAGAATATATTGAATTGAAAAGTGAATTAAAGGATTGAAAGAATCTTTTAGTCATACAGACTTTCTGTTAATAATTTTTAGAGGAAGGAACCGGAATAAGAGACAGAAGACCCGCTAATTACGTATGTGCTGGATTAACCGTACAAAAAGTGCTTGAATTCTTATAGCAAAAGTATAGTCAAGATTATAGCTAATCAAGCAAAGTCGGATCTGTATACCATTATCCCCAAACCCATCCCTTTTGGGAACTCCCCAGCCCAAAGTGTCTCATAAACGTCTATTTGATTTTGATTATGGGAATGGTGTCTCAAAAACGAGGGTTTTTGAGACTGCTAACTGAAGACCTCGGATTACATTAAGATGATCAAACGCAGGCTGCTACAGCTGCGGTGTTATCTAAACCTTGGAAACATGAAATGCGCATCTTAGTTTTAGACACGACTGGACTACATTCCTTTGACGACGTGAAACCGGGAGAATAATATGAACACCAAGCAGCTCTTCATTATTGGATTTGTATTAATCGTGGGCTTTGATAAAACATTCACCCAAGTAGAAATTATAGATGACTTTAATCGGGAATATAATCTGGTGGGAGAGCGCTCTTTGGACACGCATTACTATCTTATTGAATCTGATCTTGTAGTACGAAAGCCCAGTGGTAAACGGATGAGTGCTAACGCCTATAAATTGTATCTAAAGATTGATCCGGGAGATCCATACGTTGGAGAGGCTGATAAGTTTACCTGCCTCAGGTATTATATTCAGAGCAATGGTGGTCAAGAAGTATCGATCCCTTCTCTTACTGGCTGGTCGTATGATTACAATCCACAAATGCTTGACGAAGCGATGCTTGATAAAGATGGACAGATTTATGGTATTCCAGAGTCTCGGTTCAAGGATTTAGTTGACGAAAATGGAGCCAAATTATCATCTGAAGCCGGCTATCAGATATATAGCACGTTTCAGTATTACCATTCTTATACTCAATATTCTGATCCATCTAAGACAGGGAAAGGTATTCAGGATCTAAAGATGATAGGTGATAGGGTCATCCTTTCGGAATCATTTGTTGAATCACCTATTCCAGGAGAACTAGCTGAAGATGGTTCTGTATTCAAACCTGGTGAATCAATACTTGAATTCAAGGGGTTCAGTATAGTTGATGATGCAATCTGTGCCATTGTAGGTTTCGATTGGGGAGAATGCAATTGGACTATGTTCATGAAGTACGGACTATTAGGAAAGTTGAAAGTCGCTGGTGGCTCACTTTGCCAAGGCGATATCTATCTGGACCTGGAAACTTTCTGGGTAAGAAAATTGGAGACGACTTTATCAGAGATGGTCTTTGTCACCAAGTTTGGATTCATCCCACTCAGCAAGAATATTCCTGTGACACACTTGGTAATACGGGAGATAAAAAAGGAAGAACTCAATTGATCCACGTCCCAATATTGGATTAAAGGCAACAGTAGTAAATAATCTGTACCAAAACCCATACCTTTATGATCCTCCCTGGCCCTAATTGTCTCATAAACGTCTAATCGATTTTGATTATAAGAATGGCGTCTCAATAACGGCGGTTTATGA
This sequence comes from uncultured bacterium, assembly GCA_964439935.1. Classification (GTDB taxonomy): domain Bacteria; phylum Fidelibacterota; class Marinisomatia; order Marinisomatales; family TCS56; genus JABMQW01. The sequence goes on along the minus strand of CAYTPW010000026.1, from coordinate 43,457 downwards.
TACAAAAAGGAATCGGTGCTGTAATTAATGAGCAGGAATGTTATGTGTTGCTAACCATCTGTTGTTAATCTTATTTTTTTACCCAATTAACTTAGCTAAAGAAATTAAATCGGAGATTCACTTTGAAAGAAAGAAAATCTGAAGGCTGGAAGCTTTTTATCGCATTACTATTACTTATACCCCTAAACATTCGTGGTGAATTCATTCCTCGAGCACTTAGCTTCAACTTAATGAGTGAATCACTGTCGCTACCATCATATAAACTTATTCGAATTCCTATACATCCTGGGTTTCAGGTCAGTGCCGAACTCCGAGAGAAAACCAAAGGGAATCGCATCTCCAGCATAAATGTCAATTGTCGATATTATTATCATCGATATCAAGAACATGCTATCATGATTAATCTAGGCTATGATTGGGGGTATGATTTTAGTAATGGACTACGCCCTGAACTGTTGCTTGGGATTGGGATCAAGCACACAATATTGCCAGGGCCAGTTTATAAGTTGGAAAATGGGGAATATGAAAAGACAACCCACTTTGGGAGACCTTTAGGAAATATGACCCTGGGTATTGGATTGGAATATGCTGTGAACAAGCAATACAGTATCATTAGTGGATATCGAATGATGGCTGCGCTACCATGGCAGCCAAAGAAAGAAATGCCTTTCTCTGCACACATCCTATTCGAATTGGGTGTAAAAATCAAACTAGATTTCGAATAGGGGTGATACCATGAAAAAAGTGAAAACAATTTCCAGTTTAACCATCTTATTTATATTGGCACTTACAAATTGTGATGAGGCAGATTACAGGACGGTATCCGTAGAGTGTTCTTTACAAACAGATATGAGCCATCCATATGCAGCGCGTTACCAGGGGATCATTGACGAATTCATCGATGCAGGTGTACCTGGTGTCAGCCTGACTGTCATTTCACCTGAAGGGACTTGGACTGCCGCAGCCGGAAAAGCAGATCTTGCTAATGATATTGATATGAATGCCTGTAACACATTACGTATAGGTAGTGCGTCAAAGGTGATCACCGCCGCTGCTATCATGAAATTGCACCAGGATAGTATCATTGATATCGATGAAAAATTGAATAAGTATATCCCCCGCAACATTACTGATGAGATCGATAATGCTAATAAAGTTACCATTCGTCAGCTGCTTAATCACACATCAGGAATTAGAGAGCACCTCACTATCGTGTCTTATCTGGAGATATTAAATCTAACAGAAACCGAGGAATCAGCCGAAGAGAGACTGGAAAGTATCTACGACAAGTCAGCAGATTTTAGTCCGGGAGAGGATCTCAGTTATTCAAATACTAATACCGTCTTGTTGGCCTTAGTTCTCAAACATATGACTCAATATAGCTCAGGCTATGCAGCCGCCCAACAACTCGTTCTCGCACCTCTTGGTCTGTTGGATACATATGCTGGTACTGAGCGGCCTCAAAGTCTTTCGCGTGGATATTACGATACCTTTGATAATGGGCTGATGAAAGATCTCACAGACATAGATCATTATGCATGTGGGGGTCCAGATCGGATGGATGGTGGTTTTATTTCGACTTCACTAGACATAGCTCGATTCCTTGATGCATTATTTAACGAAGAGTTACTGAATTCTGAGACTCTCGATCTCATGCAGACTTTTTACACATTTACTGCAGACATGCATAATGATAGCATATCACGTATGGGCCTTGGTCTCATGGAAATTGAAATTGAGAATGGTCGCGGTATCGGTCACTATGGCGGGATTTACTGCTTCACTAGTGCAAACTTCCATTTTCCCGAACAGGCTGTGACTATGTCTGTGATTCTCAACGGGAATTCAGCAAAAATAAATGAGATTCGCATAGGTACGGACATTATGGATGCTCTGTTTGAAGACTGATCTTTTGGCAGCTTTACAGGGACTCAATTGGAATGTCTCAAATAGATTGAGGTTGATTGTCTAGTCTAACCGCGGTATCGTGATAAATGTACAGAAGGAAGTGGAGTAATACCCGTAAATCATTATTATAAAACCTGACAGGGCACTATTTACATATGATATTTAGCTAAAACGCACTGGAGAACAATCTGTACCAAAACCCATACCTTTTCGCCACTCCCCAGCCCAAAGTGTCTCATAAACGTCCAATCGATTTTGATTATGGGAATGGTGTGTCAAAAACGAGGGTTATTGAGACTAATGTTTGTTCAAACAATTGGGACTAGTATTTGCATTAACTGGATTAGCAAACTTAATTTTAGTTAACTATATCGAAAATGACCATATCAAAGTAGTCTTGGAGGATTAGAATGATTTCATTCAGAAGAAATGCAATAATTGTGGGGATATTGTTTTTAGCTGCGTTCGGTACCTACGGACCGGGAAATGGAATAATAGATTCGATGACAAATACTCCGGATTATCTTACTAATATTTCTGCAAACACAACCCAGGCGTTAATAGGAATGTTCCTAATGCTTATCAATTCCGCGGTAGTAATCAGCATTGGAGTTTTATTGCTTCCAATTTTAAAACAGCACAATAAAACAATAGCTTTTGGGTATTTAAGTTTCAGGATTATTGAAGGTATAATTCTGATTATTGGTGTAATCAGTTTATTATTACTAATACCATTAAGTCAGGAGTATATAAACGCTGCAAATCCTTTTGCTTGCTACTTTGAAACTTTAGGTACATTAGCTATTAAAGGGAACTTTTTTGCTTATCAGATCGCTATGCTTTTCCTGAGTCTTGGTAGTCTACCGTTTTGTTATTTATTATATCAATCAAACCTCATTCCACGATTTTTATCTGTCTGGGGAATCGTTGGTTATGCCGTGTTTATGGCGGGCTGCATACTGGAGATTTTCGGTTTTGGAATAGGGGAGTACTTATCTATCCCCGGGGGGCTATTTGAAATTGTCTTTGCGGTATTTCTAATCGTTAAGGGATTCAATCCATCTGCAATCGCTTTTGGATCTGTAGAGAAGTCATAAATGATGATTAAATGATAAGCTTGATATATTGAGAGAGACTTCATTTTCTCATTATTATTTTACTAGATCAAATCCATTCCTAAAACCAATACATTTTGACACTACTCAGACTCCAAATCCTCAAAAACGTCTAATCCATTTTGATTATGGGAATGGTGTGTCAGAAACGGTGGTTATTTCGCTTACCAGTAGTCCAATTAATGTAGCAGGTAAGGGAGACATATCTATTAATAGCAATTTGCTAGGTGATAATGTAAATTGATTAAAAAATAGGAGGAAGTCATGGCAACTTACTTTATGTTTGGGAACTATTCGTCAGAAGGAGTAAAAGGAATCAGTGCTAACCGAACAGAAAAATGTAACGATATATTCGAAAAGCTAGGTGGAAAAGTAAAATCAATTTATGCTCTGTTAGGCTGTTATGATATTGTTATCATCGTTGAGTTACCTAGCAGTGAAGAGGCAATTAAGGCATCTATTGCAATTGGCAAAGAGACCAGTATTTCCTTTCGGACATTTCCTGCAATATCAGTAGATCTCTTTGATCAAATAGCTTCTGAGGCATAACTCAACAAGTCAACTGTCTGGAATGTTATTGACGCTTCATGTATAATGTATTTCTACCAGATCAAATCAGATGATTTCACCCAGACCTGGAAGATGTTATTAATCAAGTAAGACTTGAATTAGAAACCAACATCCCTGGCTCCAAATTCCCAAAAACGTCTAATCTATTTTGATTATGGGAATGATGTGTTAAAATAGAAGATTTTGAAATGTATAATTTTATTATTTACTTTCCTTCCACGCAAAGTCGGTACACGAGTAGGGAAGGTAAGATAATTTACAGTGACTGAAAATCACCGTTTACACATAATTCAGGACCCTCTAAGAGGAGGATCGCCACCTATTCTGTATGAGTTAGACAGAGAGAACCTTCTCGAGCTACTATATGAATCAGGTATGATGTGGACAAGATGTTCACCTTTCTGCCTTTGCAAGATATTCTGATGTGCTACCCCAGAAGCGAGGAATAGCAGAATGCGTGACACGGGTAGCACCAGTAGACTTCCACGGATGATTGGCGTTAAAACGGCCACGGCCTATGTTATCGCGAACATGATCGGCACTGGCATTTTCACGACATCCGGCATCGTGGCCTCGCAGCTACCAGACTCCGGCTGGGTCATTCTGTGCTGGATAATTGGTGGCATTATTGCTTTGTCCGGGGCGCTCTGTTACGGCGAACTCGCCACTCGAATTCCCCAGAACGGTGGAGAATACTTGTACTTGTCCCGCCTGTTTCATCCCGGTGTGGGTTTCCTATCCGGCTGGACAAGCTTGATAGTGGGATTCTCGGTGCCAATAGCAGCGTCTTCTATAGCGTGTGTCTTCTACCTGATGGCTTCATTCGGAATGGAACCGATGGTTGCCGAGGGGACATCGCGCCACATCGTCCAGAAAGGAATGGCGATTCTTATGATTGCGACCTTCACCGGGATACACTACGCCGGTCATCGAGTAGGGTCTTTCGCACAAAACTTTCTGACTGGCGTCAAGGTTATGTTGATTATTGGACTGGGCGCGGCAGGGGTGATAGCGGGGGCAGGAGATTGGTCCAACATTTCCTTCGGAACGAGCCACGCTGGAGATGTAGCCTGGGGTACCGCGATACTTCTGGTTATGTTCGCGTACAGCGGTTGGAATGCCAGCAGCTACATAGCTGGTGAGCTGCGGAATCCGCGGTTCAGCATTCCCGTTTCTCTTTTCACTGGAACCGCAATTGTTATTCTACTGTATGTGACGGTCAATCTCTTTGTATTCCGGTCTGCTCCCTATTCCGAACTACAGGGAGCGCTGACAATAGTGGAAGTTGCCACGCGAAAAGTGTTTGGCGATTGGGCAGGGGATTTTCTGAGTGTTCTTGTTGGAGTCGGCCTACTATCAACCGTGAGTGCGCTCATTATGATAGGTCCGAGGGTGTATTCGGCAATGGCACAAAACGGACAGTTCCTTCGCTGGGTGGCTGATGTGCATCCTCGTTTTAAGGTCCCCGGCAAGTCTCTTATATTGCAAGGTGTCCTGGCATCTATTATGGTTGTAATTGGAACGTTTGAACAGCTCTTGGTGTATTTGGGATTTGCTTTGAGCATTTTCCCGGCCTTGGCGGTTACGGGACTTTTTCTTGCCCGCCGGAGACACATAGGGGATGACACGGCAGTAGAGGTATGGGGATATCCGGTCACTCCGCTCTTGTTTCTTGTGTCTATGGTTGTACTGATGGTTGTTGCCTTCATGAACCGCCCATTCGAATCCATGTGCGCCATCGTGACTGTGGTCCTAGGAATACCTGTCTATTGGCTATTTGTGCATAAACCAAAAACGGCTTGACCTGCCCCCATATTTGGATTTTATATGACAATGCTTGACAATAGCATGTCGACTTAGTGAGGGGTTTTGGTCGATCTAACTTCTATCATAACCTATACCTTTTTGGTACTCTCCAGCCCTCAAATTCCCATAAACGTCTATCTCATTTTGATTATGGGAATGATGTGTCTAAAACGGTGATATGTAGTTTACTAAATTAGATTTATATTTATTGTACTATTGTTGCTACATAAGTTCTTACAACCGAAAACGAAAATTCAATCTGCATGACTAATGAATTTTTATACAATAAATCCACATTGATGTCTCAGCTGTTTACAAATGCTGATCAGAAAATCAGCAACATTCAGCTAAGATTCAATTAAACAGATATCACATAACAAATGGACACAATTGACAGTGGGGGCGCGTTTTTCATTTTAAACTAATTGGAGGTGAACAAAATGAATTTGCGTAACTTGATCTTATCACTAGTATTTATAATGATATTCTTTGGTTCTGCAATATCTCAGAATGGAACTGATTTTACAATTGGAGCTAAAGAACGTGTAGCAATTATTGACACGATTATTGTAAAGTTTAATGAACTTTATGTTTTCCCTAAAATAGCAAAAACATGGGAAATCCATCTACGTAACAAGTTAGAAAACAAAGAATACGACGATATTTCAAATTTGTCAGAATTCACAAACCAATTAATGAAAGATATGCTTTCGATACATAACGACAGGCATTTAGCGATTTTGGTTTATAATGAACAACGTGATCTGGGAAATGATGAAGAAGCATTCGATGAATGGTGGGATAGTTATGTAAAAACTGCAAAATTTAATAACTATGGTTTTCATAAAATGGAACGTCTTCCCGGTAATATCGGCTACCTGGAATTAAATTATATGGACCGGCTAGAGTTATGTGAAGAAACCGCAACTGCTGCAATGAGCTATCTTTCAAATTCTAAAGCAATAATTATAGATTTAAGTAAAAATCCAGGTGGACGTCAATTAATAGTTCAATTCCTAATGAGTTATTTTTTTAATACAAGTATTCATTATGAAACGGAAATTGAACGATTGAAAGGTACAACAACTGAATGGTGGACACTTGCTGAAGTTCCAGGTAAACAGATGCCCAATATTCCACTTTATATTCTTACATCATTTGATACAGGCTCAGGAGCGGAAACCATGGCATATACGCTTAAACATTCCAAACGCGCAACAATAATTGGTGATACTACTGCCGGAGCAGCTCACAAAACTCATGATCACAGTTTCCCAGAACTTCACATCACATTAGCTATACCTGATGGGAATCACATAAGTATCTTCACAGGTACAGATTGGGAAGGTACAGGTGTAATTCCACATATCCCAGTTTCTCGTGAAAAAGCTCTGGATGTTGCTTGGTCAATGGCTTTGGATTCATTAATAAAAATGGAAACAAATGAGGATATTCAGTTTAAACTGGAGTGGGTGAAAAAGGGAATTGATATAAAAGTTAATCCGGTTATACTCAACGTAAAAACATTAAAACAGTATACCGGACAATATCATGTAAGAAAGATCACACTAAAGAAAGGTGCTTTATATTATAAGCGTGAAGGACGATCTGAATATGAGATGATACCACTTGGAAATGATTTATTTATGCTTGATGGCCTCGATTATTTTAGGATTCAATTTAATAAAAGCAAAGAAGGGAATATCATTGAACTGGTTGGTTTATATGATGATGGGAGCAGTGATATTAGCGAACGTGATTTACATTAAATGGGTCGAGCGGTATAGAGTAGTACTGAGTAGTATGGAGAATACGTATATATTACGTACGCTATTTGTGAAGTATCTCCAAATTCCTAAAAACATCTGATCGATTTTGATTATGGGAATGAAGTATCAAAACGATGGTTTTGAGTACATGGTAACAGTCTAATTTTGGTAATTGATGATTTAAGCAATAATTTAAATTCAAAATTATCCTCCCTACTATTTAAATTTCATTAACCGAATACAAAATATGATTTGAGTTGGACAGTAGGAACGGGAGAATGTTCAATTTTTCCACACTATGAATATTTGATCGCTGTATAATCACAATAGCTTGTGAAGTTATTATGGGTTTTGACGCTATAATAAGAGAGTCAACTAATAGTGACCCGCCCCCCTGGATTGGCATAACATTGCGGATCGGGATACCGATTGAGGATACCGAAGTTGGTTCGTTGTTGTAAGCTTATATATTATCATTTTTTAGGCTTGATTGATTCAAACTTCACAGGCTTTCGACAATGCACCCAACTCAATCAAGACGATGTAATTTTAACCACCCCCACAATAATTTTGTTAAATATTTGAGCAAAAATATCCGCTATAAGATGTTAATTCTCTATGAACCATATCACAATCATCAAATCCTCAATAAAAGTCCACTCAGTGAGTGAATAGGGGGGTGGTTTGCAAAAATACAGGATGGATGAATTCTAAGCTGAGGAGCTGCGCTCTCATCTGTACATGATTTTGGAATTTTATCCCACTCCGATTATCGGAGTGCTGTACTGGACACAACATTTTCATTGGTAATAACTATATTGATTTATGATAAAATTGCACTATGAACGTGAATAGAACTTGATGTCCACGGATTAGAAGTCCTATGGGGTGGTAGCGTAACTGCAAATATATAGCAACTTACAGCATTACATAAAATCGGTATGCCACCAGTAAGCAGTAAATCTACTTCAAAACCACCATTTTCTTAGTCTGTACAAAATCCCCTGATCGGATTTGATAGAAATACATCCCACTTGGGACATTTCTTGCATCCCAATGAACCGTCTTGAAACCAGCCTCCTGAGTTTCTGACATAAGAGAAGTCACTTCCCTGCCAAGCAAATCGTAGATGGTGATCTGGACATCTGATCTTTGGGGTAAGTCATACTGGATGGTTGTGGTTGGGTTGAATGGATTTGGGTAGTTTTGAAATAGTCTAAATTCCCTTATGTGCCCACCAGCCGCATATTCATCATTTATACTAGCAAATAAGTCTATGTAATAGTTAATCCAAAATGGAGTGTCTCCATCGGGCTCGCATACACACATACTAAAACCATAGTCTCCCCAGGTATTTTTTATCTTTACTAATAAACTATTCTCCCCTACCACAAAATCGACAGCTGTACCATAATTACCTTGATCAGGGTCCGCATTTTCAACGAGCCAGAAATCTCCGGTATCATCATTATTATAAACAACTTCTCCATTTAGCCATATTTTTATCCCATCATCACTACCAAATCGAAGATAAGCCGTTTTTGCTGAATCAGAAATTATCTTAGTAAATGCATAAGTGATGCAATTTGTTACACTGTTATCCAAGTATTCCTTCAGATTTATATAATCATCAACATCGGTAAATTTGGTCCATACATTACCCGAAGTGACATCGCCCTCTTTTGGTGAAATCGTTACTTCTTCACCACCAAGGTAATCCTCATCCAGGTCTGTACCGCTATACTTCCCGTTGATGAGCCAGGTTCTGTTGCCCCTGCCGTAATAAAAAGTAAGGTTGAAATTGGTTTTAATATCTTCATGTTTTGCTTTTTCAAAATCATATTTTATACTATCTAATTCAGGACCGTCAATATCGATGTTTTCGAATTCGTTGTTTCCGTATCCCTTATTGTGTGACCAATGTAGATGATCGATATCCCAGGGATTATGTCCCATTACATAGGTACCAACAACATCAGCAGAAACTGGATCCATACTTGCGATTACCATGTTCCTTTTTATAGGATCACCCCATTGAGGGCCATAGCCCTCTGTACCCCAGAAGCATTCGATTACACCAAGGTCAGCTGGATGGTAGGAGAAAAGATCACAAATTGAACGTTCTATTTTGTCATGAGGGACATCGCCTTTACTCCAACCCCAGGCTCCATGACCGTATACAGTTGCAGGTGCAATGCCAACATAATTCTTATGTGTTAATGTAATCCCTGTACGGTGATGTGTTTTCATTGCAGCAACAGAAATCAAGATATCACAATTGAGTATAGTATTCGGAATTGAGTAAGCATCAAGTGAAAGTCCACCACCTGGTACAGGAACGTCTTCTGTATAGTCTTCATAGTTTATATCCTCGTATTCGATCGTGATATCTGGATATGCAGTATCAAAATCTGCAACCATGTCTTCATAAGAGAGGCTATCATAATGCGGCCAATGGACTTTCCATCCATCTGTGCTACCACCTTGTGGATCATCTGGATATGCTTTTCGCCAAACACCACCTTCAGCCACGGTAATATGGGTGGCATCGCCTTCCTCTATCAACTGTTGGATAATACTTTTTACAACTCGGAGGTCTGTATCTTGACCCTTAATGAAGCCCCCCCTTCCATAGTATGACACTATGTTTGGCTTAATTACTACCCAATCGTCCGGCTGTATTAAGGTGTCCAATCCCCCTGCTCTCTGAATCGCAAGCCTTGTAATGGAATCTACCTGTCCATAGGTTAACGTCGTGTCTATAGGTGCTGCAAGGTCACCCAGCTCAGGATCTTCAGACGTTGCAATACCCACAGTAGAGTAAGTATCAGGGAATTTAGCTACTGCACCCAACAATGCCGGATGAATAAATATAAATTGCTTGTGTTTTTTCCCAGTACTAATAATATCCAGGGATATAAACACAAATAAGAATGAAAGTATTGCTGTCCAGAATACCCTTCTTTTTCTTTTTTTACACATAATTCGCCTCCATTTTCTCGTTTACCAAAGATTGTATAAATACCCAGAAATAATTGCACCGCTTATGGCAATCATCATATAAATAATAAATAAACCGCTTTTAAATGTTGCTTACATAATAATAAGGTTGGGTATCCTTGTTGCTGGACCAGCAATAAAGAATGCCTGTCATTTCGGGGTAAGTAGCGAAATAGATGATGTGAATAAGATATAAAAACTCTTGGTGGTTTCATCAATAATCCTTTCAATAATTATTATTTTTTTTCCAGCCCTTACCTTCGTACAAATCATAATCACAGTGGCTACCAGAATTTACAACATTCTAAATCCATAATGTGATCCCCATGTGACCACATCAGGATCACTGAATGACATGAAAAAGCACGAAACAACACTGATCAACAATTAAGAAAATCAGGCTTTTACAAACTAAATCACTGTTTTATAGAATATTAAGTCTAGCGGGAACGCCTGGGAATCGAACCCGGGCTTGTGCCCTATATTGCTGCACTTACGGGCGACCGTGTCTAAAACGTGATCGTACTTAAAATCATATCAGAAAATAACTGATCATAAACCTCTGGTTTGACAGGCCAGAGTACTGTCGACGATCTTTTAAATAAACTGTATACAAATTGAGCCTTGTTTTTGTCAAGTAATGTCTATCTCTATCGAATTAATCCACTTGAGTATAGTAGTACCTTAACCTATATCTAACTTATACTAGGTACAATATTTGGGTGGCTAATTGTAATCCTCCCTGGTTTTAGTGCCATTGATAATGTGAATATTACGGTTATGACTTGCTCACAGTTAATTGTCTTAATTAAAATGCGAAAATTCTCATTATTTCTGTTACAGATATAGGGATGGAACATGATCGTGCTATAAGAGATAGCACTTCAGTGCGTTAATATACTTGCCAAAACAGGGCTTTTGTAATTAAATTGCAAACGTTGCCGGTAACGTTGGTATTGAAGATATGGCTGGAAAATAGCAGATCAATAAAACCGGGATTACCTGTGGAAATGTTCATTAAAGGGGAATATGATCGATTATCCAAGGTTTAATATCGAAGATGTTTTGAAGGGATTTGTGTGTATTCTCACTAATTCTGATTTATACCTGCAGCAAAAAAGAATTCGGGTACTACGTTGAAGCAAGTCACAATCGTTGATATTGCGCGCGAGTTGAACATAACTCCATCTACAGTATCTAGAGCACTTAGAAACCATCCAGATGTTAATGAGAAAACCAGGGAAAGGGTAATTGCTTTAGCCGAAGAATGGGACTATCATCCTAATAACATTGCACAATCATTAAAAAAGCGCAGAACAAATTTAATCGGCGTAGTTGTGCCACAAGTTCGTCATTCATTCTTTGCGACAGTTATAGCTGGTATAACTGATATTGCAGAGAAAAATGGATATAACATTGTGATCTGCCAATCTCACGAGGATTCAGAAAGAGAACTCAACAATGTCAGGATGATGATTTCTCTTAACGTTGTAGGTCTTTTGATTTCTGTATCAAGTACAACACACAATTTTGATCATTTTAAAACACTCCATAAACGCAATAAACCAACAGTCTTTTTTGACCGACCATGGAATGATCAAAGAGCTAGCAGTGTTGTCGTCGATGATTATACTGGTGCTTATGAAATAGTCACTCATTTGATATCAAGAGGGTATAAGAGAATTGCCCACTTGGCTGGTCCGCAAGATCTTTCAATTGGTGAACTTAGGAATAATGGATACCGTGATGCTTTAAGAGACCATGGAATGCCAATAGAAGAAGATTATATTGTATTAGGTGGGCTCAATGAGGAGGATGGTAAAAGGGAGATCGATGTCCTTCTCAACTTACCAGCCAATCAGCGTCCGGATGCCATTTTTACAGTTACCGATCCGGTAGCGATGGGCGTGTATATGAGATTGAAAGAGGCCAATATCAAAATTCCGGACGACATAGCAATAGCCGGATTTAGTGATAATCCAGAAGTTGCACTCGTGGATCCACCATTAACGACCGTTAGGCAACCAGCCTATGATCTTGGTAAAGAATCGATCAAGATACTTATTAATCAAATAAATAACCCTGAATTGGCTCCAGTGAATAATGTGCTTCCTACTGAGTTAATAATACGAAAATCAACTTGAAAGGATTTTAATTAAGGAGATCATTATAATGCCCTTCAAAAAATTTAGTGTGAGTGGAGTCATAGTATCATTGGTGATGTTAATTCAATTCCTGATGGGTGGTTCGACGGGAAAAATTACTGGCAAAGTATCCGATGCTGAGACTAAAGAACCGATTATTGGTGTGAATGTTATAATTGAAGGAACCAATATGGGCGCAGCAGCAGATATTAATGGTCAATACTTCATCGTTAATATCGCTCCAGGTACCTACACTGTCAGATTTTCAACCATGGGTTACGCTAATCTCATTAAGAAGGAAGTTGTGGTCAATATTGACCAAACAACCAGAATCGATGCTGAATTAGTAGTTGAATCAATTCAGGGTGAAGAGGTTGTCGTAGTAGCCACTCGTGATTTAATTAAACAGGACGTGTCTACGAATGTGGTATCGATTAATAATGATGAAATAACCTATCTCCCAGTTGCATCAATCAATGATGCGGTTACGCTTCAAGCCGGTGTTGATGATGGCTTTGTAATCCGTGGTGGCGAGGCTAACGAGGTATTATTTATTATGGATGGGATAACTCTTCGAGATCCCAGGAATAATGATCCAATTACCAATATATCCCTGAATTCCATAGATGAAATTTCCATTTTGAAAGGTGGCTTCAATGCCGAGTACGGACAAGTCCGATCAGGGGTCATTAATCTTATAACCAAGGAAGGTAATAAGGATAAATATACTTTCGGTATTACTATTCGCTACAGCCCATATACACCAAAGCATTTCGGCATATCACCATTTGATGAAAACTCAATGTGGATGAGACCATATCTTGATCCGGAAGTTTGTTGGACAGGAACCAGTAATGGTGCTTGGGATAAATACGACCAACGACAATATCCAGATTTTGATGGTTGGAATGAGGTATCAAAAAATCTATTAACTAATGATGATCCTAGTGATGATTTATCGCCGGTTGCCGCCCAAAGAGTTTGGCAATGGGAGTATCGTAGAAGAGCAAATTTTAATAAACCTGATTATGATATTGATGCTGGATTTGGTGGTCCAATTCCATTTGTTAGTAAACAGTTAGGCAATCTTCGATTTTTTGCAAGTTATCGTCAAGAAAAGGAGATGTTGCTTATCCCACTTTCAAGGGATGACTATCTGAATTATAATGGTACGATTAAGCTAACATCAGATATAAATAAAAATACCAAACTGAATATTACCGCAATGGCTGGAAGAGGCTATAATGTAGCTATAAACAGCGATGACAGTCAGTTCTGGACACCAGGCATCTGGGGCAGAGGAGGTACTCAGATCTGGTTACCTACATATTACATTAGATCACCCTTCATGATAGCTAAGTTGACCGATGAACAGCGGCCGAGTCGAATATTTTGTCCTTCATGGTATTCCCAAGCAAGACTTACACATAATTCTATTGCTGCCAACTTGAGGCACTCGATTAACCCTAATTCATTTTTTGAAGCAAAGATTGAGCGACTTTCCAGAACTTATTTGACCGGACCGATTGCAGATCGCGATACGACTAAATTTGAACCAACTCCAGGTTATCTGGTTGATGAAGCGCCTTTCGGATTTTCTGATCAGGCGACAACGGGTATCACTGGTATGTTCTTTGGAGGACACTCATCTACCGCCCGTGATTCCAGCTCAAACTCTGTGTTAAAATTCAGTGTTGATTATACCAACCAGATGAATTTTAAAAACCAAATAAAAGCTGGTATGGAATTTTCTTACTATACCTTAAATCTTGATTTCGGATATATTAATAAAGCTTTTGGTTCGTCAGATTATGTTAAGAACAAAGAAAATCCCTATCGGTTATCAACATATATACAGGACAAGTATGAAGATGATGGATTTATCATCAATGCTGGATTACGACTTGATATAAGCAATCCGAATACGCGTTGGGCACATCCAGAAAATATATTTGATGAGGATTTCTTTAGTACAAAATATGATGCTGATGGTGATTATCAATCAAAGAAAACCAAACTGGATCTAGTGCTTAGTCCACGAATTGGAGTGTCTCACCCAATTACTCAAAACTCTAAATTATATTTTAATTATGGCCATTTTAAACAGATGCCTGCCTACGAAGAAATATTCAGGATTGGACGATCCACATCCGGAAGTATGAAACATTATGGTAACCCGGATCTGGATCAAGCACTTACCGTCTCATATGAATTAGGCTATGATCATGTGCTCAGCGACAATTACCAGGTTAACCTTTCAGCATATTACAATGACATCAAAAACCAGCAGGCACTGACTACCTATCAAAATATAAGTGGTTCTGTAATATATCAAACAGCCAACAATGACAGTTATGAAGATATCAGAGGGCTGGAAATAACATTCAAGAAGAATACTGGTAACTGGTTGCGTGGGTTTGTTACCTATACCTACCAGGTCAGGACGTATGGCCAGTTTGGCAAGAGTACCATCTTCGAGGATCCAATTGAACAAAAAGAATTCAACGAGAATACTCAGAATTTTTATCAGAATAAACCTGAACCTCAACCACGAGGTAATGCCAACCTTACTTTCCAAATACCTAATTATTTTGGACCCTCCATATTGGGAATGAAATTATTGGCAGGTTGGTCAATTAATATGTTAGGTAAATGGCAGTCTGGTCAATACATAACGTGGAATCCGAATGGATTAACTGAAATAAACAATAATCTGCAAGTTAAGGGTTATACCAACGTTGATATAAAACTACGTAAGACAATTGCATTCAAACGGATAAATGTGATTGTATTCGCTGATATACTAAATGTATTGAACACCAAAAGACTCTCGGGAGTGAATTTTGACGATGCCGATGATTATCGATACTATATGGAATCATTATATTTGCCTGAGAGCAATGCCTATAACAATATTGTAGGTGATGACCAACCGGGTGATTATCGCGATAACGACGTTGATTATCAGCCAATTGAAATTGTTGGATCATTGCCGTTGGTGGATATTAGTACACGTGCAATTTACTATAACACGGATGATGAAATTTATTACAGTATGGATCCATCAACTAACACTTGGGACGAAGTGCCGGGTAGTAAAATGGATAAAATCCTAGAAGATAAGGCCTATATAGATATGCCCAACCAGACCTCCTTTAATTTCCTGGATCCACGCAAAATCTATTTTGGCATAACACTTATGCTCAACATCTAATAAAAGATCAGGACAGAAGGATGAAGAGGAAGAAATATTTTTACTACTCATCAGCAATCTTATTGTCGATTATTTTATTTCCTGTAGTCGGAGGAGGTGAAACAATTGGTCCCAAAGAAATCCGATGGATAATTGTTGGAGATCTCCAAAGCTGGTTCGCGAATGCCGGGGCAGAAATTGAATACGGAAGAAGAGAACGAATCAATGAAGTATTACAGGAAGATCAGAATGACGGTATTAATTATCCTGCCCAGTTTGAGTGGGGAGATCATAGTGCCTCCAAAGCTGTCCAGATAGGGGCAACAAATTTTGATGATCCAGTTAGTGGTATCCTCTATAATCACAAAATGGTCGCGGTCGGTCCTCGTTATGCGAATTTGCTCAATCAGTTTATGCCCTATGAATTCAAACTAATTGGGAAGTTTGATCATCCTCTGGTATATGTTGATAATGCTATGGCATCGGTTATGGGTTATCGTGACCAAGTTGATTCCGTTGATGCCAACCAGAAAGCAGATAGGGTCATAGTCAATAAAATGCATACCTCAATTGGTATTGATGTTACTCGTAAGATTTACGCCTTTTCACAACAAAACCACTCGAATTATTTCATATATGAATATGTATTTACAAATACCGGTGTCTATGATAGCGAGGGACAGAAAATGAGTCCCGTTCCAACACTTGAAGATGTGGTATTTCATTTTCAGTACCGATACGCTTTTGGGAAGGAATCTATTGAAAATGAATGGTCAGTTTATACCGGTGTTAACTGGGGACGAAACACCGTCAATCATTGCGTTGGTCCTAACGTGGGTAAAAATACTTATTTCGGAGATAAAGCAGTTCCTTTCAATGCACAGTATTCCTGGTATGGCCCTCATTCCCAGAGCCCAGGCTGGGCAGATGATATAGGACATCCTGACAATACTAACGGTACAGTCATGGCTGCCGCAGATTTTGTTGGTGTAGTTACATTGCATGCAGACCGATCCGCTACCGATAATTCGCATGATCCAAATCAACCTAATACCACCCAATATCTTGGTTCTGACAAAGATGCACAATCTTCGATTGATCAATATAACGAAACCCACATGGATCGCCTCTATGACTTTTGTACAGCTGAGCATCCGATAAACACACATGCAGAGCAAGTTGGAATGGCATTTGCGGATTCTTGGGGTGATGATAATGGCGGTTATCTACAGGCCCAAGGTTTTGGTCCATATGAATTAAAAGAAGGTGAAAGTGTAAGGATTGTCCTAGCGGAAGCTGTTGCTGCCTTAAGCAGGCCTTTAAACCGCCAGATTACGTACAATTGGTTCAATAATGTCACGAGTAGTTTTATTCTACCTGAAGGATCCTCCACTAATGATCGAAATGTCTATAAAAATGCATGGGTTTGGACGGTTGAGGACTCCTTGATGGAGACCTTTAGAAGAGCAGATAGTTCTTACAAATTAATATTTGAGCAAGATTCTAATATCCCGGAACCTCCACCTCCACCAGATAAGTTTGAGGTGCTAGCAGGAGGAAATCAGATCAAATTAACTTGGTCTAATAGCGCTGAATCGTCACCTAATTTTAATGGTTATCGGATATTTCGAGCCGAAGGTACGCACATGAATATCTACCAGATGATCTGGTCATGTGATGTGGATAATGTGGTAAATGAATACATCGATACATCTCCTAAAAGAGGTTTCGACTATTACTATTATATAGTGACTAAGGATGACGGATCGCAAAACGATATAGAACCTGGTAAACCACTGGAAAGCAGCAAATTCTATACGATGACCAATTTACCAGCACGATTAAAGAAGTTACCAGGAGGTAGTTTTGATGAGATTCGGATTGTACCCAATCCTTATAATATCAGCGCCAGGAAAATACAATTTGGTGGAAATGCTCCAGATCGGTTGGCCTTTTATGGTTTACCACCATACTGTATCATCAAGATTTATACCGAGAGTGGAGAGTTAGTCAAAACTATCAATCATGATGATACTAGTGGGGATGAAATCTGGGACTCACTAACATCATCCGAACAGCTTGTCACAAGCGGGATATATATTGCTTATTTCGAAGTGACTAAGACTGATGGTGGATTTACTAAAGGTGAACGTACGATCCGGAAATTCTCAATTACCAGATAGGGAGTCAGTAGATGAATAAAAGGAATATCCAATTACCGAAATTCTTATCTATCCTGGCAGCGATATTAATGTTATCCGGTTGTGATAATATACTCCCAGATCAGTATCAACCGCTGGAAATAGAAGATGTGCCAGAAATTGATGCTATGGCTTATGAAATCTTAACCTTAGATACGCTGGTTCATAGCGCAAATACGATTCTTATCAACTCACTGGTTTCATCAATCTGGTCCGATACAACTGATTCCGTAATCATTGCTGAGAATTTTGATTCGTTGAGAATATTATTAGATACGGTTTATACCGACACACCTATGAAAATCTTTCAGACCACCGAAGAAGGTAGTGGATTTGTATTTTTCAGTGCTGAAGAAAGTGGAATCCTGTATTTATATACAACATGGTATCTGACAGCTCTCAACCTGAATACATATATTTCTTTTGATTTCTTTGATGAACAGGGAATTATATCACCCAATCTTCCGACGACATTGGCTCTGGAGACATTCGAAAAATATTCAACCATAGTTATTGATGTGACCGGTGGTACTGAAAGTCGTCACCCCATTTGTGAAATCAGGAGTAAGGCTAAATATGAAATCACCCAAGGAACCTATTTGATGCGTGTCAATGTTTCCGATCCAACACAATTTCCTCACTTCAGATTGGCAATGCTGTTTGAATAATTAAAATGATAGGCATAGGTATATGATCATCATGCACAGAAGAGCCAAAACTATAATTTCCACGCTTATACTATTACCAATTCTGATATTCGGACAAGAAAAAATAGCACAAACTGGGCTTCAATTTCTCTTTGTCAAGTCTGATGCCAAGGCTGCAGCTATGGGAGAGGCTATGACAGCTGTTGAAAGTTACTCAAGTTCAAGTGCACTATTTTTTAATCCAGCAACAATGGCTCTGATGAAGGGGAAATTAGATCTCAGTGTCAGTAGCAATTCATGGATTGCCGATATTCAACACAACAACTTGAGTCTGTCATATAAACCCGGGTTTGGGAATTTCGGTATTTTTGGTCTTACAGTCCAATTTGTGGACTACGGTGAGATGCAAGGGACGGCGGTATGGGCCAATGGCAATGGATATTATGACACTGAGATATTTAATCCGACCGCTATGGCGATGGGGCTGGGCTACGCTAAAAAACTGAATGATAAGTTGGCAATTGGTACCCACATAAAGTCGGCGCATCAGTATCTTGGGAAAAGTATATCAGTAGTTGGAAAAAATGATTCGCTGGAGCTTAAAAATCAGAATGAAAGTGAATTTGCTGTTGATTTCGGAACCTATTTGCGAACAGGTTTTAAAAGTCTAGCCTTTGGAATGACAATAAATAATTTTTCTAAGGAGTTGAAATATGAGCAGGAAAGTTTTCAACTACCTTTGAATTTTATCTTGGGGATTTCCATGGACCTGATGGATCTAATGGGTGATTCAAATAAAAACAGTTTAATTCTAGCAGTTGACGCGACTCACCCTCGTTCTCATGCAGAGCAGCTGAAAATCGGGCTGGACTATACATTTTTGAATACCTTTAGTATAAGAGGAGGGTATATCCATGGTAATGACGAGAATGATATATCATTTGGGGCAGGTATAAGGAAATTCAATCTAGCGGTTGATTACGCACTCATCCCATTTGGAGTTTTCGGCTATGTCACTCAATTAACCGTTCGCTGTTCACTTTGAATGCATTGGGAGTTATTATGCGATTGAACAAGCAAAATTCAATGAGAATTATATTCATATCGATTGTCAGTTTACTATTTCTTCTGGGATGTGATCCTTATACTGCGCCTGATAGAATCTGGGATCCGGTTATTGATTATGGAGCTTCACCAATAATAACGGAAATATTACCTGCAGATAGTGCTATTGGTGGTGTGAATGAAATTCGAATAATCGGAGAAAATTTTACTAGTATTACCGGCTCAATAATGCTCTATTATGACAACCAGGAAATCAGTTACATCAAATCCGGGTCTGAAAATGAGATTGTATTTTACCGCCCAAGCTTTTTCGCAGATTCGGCTGATATAAAGGTTGTAATTCAAGGGAAATACTCCGTCGCAAAATCGAATCCTTACAAAATTACTAAGGCCTATATCAATTTTGGAGATTTAAGAGATATTATTGATAACCTGACAAGTCTGGCTGTCAACACTGATAATGCTTTATATGTAACAAGTGAAAAATATTTATATAAAGTGACAAACGGTGCTCCCCCATATGAGGAAATTGGCCAACTCAAACGGGCAGTCAGAGGGATAACTGATATGAAATTTAGCCCCGGTAATGAGTTGTATATTGCAATTAACAACAAGAAGATCTACAAATTGGACGTTACGACAGCTCAGGAGACTGAATGGACGTCTGTATCGGAAAAGGTTGCTTACTTTGATTTTGCAGATGATGGTACCATGTATGGGGGATCGAAAAAGGGATTTTTCAGGATTAATACAGATGGCGGCAGCTCCGCTGAGGGAGGATATAACAGCGATTATGAGATAAACTCTGTAAAAATACATAATGATCATGTTTACCTGGCCGTAGAGTATACTGGTGTCAACAGCTCAATACCGGATTACGCAATTTGGCGAAATAGAATTAATGCAGATGGAAGTTTGGACTCAATGGAAGTTTACTTTGACTGGTCCAATGCAGGTGAGTATGTCGAAAATGATGTCACCTCAATTACTTTCGATCTGAATGATAATTTAGTGGTGGGAATAAAATCAATTGCTGGAAAGGGGAATACCACTGATCCTTTTGCGATTATACGACCTTACGGCAGCTGTGGACCACTGTATTTTGATAGAAGTATTTTAGCCCCAACAGCTGATCAGTTTTCCTGGGATGTTGAGAATCGGTATCTATATGTTAATAGAGGGATTACATTGGACATCGATCCAAGTGATGATCCCGAAGATCGACCTTTCAGATTATTCCGTATTGATATGGGAAATTGAGAATTAATAGTATGATAAACTCAGTAGAATATCAAAATGTAAAAATAGAGGAGGAAGTCTCAATAACTAAACTGTGTTACAACGAAGGTTCGGTAATTTATTTCGATAAGAATGATTACTTAACCAAATGAAGTGAACACCCTAATAAGGAGTGTAAAATGAAGCTAATAGTTAAAGTGATGATGGTTCTAGCCGTTATTACATTCGTTTTCTTTGGTGCAGAACGTTCATTTGCCCAAGAGAGAACAGTTGACGCAACCGGTTGGCTACTAATACCAGTTACTACGGTGGTACCAACAATCGATGGCCAATTAGATGATATATGGAAATGTGTGACGGCAGAAAGAATGGATTCCCTTGAAGCAGGTGGTATTGATACCACAACCTCGGGAGAACCATTAACCGGATTGGATCTACCTTTTGCAGAGCATTTTACACGTTTCAGGATGTTGTATGATGAGGATTATCTCTATGTATTTGTGGAAATCATTGATGACGTCATTGATACAACATCAGCTGATCCGTGGAATGATGACTGTGTGGAATTGTTCTTTGATGGTGATAATAGTAAAAATCCCCAAGCTACCGGCTATGATGAAAACGATGTCCAGTGGCGTTGGGTATATGGTGAAGCCTCCGGTGGTCCGGGAGGTTGTGACTTTGCTTGGTACGATACCGAAGAAGGTTACAACTTCGAAGTAGCAATTCCGGCCGATACCTTGACCTTTACGTTGGAAGGTGAGGCGGAAATCGGATTCGAAATCAGTAATGCAGATCGTGATGATGGTGGAATCAGGGAGAGGGTTCAACATTGGTGGACAACGAGTGGAATTGCATGGAACAATCCATCTGTTTTCGGTAATGCATACTTCTTGACGGAAAATGATAGACTTGTTGAAGAATACCTCGATATTCAGTATACCGCTGAAACTCCGACGATTGATGGTGTCATGTCTGAGGATGATGGTTGGTTTGCTGAAAATGTGGCTGAACTAAGTGATAATGAAGTCGAGGGTGGCGCTGCGCGGGATACAATCTTAACCACTTCCATGGACAAACAAAGTAGTTTCAGAACAATCTGGAATGAAGACGCGTTTTATATTTTCGTGACAAGCTATGATGACAGCTCCGATACCTCTGCTGCCGATCCGTGGAATAACGACTGTGTAGAATTGTTCTTCGACGGTGACAACAGCAAGAATCCTCAAGCTACCGGTTATGATGAAAATGATGTCCAGTGGCGCTGGGTGTATGGTGAAACTACCGGTGGTCCTGGTGGTTGCGATTTTGTATGGTTAGATACGGATTACGGTTGGAATTTGGAATTAGCGATTCCAGCTGACAGCATGACCTTTAACCTGCAAAATGAACAAGAGATCGGTTTCGAGGTCAGCAGTGCCGACAATGACGGAGAAGGTCGCGAAATCGTTAGACATTGGTGGACTTCAAGTGGTATCGCCTGGAATAATCCATCAGTTTTCGGTAATGCTGTTCTACTCAATCCAACGACTGCGGTAGAAACTCCAGTTAACGTGGCAACCAGTTATAATTTAAGTCAAAACTTCCCGAATCCCTTCAATCCCACAACTGAAATCACTTTCTCGGTTGAGAGGGGTGGTTTGGTCAGGTTGAATGTTTACAACATCCTTGGTAAAAAAGTGAAGACTTTGTATAACGATATTGCTTCTCCAGGACAGAATTACTCTGTGAGATTCGATGGAACTAATTTTTCTTCAGGTGTCTATTTCTATACACTAGAAAGCAGTCGGTTCACAGAAATCAAGAAAATGGTTATTATCAAATAACCATCCTCCATGCGGGCACCAGTGAATGAGCTATAGCTTGTTCACTGGTGCCTGGCTAATTTTTTCTCGTAAAAGATGTACTCTGCTTCTGTAATATGAATATTGATAATTAATAATGCCCGCCGACACACTATCCATTCGTAAGAAGATACTATTTAATTGTGTAGTAATATTTATTCCTATTGTAATAATTGCTTTTACTGAGATATTTCTACAGATTATTGATTTTAATGGTAACAAATCCCTGTTCATCTCAATGGATGGTGATATGTCCACCTATAAGCGCTGTAATCCTGCAGTGTCTCAGCGTTATTTTCGTTCACTATCGACTTATCCAACTCCGCCTAAGGATATTTTTCTTAAGGAAAAACCTGATAATGGCTATCGAATTTTTGTATTGGGTGGCTCTACAACCGCGGGATTTCCGTACGGGAGTAACCTAACCTTCCCGCGAATATTAGAAAAACGGTTGGCTGACACGTTTCTCGATATGCACATCGAAGTTGTTAATACTGCGATGTCAGCTATCAATACCTATGCATTTCTTGATTTTATTGATGAGATTCTTTCAGAGCAACCCGATGCAATTTTGATTTATGCAGGGCACAACGAGTTTTATGGAGCTCTCGGTATAGGATCAATGGTTTCCTTCGGACAAATTCCTCAGATTACTAGGCTATATCTTAAGTTAAACCGGTTTAAAATATTCCAATTATTGCGCGAAATTATTGGAAATGTGCAGCAGTTAATTAAATTTAAAAAAACAGATTCCAATCCTGATAATGCGTCCAATACGCTGATGACAAGGATTGTAAAGGATAAAGTAATACCTTATAACGATCTGCTTTACATTCGCGGTAAAGAGCAATTTGCTGAAAATCTATCCATTATTATCAAGAAAATTCAAGACAGTGATGTCAATGTAATCATCAGCGAACTGGTAAGTAATATTGGGGACATCGAACCGTTTGAGTCGGTTGAGTCAAATGTAAATCCAAAAGCAAGTGATATATATCTATCCGCTATACAAT
Organism: uncultured bacterium; assembly: GCA_964439935.1. GTDB lineage: Bacteria > Fidelibacterota > Marinisomatia > Marinisomatales > TCS56 > JABMQW01. The sequence continues at coordinate 19,943 of CAYTPW010000026.1, read as the reverse complement.
ACGAATCCGATAAGAATTTCGAAGCAGCGAATTCTACATATTATCTGGCAAAGGATTTAGATGCGCTTCGCTTTCGTGCACCTGAGGATTTTAATCATATCATCGATAGTTTGGCGATTTTGTACAATGTGCCCATAGTGAATTTAAAAGCTCGTTTTCATGAGATGTCGCCCAATCAAATAATTGGCGATGAATTAATGATCGACCATCTCCATCCAAATATTTCGGGATATTTTCTGATTGCCGACGCATTTTATAATGAGATGATGGAAAATGATTATATAACGGCTGACTGGGCTAGAAAAAATACTAGTGATGAATATCGTAAAAACTGGGGTTACACAAGTCTTGACAGTATTTATGCTGATCTCACAATAAAACAATTAAAAGCTGGATGGCCATTTCAAGAAGAGGGTAAAATCAATTCATTCTTACATTCCTATATTCCAAAAAATCCAATTGAGGAAATTGCATTAAAGTATTTAAAGGATCCAGAATTTGGGCTGGAAATGGCTCATCTGGAGTTGGCCGAATTATATGAGGATATGGGAGAGTATAACAAGGCGTATAATGAATATCAGGCTCTGTTTTTCACCATTCCAAGTGAAATAAAATTCCATATTGCAGCAGCACGTCAACTACTGCAATTAAAAGAATTCTCAGAGGCAAAGCAATTGTTGTTAAAATCCTTGAAAATTAAAATGACGTATTTTGCTTATAAATGGTGTGGACAGATATATCTTAGAGAAAATGATGTGGGCAAAGCAATACAATATTTAGAAAAAGCCCGCAATTTCAAACAAAATGACTCGCAATTACTATTTAACCTTGCCCGAGCTCATATGGTGTCAGGAAATATAAATACTGCGACTGATTATTATAATAAGTTATCAAAAATCTCGCCGGATTCGGATTATACTCGGCACTTAGAAAAGATCATTGATAATTATAACTAAAATCAATCGGTTAATTATCATTGCCGCTTAATATGTCACACAAGCAACCTAAACCAGTGATAAATGAAGCTGTCTATATCAAGCAGCGGTTTAGTCTTTCCAAAAGAATTTTTTTTAATATCGTTCTGGGAATAATCCCAATACTATTATTGCTGATACTTGAAATGGGATTACGTCTAGCTCAGTACGGAGATGATCTTAACCTTTTCGTAACTGCTCCAGATGAATTATCAAGATTCAATAGCATCAATTTGGACATCGGACAAAGATATTTCTATTATTTTGGTGAAGAGTATAATCCCAAGCCAAAGAAAGATTTATTTCTCAAGGAAAAACCTGAAGATTGCGTCCGAATATTTGTGATGGGTGCTTCTACTACAGCTGGTTTTCCATTTGGAGACAACGTTTCTTTTCCTCGGATTTTACAGCGCTATTTGATGGAAACCTTCCCATCCCGTCAGATTGAGGTAGTTAATACTGCAATTACCTCAATTAATAGTTATACTCTCCTGGATTTTATAGATGAAATATTAATGCAATCTCCGGATCTAATTCTAGTCTATGCCGGTCACAATGAATTTTACGGGCCGTTTGGTCCGACGGCCAAGGTTTCTTTTGGAAGCCAACGGATGTTGATCAGATTACTTCTAAGTTTACAACATTTCAAATCCTATATATTATTTCGCAATGTTGTGGGTTCGGGGATCAGAAGTTTGGCCGACAATAACTTGAGTGACCAACATCTAAGTCCTGAATTTCAGGAAAAATCATATATACCTCTGGGAAGTTCAAAATATCAGGCCGGTCTGATACAATTTAATAAGAACTTGGAGGGAATAATAAAAAAATGCCAAAAAGCAGGTGTGCCAATTGTATTAAGTGAACTGGTATCTAATATTCGCGATCAGAAACCTTTTGATTCGGTTATGGCCGATACTGTAACGACTGCTGAAATGTTATTCATGGAAGCAAAAGAATTAGAGCGGTCGGGAAAATATGAGGAAGCACGAAAAACTTATCTTGAAGCAAAAGATCATGATCCAATTAGGTTTCGAGCACCGGAAGATTTTAATGAAATCATTCGCCGCCATGGATCCGATTATGGTATTCCGGTTGTACCAATGTCGGAATATTTCAACAATGTATCACCCAACGGTCTGATAGGGAATTCTATAATTATTGAGCATGTACACCCTACATATCAGGGTTATTTCCTGATGGCAGAAGCATTTTATAATACCATGTTTGAGGCAAGACTGATTGATGATAATTGGTATGATATGATAAACAATCCCACCGCAGAATTTATCCCTCATTGGGGTTATACCAAGTTAGATCAGGTTTATACCGGATTGGTAATTGAAAATTTGAAAAGTGGTTGGCCTTTTAAAAGCAATGGATTCAGCACCATTACCGGAAAATATTTATCAAATCACTTTTCAGCCCAAAATCTACTGGATTCAATCGCCCTAGCGGCCTGCACAAATTCAGATTATAGTATTCAATCGGGGCATTTGGATCTGGGAAAGTACTATGAAGAAAAAGGTGAGCTCGAAAAAGCCTTAGGGGAGTATTATGCCCTGATTTACTCTATCCCTGCAATGGATATGTTCTACGATTATGCACTGAATATCCATATGAAATGGAAACAATTTGATCAGGCTAATCAATTGATGCAAAATGCAGTGAAATTCGTTCAATCGGCATATACCTATAAATGGCTGGGGCAGACGTATTTACCTATGGGAAAGATAGATGAAGCCATTCAATATCTCATACTTTCCTATAACATGGATCCGAAAGATCGACAAGTACTGTTTAATCTGACGCGTGCCTGTTACACTGTTTCAGATAATCACAATGGTGATAAATATTTCCAGCTATTTAAGGATTCTTTTCCTCAGGATCCAGGAGTGAGTCGACTTCGGGAATTTAGTAAAAACATGAGGTAGTTATGAGCAGATTTCAAGCAATAAGAATTAAAATAATTTGGCTCAACCTGTTTCTGGTCTTTGCGTTGGATGCCCAGGTTGAGATAGATTGTCCATATATTCTCAATCCCGATTTAAATATTGGTTTTGTTGATAGTTGTGCAAACCTATGGTTAAATGCCTACGACAACGTGAATGGCGGCTTCTTTACCAATGTAAGTCGAGATGGTACCCCAATCAATTCGGAGAAATATCTTCTAACCCAAACCAGAGACGCTTATGCAATGGCTCGCGGTTTCCAGATGACAGGAGACACAACTTATCTGGTTTATGGAAGAGATGCATTGGATTTCATGTATGATACCTATTGGGATACTGTAAATGGTGGTTGGGATGATAGAGAACCAGGTAAGTGGTCCTTTACTCAGCATTATGCCATGGTTGGTATTGCTGCTATGTGGGAAGCAAATGGCCGTGCGATTGATAATGAATATTTGATGAAAGGATTTCAATCTCTGGACGATCATCTCTGGGATTCAAGAAACGATTTTCTGGGTTATTATGATAGAGCAAACGATGATTGGACAAATCTACATGGAAAGGGTTTTACCCCAACTGTAGATGGAATAACTACTAATGGATTACCATTATATCTATTGACCATGGAGGTACAATTTAAAACGCGTCTACTCCAATTAGCAGATAACATCGTTGATCATTTAGTTCCGACTATGGATCATTATTCCTATGGCTTTGCAGAGATCTTTGACTCTGACTGGGTCGAATCTGATTATAACTCATTTATGTTTACCGGTCATATGCTAAAAGCGGCCTGGTGTTTGGCCAGAGCATATTTAATTGAGCCGAATGCAGAATATCTTGCAGCTGCGACCATAATTTTAGATGATGTCATCACGCAGAGCAATATTTATTATTATGGTCAGTGGTGGGAATGGGAACAGGCTTTTACCGCTGGAATGATGGTGTATTATATTACCGGCAATGAGAACTACCTGGATTTTGCCGATAATCAGATTGACTATTTCATGGATACTTGCGTCGACCACGTTTATGGTGATGTCTACCGCAGTCCCAGTTCTGGAACCGATAAAGGAGACTATTACAAAGCCGGCTATCACTCAACCGAGTTGGGCTATTACATGTATCTTTACAGTAACCTTTATTACCACAGGAATCCCGCTTCGCTGTATTATTATTTTGAACCTGCCGACAGTACCAGACAGATTTCACTATATCCGATTGCAATTGAAGATTCGTTATTGAATATCACTGCGGTAACTATAGACGGTGATCCGTTTATCGACTTTGATTCAGAAAGTCGTGCACTGAATCTTGCCGAAGGGGTAGGGGGTATATTCTATGTTACTTTTGAGAATAATAGCCCGTTGACTGTAATTGCTCAGTATGAGCATCCGTTACTTCCCAGTTCATGTTCCTTAATGCAAAATTATCCGAATCCCTTCAATCCGATGACTTCAATTAGCTATGAGTTACGCCATTCAGATGAAATCAAACTAAGCATATATAATGTCACTGGCCAAAAAATAGTTGATCTTGTGGATAAAAAACAGGAGCCGGGTTTCTATCAAATTGAACTTAATGCGAATAATTTAGCCAACGGTGTATATTTTTACGTACTTGAAACCGGTGATGAAATGCTGACAAAAAAAATGATACTGATGAAGTAAGGAAAGTCGTCTAATTGTATATTTTAGGATTATCATTCTATTATCATGACAGTGCCGCCTGTCTAGTACGAGATGGCGAGATTATTGCTGCCGCCCAAGAAGAGCGGTTCACGCGGGTAAAACACGACCATTCATTCCCAAAGAACGCAATTGATTTTTGTCTTACTTATGCCAGAATTTCCAGTGCGGAACTGGAATATGTTGTATTTTACGAGAAGCCGTTCTTGAAATTCGAACGTATTCTGGAAACCTATCTTTCCTATACTCCTTTAGGGATTAAGTCCTTTTTAAAAGCGATGCCCCTGTGGATTAAAAAGAAACTCTGGCTCAAGGATATGATAAGGGAAAATTTGAGTTTCTCTGGACAGCTAATTTTCACGGAGCACCACGAATCCCACGCCGCATCGGCTTTTTTCCCATCACCTTTCCAGGAGGCTGCATTTATCACAATGGATGGGGTGGGTGAGTGGATGACAACCAGTTACGGAATTGGGAAGGATAACCGGATTCAAATCCTGGCCGATATTCATTTTCCCCATTCCCTAGGACTTTTATATTCAGCTTTTACCTATTATACCGGATTCCGGGTGAATTCAGGTGAATATAAGGTCATGGGATTGGCACCTTACGGTGAACCGAAATATAAAGATTTGATCTATCAACACTTGATCGATGTTCAGGATGACGGTTCGTTTAGAATGAATATGGAATATTTCGATTATTGCGCAGGTTTGACAATGACGAATCGGAAATTCAACGCTCTGTTTGGTGGACCTCCACGGCGACCAGAGAGTAAGTTGACTCAAAAGCATATGGACTTGGCCAGATCCGTACAGGAAGTGGCAGAAGAAATAATTATTAAAATAACGACTCAGGTAAAGCATGAAACCGGTTTGGACAATCTTTGTTTAGCGGGTGGTGTAGCCCTGAATTGTGTAGCGAACGGTAAGTTACTTCGAACCAAACTTTTTAAGGATATCTGGATACAACCGGCGGCGGGCGATGCAGGCGGCGCTGTTGGGGCAGCTTTATTTGTTTGGTATCATTACTTGGGGAATCAGCGCCAGGCAGAACGCTTAGATTCGATGAAAGGATCTTTTCTCGGGCCAGAGTATAGTAACCGCCAAATTGAAAGTTTCCTTAAATCCAATCACTATCCGTTCATTAAATTGAGTGACCAGGAATTAGTTTGTAAGATTGCTGAATTGATCGCCAGTGAGAATATTATTGGCTGGTTTCACGGTAGGATGGAATTTGGTCCAAGAGCCTTGGGAGCACGTTCAATTATTGGTGATGCACGTTCGGCTAAGATGCAGAAAACGATGAATCTGAAAATCAAGTATCGGGAAAGTTTCAGACCGTTTGCTCCATCGGTGCTGAGTGAATATATTTCAGATTATTTCGATCTTGATCGTCAAAGTCCCTATATGTTACTGGTGGCTGATATCACAAAAGAGCATCAGGTCAAGATGAATGCTGAACAGAAAAACTATTTTGGTTTAGAAAAACTGAATGTTGTCAGATCAGATATCCCAGCGGTTAGCCATGTTGATTATTCCGCACGAATTCAATCGGTTCATCGGCAGACCAATCCGCGTTATCATCAATTGATTTCAGAGTTTCATAAGCAAAATGATTGCCCTGTAATTGTTAACACATCTTTTAACGTCAGAGGTGAACCGATTGTCTGCTCACCTGAAGATGCCTATCTCTGCTTTATGCGTACAGAGATGGATTATCTGGTACTTGGTAATTATTTTCTGGATAAACGCACCCAGAAGCCACTGAAAGAAGATACTGATTGGCGTAAGGAGATTCTACTTGATTAAAGCGCTGCTTGAAAAATTAAAACCTGGCGAAAGTACAGACAAAGATATACGTAAATTTGCGCTTACACTAAGCGTGATTCTGGCAATCCTGGGCGGGTACCTGTTGTACAAGGAACGAATGACCTTTCAAATATGCTGGATTGCTGGTTTGGCTTTAATTATAGCGGCCATCTCGATGCCGAAAGTATTAAAACCGCTGTATAAGGCTTGGATGATCCTGGCCAATATTTTAGCCTTGATAATGACGAGGATTATTTTAGGCCTGCTGTATTTTATCATTTTCATGCCAATTGGAATAATTCTGAAATTGTTCGGTAAACGCTTAATAAACCTGAAATGGAAATTAACGAAACCGAGTTATTGGAATTACCCTGCCAGTGAGCATAAAGATACAGATCAATATCTTAAACAATTTTAACTGAATTGAAAGGTATGTGTGTAGGATGAGTAAAATATCAATTCTTTCGGAATTCTGGGATTACTTAAAGGTACGGAAAAAATGGTGGCTGGCTCCAATCATTTTTTTTCTGCTTCTTTTGGGACTAATTATTGTGTTGACCGAGGGATCTGCGATCGCACCTTTCATTTATACACTTTTTTAAGATGATATGCAAAATGATATAAGCGATTATAATATGATGGTTTTAGGAACCATTTAAATGAATACAGCCGTCACACAGCTAAGATGATCTGATGAGTATCAAAACACTTAACGGGGTTTGTGTATGACAGGTTGGTCGGTAATTGATGATCAGCGATTGGCATTGAAATAATTACAAGGGATAATTGAAAGAATGAGCTTACATACTATTGACATTGCGATTATTGGGGCCTATCTGATTCTTGTTGTTCTTGCCGGAGTCTATATTCGGAAACGAGCCAGCCAGGATATCGAATCCTATTTCTTATGCGGTTGTAGAATCCCTTGGTATTACCTGGGGATGTCAAACGCCTCTTCGATGTTCGATATCACGGGTACGATGTGGCTGGTAACTATATTATTTATCTATGGTTTGAAAGGGGCTTGGTTACCATGGCTGTGGCCGACGTTCAATCAGATCTTTCTCATGATCTATCTCGCACGCTGGATTCGACGCTCGAATGTTATTACCGGTGCGGAATGGATCGGTACTCGGTTTGGAGAAGGACGGGGGGCGGAATTATCGCGCCTCAGCGTGGTGATTTTTGCTCTGGTTATGGTCATCGGCTATCTCACCTATGCCTTCCAAGGGATCGGCCGCTTTGCTTCCGTATTCTTCCCCTTTGACTGGGCACCGTCCACCTACGCGATCATCCTCATGACTATCACAACCATCTACGTTATCCTGGGGGGAATGTATAGTGTGGTAATAACGGATGTAATCCAGTTTGTGATTCTCACCGTCACTTCTTTCATCCTGGGTATTATTGCATTTAATATGGTCAATCCTGGTCAGTTAGCAGCCGTAGTACCGGATGGCTGGAAACAATTATTCTTTGGCTGGGAGCTGAACCTGGACTGGAGTTCCCTAATCCCTGCTGTGAACGGGCGTATTGAAACTGACGGTTATAATTTCTTTACGATTATCATGATGATGATCATTATTAAAGGAATTTTAAACAGTATGGCCGGTACTGCCCCCAACTATGATATGCAACGGGTTCTGGCAACCAGGAATCCAAAAGAATCATCGCTCATGAGCGGACTGGTGTCCATTGCTCTCTTTCCCCGCTGGTTGATGATTGCCGCCATCACTGTATTAGGACTGGTATTTTTCAGTGACCATTTACAATCCATGGGCGATTTTATCGACTTTGAATTGATCATGCCTTATGTAGTAAACAGTTTTATTCCAGTTGGAGTGACGGGTCTGATCATTGCAGGATTGCTGGCGGCATATATGTCTACTTTTGATTCGACAGTGAATGCTGGAGCTGCTTACTTGGTCAATGATATTTACAAACGCTATATTCGTAAAAATGGTACGACCCGCCAATACATGTTGATGAGTTACGCATCGTCTGTGTTAATCGTAATCGTGGGAATCATCTTTGGTTCCATGGCCCAATCAATCCATTCCGCCATGCAGTGGATCGTTTCCGGATTGTGGGGGGGATTCGCAGTGCCAAATATTCTCAAATGGCATTGGTGGCGGTTCAACGGCTATGGATATTTTTGGGGAATGATTATCGGGGTGGTTTCTGCGATGCTGGTTCCCATCCTATTTCCCGGGATGGATCCTTTGCAGGCTTTTCCCTATATCATGGCTGCATCAGGAATTGCCTGTGTAATTGCGAGTTTAATGACGGGCGCTGATGATATTGAGGTTCTTAAATTGTTTTACCGCCAGGTTAGACCCTGGGGTTTCTGGAAACCGGTATACAAATTAGTGAAGGAAGAAGATCCATCCTTTATCCTTGATTCTAGCGCAGCCCGTGATTTAATGAATGTGGGAATCGGTATTGTCTGGCAAATGACCTGGGTCCTTGCGCCAATATATCTGATCATCAAGGAATATCAACACATGTGGATCACCGTTTTTGTTTTAATTGTGACCAGCTTCCTTTTGAAAAAAACATGGTATAACAGGTTAACGATTGATTAGCGTCAGAGTCCGTTTAGCAATCGTATACTGATTTTTTCACCTCCTCACTAACTGTATAGTGAGAGTGTAGATAATTGAATTGGAAAATAGATTGTGGTTTTCAACCAAACCAACGCCAGGCGCTTATCAGGTAGCTTTGGAATTCGTATTTGCGGGAGGTATAGTTGTCTAGTAAAACACGATTGTAGTGCTAAGACTGGAAAACAGTAATAGTATAATTAGCTGATTATCGCCCCATAACCACTTCTACAAGATGTTCCTTATTATCGGAATAAACCGGTAGTAGGTTATCGGCGATTTGTTGCCCATCGACCTTAATGGTTTTAATTCCCCGGTTAACATGTTCGGGATTTCTTATATGTATGGTATAGGTTGCCTGTCGAAATTTCCGCCTTACAGTATAGCCACTCCAGGACTTAGGAATGCAAGGATCGATCAGCAATCCATCCCAATCAGGTCGAATTCCCAGAATATACTGACTGATAGCGTAGTAATTCCAGGCGGCAGCACCGGTAAGCCATGAATTTTTTGCTTCTCCCGGTTTGGGTGAGTCCTTCCCAGAAATCATTTGGGCATATACATAAGGTTCGGTTTTGTGCAAATCACTTATTTCCTGCAGATAAGCTGGGGCGTTTCGGCAGTAATAATCGAAAGCCTGATCTCCGTTTCCTAATAAAGTTTCAGCAATAATGATCCAGGGATTGGTATGGCAGAATACACCCGCATTCTCTTTATATCCCGGCGGATAAGTTGTGATCTCGCCGAGTTTTATTTGATATTTAGTAAATGCAGGATGAGTGAGTACAATTCCATAATCACAGGCTAAGTATTTATTGACAGAGTGAAGCGCGGTTTGAGCCTTTCCGTCCTTCAGGCCAATCCCAGCCATAACACAAAAACCTTGTGATTCGATAAATATTTTTCCTTCTTCACACTCTTTGCTGCCAACTTTATTTCCATCATAATCATAAGCTCGAAGGAACCATTGGCCATCCCACCCAGCCTGGTTAATGGCCTTTTCCATTTGATTAATACGTGATTCCGCACGATCCGCTTCTTCTGTTAGTTTTTTCTGTCGGCACATTATTACGAAGTCAGCACCAAATAGGACTACCATCGCTGCCATCATTACCGATTCGGCAGATCCTCTGGATTTATTACTAGCTGTTTGGAATGATTCATCAGGGTCAGTTGAAAAACTGTTGAGATTTAAGCAATCATTCCAGTCAGCACGACCAATCAAGGGTAGACCATTCGGACCAAGATTATCCACGACCTGATAGAAAGCTCGTTTCAGATGCTCGAATAAGGATGCTTTATTATTGAGATTCCCATCAAACGGGACAGATTCATCTAAAATTGCCCAATCCCCCGTTTCTTTAATATAAGCCATCGTAGACAAAATCAACCATAGCGGATCATCGTTAAAGTTTGATCCGATATTATCGTTCCCCTTTTTGGTTATCGGCTGATATTGGTGGTAAACACTACCATCTTCGAACTGGATTGATGACAGATCAAGAATCCGATCGCGAGCTTTTTCAGGAACTAGATGAACATACCCGATGACATCTTGATTCGAGTCTCTGAATCCGATTCCTCGACCGATACCTGATTCAAAGTAAGAAGCGCTGCGCGACAGGTTATAGTTCACTAGACACTGGTAAGGATTCCAGATATTTACCATCCTATCCAGTTTAGATTCTTTGCTATTTAATTGATATACAGAAATTATATTCGATAAATGTTTTTTAAGTTTCTCCAAAGCTTCATCAACCATACTTGATTCATGGAACTGACGTATCATTCGAATTGCTATGGATTTATTGATTGACCCGGGGGCTTCCCATTTTTCTTCTTTATGATTTTCAACATATCCCAATATAAAAATCAGGGTTTTAGACTCACCTGGAGCTAAGGTAAAAGAGATATGATGTGAACCGACGGGTGACCATCCCTGGGCAATTGAATTTTTAGATTGACCAGTTAATACAACTTCTGGATTTTCCCAGCCATTATTTATTCCGAAGAATGTATCACGATCTGTTTCAAATCCATCTGTTGGGTGATTAACAGAATGAAAGGCAAAATGATTTCTACGTTCATTGTATCCGGTAGTATGGTAGATAACCGATTCTTCAACTTCAACCTCCCCGATGGATAAATTGCGTTGAAAATTGGTCATATCATCCAGGGCATCCCATAGGCAAAATTCAACTAACGAGTATATATGCAGGTCTTTTAAAACAGCCCCATTATTAGTTAATTGCAATTGCTGTACTTCTCCATCAAATCCCAATGGAATAAAATTCAATAATTCAGCCTTTAGTGAGTTGTATTCAGAGGTAAGGATGGTATACCCAAGACCGTGCCGACAACAGTACTTCTCTAATGGGGCTTTAACAGGTTTCCATCCCGGGGACCAGATATCTTTGCCATCTTTTATATAAAAATATTTTCCCCCGTGATCTAAGGGAATATTATTATACCGGTACCTTGTTATGCGCCTCAAATGAGCATCGCGATAAAATGAATATCCACCACCAGTATTTGATATTATGGAGAAAAAATCTTGGTTGCCTAGATAATTTATCCATGGGAAAGGAGTCTTGGGATCGGTAATGACATACTCTTTTGCCCGATCATCAAAATAACCGTAGTTCATGATTCAACTTGATTTTTTTGTTTCATAATTAATTCAGGATTATCGACCCATAATAATGGTTATAATGTGTAACTGGCTATAGTAGAATGATTGAAAAACTATAGGTTGTAATTGCGATATTTGAGCATGTGCAAAATTAGCTATTTTCTTGGTTTAATCCTAACATACACCGTGCACTTTAGACATTATTTTTTAAGTAATATAGGGCGATCAATAAATATAATGAAAAAAGACCACAATTTGCCTATCGATTGTGGAGTATCGCTTTAATAATACATCTGTAAATTTTAAATTTAGGGGTTTTAAAATGAGTGTGATTACACGTATACCGGAATAAAAATTCCACCAGACCTGATTTGCCGGTTTTATTCATCTATTTAGATGATTCATTAAGTAATACTATTGAAGGATTTTTTATGAATGCAACAACCCAAAAATTGTCATTTAAAGAAAAAATATCATATGGATTTGGAGATCTCGCCTCAGTTCTTTACTGGCAAACCTTTATGTTATATTTCACATATTTCTATACTGATGTTTTCCTTATTCCTGCTTCGGTGGCTGCCACTATGTTTCTTGTTAGCCGAATTTGGGATGGCATAAATGATCCCTTAATGGGGATTCTGGCAGACCGCACTCAAACACGTTGGGGTAAGTTTCGCCCGTATCTACTCTGGTTGTGTGTACCGTTTGCCATAGCAGGAGTCTTTGCATTTACCGTACCCGATATTGGACCTTCCGCAAAGATAATCTGGGCCTATGTTACATTCATTATTATCATGATGTTGTACACCGCCATCAATATTCCCTATACTGCATTACTTGGAGTAATTTCTGCGGATTCGAATGAACGCACCACCGTTTCCTCTGTGAAATTTCTTTTCGCATTCGGTGCCGGTATCATCGTTTCTGCCACCCTCCTGCCCATGGTTCAAGTCCTTGGAAAAGGAAATGACGCTCAAGGGTGGCAATATTCATTTATGATTTATGGCGTTGCCGCAATCATATTTTTCTTGATCGCGTTTATGGGCACCAAGGAACGTGTCCAACCGCCGGCAGGTCAAAAGTCATCCATCAAACAAGATCTGTTCGAATTAGTAACGAATAAACCCTGGTTGATCCTACTCGCGACCACAATCACATTTATCCTGTTTGTGGCTGTACGCAGTAGCGTGACAGTCCATTATTTTAAATATGTGATCGGAGAACAGGAAGTCACCTTACCCTTTATGAATGCTGCCAATTACGATTTTACAGCACTGGCGTCAGCTTTTAATACCGTCGGACAAATATCATCGTTTATCGGCGTGGTGCTGGTCAGTTGGTTCGCTAAATTAGTCGGAAAGAAAAGAGCCTTTGTCTCAATTTTCATTGTTGCCATCTTTAGTACTGCCGCTTTTTATTTTCTTGATGCTCACCAATTGGGTCTGATTTTCTTTTTCCAGATAACTGGATCAATGACTGGCGGTCCTTTAAGCGTATTGCTTTGGGCAATGTATGCGGACACCGCCGATTACGCTGAGTGGAAATCCAAGCGTCGGGCGACCGGTTTAGTATTTTCTGCCTCTACGATGTCACAGAAATTTGGCTGGGCCTTCGGTGCATATGTAGCATTAACGCTCATGTCCCAAGTTGGTTTTGAAGCAAACCAGGCTCAATCCCAAGAAAGCCTGAAAGGTTTGATTCTGCTCTTTAGCCTGATCCCTGCCGGGCTAGGTGTTTTTTCGGTCATTATTTCACTTTTTTATCCTTTAAATGACCGACGAGTGGCCGTGATTGGGGATGAATTGGCTAAACGTCGCCAAGAGAATGTCGGAGAAAACACAACAGAATAATTTTCATCAGCAAAATGCTTATTAGTTAATAAGACGAGTAAAATGACCATAAAAAAGATTATTGATGAACCAATCTCCAACCTGCCCTGGGAAGATAAACCAGTAGACTGTACTGATATTGTATGGCGCTATAGTGCAAATCCAATCCTTACCTGGAATCCGATCCCTAAAGCTGCACGGATATACAACAGTGCTGTGTTACCCTATAAGGGTCAATTTGTCGGTGTGTTCAGAGGAGATCAGAGGAATGGCAGGGCAACTTTGTTTTTCGGTAGCAGTCCTGACGGACTGGACTGGGATATTGGACCTGATCCAATTCATTGGACAGATGCCGACGGAAATCCGGCGTCAGTCAGTTATGGTTACGATCCACGGTTAGTCAAGATCGAGAATCAGTATTATATTGTATGGTGTGACGATATGGGAGGCCCATCAATTGGGTTGGGTATAACAACTGATTTCAATACATTTATTCGATTAGCTAATCCATTGATGCCCTACAATCGTAATGGAGTTCTCTTCCCAAGGAAAGTAAACGGGAAGTATCTTCTATTAAGCAGACCCAGTGATTCAGGGCATACTCCATTCGGAGATATTTATCTTAGCGAAAGCCCGGATCTGATCCATTGGGGTAACCATAAATTTGTCATGGGTTGCGGGGGGCAAGGTTGGTGGCAAGGAGTAAAAGTTGGGGCTGGTCCCATTCCCATTGAAACAACAGAAGGCTGGTTGTTGTTTTATCATGGTGTAGCATCAACTTGTAATGGATTTGTATACAGCATCGGGGCGGTCCTGCTGGATATCGATGATCCCAGCGTGGTGCTATTTCGGACTCGCGATTATTTACTCACACCGGAAAAATCCTACGAATCAACCGGATTCGTCCCAAACGTCGTCTTTCCTTGTGCTAATATATTTGATGCCGATACCGGCAGGATCGTCATTTACTACGGTGCCGCGGATACCTGCACCGCCCTGGCATTTACTCAAGTAGATGATCTAATAGACTACATTAAGAAGAATTCTGAGGTCTTTTAAGTATTGCGGATAATAATCAGCTATGCGGGTAAACCAATTAAAAAGGGGCTTTGATCATGCAGTTCGGCCATTTTGACGATGAACAGAAAGAATACATAATCGAAAAACCTGATACTCCCCGATCGTGGAGCAATTACCTGGGATCCACCGAATACGGCGCGATCATAACCAATAATGCTGGTGGATATAGTTTTTACCAATCTGCCGCCCAGGGACGTTTCATGCGTATGCGGTTCAATTCTATTCCAAATGATCAACCTGGGCGCTATTTATATCTGCATGATCAAGACAGCAAAGATTTCTGGTCTGCGTCGTGGCAACCGGTGGGAAAACCGCTTGAAAACTATAAATCGGTCTGTCACCATGGAACTGCTTACACCATTATCGATTCTACTTATTCAAACATACATACCGAGACAACCTATTTCGTCCCCCTGAAACGAAATCTTGAATGCTGGCTATTAAAGACTACTAATCAAGACAAGGTTAAACGCCGATTACGAGTTTTTACTTTCATTGAATATGCCAATAATTGGCACTTGTGGCAGGATTTCTTCAATCTGCAATACACCCAGCACATTGTAAAAATGGATTTAGTGGATAATATAATCGATCATGGTATTAATGTCATGTTGCCGGACAACGATGGCGAGTTCGAAAACCACGATGGTAACCGACACACATTTTTAGGTGTGATCGGAGCTGATGTCAGCGGGTTTGATACTGATCGCGAGAAATTCTTGGGTAAATATCGATCTTATCATAATCCGGAAGTAGTCGAAAACGGACAATGTACCAATTCTCTTGCCACCGGCGACAATGCCTGTGGCGTTTTACAACTGGATATTTTACTCGAGCCGGGAGAAACTAAGGAAATAGCTGTGATGATGGGGATCGGTAAAGCAGCTGTTGAGGGCGTTAAGACGATCCGGGAATTTCTGGATTTTAAGAACATTCATCGGGAATTTCGTGATTTAAAGAGATACTGGCACACCCGCTTAGAGGGAATGGCGGTTGAGACTCCTGATCCTGAATTCAACAGCATGACCAATACGTGGAGTCCGTTCAATTGTTTGATCACTTTTGCTTGGTCACGTGCTGCCAGTCTGATTTATAGCGGAGAACGTGACGGACTGGGGTACCGGGATACCGTACAGGACCTGCTGGGCGTCCTGCACACAATTCCAGAAGAAGCCGGAACTCGTCTGGAGTTAATGATTACCGGGCAGGTATCCTCGGGAGGGGCAATGCCAGTGGTTAAACCATTTGCCCATAACCCCGGGAAGGAAGAACGGCCTCAAGACCAAGCTTACCGTTCGGATGACTGCCTGTGGTTATTTAATGCAGTTCCCGCTTACGTCAAAGAAACCGGTGACCTCAAGTTTTACGATAAAATCCTACCCTTTGCCGATCAAGGATCAGCGACTGTTTTTAGACACTTGAAACAGGCAATATTGTTCACCCTCGAACACAGTGGAGTCCATGGCTTACCCTGCGGTTTGTCGGCTGATTGGAACGATTGCCTAGAACTGGGATATCAGGGGGAATCAGTTTTTGTGGGCTTTCAGCTGCGCTATGCCTTGAAAACTTACCTGGAGATCAGCGAAATACTGGACCAGCCAGCAGAATCGAATTGGGCTCGAAAAAATCTAAGAATCTTGGATGACAATCTACAATTACACACCTGGGATGGAGAGTGGTTCATTCGCGCCTACCGGGATAATGGGATGAAAATCGGTTCCCATGAGAATGATGAAGGTAGTCTTTGGCTTAATCCGCAATCCTGGTCGGTTATTAGTGGGCACGCTTCAGTCCGACAAGCAAATCAGGTGACTAAAGCAGTCCGCGAACAATTAGCAACGGATTACGGAATAATGGTCTGTACCCCACCTTATAGTAAAACCGATCATCACATTGTAAAAGCCTCGTTGTTTAATCCAGGGATGAAAGAAAACGCATCAATCTTTTCCCATACTCAGGGTTGGGCAGTTATTGCTGAAACGATGCTTGGTAATGGTGATAATGCCTATGCATATTACCATGCTTTCATGCCGGCAGCTTACAATACCAAAGCGGAAATCCGTGAGGTTGAACCATATGTCAATTGCCAATTCACCCATAGTAAGTATAGTCCGCGGTTTGGGACCTCGCGCCTACCTTGGCTGACCGGTGCCGCCACCTGGTCTTATTTTGCCGCTACCCAATATATTCTGGGGATTCAGCCGGATTATCACGGTCTGAGGATAGATCCCTGCATTCCATCCACCTGGAAGAACCTGAGAATAACCCGTCGTTTCCGTCAGAAAAACTTCGACATCAGTATTGTAAATTTAAATGCCGTACAAAAAGGTGTGAAATCAATAACAATCAATAGTGATAGAATTCATGGTACACTAATAACAATGGATAAAATGAGAGAACACAATGATGTTGTAGTAGAACTTGGATAATGGTGGTTGGCAATCTGATATCGCTAAAAACAAGTTGCCTGGTATGGTTTTCTGAATTCCTACATTTTCATATTCCATTAAATTGAATGTTAAGAAGAGGAGATGAAAGCATGAAGCTGGAAATATATTTACCAACTAGTAATAAACGAGTTAATCATAATAAATCATCCTCATTACCAAAAATACTTACACTAAAGCTGATTGCTTTTTCCTTAACAACTCTTTTGTTATTTCTTTGTGGCTGCAAAGATATACCGGATGATACCGATGTTACAGATAATTCAATCCCGGTTGTTGAAGCGGTCGATCCCTTTATCCAAAATCAAAAACTAGGGCGGGGAATAAATCTAGGCAATGGTCTGGATGCACCCAATGAGGGTGATTGGGGTGTTACTATTAAACCCGAGTATTTCGATTTAATTAAATCCGTTGACTTCAGTTCAGTCCGGATACCAGTACGGTGGTCTGCTCATTCGGAACTAGACCATCCTTACACCATTGATCCCATATTCATGGAACGAGTAACAACTGTAATTGACCAAGCGCTCGCACGTGAATTGATGGTGGTGGTTGATGTTCATCACTATCAAGAGATAATGACCGAGCCGAATGAAAATAAGGAAAAACTGTTACATCTTTGGGGACAAATAGGCACTCAATTTAAAAATCATTCCCTGGATTTGATTTTTGAAGTTTTAAATGAGCCGAATAATGCATTAACTGATAGTCTGTGGAATGATTACCTTGTAGCTGCAATTGATACAATCAGGATTAGTAATCCTCACCGGACACTGATAATCGGAACGGCTAACTGGGGAGGTGTTTCAAAGATTGATCAGTTGTACATACCACCAACAGATACCAATATGATTGTAACTGTTCACTATTATGATCCGTTTCATTTCACTCACCAGGGTGCAGCGTGGGTACAAGGAAGTAATGCATGGCTAGGTACACAATGGTTTTTAAATCATCCTGACACAACTAATGTAATTAATGATTTTAATAAGGTTAGAGATTGGGCAAATGCCAATAATCGACCGATTTATCTAGGTGAATTTGGAGCCTATAAAGCGGCTGATATGGATTCCCGTGTCAGGTGGACTAATTATATTGCCAGACAGGCTGAAAAAAGATTGTTCAGTTGGAGCTATTGGGAATTTTGTTCCGAGTTTGGAATTTATTCGGATGAAACAGGTCTATGGAACACGGGATTGTTAGAAGCGTTAATACCACCCGAATAAGACCTCAGCCAAGTGATTGTCAGATTTTCCATGATATCGAAACCCTCCTTTAAGAACCAGACGCTCCCGGTTCTATATCATGATTATCTTCACGAAATAAGGAATCTAACATGATTGAGAAACTTCGTTGGGGTATTCTTGGTACCGGCAATATTGCGAATAAATTCGCAGAAGGATTACTGTTACTGGAAGATGCTGAGTTATTGGCAGTAGGATCAAGGAATCAATCAACCGCGGATTCGTTTGGCCTTCAATTTAATGTCCCCCGTTGTTATGGGACTTACGAGGACTTGGCCACTGATCAAGACCTTGATGTGATTTATATCTCCACACCACACAATCTGCATAAGGAAAACACATTACTCTGTTTGTCTGCGGGAAAACACGTTTTGTGCGAAAAACCATTTGCCATCAATGCTGGGGAAGCGCGGGAAATGGTACGATATGCACGGGAAAACCGGCTTTTTCTCATGGATGCTATGTGGACTCGATATTTTCCGCTGATTGACGATTTACGCTCCCTACTACAGGAAGATGCGATTGGAACACCCAAAATTCTCACAGCGGACTTTGGCTTCAAAGCCCCTTATAATCCGGAAAACAGGATGTTTAATCCTTATCTTGGTGGCGGCGCCCTTTTGGATGCAGGTGTTTACCCCGTTTCGCTTGCTTCTATGATTTTTGGGACACCCAACAAGATTACAGGTTTTACCCTTATTGGGAAAACCGGCGTTGACGAATATTCCACGATGCTATTCAAGTACGAAAACAAACAGATGGCTTCGTTATACACATCGATTAGACTTACTACCCCCCAGGAAGCGGTGCTGTTAGGGAACCGCGGTAAAATACTGATTCACGCTCCTTGGTGGCACCCATCGAAATTGACCGTGCACCTATATGATCAAGATGACAGAATAATCCAGAGGGCATACAAAGGCACGGGGTATCACTTTGAAGCGATCGAAGTGATGAGCTGTATTCGACATGGAGAGTTGGAAAGCAAATTAATGCCCTTGGATGAATCCCTCTCTATAATGGAAACAATGGACACCCTCCGCTCCCAATGGAATCTAATATATCCCATGGAATGATCCTTTCAGTCGTTTTTGACACACCATTCCTATAATCAAAATCGATAAGACGTTTTTGAAACCCCGACAATCCCGTACGTGAATCCTACGTATTCTCCATACTACTCTATACTACTCGACCACTTTAAGAAAAACCCCGATTCCTCCATCGAGAAACTAGGGTTGTCGTCGAGTGGGCCCACAGGGATTCGAATCCTGAACCTGCGGATTATGAGTCCGTCGCCAATCTGATGATAAATATCTGTCAATGGTCCTGAAATCGTATCACAAACGGCGAGGGTGTATAGCATTCTTTGTTGAAATGTATTTTACACCACTTTTCTACTCCTATAACCTGACTAATTGCCCAAATCGGAGAGTATTCTCCTTACCAATTAACGAAATCTCCTTAAAAATGCAATAGAATAGAGCAGGGAACACTACTCATATAATTTAAACGTTTAGTTCGCTTCAATTAGGTTTTTGCTATTTCGGGATACCGATTGTGGATACCCAATTTTTATCGTTTTGGTATATCTAGCTATAATTGGAGTTATGCGGTTAAGTGTTTGACTTCCCAAGCTTTAGACGAGGGTCCGATTCCCTTCACCCGCTCAATTAAAATTAT
>CAYTPW010000025.1:0-50958 GCA_964439935.1 uncultured bacterium | reverse complement strand
AACGGAGTATCCATGAACTCTCTAAAACAAAAAACGCAATGATCAATTTTGATAAACTGATACCGAAATTGCTGAATGATCGAGGATTAAACCGGTTACTCTATTTCAGAGAGGGTAAATCAATATCTTCAAAATTTGCTGATCGATTACATGAAAATTATTATGGTTCTGTAATTCCATGTCATAAATCGGCCGATATTCCACTTTCAATAAAGGCAACGCAACTTGCTTCGAAGGTCGACACCATCATAATTATGTCCGGAGACTCAGATTTTGTGGATTTGGTTTTACATCTGAAAGGTGAAGGCGTAAGGGTAGAAATTGCTGCAGTAAGAAAAACTGCTGCCAAAATATTAATCGATGAGGCTGATTATTTCCATGAGATAACCAAAGAAGACTGGTTTGTATATAAATCCCCAAGAAAGTCATAATAGTATTCCCGTATCCACAAACCACTGTAGAAAGCGGTCAATTCTGGCACTTTGGGGTAAAAAGAAAGGAGCTATGGTGGATGCGGTGTAAATCCATAACTCTTTGTATTATTTATCCTTCCGACTTGTCGGGGCAGTCCCGATGATTCGGGACGACCTCATGATCCCCAGTTAGGGGAAAACCACTTTAACATCTTCGCCAAACTGCAAAAAATGGAAATTGGTATCGGGTAAAACAGAATCCGGGTTCAGTCCTCCCTGCTTCAATGCTGATTTCTTTCTGGTCCGTACAAAGTCCCTATCCTCAAACATTGATATTATTTTAGGTGGACAGATAAATTGTTATTCAAGTACTAATAATTCGGTTCTGATAACAACTCAAGTCGATCATAATTCAAATCTATTTCACCCCTGGATTATATTTCAAGGCCACAATGGTGATATCATCCGACTGTTCGGCTCCCCGTGTAAATACTTTTACATCGTTGAGGGAGTTTTCAGTAACCATTTTGGCATTCGAATCACCAACTTCTTGCAAGAAGGACTCAAGACGTCTGTTTTCGTAAAGGTTATGATCCGGATCCATCGCTTCGTTAATGCCGTCTGTATAAAGATATATACCTTCTCCTGATTTTAACCTGATCGTCTTCAAATCAAATTCAAAACTGTCTAAAACTCCTAAAGCGATGCCGCTTGTTACGTTGAACGGTTCTATTTTTCCATTCCTTCGTAGAATGTAGGGAATATTATGACCACCGTTACTATAACTCAATTCACCTGTTTTGATATTTAGGATGGCCAAAAAGACCGTAGCAAACATAGAGGTAGTATTATCAATTGATAAGTCTTCATTAACCCGTGCCAAAACTATATCAGGTGTGAGATTTTTGGCTGACTTTGACTTAATCAACGTCCTGGTAACTGCCATAAAAAGCGCAGCGGGGACACCTTTACCGGATACATCGCCGATTACAATACAAAGAGTTTCATCATCGATAAGGAAAAAATCGTAAAAATCACCTCCTACTTCTCTTGCTGGCTCCATAATTGCGTGGATATCAAACTCTTCCCTTTCTGGAAAAGCTGGAAAAGTACGCGGGAGTATGCCCATTTGGATATCATGCGCAATCTTAAGTTCACTTTCGATTTTTTCTTTTTCAGCAGTCGTTTTCTTCAATCTATCGATATAATCCGTTAGATCCCCAACCATTTGATTGAAAGCAGTTGCCAGATCTCCTATTTCATCATTTGATGTAACAGCCTGCCGGTAGGATAAATCTCCCTTGGCTACCAAGTCTACGCCATTATGCAATGACCGTAAAGGTTTCATCATCACAGCTGTAATACGATTTATGATCACCACTGTTATGAATACAAGCGAGACCATCAGGAGAATTAATTTCCATCGCAATGATACTAGTAATTTTTCAGTTTCTACCATTGAGAGGCCAACGCGAAAAGCACCCCAATGTACACCTTTGACAAATACGGGAGCCGAAATATCCCACATTACTTCGCCGGTATCACGGTAGTAAACTTGTTTTAGAAAGGGCTGGTCTACATTTTTGGCGACGTTAAGACCCACTTCATCACGGTAAATGCGTTTTGTACGATTGTTATTCCGATCATAATCGAAATCTCCGGTCAGCTTTTTACTGTATCGGGAATTGTGAGCAGGTAGATAGTCATTTTCATCAACTAATACCGTATACACAATTTGTGGATCTTTCAGAAATTCATCTTCTATTTCAATAATGACATTATCTAAATAAGAATCCAGGGTTGTCGCATAGTGGTATTTCTTGATAGCATGTAGTTCTTCGTCAGTAACATTAGTATATGAAGCGGTAATTTTCTTGGGAAGTGTAATGGGAATCATGGTACGATCAAAAACTTCATCACGGGAAAAGATACCGTCATCAATGATGGTATCAAGTATATTTCCCATTATTTTTGCACCCGTCTTGGCAGTGACAATACCTTTCTGCGAAATCATATCGTTTAACTCGCGCGTGCGGTCTAAAATTAAATAAATAGTATAAACTGTCATGACAGCTACGATTACAACTATCAGCACTAACGAGAGTCTTACAGATAATTTTTTAAACACTTTACTGGTCCATTAAATAGCCAATGCGGATAGCACCCCAATGTAGGTCTTTTACATACACTGGAACTGATAAATCCGCAATAATCTCTCCGGTGTCACGGCGGTATAATTGCATCAAAAATTCAGTTTGGTTTTTTGAAGCACAGAAACCGGTAATATCATTAAATATTCGCTTGGTTCTATTCCTTTTTAAGTCAAGTTCAGTGTGGCCAGTTCGCGGTTGGGAATAGATTGAGTTGTGAGCGGGTACATAGCCATTTTTGTCAACCAGAATTACAAATATAATTCGATCGTTTTTTACCAAAAATTTATCTTCAATGGGAGTAACCATCGAATCGCAGAAATTATCATAAAAAGTGTTGAAGGTAGGTGGCGAGGTTAGGGGCGTAACAGGAAAGTATAAAGTACTGAAAATTTCTGTTTCAGTTTTTATTCCCCGGTCAATTGCCCGTTCAAGGATTTGTGAACATTCCCGGGCTGCTGACTTTGCCAACGCTAACATGGTATTATCAAAGTCGGTCATCTCTTCTACTGTTTTAATTCTCCTGATACCAGCTCCTTGTTCGGTGCTGTATCTTTTTTCTTCCAGAATGCTTGGCTGTGAATCAGGTTGAGTAGGTTGACTGAATAAAATATTTAATGTAAAGAAAACAGCGGATATTAAAAAAAGAAAGTAGTAATAGAATTTAGTCATTTTGGTTAATTCCCCAAGAAAGGCAGCTTGATATCTCGCTTAGAATCCATATTACTTTGAGGATCAAATTTATCCACTCAATACTAAGTATTGCTAAAACTGGCCAATGCTTCATCCTGGGATTGGAATATTTGAAAAATTGCAGTGAAGCCAGCTATTTCAAATACTTCTTTAATCGATGCTTTTAAGGCAAACAAAGCCATTTTTCCAGCGCTGGTTTTTATTTTTTTCACTGCCATAAGTAATACTCGCAGACCGGCGCTACTGATGTAGTCCACCTGAGAAAAGTCGACTGCCAGAATGTTATCACCGGCATCGATTTTAGTCAGTATCTGCTCCTGGAATTCAGTTGAGGTGTTGGCATCAAGTCTTCCGGTTAGCGCGATGACTAATGCATCACCAATTTTTTCAGAAGTAATTTGCATATACACTCCTTCTTTTTACCAAATTAAAATATCTATTGGATAATTTCCTTTGTGAACGAAATGACATTTTTCCCATTCTCTCTCTTATATGATAATTCATCAGTGAATTGGCGTGTTAGATAGATACCCAGCCCCCCGATTTTTCTCTCCTCTATCGATTGATCCAATTCTGGTGTGGGAACCTCCATTGGGTTGAAATATTTTCCATCGTCTTCTATTGTTGCTAAGAGCTTCTTTTCCACTAACGTTACGATGATTTTGATATGATGTTGTTTATCATCCGTAAAACCGTAAGAAATAGTATTCGTTATCAGTTCATCAATGGCTAAATTGATTTTGTAGATGAAACCGGGATCAAGATTATATTCTTTTCCAAATTGTTCAAGGTGAGTTTGAACACGCTCAAGCTCAGAGAGTTCGTTGACTATGGTAACATTTAATTCTCTATACATTTGTGCCCTCCCTAATGCCCGCTAATAATTATAGACACAAAACGATGTGAATAAATGGTTTCCATATGCTGATAATCAATTGTGATTTCTGTTGTTGAGAAACACTATAAAATGTACAAAGGAATTGGACTTCTCGTAATAAATTTAAATGTGCAGTTAACTGATATTGCTGTATCTTAAAATGATTTGACGTTCTAATAATTTGATAAAACCGGATTGAAAGTAACCGTTTTGTAATATGGCTTCATTAAAAGAGAAGGAACAGGCGATCCTGATAAGTCTGATCTTCGGTTTCCTTAATATTATCCCTGATATTTCGGCGACAATATTATCAAATTCCAATCTGATACTAGCAGATACATTGCGCGGTGGCAGTGAGGTTCTAGCGATTGTGTTTTCCTATTTTGCTATCCGCACCATTTCACGCGGTAAGGATATGGAATATAATTTTGGTTACGGCAAATTGGAAGGATTCTCAAGTCTTCTTGTGGCCACAGCTATTGTGCTCTCTTTTCTGGTTATAGTTTATAATTCATATTTTCAATTATTAAAGCCTCAACCATTGCAAGGTATCGGGATAGTAATTGCGGTAGTAACTAATTTTTTAGCGGTAGCATTCAGCATCTGGCAATATAAGAAATTCAAGCGTATCATGAAAACAGATCCATCGCCCATCTTAGATGGTCAGTGTAAATTGTACTGGACAAAGGCCATCTCGGATGGAAGTGTGCTGATAGCCCTTGGTGTTGGATATTCAATGAGTAATTACTCTTTTTCTCATTATATCGATCCGATTGGATCACTTTTTATTTGTGGTTTTTTAGTTTATGCCGCCTATCAACTCTACTCCACATCGTTGGATAATTTGATGGACAAAACCCTCGAAGAAAAATTCCAACTAGGAATCCTAAGGATTTTAGCAATCAATTTTGAAAAATATGTGCAACTGCACGATATCCGCTCGCGTCGTTCTGGTGGGGATATTTATATTGATTTATATTTGGAATTTGAGCAGGACCAGGTTTACTCAAAACTCATGGATAATATTCAAATAATTAAATCACAATTGGAAAAGCGTATAGCCAACAGCCAGGTAAATATTATTCCGGTACGTTTAGAATGATTATGGGTTTTGTTAGAAAGTAATGAATCTGATATTATTTGGATTTTAACATATGTAACTGCCATAAATCCTTGCTGCTGGTATGTATAAGGGGAGCAATAGCAAGTTTCCCGGTTCTCCCAATACTTTTTTCCAAATAATTCAATTCCTGAAAAGTAGCCTTAATTTCCGGATCAACGGGTGTGTCAAAGCCGGCTTCCTGCATCAGTAAAATTCCTTTAGCGCGGACTGCTAATTCTAGCTGAAGGCGCAAATAATTAAGCATGTCCACAACAATTTCACCCGGGAATTGATTCTTTAAAGAATATAAATATTTCCCAACTTTCGTCTGCTTGATATTACCAGTATTTATATACTCCAGTAGATTCATATCCGTATCGAAGCCGGTTTCCAGCCAATCCCGTAATCCCTTTTCACTCTGCGAGAAGATTAGTGTCATAATAAGGGGTAAGCTGGTTATTTGGAGTACTGTGGTAATAAATGGGGAAAAGAAAAAATGATTGAAAAACGAATGTATAACATATGCTATTATCAATCCGGGAAAAAAAATTAATAATTTTTCATTTTTATAACGTTCAGAAAGATATTTTGATAAAATAGTCATTGCAGCAGTTGTTCCACCATGCATCACTGCTGTTCCAAATCCGCGGATTATCCAAAGCAGCAAGTTTTGATTGTCGAGCGCACTTAAATAATAAATGTTTTCAATCAGAGCAAATCCCGCACCGACGGCAAAACCGAATATAGCACCATCGACCATGAACCCAATCCTTTTGGATTTTAACAAATAAACCGGAAAAATCGCCTTTAATGACTCTTCAATTAACGGTGAGATATACTGGGAAAAAGCAAGAACACTAACCGGTAAATAAGTTAAAAAACCTTTATTAATAAACATACTGGCCAGGGCTACCAGCCCACCGATTGCGATCGTTATTAAAATTATCCGGAGTTTCACCAGTTTGAAACTGTCTAAAAAAATCAGTACTGCTAAAAAAATAAAAACAGGTAATAGACTGGCCGCTATATCAGCGATTTCAATCATAAAATCCTAAGCGAGATCATGATTTCTTCCGTACTGTCACCTCCTTCTTCGGTTGCAATGGCGTACCCAACAGAAAACGAAGATTTGAGCAGGGAGAGTAATACAAATCGGAAATCCATCTGTATTCCGACATTATAAAACTGCAGCTTTTCCTGGTTTGAATCAAGGTTGGTAATAATTCCGGACGTGAATAGAGCTGTCCGGGTCCAGCGGAGGTAAAATGCAGGTATGCCAATTTTTTTATAACGAATCGGCGGTAGATTTAGTTCGGTTATAAGTTTTCCAAAATTTGTTCCGCCAATCGAGTTTAATTTGACACCCGGGAAAGCATAGTATTCGCGATATCTTTTAATTCCCTTTCGATCAATCCAGTTGTTGCCAAATCCGCCGAAGTAAAAGTTTGCAAACGGTTCATCCCTTTTACCGGGTGAATAACCAAAAGAACTGCGCAGCCAAATGGATGAATGATTTACGGGTAGTGCCCAGCCGAAATCGATATTCGATACTACCTGTGGATACGTTTTTCCATTAACGATATTTGCTTTTGAGAAGATACTGGCTTTGTAACCCTTCTCACCGTCAACCGATCCCTGGGATTTTTTTATATGCTTATAATTTAGTGCTACTTTCCCGGTAAAAAGTTCTTCGTAGCTTGCGGCAATATTCTGGAATTCTGGAAGAACTTCCAGCCCCCCATAGTATCCGGCAAAAAGGTTAAGGTCGAGTGACCTCGGCGTATCGTATATTAAATTTTTATCATAGTGAATCCCGACGGAATATCCCTTACGGCTGGTTTTTGTTGGACCAAAAAGGTCGTAGAAATCTGCACTATTATAAGTAGCATTCAGTTTCCAGTGCCAGTACCGATAATTAATTCCTAAATGGAGTTTTTCGTCATCCTTCAAAGAATCTGCGGGTGTATATGAAACGGTAATGTCAAAATTGCTAAAACCGATATCATCGGAAATATTGAACCGGTAACCGATGGCAGCATAATCTTTGTACCCTTCCAAAACCGGGTATGCTGATTTCAATTTTGTATTCCTGAGTATTTTGTAATCACCTTTATAAGTAATCAACTGCTCTAGGTCAACCTCAACCGGTGAACCAGGATGCCACTCGGAAACAATCGGGTAGTTCTTGAATACTTCCTGGCCCAGAAACTTGATTGCACTAATGGTTTCGAGTGGTTCATCTTTTACCCAGACCGGAACAAATCCCTGGGCGGTGTAGACAAAAGCGATGAGTGAATCGGAAGCGGTTGGAACCGGTTTGAAGAAACCGGTCTCGCCATTAGTTAGAATACTCATATCGCTGATTTCAAAATCGTAGCGGTAAATATTGCTGACACCAGAATAATATGAAGTTCCGTAGATAAACCTGCCGTCCTCCGAATAAACAAAGTTGGCGGGTGAGCTGAGATCAAAATCGAAAATCTCTTCGTAAGAATGATCTCCCCTTACCAGTTGCTCGACTACAAAACGCACCAGCTTCTGGGTTCCGTTAATGTGGGTAAGGGCGCCAGTCAGGTATATTCCGTCCGGTGATATATCCAGATCATAACAATCGGTGCCGTAGGGAAAGGCATAGACAGCGGTCCAATCCTCATAGGGAGGATTCAGCTTTATAATAGTCGAAATACCGTTTTCGTGCCGCACGCCCCAGATTGATCTATCGGTGAAATTCAAGGCCAGGTCGCCAGTCCGTACATCGGTTATTAATCTGGTGACTTTTTTTGTGTTGATATCCACGACATTTAGATCACGGTATTTGTAATTATCCGTAGTGAAAAACAACAATCCGGCAGGTTTATCGTACAGCAGATTGGTCGTATAATAGGTCGAAGCCCCCTTCACATCGCAAATCTTTTTCATCTTTCCCGTACGCACATCAATTGCAGCTATGTAGGCCACCTGCCCGGGGTATTTTACTGCCGTATAAAGTATTTCCGAATCCCGGTCGTAGAAAGAACGTGAAACCGATCCGAGTATTTTATCTTTAACAATCGGTCGATAGTCGGTAACAGGATTTTTTCTTAACGCTGCCAGATTTGCCTCCTGCCAGCTGTGCTCAAATTCGATCCATCTTGACCATTCATCATCCAGGGAGATATTATATACCTGCTTGAATTGTTTCGAAAAGTAGCGTTTGCTGTCTTCGCTTCTGGAAACCCATTGGACCAGCTTTTCCGGTCCGTACTGGCTGCCAAGATAATTAAAAAAGCGGGTACCGTACAGATAGTTATTTGCTCCAACCTGGAAATCAATCGTGGTCCCTTCAGATTCGAGCCCGACTGCATTATAAATGTAGGCTGAATCGTGGACCATTGTCCGGAAAACCATTTCATCATAAGCTCCCAAGGCCCGTCCGACGCCACCGGACATCCAGGTCTCCATGAATACGGCGATGCCTTCATGGTACCAGCGCGGGGAGAACTTACGCGGAGCCGTTTGATAGGCATATAGCATGGTCAATGGATTATCTGCTGTTTGTTGGATCTTCCCACGGTATACTTTGCGCCAGAAACGTTCCCTTTTAGCGGCTTTATCAACTGCCATAACGTGGGTGAGTTCGTGGTTCATCAACAAGGACATGCGCTCATTGGCTGGAGCTACCTCCAGGACATACATATAAGGCGCCATCGAGATATATACAAAATTACGCGGCACTGCTGTTGCACCTCCATTAGCCCAATCCCCGAAATCTTCGATAAAAATCGACATTTCCTCGCTGGGAGTGTAATCCCAGAAATTTTTATAAAAAGATTCGGTATTGGTGAATGAGCGAGCCAGGTGCGGGACAATGTAAGAATGTGTTGAGCTGTAATAAACCAGATTCAAATCATCAGTTTTTAGATTAAAGAGCTGCTGTCCATTTGATCCTGAATTCATCAGTACTATCCACAACAAAATGTAAAAAAATCCAAAGCTTTTGTTCACAAGCAATTCCCTGCGATATAGTAGGTGAGGATGTTCATCCTAGAAGTAATACAACATTCCCGAATGATATTCTGATCATGGTGGGTTTGGTCTATATGGTGAAGAATTCTCAAAATCCTGGCTTCCCATAAAATTATGAAAATCCTGGCTGGTCATCATTTTTTGGAAATCCTGACTCCCGAAAGAGAATTTCTGGAAATTCTGATTTTGCATCAGTTTCTGAAAGTCCTGGCTGGTCATCATTTTTTGGAAGTCCTGAGCGGGAACGACATAATTCTGGAAATCCTGGCTTTGCATGGCTTTCTGGAAATCCTGGCTGGTTGTCAATTTTTGAAAGTCCTGAGCTGGAACAACATAATTTTGAAAGTCCTGGGCAGGAACAACATAGTTCTGGAAGTTCTGGTTCTTGAAGGCTTTTTGGAAGTCCTGGCTGGTCATCAATTTTTGGAGGTCCTGGCTCATAAAAAAGACTTTTTGGAAATCTTGATTATTGAAAAGACATTTCTGTAGGTCCTGGCTTTGCATTGCTTTTTGGAATTCCTGGCTATAAAGGGCTTTCTGAAATTCCTGGCTCATAAAAAGTTTCTGGAAGTCCTGGGCGGGAACAACATAATTCTGGAAGTCCTGGGCAGGAACAACATAATTCTGTAAATCTTGAGTCGACAGTGCATTCTGAAAGTTCTGGCTAAAATATATAGACTGGAAAGCCTGACTAAGATACAGGAGTTTTTGCAGGTCATTAGTAAGAAACAAATACTGTTGAAATTCATTACTGCCGATCATACTTTGGAATTCCTGGCTGTTTATCAATTGTACAAAGTCTTCATCCTTGATGAGATTTTGCCATTCAGCGCT
This sequence comes from uncultured bacterium, assembly GCA_964439935.1. Lineage (GTDB taxonomy): Bacteria > Fidelibacterota > Marinisomatia > Marinisomatales > TCS56 > JABMQW01. The sequence goes on along the minus strand of CAYTPW010000025.1, from coordinate 40,884 downwards.
CTGAAGTAAAGTAGCATATTCCGGATTTTCCAGCTTAACATCTGCGTCGCTCAGCTGGTCAGCCCGGTATTTTTCAGCTTTCTGGACACCACCAATGGTCCCGGTCGCTTCATCTTTTGGTACGGGCGGCCAACCGATCGAAAAACCGATAATGAGTATTACAACAATAACTGTCCCGATGATCATATAAGTTGTTTTATTCATCTGTTTGGCCATTATTTTATCCTCCTGTTAACTAACAATAATATTCTCTATGTAAGCTGAATTTGGATCGGCTAATATCCAACCTCATTAAATTCGGGTGAACCATTTAGAATTGTCCCCATCAACTTATTATAGTATGACTCGGAGATGGTAGGAGAAGTTATGGGTAATAATAGAAAAATGCACATTCCAATAATAAATCCAATTCAAGAAGCAAACACCCCAAAAATCCGCACATAATATAAATGCATTCTCATTACCACGCTATACCACGTAATTCTTTGCCCCAACATCTCTATCAAGAAAGTAGAGATTTTACGAGTAAGCACACAATCCCGATTGGTTGGGAGTATACCGATCGGATTATAAGTCCATTCCTTTACCAAGGATAACTAAGAGCGACAGTTCACTTTTACCGATGTTAAGATACCAGTGGAATGATGCCGGTATCCGGTTTAATGGTATCCGGATTCTGTTTTTTCTATTTCAACAAAACCATCTTCCTGGTCTGCACAAAACCATGTCTTGAGCCTGCCGAAGGATCCCCTGCCCCGATTGCATCGGGATCATGGACCCTGATCTGGTAGAAATAAACACCCGCACTAACTGATTGCCCCTGGTCATTGGTGGCATTCCAGGTGACTGTTCGATAGCCTGGACCTTGAATCCCGGCGTTAATACTTCGAACCTGCCGACCAAGGACATCGCAGATAATAATCCTAACTTCAGACTGGCGAGGAAGACCATAGCTAATAGTGGTAACAGGATTAAACGGATTGGGATAATTCTGATTCAGGATAAGTGTTTCAGCAATATTCATTTGATTATCAGCCTGTGTCCCGACTACTTCTTCCTGGAAAAATCCGATGACACGGTGCAACAGCGCATTGCGATTGTCCGACCCGACAATTGTCTCGAAAGGAAAACCCAGATAGATTACTTTTCCCACCATATTGCTGTTGCCAAACGGACCCGCGTAATAGACACCAGCTTTACGTGAATTACCATATTCCAGGCAAACTATACTTCCGTTTACCGGAGTAATATAATCAGGATAATCCTCGATATATAGGGCACTGGAGGTTCCATATTGAAATGTTAACCCGGCAAATGGGCTACCGGCTGAACCGTGTACATTCATGTTACCGGAATCATCACCTACATAACTGGCATGTAGATAATTATTATAAAACTGGCGATCAGCCGTTGAACTGGTTGTCCGGCCGAGATCCCAGCCAATCTCCGAACCGCTAATGAACAAGCGCCCCCCCTGTTCTAGAAAATCCTTGACCAGGTTCTGTTCAGCACTGCTTAAGGTTTCATCGGCGGTACTTTCATCCGCTGATATCCAGATTACATACTTGAATTCATTCAAATCAATATTTCCGTTCATTACCTGGTAATTATCGCAACTTGTAAAATGGACTGTATCAGGCAGTGCTAAGGCATGGATAATTGCAAAATTATGGCAGGGCTGCCCCCAACTACCGATCCGGTCATAACCATCAACAATCAACAATTGGTTTTTCCAGCCCCGGATAGCATAAGTATCCGAATTATCGCTTGCTGTGTTCTGGTAAGTATTGATCAGCCTGACTCGGATCAATGAATCGACGGGAAACTGGCTGGCTGGCAGAATCAGTTCATCAGTACCAGTGGCGTAACTACCGTACGACTCAAACTCCCCATCTATCTTCAACCAGACAGCAGTTGAGTCGACCGGACCCATTATCTGATTGGAGTTCCATGACAGCACTAAATCGGAATTTGCTTCACGTCTTAAATAATTCAATACAGGCTGGGGTGGAATACCTTCAACGGCCCTAATGGCTGCATCATGCACCTGTTGTCTGGTTGAGGTCACAGATGCTGAATCGTCTGGGTAAACCCGGTTGGTGAGAAAAACGACAAATAGGTCACGCAGGGGGTCGCACCAGACAGATGTACCAGTATACCCCGTATGTCCGAATGAATTCAGAGAAAACAATGATCCTGCTGACGTAGTTCCGGAAGCGTTAGTACCCCAACCCAAAGCCCGTGTACTACCATCAGGATCGTATCTGGTAGTAAACATATTCACGGTGGCAGAGCTGAAAACCGTCTGTCCGGCGTAAACTCCATCGTTCAAAAGCGCCTGACATATCTTAGCCAAATCTCCAGTAGTAGAGAAAAGACCAGCGTTTCCAGAGTATCCGTCCAGTCCCCGGGCCAGCGGATCATGAACAATACCCTGGTACCCATTCAGCGAAGAGGTCGGCAGGCATTGATCGTGAATAGAATCTGGTGGCACAAACATCGTTCGGTTCATTGCCAATGGGTCAGTTATGACAGCCTGAAAATACTGATACATTGGATTGCCGGTTACCGCTTCAACAACTTTCATCAGGGTGACAAAATTGAGGCAGCTATATAAATATGTTCCTATAGGATTAATCAAAGGCAGTGCGTAGATCGCCTGGATAATTTGATCGGGAGACTGTGACCCTGACGGTGAATAATAAGCCGGCAGACCGCTGTCATGAAGCAGCAGGTTCTTAATCCGCACATTTCCCTTCCCGTTCTGGGCGAAGGCAGGAATATAAGTTGCAACATATTCATTAATGTCCACCTGGCCGGAATCCACCAACTTCATTATGCACGAAGTAGTCGCAAAAACCTTTGTACAGGACGCCAGATCAAATAGGTGATTCGTGTCCACGACTGTGGAGGAAGCATTATAGGTGAAACTGCCATATGATTGGTGGTGAAGGATCGAAGAATCAGTGCCAATTATTAGGGTCGCTCCGGGAAAAATATGATTCGTTATGGCACTGTTGATAATATAATCCACGCCGGCGAATTGTTGGGCGTTCAATATACAAATCAGGGAGATTATTATGGGAAGTATTCTATTCATATCAAATGAATTTACTTCTATTGCCACATTGTATGAATTTTAAATCTTTGGGCTTATGTGCGCAACCAACAACCGACAATATCAGCATTTACAGGTTACTGAAGAAGTATTTTTAAAGAACCAGATATACGTCATTCGAATGGAAACCAGCAATCTGTATCCCGCCCGTATCCACAAAACCGCGTTTGAAAATGGTCACACTTCTATTCCTGATCTTTAATATCTACCATTGATCGTTGACGTCAATAATGGCGGCTGTCAGGAATTGTTTGTGCTATCTTCACCATGAATATGTAATGTTGAAAACCAGTCGATTTTTCGAGTTAAATACATTACTAAACTCAAAATAACGAATAATCCTATACTCCCTATCAGTAACGCATAGTCTTGAAGCTGAACAACAACAAATAAATAAATGTATAATAACACAAGTATTGAGAAAATTATCGATGTTTGTAACCTATTTTTAAAAACACTAATTGTATAAGTTGTTATTAACAAGATAGTAGCTGTGCTTGAAATCATATAAGCATATTTAAATACAATTTGTTCAGAGAGTGATAGTAGCAATGAGTAAAACACCAGCAACGCAAATCCAATAAGTAAATATTGAATAGGATGGATTATTTTTCTGTTTAATAATTCAATCATAAAAAATGAAAGAAATGTTAAACTAATAAACATGAACGCATATTTTGCAGTTCTCGTATTTTTTTGATATTCATCGACAGGAATTAGTAAATCCACACCAAATGAAAAGTTTTCAATTATATATTTCCCTCCCACCCATTTTTGAGGGAAATTCCTATTCAATTGTAGTACTGTCCAATCTGAAGTAAAATCATCTTCAGTTATGCTATGTTCATTTGGTAAAAAATGACCAATAAAACTGGGTGATGGCCAATCAGATCTGATCGATACATTTGTTTCTTTCCCAATTGGTGTAAATAATAATCCGCTGCTACCATTGATATTAATTATCGACGAGAAGCTAAGGTTTATTTCCGATTTTATATTATCTAATTTGCTGTGAACACCAGATTTGACCACATCATTTGTTACTATTCCTGGATTTGCCAAATATTTCTTATTATTAATACTGAACTCGACTAATTTTTTAATTCCCTTCATTTCAGTTATACCAACAGAGATGAAAGCGTCTTCCCAAATAATATCATCGCTTGCAATTTTTAGATCGTGCAATGCCGGTATTTTAAATTCCCCCTCAATTTGTAATTCGCTATTATATAATACGACTTCATAAATACCTCTATTCCTTAGATTGGGATTAATGTCCCCTGTAATATTTAATAAATCAGGTAATATGTGAATATAGGCAGTTTTTGATGATTGTACTCCATCTTCTGTGGTATAATATTGTGTATATGGAACAGAAAGTATCGGACCGGTGATTGTTTGAGTCCCCCCCCATTTTTCACTTACCTCAACAATTGCTAGATTTCTTCGGTTTTGTCGTTCACTTATAAGGGAACGAAACATAAAAGATGGGATTAATAAGACTAATATTAAAAATCCAATAATAAGTAATCTGGCACTGATTGAATATTTCATCCATTTTTCTTTCATGATTTAATTCTCACTGAGGTTTGATACCATTTCATTACTTCGCATAAAATATTGCTCAACTAACTAGAATATGAAGTGCGGTTATATTTTGTTCCTATCCAAATATACAAAGTTGATATAAACCAGAATAAAAATCAATACTTCCAAAAATCCTCCCACCCGTATCCGGATTTCTCATTTTAACACCACCATCCATCTTCGTCCACTTTCGTGGATCTACGATGGATAAATCTTCCTCATTTCAACAAAACCATCTTCCGGGTCTGAATAAAACCATGTCCTGAACCTGCCGAAGGATCCCCAGTCTCGATTGCATCGGGATCGTGGACCTTGATCTGGTTGAATCTATGATCCTACTTCCTTTTCAAGCAGCTCTGCTTTGAATTTAAATTCTCCTATCTTAGTGTTGACAAAATATATCCCATCAATCCGATATGTTGCTTTATCATCTTTGATTGCCTTAAATACCGTCTTGCCAACCGTACTTAACTTCATTTTTGCTTTCTCTTTAAAAGAAAACTCTCCCTCTTTTGGAATATCAATTTCCTTATCGTTATAGATCTTCGTTGCTAATTTTTCATCAACATATATATCAAACTCGATCCTTGCCAACTTTATTCCAATCGGATTAGGGTTATATCCATTGAAGATCATATTGACTGTAAGCTTATTTGGATCCTTTAAAACATCGTATTTGATTTTAGTAACCTCAAACTCAATCTCTACCGACTCAACAGATTCTTTTACTGCTTTTGTAACCTTCTTTGTAAGATCTTTAAGCTGTGCTGATAGAGATTGACAACAGAATAAAACCAATATTATCGTAAAATTTGATAACCATCTGGTTTTCATATTAATCCTCCTTACTTGATTAATTATCTACTTTAACACCACCATCCATCTTCTTCCACTTTCGTGGAACTACGATAGATAAATCTTCCTCATTTCAACAAAACCATCTTCTGGGTCTGGATAAAATCGTCAATTCTAATCTGTTAAAAATATATTCCGCTTGAGAAATTAGTAGCATCCCATGTGATTGATATAAAATCGGCATCCTGGATTTCTGACACGAAATCAATCAAACTGGAATGAAGAGTCATATTATTCGTCCTTTACACACCGTACATTGAAACCGTAATGACTTTCGGCACCATGTCCGATGTTAACATATGATCCGTTTTTGCGTATTGAGAGTCGCCAGGGATTTACCATAATTCGAATCAAAGAACTGAACCACCAAAGATCAGAACTCCAGTAAAATGCGGTCGATCCCCGTCTTCCATAAGCTTCCTGATACGAACCAGTCAGCAGGAAATTAAATCCAGAGTCTCCACCATCGATTAATTTGTGATAAAGTTCACCCCAGTTGGGCAGGACATTGGTTCCAAGGCTGCTTAACATGTCTTCAAATTCCTGCTTGCTTGGTAGATGCCAGCCACCGGGGACAGCCTTCTTCGCTACCTCCCAGTTGTAGAATCTGCCGAATTGAGTTCCGGTCGAATCGTCATCAAGACACCAGCTGCCAGTTTCTGTGGCATAGTTCAAATTCTGAGCCATCCACCAACGATTCCCAATTTTAACAGTCGTGTACATCTGACCATCCCTTGGATCAGTGAAAGAACCAGTTAAATAATCCTGCCCGCATAACAGGGATTGAACAAGGGTAGTATAAATAATCAATGGTAAAGCTCGGTATCGAAATACATGTAATATCATAGTTCCCCACACGGCTTAATGACGACTTAATGTTGGAATGCTGTACTGATAATATACAGTATTAACAGGTTAAAATCATCTGAATGTTATACTCCTACTTCAACACCACCATCCATCTTCGTCCACTTTCGTGGAACTACGATGGATAAATCTTCCTCATTTTAACAATACCATTTTCCTGGTCTGCACAAAACCATATCCTGAGCCTGCCGAAGGATCCCCTGTCCAATACGCTCCTGGTCGATAGAATCAAAGCAGCTATTGTAGCTATTAAAACGATATTCCAAAACCAATTCCAATCCATGGCCAAAAAAATGTATATTTTTCTGCAGGATCGCCTCCTTCCATTGAATCTTCATACCGTTCTTCATAAGTATAATCATTAACAATATAATTAATCGGAAGAAAAGAAAACTCCAAAAACCATTTATTTGTGCTAATAAAATATCTATAGCCAACTCTTATCTGACAAATTAGCCACTGTTCAGGAAAATGCAATAATCCAATTCCGCTAATAAAATGATGATTGGCTATAGTATGGGTATATTTCATTTCAAGAATGGAATTCTGAGCATAACTTTTATTATCACTGTTATTGACTGGTAAAAAACCAGCTCTCGCACTTATATAGGTTTTGTCATAGCAAATTAAAATACGATCATAGTTAAAAGACCCAAGAAATCCATTACCCAATAGTTCGATATAAATATGGTTTTTCTTTAGATTGACAAATTCCGTTTCAGACAAAGTTGAATCAGGTGAATTTCCTGTTTTTGCCCCCAATTCAGTGAATAGACAACTATTAATAGCAATGATAATGATTATTAATAACTTTTTCATTTTATTACATGTCTGATACTATTTTAATAGCAACATCTTCCTGGGCTGCCCAAAATCATGTCCTGAGCCTGTCGAAGGATCCCCTGTCCTCTACTCACCTGGTCGATAGAATCATGGTAACTTTTGTATTGTTTAAAATGATATTCCAAAACCGATACCCAGCCATGGGAGGTATGATTTATATATATCATGAGGAAATAGTTCCCCCCGCTCCTCTGCATCTCTGCGCTCAGATTCCCAGTTCGCAATAACGCCCAAAGTGAATGGTGTAAAACCAACATTGAAGAAAAAATTGTCATTGGGATTCTGGAATCTGTAACCGATTCTCCAGGAGGCTAAGACAATCCTGGGATTAGTGAAGTGAAAGAAAAGATGGTCAATCCCAAATCCAATAACAATATAGTGCTTCCTTATTCCATAAAAGATTTTTGATTCTAATATTGTAATTAATTGTAAACTATTAAAGTTATGTATGGGTATAGGCTCGACCCCGACTCTAATACTTTGATGAAAGTTACCCCAATTTTTCAATGTTCTTTCAAAATTGATTGATCCAATAATTCCATTGCCCAGAAGTTCAAAATATACCAGGTTTTTCTTTAGTTTGAGATATTCCGTTTCGGTCAATGCTGAATCAAGCGCATTTCCGGTCGTTGCCCCAAAATCAGTGCATAGGCAACTATTAATAACAATAATGATGATATAGATACGTGTTTTCATTTTTTTTATGCGATCAATGATTCCGATATGTTGATCAGTCTATACTCCTTTTTCTCAATTGCATCAGAATACGAACATTTCAATTCCGATCCCAACTGATATAGACTTCTTGACCCTGGTATCATTGGACCACTTATATCGCCAATTCAAAGTTTGGTAATTAACAAATGCTTGCAGAGCAATATTCTTTGATAAAAAACGATCGAAGCCAAGACAGATCATTGTTCCGCTGCTTTCGGATTTCCTTTCGTCTGTATTGTCAATCCAGTCTGTATTGTAATCAATTAGTGACTCTGCTAAATAATTTATCGAAACAAAGGGGATAATATCCCCAAGCATAAAATAATATCTTAGACCTGGACTATAGCCTTTAGTTGCATAATCCATGTGAAGATCACTTTTATAATCACGGTAAATGAAAGATCCGCCAATCGCTAAATTATTCAGAATGAAATAATATACTCCGGGCGTAAGTACTAATTGAGTTTTTTTGATCAAATCACCTTTCTCTAACAAACCAGAACCACCCTCACCATCATCACTGACCATTATCCAGGTGGCTTCTTTTTTCATACTCTTATATGAAACACTGCCTGATATAATATAATTGCCCTTATCCAATGGAGTCTGTGCCATAAGACCTTCGTATAGCAATTGAGTCAGGAGTAAACAGATGTATGATGAACGATGTTTCATTTTAATTCAATGATTTATTCATCGCCATAAATCTGCAATTATGCATGCCATACATATTAAAAGACATATGCACTTATATTTACTCCTATTTCTAATACTCTCAACTGGGCTTCATCATTTATAAGCCAGGTCGCCTGATAGCTGCAAAATGGCTCAAGAGCAACATTTCTGGACAAGAAACAGGAAATTCCCAGTCTCAAATCAATACCTGTAGCAATTGCATAACCATCATCTTCTGATCCGACTATAAAACTGTAATTTCTGTAAGCCAGTGATTGCATACTTCCAAATCTAAAATATTTCCTGATACCGGCTGTAAATCTGAAAAGACTGTTTTCTGTTGATAAAATAATAGTGCCACCGATTGCAGTGTTATCCTTAATGAAATAATACAAACCAGGTGTCAATTCAAATTCTTGATATTTATCACGCATAAAATCGCCGTATGGATCATCATATTTGGATTCGCCGACGGTAATCATCCCAGAAATCAAATATACGCCCTTTTCAATTGCTGCCGTATCAAGATTGGTATTTGGAAAATTTCTGATTCTCTCGGTAAATGACGCATGCTTAGCTGATTCACCCAATTCGACAGCAGTTAAAGGCGGAGAAATAATTATAGCAGATTTACTTCTCTCATTAGTTGGTTTTTCAGAATGAGTATATATTATGTTACCAGTTGAATCAATTACCGATTGGACTACTGACAAGGGTATATTTTGTTGTATTTTATATCCTCGTGGGATAAATGCTACCACCGAATCAGTCACAGCCTTGAATTTTCCAACGTGGATATTTCCAGAGATTGTAATCAGTGTATCCTGACCGTATAGGAATATTAAGAAAAGATGAATTGATAATATTTTTTTCAATAGTATTAACACTTTATTTCAACACCCCCAGCTTCATGGTCTGGGCGAAATCACGAGTTCTAAATATTCGTACATCTTACGAAACACAAGTAATAAGTTGACTACCATAGAATTTATAATACAAAACCTGCTAATATCTGGATGACGTTGTGTATCTCAATAGAACTTTGACCATCAGTTGCAATATACACATCTCTCAATCCAAGGTTAAAGCGGACTTCTAAACTTGCTTTATGTAAATGGTATTTGGCACCAAGGATTAATCCAATATCAATACCGCTTATACCACCAGAATCATAATCCCCTTCCCCTTCGTAATATTCAAGTTGGTCTTCAAGATACTCTACTGCTGCCCCTTTTATATCAATTACCTCTCTCTTCCACTTGCCGTTAAGAAATGGACTAAACGATAGTCCCCCGATAACATGAAACCGGTAGATAATTGGATAGACACCCAGAATGGTCATATCAAGGTAATTTAGCCTACTCACCCACTTATTGGTATAGCTTCCTGGGGCTTGCGCCTCACTCGTAACGTTGATGAGTGATTCATGCCGATACCCCTTCTGAGATAATAATAATTCAGACTGGATAAACAACGGTAAACCAAAATCAAGGTTTAGATAACCTCCTATGGCAAATCCAAGTCTCCGTTCATTTTCAATAGACATACCGCTGATTTTGGCTAAGTTTAAACCAACTTTGAAGCCTGTGCCGATAATACTATTAGCAGAGGCAATATCCATTAATATAGCAATACAAAAGAGCAGTGACCGAAATCCCTGCCCGGGAGATACTGGTTTAAACTCAAATTTCATTTGATAAATATCATCTTCCTGGTCTGCACAAATTCCCAACCATCAATATTTAATCTTTGATACAGCGGACTGAGTTACCTTGCCGGTATTCTCGATAAGAAAGATAGACAATTGAATTTTGATTTACCAGGGAGTATTCATGAGCGTATGTTCCGCTTATTGTTGAAGACCAAAAGCAGCTGTAATAATCATTGTATGCATAACTGCCACCAGCATAGCGAAATCCACCCGGTAAAGCTGTAAATCCGCTCTCATTTGTTGCCCCAGAATTTGGACTTTTCCAATTGTCATTTCCAGATTCCTTCATTTTGCCACCGGCGACACTGTTCCCACCAAGAAAGTCGATTAATGTCTGCCACTCATCATCACCTGGAACATGCCACCCCAGTGGTGCTATATTTCTGCTGTCGGTGACTGTGTACCAATTATACAACCTCCCGTATTTCACTGCATTGGAAGCATTATTGTCAAAATTGCCATATGCACCATTTGATAGAGAAGTCCACTCATTCTTATCCGTAACATTTGGTATCACATCACCATTTCTATAACGGGAAACTATCAAATTCTCAACCATCCATTCCTGATCACCAATAATAACCGAAGTGTAAACATTACCATCAATGTCTTTAATTGTATCATCATCCTTCGAACTTGTTGGGTCTTTTTCGCAGGCAAAGATGGTAATAAGAACTATCAAAAGAATTATTAAACTGGTCGGTTTCATATTGATAACATCCTCATTGAAAGAAATTGATTGATACCATTGTACCAGTAGGTTGAATTATGTAATCCACTCACACTTCATGTTATACAATTTTCCACTTACATAATATAAACGATTAATTAATCATTTTTCCCCATTCAAACTTAAAACTGGGACGACTTTTTTGGGTAAGTTCACTGGTAAAAATGCTGTTTAACAAAAACATATTAACAGAGCAATAGTCTGTTTAATTTCGACACGAGTGTCAAATGTATATATATGGGTTTTGATAACTGTAACAATTTATTATTGTAAACGCATTTATCTTTTATCCTCACATACTAACGGCAGTATCTACAACTATTTTGGAGTTCATTAATATGTCTGAACGTGAAACTGGAACAGTAAAATGGTTCAATGACAAAAAAGGCTTTGGTTTCATTCAACGTGAAGCTGGTGACGATCTATTCGTTCACCACAATTCAATTGAAGCCGATGGTTTTCGTACATTGAAAGAAAATGGAAATGTTGAATTTGAAGTCGTCTCGACCCCCAAAGGTCAGGCAGCTGCAAAAGTTACTATCCTTGATTAATTTTACTGATTCACCAGTTACTTTTTCGAGATTTTAATAATTAAGATTAAGTAATACCGAAGGGGCTGCACCAAAAGGGTCAGCCCCTTTTTGTTTCCATACCGCCCCACCACAAAACTGCGGTCGAAAACGGTCATATGTTATGAAACAAGATTATTAACTCTGGGAATTTGAATGGGGTAAAATTTGCCAGTTACTGATATTCGTAGTGTCCAATAATTGTTAGATACCCATTTTCTTCTTAGCTAAATAGGCTTTTGCCAATAATTTTGCAGTTTTTGTACGGTCCATATAGACTATAAACTCCTGGCTTTGAACTGGATTCAAAGCACTACCAATCAGCCACCTATTTATTTGTTCTTCGCTGTGGCGATACATGATTATAGTCGAATCTGAACCGGTATATTTCGGACCTAATACTATTTCGGGTTTCTCGTCAGAATTTCGACTTCCAACCACGAAAACAAACACTCCATTGTCTCGTAATATTCGATGAACTTCGCTGAATAATTGATACAAGTCATAGAAAAAATTAAGTACTCCTACACAGACAACATGATCGATCGATGCCTCATTATATGGATATGGCACTGAATTGAGGTCATGTTGAGTAAGAGCAGTAGCAAAATTTTTACTTTTGCAGGCAGTTATCATTTCGTCTGAAACATCCATACCGAATACCTTCAAACCCATTTCATGAAATAAAATAGACCCCAAGCCAGTACCAATTCCTATATCAAGTATTGTTTGACCAGGTTTGACATAATTAGATGCTAATCTAAATGCAATTTCTGGTCCAATCCATTCAGTAGCATTAGCTTCTTGATCATACTTATTCGCTAATGATTTGCCATCATTGATCATACTTTCCAGCGTTTTCTTTTTTCGTCTGACTATTGCTTTAGAATAGTTATTTTTCTGTGGGAGTTTGATATTGAGATTTGTTTAATCCCCTATTAAACATAGATGAACTTGGTATAAGTCAGATTAAAAAGCCATTGAATTATTACTGGTAAAATCCGTATCCCGCCCGTATCCACAAAAGTGCGGTCGAAAACGACCGAATATGGACAATTCTGACACTCTGGAGTAAAAATAAAGGAGTTATGGAGAATGCAGTGCAAATCCATAACTCCTTGTATTCATTATCCTTCCAACTCGTCGGGGCAGTCCAGATAAATCGGGACGACCTCATGATCCCCTGTTAGGGGTATTGGCTTTTTCCTTTTTAGTCCATTGATACCATCTTTTTTTATACACATTCTTCCACTCATAGAAAGTCAATCTTACTACTTCAAATTCCCGGTAGGCCTTGGTTGGGCCAAAGTGTGTTGCCCATTCCAATACTAATAATTTAAATCTAAGATGTAATTCCTCTCTTGCTTCCTGGTGCATATGAACCTCCAGTTATCGCTTTAGAACTTAGCCTAAAGTGTCCGGGAGGGTCTGAAGAATCATATGCTTTTAAAGGTCGATTATTGGATCATGAACAGGGATATTGCCGGAATATACGTTATTATCAGAACAGCCAACAGCAGCAGAAAGAAAAACGGTAAAGTATTCTTATAGATCTCAATCAGCGATTTGTCAAAACGGTATGATGCCAGGAAAAGGTTCAGTCCCACCGGAGGTGTTAAATATCCCAGCTCAAGATTAACCAGAAAGATCATTCCCAGGTGAACCGGATGTATATTGAATGCGCTGGCAATCGGAATCAGCAGTGGAACCACCACCAGGATTGCCGAAAAAATGTCCATGATGCAACCGACAATCAGCAGAAAAACATTCAATAATAACAGAAATAACAACTTATTGCTTACAAAGGTCTCCACCCAGCGCGCTGCATGAACAGGAACTTGAGCATCAACCAGGTAACTGGTGAAGCCCATTGCTACGCTTAGTATGACTAGGATTCCACCAACCAGCACGGTACTCTGGCTGAAAATATCCCTGATGGCCTGCCAGGATCGAATATCCTTATAGACAAAAATTTCGATGATGAGCGTATAAAGCGCGATAACACCTGCAGCCTCCACTAGTGTCATGAATCCCCCGAAAACGCTGACAAAGATAATTACCGGAATCAGGACTTCCCACTTTGATTCAAACAGGGCATTTTTCGCCAGAGAATAATCGAAATACCCCACTTCAACCTTCTGTTTAATGCTCTGATGGTAGGTAAAAACACTCATTACCAGAATCAGCAGTAATCCCGGTGCAATTCCGGCCAGAAAAAGCTTATTGATTGGTATATGGGCTGTCGCCCCATAGAATATGATTGCCAGACTGGGCGGAAAAAGAAGCCCGATGCTTCCCGTTGCTGTTAGCAGGCCGGTTGTGAATCTTTCCTCGTACCCTGCTTTCAGGAGAACTGGCAGCAAAAGCCCGCCCAGGGCAAGTATAGTTACTCCGGAAGCCCCGGTAAATGAGGTTATGAAAGCACAGCCAAGAATGGCAGCAATACTGGTGCCTGCGGGCATCCAGCTGAAAAAAGCCTTGAAAAGATTAAAGAAACGCCGGCTGGCGCCGCTCTGTGCCAGGATATAGCCTGTCAGCGTGAATAACGGTATCGATGGTAATACCGGTGAGGCTACAATGCGGTAGGTTTCCGCAGGAATAGCAGCAATAGATATACCTGCCGATGAAAAAAGTATGAGCGTAATTCCACCTATAATAACGAATATAGGAACACCCAATATAGCCGAAACCAGTAAAAACAGGATTCCAGGTACCTGGAATTGAGGCATCTGGTTCTGGCTGCACACGACAGCATAAACGACAATGACCAGCGATCCGATTAAACCAAGCAGTTTACCTGTCCATTTTTTAGATGCATGCCAGGCAAATCTCAGGGCTATAAGCGTGAATCCGATCGGAATTATGATGATGGCAATCCATTGCGGTATCCAGCCTGCGATTACATTTGGAGAAAAATATTCTATGGCGACAAGATTCCAGCTGGCCCATGCCAGAGTTCCGGTTACACCGGCGCCGACAGTCGCGACAAACACATCCAGGTAACTTGAGTATTTATCCGGCAGCAGTTCGGCCGTGAATGAGAAATTGAGATGACGCTTTAAGCGCGTTGCTGTTATGGCTCCAATAAAACCAATAAGCAGGGTAAAATGACGTAAATAGTCATTGGTGCCAATCGGACCGACAAAGCCGAATAACTGACTGCAGACTTCCAAAAGCGTAAAGAGGATCATTCCGCCAAGTACTATGATTATTACATATTCCTCTAGCTTAATGATAATCTGCTTAGCCGTCATAGTCATTATTCTTCAGCGCGAACTGGATTTTCCTGGCGATAGGTATTAATAAGAGATTTCACTTCCTCAAAAAAAGCGCGGTGTCTGTCGTCCGGCAGAAACTCCTGATGCAGACGAGTCTCCACCAGCACGGACCATTCATTTCGTGCATCTTCCGGGATATCATGGACTACCAGGCCATGAGTTTTCATAATGTCCACGGCCTTCTGATCTAGTCCAATGATTTCAGATTTTACATTTTTGCTTTTCTCCAGCGCCATTTGCCTAAGCAGCGACCGATAGCTGGCGGGAAGACTGTCCCAGACTTTCTTGGATATGACAATTCCTCCTAAAACGGGAGCAAAAGCAAGATCGGTCATATTGTTTGCCAGAGCAAACCACTGAAAACTGAGAGCCAGGAGAGGTGTAGCCGTAAATGTATTGATATGGCCAGTCTGGAGAGAAATAAATATATCCGGGACTGCAATACCAACTGGATGGAAGCCACCGGCTCTCCACGCCCGGAACCATTCAGCGCCGCCGCTCCACACGAATATTTTCTGATTATGCCTGATCAGGTCATTTGGATAAATAACCGGTTTTTGAGTGAACAGGTAAGCCCAGCCGGCGACTCCCCAGCCCAGAACGACGAAGCCGCGCTCACGGAATAAGGAATCGAGTTTACTGTGCATGTGCTCCAGGACGTATTCGAGTTCACCGTCGGAATTGAAAATCAGCGGCAGCCTGAAAATATTGATTTCCGGCAGGATAAGATTCAGGCCTTTGTCGGTGATAGCTGCCATCTGAAACTGGCCAATCCGCATTTTTCGCACAATATCAATTTCATCACCAGCCACCCCACCGCCGTATAATTTTATTGACAGTTTGCCTTCGGTCGAATCGTGAAGGTCTTGCCCCAATTCCATCATTATCCGGTACCATGACGATCCTTCTGGTGCCAACGTACCCATTTTCAGGGTTTGACCATTGATGGGCAGAAGGACACAGGTTACAATTAACAAATACCAAAAAGCACTGCCAACGGTTTTAGACTTTTTCAGTCGCGGCTTGTTTATTATCACTTATACCTCCTCCTCACCTAGAGGCAATTATTCACCCTCTGGTTTTTAAATCTCTGCATCGATTGACCTGCCCCCATTAATAGAACAACATTGCAGCGGTCGCAAAAGTATTCCTTTTTGAGACAAATCTAAATTAGCTCATAAACCTATCTTAAAACAACTAATTCTAGCTAAATACTTGTCCTGTAACTCAAAACCCAAGTCTCAAAACCTACCACAGGATATTAGATTAAAAACTCCTGGAATGAGATGAACGATAAGGAATGTCAGGATATTTCTTGTCGATAAAACTCAAACTCTACATTACTGTATCCCGAATGCCGTTTTCAACCATATTTGAGCCATATCTATGAGCCAGGCTTGGGAAGTCTTGTTTCAATCTACGTAACTGAAATCTGGCATATTTTTCAGTAACTTTTAAAGATGTATGCCCTAATTCCCATGAAATAGAATTTTTCGTCCACTAGAGAGTGAGAGTTTTGATCCCTCGGAAGACGAGGTCTTCACCGAATTTTGACTTTTGTGTAATGGTTACTTAAATAAAATTGAAAAAAATCATACTTAACCGGTATTCGGGAAACGATCTAAAACGGTCAATTCTGACACTTTGGGGCAAAAAGAAAGGAGCTATGGGGGATGCGGTCCAAATCCATAACTCCTTGTATTCTTTATCCTTCCAACTCGTCGGGGCAATCCCGATTCATCGGGACGACCTCATGACCCCCAGTTATGAATGCAGTATGCGTATCTTCAGTAATATGTTAACTTACAGCGACGCGCAAAAACCCGTATCCCACCCGTATCCGGATTTCTCATTTTAACACCACCACTTCAGCGGAGTTCAATGATTGCCCAATCATCATGCTCACAACGCCTATTGGCGCAATCAACATTCTCCGTTTCCTCTTGCGTCCAATGGTTCAACACTGCTGAGATCTGTCCCCAGCTTTCAGTGAGATTCCACATATTACTCGGACCTGAAATGGAAATGAAACCTGTATTCACTTGCACCATATGTGTACCTGCATGCTCAGAAATAATCTCTTGTCCACTTTGGTCCACTGGCGCAAAATCTACACAAGCCTCTCCGCCGTTACCCGAAAATGATCCGACACAGATGATTACTTCTCTGACTTCCATTTCGTCGCCGACCATTGCTTCTAGTGTGTCACCGTCACGCACCACTTGCTCAACACCGTTCACAATGAATGTAATTGAGTAGATAGAGACAGCAGGAGAAATCGTTCCTTCCCCTCTGGCTGGCAGACAAACAGGCTTAGGATCAATTGTCTCTGTCTGTACAAGCGTATCAGTAGGTTGTAGTGTTTGGGTTGGCAGTGCCACAACAGTTTCAGCACTCCAGCTTTGAATAGTAGAAATTGAGAGTACTAACAATACAACAAGAAGCCAGATCTTTTTTTTCATCCTTTCACCTCGTATCCTGGCACACCTACTTGTATCAATCATGCAGAATCAAATCGTTTTGACATAATCTCCGTCAAATACATATCCATTTTATTACTTATAGGTAGTATCAAATGATACCCAAGCAAAAGGCTGGTGAATTAACCATGAATAACTATTATTACCTACCCTTTAGTATCATTAGATACTATTTCAACACCACCATCTTCCGGGTCTGCACGAAATCACCGGCCCTGATCTGGTAGAAATACATTCCGCTTGGGACATTTGTTGCATTCCATACAATTGACTTATATCCAGCATCCTGGGCTTCTGAAACAAGTTTAGTGATTTCTCTTCCCAGCATATCGTAAATGATAAGTTGGACATCTGATCGATGGGGTAGTTCGTATAGAATTGTAGTAAATGGATTAAATGGATTTGGGTAATTTTGTTGCAAAGAAAATGCTCTGGGTAATTCCAAATCTCTATTTTGAGTTCCCACGCCCTGTATATATGCAGGAGAAGTTGATCTTGTCCAATACAAACTACTCATCAAGGGTACTCCTGGTTTGGTAACGTTTGTAGAACCATCATCGTAACTAACTATATAATAATAGTAACCCATACCCGGGTTTGGTGTTGTATCATGAAATTGATTGACACCAGCAGGTCCATCATATATTTCCAAAAAGGCAGTATCTGGTCTATTAACTGCACGATAAATCTTATAACCGGCAAAATTGGGATATGATTCTGCATTATCGTCCCAAGCAAGGATAATCTGGTCAATTTCGGATATAATCTCTAAAGTAGCAGGTGGAGGTGGTGGTTTTGGAATGTTATAACCAGAATTGTAATTATCCATCGCCCTTTGAAAAGTTTGCAGGATAGAATCCTCCCCAGTATAGACCCAGCTGTTTTTAAACTCATCTGCATCATTTGTGGTAGATCCATCTGGTAATGTGTAGGGTGCATTACCATTTAACCATTCATCCCCAATTGAATAGCGTTGCATACGGTTTAATCCGGACACTCCTTCTGCTAACACAATGTGTATGCTATCCCCAGGGGCAAGTGTATAGGGACCAAATCCCTGCGTTTGAGAATAACCTCCTCCAGGACCACCCCACTCGTTTGCATATCCGACTCCAACTTCTTCAGCATGCGATAATGGCGGATGGCCAGCAGTCATGGCAGCATATTCAGCAGTCATTTTCACTGCGTTAAACTGATCATTGCCAAAAGTTATCGCATCGTCCGATCCTAAATACCATGTGGTGGTTGGCTGATTAGGATCATTTAAAATATTGCTGGGAGAAAAATCTGCATGAAGAGTTACAACACCAACATATTGTGCTGCACCAAGCCGACCATCGCCCCAAGCATTTGGTCCACCGATATTATCAAATCCAGCACCGGAATGAAGCCCATGCCAAGAATACATGGCACGAAAAGGATCGGTTGAGTTAGAATCCTCACCAATGACTTCGTTCATGGTATTGCGCCCCCATGTTGCAGATTGGGGAAGCCAGTAATAGCCATAAGAGCAGGCTTCTCTTGCTATGGCATACCTGTATTGGAAAAAAAACATTAAACTATCGAGAGTCTGCTGATATACTGTCCCTTGATTATCTATAACACTCGTATTATTAAAAATATAATCATAGATAAAATAATTATCATGATACTGATTAGTAAATGCATGAATTTTTCTGGTCATGGTAATACCTATCGAGGTATTAATTACATTGTATAGTTGCCGGTCAGCAGAGAGCGCTGGATCTATTTCATTCAACATATCCATGTAATTCAAATCTGAACTTGATAAACCATCTACCAATACAGTTGGATGATCAAATCGTCCTACCAGTCTAAAATCCTGGGGCATGGTTTCATTTTCTTCATTTAAAACACGAGGCCCAATATGAACCACTTTATAATCAAAATCTTGGTTAACTATTGGATCATAATAATTCGCCGTACCAATCCATAAAGCTTTTGCCGCCTTACTATCTTACCATTTATGCTGAGCAGGCCATCTTAAGCCATCTTGCTGGTCAGAAATCTGGTGAGTACGACCCACCTCAAGTTCACTTCCTGCGCTTGAGTACCAATCATGCAAGCTACCTACAGCTATCCATTTAGTCTCATCTCCCATAGTTACATTTACAAAACTCATAATTAGTAAAATCACTATTAGAATTATCTTTAAGGAATTTGAATATCGATCAGAATTATTCATTTCAACACCACCATCTTCCTGGTCTGCACGAACTCTCCTGCCCTGATTTGGTAGAGATACATTCCGCTTGAGACATTGGTTGCATCCCAGATTACCGATCTTAATTATGCAATTTCATTGGTCTTTTTGTTAGAATCTATTTTAATAGTCTATACTTTGAGGTTGCGATTAGCGCTATCCCAATAATTAAAATAACAGTATGACTTGGGTGAAATGATCCAAAAAAAGTCCAAGCAGCTGAACCAAGCGCAAGAACTAAACCGATATAAAATTGTGTGGGATTTGGTTTCTCCATATGACTTATTATCCTATTCTATTATTGTTATTATATTGTTCCATTTCTACAATTATATGACCAATTTTGTGCCTTAAATTGTACTAAATTATATACCTAAAACCTACTTCAACACCACCATTTTCCGGGTTTGCACAAACTCACCTGCCCCGACTGCATCGGGATCGTAGACCCTGATCTGGTAGAGGTACATTCCGCTTGCTACATTGGTTGCATCCCATTGAATTGTATGAGCACCTGCTGGTTTAATATCATTTATTAGTATTTCTACTTCTCTTCCGAGGATATCGTAGAGTGTGAGGGTGATGTCCGATTGTTCCGGTAAATCAAAACGAATCGTAGTGATCGGATTGAAGGGGTTGGGGAAATTCTCATGGAGTGTGATCTCTCCAGGAAGAAGGTCTTGTTCAACGCTACTGACCACCGGCATTATCTCATTAAGAATTAAAGTGATATCATCCACAAACCAGCCGAAATACTCTTCTGACTCATCGGAAGTCACCAATAATCTAATATATACCGAATCTTCTGTAAGAAGGTCATCCAGCGAAATATAAATATCTTCTGTCTCCCATAGACCGGTCACAGTTTCACGGGTTTCCCAGTTCATACTGTCAACCGATAGTTGTACATATCCAAAATCATGGTCTGGTTCGAGGGCTTGAATAGAGTAAAAATGCAGATAGGCATGTTCGAAATAGGTCAGGTCTATTGGATCTTTTATGGTACAGGGATTAAAAGCATTGGAATGGTATCGTCCATTGGGACTGTCATTCAGGCAGTTCCCATAATCAGCATTAAAGTACTGGATACCCCAAGCTCCTGTTTCCCAGTTTTCTGCGATGAAATCTCCTTCAAATTCCCCGATTGCGTAATGAGGAGTGATACTGAAGACATATTCGTTGGAAATCGTGGTATTGCTATTGGAGGATGCATCCATGACCTCTACCCAATATACAATTGAATCTCCGGTAGTCAATGAATTCCACTCCAGGATTCCCCGGTAATTGTCCGAACCGGATTGATAAACCATGGGTATCGACTGATCCGCTCCCTGGTTGACTCGCCACCTGACCGTAACTGAACTAACACCGATGTTATCGCTCGCCCGCACGACGATATCCTTAGAACCAACCGGATAAAGCTGATCTTCGATGGTCGTAATGTATTCGATTTGAGGAAAGACCTGATCCGGCCCTACGTTAAATGAGAAATGTTGTCCCGGGGCACCGTAAGGTTCGCGAATATCAAGATCGGTTAGCGTGCTGATGCTGGCATAATACCGCATGACACCGCCAGACCCGGCAGCAGGAATATCCGCAGCAAAGATAACCGGATCATCCGTTTGTGTCATAATGATCGTATCACTGAAACTGCTGTCTAATCCTGAGATCAGTGCTAAGGTCGATAGATCCAATGGAAATCCAATGGCGTCGTGTACACTGACCGTAACCGTGATTGGATTGTTTATGTCTTCGGTATCCCCAAGGGTATCGCTGAAGACAATCTCACTGAACTCCTGGTAACCCTGTACCATCGTTGCCAGGGTTCCGATCACTGATTTGGCGCTGTTGTGTAAGTAAGGTAAATTAAAATGTTCAAACCGGTCATTAATCGTATGATAATAACCATTTGCATCCCCATACCAGTTTTCCATAAATGCAATGGCACTCAATCCGGCTTCCCAAAAGGGTCGATGATCAGATGATCCTAATCCCGGATTAATAATCCATGGTTCTAACGGAAGATCAAAGCGATAGATTACCTGCTCAGCTAAGGAAGAGTGTTGGAGGGCATGATCCAATGTGTTTATCAGAATTACCCCATCATTATCATTATCCCACCCGATCATATCAATATTCACCATACAGTTGATCTGATCCCCGCTGTAAACCGCTTCATATACATAATTATACGCACCAATAAGGCCTTGTTCTTCTTCGTCAAAAAGGGCATAAATAATAGTATATAGATTTTGATACTGAGACAGGAGACGAGCCGCTTCCAGAACGGCTGCTGTTCCACTGGCATTGTCGTCTGCTCCAGGTGCTATCGGTCCAACCGGCATAGAATCGTAATGAGCACCGATGACGTATTGCTGATCAGGATATAAACTACCGGTTTGGACTGCAACTATATTTCGTCCGTTGGGACTATAGTTTTCATCAAACACCAATAAACCAAAGCTTTCCAATTGCTTCTTGATGTAATCTGCTGCCAGGTCATTGTGCGGATCATCCGAATGGCGCGAGGTGATTATTACCGTGTCGCCATTTATGACAACTGGGATTTCTCCCGACAGGACCCGGACGTAAGTGCCCAGTGAGTCCAGGTTGACTTCATTGACCACTCCATATTCCTGAGGTTGGATTTCATTGGATAAGCAAACCAGGAATAGCATCGCAGCCACAATATATTTATTTATTCTGGAGATATCCATTTCTTACTCATTTTCTGGCTTTACCTTCTAAATGTTTTGAAAGATCAATTGCATATCCTTCAGCTATCGTATCTTTTCATACAGTGAATCCGCTGATATATGAGTCAACCTTAAGTATTGTATATCATCACATTGAGAACATGTCTTTGGACGGTATTCATGTAAAACAATCCAAAAAAGATTTGGGGTATCAGAGAGTTGGTATTTGCGTTGTGATCTTTCTTCATCCAGCCAACTACGAGTCATAATATCTCCAAGTTCATACAAAAAAGTATATTAAATATAGTAAAAACATACTTTGGATTCACTGTTTATGCTACGTTGAATATGAATGCGACTGTCAATACAACCAATATTATAGTTCACAAACATATTTCAAAGGATAGATGATAGCAGTTAATCCGTATCCCACACGCATCCACAAAAGTGCGGTTAAAATCGGTTAGTTCTGAAAAGATCGTAACTTGAAAAATGGTTCACCCTTTAGTGGCTGATAACTGAACATGTTGCTATTGCTTTAACCAATCTTCAACCACACTCCCCCATGCTCCTGCTTCGGTAAGCGTCATATTATTTACATCGCCGGTAATTTCCCTTTCTAATATCTCACCATCAGTTTCAGCGGTTGTAAGAGTACTTCCCGATATGCTCCATGTACCAGTATCATTAAATGTAACACTTTGGTTTAGAATTAGTGTTTCTTCGTAGGTATGATCACTTTTGAACACCATTGTATCTGCTCTTTCTTCTGGTGTATAGACAGTGACATCTGGAGGAATTGTTAAGGTCCATTTA
Source organism: uncultured bacterium (assembly GCA_964439935.1). Classification (GTDB taxonomy): domain Bacteria; phylum Fidelibacterota; class Marinisomatia; order Marinisomatales; family TCS56; genus JABMQW01. The sequence goes on along the minus strand of CAYTPW010000025.1, from coordinate 17,718 downwards.
GTTAAAATCCACGTACCTACAATGTCAAATACATCGTCGGTTTGGGTAGGACTTTCACTACAGCTTAAGAATAATAGTGTTAATGTGGTTATATAAAGTAATAAAACAATGATTGATTTTGACTTCACCAGTTGTAATCTCCTTGATTTACTTGTAATAAATGTACATTTTGTTCTGGATCAGGGCAATACCGAGATAGGTAGTATTTCATAAGAACCAGGTATATGTCATTCGATCGGCACCCGCAATCCGTATCCCGCCCGTATCCACAAAACCACGGTCGAAAACGGTCAACTTGAGTTTTATATCACATTTAAAATGCGGGTTAATCAGAAAACAACTGAGCCTTTTATCGATTTAATAGTGCATTAAATAATACAGGGAGCTTTGTATCAAACGTCCTTGGCTCCTTTGTTGTGGGATGCAATATCGTCAGGGACCCGGCATGCAGTGCCAGCCGGCGAATGTCCGATCGCTTCTCTCCGTAGATTTTATCGCCCGCCACCGGACAGCCTTTATCAGAAAAATGGACCCGGATCTGATTTTTCCTGCCCGTCAGCAGTTCGATTTCAACCAAGCTGTAATTTTTTGATTCGCGTAAAACCTTATAGCCGGTCTTTGCCAGCTTACCTTTTTTTGGGTCTTGCACAGAATACATTTTATGGACTGCGTTTTCCGCCAGATATGAAGTAATTACTCCCTCTTTCTCCCCTATCGTTCCCTGAATCACGGCATAATATTTTTTTGAGAATCCCTGCCACTGATCCTGGAGAAAGCGCTTGGCCTCCGGAGTTTTAGCAAATACCAAGACACCTGATGTATCACGATCCAGGCGATGAACGATAAATATCCGTTTCCTTGATTTCGAATTGCCTTTGCGGACGTAGTTGGTTAATAGATAGTAGGCTGTATTTTCCCGAACATTCTCATTACTCATTGTCAGGAGTCCGCTGACTTTTTCCACCACCAGGATCGCTGAATCATCATGGAGAATCGAAAGTCCCTGTGGTTGATGTTTTTTTGAAGGTTTTTTAATATTTTTTACGATTTTTGGCATTTTACTTTCTCAGGAACAGATAAAAAAGTGAAATATTCTTTTGAACAGGGTCATTAAATATTTCATTAGCAGCATAATTTACCACGGTATTTGATTATGGACCGCAACCATATTATTCTGCATTAGCAAAACTCAAATAATAGGTACTAACACCGTATCCCGCCCGTATCCACAAAAGTTTGATCGAAAACGGTCAATTCTGGCATATCGAACTAAGGAATGATACGAGAATTAATAATCATCAAGCCAATCTCCATACCCACATCTCCAACATCTACAATCTCATTATCCGTATTGTATCGTTGAACAATCACTAACTTTTTATCGGGCAAAACCATTACTACATGTACCCCAACACCAGTATGATAATAACCTGAAGAGCCAATTAATTGTTCTAACGGTCCTTCTTCCAGAATAGTATTCCACAACATCCCATATCCTACACCCATTGTACTATCGACAATTGAATATGTTGTTGTGCTGTAAGTGATCCAGTCATCTGGAATTATTTGCGAATTCTTCCAAGCTCCTTTCTTCTGGTATAATACACCAAACCTTGCCATATCTCTGGCACTCATTCTAAAACGATAAGCAGGATGCATCGATAAATTTTGTTCGTATTGGTAATTGCAGTTTTCAATATCAAAATCTTCCATTCCAATAGGGTCGGCTATCTTTGCCTTGAATTCCTCGAAAATCAAGGATCCAGTTTCCTGTTCAAAAATCGTCCCCAAAACATTGAAATCCCAATTATTATAATAATAAAAAGTATCTGGCGGATGACTTCCTCTTTCAGGTCGCGAGTCCTTCATCTCTTGGGCTTCTGCCGCAGCTTCGTGATATACACCAGATCTTGATTTTAGCAAGTCTCTCACTGTAGCTGATTTTTCATCATTAGTAAGACTGGGAGAAATATCGTCAATTCCCAATTCATCTAATGTTGCATCAAGGTTTATATTTCCGTTTGCAACATGAATCCCATAGAGGGCACCTAAAAATGGTTTTCTGATTGAATGGCAACTATAATTGGTAGATATATCACCCCACGAAAAGAAAACCTTTCCATCATATAATGCCATCATTGCAGCATATCCACTTTGCTCGGCGGAATCCCTTACAGCCTCTAAACTCGCGGATGAATAACCAACCTCCTCCGGTGTAACATATTCGAGTTCATTATCTTCATTGTGAGAGATTGGATTTTTTGTACAACTAATAAAAATAAGGAGAAAAGTAAGGATTGAAATTTGAATGTTGCTAATCATATTTTTTCTCCTTCAATTATTTTTCACTCGTAACAATAGTTTAAGTGATATTTGATCAGACTATTTAATATTATTTTTGTTGTCAAATCTATGTTTTATGACCTGCTCCACAAAGACTGTACTGCGCGAAATGTGAGTACCTCATTCAAAATCCGTATCCCGCCCGTATCCACAAAAGTGCGGTCGAAAACGGTCAATTACGGTCAATTCTTGCACTTTGGGGTAAAAAGAAAGGAGCCATGGCGAATGCGGTGCAAATCCATAACTCCTTGTATTCGTTATCCTTCCAACTCGTCGGGGCAGTCCCGATTCATCGGGACGACCTCATGACCCCCAGTTATGAATGCAGTATGCGTATCTTCAGTAATATGTTAAGTTACAGTGACGTGCAAAAACCCGTATCCCACCCGTATCCGGATTTCTCATTTTAGCGCCAACATAATTTAGATTATTTTCTATTCAGCATTCGTATTAGAAATACAATATAAATGTCTGTGACCTCGTAAATATATTTCATTTTCAACTATCACCGGCGAAGCGGAAAAGTAGTCATCCAATCTGTTCTTTGCTATGATTTCAAAAGTAGATCCCCATTTGATCACAATAGTTGTTCCATTCCTTCCCACAAGATATACCTGTTCATGTACTCCTACCGGTGATGCAAAAACTTCATTAATTCCTCTTAATCTCTGATACCTGTAAAACGGCTTTCCAGTCTGGGCATCAAAACAGGACAGGATTCCATTATTGCTTTTAAACACATACAAAAGTCCCTTCATCAATAATGGTGATGGTGTATAGGGTGAATCATCTCCGTGGTGCAGCCATAAAACTGCTTTACTGTTGGTCAAATTCCCCCTGGTGCCTTCCGGTCTGACAGCCAGGATATAATTACCTTGGTAGCCGTTTGCAATATAAGCAATCCCGTCTTCGGCAACTGGTGTCGGAATCACGTTTCCAGTAGAAACAGGATATTCCCAAATGAGGTCACCAGTCTCAATATTATAACTTCTGATCCGATTAGTCCCATTTGAAATTATCTGCGCATTTTTGCTGGTTTCAAAAACCAAAGGTGATGACCATGAAGTTGGTTCATCCCGGTATTTTCGCCATAACTCATTCCCGGTATTTTTGTCCAGTACAGTAATGAAGGAGTCTCCCTCATGATCCCAGACAATCACTATTTTATCTCCGTGAATGACTGGTGAGCTACCCTCCCCGAAACCGTCTACCGTATTCATATCACCGAAATCGATTTGCCATTTCAAATCACCTGACATAGTATAACAATAAAGACCTGCCGATCCAAAATAAGCATAGATATGTTTGCCATCTGTGACGGGGCTATTCGAGGCCCAGCTGCCTGTTGGGTGAGTACTTTGATGTGGAAGTTTTGTAATAGCCGTTCGTTCCCACAGAATAGAACCGTCCTTCCGATCAATTGTCAGAATTTTATATTCATGAATACTGGTAGTTACAGCCGTCGGAGCGCCCTGGTATTTTTTCTTAGTACCTGGCAGCTGTTTATGTTCCTCCTTGTGACCTGTTTCAACAGCAGTTAAAATAAATATTTTATTGTCCCACACAATCGGTGTGGCATATCCAAGACCAGGAATGGCAGTTTTCCACTTGAGATTTTTGGTTTCACTCCAGGATACAGGCGAATTACCATTTACTGCAACACCAGTTGAAACTGGTCCCCGCCACTGAGACCAATATTTGAGTGATTCCTGTGATAGAATAACTGATCCAATTAAATACCAACTCAGGCATAATGGTATAATTTTTCTCACTTCAACACTACCATTTTCCTGGTCTGGATGAAATCACCTGCCCCGACTGCATCGGGATCGTAGACCCTGATCTGGTAGAAATACATCCCACTTGCCATATTGGAAGCGTCCCATTGAACTGATTTGTACCCTGATTCTTGGATTTCTGACACCAGCGTAATTACTTCTCTACCAAGTAGATCAAATATGGTGATCTGGACATCCGATCTTTGAGGTATTTCATATCTGATGGTTGTTACTGGATTAAACGGGTTGGGGTGGTTTTGGTGGAGTGAATACGACTGTGGAATACCGACTATTTCATCATCGACTCCAAGGGAATGGATATAGATCGTAAAACTGTCTGTCCAGAAATGATAATTGTCGCTTTTGATGGTGACAGTAAAGGGAATCTCTATGTTTCCAGGACAAGTTTCCTTAATCCTGATTGTATGTCCACCCAATCCAAGGACAATAGATTCGCCTGGACCTATATCCTCAAAAATACCATCTGTATCAATATCTTCGAGACAACTGTCTTCTGAGCTAATGTATGCCGTTACAGAAGTAGCAGTACCAGTCGACCCAAGGTTTTTTAATGCAAACCAGAAAGTTGTGAGGTCACCAGGTTCTACAATTGTATCGGTCATAAAAGCAATACCATCAAAAACCAAAGGACCTATGGTGGTGAATCGAACAATATCGTACTGTGTATTTGATACCGCAGAATCAACATCTACTGATTTAATGTCAATGGAATAGGTTGTTTCTTCTGAAGGAACAGACCATAAACCACCCCACACACCATCATCTGCAAAACCATCACTATGAGTTCCATCGTCGAACAGATTGACAGTATCCATCACTGATTCATTATGAGGTCGTAACATCGCCGAGAGAACTACTGAGTGATTACATGGATTTGTAACCTGCGTGTTAATAGTAACTTCACCTGTCCCAGAAAGATAAACAGGATTTACTTCTGTATCATAAGCCCGCGGTACTCCCTGCCACATCACTGAATCAATAAATGCCAGTGCTTTTGAAAATGATAAAGTTAAATTTCCGCCATGACTACCTTGATATGTATAATATTCATAAGGTAATCCCAACGAATCCAGGCTGTCAACAAACGCTTCATTCACAGGAAATAAAAAATCTTGCGTACCACAGTCAAAATATATTGCCAGACTTGAATCGAGAGAAACCTGAGTAGCAAGGAAGACTGGATCATTCGAAATCCACATAGACCAGATACTATCTATATAATTACCACTGTTGTCGATCGGTAGATCGACAAAGTACGGTGGATTATTTAAATTTGGTGAGTGAAAACAAGCAGCATAGAATAATGAGTATGTAGCAAACCCAGAATCCGGGTCAAAAGGACCGGAACCACCATTTTCTATAAGAACATCGTGGATTATATCATCCATTCCAAAATTGAAACTCAAATCAGCACCTTGACTGGATGCAATACCACTAAATACATCCACATATTCTAAACCGAGTTTCATCGCTCCATATCCTCCCATTGAGTGACCCATTATAGCACGATAATCTTTAGAGGCAATCGTATTGTATGTTGAGTCTATATAATTAACTAAGTCGTTAACAATATAGTCTTCAAAATATCCAGTCAATTCTGAATTTATATACCAGCTTCCATCGCCTGATTCGGGAAGGGATACTGTGTTTTGTCTAATTTGACCATCTGGTTTCACAACTATAACCCGGTCTATCGTATTATAGAAGATCTTCGTATTCAACATATCAATTAAAAATCCATATGCATTCTGATCACCTCCACTTCCATGAAGGAAATAAATCACTGGATAGCGATTAGTAGTATCATTAACATCGTAACCCGCAGGTAAATAGACATCTACCATCCGGATCTCTCCCAGAGATACACTATAGAAACTATCATTAATCACAGTTCCCTGACCATTTAACTGAATTATGAGAAACACTAATAAAGAACATCGAGGAGTCATTTTGAAATTCATTGTCATTATCCTGATTTAGTTAGTCATACCCATTGGAAGGAATCAGAATAAGTGACAGAGGACCCGCTAATTACGTAGGTACTGGACTAATCGTGCAATAAGAGTTAGATTTCTTGTATGGAAGGTAGTGTAAAGATTTGAGTTAGTCAAGGGTAGGGTCGATTAAGTATCTGTTATATTTTTGTCAATTGTCATGCAGTGAATATCTTTGAATTATAAAACTGGAATCCGATACCATCATATCTATATAAATATCAGGTACACTATCACCTGTAACGTCCACTGGTAATACAATTTCTTGTTCGTGTACTACAGAATAATTAAAAGCAAATTCAGGAGGATTTTCATTCACTGTCAAATCACCCCCAAATTCCAATAAAGCACCATCAAAGAAAATTTGATTCGTATCAAAACTATATGTCATATCCCCTGAATCTGTTATCGGAATAACAGTTGGTGGAATACCCAATGTATCATTATTTATTGGGAAAAATCCTGTTATAGTGTAAGTATAGTCCTGATCAATAAGGATCGACCAATCAACACCCAACATTTGTAAAACATCCCAGGTTAGACTGCCTACTGCAATAGTGTCACCATCATCAATTCCTAATGATGGGTAATCCCCTACGGCAAATATCGAAGTTGTCATTGAGTAATATGATATATCCCAGTTATTAATAAATGAAAAAACGTCACCCGTCGAAAATGATATTCGATTGATTTCCGCAATTGGAACCACAATAGTTGAATCGTCTGTTTTGTGTATAATCAGATCCTGTCCCTGTGATATAGAGATTAATATTCCCATCAAGGTCATATTGAGTATTTTATTCATTTTTCCAAACCTATTTTAGCAACATTATTTTTTCAGTTATAAGTTTATCATTTGCATCAATTACTACGAGGTAAACACCATTAGCTGCATTTTTACCATTAATATTTTGTCCATCCCAAGTTAGTGTGTGTACACCCTTATGCATTTCACCCTTAATCAGCGTATCTATTTTTTGTCCCAACAAATTATAGATTTCGACCGAACAGTGTCCATTTTCCTTGAGTTCAAATTTAATATTTGTCTGGCTGTTGAATGGATTTGGATAATTGATAAGTAGATCCCGTGGAAATTGTTGGTAAATATTAATAAAATCTGTTACAGATAAATTCTCAGAGAAGGTAATTTCTGAAATCTCACTCAATTCAAATTCGATTTGACCACCATCTTGTAAATGAATTATCAGAGAAGCGCAAAATGTAAGTTGAGATAATAGTATGAAAGCTATTGCTATGTGTATTGTTTTCACAAGGTTTATCCACAGTCATACTGACAATAGAATAATCATTCTAATTTCATGATAAGAACAAGATTTCTTATCTCGAAAGTACAGTGTCGTTTTGAGTTAATCAAGGGGCGTTGAAATGCAAATCTACCTTACTATTTGCTCGTATATGGGCGTTTCTACATGACAATGAGGTTATGATAAATATAGCCAAAAATGTCCCGGGTGTACCCAATAGCTATATTACTTGACCAGGGCGGATTACCCCCCCCTTCTACCAGTAAGATTCTTCTTTAAATCCTTAAAGCGCATGATAACTGATTAGATGCTTTACCATCGCTAAACTGTAATCCGTATCCCACCCGTATCCGGATTTTTACAGGTGGGAAAAAGGTCCAGTGTGTGCTGGACCTTTTCATCCCCAATTAATTAATCATATTTGATGATAGGTTCGAGAAGAGTACTACTCTGAAATAGCGTAGTTGATGCAAGTATTCCCCACATCAGGGCCACCTGTATACCACATTTTGAAATTACCATCTTCGTATAAGATTTCCGGAGTACCGGTCCCATCTATGTCATAGATTCCCGGGCCTGGTCCAAAAATTGGATTGGCATGGTATTTTAACCAGTTTATGCCATCTTCGGAAACAGCATGTCCAAATCTGCCATCGCTCCAATTTGCAGTATCCTCACCATAATAAATCATGTGATAGATCCCATCGATATAAAGCACAATGGGACCTTGGATTGCGTTTTCTTCCCAACTATCTAAGTCTCTCGTCATTACTGGGTTTCCAGAGTATTTGGTCCACACGATACCATCATCAGAAGTGGCTAAACCAAAGGAATGCCGACTATCAAGTCCTGTGCTATACCACATCATATAACCGGAACCATTATAAAGCACACTCTTGTACTCAATTAATGAATCTTCCCAACTTTGAGTAATACCAAAGAGTGGATTGTCAGGATGTTTAATCCAATTGGTTCCATCAGTCGATGTAGCATAACAAACATTTTTATCAACCTCGAATGAAGAGCCTATATACCACATTTTATACTCAGAATCAATATATAGGACACTTGGCCGCAGTACCTTGTACTCGTCAAAATCTCCAACTTCTCCAGGGGCCAGCACAGGATTTGAATCTCTGGTCCAGTCCAGCCCATCTGGAGATGTCGCATGACCAATACGAGCATTTGAGCCCCATCCTCCTTGGTACCACATATGATATGTAGATCCCATCATAAGAACGCTTGGGTGAAAGAGCAGATAATCCCAAGCTCCACTTCTTCCTGGCAGCATTACTGGATTCCCGCTGTATTTTGTGAAATTGAAGGCAGCAACTACTCTGACGGAAACTGTTATGCTTAGATCGTCATAAGAGACAATCACCTCTGTTTCCCCATCAGCTACACCGGTTACCATTCCCACAGCATCAACGGTGGCAATAGAGTCATCAGAACTGGTGAAAGTAATCTCCTCATCCACCTCAACACTGTCTTCGTCGTATAGCGTGGCCGTAAGTTGGTACGTTCCTTCTTCAAAGATAAGTACCGACATTGATGTAACATCCAATGTGTGATCTACTTCATCCTTTGATTCCTCGCAGGACAATACAAACGCTGCAACTACAGCCAGCCAAAAAGTAAGTTGAATCAATCTCATGATGTTCCTCCCATAGGTCTTTATTCTTAATACACGTTTATTTGACATGTTGTCTTCTAATTAAAACTAACTGCAGGAAGGAATCAGAATAAGTAACAGAGGCCCCGCCATTTGTATAAGTACTATATCAATCGTACAAGAAGTGCTGTATATCCTATCTCGAAGGTAGTGTAAAGATTTGAGTTAGTCAAGAGGTGTTGAAAGACAGAATAATTACCAGAAATCTTAAAGCGCATGACATCTGATAATGTGCTTTACAGTCGATAAACTGGTGACCGTATCCCACCGGTATCCGGATTTTTCATTTCAGAACTATCATCTTCCTGGTCTGTGTAAAATCTTCTGCTTTGATCTGATGATTTTACTTTAATAGGGTCATCCGGTGACTAACAGCCAATTCTCCTTGCAACAACACTAAATGGTAAATCCCTGAAGCCACGGGAATCCCGAATGAATCCTTTCCTTCCCAGACTACTTCGTGTAAACCAGGTTCCAGTATTGAATTCAATAAGGATATAACTTTTTTTCCTTTAAGATCATACACGGTTAGTTTCGCTCGTCCGTGTTCGATAGTGCTAAAATTGATCCGGCATCGACCATTAAACGGATTTGGAGAAATAGATTTTAGACCAAATTGTCGGGGAATTCCTTCTTGTTCAGTTAGGTCCATAGTCAATAGGGACTCCAGCGCATCTCTAAAACCGATCATCTCCGCGATCGTTCCAGTAGAAATTCTTATATGATGTGGCATATCCCAACCACTGCGAATCAGGAAACCCAAGTCAGCCAGCTGGTCACGAATCGGGATTGCATCCGTGCCGACATCCACCATCATAAAATTTGTTTCTGAAGGAATGTAACTAAGGCCAAGATTGGTGCACATACCTTCCAATAAATTCATAGACCAAAAATTCAGATCAATGGTTGATCCCAGATGGTCAGTATCATTTAATGCTACCTCCGCCGCGGCTTGGGACATACGACTGACTGTTCCGAATATTTGGGAGGAAGAAATAAGATCCGTAAAATCCTCAGAAGTTATGGAATAACCAATTCTAGCACCGGCTAATCCGTAGGCTTTTGAAAAAGTGCGCACAACTATAACAGGCAATCTCTCCAGGACATACCGCTCACAACTTTCGTAATCCTGAGTCTGGACATAGTGATGATAGGCTTCATCCACAACGACAATGACGCCCTCCGGAAGGGCATACATGAAGGATTCCATGTCATTCTTGTGGATAATCGTTGCCAGGGGATTGTTTGGGTTCACAATTGAGATAACTTTTGTATTGGCCGTTATGGCGGACAAAATGGTGCTCAGGTCGATAATATTATTCATATCGACAGGTACATGAACAGTCACGGCTCCATTGGATGTTGCCTCAACTGACATTTGAAAATAAGTCGGTGAGGCTGTAATCAATTCATCTCCCGGATTTAAAAAGGCATCAGCAATTAGTCGAATTACCTCTGTTGCTCCTGCACCTACGCAGACCATTTCCGGATCAATTCCATGAAAACCGGCGATTGTACTTTCAAGTCCAGCACTGTACGAGTCGGGGTATCGGTGGGCCATGGAAGCAGTATCCACAATCGCAGTTTGAGCTGTTGGGACAGGTCCTAAGGGATTTTCGTTATAACACAATCGACCTCGGTAATCCCGTAGATTTTGCAGATGGGGTGGTCGAGCGTGAATCCGTCCAATGCCGGGAAGGAACAGGTAGCTTAACAAAGCCGACGACCGGAGAAAATTGCGGCGGGAAATACCTTCTACTTTATTCATAAATAGCTCCTACTCACCAAATAATACAGTGATTGCATATCTAACTTTTTAAATGTAAACAAAGCAAATCAAATTGACCCGCCCCCATTGATTGGCCCAAGTGTAGAGTTCGAGTTTCTTTGATTTTAAAACATTTCTAACTGTTAATATGTTTAATAACTTACAATTCTACCAAGTGGATTCCAAATATGGTACTGGAACGAACTGCATTGCTTTACATGAATAAATCCCACATAACCATTGGGCATAGGATAATAAAAATCAGCCCGTCCCTGTCGATAAGCTGATATATGTTACACGAATAAAATATCAATGTCAATTCAGAAAACGCATGACTATGTGTTATGCAATATATCGACTACAAATTAGCGTGCGTATCCCCTCCGTATCCACTTTACCCCAGTTTTCAGGCATTCACCCTTATTTCAACACCACCATCTTCCTGGTTTGCACAAACTCCCCTGCCCTGATCTGGTAGAAATACATTCCGCTTGCAACGTTGATAGCATCCCACTGGATTGATTTGTAGCCAGCATCCTGAGTTTCTGATAGCAGTGTGGTCACTTCCCTACCAACCAGATCATAGATAGTAATTTGGACGTCTGATTGCAGAGGTAACTCATATCGAATGGTGGTGATTGGATTGAATGGGTTGGGGTGGTTTTGGCTTAAGGAATATTCATGTGGCAACAACCCAATATCCGTAGTTATTATTGATGGTTCATGAACATGGATATTGAAACTGTCCGTCCAGAAATGATAATCATTGCTAAAAATATCTACCATAATTGTAAGATCAACATTACCTGGACAAGAATCAGATATTCTGAGTCCACCCCCCCCGATGATTACATTTGATTCTCCTGGTCCAATATCACCAAATGATCCTGTAAGTGATAGGGCAGAAATACAGCTATCATCTGAACTCAACTCTGCAGTAATCGACTCAGCAATCCCAGTAGATCCAAGATTCTCCAGAGCAAATTGGAAACTGATATAATCTCCAGGTTCAGCAATAGTATCTGTTATCATTGTTATTTCATCAAATACTACTGGTCCAATTGTCGTGAACCAGGCAACATTAGGAAGAGTACGAGAAGTGCCGTCTGTAGAATCATCAGTCGTAACTGTAACAAGATAAGTAACTTCACCGGTCTGTATTGGCCATGATCCACCCCAAATTCCATCATTGGCTCCACCATCATGATGCGCTCCATCGTCAACAAGAAAAATGGAATCAACTTCAGTGCTGTCGCTGCTCATTATGTATGAAATTACATTCAGGTTGTGATTATTAGGATTTTCAACTTCTGCGTTCATTGTTACTGTATCTGTTCCAGGATTTGCATAGATTTTATCAACCGAAATGTCATGGGCATATGCCAGATTCTGAATCCATTCAATTGCCGCTTCAACAACAGTATCGTAACCTTGCGCAACATCATCTGGCGTTAACCAAACCTCCTCATCGACTCGAGACTCCATTCGGGATATATAATTATCCGGATCATTGACTAAATATCCGTTGCCGGGTGTTATAGAAATCAACCAGTCAGGATTTCCCATTAAGTCGTAAAATGACATAAGATTAAAACCACCAGCTGTCGATTTACCAAAGAATCTTGCCATTGGGTGAAACGTCATGTTCAAGGCATAAAAGTCGCCAGCACTCTCTGCACCCGGACCGGTTAAAACAGCGATTGGTTTGTCATAAAGTGTCATGGGGTGTCCTGGGATAGCAAAGACAGAGCTTGGCCAAGAAGTGTGAGGACACATTTGAAAATGGTCATTAGGATCTCCACATCGTTTGTCCAAAGCAACAGTTTCGATATAAGAATTGTACAGTAACGATAATCCTTGCTTGTCTCGCCTATTATCTCCAGCCCCATAGTTGAGTCTGATGTCAAGAATTATTCCTGTTGTCTCATAGGTGTTCATCAAGCTATCAATCGCGTTATAGAACTGTTCAGAAGTATTGCTCCCTGGAGCTTGAGAGTTAGTAAACCATGCTATTACATATATATAACCGATTTGTGTGCCTTCGATAACTCCCCAACTGACAAAATCTTCTAAATTTGCTATATCTAACCATTCAAAAACATCTTCTCCATTTATTTCCGGCCAGGGTACACCGGGAATATCCAACTGTTCGTTCCCCCAGATGAATCCACTTTGATCCGCTAATAGTGTAGTAGAAAAATGTAAAGTATCTCCGGTGGTATATTGCACAACATCCAACGTATCAAAAAGATGCCAGTTCATTCCGGCACTCATCAGCATGTTATGGGATATGGCGCTCTCGGCAGATCCCATTGTATATGGATGATATATGGGTAGTTGGGCTGCTAACATCTCCCTATAAAGTGTCTTCCAGGGAATGCCGTCATAACCCAATACAATATCACCCGGTACCAGGCCAAGTGGATGATTAGGTAGAGTCTTAAACACCAACAATGAACTGTCAGGAAGAGGAGTCAAACTGGCACCAAAATGGGAATTATCAGCCCAAGCACCAACAACGAACAAAGGGACGCCTGGATCAAGTGGTGTATTCCAGTTGACTTGTTTGTCTTCAATGAACGTATGCAGTTCTTTCAGCGCTAATCCAAGGTGATTCATAATAGCTGCAAAACGTCCTCTACTAACACCATTTACGATTTCGTCGTGATATACAGTATATAAGGAATCCCAATCGACATCCAATCCCTGGAATGCAGCAAATTCTGCATTCAGAGTATTCCATGCGCTATTAAAAAGCAGTATCTTTGAATTTGTAGGTAATCCAGGTCCCCAAGTTGAATCAATCACTGTTGCCCATTCAGTCCTTGAGTAATGACCTACACGCTTGGGAATATAATTGAATTTTACGGGAGGTTGTTCTGGTATGTCTGATTGGAGACATTGTTCCCAAAAGGGGGAAGATCGTTCAATGGACTGCTTTTCATTTGCAAACATTTGTACCAAAAATAGAAATAGCAAGCCAAGGATTAGTCTAATAAGACGATTTAACATAATTACCTCCCAATTATTAATAACTGCTGGAAGGAATCAGAATAAGAGACAGAGGACCCGCTATTTTCTGAAGTACCGGATTAATCGTACAAAAAGTACTTGAATTTGTACCTCGAAGGTAGTGAATGGATTTGAGTTAATCAAGGGGGGTTGGTATGCAATTCTACCCTGCTATTTGCCTGTTTACCGGCGTTACTCTATGACAATTAGGTTATACCCGCAATACCAGAAAATATACGGCGTGTACCTAATAGATAATTGAATTGCCCAGGGCGGATAACCCCCCTCTACCAGTAAGATTCTTCTCTAAATCGTTAAAGCGCATGAGCAACGGTTAGTTGTCCTACCGATAGTAAATCTTCTTCCGTATCCCGCCCGTATCCACATTTTCGCGGTCAAAAACGGTCAATTCTGGCAAAGTCATTAACTCTGTCATTAATTCCGGAAAAATATTACATTTCACTGCCCTATTTTTTACGACTCATAGTGATAACGATGGAGTGGCATAGTGTAATAATTAATCACATATGTTGATGTACAAGAATATTAATTCAAATTACCCTATTTCGTTACATAATGTCTGATCTATTCAAGAATACTAAGATTCATTTAATGAATTGCTCTACAATATTGTTAATATATATTGGCTATAATATAATTGTCTCTACAATAAACAAACTGCCTTTTATTCCAATTATGTTTTTTTGTATCACACCATTTATTATTGCAGGAATATATGGATTAACCTTTCGCAAGTTACTTTTTCAATGTGACCGTTTGAATCAATTTTTGTCCTTGGCTAAAAAGAATTATTTAGGCTTTTTTAAAATCAATTTAATTATTGGCTTTATTCATTTTATATACGGGTTAATTCCAATGAAGGTAACGACAGGAATAGATCAATATGTGACTCTTCAGAACATAGGTGCAACAACTTTGTCATTAATAATAAACATTGTTTTTGTTTTTTCATACCCGTTGGTTATTGTTGGTTTTTTCTCTAATCAAGACTTAAAACCAATTCGATCCTCAATTTCGATGGTGCTGCATAATTTGTATAGAATTAAGTTTATTATCGCTCTACTATTTTTCAACTCAATAATTGGTATTGCCTCTAATATAGTATTGGTAGGGACAGTCGGATCTTTCCTTAATATCCTAATGCCAGTAATCACAACTCCAATCACCTATATGGTTTTAATATATTCCTATTTACTGATTGTTGAACATTTCCATAAGGACTTAACGTTTAATTTTCCTGACAATCAATAATTATAGAACAGATTCTAAATTTAGATCTTTGTAATAAATTCCGTATCCCGCCCGTATCCACAAAAGTGCGGTCGGATACGGTCAAATACGGTCAATTCTGACACTTTGGGACAAAAAGAAAGGAGTCATGGTGGATGCGGTGCAAATCCATAACTCCTTGTATTCTTTATCCTTCCAACTTGTCGGGGCAGAGAGATTTGAACTCCCTCCCCAACCATTCCAGTAGCGTCGAATACACCACCTTTATCTTCAATGTTTGACTCTCATCTTATCATTAAGGTTGCTGGGATTCTTTTTACTCACAGCAATATTTTTCAATTTAGTATTAGGTTCACGATAACGTCCCCAAAAGAACAAATTGGTCATTGTTGAATGTGTAAATATCCAGTTAATTGCAGGTATTCTCATTAGAGCAATAAAAATGTAATATGAAACAAAAATTGCCGGATAGTAAAAAATAATATATAAAATATCGCCAGTCAAATGTCCTTTTAAGTTTCCAATACCAGGGATATACATGGTAATCAATGAAATAAAATAGACTGAAATGGGTACACAGATTAGGAAATATAAAATGACTCCCCATGACTGCCCTGCTTCTATTGCATTCATTGGACAAAATCCGGCACATCTCATGCAACTTTCACATTTATATCTCCAAAAAGGTCTGGGATTTTTATTACCCCACATATTTATTGCTCCAACACTACAATAATTAGCGCAAACACCACAACCATCACAATTCTTATTCGCAAAAAATAATTTCGCCAGGAAAACACGCCCAAAAAACAGGTAGCCTAACGATATTAATGAAAGCAGAATACCCCAGGTTAGTTCGCAAAGATTATTTATTGTGAACCACACCTTACCGTTTGGAAGTATTCTATCCATAAAGCGAGTGACCTTACTTGCAGCACGGTTGATAATCGCTTCATGACTCTTCTTGCTCTGTATAGGGTGTAATGAAAACCAGTTCGAGGGCATGTCAACACTCAATAAGCCCCGTACATTATATCCTTTAAGCATTAATATCAGTGCGATGATAAATGTTGCACTTCCACTAATTCCTGGAATATATACTGGTCCAAATTTTAGTCCTGCCTGGGTTGCGACACAAAAAACATGGGTTGAATTTCTGCGCGGTAAACTCCACACAAATTTCAACATATACCAGGGCGCGGTAAATCCGTGTGTGGGAAAAACAATGCCTACCAAACTATCATTTCCGGCTTTTATTTCTTCTGTTGGATTGCTTTTATCTATTAATAAAACTCGGGTATTTAATTCATTTTGTTCGGCAATCTTTCCCATCCAAGTTGATACTCGGTAGGAATTACCAGTTCCACTCCAGAAGTAAATGACTACATTTTTATATAGCATTTGATTATTGGAATAATTACTTTTGATTTCAGGTGATTGTTAGGATAAGTGGCAAAAATAATCAGCACCAATTCGACTGGATGTATGTAGCTTGATTAACGACACCAATATTAAATCTCCAACTTTCACAAATTATGTTCCCAATTTTTTGTATTCAGGACCAGCCCACAATATTTGGACCACTTCATAAGTTAGAATTATCTGGCTTAAGTTACATTTAAATTCAATGGAGGGGGATCAATAAATACTAATAAAAATCCGTATCCCGCCTGTATCCACAAATGTGCGGTCAGAAACGGGCTAAAGAGTGTTAGATCAAGATAAGTCTTCAAAGATAGTTATTAGAGGATGGTTGATTATTTCAATTCCATCAATCTCTGATTTACTGTTATATAGTATTGAAACTCCTCTTTAGGGCCATAAAAGGGTAAAAAGGAAAAGGGGTAGTCGGCTCTTACACTATCAATACTAATTCGGGAACATAGTTGAAAGGAATTCTTAGCACTGAGCGTATCACCAACATCGAGATAAATTTCACCAAAAGAAAATGATTTAATATATTGTAATTGTGGTTCAATTAAATCGATAGAGCTTAGTCTGTTGATAACATATTCCTTCCCACAATATTTACGACCTAAATATGAAAGTGAGCTTATTGCAGACCATCTGAAATCTCCAGTAGATTTAAACCAATACCAAATAAGTGGTGGACCGGCAATAATGTTTAATAATAGATCCTCCGCTTCATCAATTTTAGAAAGTTTATAAAGAATTGCAGCTGATTCAATATCAACCGCTGCTATAGCATTTGGTTAAGCGCATTCTCGTCGCAATTCAGATAAATATTCTAATTGCTGAGTGTCAGATAAACCCAATTCTCTAAGCAAAAGGACCCAATTGACTATAGCTTTTATATCACCTGGATTACTTCTTTCATATCTTCCAAAATATCGATTAGGAAGGTTTTTAACTATGTATGCTTTATGGATAAAACCAGAATCCAATTTGTTAAATCTCTTTGCGTATATCTCTGCCAAATTATAATGACCTGTAAAAAGACCATTCCCAATTGGTGAGTATGGAATTCGATCCTCTGGATATTTTTGCAAAACTTTTTCCCACAGCGAAATAACTGCATTCCAATCTTTTTTTTCTGTAGCAGTGCGAATACTGTCAGTAATAGTTCTGATTTCAATTGGATATTCCCGTGTCT
>CAYTPW010000024.1:0-56303 GCA_964439935.1 uncultured bacterium | reverse complement strand
ACGTGAGCTGGGTTTAGAACGTCGTGAGACAGTTCGGTCTCTATCCGCCGTGGGCACAGGAGATTTGAGGAAGGCTGCTTCTAGTACGAGAGGACCGAAGTGGACGAACCTCTGGTGCACCAGTTGTCTTATCAAAGGCACCGCTGGGTAGCTATGTTCGGTCAGGATAAGCGCTGAAAGCATATAAGCGCGAAACCTTTTCCAAGATTAGATCTCCCTACCGTAAGGTAATAAGGCTCGTTGTAGACTACGACGTCGATAGGCCACAGGTGTAAGTACAGCAATGTATTCAGCCGAGTGGTACTAATTAGCCGAATGGCTTTACCAAAACATTATTTTCAGTGAATTCCACCTTCTCAATCCCAAAGATTTTCCCGGTGACTATGGCGTAGGAGTCACACCCGTTCCCATCTCGAACACGGAAGTTAAGCCCTACTGCGCCGATGGTACTGCGCGGGAGACCAGCGTGGGAGAGTAGGTCGTTGCCGGGTAACTTTATAAAAGGATCGTTCAGAAATGTACGGTCCTTTTATTATTAGAAATGCTTGTCTCGCCCGCTCCTCCCTCCCCCAAAACCACAGCCTGCGGATTCATGTCTAAAGTATTAGCTATAAACTATTACAGATTTTGGCTGAAATTGAAAAAATTGTGATTTATAACACACCATTGATGTAGATTATTTACTATGATTTGCATTGCCGAATTGGGGCATAACTCCAAAATTGAGGGACAGAGAAAGAATGCCAACTCAGTTATGTAAATATAAATTAATCAGGATTTGGTTATCTGTATCTGCGTTGATCCTGATATTCGGACCTTTAAACGCTCAAGATGTTAATGTTACGTTCAGACAAAATGGCCTAGCTGGTTTTACTGAACACGTAACCTATTATCTATCCAGCTTTGATATTCAATCCGGTACATCTCAGTTTGATTTTTTTGAATATTGGTTGGTAGCAGACCACTATCCAGCCGATGTAGAACTTGAATTCAGCCTGAAAGTAAAGTCACCCGCACTTGGATTGAATACCCCGGCGGAGATTGTACGGGTCGAGACCAATCGATTTCGGATGATTAGCCATAGGATCATGATCAATAACCGTGATTTATCGAAGAATACTTCTTTCCTCTTAGATGATGCCAACCCGCCTAACACTATCCCTCTCAATGTAACTACCTTCATGGATGCATCCAAATTCGATGTTTTGATCAGCTCGATCGTTACTAGCGGAAAAATTGTCGACGGGCAGTACACATTTACACTGACAGTCAAATCGGCTCGGCCGGGAGCAGCAACCAGATTAACCGATGAAGTGATTAAAATCGTTGACATACGCACTCCAACCTCAATTCAACTCCAGTCACCGGGAGGTGCCCTGGCAGACACGAATTTGAATGTCATTTATACTACCTATCCCATGTTTCTGTGGAGCACAGATATATGCAATTCCTGCATCTACTCCATTCGCGTTGCCGAATTCGATCCCAATCGCCATTCATCCCCGATCGAAGCAATCGAAGACGAGACTGTTCTGCCTTTGAAACAATCTGATATTTGGTTTGACATTCCGGCTGGTAACAGTTTCGATTTCCCTCTTAGTGGGACCCGTCTGCTGTTGGCTGATAAAACCTATGTCTGGCAAATTCGAAAAACATTTAAAACTACGGCTGGAACCGAGGAAATTCTCTCATCGATATATGCTTTTAAAATCGGCGATGCCAGCGCACCGGCTGGATTACCAACAACTGTACATCCGATTGTACAAGCCCTGATGAAATCGCTGGGCGATGATCAGTACAATGCCCTGTTCGGAGCAGATGGTACCTTTCAAGGTTATTCTCCGAACGGATCATATTCCTTAAATGGAGCCACTATCGATGAATCCACAGCCGGCTATATTCTTTCACAGATAGCAAATCAGAATGTGATGGTTACGGGGGTACGGGTAGAATGAAATTATCTATTTCTCACTTCCGTGTAGTATTATTTAGTGTACTGGTCTTGATCGGTATATTGGCTGGAGCGGAACAAGTAGCTGTTGCCACCAAGGTATCTGGTAGTGTAAATCATGCACAGGGGAAGAAATCTGCTCTGTTAAAACCGGGAATGATTTTAAATGATGGTGACAAAATAAGAACCGGCTCTAATGGGTTTGTTGCCTTGATATTTATCGATGACAAATCTACCTTGAAAATAAAAAACGACACTGAACTGGAAATCACAGGAAAACGGGAACAAAACAGTATCGCTAAAAAAATAAATATGGATCGAGGTACCATCAGGGCTACAGTCACTAAACGAACTAAAACAGATTTTGTCGTCCAGACGCCTACATCCGTTGCATCGGTAAAAGGGACCGATTTTTGGATGATTTCCGATCCAATCCAGGGCGATCAGTTGATAGGTATTGAAGGTGTCGTGTCGTTTACCAATATAATCAGTGGTATGACCTTGGATATAACCAACGGATTGACTGGGAAATCTACAACCGATGGCGGTCTCAACTCGGACATTACAAATCCGGATATTATACCCAAAGACCCCGATGATGAGGATACCGGTAAAGGGCGTTCTGAGTTACGGATTAGATTCCTGGGACCGGACGATTCAATTAAAACTCTGATTATTGAGTATCAATAGAACTTTTAAAGCGTTGTAAAAACTGCTAAACTTACCGACGTGACTGGCAGTTATCGCGCGAAAATACTCAAATACTTAAGCCTCCTGTCGGGGTTCACCATATCAACTGCCCTGATTTATGCACAGGCGGGCACCGTTCTGTATCATATTCCTCCCCAAGAGGCTCCTGCTAATGAGGATTTAAATATATCTGTGGGATTGCTGCAGGATCTATCAGTCGCTGATGTTACCCTGTTCTTCCGGAAAGCACATACGCAAAATTATCATGAACAACCCATGGAATACCGGGGTGGGGTCTGGCGTGCTGTTATCCCGGCACAAGAACTGGCAGCTGAAGGTCTGGAGTATTTGATTGTACTCCGGACACCAGATGGTAGTTATTATGCTACACCGGAGAATAATCCATTCGAATCACCACATTTTGTGCCAGTTACAGATATGCTTTCATCGGGCAGACATTTTCCTGGCTCGGATAAACTTGCTGCAGCAAAAACGATTGACGCAGATATATTGATATTATCACCCCAATCAGGTGAATTGTTGCCACCTGAAGAAGTTGTGATAGCTCTGTCCTTGTTCAATGCACCTCCAATTGATTTGGCCTCGATCCGCATCGAAATAGATGGTGTCGATTATACCGAACAGGCAGAATTATCTGCCGAGATCATCAGCCTGCATCCCGATCTGATAGAACCGGGCCTGCATACAATCAGAGCCAGTATGTCAACAATCTATGGAATGGGTATCAAACCGGTTATCTGGTCTTTCGCAACCAGTACAGGCTACATTGATGTTGATGAAAAATTGGCTTATTCAGGTGAAGTAAACAGTCGAATCTCCAGTGACAGAATAGAATCTCAAGTATTAAATATTGCTGAGTTAACGGCCAAGGCTGAGGTTGGCGTGAGTTGGGTTAAAACAAATTCCAACATTCGGTTTACCAGTCGGGAATCACCCTATATCCAGCCTTTAAATCGGTATAGTTTTAACGTTAGCATGGGTGATTATCTGACGGTCAAAGCGGGAGATTTCTTCCCGAATCATTCCCCGTTTGTACTGGATGGTAAACGCGTACGTGGTTTGGGAGTCGAATTACGATTGCGCTGGTTTCATTTTCAATTTGCTAATGGTGTCATAAACCGGGCGGTCCAGCACCGTAACCGGGTAGACAATGGCTATTACCTAAAGGATGTGAGTCAGGATTCTACCGGGAAATGGATTTATAACCTGGATAGGAACGAGTATACTTTCCAGCGCCGAATGAGTGCTTATCGGCTTTCAGTCGATTTTTTAACTAATTATCATCTCGGATTATCCTTTCTGAAATCCAAGGATATCATTAACAGTGTTGATCGCGTGGTGTCTGGCAGTACTTTCACGGTCGACAGCACAAATAGTCCTGGAACTATGGCTATTCCGTATCGGACCTACACCTACGATAGTTTTCAATCAGCCCTGTCATCAGCCGGTGCCGCCATGGAATTTTCCAATCTGAACTGGGGCGGTGACCTGCCTGAAGAAAATATTGTCGCCGGCTTTGAATATTCCAGTGTCCATGATGACCAGCATCTGCGAATTGAAGCCAACTGGTACATCAGTTTACAGAATCGTAATATCTGGGAAGGTACTATGAGCAGAGCGCAAATGGATACCGCTTTAGATGACAGCCTCGATGGCCTGATCGGGGTTCAGTATGATCAGGATGGATTGGCACTTTCGACTTCACTGATCATAGATACCACCAAAATTTTTGATCCACTGCAATTCAAAGATTTTTTCACGATCAATATTAATATGGTACCACTGCTGCCCTTTGATTTTATAGCATTTGAAGAGCGACCCATCTCAACAATAATCAATATGCCTTCAACTGCCTATAATATCAGAGTCAGAGGAAATTATTTCAAGAACAATATTAGCGCTGAATACCGCCAGATCGGTCCCGAATACTATTCATTTGGCAATCCCTACCTGGTGAATAACACCAGAGAATTCATCTTAAGTGATCGAATATTGTTGATGGATAATAAGCTGCTTTTCAACGGCAGTTATAAATACCAGAGCAATCGAATTCTTGAAACAACAGTTGATCCCTACCGAACAGGTACATTTTTGGCGAATATTACATTGGCCCCGGGTCCTGAAGTACCATCATTCACGGTCAATTTTCAATCGATCACCAAAAACAATACAGTCGGTGGACTGGATTCACTTACAGCTGATGGGCAGGATCTACGCGAAAATACACTGACTCGAAACTCAATGATGTCGATTACTTTTCCTATCTCAATGGCATCGATGAAAAATAATCTGGTGATCAATCGCTATCAGATGAATAATTTTGATCTTATTGAAGATCGGGGGGATAACTCAACATTTAATGCCACTGATTCAAGGTCGATCGCTCTCAATCTGACTTCACAATTCAATACCATTCCACTTAACACAGTCTTAAATTTCAGCCAAACATCGTCAGTGACGGCGTATCGGGATTATACTTGGACAGTCGTTGGAATCCAGGGCAATTATTCCATACTGGAAAACAGGGCGCGCATCAGTGGATTACTTAATTATCTGAATAGCTCCGGATCTACTTTGATTAGGGTATTCAATACTCAAATAGGGGGAGAATACCAGATTATTAAGGATCTGACCGTGAATGGAATGCTGAATCTTCAATTATCGCATACTCCCGAATGGAAAGATGATGGTGTTGATAATGACGGCAATGGGAAAAAGGATGAATTTTTGGAGAGTATTAAATTGAATTCTTCCACCTTCAATTTGAACATAAACTATCGGTTTTAAATATGATTGATAAATTAAGAAAAATATTTGACCAGAGCATCGCTGGCATTTTAATTACAGCCGGAACTATCGTTGTAGTCGCTTTCCTCCACTGGCTGGGTGCATTTGACACCATGGAATTAAAACTGTACGACTATCGTTTTCATACTGTCCGGGGACCCTTAACCGGTTGGGCGGCACGGGATTCTTCTTTTATTAAAATAGGAACCGATGTTGTCCTGGTCGAAGTTGATGATGAAGCCTGGCGCTTGATGCCCGAACAATGGCCCTATCCCCGTGGCACAATTTGGGCAAATGTGGTTCGCAATCTTTCCCGGGCCGGGGCTAAGGTAATCGCTTTTGATATCCAGTTCGATGCACCAGAAGCCAAATCCGATTACATCGAAGATTTTATCCAACATCAGCAGGCAATAGGTATCGATGTTGATATGCCGCCCCATGGAGATGAGATGTTTGGCGAAGCCATTACTGAAGCAATGGATAATGGAACCGAGATTGTAATCAATGTCAAGATGGTTACAGAACCATCGCGATATCCTCCGCAGTACATTGCTATGCCAGTCGAGGCCTTAATGCGAAATAATCCTGAGACCGGGTTGATAAATGATTTTCTGGATGAGGATGGTTTTGCCCGTCGTTATTCATTAGCTGGTTACCTTAATCATGAACCAGATCGGGCTTATCTTACCTTGGGATTAAAATGTGTTAAAGCATTTACCGGAATTTCAGATACAGCTCTACCTATTCATGATTTTAAGGAAAATTTGTGGCGCTACGGTCCCAATGATATCAAGGTTCTGGGACGCAGCAATACCTTTCTGACCAATTATTACGGACCAGCATCCGGTTATAAATTGAGCAACCGCAACGTACCGAAATGGGGAACGTTTTCCCATTATTCATTGGCCTATATCATTGATACGGAAGAGATCACTCTGCGGGATCCCATGGAAGATATTGACTGGATGGATCAATTTCTACCAGGCAAAGTTCCGGAATGGATTACCACAATGGAGGATCCGGTCGAGCGTCAAGAAATGATGGAAGTGATGGGACTCGGAGGTGAATTTGATATAACCCTGTCGCCATTTTATAATAAAATTGTATTAATTGGCGTTTCGGTTGAAACAGTTCATGATGTCAAGTCAACACCTTTTTATAATTATCTTGGCATACCGCAACTTATGCCTGGAGTTGAGACCCATGCCAACGCGATTCAAACTATTTTACATGGTAATTATCTGCGTGTTTTAGGCGATCGTTTGGTCGATCTGTTAGGATTTGGCTACCCTCAAAGTCACATCTGGCTGCTGGCGATAATCTGTCTGATAACATTTGTCACCATTGCATTTGTTAACCCTGTAATTGCCGGTGTATTAGTGCTGGTTGAGGCAATAACCTATTTTGCAGTGGCTTGTGGATTTTTCATCAATGATATGGGATGGTTCGTTAAAATGATGATGATGATGATTCTGCCCGATTCATTTGTTCAGAATCATCAGGATTGGTTTACCACTGCATTACCTGGTGTTGGGGAAAGTCTGCTGATACCGATTGTCATGCCGATTGCGGGAATTGCCCTGACTTATACCAGTAACGTGATTTATAAATTTCTCAATGAACAAAAAGATAAGAAGTTCTTAAAAAATACATTTGGGACCTATATCTCACCCGAGTTGATCGATCAAATGTACGAAGACAAAAAGGAACCCAAACTTGGTGGTGATGCTGGATACCACACTGCTTTTTTCTCCGATATACAAAGCTTTTCTTCTTTTTCTGAGGTATTGGAGCCAACCAAGATGGTTAGTTTGATGAACGAGTACCTGACCGAAATGACTACGGTTTTACTCGATCGCCAGGGAACTCTGGATAAATATATTGGTGATTCAATTGTTGCTTTCTATGGGTCACCTATGCCGGTTGAGGATCATGAATATCAGGCTTGCATGACCGCACTGGACATGGAAGAACGGTTGATCGAGTTGCGAGAAAAATGGAAATCAGAAGAAGGGTGGCCGGAAATTGTACATAATATGCAACACCGTATAGGATTAGGATCAGGAAACATTGTTACCGGAAATATGGGTTCGACCATGCGAATGAATTATACAATGATGGGCGATACCGTGAATATTGCCTCCCGATTGGAATCATCAGCCAAGCAGTACGGTATTTATATTCAGGTTATGGACACGACTCAAAATGCCGTGAAAGATCAATTTGAATGGCGGTTTCTGGACTACGTTCGTGTGAAGGGCAAGAGCGTTCCCGTAAAGGTCTATGAGTTGTTGGCAGAAAAAGGTAAAATGGAATCAAGTTTGACTGCTGCAGTAGCTGCCTTCCATGAGGCACAAGCACTCTATCTGGATCAGGACTGGGATAAGGCCATCAAAGCATTCCGAGAGGCTGAAGCGCTTGAAGATATGTTCCCGGGACGGAATACTAACCCATCGACGATTTACATTCCCCGTTGTGAGCATATGAAGAATAATCCACCTGAGAAAAATTGGGATGGTGTATGGACATTAACGGCAAAATGATATTTCACGATTTCATGTGGGAATACTAAAATTCTGTGACGATTATCACTACGAAAAAGATCAGCCATCATTAGGTTTAATAAATCTGGAGATCAATGTTACAACGCACTAAAATATTATTTACCGGTCTACTGTCCGTGCTCTTCTTCTGCCAGTTTTTCATTTCCTGTGGAGATATCATGGGAGAGATTGATAATTTGTTCGATCCGGAGAGTCCCAACTTTATTGAGCCACAGACTACAATTGTGACCGGTCCGCAAGAGGGCGCAATGCTGGATACCGCTGACGTAATCTTTACCTGGCGGCATGCAAACAGTGCCTTTTGGCCGGATACAACCGATACTGCCGTGACCTATAATTATGCCGATAAAATTGAATATTCATATCGCGTGGATAATGCCTGGTCGGATTGGATATCCGGTGAGATACTGCAGGGTTTTGATCTGCCGGATCACGATTATGATGAAAGTACAGGATCGCATATACTAACACTGCGCGGCTTGGAAGATGGACCCCATCGGTTTGAGGTGCGATCGAAATATCCCTCTGATATTCAGGAATCTTCTTGGCCTATTCGCAATTATTCAATCAGCACAATGGATGGTCCGGCCATGATTGTGTCACCGGGTTACGTGTACCCGGATTCCGGTTCCACATTCGTAATTGAAATAAAAATAATTGCAGTTACCGATCTTTTAGGTGCTCATCTGGTTTTGAATTATGATCCCGAGATGTTCGAGGTAACTGAATATAATATAAAAACCGAGGATGATGACTTGTTAAACCTGAGTGGGGGGGATTCACTTGAATTTGTCGAGAATGATGTTTCTGCCGGTATATTTGACGCCAGTGTAGCGATTATAGGTGGTTCAGTTACCGGTATCAGTGGCTCAGGCATTTTAGCGCGAATCAGGTTTCAGCACATCGGGCGCATTGGCACATCCGATCTGGTAATTGCGGCGGAGAGTTCACTCCGAAATGTTTATAATGAAGAACTACTGAAATACCGACGTAATGGTCACGTTGTGGTGTGGTAGGATGAGAGCAGATTGTATAAAATTATCGAGTTATTCCCCGTATAACTCGTTTTCAACAAGTAATTATTCTTAGGATCAGTTATGGGAAAAATACATAGGTTTTCAATCATAATCTTTAGCTGTGGACTGCTGTATAGTCAGACTGCCAGTATTTCAAATGTGGACGCTACACAACGGACTGATGGATCAAAGATAGTGGATATCTATTATGACCTGGCAGAGGATACGCTGTTCACCTATTTCCAGGTAGAGCTTGAAGTAAGTTTTGATGATGGAGCCACTTACCAGAATTCAGATTATATTTCCGGCGATGCCGGAAATGGTGTTTTAGCTGGTATCGATAAACACCTGGAATGGAGCCTGGGGGCGGAATATGGTGGTACCTATAGTGATCAAACAAAGGTGAAAATAATTGCCACCGGTCATTTCATTGAAGTGTCATTTCCGTTTGTTGTCGTCGCAGCAGGGGATTATACTTACGGAGGTGGAGATGAAATCAGGAATATTGCCTACGATTATGAGATTATGACCTATGAGGTGACCAATGCTGACTTTGCCGAATTCCTGATCAATGCTTACAACGATGGCTCCGTTTGGTTGAGTGGAGATGAAGTCCGGGGTTTTTATGAAGGTGATAATAACAATGGTCCTGGTGATTATAATTTTCTGGCGATGTGGAATAGCAGGGTCAATTGGAATGGGACCACTTTCCTGGTAGAGGAAGGATATGGGAACCATCCAGTAACAGGCGTATCGTGGTTTGGTAGCTGGAAATTCGCCGAATATTACGCACTGCGATTACCTTCACAGGAAGAATGGGAAAAAGCTGCCCGGGGAAATACAGGATTTAATTATCCCTGGGGTGAAAATATTGATAGCACAAATGCAAATTATCATTTTAGCGGTGATCCTTATGATAATGGTACAACACCGGTTGGTTTCTTTGACGGGAATGTTAATGATGGTTTTCAGACCACTGATAGCCCCTCGCCATTTGGTGCTTACGACATGGCCGGAAATGCAGTGGAATGGACTGATAGTTGGTCAGTGAATACTCCGGATCGGAGAATTTTCCGAGGTGGTTCATGGGAATGGGGGACAGGGGAATGTAATAGTAGCTGGATCGGTGACTGGCGGCACCCCAGCAGTTACGGATGGAGTACTGGTTTCCGTTGTGTTCGCACAATCAGTACCACCCGTGCGAACCACTTGCTGAATAAGCAGAATAAATCCAGGTGATGATTGCCTAAATACCATGCGGCGGTTTGTTATAGCTCTGATTCTCTGTTCACCCCTGCTTCTGTGGTGCCAGTCCGATACAACTACAACCGTTTTTGGTGAATCAGGAATTTTCACTATTGATGCGAATGATCCAGTTGTAGACTGGCTCAATCCCGATATCGGGGATAATTTCCTGGTCAATGAATCATTTGCTGGTACCTGGGATGCGACAGATGAAGCGTTGGCGATTACTCCGGTGACGATTTACTACAGCATCGGCATTGGCAGTTTTTTTACTGTGGTTGCTGATAATTTGCCCGATAATTCTGCAACCACTTTAACCGCGCCTGCGGCAGCTACAGATTTTTTACGAATCGCCATTCGTGTCAGTGATCAATTCGGAAATAGCGGTTGGGATTATACTCAGGGTTATATCGATATCGGCGATGGGAGTGGTGGTGATACAACCGCTGCGGTGTCAGATGTTTCTGCTGATTTTACAATCGATACACAGGAACCATCGGTAACTTTAACATCTCCAGACGCTGTCGAGGTATTTGACGTGGGTGAATCGGTTCCCTGCACCTGGACCGCCAGTGATAACAGCTTTGGTGTAGCGCCGATTGCTTTGGGGATTGCCTCCATAATCGGAGACAGTATTTCAGTTCTCGTGAGCGATATCGGCAATACAGGCAGCGCAGCTTTTATCATGCCAGATGTAGAAACCCGGTTTGGTCGAGTGTTTGTAATCGCAAAGGATGAATATGGTAATAAATCCTATGATGGTAGCGACCAATACCTAACCTTTGGAAATCCCGCCAGTTTAATTGATTCAATAACCATCGTGTCCGACATTTCATCCACTATTACGGTTGATGTTAGCGATCCTTTTGTAGAATTGTATACTCCCAATGGTGGCGAAACATACCTGGAAGAGACAAATTTTAATGTATCCTGGAACGCTTCAGATGAACTATTAGATAGTGATCCGGTAACTATCTTTATGTCTACCACAATCGGTGGAATTTTTGAACTGCAGGCCGATTTACTAATCGATGATGGACTGGAAGTAATAACCGCGCCGCTCGGTCCGGTAGATTTTGGTCAGATTCGGGTTACCGCCCGGGATCATTATGGTAATGTAGGTCAAGATCAAAGCGATGGTTACTTCACTGTATTTGAATCTGGAAACGGGGCTATTCAAGGTGATTTACATATCGACCGGGCGATTAACGGAATTTTGTATCTTGATCTATGGTTGCCAGGGCACGATCCCGAAATCCATGTTCCCGACCGCGAGCAGCCACCGTTTCCGGTCGATTTTAATGCCGGTGATACTTTATTGTATTCGTTCGCAAACTTACTACCGGGAAGTGGTTATTCTGTTCGCGCTTTCATTGATAAGTCTGACTCGGATAATTCCGGTAATGATTCTTGTGATTATGGTTATGATTTATCTGGCTATTATACCCTTATTACAGTTTTTTCAGATATAGTGACTAGCAATATCGATATTGATCTAGTCGAATGTGAAAACTATAATAATGGCGATTTCTCATTGAATTTTGGCGGGATCAATGATTACGTGGAAATTCCTGATGCCTCCGGTCTGAATCCTGACACAGCCTTCACAATTTGTACCTGGGTGAAACCACAATTATGGAATTCTACCGAACACCTAGTCCACAAGGGGATTGGGAATAGTCAGTATTCCCTGAAGGCTGATTCGAATCAGTTTGTATTTGAAATCAATGGAACCACTTCCATTTATATGAGCCTGCCACCACTTGGGGTATGGACATTTATCTGTGCTGTTTATAAAAATGATAGATTGAACCTTTACGGAAATGGAATATTACAATCAACTGTTGACTTTACTGGTACATTGAATACCGGTCCTGATCCATTGATTATTGGCCGGAGAACTTCAGGTTCACCGGCTGCTGATTCATTCAATGGATTAATGGATTATATAAGTATTTGGAGTCGCGGACTTACCGCTGCTGAAATTATTACTGCTATGGAAAACGGAGTTGATTCGGTTTCAGCAAACGATTTAACTGGTTATTGGAATTTTGTCGAAGGTGTAGCCAATACAATTCATGATGAGAGCAATTCGGGGAATAACGGCCAGATTTATGGGGCGACCTGGGATAATACAGTCCATATGATTGAACCTGACCTGTCACCGGTCATACCACTGAATTTCAATGTTAATTCCGGTGACCATAGTGTCTATCTGAATTGGTCAATTAATCCTGAATATGATATTTCTCATTATGACTTATTTAGGAGTACCTCAGCTGTCAATCCACACTTCGGAACCCAGGTCTCACATCCTGGCAATACTTATACCGACCAAAACGTTGAAAATGGTCAAACATATTATTACTGGATATCAACAGTTGATCTGACGGGAAATGCCAGCGATACGGTCGGTGCAATTAGCGTTGTACCTAATGGACCACCCACCTGGACCGGTTTAGTTGATACCAGTTTTTATGAAGATGATTCCCTGGTATTGATTATCGCGCCCTATATTTATGATGATAGTGACCACGACTCTACTCTGAGCATTTCCGTGACCGGTGATGGAGCTATCTTATTCGACTATAATTCTTCGACCAGTCAGCTGAAGTTATGGGCCGATCCGGATGCCAGCGGATTTAGTGATCTAATTTATTTAAGCGCCACCGATCCTTTTGGTTTGACGGCACAGGATTCTTTCAACGTCAGCGTAATTCCCGTCAACGATCCACCCGTTATTACATCATCATCATCAGCCAATGCAGTGGAAGGATTCCGCTTTGTTTATTTAGCCGAAGCTCAAGATCCTGATGATACTGTTTTTGGTTGGACTTTCACTGATTTACCTTCCTGGTTATCCACGGATGCCGATAGTTTATTCGGAATACCATACGAGAATGCTCCTGATACTTCCTTTTCGATCCATTTAACGGATGGTGAATTGACTGATTCTACGGTAGTGGAGGTGCTGGTTGAGCATGTTGATAATCGGCCGATTATAACTTCATCACTTACGGCATTTGCGGTCGAAGATGAATATTTTATTTATCAAGCTGGTGGTTTTGATCCAGAAGATTCCACGATCAATTGGATTTTTACCGATTTGCCTGCTTGGCTGAATTCCGCTGCTGACAGCGTATTTGGAATACCGCTGGAGGGTACTCCCAATTCTTCGTTTCAAATGATTGTCAGCGACGGCAACTTGGAAGCTACGGCCACCGTACAGGTTATGGTTGAACCGGTTAACGACCGGCCAGCGATCACATCGCCCTCTTTAGCGGTTGCGGTAGAAGATCAATTCTTCTATTACATTTGTCAGGCCAACGACCCGGAAGATTCCACGATCACCTGGACTTATCCCGACCTGCCTGCTTGGTTGACTGCCATAGCTGACAGTGTCTTTGGGGTAGCGGAAGAATCGGATATTAATACTACATTTACTATAATTGCCGACGATGGTGAATTGAGCGACAGCTTGATCGTGGCTGTTTCGATTGAGAAAGTGAACGATCCGCCGGTTGTTGAGCTTATCATAGACGTATCTGAAAAACACGATCAATTCGATTTCACAGTTTCCACCTGGGATGAGGAAGAGGATTTGTTAACAGTCGAGATAACTTATTCCCAAGATAATATTTCTTGGTTAGAGCCAGATATTTCTACCTCTGATAATTTAACTTATACTTGGAATTCTGTAACGGATTTTGGGGATCAATACCGACCGCAGGTCTGGCTTAAAGTCGAATGCAGTGATACTGCTAATACCACTATTGAAATCTCTCAACCCTTTGCGGTCGATAACCATATTGGTACCCTCGAATTGAATCTTATAACAGCAGGGTTGGAATTTTCCGATCAGATTGAGATACCGTTTCAAATCTATGATTCCACCGCCGACATCTATGCTCTGGAATCCAAGTTTTCAATTGATGGTGGCTTGTCCTGGCAACCGGCAACCGTTACTGGGATGGTGTCAGGGATAGGTCCGGTGGCCTATAATAGCTCTCTGATCTGGATGTCGGACTCCGATCTTCCAGGTGATTATCTGGAAACACAACTGAAGGTAATTCCTTCCGATGATTGGCAACCCGGCCGTGGAGACACAATTAGTATCCTGTTAGATAACCAGGCATTGCCGGTTTTAGTGGATCACTTACCTCAGTTAGCTGAAGAAGTTGACTGGCACAGTCCTTTCCAGCTGGAGTTTAGCCTGCCGATGGAACCCCAGACTTTTGCCAATGGTATTCAGGTTATTGGTGACTATCAAGGATTGATCCCCGTTTCTTTTAGTTATGATTCCAACAACAATACGGTGACAATAAATCCGGAAAATTGGTATTATGCTACTGATTCCATTCGGATTGCACTCAATTTCGATTTACAGGATGTTACCGGCGATCCGTTTGATGCCAACGGTAATGGCCAGGCTGATGGCCCGGCGGATCTGATATCAATTCCATTTGGTGTGGGTCTACTGGCTGATTTCGATCATTCCGGATCAGTGAATTTCGATGATCTGGTAGAGTTCAGGAATAACTGGCTGGATGGATCACCACCCATTAGTGACGAAATTGGGCCGGCGACCGGGATTCCACCTCTGATGCAGATTCAACCTGATTCCAGTTTTGATTTCGAAGATATGATGGTTTTTGTCCAGATGTGGAACTGGTCAGCCGGTTTTGGCAATAATCAAGCGCTTTTGGCAAAATCAGCAATCGGCAGTGAAGATCTGATGGATATTAGTATATCTTATTCCAGACGAACATCACCCACATCCCCTGAATATATTGATTTGGGTGTAGTATTGGATTCGGCAGTTGTAATGGGTGCGTTGGCAACAATAATCAATTATGATCCCAATGTTCTGGACCTGGAAAAAATTAGTTATAACTTGGATAATAATTGGGTAAAACTTTCTCACGTCGGACAGGAAGCTCAAGTGGTGATTAATTTAGCTGATTTGAACCGTAATCCTGATCAACCGGTCAGCATTCCGTTTGGACTGCGTTTCCTGAAAAAATCAACCCAGCAAACCAGTATTAACCTCCAGGCCGATATCCGCAACCGAAATGGTGGTATCATTGCAACGCTGAACCGCGAATTTCAATTCGATACGACACCGCCGATTCCCGAAGATTATGCCCTGCACCAAAATTATCCAAATCCATTTAATCCAACTACCCGTATCAACTTTGAGTTACCGAAGGACAATCAAGTTAAATTGACTGTTCACAATTTACTGGGTCAGGAAGTGGCTATATTAGTGAATTCATGGCAACCGGCAGGATACCACAATGTGCAGTGGAATGGTTTGAATAAAGCCGGCCGAACCGTGAGCGGCGGTGTTTACCTATTACGGATGGAAGCGGGATCATTCAGCGCTATTCGCAAATTAACTTTATTGAAATAATAGGAATCATTTCCGGCTGAATTTTGTTAATAACTGGCAAGTTCAGCAAGTTATACACCAGTATTTAACATTTTTGTATTGGTAATTGTAGAAGTAGTTTGTCACCTCAAAAAATATGGTAGAATCTCGCGGTAATATACTTTGGGTCGATGATGAAATCGACCATTTGAAACCTCATATTCTTTTTCTCGAAGAGAGGGGTTATCGGATCACACCAGCTACTAATGGTAGTGATGCGGTGGCACTGGTTACGAATACACCGTTTCAATTGGTTCTGCTGGATCATTTTATGCCTGGTATGGATGGAATTGCTACTCTGCGTGAATTGAAATCCATTCGTCCTCTACTCCCGGTTATCATGATTACCAAAAGCGAAGAAGAATGGTTGATGGATGAAGCCATATCGGAAAAAATCGCCCATTTTCTTATTAAACCTGTTAATCCCACTCAAATTTTTATAGCCTGTAAACAGATTCTGGAAGAAAACAGAATAATTGAGGATAAGACTACCAGTGGCTATCTTAAGGAATTTCAGGTTATTGAGAGTCGCTTAGAGACAGATTTGGATATAGATGACTGGTGGGAATTGTACAACCAGTTGGTTAAATGGCAGATAAATTTTGATGAACATAAAGACACCGGACTGGAAAATGTTCTTAATGAACAGATTCAAACCTGCAATCGTGAGTTCGTCCACTTTGTGCAAAAAAATTATGTCGGCTGGCTTCAGAGCGAAAAAGGTCCGTCATTTTCAGTTGATGTTGTACCGCGCTGGGTGGCCCCCAAGATTGCAGCAGGGGAAAAGACCTGTCTGGTAATTATTGATGGTATGCGGCATGATCAATGGATGACGATTTTACCGGATATTGGCCAATATTTCGATTATAATATTGAATATCATTTGTCTTTATTACCGTCGGCAACTCCCTTCAGCCGTAATGCTATCTTCAGTGGTTTATACCCGGATCAAATCCTCACCAAATATCCACAGCAGTCGGAACGAATGAAGCAACCCGGTGCCAGTCTTAATTCATTTGAAGAATTATTTCTGAACGATCAACTGAAGCGCTTGAAGTTGGAGAACGCAAATATATTATACCATAAAATACATACGATTGATGAAGGCCAGAAATTCAATAACCGTGTAGCTGATTATCTGCAGGTAAACTGTCTGGCCGTAGTAGTGAATTTCGTTGATATGTTGGCGCATAAACGATCCGAATCAGATGTGCTGCAAGAGATGATGCCCCATGAATCCGGTTATCGATTTGCTGTAAAAACCTGGTTCGAGAATTCCTGGTTGTTCCAATCCTTAAAATTATTGAGCGACAACAAATTCACTGTGATATTGACCAGTGATCACGGTTCGGTAAGGGTTCAACGGGGAGCGGTGGTTGGCGCTGATCGAGAGACATCATCGGGAATTCGATATAAATATGGTCACAATCTAAATTGTAAGGATAAAAATGCTTTGGTAATCAAGCAGCCTCGTGATTATCATCTGCCGGAATTTGGTCCCCAAACTAATTTTCTGATTGCCAAGGATGATATTTATTTTTTGTATCCAACGCAATATCATAAATATTTGGCCATGTATAAAAACAGTTTTCAACATGGGGGCATTTCTCTTGAGGAAATGCTGGTACCGGTGATCACAATGCGCGGTAAGGGAATTTGATCTATTCATCAGTGATTGGTTCGGTGTATGCTTTTAATAAAATAATGAAGAATAAACGATATATATTTCATTCACCAGCTGAGACCCAGGCCTTTGCAGCTGATCTTGCAGCTCGTATCGATGCCGGTGCGGTGATTGCCTTGATCGGTGATCTGGGAACTGGCAAAACCACTTTCACACAGGGATTTGCCCGTGGACTTGGTATCACAGATGCTGTTGGCTCACCAACATATAAAATTGTGAGTGAATATCTGGGAGATCGACTGAGTCTATATCATGTGGATTGTTACCGTCTTACGAATAGCGTTGATTTTTTAAATATTGGTGGAGAAGCATTGTTAAATCCGGGTTCCGGTGTCACCTTGATCGAATGGGCTGATTTTATTGCGGATTTATGGCCGGAAAACACAATTAGGATTGATTTCAAGCGTATTACAGATGCTGAAGACTCCCGCGAATTGTGTATCGTTGGATGATGAGATGAAATTACTGGCTATAGAAACAGCGACTACCGTAGCTAGCCTGGTCCTGCTGGATGATACTGGGATTGTGGCTGTTGTTGAGGATAAAATACCGCGGAAACATGCTGAAATGCTGCCGGTATATTATGATCAGCTGGTTCAAAAAACTCAGCTGAAACTGGCCGATCTGAATGGCATTGCAATCTCAATCGGGCCGGGATCATTTACCGGTCTGCGAATTGGGTTGAGTTTTGCAAAAGGACTGGCTTACAGCCATGGATTGCCGCTGATTCCAGTACCGACCCTACTGGCCCTTACTCACTGCCTGACAAGCAAAAATGGCTTGACGAAAATTGTGCTGTATTCCCATCGTGATAGAATTTTTCATCAGGATTTTAATTGCCACTCAGATGAATTAATCAGCTTGTCTGATCCGGTGCCCGCAGCCTGGTCCGATATCATCGATCAACTACCTGAATACGAAACGCTGGCCCATTATGGGTGCGACCAATTATTAGGGCAGTATGAACATACTTTTATAGAGGTTTCGCCAAGTGCCACTTCCATAGCTGAATTGGCGCGCGACCATTTTGATGTTTGGGAAGTCGAGAGACCATTCGAACTGGTGCCGGAATATATATCACCATTCGAAACCGGAAAATGAAAGTCAACTGTCAGATAAAGCCAGCGATATTGTCTGATCTTTGTCAGATTGTGGCAATTGAAAAAAGTGTTTTCCCGGAACCCTGGACCGAAAATCAATTGAAATTTGAATTGGTGGCTCAACCTGCGTCCTTTATTCGGGTAGCCATTTATCAAGGGAAAGTGATTGGATATCTGTTTGCTCATGTAATTTGCGACGTGGTACATTTGAATAATCTGGCAGTAGATTCGCTGGTACAAGGTAAGGGAGTGGGACGGTTGTTGATGGAATCCCTGTTCAAATTCCTGACTGAGCGACAACCTGTTGAAATCTTTTTAGAAGTTGATAATACAAATCATCAGGCAATTGATTTTTACCGGAAGTTCGGATTTGAGAAGATTAACATCCGGGAAAAATACTATCATTCCGGTGCGGATGCCTTGGTTATGCTAGCTAAATTGGAGAATTATGGCTTGGTTCAGGCGTAAAATAGAAAAAATTCATCCGGCACAGAAAAAGGCTATCCCTGATGGATTATGGATCAAATGTCCATCATGCGCGGAGATTTTATATAAACCAGAATTAGAACGATTACTATCAACCTGCCGGAAATGCAATCATCATTTCCGCGTCACTCCGGATACATACGTTTCTCTGGTTCTGGATGACAATACAGCTCAACCGCTGTTTATGAAGCTAAAGTCTAATGATCCGCTGCATTTCAAAGCGGCCAGGCGCTACTCAGCTCAATTGAATGATGCTGCCAAAAAAGCCGGTGATAATGAAGCGATTTTATTTTACGAAGGTGAAATTGAAACGCAGTCGATTGTTTTGGGAGTCATGAATTTTGCTTTTATCGGCGGAAGTATGGGGTCAGTTGTTGGGGAAAAAATCGTACGTGGGATTGCCCATGCCCACGAACAAAAAAGACCTTTGATCATTATCTGTGCCTCAGGAGGTGCCCGGATGCAGGAGGGCAGCTATTCACTGATGCAAATGGCTAAAACCAGTGCTCGTCTGGCACGGTTTTCCGCAGATGGTGGTCTTTACATCGCGGTTCTTACCGATCCAACAACTGGCGGAGTTACTGCCAGTTTTGGGATGCTGGGCGATATTATCTTGGCTGAACCGGGTGCTCTGATTGGCTTTGCGGGTCCACGGGTTATTAAACAGACCATCGGCCAGGATTTACCTCAAGGTTTTCAAAGAGCTGAATTTCTGATGGAGAAAGGATTCATCGATAATATTGTTTCCCGCGATACTCTACGTCCTACCCTATCCCAGATTATATCAATTTTAACATGACGCGAAAACCACTGATTCTGGTAACCAATGATGATGGCATATACGCTCCCGGTATTTACGCTCTATGGAAGGCAATGCAATCAGTTGGAGATGTATTCATCGCCGCCCCGGAAACTGAAAAAAGTGCCGTAGGCCATGCGATTACCTTATCCGATCCGATCCGGGTGCAAAAAATTAAACGCAAACAGGATTTCATTGGATACGCTGTAAATGGCACTCCTGCCGATTGTGTAAAACTGGCGGTTGGAGCACTAATGGATCGCAAACCGGATATTGTAATCTCAGGTATCAACGCTGGTGCTAATGTTGGTACCAGTCTGATGTATTCCGGCACTGTATCGGCTGCGACTGAAGGAACTATCCTGGCTATTCCATCAATCGCGATCAGCCTTGGTTCGCTGATCAGCACCGATTTCAATTTTTCTGGAAAAGTTGCCATAACAATGGTAAAAAAAGTATTGAAGAATGGCCTGCCCCAAGGAACATTACTAAATGTAAATGTACCGGCGGTTCCGGAGAATTTGATTAAAGGCTACCAAATCACCCGCCAGGGGGATCTGCACTATCGCGAAGGTTTTGACCGCAGGGAAGACCCCAGAGGACGAGTGTATTATTGGATGACCGGGCAGATCGTTGAACCGGTTGAGCAGCCCGACGGCGATGGTCATGCATTGAGCGAAAATTGGATCAGCGTATCTCCAGTGCATTATCGCCTGACCAATGAGGATTTTCTGGATGATTTGAAATCTTGGGACTTAACATGACCAACCGGCACCGTGGGATTATCATCCTGGATTTTGGGTCCCAGTACACCCAGCTAATCGCCCGACGCATCCGTGAGCAGCATGTTTATTCGGAAATATTGCCACACGATACCGGAATTAAGGATATTATTGATCATAATCCACTAGCATTGATTTTATCCGGTGGTCCTTCCAGTGTGTATGCCCAGGAAGCGCCGGATTACAATCCGGAATTCCTTGATTTGGCTATTCCAATTCTCGGTATTTGTTACGGTTTGCATTTATTATCGGATTTCTATGGTGGCCAGGTTGAAAATAAAGCAACCGGTGAATATGGATTTGCGAACCTGAAAATTGTAAATCCGACTGCATTGCTTTCAGATGTGAATGATGGTTCACAGGTCTGGATGAGCCACCAGGATCAGGTGGTTAAGCTACCCGCTGGCTGGCAGGTGCTGGCGGAATCATCAAATGGCGTTATAGCCGCGATCGGTGATACTTCTCAACAGCGTTATGCCGTTCAATTCCACCCGGAAGTAATCCATACCGTGGATGGTCACACGATCCTTAATAATTTTCTATTTAAAATAACTGGTTGTAGTCCGGACTGGACCCCCGGGAATTTTGTCCGCGAGCAGATCAAAACGATTCGGAATAATATCGGCAATCAAAAAGTTATTTGTGGCGTAAGTGGCGGAGTCGACTCGACAGTTGTTGCGGCATTACTGCACAAGGCTCTTGGACCGGCTGTAACAGCAGTTTTGATCGATCACGGTCTGCTGCGTAAAAATGAAGCCCGCCAATGCGTAGCGGCGTTGCAGGATGGACTCGGTGTCAATATCTATGTATTCGATGAATCGGAACGGTTTTTATCCAAGTTAATTGGTATCACCAGTCCGGAACAAAAACGTAAGATAATCGGAGAGCAGTTTATCCGTTCTTTCGAAGCAGCGGCGGCTAAGCTTGGCCATGCCGATTATCTGGCGCAGGGAACCCTGTATCCCGATATTATCGAGAGCGGTAATGCGAAAATAGGTCCTGCTGCCGTGATAAAATCGCACCATAATGTCGGCGGGTTGCCGGAGCAAATGGATTTTAAGTTGATTGAACCATTGCGAGAACTATTCAAGGATGAGGTGAGACGGGTCGGTAGCGAACTGGGCTTGCCTGAGAATTTGATCGGTCGACACCCATATCCAGGCCCTGGATTAGCAGTTCGTGTAATAGGTGAAATAACATCTGAACGCTTGGATATCCTGCGGGATGCTGATGAAATCTACATCAATATCTTGCATGAAGAAGGCTTGTATGATGAAATCTGGCAGGCCTTTGCAGTGCTCATTCCAGTCAAGACCGTTGGCGTGATGGGTGATTCCCGGACATATGAAAATCTGTTGGGACTGAGGGCAGTTGTAAGTACAGATGGTATGACGGCTGATTGGTTCAGGATGCCCCACGATACTCTATCAAAAATATCCAATCGGATCGTTAATTCAGTTGCGGGAGTCAATCGGGTTGTATATGATATTACTTCAAAACCACCCGGTACCATCGAATGGGAATAAACGTATTCAGTGGTTCGATCATATAATTTAACTAAGAGGAATATATGTGTGGTATTGTCGGATATCTAGGCAGTAAAGATTCTGTTCCGATTATTCTTAAGGGACTAAAGCGCCTGGAATATCGGGGTTATGATTCAGCCGGGGTTGCGGTGATGGATGAGGGGCGACTTAGTAGTCTTAAGCGGGCCGGTAAAGTAAAAG
The DNA here is from genome assembly GCA_964439935.1 of uncultured bacterium. GTDB lineage: Bacteria > Fidelibacterota > Marinisomatia > Marinisomatales > TCS56 > JABMQW01. Next base: position 34,020 of record CAYTPW010000024.1, on the reverse strand, counting down.
ATCTGGAAGCCACTCTGTCGGAGTCACCATTCAGCGGTAAAATTGGCATCGCACACACCCGCTGGGCTACCCATGGTGAACCAAATGATATAAATGCGCATCCCCATCTTGACCAGACCGGAAAAATCGCCTTGATTCATAACGGAATTATCGAAAATTATAACAGCCTCGGTGCGGCGCTGCAAAAACAGGGCGTCACGTTTACCAGTGAGACTGATACAGAAGTGCTGGTGCAACTGATTTCGACGATTTATCAAAAGGGTGAGCTAAGCTTCACCGAATCGGTCCAGGCTGCCTTGCAGGAAGTTGTGGGAGCTTATGGTATCGTTGCAATGTGCACAGATGAACCAGATACACTTGTAGCTGCCCGGTTAGGCAGTCCACTGGTTCTTGGTATCGGTGAAGGTGATTATTATCTGGCAAGTGATGCATCTCCATTGGTGGAATACACCCGTAACGTAATCTATCTGGATGAAGGTGAGCTGGTTACAATAACACCAGCCGGTTATACGGTTCGCAACTTGGGTGAAAATAAAATTGTCACCAAAGAAATCACTCAGATCGATTTAAGCGTTGAGGAAATCGAAAAAGGTAGATTTCCCCATTTCATGCTGAAAGAGATATATGATCAGGAAAGGACAATAAAAGATACCATGCGCGGCCGTCTGTTGCTGAATGAGGGCTCGGCCCATCTGGGAGGTATCCAGGAGTATCTTCCACGGATTGAAAAAGCACGGCGGTTTTATATCACCGCCTGCGGTACCTCCTGGCATGCTGGTCTGATTGGTAAATATATCATCGAGGAATTCGCCAATATACCGGTGCATATCGAGTACGCTTCCGAATTCCGCTATCGCAAAACAATACTGGACGGAAATACGATAGTGATTGCCATCAGCCAGTCTGGTGAGACCGCCGATACGCTGGCTGCGATCCAGAAAGCGCATGAACAAGGTGCCCTGACAATGGGTATATGCAATGTGGTTGGCAGTTCGATTGCCCGGGCGACCGATTGCGGAGTATTTACTCATGCCGGACCTGAAATCGGTGTAGCATCGACCAAGGCATTTACCGCCCAGGTAACAGTTTTGTTGATGCTGGCCATATTACTGGGACGCCGACGGGGTTTATCACCGGAAACTAGTAGCGCGGTTGTGAATGCGCTTGGGTCGGTCGATGTGTTGGTACGCAATACATTAGCCCAGGATGATAAGATCAAACAGGTGGCCCGGCAAAACCAGCAGGCCGATAATTATCTTTACCTGGGGCGTGGAATCAATTTTCCGATTGCCTTGGAAGGCGCTTTGAAATGTAAGGAAATATCCTATATCCATGCTGAAGGATATCCGGCGGCTGAGATGAAGCACGGACCGATCGCCCTGATCGATGAGAAAATGCCAGTAGTCGTGATTGCTCCCCATGATAAGACATTCGAAAAGATTATTTCTAATATTCGCGAAGTAAAAGCACGTAAAGGAAGAATTCTGACTGTTACTGATAAAAGCTGCGTCGAGTTGGACGAGGTATCGGATTTTGTGATTGAAGTGGGTGAGATGCACCCGCTCGTATTCCCACTGGTGGCGACCATACCACTGCAGATCCTGGCTTATCATCTGGCCGTATACCGGGGTTGCGATGTTGATCAACCGCGTAATCTGGCCAAGAGTGTTACCGTTGAATGATTTTACTGAACTGGGAGTTTACAGTTGAGAATAACGGGAGCAGAGATCGGATTTTGAGGAGTGGTGGGACTTATAATACGGCGTGTAAAATTGATGAAGATCGGAAGTTTTAAAATGGAATCGTTAAATTATCAACAAGTGACTGGGCAAGTTCACACTGGTAAGCGTTGTCATTTTAGTCACCCCCCAGTATGTAGGTAAATTGAAAATTGCGGAACGATTTCAATTTAGTATTGTAAATTCTATTCATAATTGATGCTAAAAACATCGTATCATTATTGATCTGGTGGATAAATACAGTAAATTATTATTAGTACAAGTGTTGGTGGTCACCAGCCTGTTTGGACAATTGGGCGTTTTTTCAAATCGATCTGATCAGGAGCGCTTTGACCGCGGTATCGAATACTATAATGAAGGGCGCTACGCCAGTGCCGCTGCCAATTTTGGAAAGCTGGTTCGAACCGGATCGTCAGAATTAGCCACCGCTGCAACCATGATGCTGATGAAATCCGAATATCGGGCCGGAAACATCGAAACAGCCCAGGAGGTGGGCAGGTTGTTTATTGACCAATATCCAACCAGCACTTATATAGCTGATATATATTTTTGTTATGGCGATATATTTATCGATGTCGGTCAGACTGATGAAGCACTGCAGATGTATCTTAAGGCCAGGCGGCAATGCATTCAACAAGTCACTCGGGATATCATTGATTCCAGGTTAATAAAATTAATCAGCTTCGGCATATCAGTCGATTATATTCACAGCCTTCTTATTACCGAGGGGAATGCGGTCAATCGGGGTATTCTAATATTGGCTGAAACACATACACTGCTAATGGCTGGTCAACCCGATGAAGCGGCAGCAATATTGAGCAAATTAGATCAGAATACCTTAACGCATGATTATTTGGAATTCCATGAGCAGCTTGTTCGCAGGACTTACCAACCTAAGCAATCCATAATGGCAGTTGGGATTATATTGCCATTAAGCGGTCCTGATGAATTGATCGGGAGAACCTACTTAAAAGGATTGAATCGAGTGCTGACTGATCCTGACCACTCAGGAGTCAATGTTGCTGTATCCATTTTTGACAATAACAGTGATGCAGTGGAAACCGTACTCGCCGTGCGACAGTGTGTGTCTAATCCAAATATTCAGTTAATCCTGGGTCCCTTGACGACGGACAATTCAATTTCAGCTGCTACGGCAGCTCAGGAAGCCGGTATGCCAATTCTATTACCGTTTTGTTCACAGGATAATTTGAGTGCGATTGGTGATTACGTTTTTCAAATGAATGCGACCCTGACCATGCGTGGCAAGATGGCCGGTCGTTATCTGGCGCAGGAACTGGGTCTAGACAGCTTAGCAGTACTTGCACCCTCCGATGATTTTGGACATACCCTAGCTGATGCATTTTTAACAGAAGTCGATATATTGGGTAAAACAGTGGTGGCAGTTGAATGGTATACCGGAATCCCGGAGAATCTGCGCCACCAGTTCATGGCATTGCGGGAAACCGCCTTCAGTCTGCAAGAATCCGACGAATATGATGAATATCTCGGTATGGAGATAGATAGTCTGGATGCCATGTTTGATATTCCCGAAGATATTTTTTTTGAAATTCCCGAATCGGATGATAAACCGCTGACCAGATCTGATTCGGCTAAAATTGTCCTGGAGACTATTCAGGGTATTTTTATGCCCATCCATCCTGGACATATACAATTTCTGGGCACCCAGTTCCCGGCCTATAATCTAGAAACCCAATTAATCGGCAATGAAAACTGGTTGGATATGGAAATTCTAAGCCAGGAAATCATCGGACCACATCTAAATGGGATGGTATTTATCTCCAATTATCTGGCGCCCACCGATTCCGTTAATATTTCTGAACTGGCTGCCGGTGCGGATGCTGATATACGCCATTACCACCAGGGTTATGACGCTGGAATGCTATTATCCCGCTTGGCGGACAAGGGTTTGAAATCTCGTATTAATACTAAAACAGCACTTGAAGGTCTGTATCAGTTCATAGGTTCTACACAGATCATCACCTTTGCCGGTGATAAAAATGTCAATTCCGCTTTAAGGGTATTAAAATATAATGATCAGGAGCTGGTTGATATAGGCTTCTTTAATGGTGATTCCATTATAGCTACTGAACCTGCCATTCCCTAGTCACCGTGTCACATCCCTATTGAAATCCCCATTGGCGCCATCTTACATTGATTTTGCTTCCCTATTGGATTCAACCGAACTGATAGTGGCCATTTCAACACGCTCGAAAATAAATGCATCTGAACTAGATCGAATTCGCCTGGCAGCGCAATTCGGATTGTCTTCCGAGCAATTATGTGAACCACTCCAGGTTCATTCAGCCCAGGTAAAACAGGCCCGGCGTGCAGGTGTTTACACAGACACGGATGGATTAGTGACGGACGATGCTAATTTGGTATTAACTCTTCAAGTCGCCGATTGTGTACCGCTCTTTTTATTTGATATATCAAAGAAAATAATCGGATTAATCCATGTAGGCTGGCGCGGTGCTTCCCGCGGAATTGTACAACAAGCTATTGAGCAACTGGCAGTAATCGGCACTGCACCAGATAGAATAAGGGCATTGCTTGGACCCTGCATACGCAGTGACGATTTTGAAGTCGGACCGGATGTTGCCCAACTGTTCCCGGATCAATATACTAAAACTGGTTCTGGTGACCGTCTCAATTTTGATTTAGCGGCTTTTGTTAAAACTGAATTACAGAGGCTTGGTTTACCATTTGGAAATATAATTGATAGTGGGCTGAGTACCTATCCGAATCCGGATCGTTTCCATTCTTTTCGCCGAGATGGGGAAGCTGCCGGACGGATGTTTGCGATTCTTGGCTGGCATCCAATTCCCTGAATTACTGTCTTTTAAACAAGTACTATTCCCGCCTAAATTTCCCCTTAAATTTTCCTGACGATGGATATTCTTGACGCATTCTTACTTGGAACCCTGCAGGGTATTACTGAATTTTTACCGATCAGCAGTTCCGGGCATCTTGTTCTGGTAGAGAACCTACTGGGTGTAACCACACCTGGTTTATTGTTTGAAGTAGTGGTGCATTTGGGATCGTTGATTAGCATTCTGTTTGTATTTCACAAAGATTTAAGAGATATAATATCCACGCTAGCTGATGCCCAAACGAAACATTTGATCGTGGTTATTATTATCGCAACCATTCCGGCTGTATTGGTCGGGTTGGTTTTTAAAAGCTGGTTTGAAGCTGCATTTAGTAATATTATGCTTGTTGGGAGTACACTGCTGTTTACCGGTTTCACTTTATTGATTACCGGATTTGTCAGACCGCGTAATACCAAATTAACTCTGATCAAAGGATTGCTCATCGGTATCGCTCAATCTTTGGCTATTACTCCCGGTATTTCACGATCCGGACTTACGATTGCAACAGCTCTTTTCCTGGGAATTGATGGAACCAGAGCAGCGCAGTTTTCATTTCTGCTTGCTATTCCGGCAATTTTCGGCGCGGGACTATTGACCAGCCTGGATCTGGTAACGATCGAAGCCAGTGAAATTTTCCCCATTCCGCTAATGATTGCTTTCTCCAGTTCACTGCTGGTGGGAATAATAGCCTTGAAATGGCTGCTTAAAACTTTACGTTCCGGTAAATTTCACTGGTTTGGTATTTACTGTCTGCTGATTGGACTAGTAACTTTGTTTAGTCAAAGTTAATACTCATTGTTTTGCATGAACTGGATACTGAATGATCGTTATTCCCCTTAATATCAGACCTGAAATTTTGGAGAAATACTAATGTCGTCGGTCGCAATCGGATTTATCGTTTACCTGATTGGAATCCTGATTGTTGGTATCATCACAGCCCGGATTACAAAAACATTATCGGATTATCTCCTGGCCGGCAGGCGTCTAGGTCCATGGGTGGTGGCTTTTTCAGAGCGCGCTTCCGGCGAAAGCGGTTGGATGCTTTTGGGTCTAACAGGCCTGGCCTATGCTTCGGGTCTAGGTGATCCATCTGGTACCAGGTTAGAACCGGCTTTTTGGACAGCCCTGGGCGGGATCAGCGGAATAATCGCTTCTTGGTTTCTGATCGCAAGTAAATTAAGGTTGGCCAGTGAAGAACTGGGTGCACTAACAATTCCGCGCTTTTTCGAATTACGCTTCAGGCAATCTGATCCGGTAATCCGCTTGACAGCCACTGCAATAATAACCTTCTGTTTTGCTTTCTACATTGCCGCCCAGTTCGATGCAGCAGGGAAATCGCTGGAGCAGGCATTTGGCTGGCCGCATCTTTCGGGAGTTCTGACCGGAGCGACAATCATCGTATTTTATACCTTGATGGGCGGCTTTTTTGCCGTAGCCTGGACTGATTTTGTGCAGGGATGGATCATGTTAATCACCCTGGTTGTACTACCTTTGGTAACCCTGATCCATTTGGATGGTTTGGAAGGTTTATCCCTGAGGTTGGACGCCATAAATCCAGAATTTCTTTTAATCACCGGAGGCCGGAACAATTGGCAATTGATTTCGGGAATTCTTGGCGGTTTTGGTGTCGGCATGGGTTATCTGGGACAACCACATTTATTGGCACGCTACATGAGCATACGGTCAGTTGATGATATCCGTATCTCACGACGGATAGCCATTGTTTGGGCTATATTGGCTTATGGTGGTGCCGTGCTAATGGGTTTGGTGGCGCTGGCTTATTTCGGCCCTGATCATTTCGCAGATCCTGAGAAAATGATGCCAGCTTTAGCAATTAAGATTTTCCCTGCCTGGTTCGCCGGAATACTGATCTGTGGGGCACTGGCGGCAATGATGTCTACCGCCGACTCACAACTGCTGGTCGCCACATCGTCGATTTCCGAGGATGTGTACCACCAGACTTTCAAACCGGAATTGAGTCAGAAGCAATTATTATTCACATCACGGATTGTAACAATAATTCTTGGATTAACTGCAATATTTTTGGCACAATTACCAAGCTCAATTTTTGATAAAGTTTTATTTGCCTGGGGTGGACTGGGTGCTGCCTTTGGCCCAGCACTGGTTCTTTCGCTGTGGTGGAAGAAGGTGACTCGAAATGGAGTTTTAGCTGGAATGGTCACAGGTTTTTTAACAGTAATAATATGGGATAATTCGCCTTTTTCTGGCGCCCTTTATTCATTGGTTCCCGGATTCATTGCTGCTACCCTGGTTGTTGTGACTGTCAGTCTAATATCAGGAGATCGAGGTCGGTGATATAATGGATATCAAGGCGGCAATGAGAAAAATCCAGGCTGGGAAGATCGATCCGGTGTATCTCCTTCAGGGGGATGACCAATATCTACAGCAGTTTTTCATAAAGCAGGTCGAAAAGGCTTTCTTTGAAAATAGAACGGTGGATCGCCAGATATTAATACCCGATGAATTAAGCAGTCGCGAAATGGTGGAATCATTATCGAAAACCGATTTGTTCAGTAGCCACCGATTGTTCATCATGCGTGCTGCTCACCAGATCCAGGTTCCTTATCGAAAACGTTTACTGGAATATTGTTCTAATCCCGTAGATAATCACTGTGTGATAATTGTTCATGATGATTATCGCAGCCCGGCGTTGATCAAGGAGATCAGTAAACTGCTCGATCCAGTCAATACTGCCCGACCATATGAAGCCGGACTTCGGAAATGGATCAGGTATTTCTTTAACGAGCGTGATGTGGTCGTAACTGATGAAGTCATTGAATCTGTCCTTGAGATTGCGGGTGATTCTGTTTATCATGCCGCCAATGAGGTTGAAAAGATTTGTGTCAGACTTAAACCGGGAGAGGAAGTTACAGTTGATAAGATCAGTCAGTTTTCCGGCTGGCGCCGGGAACATCAACAATGGGAATTTTTTAATGCGGTCGGAAATAAAAACCTGAATCGCTCAATGATACTGGGTAAGGCTCTGTTAGCACAGGGAATTGCACTGCTAGTACTGGTGAATCAGCTGGCAGTTTTATTTCGGGAAATGTTATTTAATAAAATTTCATCGGGAACTTCAATGGCTAAAAGTGGTTTTATTCCCTTATCGCCGTCTATACGCAAGCGCCTGCCATCCTTTAGTCAGCGGTATGGCTTTGAGGAACTGGAACAAGCGTTAAAACTACTAGGTGAAATTGATCGACGAATTAAAACCAGCACAACTTCAGATGAATCCGAAATTACCTTCTTCATTTTCAATGTACTCGGGTTTGATGGATAATAAATTTCGCTATACCGATGAAGAGTTGATTGCCCGTTTTCAGAATGGTGACGAGCACGCTTATATTGAATTAGTAAATCGGTACCGTGACCGATTGATCAATTTTGCTTACCGTTTTGTTAATGATGAGGAGCAAGCCGAGGATGTGGTGCAGGATACGCTGCTCAAATTATACACACACCGACATTACTACCGCAATATAGCCAAATTTTCAACTTGGATTTACACAATTGCTGGTAATTTAGCAAAAACAGAATTGCGGAAACGTAAACGCCACAAGGTTACAAATTTAAGTCAGATGGGTCGCGAAGAGCGAGAATATGAGTTGCCGGCGGTAGAAACCGAGTCGGGGCAGATTGTGGAAGGACAATATGCAGAAAAGCAAATCCAGCAGGCGATTCAGACTCTGCCACTTCATTTCAGGACGGTAATAATACTAAGAGATATCCAGGAACTTTCCTACGAAGAAATTAGTAATATAGTGGACATCCCACTTGGTACAGTTAAATCACGAATAAACCGCGCCCGACTGCAGTTACAGAAAGCATTGAAAGATCTAAAATAAGGAGGAAAAACTTATCGATGGATCGCTATCAGTTTGAGAGTCTTATTTCAGAATATATCGAAGGTGAATTAAGCCAATCCAAGCGTAAAGATTTTGAAGATTATTTACGCGACCATGAAGATGGCCGGATACAAGTTGAATCAGTGCGAGAAATGCTTTCAACTTTGCATAAGCTGCCGCCCCGGCAGGCTTCTGCTGATTTTACAGCAAAATTATTAAAGAGGATCGAGGCGGAAAAATCCCAGAAGACCATTGGAAGAATCACCGGTGTTAAACGCCCGAAAACAATTTTAGGTTTTACCCCAGCATACGCTGGTCTGATGGGAGTTCTGGTGGTAGCTTTGATAGTGGTTGCTTTACAATTAGTACCCAATCAGCGAAATATGTCAGTGCCGTCTTCACCGATGATCACCAACACCATCAAGCCAGCTGAATCTGCACCGATCACTCAACAAAAATCTGACTTTGCCCGGAGTGAGGAAGCCACTGATGATTCAACGGATGTTCCAAAGACATTACCTGAGCATGATCATCCTGACGGAATGATCTTAGTAAAGGATCAATAATCGACTGGTAATTCAGCCCTTTTTCTAAACCTTATGTCTGCGTAATTTTTAGGAAATGAGATTTCCTAAAATACAAATCGAAACACCGCAACTTTGGTTTAACCTTCTAATAATAATCCTTTTTATTCTCCTTTATATTTTTCCCAAACCGGCTGGTCTGGTATTTAATATAGCCCGGGTTATTGTAGCACTTGGAATCGGATTTACACTGTTTTGGGATATCTTAGAAGATCATTTGACTCCCGGTCCGAAACGGGGCGTGGAACGGGTAAAACGCGACGAAGCATTTGCAGGAAATCATGCCTTAGGACAGAGTCGTCATTATTACGATCAATTACTTAGCAATATATTCACCATCATCCAATCCCTGAATGAGGAGTTTGAAGGTGCTGTATACATGATTGATCCGATGAGTAACGGGTATACACTGCAGAATGTTACCGATGATTGTTTTACTGATTTTGTCGGTATTGATAATCAGCTGATTCACACTTTGATCAATCATGATGAATGCATGCTTTTCCAGCAAAAAGATTCAGGATCTGCTTGGGATTCACTATTACAATCCAACGATTGGAGCGGTAGTGAATGCCTGCTTGGTGTAAGAATAATTTACCATAACGTTGCCGTGGGTTGTTTGTTGGTCTATACCGATCATTTCAATAAACTGGCTCAGCGTGACCGCGAAATTATTGAAAGCCTGGGAGTTTTTGTTTCCAAAGGGATCGAAAACCTGGAACGGATCGAGGAATTAATCTCAGATCGGGAAAATTATTCACGGATTACCGATTTATTTACACGATTGGACATTAGTAGACAACAAAGCGCGATCTACGATTCAGTTAAGAATTTTTGCCGGTCATTATTTTCATATGATAAACTGACAATTTCACTCCAGAATTTATCAGAAGAACGGGCTGTTATCCAGTTGGTTGACGGTTTTACCGAAGATAAAGGTTTGAATGATGAGTTCACAGTGGAAAATACTTTACATGGTCGGCCAATTAGAACAGGCAAACCGATTCAAGCCTCCTACTGGGAGACTGCATATGATGATTCCGGCCGATTTAATAAAAACGATAGCGATAAGTATAATTTCATGGCAGTACTCGGTGTACCGTTAGTAATCGGCTCGGAGTATCGAGGCGCAATTGTTATTGAAAGACTGTCCTCCAGGGGTTATTCGGAATCGGATCTATGGCTGCTTGAGTCATTATCCCAGACTCTTGGTACTATCTTAACCTGGTCAGAAGAGTATCGGATTATGCATCAGCATGCCACTCACGATGGTTTAACCGAATTATTGAATCATAAATCATTCTTAGAGCGATTTGAGGAAGAGATCAGTAGATCACTCCGGTTCCAACAGGATTTAGTTCTGTTGATGATGGATTTAGATAAGTTTAAACGAATAAACGATAACCATGGTCATCTTTACGGTGATTACGTATTAAAAGAAGTATCCCAAACCTTTAAGTCCTGCATTCGTAATATTGATGTGATTGCGCGTTACGGCGGCGAGGAGTTTGCTATATTGTTGATAAACACTAATAAGCGTACAGCAAATGCTGTTGCGGAACGAATAGTTAAGTCAATATCCGATTATCAGTTTAAGAAGGATGATGTCGCTGTGCGTATGACAATTAGCATTGGTTTAGCACAATTTCCGGAAGATGCTGACCGCATCAAGGATATGATTGCCAGAGCCGATGCAGCGATGTACCGTGTCAAGGGGCGCGGCGGCAACGGTGTATTGATGCATGATGAAATATAGGATTTTTAATCAAAATCGATGGGAACTCTTAATCTAATTTGAATTTAATAGATTAGCAGATCTTGTCATACCATAATTAGCGCTAATGAATCTGAATTTTAGACAATACAGAATAATATCCCGTCATTTACTGGTATTCTTTGCTGTTGCACTATTGAGTTCATGTTCCCAATTGCCGGCACCTAAAGCTGCTGACCAGCAAACTGAACCGCCGCAAGACAGATTGGAAATTGATCCAGAGGCACTCAGCCATTTTATGGATGGTCAGCTGTATTTCAGTCAAGGTGACTACGCGATGGCTGCTCTGGAATTTCAGGATGCCCTGGAATCTGACTCCACTATCGGGGCAATCCATGTATCGCTTGCCGAATGCTACTGGCAGCTTGGTAAGGTGGAACGAGCCGAACAACATCTGAAAATCGCCTTGGTAATTGATTCCAAGGATACAGAAGCTCAGGAAATGCTGGCCAACCAGTATGTATTACGTAAACTATATCCACTGGCAATGGAAATCTACACACTGCTATGGGAATCGTATCCCAATAATATTGATTATGGTTATACCCTGGCCAACCTGGCAAAAGTTCAGGAGCATTTTGATGCGGCTCTCAAAGTATATCTCGAAATACATTCACAATTTCCTGATCGAATTGCACCATTGGAGAACGCAGCTCAGATTGCATTAGCAACACAACAATTAAAGTTGGCACAGGAATTATTTGGCAAGCTGGTTGAATTAGACGATTCAAATCAGAGTTATCTGAGGACAATGAGTGATATATCGATTTTAAATGGCGATTTTTATACTGGTATAGTCTTATTAGAGAAATTGATCGCCACCGATACCAGTAATATTGATCTTCCTATTCGTTTAGGTACTCTGTATTATGAGCGCGAACAAATACAACAGGCATATGAACTGTTTGACAAATTATATCAAACTGAAAAAATCACGCCGACTGTCTTGTATTTTTTATCAACTATCAGTGCCGAAAACAACGAGCTCGATCAATCGGAGCATTATGCGCGGGAATCAATCCAGCGCTTCCCGGATGAACCACGGGGATACGGGAATCTGGCCTTGGTGGAATTGCAGCGTAATAATCCAGAAAAAGCGATTGAAATCCTAGAGAATGCCAATACCAAGGTAGCGAATAATTTTACGATTAATTATTTGCTGGGCAATAGCTATAATCAGGTAGTTGATTACGAAAAGGCGGAGGTTTATTTGGTGCAGGCTCTGGAAATTTTCCCTGAGTCTTCCCATGCTCGGCAGACATTAGCTTTGATATATGATACAACCCGAAAATGGACGAAATCTGATTCATTATATGTATTATTGATCACCGCCGACTCCACCGACGCGCAGTCTTTAAATAATTATGCCTACAGCCTGGCTGAACGGGATGTAAACTTGAACAAAGCCCTAATAATGGCGCAGAAAGCGGTCGAAATCGAACCAGATAATAGTGCCTATCTGGATACAATCGGCTGGATATATTTTAAGTTGGGTAATGTGAAAAAAGCGCATCATTTCATCAAATCTGCCATTGATAATGATAAGACTAATGCTGTCGTATTAGAGCATTTAGGTGATGTGTTGACCAGCAAAAAACAGTATAAAGAAGCACATGCAATTTATCAACAGGCTTTCGATTTAGAACCTGATAATGAGCGCCTGCGCTCCAAAGCAAGTAAAGATTAAGCATCTATTTACCATCTTTTCCGCGGTGGTGATGTTACTTCTAGCTGGCTGTAGTACTATAGCCTCGCGCAGTACTACGATTCAAACACCTCCTGTAGCAGGAACATCTGTGTACAAGTTACGGATGGAAACACATCAAATTATGAGCGGCCACGGCAATCTGGTTTATTCAGGCCCGAACTCAGGGCGAATGTCATTTCAGTATAACTGTGTGCAGGATTCAGCCTATATTCAATTCAAGGATATCCTGAACAGAAGAATTTTATTTATACAGATCATGCCGAAAAATTATCAGGTTTGGGATATACTCAATAACCAACGTTACTACAAAACTGATTTTCCGAGCAATTTCCCACTGCTGGCTTCAATAAGCGGTGAGGATCTAGCGCGACTGTTGTGGGGTATTGCACCGAAAACAAATTCTAAGACATTCATTAATTTCACTTATGAACAATCTGATGTAGGTTCAGTCATTGAAAAAGTCGTAATTCAGCCGGGAAACAACCAATTAATTGAAATAAATTTTGCTCAGCGCCAGTGGGGACAAAATAATTTGAATTTGATTACAGAAATTCCTGTTTCAGTTCCACTGGTTAAACCCAATCCATAATTATGAAATCGATATCTATAATTATACCTGTCTACAACGAATCAGGCTCACTGCCAGAATTAGTCGCACAATTAAAATCCGCACTGAAACCATATGAAAAACAAGAGGTGGTGTTCATTGATGACGGCAGTAGCGATGGCTCCTCCGAATACCTGGAAGATCTTGCCAGACAGAAGAATGAATTTCATTTGATCCGTTTTCATCGTAATTATGGAAAATCAGCTGCACTGGCTGAAGGATTCAAATTTGCTAATGGTGAATTCGTCGTGACCATAGATGCGGATCTGCAGGATGATCCCGCTGAAATAGCAAGTTTGCAATCTAAAATCGATGAGGGGTATGATCTTGTTTCCGGTTGGAAGAAGAAACGTAACGATCCCTTTTCGAAGACATTTCCCTCCAGAATCTGGAATTTCATGACCCGCCTGCTAACTGGAGTTAAGATCCATGATTTTAACTGCGGTTTGAAGATGTATCGTAAATCGGTCGTCAAGACACTAGACATTTATGGTGGGCGTCATCGATATATCCCGGCCATGGCTGGCCAGAAGAAATTTCGAGTAACCGAAATACCGGTTAATCATCGACCTCGTAAACACGGTACTACTAAATATGGCGGCGCCCGGTTTTTCCACGGTATTTTTGACTTGATTACGATCATGTTCCTTTCGCGTTTTACCCAACAGCCACTTCACCTGTTTGGTTCGATTGGCTTATTCAGTGTTTTAATTGGTTTTATTGCTGAATTGTATGTGCTTTACTTAAAATATGTTGTTGGTAATCCCTTCAAACAGCATATGGCATTATTGATGTTCGGTGTAATGCTGATCGTGATCGGTATTCAGTTTATTTCACTGGGATTGCTGGGAGAAATGATTGCGCAATCCACTCAAGGCCGGGAAGACCGGGTGAAGGCAATTATTTAATTAGCGGTTAGCCATTGTTTGCGCATTGCCTATGCGATGGCATTGAGCGGCCTGAAAATTTGTCTATAAAACACTATCAAGAGCAGCTACTCCATGCCGCTAATTATATTATACCATATTTAGAGTCCGTTCTGAAAATGAGCCTTTCCTCACTGGATATATTAGAGGTGGGTTGTGCTGAGGGTGGGACAATTAAAAAACTATCAGATTATGGCTCAAGAGTGCGAGGTCTCGAACTGGAGCCAGCTCGCGTAAAATCAGCCTTGGAAATTAATCCGGAATTGAAAATTGAAGTCGGAGATATAACGGATGATAGTATTCTTAAGGATATTGAGGAAACTTTCGATCTGATCATTGTCAGAGATGTTATCGAGCATATACCAGATAAACAGCTAGCGTTTGGCAATCTCGTACGATTATTAAGAACAAACGGGTTTTTGTATATTACATTTCCCCCTCGCTATTCTCCATATGCAGGTCATCAGCAACACGCTAAATCTTTAATGGCCAAAGGACCATATATCCATTTGCTCCCATCGGCAATATTCCGATGGTTGTGCAAATCGCTGGGCGAATCAGACTTTTTTATTGAGCAGGTATTATATAATTATTATAATGGATTATCTATTAGTACCTTCATTAAAATGTACAATAATTTTTATTTTAAAAATGTGGAAACAAAATGTTTTCTGGTGAGACCTATATTTAGAACCAGATTTGGCCTTAATTCAGTAGAAATACCAAACATAGCTGGAATACGCGAAATATTTGCACTCGGGTGTGAGTCCATTTTGGTAAAAGAATAGTATGTCAGTTGTAAAAATCAGTATTATCACACCGACTTTTAATCGTCAGCACGAATTGGCTCATTTGATTGAATCAATCCAGCATCAGACCTTAGACCATGGATTATTTGAACTGATCATTTCCGATGATGGATCTAATGATAATACGGAAGAATATGTTCGAAAGCAGGCCAAAGAAGTGGATTTTGATCTGCGTTTTATCAAGCAAGCCAATCAGGGGCCGGGTGCTGCACGAAACCATGGTTTGCAAGAAGCACGGGGAGACCTTATTTTGTTTATAGATTCTGATTGCGAAGCACACCCATCCTGGGTGGAGACTATATTTGGGGCATTTAAACAAGAGAAATTTGATGCCTGTGGGGGTCCGGATGGTGCTAAGGATGATTTTACACCTCTGCAGAAAGCCATTGATTTCTCGATGACTTCCTTTTTTACAACTGGCGGGATGCGTGGACACAGTGAGAAGATGCTGGCAAAATTCTATCCCCGTACGCACAATATGGGTATGACAGCAAAATTATATCAAAAAGTAGGTGGTTTTGGATCGCTGCGGCATGGTCAAGATATTGAAATGAGCCACCGTATTCACAGCAGTGGTGCTGTGATACAATTCTTACCAGACGCAATTGTATATCATCGGCGGCGTACCAGCTTGAAAAAATTCTTTAGGCAGGTTTTTAATTGGGGCGTTGCCCGGATTAACCTCGGAAAAATAAATTCCAAAATGTTGGAACCCATTCATTTTATCCCCGCATTAGTTGTTTCCAGTATTTTGTTGGTTTTTATATTGACCGTTCTAAAACCAGCTGTATTTGCTCCTCTTGTTCTAGCTGGTATTTTGGGACTGATTGCTCTTTCAATTTGGGCTGGTATAAAAAACCGAAACTTGAGGGTAATCGGTTATTCATTAGCTGCAATTCCGATCCAAATTATCGGCTATGGTACAGGATTTCTGATTGCATTTATCAAAAGATACATTTTCGGTCAAGGGCTTTGGACTGGATTTACAAAAAAATATTATGAATAGTAATTTTGTAGTTATCTGAAATATCGATGACAAGTAAAAAAGTTTTAGTTATTACCTATTATTGGCCTCCAGCCGGCGGACCAGGAGTTCAAAGGGTATTGAAATTTGTAAAATATTTACCTCAATTTGGATGGGAACCGGTAATTCTTACAGTTAAATCAGGAGAATACCAGGCAATCGATGAATCATTGAAATCCGATTTGAGCAGAGCTCTAAAAGTCTATAAAACCAAGGCTTTTAGTTTCTATGGATTATTTAAAAAAATCACTGGAGAAAAAGCGATTCCAACCCATCAGTTAAGTGAAGGTTCTAACGATTCATTTTTTTCTAAATTGAGCCGCTGGATACGATTAAATGTTATCCTGCCAGATGGTAGAATCGGGTGGTATCCTTTTGCACTTGCTCAAGCGATTGAAATTTTTCGCAAGGAATCCATAAAAATAATATTTTCTTCCGGTCCACCTCATTCCATTCATTTAATTGCGCGATCATTGTCCAAGAAATACACCATACCTTGGATAGCAGATTTCCGCGATCCATGGACCGAGCGATTTTATTACGAAGAAAGCAGACGCCTAAAAATCATTGGATCACTGGATCTGATGATGGAGAAAGCGGTAATAAACCAAGCAATACTTGTAACTACAGTGAGTGATGGATTTAAAAAACTAATTCTAACTAAAAATATAGAAACCAGTAAATGTGTTGTCGTTACTAATGGGTATGATGATACTGATTTTCCCACCAGCTTTCCACCCAAGCAAACTGAGAAAACTATAATAACACATGTCGGAAATTTGGCAAAATCGCAGATGCCAACCGCATTAATACAAGCGCTGCAGAGATTCAGGTCAGAGAAAAAGTCTAGTTTTATTCTTAACATTATCGGAAATATCCATGATGATTTACGATTATCGATGCTGGGATCTAACTTAGCTGATATAGTTAGATTCCAGGAGTATCTACCGCATGACAAAGTTATTTTCGAAATGGCTAAGGCTGATTATGTCTTCGCAGTTATCCCAAAAACAAAGAATAATAAAGGAATAATTCCTGCAAAAATATTCGAATACATGAGATCGGGAACGCCTATTTTATTAATTGGTCCTAATGATTGCGATGCGGCAAATATCATATTATCCTCAAATGCTGGCTTTGTGTTCGATTATTCCGAGAGTGATAAAATATTTCAAATTTTAGAAAGTCGTCGCACTTTAATATCAGATAATATTGAGCAATACAGTAGATTTAAACTAACTAAGGATCTGGCCAATTTATTAAATATTAATAGCTAAATGTCCGTATCAAAAAAAATATTTATGATTAAAAAATTATGGTGGGATATTCGTCGCGGAGATGATTTCTACCAGATCGCTCAAGACCTTACATCTTCGGAATTGAGGGAATATTATTTCATATTCAGAGAAGACAGAGTTAATGCAGGCAAAGACCAGGCTTTAATTAAAAATTTTGATGAAAATGGTATACCACTTAGCAGTACTTATATCGATATTGCTGAGAAAAAATTATTCTATTTCCCCATTTCAATAGGGCAATTGGGACTAGCTGTTTATCACACTTATTTAGCTTCGCAAAATCAAGCTGACCTTGACAGATTTATCAAATTTGCAAATTGGTTTATTGAAAATGCGGACATCTCAGAGCAATTAGGGGTGCGATGGTTGACACAGGTTAGCTTACCGGCTTATAGGAATCCGGGTCCATGGCAATCAGCATTTGCTCAAAGCAGGGGCATATCAATTTTGCTAAGAGCATTTCAGAACACTAAAGAGAAGAAATTTGCTGAATATGCTGAATCCGCTTTGGAGAGTTTCCGTTTTTCTCCGAAAGAAGGCGGTGTCACATCGATAACTGAATGGGGTCCATTTTTCGAAGAATATACTGCTAATGTTCCGACTTTGGTACTGAACGGGCATATATTTTCCTGGTTTGGATTACATGATTATTATCGTTGTTTCCCAGATAATGATCTAGCAGCAGAATTGGTTGAAACAGGTTATCAAACTCTAATTAACTGTTTGCCGGACTTTGATATGGGATTTTGGTCCCGATACAATTATTGTGAGGCAGATTTTTATCCAGAAATTGATCCGGCAACATTGCAGTATCAAAGACTGCACGTATTATTACTAAAAGTTGTTAATCGAATCCGACAGAATGAGGTATTGGATAAGTATATTGTACGCTGGAAGGAACAAGGAAATATCTTGAATTTTATCAAATCATCTGCATTGAAATACAAAGCAGTAAAAGACTTAAATCGATTATGAATCTGAAAGTTGCCATATATCAGAATACGATTGGTGGCGGTGGTCGAATTAAAGTAATTGCCGCAATGACCTACGTTTTTAATCAAATGGGGATTAAACCTGATTGGATATCATTCCGAAACACCACCAATAGACGAATGATGGACTATATTATTAATAAACCTATCAATGCATCTTCGCGGATATTGCGGCTAAAGTATCGTGGATTATCAGAAATAAAATACTTGATGATGAATAAGGCAGTTGCCGGATTGTCGAATGAATACGATTTAATAATAAATTCAAACAATACGGTAGCAGGATTGTCATCATATCCCACCTTTTTACATTATATACATTTTCCCCGTGAGGCACGCTTATTGAGGCAATATCATAATCATACAATTAATTCTAATTCACTAAAATTAATATTTAAAAAGATGTATGCTATGAATTCTGGTGGGAAACAAGTACAGGGGGAGATTTTTGCCAACTCAAATTTTACTAAACAAGCAATAATAGATGGATGCATGGTCGCCGGCTCTTCAATCCAAGTATTGTATCCCCCGATAGTAAAACCAATCACAGCAAACTTGGATATTGGGAAGGATCAAAAAAAAGTTGTTTCACTTGGTCGTTTCAGCCAACATAAGAACCAATTGTTTCAGTTAAAAGTTGCAAAGCAAGTTCCCGGTATTCAATTTGATATAATCGGATTTGTGGGAAATAGAAATTCAAAGAAATATTATGATCTATGTAATAATTATATTGCAAAGAATGGAATAAAAAATGTTTATTTGCACAAAAATATTTCTTATCAAAAGGTATTGGAATATCTTAGTACAGCAAGCATATTTTTGCATTCAATGATTGATGAGCCATTTGGGATTGCTACAGTAGAAGCAATGTATTTGAATTGTATTCCCCTTGTTCATTGTTCTGGTGGTCAAAAAGAAATAGTAAAAGAATCCAAATTCATGTTTACTACAATTGATGAGGCGGTAAGAAAACTATTAGTACTATCATCCCTCAATGACATAGAATATAATTCAGTGCTAGAATCAATGAACTCGCGTGCTGAATTATATAGCTTAGATGCATTTATGGGTAAATTTGCATTAATCATTAATAATTATTTCGATCGGTGAGGCAGTACCAGATGGTTATTCGAAATAAATTTTTAGATGCTTTTAAGTATCTTAAAAATCAAAAATATAAAGAGATGGATGTAAAAGATTATTCTTCTTTGCCTGAACTTATATTTAATGAACTTGAGTCTATATTTGTTCTCAGTACTGGTAGATGTGGAACAGAGTTACTCGAAAGATTATTTAAACTAATACCTCAAAATTACATTTATCATGAACCTAAACCAGAAATGGTTTATAGCTCGAAACTGGCTTATAAATTGGGATCCAGAGGAATTGAAGCACGGAAACTTGGTTTCATCAGTGCGCGCTATGATAAATTAAAAAAAGCTTATTTACACCAAAAACGGTATATAGAAACAAACCATCATTTAACTTTTTATGCAGATGCGATTTCAGAAATCCTGCCGAACGCCAAGTTCATTCATTTAATGCGTCATCCGGCATCTTTCGTTAGAAGCGGCATCCGGCGAAACTATTATATTCATCATGATTATGACGATGGACGAATAACTCCCCGAGCTGAAGATAAAATAGGTTCAGCATGGGAATCCTATAGCCAATTGAAAAAGATTTCGTGGCTATGGAACGAAACAAATCAGCAGATCGAAGATTTTAAAAAATCTATACCTTCGACTCGAATCCTGACAATGAATTCTGAAGATCTATTCAAGCACGCGGATGGATTCGAGCAAATTCTGATGTTTCTTAACCTGAATGCTGCATCAACTGATAAGATTAGGCGATTAATCTCCAAGCCCAGAAATATCCAGTACAAAGGGAGTTTCCCCCATTACAGTGCCTGGTCGGAAAAGCAAAAAACTGAATTACGAAACACTGCCATATTGGCGGCGCATTATAATTATAACCTGAATGAAAACTAATCGATGTTTTTTAGATTGCTGAAAACATTTCGGACAATTTTATGACCTTCAAGGAAACACTGTGTATAAAAATCTGAATATATTAACACGAATAAGCCTATCCATTCGACGCTGGAAAGATATTATTACGAAAATCAAACTATTGTATAAACGGGTGGAAGATTTAGAGAGTAATGTTGATAATTTGATTATAAATAATTATCATCAGTATCAAGCAATCATAGATCAAAAAGCCATATTTAAATTAAATGAATATAAAGTGTACTCCCAAAATGGTGAAGATGGAATCCTTATGTACATTTTCTCAAAAATTGGGGCCCAAAACAATGCTGTAGTTGAATTAGGAATTGGTAATGGGACAGAATGTAACTCCAGAAACTTAATCCAAAATTTTGGTTGGAATGCTTGGTTGATAGATGGTTCAAAGAAAAACGTGGAAGAGGCAAATTCTTTTTACGACGGTAATCAAAACGTTAATATTTGCCATGAATGGATTACGATGGAAAATATTGAAATCGTTTTAGCCGACGCCGACGTACCAGATTCCATTGACTTACTTTCAATTGATATTGACGGAAATGATTACTGGGTATGGGAAAAAATTGATCGGATAAATCCGCGGGTGGTTATTATTGAATATAATGCATCATTCGGTAAAAATCGATCGATAACAGTTCCTTATGATCCTGAATTTGATAGGTTTAAAAAGCACAAAAGTGGTTATTATCATGGTGCATCGTTAGCTGCAATGGAAAAACTTGGTCATAAAAAGGGGTATACTCTTGTATGCTGTGATTCAAATGGTGTGAATGCTTTTTTTATTCAAGGGAATTTAATGGAAGGATCTGGATTTAAGGATTGTAAAGCAACAGAAATATTTCAACCGTTGAAAAAGCGAAATAAAATTATGAGTACTGAAAATCAATTCAAATTAATTGAAAACCTTAAGGTAGTTGAAGTATAATACCATTAAAGTAATAAAAGATCTGAAAATTGTTTTTTGTATTTTGTATACTCATCCAGCGTTATACCCGATGGATCAACATAGCGAAGATCGTTAATTAGCTGATTTAAACTGCTTACTGTTTCACCGGTAAATATTTTGTTGTATAAATTATTTAATGCGTCGATTAATTTTAACAAACGCTGATTGTTAATTCTTTGATCTTGGTTAAATCTCTTTAAAAGATAGGCAAAAAAATAGAAATGATCATAAATCAGCGAATTCTTGCCACCTTGTTTTGCGTCAATTATATTTATGGTCCCTTTATTATTTAATATATTAGAATGTGTAAAATCGTAATGCAGTGATCGCTGTCCAGATTTTATTTCTTGCCAATGGTTGGTAAGTGTTTCGAGTAAGGATTCTGAGTTTAATTCCACTATCGAGTATTGGTAAATAACAGGATATCCCAGGAACTTATTTTCTTCACTTTGTTTATTATCTTTCTGTGATGTTACCTTGATTGGTTGGTCCTGCCTAAAATGAAAATAATTTATACTGTTTTTTTTCACAAGAACCAATCTTACATCTTCCGAAGGAATTCTGTATTGGATAGAAATAAAATTCTTAATCATTTGATCGACAATAAAATTTTTTCGTATTCTGAATGCAATTGAAAATCTTCCACCAATTAATGAAAACAATACCTGAAATAATTCCAGTTGAAAATCACTACAATTTGAATACAGAATCATCGAACTTTGCTTCTTGGGAAAACAATAAAATTGCTTAATAACCATACATCGTCCTAATAATAGACTCAATTGTTGCATTGATATCTACATTCTTAATCCTTAAAACATTTGTTTGATTTCGTGCTTTTTCATCATAAAGGATTTGAATATTCTCAAGGTTTTCAATTGTGTGCTCCTGTTTCCTTTCATATATAATGTGTGGATCATTGTATAAGTAAATCAGTTTTTTCGGTTTGGGGAATAACCAATCATAAAATATTATATACTTTAGTTTTTTCATTCCTGTAGCTCTGACATTTTGAAATGAAGGATATCGATCTATTAACACTATTCTTCCATTTATTTTTCCTTTAATACATATAAACCATTTAATCCAGTTCTCAAAATACACCATGAAAAACTTTAAGCTATTGGTGAAGAAACCACCTTTGAACCGCTTATAAATTTTATCGAAATAATATTGGGAACTTCCCATGTAAACGTACATGCTATTTGGAAATATTTGCTTGAGCCTTTCAATAACTGTTGTTTTTCCAGCACCATCAACTCCAATAAAAGCAACCCTTTTCCCTTTATTCCATTTATTCCGCTTATTAACAAATTTCCAAAATGTAATACTTGGCAGAAACCATTTTAAAGTAGAAATTTTCTGGATTCTATCGTGCGGTTCCATATTATTAATGGCAAAAACTTTCCTGTGAATCCATTTCGGGTAATTAATTATTCCTTCGATATCTTTAATTGAAAATGAAAAATAATAATCCTTTTTAAATTGCCCTTTTTTTTCAAAAACTCGGTGGTAAAACTCCAATAAAGTACTTACTCTCTCAGGTATTGCATAATAATATGTTCGTATTATTTTATTTTTCAATAACTGTTTTGTAAGGAATAAATCCACATTAGTTATTGGCCTGAAATAAAAGTGTAATCCGATTGAAATGTCGTTTTTGATATCAATTAATCTTATAAAGATTGAATTTAATTCCTTAATAAATACAATTGTATATCCATCAAAATAATTACGAACTAATTGAGGAACAGAATCCTTGAATTGACGCCGATCAATTAGTATATCAATATCATCTAATTCCGTGTAATCCTCGGAATCCAGAGCATTATAATTCCGCATTACGACATAATCGATGTTGAGGTCGTTCATTCTTAAAAAGAAAGGTTTAATTTGGTCGAACAAAGTCATCGCGTATGGTGTTTACTTAATAATTTTACGGTACAGCAGTTTTTTTTGATAAATAATTACGAAAATCTAACATAATTCCCGGTTGCAGGACAAATAGATTGAAGCGCGTTCATTGGTATGCTTAAAAGTGATTCATAGGAAGTTGAATTGTTCATACCATAATTACCCTATAATTTATTTGCACATCGCTTAATTATGGTGATTCGAATTTTATTATCAACAGATTAATTGTTTATTAAATCATACCAACTGTCTGATACATGTCAACCATCAACCTATTCTCAATTACCATGATTTCATTCAACAAATACCAGTTTATTCTAAAATATAAAGCCCCAAACCGGTATACCACCTTACATTTCACATTCAATTCTTCTATTAAATAATTGGATTCAAAATCGGGTAAAATGGCAATACGAGCTCAAATAAGGGATATCGGAAAAAGTACAGCCATTTATGGTCTTGGAAATTTGCTGACCAAATTTACCGCATTTCTCCTGATTCCCTTGTACACCAGGTATCTGACGACATCGGAAGTAGGTATATTCGCACTGCTGGAAATGCTTGAGAATCTCCTGATCACGATGGCACCACTGGGAGTATTGCGGTCGATTTGGCGTTTTTTCCCGGATACCAAGCAGGAAAACCATGCTCAATTGGTCATATCTGGATTAGTCTGGACATTTCTGATCAACGTTATCCTACTGACCCTTCTAGCCCTCAACTATCATGGATTAAGTCCATTCTTTGGTTTGAAATCAGGTGATCAACAATTGATCATTCTAGTGTTATTGAATATTTTCCTGGCACTGGGTGGTCAGTTTATTAAATCTTTATGGCAGTATCAGAATCGTGCTTTCAGCTTCATTTCACTTTCGCTGACGCAATTTGTGGGTGTTTTGGTATTATCGATCATACTGGTTGGATATTATCATTTGGGATTGTGGGGCTTAATAGTTGCTAAAACAGTTATATTGGGCTTCATATTTGTTTACAGCACTGTCAGTATTCTCTGGCGTTACCGATCGCTGCCATCTCTTAAAATATATAAGAAATTGTTGCTATATGGACTACCGTTATTACTACTGGCATTAGTGACTCCGATTCTGTCAATGTCCAGCCGGGCTTTCCTGAGATATTTTGTATCACTGGAAGAAATTGGGATTTACCATATCGGTTTTAAGTTTGGTATGCTGATTAATATGTTTTTAATTGTACCGTTGCAACGCGGTTGGATACCGATGATGTATAAACTTGGATTGGATGAATCAACTAAAGATATTTTTCGGGATGTCATGTTTTATTATACTGTCATTGGCGCTTTATTCTTTATCAGCCTTAGCTTATTCATTGAACCGGTTTTAATATTCATTGCCCGTCCTGAATATCTGTATGGTGCCTATCTTGTACCGGTTATTGCTTTTGCCTATTTCATAAGCGGCTATCGGCAATTTTTCGTGGCTGGAGCAGCTCTGAAGAATAAAACACCGCGCATGGTGCTGGCAGCTGCAGTTGCCATTTTAAGTAATCTGGTGCTTAATTATTTTTTGATTAAACACTATGGTATTAATGGAGCAGCCTGGTCCACTCTGATTTCATACTTGATTCTTTGTACAGTGGTCTACTTGTTATCCCGTCATCTGGCTAATATTGAATGGTGTTTTAAAAGAATATTTAAAGTTATCTTTTTGGTCGTTCTGATTTTTTATTCTACTTTCAGCTTGAAAGAACTTTATCCAGCCTACACAATTGTATTATCATTTCTAGGAATATTACTTTTTGTTACCTTACTATTTATCTTGGGAATAGTCAAAGATAAAGAAATTAAAGGTTTAAAATTATTATTTACTCAAATAAAGAGCTTATGAGCAAACTAAATAAATATTCGGAATATGTTTGGTTACTAATACCGATCATATGTTTTATAATGCTTTATCAGATGATATTATTCAATAAGATACCATTGGCTGGAGATACCATAAGCCACAAACCTATAGCAAAATGGATCAATGATTATGCTGAAAATGAGGGTGATATTGCCTTTTGGTATCCGCATTTATTCAGCGGCATGCCTGCTTTCGGCAGCCATATTAAAACACCGGGTAATCCATTTGCGAGTGTATTGAATTTCTTCCTGTTTAATCGGGG
Organism: uncultured bacterium; assembly: GCA_964439935.1. Taxonomy (GTDB): domain Bacteria; phylum Fidelibacterota; class Marinisomatia; order Marinisomatales; family TCS56; genus JABMQW01. Next base: position 8,764 of record CAYTPW010000024.1, on the reverse strand, counting down.
AATGAAATACTGGTTTTATTTTACAATTGGTGGATTGGGAGTATTTGTTTTCCTCAGGAGAATGAAACTCACCCGATTTGCTGCGATCTTCGGTGGAACTGCTTACGGGATTACACCATATTTGTTTGGCTTGATAAATGCAGGCCATTCATCAAAGTTGATCGCTTTGGCTTTTGCACCCTGGGTATTCCTGGTGGCCGATTACTGTCTGCGGGATAAAAACTGGCGAGGGGCGTTATTCCTGTCACTTGCTGCTGCTTTTCAATTATGGGCAAACCACCCACAGATAGTTTATTATACCTGGATGGTTATTGTTTTCTGGTGGTTCTGGCTCCAGGCAGCCAGTCTGATAGAAAGAAAATGGACGATTAAATCGGAAGGAAAGGCAACGCTCATAATTTTAAGCGGATTATTAATTGCGGTATTAATTGTATCCACTCCCTATATTTTTATTTATGAATTCCAGGAATATTCCAATCGGGGCAGCTCATCGGTATTGGACCAGACAGATGAAACTGAATCGGGTGTAAAATGGGACTATGCCACCCAATGGTCCTTTGAACCGTACGAATTAATTTCCTTCATTTATCCTTATTTTTACGGATTGCAGAATTTTCCAACCCGCGACATTAAAAGTACCGCCTACTGGGGTGGGATGCCATTTACGCAATCAACACATTATTTTGGATTATTAGTGGTGTTGATTGCCATTCTTGGCGCTATTCTGAAAAAACCCGATCGATTTCAGACTTTCATATGGATTACATCTGGTTTGATTTTACTGGTCGGTTTCGGGCGTCATTTACCCGTCTTATTTAGCCCGCTCTTTCACCTGGCTCCATTTTTCAGCAAATTCAGGGTTCCTTCAATGATCTACGCCATCCTGCCCCTTAGCTTCAGCCTTTTAGCTGCTTTTGGTCTGGATACATTGATTACTAAAATCCAGGCTGCGAGTTCAGAATCAAAGCCACGGATTGTTAAACCGGTGATCATTATTTTTGGAGGATTACTGGCAATTACCCTTATTTACTTGCTGTTCGGATCAACTATTGTCTCTTTTATCAAAGCAGGTGAACTGAATAAATATGATCCCCGGATCGTCGCTCAAATTAAAAATGTACGCGAAGATTTATTTCAGAAAGGATTGATCCTGGCTTTGACTATATCCGGAGCTGGCCTGGCGGTGATTTGGCTGGGAATTAAAGGTGTTATAAAAGGCAGCAGTGTTGCCTTGATTCTGTTCAGTCTGATGGTAATTGATCTCTGGATTGTGAATAATGAATTTCTATTTTTGCATAAAGCCCGTAAAATGGATCAGCAATTTCAGTTTAATGCAGTCACTGATTTTCTTACTGCGGATAAAGATCTGTACCGTATTTTCCCGGTGGATGAAATGAATTCCAACCGGTATGGTTATTTCGGGTTGGCCAGTATTGGTGGGTACCGCCCGGTGAAATTGCGTACCTACCAAGATTTAATGGATGCCGGTGGCTTTAATAACTTAGCTGTGTTAAATATGCTGAATGTAAAATATTTGATCACCGGCAAAACAATTCCTCATCCCAGCATGAAGCTAGTTATGACTGATGCGACGAATATTTATCAAAATATGGCAGTCCAGCCCAAGGCCTGGCTGGTTGGTAGTGTTATTCCAGTGGATTCGCAAAAAGAATCATTGGCTCAGGTACTCAGGAAAGATTTTAAACCTGATACTGAAGCAGTTGTAGTCGATTTCAACACTGAGCTGGTTTTATCTGGCAGCGGGGGAGAGGTAAGTGTTGATAAATATTCTGAGAATGAGATCGTCATATCAGTTACAGCAGAAGCTCCGGGATTATTGGTACTGTCCGAAAATTATTACCCACCGGGTTGGCGTGCATCCATAGATGGACAACCAACCAGGATTTTCCAGACTAATCATGTTCTCAGATCGGTAGTCATTCCCGCTGGTGATCATAGGGTTAAATTCTGGTATGATAATCAAAAATGGCAATTAGTCAGGATCACATCCCGGTTAGCACTCTTTATAACTTTAATTATGCTGGGCTGGATCTACCGCTCCCGGTTAACCGTTTTAATCCGCAGACAAAAATGAATTGGTACAATCATGCCAGCAATATAAAAGCTGGTCTCTTTATTACCGGAATTGCCATGGTGATCGCATTATTGCTCTATTCCCAGGGTATTGTGGAGGAACTGCGTGAGGACAACCGGCAGATTGTCAAATTATATGCTGAAATTATTGCCAAAACAGCTGCCGATCAGACCGACGCTAATCTAAATTTTGTGTTTGAAGAGATAATTAAGAAAGTTCAGTTTCCCATCATTTATTCAAATATTGAATTGCAGCCCATTTTCCATCGCAATTTACCTGACTCAACCGCGCCGGAAACTGAGTTGATTGCTATCCGCCGTACGATGGATGCTATCAATGAACCGATTCCTATTGTCTATTCCAATCCTGAAACGGAAGAAACGATCTTGATCGGTAATATTCACTATGGTGATTCACACCTGATTCGTGAATTGCAATGGCTGCCTATTTTAGAGGTGGGTACGGTAGCATTATTTATCTTTTTGGGCTTCATTGGATTTACGGTTATTCGGAACAGCGAGAAAAGACATATCTGGGTTGGTATGGCCCGGGAGACGGCACATCAATTGAGTACACCTGTTTCGGCACTGATGGGATGGATTGAATGGTTGAAAACCCATCCGAATAAATGTACTGAAATCATTGATGATATGGAAATTGATCTGGAGCGTCTTCAAAAAGTTAATAATCGATTCAGCAAAATGGGATCCGGATCTGAATTTAGTGAGATTCAGCTCTATGATCAGGTTGAAGCGGTTGCCGAATACTTACGTCGTCGGCTACCCACGATGGGAAAGAATATCAAGATATCCAATGATATAACACACGAATGTAAAGTTTTTGGTAATGGAATTCTATTATCATGGGCGATTGAGAATATTATTAAAAATGCCGCTGATGCAATCGATCGCGATGACGGCGAAATCCGTATCTACCAGTCAGAAAATTCCAATGGCCTGGCTCTTCGTGTTAGCGATAACGGTAAGGGAATACCCCGCCGGGATTGGAAGAATATATTTCGTCCTGGATTCAGCACCAAAGATCGAGGATGGGGACTTGGCCTTTCACTTACCCGTCGCATAATTACAGAAATCCATAAAGGTAAAATTCAGGTGGTGCAATCCGAGCCTGAACGCGGTACAATAATCGAAATATATATACCCCGGAACTGACAGTTTCAATTGTGGTCAGTAATTTGCCTTAACTGTCAAATCCAGCCGACCATCGGATTGCTTGTGAATCCTAATCATCTATTCTAATTTCAAGGCACAAAATAAAGGAGAAATTGGTGGAAATTTTAAATGCTATGACCAGTCAAGACCCAGCTCAAGGAGGAGGAGGTTTGGTTACTTTTTTACCCTTCATAATTATCTTTGCCATTATCTATTTTTTTATGATCAGGCCTCAATCAAAAAAGCAACGCGAAAAAAAGCAGATGCTGGATGCTTTGAAAAAAGGTGATAAAATTGTAACGATCGGTGGGATTCATGGAACTATTGCGGGAATGAAGGATAAAGGCAAAACAGTTGTTATCAAAGTTGATAAGAATGTTGAATTGACTGTCAGCCGTAGCGGTATAGCCGGTATGGCACAGAACGCATCTACAGAGGATTCAATCCAAGCTCAGGCCTGATCGTGGTCAAAGATGTAACCTTGTATGGTGATCCGATTCTCCGTAAAAAATGTCGCCCTGTAACTGATTTTGGAGAGTTGGAACCAATCATTGATGATATGTTTGAAACAATGTATGAGGAGGAAGGAATCGGTCTGGCGGCCAATCAAATCGGTCTCGATCTGAATCTGATGGTAATTGATGTGAGTCATGCTGATGAAACAGATGAAGTCTTGATACTGGTTAACAGTAGTATTGTCGATAGTGAAGGTGAATCGATAGAGGAAGAAGGTTGCCTGTCGCTTCCCAACATTCGATTCGATGTCAAACGGCCGGAATCAATCACTTTAAAATATCAGACAATCGATGGCATCGAGCAAACGGAAACCTTTGATGGGTTAACTGCCAGGGTTATCCAGCATGAAATTGATCATTTAAATGGTGTATTAATCATTGACCGGACGAATCAGCTGAATAAATTGAAATTCGGCAAGGAATTAAAGGAAATAGAAAACCACTCTAAAACAGCACCACCAAAATGAGCACAACACTTATTTATGCCGATTCAGTTTTCAGCTATTTTTGAATATTGACTTAGACTGCTGCGTGGGATGAATTAAATGCGTTTAATATTCATGGGCAACCCCGACTTTGCTGTACCAAGCCTGCAACGAATTGCGGATTCCAGGCATGATCTTGTAGCTGTGGTAACTAACCCGGCACGACCCGTCGGTCGCGGTAGAAAAATGCAGTTATCGGCGGTCGCCCGATCAGCACAGAAACTTGATCTGTTGTTAATTCAACCCGAATCCCTCAATGATGAAACTTTTGACGCCCAATTAACTGAACTGAAACCAGATCTCCTGGTAGTTGTGGCTTTCCGGATTCTGCCTCGAATGGTCTTAGCCATTCCGGCATTGGGATCGATCAATTTACATGGCTCCTTACTGCCACAATACAGAGGCGCCGCCCCGATCCAGTGGGCTTTGATCAACGGTGATTCGGAAACCGGCTTAACAACCTTCCTGATAAAACCTAAGGTCGATACCGGTGACATATTGGATCAGGTCACTGTTACAATTACCCCCGATGATGATTTCGGATCGCTGTCGCAGCGGATGCAAGAGATTGGCGCCGACCTGCTGTTAAGTACGGTCGAGGCTTTAGCAGCTGGCCGGATAAAACCTCGTCAGCAAGATCAAACCCAGGTAACCAGTGCACCCAAGATCACCAAAGATATCTGCAGGATAGACTGGTCCGGATCAGCAGTTAATATTTTAAACCTGATCCGCGGCCTGTCTCCCATGCCGGCGGCCTTCACAACCTGGCAGGGGAAACGGCTTAAAATATTTGCTGGCAGGCAGGCTGAGAATAAAACTAGCTCTGAATCCCCAGGTACAATAATCGGATTGCAGACGAAAGCGATTCAGGTGCAGACCGGATCAGGAATTCTGGAGTTTACGGATTGCCAGTTGGAGGGTAAACAGCGCCTGACATCTGAACAGTTTTTACGTGGTAGTAATATCCAGATAAGTGAAGTTTTTGGTGTCTAAAAGCGATGCCCGGGAAGCGGCTCTTGACATATTGGATCGTGCCCGGAAGCAAAACCGTCGGTTGAGTGAAATTCGTGATTTATACTTCAAGAAGCAGCAGCTTGCGTGTACTGAACGGAACCGGATAACCGGTCTAACTCAGGAAATTAACCGCTGGCAGGGACGCCTCGATTACTGGTTGGGCGGAATATCAACCAGACCATTAGATTCCCTTCAACCACGTCTGCTGCTCATCTTGCGCCTGGCAGTATATGAAATGATGATTGATCGGACTAACCCGGACTACGCCGTAATCCACTCATATGTGGATCTATCCGGGAAACGGATTGGCCAACATGTAAAAGGACTTGTCAATGCAGTACTAAGGAAAATTGCCGATCTTGATCCAACTGCGGAGCCTGATAAAATATATGATCCATCGAATCAGGCTGCCTGGAATTCATGTCCGGCCTGGCTCTGGGAACGCTGGGTGAATCATTTCGGCCTGAATGGGGCAACGGAATTATGTCAATATCAGACTCGCGTCCCCGGCTTAACCATCCGTAGAAATATCAATAAGGTCAGCGCTAAGGAATTAATCCTGGCATTGGATACGGTAGGTGTAGAACTGGAGAGCTATTCCGACAGCGATATATTTTTTCTTGCCAACTCCCGTGGAAGTCTCCTGCGGGATCATGATCTGTTTAAAAATGGTAGTTACTCATTTCAGGATCGCGCTGCCGGCGCGGTGATAGAAATTCTCCAACCTCAACCGGGCGAAATAATACTTGATGTTTGTGCTGCACCCGGCTCGAAAGTTTTGTATGCTGCAGAATTGTTAGGAACAGATGCTACATATAAAATCCTCGCCTTTGATTCCGATCCAAACCGGGTCGAAATAGCCCAAAGTGACCAGACGCGGCATGGTTGTGATAATATTGTCTGGGAAGTGGCGGATGCAGCTAAAGCTGAATATCCTGTGGCTGATGCTATCCTGGTTGATGTACCCTGCAGCGGGACGGGCGTGATCGGGCGCCGGCCGGATATTCGTTGGCGTCGGCAACCGCAGGATATTGAAGAAATGTCACAGCTAGCGCTCGGCATTCTAAAAAATGTCAGCCGTGCCGTAAAAACCGGTGGACGCCTGGTATATGCAACCTGTTCTCTGGAACCTGAAGAAAATTGGAATGTTATAGAGGCATTTCTTAAATTTAATCCTCGTTTTTCAATAGAGAAAATCGATCAATTAATACCAGCAAAATGGATAAATTCGAACCAGTGCATGGAAACTTTTCCACCTCGTGACCGGGTTGATGGAATTTTTGCTGCTCGGTTAAAATTAACATGATCAAATCCTTAGGTCGCTACCTTTTCGCTGTTTTTATTTGTTCAGTATTAGGCTTTATTGTCATCAATTCATTTATTTTACCGGGGTATACTCAGCATGATAAAAGCCGTTATTTGATGGATATACGCGGGAATGCCGTGGAAAATGCGCTGGCTCAGTTAAAACTGGAGGGATTTAATGGGATTGTTGCTGACAGTCGCTATTCAAATACGGTCGAACCAGGAACGGTATTGGATCAGTATCCCGTACCCAACACGAAAGTAAAACCGGGGCGCACAATCCGTCTTACGATTGCCCAGCCTGAGAAAATGGTCCTGGTGCCCAATTTAATTGGCCATTCACAGCGCAGTGCCGAATTGGAATTACAGCAGGTCGGATTGGAAATCGATACGATCTTCCAGGAATTTAATCCGGATTATCCATCGGGTACGGTGGCCTGGCAATATCCCAAAGGTGGTGATAATCTGCAGAAAGGATTTGGCGTTCAGGTAACGTTGAGTCTGGGTAATCCGCCCAATTTTTATGAAGTACCCGATCTATTTGGTCTCAGTTTATCCAAAGCGCGTGAACGACTTGAAGCGGCCCGACTTAAAGTCGGAAAAATATCATATCGTCAAAATGAGGATTTGATTCCTTACACCGTTTTAGGGCAGTCTATAGCCGCTGAAACAGTGTTGGATCGAGCATTCGCTATCGATCTCACCGTCAGTGTCCTTGACATCCAGGATATATATAACCAGTTGACCGGTGAAAAATAATTGATTCCCTCCCCAGTGCTATATCGTAAATTGCTTCATATAGCAAGTTCGGTGGTTCCTTTATCGTATTTGTATTTGTTGCCCGATCGTACATTGATGACGGTATTGCTGGCACTGCTGATGGTTATGTGTTATATCTTTGACCACAGGAATCTCCAAAAAATCACCTGGGTCAGGTATCTTTTTACCCGATTTTTCAACCCGATGCTGGGGGAAAAGGAACTTGCCGGTCAGTTGACAGGTGCAACCTGGGTATGTACCGCCATGTTTTTTACGGTACTGATCTTCCCGGCGGACATTGCTGTTTACGCCCTGTTGATAATGACAGTCGGGGATCCAGTTGCTGCCATCGTAGGATCGCATTTTAATAAAATAAGGATATTTAATAAAACACTGGTGGGTTCTCTGGCAGGTGTTTTCGCATGTCTGGTAGTAAGCTTCCTGGTACCATCAATTCCATTCAAATTGGCGGCAGTTGGGGCACTGGCCGGAATGACGGTTGAATTACTCCCATTGCCAATCAATGATAATATCAGTATTCCACTCGTTTCAGGAACAATATTGTATTTCTCAAGGATCATGATCGGATGACCTTTTTAACACCAAGTGTACTCTGGGGATTGTTTGCTGCCTTTATACCGGTTCTAATCCATTTATTCAGTTTGCGCAATACCAGGGAAGTTGAATTCAGCACCCTGCGCTTTATCAAGGAATTGGAACATGAAACAATACGAAAACTCAAATTGCGTCAGTGGTTACTGGTCCTGCTGCGGGTTCTGATTATAATCTGTTTGGTAATGATGTTCGCCAGACCCGTGCAGCGGGGTTTTGCACCTGGCTGGATGGCTGGTGAACTGGAATCCCGTGTAGTTATTTTTGTTGATAATTCTGCCAGTATGTCGGCTGATACACCAGCCGGGCAGCGACTGGAATTGGGCCGTAAAATGGTGCCCGATATAATATCCATTTTTGAGAATCAAACTAATCTCAACATATATCAAACCAATCCGGTACAATTGATTTTTACAGGAAAAATGGATGATCCGAATGAGATTAAAAAGGCAGTCGCTGGAATTACTCAAACCCAATCCCGGGATCAGCTCTGGAATACCGTCGATTCTGTCCTGACGAATATTGAGAGCAATGAACCGAATCGCGAATGCTTTATTATCAGCGATTTTCAGGATATCCCTGGTACAGTTTTCATGGCTAAAGGCGGACTCGATACAGTTGCCACCGGCTGGCGTTTCTATTGTTTAAGGGTTCCCGAACCGGATAATAATTTATCTTTGCGCAACGTTGAAGTGCTGAATCAGGTGCGCATGCCCAATAATCTTTTAAAGATTAATACATCTGTTAGAAAGTATCAAAGAATTTGCAAAAGAATATGACTTTAAACTGAAAAAATCTCTCCTCTAT
>CAYTPW010000023.1:0-58181 GCA_964439935.1 uncultured bacterium | reverse complement strand
ATTAAATAGTGATCGATATTATCATGCGTAAAACCCACATTTTTACAAAAACATCAATAGGCACCCAATTTACCGGCAGGAGGGTGCTTGCATTCTTAATAATACTGTACATTATACCGGCAAATCTGATGGGCGGGTCTAAATCGGTTTTGCACGCTGATGGAACTTATGATTTGGACCAGGATGGCTTAAGCGAACTGCTTTTAGTTGTCCGCCAACCTGACGGTAGCACAATTCTGGAGTATATAGAAATTGACAAAGCACAAAAGCATCAATTGTTATGGACTTTTCTGCCACCGGACGAGCGACAGGGAATATTCACTGATGTAAAAATATTGAATCTCGACGAACAAGGACCACCGGAGTTGGTTGGTATTTTGCAGACCTCCTATAGCGGCAGCGAATTCGGGAAGCCCTGGTTATATGTGTTTCGCTGGACAGGTGACACGTTTACATCGGTGCCATTGATTATAGCAGATGAGCGTCTGGAGGGGCAATTCATCAGGCCGGGTAATTTGAGTCATTTCGGACAGAATACGGAAGGCATATCCAATCTGGCCATATCCCTAGGGAGTCCCATCAGGGAAACATTGATACTGTCGGTGGATTTTAATTCCCGACCCTGGCGCTTTATAGGCGAACACCATTTACAACCCACATTATTCAAAAACGGGTATGGTCGCGTGTATACCGCCACCTTTTTACGCGACGGGCAGGAACTGTTGGCGGTGTTCAGCCCCGAAGGCAATTTGCTGAAGACAGTCATTTATGACCTTAACCCGGAACCGCAGGAAATACTATCTGCCGCATTGTCAATTAACGGTGCCAGGTTTCTGCTGGCGCCGGAGATTATGGCTACTGATTTCAATATGGACGGGAATCAGGAACTACTACTGCCTTTCAGAAATGGCGATCTGGCATTGCTGTCTATTGATGAGGGTGAATTACAATTGAAAATATCAGAATTAAATGGACTTGATTTATTCATCCTGCCCGATCCGGCCAGTGAAGATGATATTAACAATATGGTGATTGCCAGGGTGGAGAATGGTCTGTATACGACACAACGGACCGAGCCGATCAGGATTGCATCGGTGTCCAAACAGGAAGTGGAGGCAATCGAAGAACCGGTTTTCCCGGACGATGTCGCAATTGTGGATACGGTTCAGCTCGGGCAGCAATTTCAGACCAGTGTTACGGTTGACTCGGCCGCTGAATTTTACAGCTTCCAGTGGCTGCAGGCACCGCCCGAAGGTGCTGACTTCGATCCTTTGTCGGGGTTAATTACCTGGATTCCGGATACCATCGTCCAGATTGGTCCTCAACTCTTCAGCTATAAAGCCGAATACCGCATTGGTGAAAAGGTAATCATGGTTGAAGAAACCGGTACCTCCCGGCATCAGATTGTACCGGTACTATCAGAGGAGTTTCGGAAATTTGGTGTAATGGTTGAGGATAAACCAAAAGTGCTTGCCGAAGAGGCTGTCGTCACTCCTGAAACACCGTCGGTCATGGAATTATACAGTGTAGCGGCACTTATTCCTGACAGGAAAAAGGACAAGCGCTTTATCTTTGAGGGTGTGCCACCATTCGGACTATCAACGGCTGAATTCGCACCGCGCGCTGCAGCCCGCAGCCTGATGCACAGTATCTCTGCCGATGTTTCCAATATATCAGAAGATAAACAGATCAGTTTTTCGTATACTTCTCCGGAGGGTCCCCCTGAGCCAGGGACAACCTTTAAAATCATACATGATACCGAAAATAATTTAATGACCCTAGTATTCTCCCCCGGTATCGATGCTGCCCAACAGTCGCTACACCCTGAGGATTTATTCTCAGAATTATATCAGTTCCCGGAATATTTTTTCTCAGGCTTTCCGGAAGATATTGGCATCGATTTGCTGGGTGATAAATTGCAATTTACCATCAGCGATGACTCCCTGACCCAGGATTCGCAACTGTCTTTTATTGGTATTACCAGCCCTACCAATCCAGCCCATTTGCTTACTCTGTATTTTAATCAGGGCGATCTTGTGGCCGTGCGCGGCGATGTTAAAATTCAGCCTACCGGTAGTAAAAAAATTATCACGGAGTTTGATTTTATAGGACCATTCAATCCGGTCAGAATTTCAACGCAGCTACGCCAGCAACCTAGTATTACCGATACGACAGTCGAAGAACCGGACTCGCTTGTTGACCAGCTTATCGCAACGGCTTCCTCGAGCGAAGAAAAACCGGTTGAAATAAATTATGCCCTTTCCTTTCAGCCTGGTGATTATGTGAAAATTTATGATAATGATGGATACGACTTCCAGGCGGGAAATATAACTTTGGAAGGTTGGGTTTTTCTTGCAGCGGATAATATTACTGAACAGATAATCTCCAAAAAAGATGAATTTCAGCTGAAAATCGATCGAAATGGGCACCTTGAGTTTTGGACGGCACGACAGACAGTCGGAGGTGCTGCTCTGGTTTCACCGAATATACTCGCCCCTAACAGCTGGGTACATATTGCCGGCGTCCAGGATACAGCCGGAATGCGGTTGTATGAAAATGGCGTTGTGGTGGCTGAAAATGATTCTGTTGGCCAGATCCCCAACAAAGATAGCCCAATCTATCTTGGTGGTTGGAATTTCTTTGCTGGCCAGATAGATGAAGTGCATATCTCAGGTGTAGGACGGTATCAGGAAAATTTTGAACCGCCAACTGACTCGGAAGCGGATGAAAACACCTTTGGTTTGTGGCATTTTAACCAGGGCCAGGGGCTGCAGTTAATTGATTCTGGTGAATTTGCCAGTAGTGGGGAAATTTTTGGCGCTGAGTGGTATCGGATAGAAACTGCGGCAACCAATGAGATTCCGGATGGGGATGAATTAATCCCTGAGTAACAAATCATCCATATTTCAGGAAATATTAACGACCGATAGTAAATGATGAGATATATTAAGAAACGTCTCTGGGCATATTTACTGTTTATATCTGTCTTGTCAGCATCCGAACCGATAACCTGGCAAACCTACAAAATTATTGATCTATTGGGCGTATATGATATTAACCACAATGGACAGGCGGAATTTTTCGCTGTTATGGAAAATGGTATCGGCCTTGGATCGCCTTTAATAATTCGCCATATCGAAATTGATGGGGAAGGTTTCCAGCAGACGCTTTGGGAGCTTGTCTTACCTGAAGCTGTTTCCGGCCGTTATGTCAGCATGCAACTGGCTGATTTAAACGGAAATGATCTTCAGGAACTGATCATCCTATTGAACATTTCTGAATCTGATCAGACTGGCCTTTTACGACCGGTGGTTTATGTATTTGAACAGGAAGCAGATGGCTTCAGCGAAGGACCAACCAGTACTTTAGATCTCGCAGATACCTGGGGTTATTTACGTAGTAATAATTTGCAGGTTCTCGATCGAGATGGCGATGGCAACGAAGAACTTATCGTTGCGCTAGGCAGCCCCCGACGCAGCCTGGCAATCATCGACCAATCACCCACAGGCTTCCTGGAAATCATCCAGGAGTTAAAACCGGATCTATTGAAATCAGGTTCTGGATTCATTTATTCGGCCGTTATTGACTATGACCGGAACGGTTATGTCGATTTGCTTGCCTTCAGTCCGGAGGGTAATGTTCTCAAGATTCAACCCTATTATAATTCCAGCGGTAGTTTGGATCCCGGAGAACCGGTCCAGCATTTTGTACCGGGCCTCTATGGCCTTTTACCGCATTCCATTTGTCTGACTGATTGGGATGCGGATGGGTTTCGTGATATTATCCTGCCGTTTCGTTCGGGGCATGTAATCGCAATGACAATGACTCCCGTGGGTGTACCAGTCGATGAACTGGTCATTGATGCCGGCCCACTATCCGATCTGCGGGTTGCTGATTTTAATCAGGATGACCTATCTGATCTGGTACTGGTTTCAGGTGAAATGAATTTGCTGGCCATCTCCTACGGGAGGGCTGCTGACCAACCGGGAAATATTGAATATTTCGCCCTGGAGGGTGAAGACGGTGCTCAAGTCTTCCAGATTTTACCCATCACTTCACAGGGATTATATACAGGAACTATTATCGCCGCCAGTTGGAGCGGAATTATCTCAGACATTTTTACCAGTGATATGGGACTCCGACCGGAGGAGCAACCACAGGAAGTTGCAATAGTAGATACGGTTACTGACTCGCGTATCCAACAACCATTCGATTTGATTGATTTATTTCCTGAAATTGTACCGCCCATAAAACGGGATAAACCCGTACCGATCGAACCTGCTCCTTTACCACTGGGCGGTGATTTACCTGAGGGTGTTCTGCCGCGTCATATTCTGGCAGCCAATCAAACTTTCACCTATACTATTCCCGAAGATGATATGCGGCAGTTTTACAGTTTTCGCTGGTTAAAAGCACCTCCGAAAGGAATGTTTTTCCATTATGAAAGCAGGTCGATAAACTGGGTACCAGGCGCTGATCAGCTGGGTGCCTATCAACTGGCTTACCAGGTGGAAATGAAAACGGGAGAAACCGTTAGTTTGGATTGGCGCGAGCCCGATTCCTTAACGACTTATCAAATGGTGCCCGAGCTGGATGGTTATGACGAACGCCTGTGGGTATATGTAAATGATCCACCCAAGATTACCTCCGAACCGGAAGGTTTGAAATTTCTGGCCAACGCTTTATTCACCTATCAACCGCTAGTACATGATTTTAATTCCGATGCGGAAATCAGATTTTCCCTCGAAACCAAGCCATCTGGAATGACCATTGACCAAACCGGTTTTATTTATTGGCAGACCGATTCCTCCCATGTGGCCGTATATCCGGTACGCCTGATTGCATCCGATGGTTTTGACCGGGCTATTCAGGAATTCCACCTCCATCCCAGGGCCGGTGTTTCTATTCTTTCGCAGGCTGATACTACAGGACAGGTAAACGAAGAATATCGCTATGATGTTCAAGTCTGGAAGCCGGAACTGGATCAGGAACTGACTTTCGAATTATTGGAAAGCCCGGAAGGTATGGTCATCGATGGGGTCGGCCACCTTAGCTGGACACCCACTCCAACCCTGATCGACACTCAGCACTTCACAATCGTTGTCGGTCATGGCATCGCCCGGGATACCCAGTCTGTAACCCTGTTTATCAATCATCCCCCTGTTATTGACAATGCCCCGAACCGGATGAATTTACTACGCTTGGGAGAGACATACGATTTTCAGATCGCGGCCCATGATCCTAACCTGAAGGATCAGTTACAATACACTGCACTTCTATTGCCTCAGGGCATGCGGATGGATCCATATAACGGCCATTTGTTTTGGGAGCCGGTCGAAGAAAATGTCGATTTTTCCCATTTACTGGTTGCGGTCAGTGATGGGCGTGAAACGCGTATGGTAGAGGCGGAATTCTTTGTTAATGCACCTATAAAAATTGCTTCACTTCCATCCATGCAGGCCGAAGTAGGGCAACCTTATAAATATACCGTCAATACCGCCGATCTCAATAGGGGCAATTTACTTACCTTTGCTCAGGTCACAGTAATCGAAAGATTACGCAATATCCGAATTTACGGCGTAAAACTGGCCGATGATGTTTATACGAAAAATATACATCGCTATATCGGTGATTGGGACTCGGCTCCAACTGTTTACACCACCGGTTCAACCAATCGTGAAGATGGTTCCGTATCACGGCTGGATATAAAGAAATATGTCCATTCCATTTTTTACGAAGCTGACCGTTTGATCGTAATTTTGCAAACAATCGACCAACGGACAGTCTCTATCAAAGATGTATTGTGGGAATTTTTCCAGGGTAGCAAGGGCAAACCGCCGAAAGTAGCTGTGGAACGAATACCGACAACGCATTATACACTTTTGGAATTTCCCGACGGCATGGAAATCGATGAAATGGCCGGTTCTTTGACCTGGACACCGGATAAGGATCAGGTCGGTCTCCAGCGTATACACCTGATGGTTTCTGACGGTTATTTACGCGATGAACAGGTGTTCGAAATTTATGTAAATCATCCGCCGGCAATCATCTCCAAGCCAGGAGGATCAGCACTGGTGGGAGAATTTTTTAAATATCAGGTTATTGCCGAAGATAAAAACAGCGATGCCGATTTACGGTATTCCCTGCATAAAGCGCCAGCTGGTATGCAAATGAGCAAGGGCGGTCGGGTGGTCTGGAAACCAAAGCCATCACAGATTAACCTGCATAAATTCACAGTTAAAGTTTCTGATGGGTACAGGGAAGATAGCCAGACCAACCAGATTTATGTTAATATTAATCCCAGCATTCTGTCTACACCTAAACCGGTGGCACTGACCGGCTATGAATACCGCTATAAATTGGTTGTGGAAGATCTGAATAAAGACCGGATTACTTTCCGGCCCCTCAGATTACCCAAATATGCCAGCTTCAATCCTAAAACCGGCCGGTTGGCCTGGAAGCCCCGCAGCAGTCAGAAGGGTTCCAACGATGTAATTATTATGGCAGTCGATGAGCGAGGTGCCGCAACTGCCCACGAATTTCAGATTCATGTTTTTGAAGATCCCAGTAATCGTCATTTTGTAAATACCGGTTGGCCGCTACTCCTGACATTTGTAGGAGTAATATTTGCCTGGGGTGCCGCCCAGATCTAAGGGGCGGCTGAATTTTCCGAATCGTCTATTAAACGCAATAAAGCAGCTTTACCGCCGGGGCTGGGTACAAATTGGATCGGCAGACTGTATAACGGCAGGTCTCCGGCCATCTCCAGTGCGGCAAATTTTAATAAATCCTTTTCGGTCGTGATTATATAGTCCACTGCTTCCTGGGTCAGTGCCAGTTTTATATGTAGTATGTCGTCGGCAGTATATCGGTGATGATCAGGGTAGCTGATATGCCGTTTCAACTTCACGTCCAGCTGCACCAGGGTTCGTTCAAATCCCTGAGGATCACCGACAGCCGAGACTGCTATTACTGAGGTCTGTTTTATTACTGCCAGTTTGTGGCGATCGTGAAGACCCACTAATTCAGATTCAGGGTCAATAGTGCTGTTGTAATTGGACACCGGTAATTTATTAGCCCGGCTTTTTAAACTGACCGGTGGTGATGCCAGGTTAGTCTTGGTCCAAAAGATAAGGTCAGCCCGGCGTAAATGAAACCAGGGCTCTCGCAGGCGTCCGAAAGGAATCAATTTGTTGTTATTAACCGTTTCCCGGGCATTGATTAAAACAATGTCAACATCTCTTTCTAGCCGGCGGTGCTGAAAGGCGTCATCCAGAATGATCAGATCCGGATCGAAGTGCCGGACAATATAAATACCCCCGCGATAACGGTTCTCATCGACGACGACCGGCGTACCGGGCAACTGACGGGCCATCAGATAGGGTTCATCGCCAACACTTTGCCAATCATCATTGAGTAACTGGCCATCGCTGACCAGAACCGTACCAGATGTTTTACGACCATAACCACGGCTCAGAATTGCAACTTTTTTGCCCCGTTGCTGGAGCAGATGAGCCAAATAAATCACCGCCGGTGTCTTACCGGTTCCTCCAAGCGAAATATTGCCGATGCTGATCACTTGGCAGGGCAATTTATGGGTCACAAAAAAGCCCAATGTATAGAACAGATTGCGCCAGAAAATAACACCCCAGTACATGAGAGCCAGAGGAAACAACAGGTAACGTAGACTGCTGTTAGTCAACGGACTGGTTCTCGGTTCGCTCATCGACCAGTTGTTCCAGTTTGGTTAATTCGCTGTTTAGTCGTTCCATACAGGAATCGAAATCCATATCCCGTGCGAAAGTCAACGGCGGACCATAGATGATTTCGGTGCGGGCGAAAGGCTTGGCCACGATGAAGGTATCCCAGTTGGTGAAGCCATAAAAACGGGTTGAATGGCAGGCAGCCGGTACAATTAGAGCTTCGGTTACCTGGGCAGCACGGACCGCACCAAGTTTTGCTTGTTTAGCAGGACCCTTAGGACCATCAGGAGTCATGTAGACCAGTGAACCGGGATTTTTCAGGATCCGCAGCATGTTCTGGTAGGCTTCCCGTCCCTTCTCCGTACTGGATCCCCGCACGAATTTCCAGCCGATCTTCTTCCCGATTTGGGAAATTAATTCGGCATCCTTATGGGTGCCAGCCAGGCCGTAGTATCCATTCCCGGCCATATACATAAAAGGACCCAGCAGGCGTCCATGCCAGATTGCCACGATCACCGCTTTCCCCTCTTTTAAGGCGTCCTGGTAATGCCGGGCGCCCAGGACCTTGAAACGATTGGTGAAATAGACGAACCGCACCACCAAACCTCCGATCACTACAGTTAGCCGAGTTTTCAATTGTCTTAGGAGTGATTTTTTGTGACTCATGGGGTTTCGGCCAGGATAGCTGCTGCAGCCCGCTTATAGGCTCCCGGTTCTCCCAAAGCTTCGCGGATCGCGGCAAAACCTGCCAATTGGTTTTTTCTCTCAGCTGTATCAACCAGCAAAGGTTCTACTGCCTGCCTGATATTTTTCACCGTTAACCGGCTTTGGATCAACTCTGGTACGACTTGCTTTCCGGCGATCAGGTTAATCATGGAAACCAGAGGCAAATTTACCAGCAGACGAGCCAGGTAATATGTCGGGTTTGATAAGCGATAGGCCACCACAGCGGGAATGTCATTAACAGCAGCCTCTAGGGTTGCTGTTCCGGAAGCCACCAGAGCAGCCTGACCATAACGCAGAGCAAGTCGGGGATTATCACTTTCAATGCGAATATCATCCGGTATTGAAGCCAGTTCAATGTTTGGTGCCCGACCGATGATGATGCTAATATCACTGTTTGCGCTGGCAATTTCCTGGGCAGCTTGAATAAAAACCGGCCAGAGACGGTCCACTTCCTGCTGTCGACTACCGGGAAAAATTACCAGCAGTTTTGTATCCTGCGCCAATCCGTGCTTGGTTAAAAAAGCTTCTTTCGATAATTCAGGAGGTGCTTGTTCAGCGAAAGGATGTCCAACGAATTTTGCTGTTACTTTACGTTTTTTAAACCAAGCCTCCTCAAAAGGAAAAATTGACAAAACCTGATCGATATAACGCCGGATGATTTTGACCCGCCCCTCTTTCCATGCCCATACCTGGGGCAGAATAAAATAAGTGACAGGAATTCCCAGATGGAATATTTTTCGGGCCAGTCGCAGATTGAAACCAGGATAGTCAATCAGGATTACACGGGCAGGGTAGCGGTTTTCGATGGTCGTGACCGTTTTTTTCATGACGCGATTAAAATATGTCAGATGTTTGATGACCTCGGTAAAACCCATCACCGCCAGGTCATCAATATGTTCAATTAATTCTACACCGGCCGCTGCCAACTGATCACCACCATGTCCGATAAAACCAATGTCAGGTGCTTGCTGTCGAAGTTCTTTGACAAGCCGGGCACCATGCAGATCGCCGGACTCTTCCCCGGCAATTATGAAAAACTGTTTATTGTGATTTTGTTCGGTAATATTTATAACGCTACCCACATCATGCTGGCTAAAGGTTTAACAAATACTAAACGAAGATTGACCGGACTAAAATAATAAATAAAATAGCCAGTATATTTTGAAATGTGCGTTTTTCAATTTTCAAGGTGTTCTTAATTGTCCGGGGAACGCGGTCATCGGAATTGTGCCAGGCGCTGACCCGGGGCACCAGACGAGGGACATATGTACAGAAGGTACGGTATTCATCGCCGAATTTTCCCACCAGTGTTTCCTCCTCTAATGCAATGATCAATGAATATTGGATAATGAAAAATGCCCATGTCAGGAACAGCATTGCCGGTACAGAAGGAGTGCCGGCAAACAAAACGACGCCGGTATAGATGATCATATTGCCCAGGTAGAGTGGATTGCGCACATATGCAAAGGGCCCTGATGTGCACAGAGCGGCCGCACCAACTTTGGTGGTGCGGGTTGCCCCGCCGGCATAGCGGTTGGCATAGATCCGGATAGCTTCACCCCAAAAAATGAAGATAAGTCCGAAGGCAACACCCCAAAAGGAAGGACGGGCAAAATAAATCAGCAGGAATACCAGAGGAATCGGTGTGTAGCTGCGGTTTTTGAAAAGAAAGCGCCGAATGTCCATTATAACAGATCCTCGATTATCATTTGATGTATTTTGGTTGCCACTGCCAGCGCTTCACGGCCAGCGGCACCATCAACAATTGGTTTTTCCCGGCCTTGAATTGAGCCGATGAAATTGCCTAATTCCATATTCAGGGCATCAATTTTTTTAACGACAGGTTTTGCATAGACGATCTGACGTTGCAACTCGCCCTGTTCCAGCGGTGCGGTGAAAATTGCCACAGGATCCTTTTTCTGGGAGTCGAGAATCCGGTATACTTCAGTCAATCCCAGCGATAAATCAATGGTGGCATACATATCCTGTTGGAAAACCTTTATTTTGCGGACCCGGTCTTTGGCAATCCGGCTGGCGGTAATACTGGCCACGGTTCCGTTTTTAAAACGAATGCGAGCATTTGCTATATCCACTGATTTGGTCATGATCGATACACCGCTGGCTCTGATATTTTTAACCGGCGAATCGACCAGGGAGAGGATAATGTCAATATCATGAATCATCAGGTCCAGAACAACGGGCACATCGGTTCCCCGTACGGTATAAGGTGCCAGGCGCTGTACTTCGATATATTTTGGTTGGAGGTTGAAGTCCTTGAGGGGCAGCAGTGCTGGATTCAGACGCTCGATATGGCCCACCTGAAGGAGAACGTTTTTTTCACCACTAAGCTTGATCAGACCGTCGGCCTCGGCCACCGTTTTGGTGATTGGCTTCTCGATAAACACGTGTTTTCCTTCCTCCATACAACGTGTGGCCAGTTTGGCATGGGAAACTGTTGGCGTTACGATTGATACAGCGTCGACGACATCCAAAAGGTCTCCTAATCCGGGGAAACTGTCAACCGAAAAGCGTTGTCCGATTTCCTGTGCGCGCCCTTGGTTAGTATCGTGAATGCCAATCAACCGAGCACTAGAGAGGGAGTTAAAATGCTTGACGTGGTGCTGCCCCAGATGTCCAACACCGATAATACCTATTCTTATTTTTTCATTCATTGCAATAACTGTATTGAACTTAATTGTCCTTAAAAATTAACCGTAAGTTAATGTACCGGGGAATGAGAATCTATCAGGCGTAAAAGTTACTTAATGTGAGAAATATTAACCCGTTTTTAATAATCCTTGCTTTTCGGTCTGTTTACTGTCAATTTGCAGTAAAATATTTGTTCATCCATAATTACATTCCGGCCTATTTTCACATTATTAAATTAGTTCCGGGTTAAGGGAGTTCTAAAGATGGATAATGACTTGAAGTCAGGTCTGGGTTATATTATTCCGATTGGTGCAATAGTTGGTTATGTATTGGCACTGGTGGTCGAAAATTTTTATTTGGCCATGATTCTGGCAGTTACTGGAATTTTGGTTTGGTTTATTTACCTGTTGATCATGGAAATCCGTCCCCCACAGCCGTTTGGCAATTTTATCGTCTTGTTTGGTGTTCTCCTAGCCTTCAGCGTTTTCCTGGCGACGGGTCTGGAGCAAGACATTTTCGGAGGCTATATCCTTAATAGCGAGGGATTGATCTATGCGATTTTAATCCTATTCTTCACAATTATGGCAGGTGTTCTCTTTCGTACGATCAGTCGTAAACAGGATCTGACTATCGAATCCCAACTTAGCCAGGATGACCGGGACTTGGTCGAAAAAGCCATAACTGGCGAGAATGGTGCAGTGACTGATCCTCGGATCATCGTTGTCAAGCAGGAAATATCGGCTGACAAAGAAGAGGAAGCTGAAGAGGATGAAGGATATGAATATGATCCCTACGCCTATACCTACCCTCCTGAATATTATAACGAGGAAGATGAAGACGAAGAATACGAGGAAGAGGATGATGAATATGAAGATGAGGACGAAGATTAGCTAAACCATCCTTTTTTGTTTTTTTACTGGTATATATTTCAGACATTCCGCCACCCCGAGCAATGCGCCGGGATTCAATAACATCGGATAGATTTAAAATCCGTTCCTGCTTTTCAAGCTAAGCCGGAAGAAAATAGATGTTTTTAAGCTATCGTTAAGCCCCACGACATTCGTGTTCAATAAGGATCCATGAAATATAGAAACAGATGATTATTATTCAGGCACTCCTATCGGAAAAGATCCCTGACTTGTTCTACATTGCCGTCAATTTCTGAATAGGGTACAATCCCCAGGATCTCTGTTATAATTGGATACATATTAACATTTTTGATGGTACCCCGTGTATAGCCATCCTTAAAGGCGGGTCCGTCGGCAACGAAAATTGCCTGCATGCTCCATAGCGCATTATCGTATCCATGGTTACCACCCCGGAAATGGGCCGCATTCGGTTTGGCATAATTCAATATTGACCAACCCTCTTCTGCCACAACAAGTATATCCTTGACCCGATAGTGGTTGCGATAGTGCCACCGATCAGGAATTTCTTCTTTCCAATAGACCTGAAGATGGGGTGCCTTACTCAGCTGTTTATAGATCTGGTTCAGCTGCTCTGATGACCCACCATATAGCGAAGAGAAAGTACCGTCATTTTCCTGGGTGATGTTGTCCAGATTGGCATAATCTCTCAGATTGACCGTACGGGCCGATGAGGTGGAAGCCATGCCATGATCACTGACAATAATTGTGTTCAACTGATCATATATTTCCAATTCTTCCAACCCATTCAGCAGGGTGCCCAGCAAAGCATCAAGCTCTCGAATAACCGCTAAAGTTTGCTCACCCTGTGGTCCATATCGATGGGCAGTATCATCAGGCTCATGAAAATACAATAATACCAGATGTGGCCGGCGCTCTTCCGGTAGCTTAAACCAAGCCAGTACCGAATCCACCCGGGCTTCAAACGGAAAATTATGCTGATAAGGCTTGCAGATTGTAGGTTTGATGCCACCAATCGGTGCTTCCGACCCGACCCAGAAAAACGAAGCGGTTTTTATATCTTGTTTTTCTGCTGTTACCCAGATTGGTTCTCCTCCATACCAGCGGGGATCGGTTACAGCATCTTTGTCACTGATCTGATAGATGGCGTCGAATTTCGGATCGTAAAAATAATTAGCGATCAAACCGTGATTTTCCGCATACATACCGGTTGCAATCGCATAATGATTGGGAAATGTTTTTGTGGGATAGATTGACTGCATACTTTCAGACATTACCCCCTGCTTGGCCAGGCGATCAAAATTTGGGGTAATGGTCCATTTAAAATAATCGGGACGAAAACTATCAAATGAAATTAGGAGAACATAGGGCTGGTCGGTTTGACCGCAGAGTATAGCCAATAATTGGCTAAGAATAATCAAGCGACGAATTTTTCTCATTGGAATATCCTTATATTAGGGCTATAAAATTGATTAGGATTTAATCTATTGACAAGCATAAACCTCACTGAAGCGCGTCAATTAATGGTCGCTTCACAGATCAGGCGCCGGGGTGTGAAGGATAAAGCTGTTTTGGCAGCCATGGAAGCAGTGCCAAGGCATGAATTCATTGATTCCAAAGAACATTTATATGCCTATGAGGATACACCCCTGCCGATTGGTTATAAACAAACCATCAGCCAACCATATATTGTAGCCTATATGACCGAGCAATTGAAAATCAAACCGGTCAATAATGTTCTTGAGATCGGTACCGGCTGCGGGTACCAAACAGCGATTCTGGCGCTGCTGGCCAAGTCGGTAACCTCGGTGGAAATTGTGCCCGAGCTGGCAGCAGCAGCAGCACAAATGCTAGAAAAATTAGGTCATTCTAATGTGATGGTTTATTCCGGAGATGGCCGCCTGGGCTGGCCTGAAAATGCGCCCTATGATCGAATAATTGTAACTGCGGCTCCTTCTCAGGTACCGGAAGCTCTGTTGGAACAACTGGAACGGAATGGCCGAATGGTCATCCCGGTGGGCTATACCAGGTTTAGTCAGAGGCTGGAAATTGTTGTTAAAGACCGGTACAATGTGGTGGAGTACATCCCCTCACTGCCGGTGCGTTTCGTTCCCCTGATCTGATAAAAACCAGAGAGCATTTTAACTAGGCCTTTTCGGCCTGCAATAGCGTTACTACTCCACCTGTAAGGTTTTTCAGCACTGGATTTTTAAAACCGGCACGAGCAACCAGCTCCAGCAATTCGGCGCGGGGTGGGAACCTATCTACCGACTCCGGCAAATAGCAGTAGGCGCTCGAACCGGAAACCAGGGCGCCAATCACCGGTAGGATACGGTGAAAATAGAAAATAAACAGGGTGCCGAAGATCGGAGCTGTAGGCTGACTAAACTCCAGAATCAATAGCGTTCCACCCGGTTTTAGAATTCGCTGGAATTCATTCAGGGCGGTACTGTAAAAACCAATATTCCGCAGGCCAAAGGCAATCGTTAAAGCAGCGAAATGGTCATCCTCAAACGGCAATTCTTCAGCCTCGCCCAGGAGTGTAGTATAAATCCGTTTTTGTTTAAGCATTTTCCGGTGTGCATTTTCCAACATGGCCGGTGTGTTGTCAACGCCGATAATGTCCAGATCTGGCCTGTGTTTTAAAATTGCAAATGCCAGATCACCGGTACCGGTCGCAACATCCAGAACCGGTCCTGGCACGCTGGCTGGCAGGGATTGAACCAGCTTTCTGCGCCAGTACAAATCCAATTTCAGGCTTAGCAAATGATTTAAAAAATCATAGCGGTGGGCAATAGCATTGAACAGAGTCTGGTTCTGGCGCCGTTTTTCCTTGCCCAAGTGGATGAATTCAGTCAAGTCCGGACAACCCCAGCAGCTTTAATTCGGTTTCCAGCTCTTCAGAAGAAGAAAAGAGAATGGTCCGGATACCCATTTTCCGGGCCTGGTCCACATTGACCTGCATATCATCAATAAACAGACTCTCCCCCGGTGTTGACCCAGCCCGTTCCAACGCCAGGTTGAATATTTCCGGCTCAGGTTTACGGCACCCCACCAGATAAGAATAAATCTTGCCGTCAAATTGATTGAAAAAGGCGTGTTTGCTGGTCTGGAACCGAATGTGATAGTTATTGGTATTGGACAATAGCCAGACTTGATGATAAGGTTTAATTTTGGTCATGATGGCGGTTGTCGCCAGTTCCTGACCGATCAGGTAATCCCAGGCAGTATAAAAATTGGTCATCGGTAAAGCAGCGTCGCCCAGAGCTTCCTGCCAGAGTTTGAAGAACTGCGATTCATCCATACTGCCCCGCTCAAGCTGGTAATAGTCCTCTAAGGGAAACGACTTTTCGACAGTCTCCCGGTCCAGTCCACTACACTCAGCCAGGTGATTCACCGTTCTATCGGGGTGTAATTCCAGTAGAACGCCACCGAGGTCAAAAAATACTGTCGTTATCTTATTCATTATTTTCCACAAATATAGATTTGTAATTCACTTTCTGGTTTCAGTGGGTTTCCTTTCCGATCACCGAATTTTTCCAGGATTTTTAAACCGGCCTCGTTCAGTAGTCGATCCATCGTATCCGGGTAATAGATACGCATATCAAATCGATAGCGCTCAGGATCGCGCCGCAGGGGACGGAAGAAATACCATTCCACCGAGTTGATCTCAGTCGCCGGATCGAATGAATTGGTCTCTTTAATTGTGCAGTATCCGCCATCCGGATGATGGAAGCTGGACACATCGTATAAGTGATCCTGTGGCCGATTTAGAAACCAGGGATCGGGAACGAAAAGCTCTACCAGGAAACGCCCGCTTGGAACTAGGTGCTGACGAACGGCACGCAAACAGTCAAAGGCATCTTCGTCGGTATAAAGGTGGAGGAATGAATTAAAGCCGATGAAAATAGCTTTGTATTCCCGCTTCAGGCAGAATGTGCGCATGTCAGATTGAATGAATTGGACACGACTGTTATAGTTTTCCAGTTTAGAGCGGGCGGCGGCGGTAAATTCTGCGCTCAGTTCCAGACCCGTATAATCCAGCCCCTGTTTAAGGATCGGGATCGCCAGCCGGCCGGTTCCGGCCGCCAGTTCCAACACCGGTTCACCGGTTAAACTAGCCCAGTTGGCGATGAAATCAAGATCGTTTGTTTTCCACCAGTGCAGGGCGTCATACAGATCAGGTTCTGTATAAATATCACGTATTTTGGACATGTGATTTATAGTAATTAAAAAGGAAAAAGGTATCAGAGTATCAATAATTCCTTGGCTGTCTGATTCAAAATTTCACAGCCATCTTTTGTAACGACCACATCATCTTCGATTCGAACGCCGTTCCAATCGGGCAGATAAATTCCCGGTTCAACCGTAACAACGTAATTTTCGTGGAGTGTATCCTCGCTGATCTTGCTCAACCGTGGCATAGTATGTACTTCCAGGCCGATACCGTGACCCGTGCCATGATTAAAATATTCACCATAACCTTTTTTGGTAATGACAGTTCGAGTAGCTTCATCCGGTTGTTTGCAGGAAACGCCTGCTTTAATGGCCTCACAACCTGCTTGCTGGGCTTCTTTGACAATTGCATAAATCTCATGATGTTTGTCAGTTGCATCGCCAATCAGAACTGTTCGAGTCATATCGGCACAATAGCCACCGAACAGAGCACCGGCATCCACGACAACGAAATCGCCATTTTGAAATGGTCGATCGGTTGGCGTAGCATGGGGCAGGGCGCTGTTAGGACCCCCGGCAATGATTGTATCGAAACCTTCGCCTTCGCCGTATTCGTAATATTTATTCCGGATCGAATTGGCAACCGCTTTCTCGGTTACGCCAGTTTTCAGCATGGGTAAAATTTCGGCAAATGTCCGGTCGGTGATTGCCACAGCTTCGCGGATTAGTTCAAGTTCCGATTCATCTTTCGCGGCCGCGAGTTCTTCCACGATTCGAGTAGTAGGCTCCCAGTCTGTATTGGGAAAAAGATCGTCCATATCGCCAAATTGATTAATACTGACAAAGTCGCCTTCAAAAGCCAAATTCAGGCTGTTAGGGATCATATTATGTTTATTCATCGTTTTCAGATGTGGATCGCTGTCGATGATTCTTTCAAAGCCTTTAACCTGGTTTTTGGACTGTTCCTGATATCGGCCATCGGAAATAAAATATTGTTTATCCGGTAGAATCAACAACGAGGCCGCAGAACCGGTAAAACCGGATAGATAGCGAACATTAGTCAGGTTGGTTACCAGTATACCGTCCAGAGCCTGTTCTGAGAGAATTGCTTTAAGTCTTTCCAGACGGCGAGAATAATTCGTATTGGTCATTCTATTATCCTGAGAATTAAATCCGTGCTTATTCTGACAAAGTTTGAATCAGGAGGTTGATTGCATCCCGTTCAGTTTCTACCCGCTCGGGGTCACTACCCTTATTCTCCAGGACATCCAGCACTTCCAAAGCCTGGTGATACAGCCCCTGATCTTTCAAAACGGCCACCAGGGTGAATGTGGCCATCCGCGCCTTGATTCCGCCAGTGCCGGTGGTTGGAGGTTCGGAGGCTGGTGGGGGAGTCGATTTTTCCGATTCGGGTATTTTACCACCGAGACGCTTTAAAAACACTTTGGCCTGTTCGTTGTCCGGATCGAGTGTCAACAAATGCTCCCAGCCCCTGCGCAGGATATGTTTCGGACGACCGAGGCGTTCCTGAACCGCCACCAGTAAATGAGCTGCCTGGAGATGTTTATGATCCAGAACCAGCAGAACCTGCAAGAGTTTTTCCGCTTCATCCAGGTCATTCTCGCCCATGCCGATCTGGGCCAGCAGAAACAGGCCTTCCGTATGGTTGGGATGATAACTCAGACCGATCTCGCACACCTTCCTGGCCTGCACAAAATTGCTTTCTTCAATATAGGCATCGACAAGCCGGGTAAATACATCGCTGGAAAAATTATCAGCAAACTGCTGTTCCAGTTGGGATTTTTCATCCTGGTTAACCATTGCTATCCAACCTCAATTAATTTTTGGTAATCAAATCTATTTTAGAGTGGTATATTGCCATGCTTCTTGCGCGGATTCCGATCGACTTTATTTTCCAGCATTTGTAAAGCCTGGAAGATTTTAAGGCGGGTGAGGCGTGGCTCGATAATATCATCGACGTAGCCCCATTCCGCCGCCACATACGGATTAGCGAATTTATTCCGGTATTGCTCGACCAGTTTCTGTTCTTCGGCCGTCTTATCCTCCGCAGCGGCAATTTCCTTGCGGTAAATGATTTCCACCGCACCGCGGGAACCCATCACCGCAATCTCTGCCGATGGCCAGGCCAGATTGACGTCGCCGCGGATGTGCTTGGAGCTCATCACATCGTAAGCGCCGCCGTAAGCCTTACGGGTTATGACGGTAATTTTGGGTACTGTGGCCTCGCAATAGGCGTAGAGCAGCTTGGCGCCGTTCTTGATTATACCTCCCCATTCCTGATCCGTTCCGGGCAGAAAACCAGGCACATCCTCGAATGTGACGATCGGGATATTAAAAGCATCGCAGAATCGGACAAAGCGGGCACCCTTCATCGATGAATCGTTATCCAGGGCGCCGGCCAGGTTAGTCGGTTGATTGGCAACGAGACCTACCGAATAGCCGCCTACCCGGGCAAAGCCGACCACAATATTACGGGCATAATGCTCATGAACCTCCAGAAAATCCTCATCGTCTACCACCGCTTTGATGACCACATGCATATTGTAAGCCTTATTGGGATTTTCAGGAACGATCGTATCTAGTTCAGTGGCCTCCCGGTCAACCGGATCATCAGTTTCCAGAAAGGGGGGATCTTCCTGGTTATTGGCCGGAAAATAATCGAGTAGTTTTTTGGTAATCTCTAGAGAATCGATCTCATTTTCACCGGCAAAATGGGCCACCCCAGATTTGGTAGCGTGGGTCATGGCGCCGCCCAGCTCTTCAAAGGTAACATCCTCGTGGGTCACCGTTTTAACTACGTTGGGGCCGGTGACAAACATGTGGCTGGTCTCCCTGGTCATGATCGTGAAATCGGTGATGGCCGGCGAATAGACCGCCCCACCGGCGCAGGGCCCCAGAATCACCGAAATTTGAGGTACCACACCGGAATAGAGAGTGTTGCGTAAAAAGATATCGGCATAGGCCCCCAGACTGACAACGCCCTCCTGAATTCTGGCACCACCGGAATCGTTCAGTCCAATCACCGGTGCACCGACCTTGCCGGCGTGATCCATGATCTTGCAGATTTTTTCAGCGTGTGATTTACCCAGGGCACCACCGAATACAGTGAAATCCTGACTGAAAATGAATACCCGGCGGCCGTTGACAGTACCATGGCCGGTGACCACGCCATCACCAAGGTATTTCTTATCGCTCAGACCGAAATCATTAACCTGGTGCTTGACAAACATATCTGCTTCCACGAAGGACCCTTTATCCAGAAACAGGTCAATCCGTTCGCGAGCGGTCAGTTTACCTTTTTCATGCTGTTTATCAATCCGGTCCTGGCCACCCCCCAGACGGGCCCGGTTTCGGCGCTGTTCAAGTTCTTTGAGTTGATCAGTCATCGCCGATTTTCCTCAACCCATTGCTGAATATAATCAATCGTATCCTGAACCCGCGTTCCCGGGGCAAATAATTTTCCGATCCCCAGTTTCGCCAACTTTGCCATGTCGGTTTCCGAGATAATGCCGCCGCCGGTGAGCAGAACATCATCCAGTTCTTTTTCCCGCATCAATTCCATCACCCGGGGAAAGATTGTCATGTGAGCCCCGGAGAGAATCGATAGAGCGATCACGTCCACATCCTCCTGCAGGGCTGCGGAGACGATCATTTCCGGCGTCTGGCGCAAACCCAGGTAGATCACTTCCATGCCGGCATCCCGATAGGCAGCAGCCAGCACTTTGATACCCCGATCATGACCATCCAACCCCGGTTTAGCCATTAAAATACGAATCTTGCGCTGCATATAATTTTCCTTTGTTGTTGCCCGGATTATTCCCGCTTATGAATAAAATCTGATTATTGTTGACGAAAGGCTAAAATTTGACACTGGTGAATTTAATGATCTTGAGAAGGAATTCCAGCATTTAGGCTGGTTTCTTCGCCCGGCTATCCAATACGAAGGTTACCGGACCGTCATTGACCAGATGAACGTCCATCATGGCGCCGAATACTCCTGATTCCACCGGCAGGCCGTGGGCACGCAGCTGGGTCATAAAATTAGCATATAGGCGTTTTCCATCATCAGGTACCGCTGCCTGAATGTAGGACGGCCTGCGGCCTTTACGCAAGTCGCCGCACAGCGTGAATTGGCTGACTACCAGGGCGGAACCACCGACGTCCTGGATCGACAGATTCATCTTATCATGCTCATCATTGAAGATGCGTAAACCAGCGATCTTATTCGCAAGGAACTGTCCGTCGGCCTCCGTGTCGCTGTCAAATACTCCCAGAAGGATCAGTAGACCATCACCAATTTCACCAACGGTCTTACCATCAATGACTACTTTACTTTCAGAAACGCGCTGGATTACGGCGATCATTTTCTTTTCCCTTTAATCACGAATCGCGCGAATTTAACGAATAAAGAACATTTTAAAATGGATTCAATCTGATTGGTGTTTATTATTGCTTTGCGTTCTTGTGCTTAAAGCTTGCGGTAAACCAACCATTGACCAATGACTATTGACGATTGACAAATGACCGTTTGACGCTACTCCACCCAAACATTCTTGCTGCCCAACTGCTCCTGCAACTGTTTCAGGAATTCGCGGCTGGTGCAGACTTTAAGCTTATGGCTGATAATCCGCTTGTTCTTGCCCTGGCCATTCTTGATGTGGAACATCAAGCCGCAGTTACCCTTGTGCTGCTGTGCTAACTCAGAGATGCGGTCCACCTGTTTCATCGTCATTTCTTCCGGGTCGATCCGCAGGTTGATTCGCTTCGAGTAATAGTCCCGTACCTTGTCGATCGGCACCACCTCGTTTGCCAGCAGTTTCATATCGTTGAAGTCGGCATTGGCGGATGGCTTGCCCTGGACGAAAACCAGGTTATCATTGAAAATATCGGCCCGGTATTTATCATATGTATCAGAGAAGATCGTAATGTCCGCCGATCCACCGAGGCATTCCAGCTTGAAGAAGGCCATCGTCTTTCCCTTGCGGTCCTGGTGTTGCCGTAATTCCTGGATCGTGCCACCCAGTCGGACCTTGTCCGGCTTGAATTGTTCGACCTCTTCAGAAAAATCGAAAGTGGAAAATTGTTCCAGATCGTCCGCGTATTTCAGAAGGGGGTGGCCCGAAAGATACATCCCCAGAACTTCCTTCTCATTATTCAGGGCCTGAGACTGGCTCCAGTCCTCGATCCGGGGCAGGTCAGGAATCTGAACGACACTTTCCTCACCGATCACGTTACCGAACATATCCACCTGGTTGTGATTGCGGGTAGATTGGGCCTGCTGGGAATATTTTAGCGCCGTGTCGATCTGGGCGGCCTGCTGGGACCGGGTACCTTCTAATCCATCCAGGGCACCGGCCATGTTCAGGCTTTCCAGGACCTTTTTATTCAATGCCCGGGAATCGACGCGCAGGCAGAGATCGAATAAATTCTCGAATTTTCCATCCTCGGCTCGAACTTCCACGATCTTTTCCAACGCCTTGGTACCCACATTCTTGATTGCATTCAGTCCGAAGGAGATTGTTTTCTTATCAACAGGACGGAAATCCACATCGGAGACATTGATGTCGGGGTGGGTTACCTCAATCCCCAGTTTGCGGCATTCGTTGATCAGGATCACCACCCGGTCGATATTAGACATTTCGCTCGTCAAATTAGCGCTCATGAAAGCTGCCGGGTAGTGGGTCTTGAGCCAGGCTGTCTGGTAGGCGATATAGGCATAGGCTGTAGAATGACTCTTGTTGAAGCCATATTGGGCGAATTTTTCGATCAGGTCATAAATCTGCTGAGCCTTTTTCTGATCAATACCCTTTTCGACTGCCCCTTCCACAAATTTGGTACCCAGTTCAGCCATCAAAGAAGCGATTTTCTTACCCATCGCCCGGCGCAGGTTATCCGCTTCGGCCAGACTCATTCCCGCCACCTCGTGGGCGATCTGCATCACCTGTTCCTGATAGACGATGATCCCATAAGTCTCCTTCAGAATCGGTTCCAGGGCAGGGTGTACATAAGCGATCTTTTTGCGGCCATGCTTACGCTTGATAAAATTATCGATATTTTCCATCGGTCCGGGACGGTAGAGGGCGTTCATGGCGATCAGGTCTTCGATCACGGTGGGTTTCAGTTTTTTCAGGAATTCCCGCATTCCCGATGATTCGAACTGGAAAATACCGGTAGTAAGCCCTTTGGCAAACAGCCGGTAAACTTTGGGATCATCAAGGGCTATTTTTTCGATATCGAGCTCAATATCCTGGTCCTTTAACAGTTTCAAAGTCTTATCGATCACCGTCAGATTCCGCAATCCCAGGAAGTCCATTTTAAGGAGGCCCAGATCTTCCAGGCATTTCATGTCGTACTGGCTGGTGATGTCGCCGGTGGATGATCGATAGAGTGGGATATAATCGGTTAGATCACCGGGTGCGATTACCACGCCGGCGGCATGGATCGAAGCATGGCGGTTCATCCCTTCCAGGACCCGGGAATGGCGCAGGAGCTCAGCGTAACGCTCATCTTTATCCAGTGCCTTCAGCTCCGGGTTAGCCATGATGGCGTCGCCCAGGGTGACTTTCGGTCCGGCCGGAATCAGCTTGGCTACTCGGTCGGTCTCGCCAAAGGTGAATCCCAACACCCGGCCTACATCCCGCACAACCTGGCGGGCTTTCATCTTGCCGAAGGTGATGATCTGGGTGACGGAATTGTCACCGTAGACCCGCTTGATATAGTCAATCACTTCACCCCGGCGCTCGATGCAGAAATCGATATCAATATCGGGCAGGGAGACCCGTTCCGGGTTCAGAAAACGTTCGAACAGCAGGTTATGGCGGATCGGGTCGATCGTGGTGATCCCCAGGCCGTAGGACACCAGGCTGCCAGCGGCGGAACCACGGCCGGGACCTACGGGAATCTGGTTATCCTTGGAATATTTGACAAAATCGGCTGTAATCAGGAAGTAACCGGCAAAGCCCATTTGTTTGATCGTGTTCAGCTCGAAATCCAGCCTTTTCTGCAGCTCGGGGGAAACCACGCCGTAGATTTTTTCCACGCCATTGGTTGCTTGGCGTGTCAGGTATTCGTCAGGATCGTCGGTGCCGGCACCCTCCGGAATCAGAAAACGTGGCAGGTGGTAGGTCTCCATTTCGAAACTCAGGTCAATGCTCTCGGCGATCCGGATTGAATTTTCGATCGCCTTAGGGTAATCCTTAAACAGTTCATGCATCTGATCCTGGGTCTTAAGGTAAAATTCTGGTGCAGGATAGCGCAACCGGTTGGGATCATTCAGTTCCTTTCCGGTACCCAGGCAGAGTTGAATATCATGGGCTTCATTATGATCACTGCGGGCATAATGGGTGTCGTTGGTGGCGACCAGGGGCAGCCCCATTTCTTTAGACAGCCTGGCCATGTTTTTCTGGTTCAGCTTTTCCTCGGGGATACCGTGATCCTGAATCTCGAGGTAGAAGCGGTCCGGGAACATTGCCATGAATTCTTCGGCTATCGGGATCGCGGATTGCCAGCCACCTGAGAGAGCAGCTTTCTGAATCTCGCCCTGCAAACAGGCGGTGGTGCAGATCAGTCCCTCGCTGTGTTGGGCCAGGAGCTCTTTATCGATCCGGGGCCGATAGTAAAAACCTTCCAGGTAACCGGCGGTGACCAACTTGATCAGATTCAAGTAGCCGGTATAATTCTGAGCGAGGAGGATTAGGTGATTGTTGCGCTGACCAGCGCGGGTCGTTTTCTTATGGCGACTACCGGGAGCCATATAAACCTCACAGCCGATGATTGGCTTGATACTAGCTAATTTGGCCTCTTTATAGAAGGAAATAGCGGAGAACATATTACCATGTTCGGTGAGGGCCACGGCGTTCATATCCAGCTCTTGGGCGGTGCGCACCAGGGTGTGCACGGTCTGGGCACCGTCCAGCAGACTGTAATCGGAATGGTTGTGCAGGTGTACGAATTCAGCGGGCATTGGTTGTCAAAATTGGTATTAAGAAGGGATAATTCACGGATGAAAATAAGGTAGGGTAGCCGGATGAGGGTAGGTGGATTTTCAAAAATTAATGATCAGTAATGGGTCAAGATTGAGATCGCCTACAGCGGTGAATCTGCCTACGCCAAAACTTAGAACTCAACACTAATGACCCTTGATCGACGATTAAATACCGACGAGATGTACGCGCATGATATGTCATTTCGAATCCCGATATAATCGGGATGAGAAATCTACATTAGTTTTACAGTTAGGGTAGTTTTCTCATAATCAATAGTTAGGAGCTAATCAACAACATCGTAGTTTGTGCCAAGCCTTCGTAGATTTCTCCTCAACCCGTGAACGGGTTTTTGTCGAAATGACAGCAGAATATGAGTAATGGTGATCAGGGATTGGTAAATAGCAAAATTGCTTTCGGCGGGTAAACCCACCTGCGCTATCGCCTTCGGTGGGTAAAAAATGTTGAGAGTCGAATGTTGAGCTATAAACTCATTCAACAATCAAAACGTAGAATTCAAAACCAATGGCCACTGACTATTTACCAACGAAATGTAGTCTTACTACTTGTCATTTCGACCACGATGAAATCGAGAGAGAAATCCACAGTGTTTTTGCACTGTAAGTAAGTTGAACTACTACGATAAAATGAAGGTATAATCCGCGGTAGATTCTTCAGTCATACTTCCTTCGGAATGACAAGTCCGTTTTAGAAAATGAATAATCATCAGGAATTATCGATGGAGCAGTAGGATTGGGCGCAATTCTAAATCCAGTATTCGTTAACTGGCGTTGGATATTCCTGTACCCACTAATGACAAATGACCATTGACCTTGAATCCCTGCCGCCTGTAACTATAGTTGTAGAATGTGATTGCTAAGTTCTAATTTCGTTCAACATGTATCTTATCCTCGACCAGGGAACCTCTTCAACAAAAGTATTTATTTTTGATCGGGATTCGAAAATATGTTTCTCCAGCCGCCTGCCCCACCGTCTCAAGCGACTGGCTCCCGGCCACGCTGAAAGCGATCCCCTGACTATTCTGGAAGCTTGTTACCGGTTGATCAAGGCAGCCATCGACTTCAGCCAGAAAACTGATATCACGATCAAAGCTGTCGGGATGGCCGTTCAACGTTCAACATTCCTGTTCTGGGATAAAACAACTGCCCGACCCCTGACACCGGCCATCAGTTGGCAGGACACCAGGGCGGAAGCGGAGACTGAGGAGTTGACCGGCCATTCGGAGCTGATCCAATCCCGGTGTGGCATGCCCCTGAGTGCCCATTTCGGCGGACCCAAATACCTCCATTTGATCAGGAATAATCCTGATTTAGCCATCCAGGTTCGAACGGGCAATGTTTTTTACGGTCCCCTCAGCGCTTTTCTGTCGCAATCATTGACGGGAATAGCGGCTGTGGATCATTCGATTGCCGGACGCTCTCTATTCATGGGTTTAAATAAACCGGATTGGGATTCGGAGTTGTGTAAATTGTTTGAGATTGACCCGGCCAACCTACCGCCACTGTTGGCTACAGTAGCCGATTATGGGACAATTTCAATTGACAACGCCAGCCTGCCCCTACGCTGCGTAATCGGCGACCAGCAGGCAGCCCTGCTGGGTCAGGGCGGCTGGATTACCGGCGACCTGGCATTGAATTTTGGCACTTCCGGCTCGGTGATGCTGAATACCGGCCCGCAACCAGGGTTGATTCCCGGGCTGTTGGGGAGCGTGCTGTATTCCTTTGGAGCTGAGTTGAGTTATCTGCTGGAAGGTACGATCAACACCTGCAACACGCTTTTCGATTGGCTGGAACAGGACCTGGGAATTCTGGTTCACCGGCGAAAATGGGATATGCTTTGTCAGCAAACCACCACAGCTGGTGTGCTGGTACCTGGATACTGTGGGTTGGCAGCCCCTTACTGGCGCGATAGTTTTAAGACAGTTTTCAGTGCAATTGATCAGGCCGATACCGACCAGATAATACGAGCGGCTGTGGAATCAATCGGCTTTTTCACCCACGATATTATCACCCTGATACGCAGCCATTTACCGGTCGAATTACATTCGATCACCGCCAGTGGTGGCCTCAGCCGCACCTCGCTGCTCCAGTTCATCGCCGACCTGCTGAATACAACAGTGGGTCACACCAGAATGAAAGATCATACCGCCCTGGGTGTTCTGCAGTTGTTGCGAAAAGCGGATGGGTTACCGGTTGGAAAGCAGGTCTTTGATCGTCTCTATAAACCGTCAATGTCCGCTGATGAGCATCGTATTAAGATCGCTGCCTGGCAGGGAGCCTTACGCCAAGCGGGAATTGAGCCAGTAAAATAAGTTTCTGAACTACCGCAACAAAACCAGCTTTTGTGTCTGCACATAGCTGCCGGCCTGCAGCCTGCAGATGTACAATCCTGAGCTCATCTGTTGGCCGGATTGATCCAGGCCATCCCAGGTAACCGTTCTGATTCCCGGATTCTGTAGTGCGTTTATCAGAATATCAATCTCCCGGCCCTGTAAATCGTAAATCGAAACGGTAACTTTCATCTGTTCCGGTAATTCATAATTCAGATGTGTTTGCGGATTAAAGGGGTTGGGGTAATTCTGATGGAGGCGACAACTTGCAGGTAGCCCCGGTTCCCCGGTGACACTTACGCAGGGATCACAAAACGGGAAATAAAACTGAGGATCTCGGTTCAACAGATTTTGACTTGAATCTGTAAAACTGGCGGTCCACACCGGAAGCATCTGAGGATTATCACCGGTCTGCATTGTCTGCCAGGCTTCATCGGTCAGGCGGTCAGCAGCCGGCCAGGTAAATTCGTAGTAGGAGAAAATACCACCACGGGTCACAACCAGCTCACCACCGATTTCGACAATAACATAGATATTCAACGGATAGCCCACACCTTCTTCCAGAACAAGCGCCATATCCAGATTAGTATGTACATCAGCAATGACTGCCATGGCTTCATCGACATCGGTTTCAATACCCAATGAATCGGGAAATAAAACCAGGTTTTCCAGCGTTGAACCGATGTTTACGATCAGTAATTGCTCGTCACTGGTGAGTGGTTGGCTGGTCAATTCCTTTTCGGAAATGGTTTTCAGGTTCAGCAGCAGTTCACTCAGGTCGGCGTAGCGCCAGTCAAATTCAGCGAAATACAGATCCAGGCTGGCCAGACCGGTGGCGATAAAATCGGTCAAGGCTGCTAGGCGGGCATAGAGAAATGGGTTAGGTTCCACATATCCGGCGACGAACGGAGCCGATGGAGGAAGGCCGGTCAAACCACCACTTTGCTTGGCATAGAGAATCGTATCGTGGCGCAACTCGCCCCAGGAAGCTAGGGCAGTAAACAATTCTTTGTCGCTCCAGGCCTGGTTCTGCATGAAGGTTGGATAACCGGCGCCCTTGGGAAATAGCAGGGGCATCAATGAATACAGCCAGTTCCAGTACAGGTTCTGCGCCCAGGTTTCATCCGGAAGACCGGCAAATTGAAGCTGCAGTGAATCCATGGCGGCAACGTAAAAAGGATTAGCAGTTTCATTGTAATGATCACCTAATATCTGCCAGGCACGCTGGGAACCCAGGATAGTCATAATATCAAGCCCTTTCGGCATCAAGCGATCGGGTATATATGGATAAACCAGTCTCCCCAGCATGTAGGAATCGGGAATGTAACGCTGGCCCATCAGGCGGAAACCCTTACCGGCCCAGGCGTTGATCTCCGGCCAGGGCAGAGCATCAGCCAGGGTACGGAACTGGTTCAAGTCAGCTTCATCGGTAAAGATGTCCACCGACTGCTGCCAGCAGTCATTGCCGTACACCTGCTCCATTACATCGATATAATCAAAAATGGTCAGGTCGTCAGCTTTACCCACAAAGAACACAGTAGGTGCATAGATACGCTCCCAGACCGTCATAATTGATTCGCCTGCAATAGTAATATTCTGCAGGGCATGGACCAGCAGCAGCGCCTGGCGAGTATGTTCTTTGATAACCTCTTCAGCCAGATAAGGATTATTAAGGAAAAAAGTGATCCGACCATACCACATCATGGCCCGGAAATAGCGCTTGAAATCGTTATTACGGGTATAATGTCCCCGTGGTACATACTGGCTGTAATCTTCGGCGTAATTGAAAATTGGCGATAAGGTTTGTCCGACATGGGCGGTAATTAGATCGATTTCGGACTGGACCAGACCCTGAACGGTGGCCGGAACTGCGAATGAACTGTCCAATAAAACGGCTGCCACGGATGTATAAGCCAGATTCTTGAGGGCAGCCTGCCCCAGTGTCGAATCGGTAATAGTTGAGTAATGGTCAAGCGCTTTCGAAACCAGTGCGGTCGCCATATTATCGAGATCCGGTATGAATTGCTCCATTTCCATTATCCGTAACGTATAGTCGTACAAGACATGAAAAGTGTGCAATACGGCATCGGTAGTGACGAAAATCGGTGTTGCTTGATCGCGACATTCATAGTATACATCGTAGATCTGGAGGTAACCGGTGCCGTATTGGGAATTGGGCTGGAAGCGGGTCATGAAAGCATTCCGGAGCAGGAGCGAGTCTTCCAACGCCGTGAAGTTGAAATACTGATAGTTGGATACATTGCTGAAATCCGCAGACACTGTGTATGGTGTCAGAGACGGCGTAACACTTACCAAGTAGGGTTGGTAGGTACCGAATTCTGTGTCTATATCACTGGTTATATCCGCCAGCATCTGGGCTGGCAGCGGGGAGCAGAATAAAACTGTAATAATAAGTGGGATTATCATTTTTTGCATGTCCTTACCTCTTGCGGCTACACGTCCAGTGGCAAAGCGCCGATAAAACGGCTCTGCGTTTTAACAATACTTACTTCAACAGAATCAATTTGCGAACCTGCGTAGTCGTACCAACCTGCAGCCGGCATAAGTACAATCCACTTGGCAATTGACCTGAGTCCCAGCGGATTTCCTTTAAACCGGGAGATTGATTTTCATTGACCAGGATGGCAATCTCCCGACCTTGTAAATCGAATATCGAAACGGTAACCGCTGCCTGTTCAGGTAATTCATAACGTAGATTTGTTTGCGGATTAAATGGGTTGGGGTAGGCCGGGTAAAGTATGAAATGTTCCGGGCTGACCGCTTCGGTCGTGGTTGACAGGCTGTAACAATCACTTTGTCCTTGATGAACAATGATCACACCATCGCGGGTGTCGCCAATTGTAAACGGAGGATAACCATACTCACCGTTCCGGAAATCCAGTATGTAGGAGCCAGTTGAAAATGGGCCGAAACTGGCATCCAACTCAAAGGGACAATCGCAGTCACAGGGCGCCCCGGTATCGGTCATGGTGACAAAGAAAGTATCAGCAACCAGCCAACCGTCCCAGACCTCCTCCAAACAGCAATTAAGCAGAGGCGTATTCCAGAAAAGGTTTAATGTATCATCGGACACATCCAGTTCGATAAAACTGGTATCGTCACGAGTAGTGATACAGCCTGAGTTGGAAGAACTAAATAAAGTGACGCTGTCCAGGGCAAAAGATGTTGAGCCCCAGTAGGTCTGATAAATTGAATCGGTACCGAACACATCAACAGTATAGCTACCGGGGTCCAGACCAGTAATACTAACCGATAGATCAAACAGGCACTCGCACCAACAGTATTCACCGGTATCCACTTCGGTAACGGTAATAATCGAATCATCCACCTGAACCGCCAGATCAAATAAGGAACAGCAGTTACGTGTGGTTTCGGTATGCCAGATGGTTACCGTATCGCTTTCAATGGTTACAAAGATATTTTCCTGCGGATAAACCGCACTTGCCAGTATAAATAAAATGCTGATGGCTATTTTTTTCATGACAGCCCCCTTTTTCAGAAAGTTACCGGTTAGTGGTGAAGATAGCAATTATTTTTTTACTCCATATTTTCCGACAGTGCGGTTACCAAGTCTCGCTCGGTCAGCAGGGATTCATCTTCAAGTTCGGCGGCTACTGCATTGAGGCGATCGGCAACCAGATCCAGATGTTCAACAGCGACGGAAACATCATCAGCCATGTATAAACCGACAGCATATTTCATTCCCCTGACCATTTCTATCAGAGCAACCAGTTTTTGGGCACCGAACTGATCATAGGCAATTTCCGAATCCCCGGCTGTTAGTCCGGCCGATTCCACATTGACTGATTCCGTAACCTGGGACCCGCTGCTGCCATCCACATATTCCAGGTTAATTTCGGCGATATCACCGGAGTTATCGGACCCGAGTGGTAGAAATTCCAGCCCGATAGCCCCTTTGTTACGGCTCAGAAACAGGGTAGCGGCTGACAGGCTGAATTCACCATCCGCGCCGCCCGGCAGACCGTATACGGCCGACAGGTTATAATTATTACCGGATTCGATTTGGAGCTGGAAATCATAGGCCACCGGCGTGATCAGAAATTCAAAATCTTCATTAACCAGTTCTTCGATTGCATCAATATCCCGGAGATACACATAATTACCTCCACGGATCTCAGAGATTGCCGTGGCCAGTTCGACCCCAAAATCCAGGCCAACACCAAAAGCGGTAATGCCAATTCCCTGGTCAGCATAGGTCTGTGATAGAGTTAAAAAATCATCCTCAGCTGTATTACCGGTATTCGGTAAAGCATCCGTAAACAGCAAAACGCGCTGGTCCATGCCAGCACTATTGTCAGTTTCGGACAATTGCTCAAAGGCTGCGCTCAAAGCTGATTCGATGTCGGTACTACCGCCAGCACTTAACCCATTAATAACGGTAATTATGCTATCCCGGTTTTCGGCCAGTGGCGACAATTCCCAGTCTAAAGAATATTCATGATTAAATGAAATCAGTCCGAACTGGTCACCATCATCAAGGAAATTTACCAACTGCGATAAGGCATTACAGGTAGTACTGAACTTATCACCGGTCATGGAGCCGCTGCGGTCAAAGACGACAAAAAATTGGGTTGGTCGATGGTGAAAAGAAGCAATTTCCACATTGGATGTCAATAGAAGTTGCACCAGTCTGTGATTCAGCTCCGAACCGATCGGATAGTAGGCGGCCTGGGTAAAATTCGCGCAGATAACCTGTTCACACTCCGGTAAATCGATGAAAAAATCATGTTCGGAAAAGAGACCTTCGAAGGTGAATGAGGACGAATCCGGAATATTTCCAGCAGCGACAATCGACCGGATATAACCGATATCCTGGCTGCCACCGGGAGTAACACCGGCAAAATTACCACTACCGCCGCTCACCAGCGAAGCATCATAATTACCACCCCATTTTTCAGTCCTTGTCCCCCCATTGGTTACCTGTTTAGAGCAGTTGAACAGGCTGACTGTGAAAAGTATTAGAAGAAACGTTTTTAACAGTGCATTATTTTTTAGCATGAAAACTCCCTTCATTAATTAAACCGGGGAAACCGGTACATTGCCACTCACCGTTTATAGTAGTCCCGGTAAATGTTCCGTACAAACTGACATTATTGTCGGCCATATCAGGATTCAACTCCAACTGTATTTCAGTCGATTTCTGATAACCGATGAAATGGCCGCTGCCGATCTGGGGACCAATATTTTCCAGATTTTCAACTTTGAAAAATTCCCATTCGCCAGCGATTGCAGAACTGTCCTGTTCAGTGATCCAAAACCATCCGGTTACAATATGCACACCGGTTGAATCATACGCGTCATAGTTATAGGGCCTGTCTTCTTCACACCCAGAAAACAATGATACAACTGCAATTGCCCATACCGTTAACTCACCTGCGCAAACTGACCAGTGATGTTTGATTAACAATTCAAGTTTCAAAATCTTCATTTTGGCGAATTGGCCAGCCCGCTATTTACGTCTGTTGCAGAGAGTGTGAGGAGGTAATCTATTCGTACATTAGTTACTTTCATGAACAATTTCCCAAATTTTGAATGATATTGAATCCAATATATCGGGATATTCAATAATTGGTATTACTGAACACTGGAATACACTTACATTAACTGAATGTGACATGCTATTGTCGGTTAGCTTAATGGTTAGAGGATTGGGAGGTGGGTAGTGATCTCTTATGTCTTCACAAATTGAATCATTCGGCGCACAATCATAAATATCATTTAGATCGGTAAATCTATTTTCAATCATAAAATGATACAGACTTTCAACTTCACTTTTTTCCGCTTGTTTTTCCGTTACTCGTGAATCAGTAAACAAGTAATCAGTAGTGATTACTATTTTCCCGCTTTTATGAATAATGGTCTCTGAAATTGATGGATTCACACCTCCACCATAATAACCACCTGAGAATAGAATTTCATACGTATCCTCTGGTTCTGAGCAACTTGATATAAGCACTACTGAAATAAGTAATAACAACTTATTAATGAAGAATGATCTATTCATTTTATTGCTTCACAAAACATATTTCATCACTGTAAACCTACCAGCGGAATTCAGCGCCAATTTTGAATGAGCGCGGTTCCAGGATTGATTCGGCCAGGGCGGCAGTTATTTTAAAACTGTCTTTGTATTTGAAACTGATTCCGGCATTCATGCGATACTCATCGATGAAGGTATGGACACCGGGAAATTTGTGGCCGTCAACATAGGCTGAATCGGAATCTGTGATTACTGTCCCATCAACACGTTTGATGGTCTCTTCGGTGAACACCACCAGATCGTAGCCTTCGGTAATATCGGTGCTGCGTATCAGTTTGGCCAAACCCAGACTCAATTCCAGGGCTTCACCTAACTCAACAACTACACCGGTTGGAAGGGCCAGGGTGACATAGGTTTCTTTCCGCTGCCAGCTGAATTGTTTATCATCATACTCGGTTGTTTCAGATGAATAATTGTAAGACCAGTCATTGGAATAATAAGAATATTTACTTCCGATAAAAGGCTCAGTGGCATTTTTGGAGTCAAGCTGGTGGTCATAGACTAATCCACCGCTAAAGCGAATGGTTGGAGACATTTGCCAATTACCGCCGATGGATAAGCGCCAGCGATCAAATGTATATTTACCATTGCCAGTACGATCAAGACTGGCCCGGGAGCTATTTTCGTAATCGTGGTAAACACTGTCCCAATTGTACCAGTAATGGCTATAGTGGTGGGATCTGCGCCACATATTTTCCAATTCTGCCAGATCTGCGCTGCGCTTTTCGAAATAGGCCGACCAGCGCAAGGTTACATCGGGATTGATTACGACATCGCTGTGGAGTTCACCGTAATTTGTATTGCCATCATAATTCCACTGTTTGGTGGAAGAATAGGCTCCGTGATTATTATAGATATTTACCTTATTCGTATCCGGATTGTTGTAATACCGGCTGTAATATTTCGAGGTGTCTTGTTCGTTTAGTTTGCGGTCAATGTCACCGGAAACAAAACCGACCGTGGCACCCAACTGAATTTTGGTGCCAATTTGAAGCAGAGCTCCCAGAGCAATATCCTGCTGCTTAAAGTTCTGGTCTCGGGTTTTAACAACATCATAATAACTCAGATATTCATCGGCCCAGTAATTATCATCTTGGATATCCAGATCGCTGTAGTTACCATCAATTTTTTTATTCTGGACAGCCAGGCGGGCGCCTAAAGTCAAAAACGGCAGGATCGGCATAGCCGCAAAGGTGTTGATCCGGAAACCGCGCTCGTCTTGGAGATTTTCACCACTTTCAACGATCCGGTAATCTTCGTAGGGATCGGCCAGGTTTTCATCGAAGGCTGCTCCGACTGCATCCCTACTTTGCCAACCCCAGCCATACCAGTAAGGCTGATAAAACTGTTCCCGGTCATAAAAATATTCCAGGGTAGTACCCAGATGTACGGGCAGTGGTTTTATTGGTCTGCCCAAGTAAATCAACCGAACTATCGGTTGATCTTGCTTAGGTGATTCCATTGCACGGTAAGGCGACCAGTAATAGGGAATGTCCATGGCATATTCCAGGTCCATAAAAGATCCGCCATAGCCGGGCATAATCTCATCTTCATAATTAATTGCCTCATCGCCAGCTACATCGAGGTATAGATAATTGGTTTTCTGAAGACCCAGGTAGGCCGGATTCTGAAAAGCATTATCCAGGGGGTGTTCGTACAATCGCTGGAACTGGCTGCCCAGGGCTTGCAATCCGATTGACTGGATCCGGCTTGGTGCCAGGTAATCCCGAGGTAATACATAATCAGTAGCCATGACCGAATAATCAGGGTACCAGGCGTAGGTGCCGGTTACTAACACCAGCATTAATAAAGAGGGGTTTTTCAGATTCATTGAATTCACCTGTGGTTTTTTATTATTGCTGGGTCAATCCCTGTGCCAGCAAAAAACAATCAACTGAATTTCAGTATAATCAGATAGATAGTGATGTTGCAGTAAATTGGGATTGTATTTTTGCTATCAGATTTCTGAAAGATTTATCAAAAATCTGATTGGTCTGCTCAAGTTATCACAAAGAACGAATCCAATGAAATGTCGGGATGACTATTCGGATAGATCAAAGCTTAAATTTCAAGCCTAGCTCCAGCATAGTTTTATTATAATAGCGCTGATTGACCAGGGTTTCATTCGCCAGGCGACTCATTTGCAGATAGCTGATCACACGCGGATTTATCCGCCGTTCCAGTTGCAGATAGGTCCTGTTCTGGATCCGCTCTTCCGGATCACGGTAGGCGGTTATTCCGGATAGGTTACCCCATCGGTAGTTTTTATCAACGCGCTGGATTATAAAATGAAGCATTGTAGTTTCTCCCAGGCGGCACGATAGGTACACCCTGCCGTTCAATTGGTTGAATCCGCCGGTAACGCTGTTGGAGGTTACCTGTTGATAGCGCAGGCTGGCGCCCACGATCATTTTTCCTTGATAGCGGGCATGGAGCTGAAACGATCTGGCATGGTCTTTTTGCGATCGATCCAACAACACCAGCATAGTATCATTTATAATGCCCTGGGCCGGATAATCATTGAAAGTTGTTCTCCGATTACGGATCAGCCCTACCAGCAGCCAGTTTTGGGTGAGATGATAACCAATGCGCAGCTCCAACACCTTCCCCAGGAATTTGATCGAATCCAGACTTGTATAATTGGTCCTGCGGTATGACCAGTTGGCGCCGATTGACAGCTTCTTCGCAGGTTGATAGTGCAGATTTATAGCATAATCCGTCCAGCGATAGGAAGGACCCAGATCGTAGAATGCTTTCTGAAAATGATTCAATCCGCCTATCAC
Organism: uncultured bacterium; assembly: GCA_964439935.1. GTDB lineage: Bacteria > Fidelibacterota > Marinisomatia > Marinisomatales > TCS56 > JABMQW01. The sequence goes on along the minus strand of CAYTPW010000023.1, from coordinate 22,822 downwards.
CTGCAGGACTGGTGTGATGAAAGTACGTAATCCAAGTCCGGAATTGACCACCAGTTTGGATTGGGTTGGCAGAATTGCATCCAGGTAGGTCTGGGTTATAATATTACCATCGATCTGCCAGGCATTTATGATAATTCGATGATCCAGGTTACCGCGGAGTTTAAAGCCGACAGTCGGCACAGGCTCAGTCAAAGCTTCATCGACGTTGGAGTCAAAATAGGTAGCTACCTGCAAGCTGGCTTCCTGGCACCATACACCTGATAACGCTGCTACCAGAATTAGCAGTTTGGGATTGATGATTTTAGTTGTCAGTCGATAAATCGGCTTCAATACGGGCTAATATTTGCTGGTAAAGCTGGCGCTTGGTAATTAATCGGGAAATTTCACCGTCGGTGTCGCTGTTGGCTGGTAAAGTACCGGTCCTGGCCGTGCCTTCCGGATTATTATTCAAGTCTGACTGTTCGCTCAATGTTATCCCGGCCAGACCCCGCGTCGATTTCACATCTGCATCCAGCGCATTAGTAACACCGTCTTCCCAACCACCGAATGTTGCTTCGGCATCTTCGAAAACAGATCTTGAGGCGGTTGGCGAACCAAGATCGCGATCAGATTCCTGCAGCAGGCTGAGGTCATGGTGGAATTCATTGAGGCGTGCCATTAATTCCTGTTCCTGCCGGCGTTCCTTCAGAACGGAATCGATCAAGATTAATTTCGCGTCGACCACAACTTTCAAATCGCGCCAAACTAATTGTCTGATCTGTTCATCCTCATACTCAATTTCGAGTAGTGCGATGTAGTCGGGTAAATCAATTTTACCCTTTGGCTGTCCGACCATCCAGGCTCCTAGACTGATCGCACGTTCTTTATCGGTAGCAGTTAAATCACCCTGATGAAGAATAGTGGTGTATTCTTCCTTTAGATTGCGTAAAGCCTGGTCCCGTTCCGGCAGCATTCTAGAGAGCCTGTCTTCCAAACTGGCCGTAGAATCAGCCAGGGAGGTGTAGAGTGTCGTTTTCCGCGCCAACAGCATTTCATTGATCCAGCCATTATACCAGGTACGATTCACCTTCAAGATGTCAAGTTCTGTCTGTAAAACGGATTGACGTTCATTGAATTCATTCAAACGGGTGGTGGTTTTTTCGACCGCGTTGTCAATGACAATAAAATGATCCAAGGCCTGGCCGAAATCCTGAGCCGGTAGAACGATCAGGTTAGCGATCACTAGTATAAAAAGTCGAAAGTTTTTCATGGGTCGGACCTGCTATCATTCGTACCGATACCATATTTGTCCATTTTATAGTAAAGCGTGCTGGTTTTGATGCCCAGGATCCGGGCGGCTCGCTGCTTGACTCCGCCTGTTTCCTGCAGGGCACGTCTGATCATCCGGATTTCTGTTTCTTCCAACACGTCTGTTAATTTACCAGAAACCACTGGTATAATCTCATCAGGTTGGTCAAGACAGATTGCCTCGGGGGTGATTTGGGAATCTTCTGAAAATATTAATAGCCGTTCCAGGAAATTTTCCAGCTCGCGGATATTACCGGGCCAGGGATATTGTTCCAGTTTTTCCAGTGCATTAAGTTCAAAAGTGGGGATTTCCCGTCCTAAATCAGTACATTTATTTGCCACGATATAAGTTATTAATTCGCGTATATCACTGGAACGCTCGCGCAAGGCTGGCAGGTGCAACGGTAATACATTCAACCGGAAGAACAAGTCTTCCCGGAAAGTTTTTTCCTTGATGGCGGTTTTTAAATTTTTATTGGTCGCGGCGATGATTCGCACATCGGTATTGATCTCATCGGCTCCGCCCACACGTTGAAATTTCTGACGTTGGAGAACCCGCAACAATTTAACCTGCATTGCACCGGAAATTTCACCAATCTCATCCAGCAGAATCGTTCCACCACTGGCCTGTTCGAAAATACCGGCATGATTGCGGATCGCACCGGTGAAGGCGCCTTTTTCATGACCAAATAATTCGCTTTCCAGCAGCGTATCGACCAGAGCACCACAATTCACTGCCAGGAAGCGTTTTTTCCGGCGGCCGCTCTCAACATGGATTGCCCGGGCCACTAGCTCCTTGCCGGTGCCACTTTCACCGTAGATCAGAACCGGGCTGTTGACTTTGGCAACCATGCGAATTTGATCGAAAACCTGCTGCATTACCGCTGATGAACCCACCAGCCCGTGAAACGTCCTGGCTAACTCAGCCTCGAGACCGCCGACTGGTTTCTTTTTTAAGATTAAGGCAACCTTGTTTTTTAATTCATCAACCGAGAATGGTTTGGGGATAAAATCAGCGGCGCCGGATTTGAGGGCATTGACCGCCAGGTCAATCGTTCCGAAGGCGGAAATCAGGATCACTGGTATATCCGGATCGTCCAACTTGAATTCATTTAGCAGTTGCATGCCGCTTTTCTCCGGCAATTTCAGATCGGTCAATACCATATCCGGCCGCTGTTCTCGGAACAGGCGACTACCGGCGGCCCCATCGCGGGCGGCAGTAACCCGATAACCCTCTTTGGATAAAACGGTGACTATGCCATCGCACATAGTGCGATCATCTTCGATGACCAGAATCTTTATTTTTTTTGTTGAATGCATTTTATCACCGGGGGAAAGTAAGTGCAAATTCAGTTCCTTGTCCCACGATACTATTCACAACTATCGTGCCACCCATTTCATCGATTATATTACGCACGATCGCCAGTCCCAGGCCATAACCGCGATCCCGGGTACTGAAATGTGGCTGAAATATCTGTTCTTGCAAGTCAGCAGCGATTCCTTCCCCGTCATCACTGATTTTCACCACCAAGTCGTGATCACTGTCGTCAATAAATACCTCAATCTTACCACTTTCAGTCACCGCCTCAAGACTGTTCTTTAACAGGTTCACCATCACTCGGCGCAGTTTTGATTCATCACCGGGCAAGGTGGCGCTGCCCACCAGGTTAAATCGGATATTTTTTTGTTCCAGTTCCGGGTTCAAAATACGGGCGGCATCTGCGATAATAGTATCAATTTTCTGAGGCTCGATATTACTTTTAGGTGGTCGTGCATAATCCAGGTATTCCAAAATGATCCGTTTAAGATTCTGCAATTCTGAGCTGATCTTATTCAGATAGTCACGGTGTTCCGGATTGGCTTGTGATTCCGCCTCCAGCAATCCAGTGTAAATTTCGATGCCCCCCAGCGGATTTTTAATCTCATGCGCAATCCCTGACAGGAGTTCCTTGTTACGCTGTTCATTATCCTGGATCTCATGATGCATTTCAATTAAAGCGGTGTTAAGAGCGCCTATTTCATCATGCCGTTGCAGGTCCTCTGGTTTAGAATAAATATTGTTCCTGATAGAGGCAGTATAATCAGCTAAGTATCGGACCGGCCGGATCAGCGAGCGGGAGAAAATAATTGCCAGACCGATACCGGCTATCAGCGCCAGCAGGGTCAACCAGAGCAGACTGCCAGAGAGTTGCTCAACCACTGACATGAATCCGGCTCCGCCCCAGATAACCAGAAACACCGGCTCAGCCTTCAGGTCAACGGAACTCGCTGCAGCCTTCAGGTAACCGCCATCAGGCTGGGAATAAATTTCAGAAACTTCACCCTTGCTGACACTCGAAAAAGGTGGTAATAACCGGAACTGTTCAGGGACAACCCGACCGGTATAGGCCAGTTTTTGCCCGGCCGCGTTGTAAATAGCAATGCCGACTATGCGGCTGACCACCTGATCGGCCAAATCCGCTTCAACAGCCATCCGGATATTTTTCAGGTCCGGTTCAGCCGCCAGAAGAGAAATCAATTCTGGGTTTAGATTAACTGAAATCAGTTCCAGGGTCGTAAGCAGATGCTGATCAAGCTCATCTTCCAGAGCGCTGCGGGTGTACCAGTATAGCGGTACTGCCAGGCTGGCCATTATGACCAGGAGAAGACTGATGACCAGCAGGAGGATACGCGGTTGTAGTTTCAATGAAACCCTGCGATTTTGTGCAAAAGATCGACCGTATCAGCCAAAGATGAAACCACCTGATCGGCTCCAGCCTGCCGGATATCCGATTCCCATCCCGGTCGCCGGCAGACGATTATTGAATGGGCGCCGACAACCGTTGCAGCCTGTGCATCATTCGGTGTATCACCGATAATTATAAGGTTCTTAAAAGAAAAATCGATTGTCAATAATTCCTGTGCCTTTCTACGGGCAATTATCGGTAGACGGTTACGATCACCGGAATCATCACCGTAAGCTCCAAACGCGAAACGTTCGAAAAGTCCGAAGCGGTCCAACTTGATCCGGGCTCCGGCTTCAACATTGCCGGTCATCAAAGCGGTAACATGCCGGGCAGCCTGCACGGCATCCAGGAAATCGACTGCATCCTGGTATAGTACCGGCAAGTCTGATTGTGGGTAATCCCGTTCCATATCCGCCAGATATCGTTCAAGAATGGCGGCCGCCAATTTGGGGATTACACCATCGGTAATACCCAGCTTTTTCAAACCATTGGTAATTATCAATGGATCCGTCAAGCCGGCAACATCCGTGAACTGCAGATCGGGATTACCACCGGCAATATCCTGGAAAGCGCGATTCAGTATCTGCCGTGGAAGGATTCCCGGAGAAAGGAGAGTGCCGTCGATATCGAATAAGATCAGTTTCTGTTGTTTGAACCCGATAATCTAATTTCCAGGTTTTTTGTGTTAATGCGGTCAGGGTTGAAAGTATTCATCGGTTAAAATTACATCAAAAAATGAAAATCCCCCGATACCAGTCACAGAAAACAATTCGACCAGCAGCTAGAACCAAACTTGATCAATTTACATAACTGTGTATCACAATTTAGCGTGCATGCCGGAATTAACCTCAGCCATCTTATCGGCTCCAAACAGTTGCTCAACCAGCTTGAAGGCAAATTCCATAGCTGTTCCGGCAGACTTGCTGGTCACAATTTTACCAGCTATTTCCACGCGGGCCGCGGTATATTGCGCTGTGTCCAGTTTATCCGCCCAGGCCGGATGGATAGTGGCTGGTTTATCCGTTAGTAGTCCTGCCTGATCCAGAACGGAGGGTGCAGCGCAGATTGCAGCGGTCAACCGACCTTTTCCGAAATGGTTTTGCAGCAGTTTGATCAGGCGCTCATCATTGGCAAGGTTAGGTGTTCCGGGAACACCGCCCGGCAGTACTATCAAATCCCAGTCCTTTTTAATTTCATCAGCTAAAACACTGTCAGCCACCAAACGAATGGCATGGGATCCTGTTACATTACGTTTTTCCAGTCCAGCGGTGACTACTTCCGCACCAGCCCGGCGGAGGACATCTATTATTGTAATTGCTTCAATCTCTTCAAATCCTGTTGCCAGGGGTACCAGTATTGTTTTCATTGTTTACTCTCAAGTGTAATAATTTTATTCGGCGCCGGGTTCGCCGCCAAAAGAATCGGATTCGACGCAACCCTTGCTGGCCAGCCAGCATGAAACCGGTCAATAATAGCAACCACGACAATAAGTAAAATCCACCACCTAAGACCAGCCATACCAGAGCTTTAGTTTTAACAAACAGTATTCCTGCAATCCAGATACTGCCTAATCCCACGGGATAATTGATTGCCAGCAGGACCAGACCCAGCTTAAACCAGAACGATTGTTTTCCTTTCACCGGATCAAATTGACAGGTACAGTAGCACTGGTATACATATAATTATTCGAAGATTTTGGCAAAAGTGGTCATTTCCGGCTTGCCACTATTGCGCTTAAACCATTTTGGAACTTCCTTTAAACGTCGTTTAACATCCCGCTTGGAGACAAAATCACCCCAGCAAACCGCGTAGCAGGCCTTGCCATCTAATGTTTTAGGCAGTATGAAAAAGTCATCAGCCTGATTCAGAGTGCGGTAGGCATCATTGATCGAACCTTCCTGGCAGGCAACTAATAATTTAATTGTATAATTGTTCGGTTCGGCGCCTTTTTGAATCTCCCAGATACCGGCTGCCTCCATGAAACGGCCCAGTTGGAGCAGGTCTTTAGGCGTATAATCGGGTACCGGTTCCGGCTCTGGTTCCGGTTCTGGCTCCATCTCTATCTCTGGCTCTGACGCTGTATCAGGCTCGGGTGTGAAAGGTACCGGTTCCTCCAGATCGGCAATATCAACAAATTCTTCTCCGGTTGCTTCAGCTTCCGGCTCCAAGGCCAGGGTGGTCGTATCCATCTCGATCCAGTCATCTACACGGTCGGTTTCGATGACTATTATCGTGCTGTCCTCCGGTTCCTCCGGCAGCGGTGTTTCTTCTAGCTGGGGCGTATCGACGACTGCCTCTGCTTGGGGCAGAGTGATCATAGCCGCCATAAAAGCTTCTTCGACCGTAGTTACCTTATCAAGCGTATCCACTTCGTAGTATTGTTCATCGATAACCGGTGCTTCGGGTTCCGCAATAGTCAAAACTTCAGACTCATCAGTCTCAGGAGTAGCTGGGATTACCGGAATCTGTTCGACTGCTACTTCCTCAATGACCGGTTCGGCCGTTTTTACCGGAATAATCGTTGCCGCCTTGCGAACCGGTTCCCGGCGTGTGGCGGTTGTGCGCATTTTAGAAAATGATCTGATCATTGGTTTGGCACCGTTGTCCGCAAACCAGGATGGTACTTCATCAAACCACTGGCGGGCATCGTTGAGTGATGTGAAATCGCCCCAGCAAATCGTATAGCACTGCCGATCTTTAATATAGCGTGGCAGCAGAAAGAAATCGTCCGGTTCGTCCAGTTGGCGATAAGCGTTTTTTATGGTTGACTCTTCGCAGCCAAACAATAGAATGATCGAAAAATGAGCAGGATGCTGCTTTTTTTCCTGGCCCCATATCGTAGCGGCCGCCCAATAATTGCCGTTTTTGAATAGATCCAGCGCTTGCTGGTTAACCGTAAGATTGCGCATGGGAAGCGTCTTTATTTCCGGCACTGGTTTGGCCGGCTCTGGCTCAGTGATCTCTTCAACCGGTGCTTCTCCCAGGTCCATTTCCACCGGCTCTGACAGCGCTTCAGTCACTGCTTGACGTTCATCAACAACAGTGTCGATGACAACCACCGGTTGATCCGCGGTGATTTCCGGTTGCTGCTCTGGAGCTAGTTGTGTTATTTCAGGCGCAGCTATCTGTTCAGGAGGTTGGCTCGCTGGCCAGAACAGCCAGGCTGCAATCAGAGCGATTACTACGGCACCACTGAGATATAACCAATTATCCCACCATTTTTTTTCATCCGTTTCAGTTCTAGGTTCCGGTGGAGTTTCCGGTTCGGGTAGAGGACCGGATCGTTCTTTAAGGCGGGCAATCCGGGCCAGTTCTTCCGCTTCAGCCTCTCCAGTATCCATTTCGGGAGTTTCAGTAACTTCAGGTTCGACGGTTTCAACTGTCTCTGATTCTTTTTCGGGAGGAATATCCGGCTCTTCCTGGTCTACTGATTCGTCGGGTCCGGCGTGTTCCCAGGTAAATGATTGATCTGTGTCTGATTCCGTATCAGCTGTTTCTTCTGCCGGTTGCTCAGGAACAGACGCGTCGGTTGCGGAACCTGCTCGCGCCATCAAAGCTGCGATCCGTCGCTGTTCTGCGTCATCTTCCTCTTCGGGAGCGACCTTACCTTCTTCATCATCGGCAGGTTCATCGGTAACCGTCTCACCACTCATACGCCGCTTAAGTGCCTCGACACGCTTACGCTCATGTTCTTCTTCAGCCAGCTGGCGAGCTTCTGCCGATTCTTCTGGTGACGGCGGTTCTGTAACTGCTTCAGGCGTGGTATCCGGCTCAACTTTTTCCGCAATTTCTGGCTCTGCTTCTGTGGCGGGTGCTTCAACAGGAACTTCAGCAACAGTTGGTTCGGCCGGTGTTTTTTCTTCCGGCGAGGATTCCGGTTCAGGTTCAGTCGGGAGTGGGGATTCTGGTGGAACTTCCTCTTTTGCCGGTTCTTCCGGCGGAACATCTTCGCCCAGCAATAGTCGAATTTCACGTTGTTCACGGGTAATCCGCTCCTGGTCAACATCCAGGGTTTTGAGTGTTTCCAATACTTTCAATGCCCGCTCCAGCATTCCCTGACTGCGGTATAAATCCACCAGATAGAACGTTGCCTGGGACTGGTCTCCTGCTTCAGATGACGGCATGGACGGTTCAGGTTCTGCCTCCTGATCTGGTGCCGGTGCCTCCGGTTCCGATGGTTGTTCGGATTGTTCCTGCTCCGCTGATTCCTTTTCAGCCATGGATGAGCGATAATTACTGATCAGTTTTTCATCCACGGTAAAATCGCTGAAATCAGAGTCGAGCAGGTACGATGCATCGGAAGGTACATCGGCAGGTGGTGCAGTCTCCAGCGGTGGCGTTTCTAGCGGCTGATCGGTTGTTTCTTCCGGAATTTCTTCTGTTGAAGCAGATTTTTCAGGGACAGTCTCACTGTCTTCAACTGAATTGGTCTCAGCATTATCAATATTGAACTTACTCAAATCATCTTCCGAGCTGGTTTCCCGATCCTTATCGCCCTGTTCTGGCTGGTCGCCCTCATTTTTAAAACCTAACGTTGACATTAAATCGTTATTATCTTTTTCATCCACGTCAATACTTCCTTTAATGCAATTGAAGCAGTCTTGAAAAAAGTTTTATTACCGATATCACTCAATCCCCGGTAAAACATCTTTAACCGCACAAGTGTGTGCGGTTTTTATCCTAACCCAATGGGTAAAATTATACTTTTTGCTGACAAATTACCTGTCTTTTTCCATTAAAAGATTTTGAATCCGATCCCAGACATAATCACGCAATTCTTCAACCGATAAATCCTGGTATTCGTCTGCTGTAATCGGTCGTCCAATATGGGCGCGCAGGATACCGGGCCGAATTCGCCATTCTGGTTTGGCCTTGGCCCTGAATGCACCGAAGAAGGCCAGCGGAATAATCGTCGCCCCGGTGTTCTTGGCGACGTGAAAGGCCCCTTTTTTAAATTTTTGCAAGTTCCCGTCCAGTGTCCTGGTACCTTCCGGCGAAATCAGGAATGAAACACCGTCAAGGATAGCTTCTTCGGCTTTATCCAAGCTGGCGATAGCGCGCCGCACATTGGTTCGTATGATCGGGATAATGCCATAACGCCGAATCATTGTGCCCCAAACCGGATAGTCAAACTGCTGGTGGGCGCCAACTGCTGTAATATAATGTTTTACAATAGCACCGACCATGAAAACATCAAACATGGATGCATGATTGAACATATAGATATAGGGTCCCGGTCCCTGATCCTGGACGGAGCGCTTAATGATTAGAATTTGTCCTGATGCCAGTAGCATAAACCAGCACATTATCCGGACAAATGGATGTAAATACTCCCGTGGGATAATCAACACAGCCAGGAGAAACATTACTCCGAAAAGCAAAAATGCCAGTAATGCAAAGGGCCAGATTAGCAAGGCGATTATTGTAGTCAATTTTTACTCCTAGTAATTTTTTTGTTTAAGCGTACCAATCGATGTTCCAATGCCTGTCTCTCCCGCACTCTGCCCGAGGATAATTTTTTTAAACCAGCTACAGAATAGAACCGTGCTCTTTCACAATCCTTTTTACGGTGCTCATAAAATTTAGCCAGTTCCAGGTAAGGTTCCAAAAAAAACACCACTTCTTCTTCTAGGGCTGTTTTCCACTGCCGATGGGCTAAATTCCAGTGGCCCTGTTTTTTATACAGGCGTCCCAGTTCCAGCCGACCTAATTGCTGCAGTTGCAAATTATCACATTCGGCAACGAATATTTCCAGAACCTGACGGGCTGCATCTGACTCCCCATGAAGCAGCAGGATTCGGCTGCGGGACAGTTGCACATCCCCGGCCCGGCTTTCGGGGTGGGTCAATTCCCAGACCAGGGGTAAGACAATGCCCAATGTAAGAATATCATCGGCATTATGTTCGAACACACGGTACAGAGGATCGGCACCTTCACCACGCAGGAATTTAAAATACGCCTGGGGCACTGCATGGCCGGGTAAATCATCGGATCGATAAAATCGCAATACTTCTTTTTCAATAGTTTGCAGACGACAGTCCGCTAATTGATAGCCCCAGATCTGACGAGCAACATGTAACAGATCGATATGATCCAGCCGATCAAAGGGTGAGCGACTGTGTTTGAGGATATAGCGACTGGACAGCAGGGGTAGATCATAGGTTTTACCATTGAAAGTTACTACCGTCGTAAATGGTTTGACGAAATCCGCCACCAGATCCAGCATGCCTTCCTCACATTTGAAATCATCGGCAAAATATTGCTGAATGGTGAAACCGTCGCCATCAATAAAGCCAATACCGATTAAAAACGCCAATGTGCCACTGCCACCAGCCAGACCGGTCGTTTCGGTATCGATAAAAATAGTTTTTTCGAGATCAATTTCGCTGCGGTCAGCGAATTTTCCCAGGCGGCTGAGCCAGTCACCGCTGATATTCTTTAACCAGGCTGGCTTTCCTTTGCCATGCTGATGATTCCAGGAATAATGCTTCCGGGCGATGAAAACGTCACCAAAACTGGTGTTCTGATATTCACCCTCTACAAAATCATGGATGCCACGGTGGTCCCGAATAACCTGTTCGTCCGGCAGTGTTTTCAGGGTTGTACCGCGGCGATAGACACGTTCCAGACGCTGACGTAGATCAGTGGTGCCAGCATTATCCTCCAAATCCCGCAGCCGTTCGCGTAATGATTTAGGCATGTTCCAATCTCGAAAGTTGTCCCCACTTGCAGCGGTTGATTCGATTTAGCTGTCCGGACAATGCTATATTCATTTTCCCTGTGTCTGGTTCAGCAGGTCCCTGATTATGCGTATATGGGCTGGCCGTGAGCCGCAGCAGGCGCCAATGACATTGGCCCCTAGATCGATGTAACGTCTGATTTCCGTCCGGAAAGCATCGCCGGTAATTAGGCTGGTTATTTTTCCATCGATCACCAGTTTCCCGGTCCCAAGATTTGGATATACACCCCAACGGCCCGGCCAGAGGGTCAGGAGCGTTTGAAGACCTTTCGTTGTTATACCAATAGCTGTGCAATTCAATAGTACTAATTCGATCTTGAAATCGGCTAAAATAGTTAGAGCATCGCTCAATAATTCCCCGCCAAAAAGATGTTGACCATCTTTTAAGATGAAGCTAATCCAGCGCTCCATATTAAGTGGTTCTGTAGCGCGCAAAACCGCCAGCGTTTCATCGATCCGCCCCATAGTCTCAATCAACAGAATATCGACACCGGCCATCTTTAAATCCGTGCCCAGCTCAGTGAATTCTGGCACAGCTGCCGATAGACCGGGAAATAATCCGGGTTGGTAGCAATCTTCCAGAGGGGCAATCGAACCAGCCACCAGGCATGTTCCATCCGCTGCCTGTCGAGCGGCCTGTACGGCCTTTTCCAGACTGTGTCTGGCCAGGCGGCGGGCGGCGGTGCGTGGCAGACCGCCCTTAAGATAGCTGCGTGTTGTGGTTCTGAATGTATTGGTCGTGATAACATCGGCACCGGCTCGTATATATTCCTGGTGTATAGCCGCAACGATTTCGGGGCAGTCAATATTAGCCGTAGCCGACCATAACGGTAGTGGCAAATTGTAACCTTGACGGATAATTTCCGATCCCATGGCACCATCCAAAATAAGCGTCTCGCCACGTTGGAATCTTTGCGGAAGGATTTGTAACGGTTCTGAAAGGGGCATCACGGATCAATATTATGTGATGCAAATATAAGGAAAAATAATTTAATTAGCCTGCCAGTCGGATTTTAATAAGGCAAAACTGTAGTGATCGACCCGTTTTTCTCGAATCCGCAGATAGCCGCGCCGGATTCCCTCATACTTAAACCCGGCTTTTTCCAGTACTCGCTGGCTGGCAGGATTGTTGACACTGCATACCGCTTCCAACCGTTCCGTATTGGTGTGGCTAAATACGATATCAACCAAACAGCGGACAGCTGCTGTCGCCAGACCCTTACGCCAATATTGAGGTATGATTGAATAGCCAATTCGGCCGATGCCCTGGTCGATCTGCAGGCGAGTAAAAGAAACGATACCAGCCGGCCGGTTGTGTTTCGGTTCAAGCAGGACCCATTTATATGCCGGTAAAGTATCATTGCCCAGATCGTGATCCCGGAAGCGCTCCAGCATTTCTGCCTGCTCGGTCAGGGTTGTCGGTCGGATGGGTTGGTGTCGCCGAGTTTCCGGATCGTTATACAACCAATGCCAGAATTCGAGGTATTCGCTAGTCAGGGGAATTAGCTGAAGCTCGGTCATTGAATAATGTATTGATAGTAGCTAAAGTTATCGCTTTCAGTGAAGGGACGCAGAGATCAGCGTCTGACAGTTCTTCGCAGGGGTAGGTAGCCGAAAGTCCGATCACAGCCGCGCCCGCCGCACGGGCGGAATGAATTCCGTTAACTGAATCTTCAATCACAACAGTCTGCGCAGGACTTACTTTCATGCGGAGCATGATTTCCCGATAGGGATCGGGGTGCGGCTTGGTGTTTAGAGTATCGCCACCGGCTACAATCTCCTGAAAATAGTGGGTTACCGGTAGAATTTTATCCACCTCAGTTAAGAAATCACGGCTGGTGGAGGTAACCAATCCGAATTTACAACTCCCGGATAGAACGCCTAGGATTTCAGGGAATCCATCCATATAGACCAGGTTGGCCCGGAATTCCTGCAGTAGCAGTTCACGGCTTTCCCGGCGCACCTGATTCCGGTTCCAGCGGACACCATAATTGCGCTCCAGAATATCAAAAACGGCTGACTCGGATAAACCTTTGAAACTGAGATAATCTGATTGGTCCAGATGAATTCCATATTGAGCTAGTCCCTGCTTCTGTACTCGCTCGTAAAGTGGTTCGGAATCAATTACGACACCATCCATATCAAACAGAACTATCCGCATTACCACCTCGTGTGTTTTACAGTCTTCCTTGGGTGTCGAGTTTATTTCAAATATTTATCAAACCAACCAATTAGAAACCGCAAGCGTTCTTCCCGGCGGTCTGGTCGCCCATGGCGGGATAGTCCGTGGGGTTCTTCCGGGAAACGCACGTATTCGACTTTCCGCTTCAGATATTTCAAGGCGGTAAACATCTGATCTCCCTGTTCGATATTGCAGCGAAGATCATTTTCGCTGTGAATAATCAACAATGGTGTGTGACAGTTTTCGATATGCGTGATCGGCGACCATTCCCGGTAAACTTCGCGGTTTTCCCAGGGGGCGCCGTCAAACTCAAATGCCATGTCGTAACCAATGTCGGAATTACCGAACATGGATGCCAAATCTGACACACAACGCTGGGTTGCCGCTGCTTTGAAACGATCCGTGTGAGTAACAATCCAATTGGTCATATATCCGCCATAGCTGCCCCCGGTCACACCGAGTCTTGATTCATCTACGAAGCCAAGATTCACGACATGATCTATAGCGGACAGCAGATCAGCCATGGCCGGTTCACCCCATTTGGCAGCAATCGCAGCGGCAAAATCTTCTCCATAGCCCTGACTGCCCCGGGGATTGGTGTAGATCACTACATAACCGGCGGCGGCCAATACATACATTTCGTGGAAAAAAGTACGGCCGTATTGGCATCGTGGTCCACCGTGGATATTTAGGATCAGCGGATATTTTTTGCGGCGGTTGAAGTCGGGCGGTTTAACCAGCCAGCCCTGCAGTTTTTGTTTTCCGCAGTAAAACTCAAATTCCTCAGCGGTAATGAAATCCCGACTCCTGATAAAGGCCTGGTTGAGTCGGGTCAATTGTCGGGTTTTTCCGGTAGCCAGATCTTGCGAGTATATTTCGTCCGGAGCGCCAATGCGGGCACCGTGGTAAACAAAATTATTCCTGACTTCATCCAGACTTCCGGTTATGGTTACAACCTCGGGATCAGTAACAAAATCAGTTTTACCGTTCGTAAGGTTGGTCACCACCATTGGTTGACCACCATCTTTGGTTATCTGGTAGTAAATTGATTTTCCGTTGCTGGTCCAAATGGGCGAACCAAGAGTAAATGCGGGTGTAACATCACCCAATGTTATCGGATAAGCTGTGCGGTCCAACTCTAGACCGTAGCGTTGGTGTCCATCGCCACTGCGCCTGATTGTATTCAAAACATAATTGGCCACACCCCAGCCTTGATAGGGCCGCTCATGACCAAAATACGCCAGAGTGGTACCGTCCGGGGAATAAGCCAATCCCTCCATGGGTCCTATTGGCGCTGATATTTCTTCGATATCGCCGCCTTTCGCTGGTACTATATAAATGTTCTGTTCTTCCAGTCGCATTTGCCAATCAGGGTGGCGGAATGAAATGAAGGCGATTTCACTATTATCGGGAGCCCATGAAAAAGCTTGATCATGATAACTGCCCTCAACCAATTGTTGAGCATGTCCGGTTTTGGCGTTGACCACCCAAAGGTGAGTGAATTCACTGTCAAAGAAGCCTTCACCATCCAGACGAAACCAGATATCTTTAATATGCCGGTAGACTGGTGTTTCCGCCTTACCCTTTGCATCTATCTTGATCTCTTTACCCAGCGGATGGTACAGAATCGCCAACCGACTTCCATCCGGTGACCACTCCAGATTCCCGATCGATCCACGTTTCAATCTGGTGAGTGGGAAAGCTTCACCGCCATCCATTGGCAACAACCAAACCTGGTCGGATGGTGCCTTGCCGTAGCCCGTGTCGCGTTTACTGATAAATGCTAACTGCTTGCCATCTGGTGACCAGCGCGGCAGTCGATCGTGACGTTTGCCGTGAGTTAACTTGCGCTGATTTTTTCCGTTTGAATCAATAATGAATAAATTCTGGTAATAGGTTTTATCAGCTTTATTCATTGCTTCAACAACGAAAGCAATCCGGTTGTCGGCGGGCGAGATCTGGGGATCGGATACCATTTTCAGGCGATATAAATCTTCAATTTTGATGGGTCTAAGACTCATTGTTATGTTCCTTCCGAATCAATTGCAATTAGTTGCTTGAAAATATCTATTACTGAAATTTAATACGATCTACAATTCAATTGCGATAAGCGGAACCATATATTTTATTGAGGTAAAGCCCTCAATATTTCGCATTGGTGCCGGTATATCTCCCGGGCGCTTTTCCAATCACGTTGTTTGTTAAGGCTGTGGCCAACGATCTGTTTGTGGTCGAAATTCAATTTTCCCATGAAATACCACTGGCCCGGGATAAGCGGTTCATCAGGATGATAGGCAGCAATCGGATCGGGTCCATTAAGACCAGTTTGCGGTCCTAACATTGAAACAGTATTGACTATGCCGTCATTTTCAAACCAGGTTGAATCAGTTGCAGTACCGTCATTCCAGTAGGCGGTTTTCGATCCCATTAAACGGGCATTGGCAAAATAGGTTAGACTCATTCCTGCGTCCGGGACGTGGCGCCCCGAACTTGAATCAAGCCTGGTGCTGGCAGTAGCAAATGAGAAATAGTAAACATCCGGATCAGCGACCAGGCCGGTATTCAAATCACGAGCGCCGTCGAGGCTTGCATCCCAGGCACTAATATTTTTTGTGCCCCAGGCGGGGTGGTCTCGCATTCGGTCGAGATAATCCAACCATCGCTCTCCCTTTTTTCGCTGAAAATTCCATTGCTGTAAATCAAAATCATAAAAATTGTTACCAGTCACGGCGGCAATAGCGATAATGTCCTGCAAAAAGGGTATACTTTTCGTTATCAGGTTAGTCAGGGTTGATCCGTTATGCGGTGTCGAGATTGTAGTAATTGATTTTATCCATCCCGGATTTGACTGGCCCAATAGATAACTTTCTTCCGGAACTGAATAACCGGAGTCGAGATAAAAATCATTGACCAATAAGAATTGTAGCATACGAGCTGTTTGACCACCCATACTGTGGCCGATAATATGTACGGGATGGTTATCGTCCCATTCTGGATACAGTCCAGGGTAGACTTTTCCAGGCGGTTTCTGAATAATACCATAACGGTCTGCATGGGTTTTACCATAGTCAACTTGACCGCCTTTAATGGAATAGTATAATTCGATCGCCCGGTCCCAGTTGGAAGAAACCGGCCCGATGGATACAATGTGAGTCGTATAGCCTAAGGAATCAAGGTATCCCGCTAAATCATCATGGCCGCCCCAATAATGATAACCGCCCATCTCGTCGGTACCCCAACCCAGAAAACCATGGACTAAAATGATCGGATAATCATTTTCAGCTTTCGAATAATTCAAGGATATAATACTGGCAAAGAGGCTCACTAATATACAGGAGCGCAGTGTACCGTAAATATTTTGCATATTAAAAGTTACACTTAATTGGCACTGTCTTGAAATTAGGAAAGCAGGTAACCTGCGGCAGGGCACTTCGCCCACGCCATCCAGAAATACTAAAAACCGCTTAATAAATTTCCAGATAGCGCTCCAGTTCCCAGTGGCTCACGCTGATCGAATATTCCTTCCATTCAGTCATTTTTGCGGTGGTAAAACTCGCCAGAGCTGTTTCTCCCAGGGCAGCGCAAATAACTGGATTTTCATTTAATACCGCCAGCGCTTCTCGGAGGCTAACCGGTAGCGTGGTTACGTTTTTTAGCTGCAAGTCGGCTTCGGTCAAATCATAAATATTTTCTTCCATTGGAGGTGGCGGAGTTATTTTATTTTGGATACCATCCAGTCCGGCAGCCAACATTACTGCGAATGTCAGATAGGGATTTGAGGTGGGATCGCCAGAACGCAGTTCACAACGGGTCGAACTCTCTCGTCCGGGGGTGTAGCGCGGAATCCTGATCAGAGCAGATCGATTTGTATTAGCCCAAGATACATATACCGGCGCTTCATATCCAGGAACGAGACGTTTATAGGAATTGACGATTGGGTTCAATACTGCTGTTATCGCTCGGGCGTGCTTCAGTTGACCACCAATAAAATGGTGAGCCATCTCGGATATATGATACCGGCCAGCCTTATCATAGAATAGATTTTCACCATTATTAAATAAACTTTGGTGAACATGCATCCCGGAGCCATTGATCCCGGCAATCGGCTTGGGCATGAAGGTGGCATGCAATCCATTTTGATGGGCAATTGATTTAACAGCATATTTAAAAGAAATTACATTATCCGCCACGGTCAGGGCATCACCATGGCGAAAATCAATCTCATGTTGTCCTTCGGCCACTTCGTGGTGGAGAGCTTCCACATCAATGCCAAAGCCCTGCAATGCGGTCGTCATATCCTGACGAATTGTGGAAGCCAAGTCCGAGGACTGGTCGAAATAGCCGCCACGGTCATGCGGCAGAGGTTTGATCACGCTATCATCCTTGCGAAACAGAAAAAATTCTAGCTCGGGCCCCACATTATACTCATAACCAAGCGCCGCCACTTTTTTTAGCTGTTGCTTTAAAACAGTCCGAGGAGACCCGGCATACATGCTGCCATCGGGCATAAAAACATCGCAAATCAATCGCGCAGTTACGTTAGTACTGCCACGAGTCCAAGGGATGACGGCAAATGTATTCAACTCCGGTTTAAGATACATATCACTTTCAAAAATGCGTGTAAAGCCGTCAATCGAAGAGCCGTCGAACCAGACATTATTAGTCAGAGCTTCCTCAAGTTTTGTAACCGGAATCGTAACAGCCTTGACAATCCCAAGCAAATCTGAAAATTGCATGTCAATAAATTTGACCTGCTCGTGCTTGGCCATTTCAAGAATTTGGTTTTTGTCCATATTTTGCTCCTGATATTCAATCTGTAAAAAATCTACAATTTTTGCTCACAATTCATATTCAATAATTCTGATTTTAGCTTGATCTCAATGTTCTCAAAAAATACCGGATCATAATCAACTGGTTACTGCTTTTCTGCCAGGGATAGTACGTCCAGCTTAAGAATCTCTTTGTATGATGACAGCACTACCATCGTTTGAGTCCGAGCGACACCGGGCCATAACTGAATATCATGCAGCAACACTTCCAAGGCAGTCGAGTTATTTACGCGCACTTTCAGCAAGTGAGACCCACTGCCGGTTACAGAATGGCATTCCAGTACGGCCGGGGACTCTTTTGCACAATTAATCACTTCTTCATAATGGTCAGAGGAAGCGCTGACAACGGTTATATAGGCAGTCAAATCAAAGCCCAATTTCTTGTGGTCAAGAACGGCGGTGAACTCTTGGATATAACCAGCCTCGGTCAGCTTTTTAATCCGGTCGGTTACGGCAGGAACGGACAAATTGACGATATCCGCAATCACGCTGGCAGTTGCCCGGGAATTATCCTGCAACAGTGCCATGATCGTATAATCTGTTTTATCTACCATAGCCTAATATATTTAATATATATTACGGAATACAATAAATATTTATGTATAAATGTTGGTTGTACCTAAATATTTAAAGATACACCAATTTAGCGTGTCAAGAGGCGAAGGATATCCAATGCCACCTGCTTACTGGAGATACCGACCTCCAAAGATGGCCCAACGCAGGAGGGGCAACCACCCACGCAGGAACAGGAATCAATTAGTTGTTTGGTCTGCCCCAGCAGTTTTTCGTGCAGGTCATAAAGTTGCTGGCTGAAGCCGACACCACCCTGATAATTATCATAGATATAGATTGTTGGCTGGAAATCAGCTGAAAATTGTGGATCGATACGTCGGTCGCCGAAAGCATCGTCCGTGGAAGAATACACACCTCTTTGACCATAGACATTCCTAACGTACCATTCAGCGGATTTATCACCTACACTACATTGAATATCCAGTACCGTGCACATCAGATTCATGGCTGCAACCGCATGGAGAGCGTTAGTCAATCCCAGGATCCCGTCAATGCAATCAGCCGGGGAACAGGGTAGATCATCAAGAATGCGCTGCGCAATAGTGAACCAGTAGGCTGATGTATGCATTTCCAGATCCGGCAGGTTGATATCGCCGTAACCGACATTTTCCATGGTATAAAATTTAATTTTCTTGAATCCGATTGCCCGGGTTCGCACCTGGACTTCGCCGACTGAGATATCGATCCTTTGAGCGCGTCGGTTCTCAAATTCCTCCAGAATTTTGACATTAGTATAATCGATAGCGTCAGTATAATAATCTGAATCGGTAGCCCTAACAATCGCCTTACGTCCATCCCAGTCCAGATCATCAACGATAAATTGTTCACCGCCAACCATGTAAATTGCATCGGGATAAATAACCAGAGGTGCATTACCGTAGTCGACTTCGGCAATTATTTTATTTTCGGATCCTTTTTCAACCACAACGAAATTTCCTTTCTCAACTCGTCGCAGTGAAACGTTAACGGCAGGATAAACATCACTTGACCAATGCCAGTGTCGTCCATCAAAATGAACAACACCCCCATCTTTTAAATAATCCAGCACCTGGGCTGTTTCGTCGGCTTGGTGTGAGCCAAACGTCTCGCCGGCCTTGAAAGGCAATTCGAAGGCGGCGCATTTAATGTGATCCACCAAAATTGTGAGGTTATCAGGATTGATCCGTGCTCTTTCGGGACTTTTACCAAAAAAATAATCGGTATGATTGATCATAAACTGGTCAATGGGCGCTGAACGGCCAACTAAGATTATTACCGCCGCTTTTCCCCGCCGGCCAGCCCGGCCAGCCTGCTGCCAGGTGGAAGCAATTGTTCCCGGGTAACCTGCCAGCACAGCCGCTTCCAGGCTCCCGATATCAATGCCCAGCTCCAGTGCATTAGTGGCCACGACGCCCCTGATCGTTCCTGATCGCAGACCCTGCTCGATTTCACGACGCCGATTAGGCAAATAACCACCACGATAACCGGTTACGGCATCTGGCGATGCCAATTGTCCCCGGCCACTGGCAAACTGGTCCCGCAGGTATTTAGTGAGCACTTCCACATTCAGGCGGCTAAGGGCAAATACGATCGTTGACACATCCTGGCGAAGCAATTCTTCGGCTATTTCTTTGGCTTGCTTGATATAACTGGCCCGGATACCCAGTTCCTTATTGACTACCGGCGGATTATAGAAAACAAAAAATTTATCGTTGGATGGAGCTCCATTTTTATCGATAAGAGCCATTGGCATTTCAGCCAGAGCTTCGGCATGCTCCTTGGGATTCCCAATGGTAGCACTGCAGCATATTAATTGTGGCGAAGAGCCGTAAAACTCGCAAACACGTTTTAGCCGGCGAAGCACATTATTGACGTGGCTGCCAAATACGCCCCGATAAGTGTGAATTTCATCGATTACAATATATTTCAAATTGCGAAAGAGCTGTACCCATTTGGTATGATGAGGTAAAATACCCTGGTGGAGCATATCTGGATTGGTTACTACGATATGGCCCTGTTTGCGGATTTTCTGACGAGCATCTGGGGGAGTGTCACCATCAAAGGTAAAAACGCGAATTGTTTCACCTACCGTCGTTACCACCTCGTGTAGTTCCGCTACCTGGTCTTGACTGAGAGCTTTGGTGGGGAACAAGTATAGCGCCTTGGATGCCGGGTCATCCAGAATTATTTGCAGAACCGGTAGATTATAACTGAGCGTTTTTCCGCTGGCCGTGGGTGTTACCACCACCACATTCTTGCCGCTCTGAAGGTTTTTCCAGGTTGCTGCCTGATGGGAATACAGCTGGGTGATACCCCGCTCCCGATAGGCAGTTATTAGCCGCTCATCAATACCTTGGGGGAAATCGGTGTACTTAGCTGTTTGGCCAGAAATATGCCGGACATGAGTTACGTTGG
The DNA here is from genome assembly GCA_964439935.1 of uncultured bacterium. GTDB lineage: Bacteria > Fidelibacterota > Marinisomatia > Marinisomatales > TCS56 > JABMQW01. The sequence goes on along the minus strand of CAYTPW010000023.1, from coordinate 2,092 downwards.
GACCTAATGCCGGATGCGTCTTAAGGTACTGGATTAAAACGGGGAGGTTTTCCTGAAATTTTTCAGACATTTAGAGAACAGCTTCTATTTGTTCGATTTCACCCTCATCAAGCGTAATATCACAGGCGGAGAGATTATGCTCCAGCTGCTGTAATGAGGTTGCGCCGACGATGGCAGAAGCCACCTCTTCCCTTCGTAAAATCCAGGCTAACGCTAATTGGACCAAGCTGTAACCCAGTTCATCTGCAAGTTTTTTTAAGCGTGCGGTTCGTTCCATATTTTCGCTGTTCATATACCGCGACATGAATTTCTTACCATTGGTCTTAAACCGGCTACTGTCCGCTGTATCGGTGTTGTCCAGATATTTACCCGAGAGAACGCCGTGGGCAAGGGGAGAATACACAATATTGCTGACGCCAAGTTTTTTACAGTCTGGAAACAAGGTAAATTCCGCATCCCGCTCGAGCAAATTATAGCAGGGTTGACTGGAAATGAAGCGAGGTTGTTTATTATTAATCGAAAGTTCAATCGCGCTGCTAAGTTGGTCCGCACTGAAATTGGAACAGCCAACATATAGTATTTTACCCTGCCGGACAAGCAGATCCAGGGCCTCTAGACTTTCTTCCATGGGTGTAGCCGGGTCGTAAGAATGGAATTGATACAAATCAATATATTCCAGTTTCAACCGGCGCAATGAAGCATGGCAAGCCTCGATAATATGTTTTTTTGAAAGACCAGCGCCCATCGGACCCGGGTGCATCCGACCGAATACCTTTGTTGCCACCACCAACTCCTCTCGCGGCAATTCCCGAGCGGCTTTACCGAGGATAACTTCAGCCCGGCCCTCTGAATATACATCAGCCATATCAAACAGATTTACGCCCATTTCAAAAGCTTTATTAATTAACTTGACGGAAAGTTGCTCATCAATCGTCCCGCCCAGGGTCAACCATCCACCCAGACTGATCTTACTTACACGAAGACCAGACTTACCCAGATGCCGATAGCGCATCTCATGATGGACCGGTTCACGTTTTGATACCATTGGTTCTCCGAAATCTCCAGTTGATAATATCAATCCAGTAGCATGTCAATATAACATCATTAGTTCGTCAAATTATTAAAATCGCTGTCGTAATTTCAACCCAACTTAAAAATAAAAGCCCCACTGAACCAACCACCGCCAGCCCCAACGGGAACCATTATCAAGCGGGTGCGATATCCATAGTGGCAGATATAATCCGAGCTCGACCAATGACTGTGATTCTATGCCCAGTCCGGCTGATGCATAAAGTGGATTGTCCTGTAAACGCTGCCAGCGCTGATTTAGCCGACCCCCGGCCTTCTCGGCCAACATTCCATCAATATATACCATTGGCCAGACCGGCCATTCGGTTTCCGCACCCAAGCTGAATCCAAACCCGAGGACTGAATCCCAGTATTCATCGGCAGCTGGAGTGAAACCGCGATAAAGGGGTACGAAATCAGTCCGTGGGCGCCAGGCACGTAATTGATGCTCCAGACGGTAACGCAGGTAATTGCTGCGACGTTTATCCCAAATCAAACCTTGCTCGCCATGAGCGCGCACGATCACTTTTTCCCATAGATGACGTTCCAGATCAATGAGAGACGACAGGCGATAGAATTCCCCACCTTCCTGTTGGAATGCCTGTCCAAGCAACAGGGCGATCTGGATATTGGATCGCTTCCGTGGATCATAGCGAAAACGGGTGAAGTCGACCTGCAGGGAAAGTAATTTTCCTTTGAACCAGCGATTTTCGTCTGATGTAGTGGAAAATTCTGTGCGTTTTACCTGTCCGGTCAAACGCTGGTATGCTGATTGCCGATTGGCTACAAGGTAGCGGGTTTTTCCCAGATACCGGCTGAGGGATAGCGATTGTTCATTGCGCGGGTATTCCCAGTTGTTGCGAAACTCCCAGAAGGTATGTTCAATTGAGCCGAGGGGGGTACGATAAGCAAACTTCACTCCAAGTTGTTTGGCCTTTAATTCCGGCGCATAACTCAATTCCAACTCAAAGGCATTTTGATAGAAAGCCGGTAGTACCGGCATCAGATTTAATCCCAAACCGCC
>CAYTPW010000022.1:0-61842 GCA_964439935.1 uncultured bacterium | reverse complement strand
CCCAGCGTGCGGCAAGATGTCCAATGGTTTTTGAAACTGTGCTGCTATAGGTTTCCTCATCCATAATCAATGTCTCCATGCTGCCGTCTAACGTGCTAGCTCACCGGGCGCAACTTGACCTGGCGTTAGTTGATTGATTAACAATTCCTGTGGCAAAATCTTCATTTTCACGAAATCAAAGCCCGCATTTTGCGTCCGGTGCAGTGATGTATGCTGCAATTATTATTTTTACTCAAATCCGTGTTACTCAAAGATATAAAAATGGACTATCCTGTACTAATACAATCAGAGTATCGGCATTTATATTAACACCCAGATAATACTTCTCGGCATTATCAAATTGTATGTCCACACTATCCATGTTTGAATCTTGATCTCCCATTGTTCCCCATACGGTAATGAAATGATTTTGTCCACGCGGAAGAAAAGTTGAAAATTTTGCTAGCGGCCCAGCGATAGGGACACTCTCTGATAAATAAGCGTAAAAGTAATTATCTCCATCTATTTCGATCACAACAAAATCGCCTTCAAGCCCTGATTGGAGATGAACCTCCACTGCAACTAGTTCTTCACTTGAGCTAACTGGATCATCTTCACAGCTTATTAAGATTAGTACTACACACATGAGTGTAATAAATCTTGTCAATACTTTCATTTATTTGACCTCCTTATATCCACCATATGGTTTTACTCCCCTACTTCAATATGTCGGTTGTTTGTTGATTGGTGTGCTGTTGGATTTTTGCATCCGGTGGATTGTATGTTAGGACTTTTCTCTATAGTCATAAATTGAAAATCTAATTAGAATACCCAATTCAAATTCCAACCTCATCGTTTCATCGTGCCAGATATCACCATCTACACCCTTTTCAATTTCATGGTAAATAACGTTAAAGACATCATACTGATCAAGTGGGATATCCAGAATCTGAGCTACCTCTTGTTTTGTTTGACCAATTTTAAGTCCTGAAATACTATTATATTTGTCTGAAATTGAAGCTTCTCCCATACATTTCCAACACTTAGGTAGAACGGTAGAAAATCCGAACCAAGGGCCAAATCGATTGTCTGAAATAGTGAGATAGACATCTTCATAAAATAAGCAAATTAAGCTACCTTCCTTTGAATCTACACTATCGATTCCAAAGTAAGTTTCTCTTAGCTCAGAATGAAATTTTGGGTCTTTAATCGATTTATCTCCTAAAATCCACCACTCTGAAGGAAACTCATGAGTTAATTGTATTTCATGGCCAATTGGTAATGATTCAATACAATCATGTTCAGCTATCATTAGCACTGGAGAGGACATTATTAATGCTGTAAGAAAATTTCTCATAAAGTCATGCCTAACGGTCTAACTCACCGGGCGCAACCTGGCCTGGCGTGAGTTGGTTGATTATCAATTCCCATTTCAAATTCTTCATTTTGGTAAATCGAAAGCCCGCTATTTGCGTCCGGTGCAGTGATTGTTATGTTGCATCAATACTTTTTTAAAAGATCAGTTATATAATAAGATGGAGTTATTGCAGCTAATTTACCTCCGGTATTATCTCCCTGAGTCCCGTGAACAATTCCAATATAATATGTCACTTTCCCACCGATTACTATTGCTTTTTGCACTGCCAAGTACACTCCTGACCCACTACATCCTTGGATACTTGGAACATTTAAATAATAAAAATTACACTTTGTCCCAGTATCATATCTTCGCTGAGTTATTAGTCCACTCGCAAGTTGTCCTGTAAAAACTAATGGAGAAAAATGTTCCATTTCTAAATCAATGATTGGATAGCCGAAAAAAGTTAAATCAGCATCACGGGATGGCAATTGTTTACCCGTATAAATTTGGCTAATTGGAAATGAACACTTCTGGAACAGTTGAATAGTTATATTATTGGTTGGGAATAGCTCAATCATCGATAAATCTGCGATGGGATGGTGTTCCCAAGAAAATTTTTGACTTTTAAAAAAGGATACAAAATCATACACCTTAGGTTTATCACCATTTAACCGAAATACTATTTTTGAGGACTTTTTTAGTTTTATTGCGACATGAGTTGCAGTTATTAAGAAATAACGGGAATTTTGGGATATTACCGTGCCAGTGCCAATTGAGGAAGATGTATCACTAATTTGTTGGTAAAGCAAAACAGTAACATTTGATAATTGGTCTTGAGTCCACCTATTATTAGACTGTTTTGAAAACACCAGCGCGTTAATCAATGCAATAATTATAACTGCTTTCATGGTTTATTACCTACACTGCAACATAACGGACCTGCGTCTGAGCAGCGGGAGTTGCAAGGCGCGTCGGTTGTGTAACGATTCTCGAGCTCATACCCAGGTCTCTTGTTAAGCGCTCAGAGGGCAGTTCCCGTCTACTCTAGGCGCTTGTTAGCCAGCCCCTCTCGTGACAGTACAACTGATCTGCTCCACAAGCCCTCCGGAATTCGGCTCCCCAGAGTGTAGCGGACGCGATCTCAACTACAAGTGGAGCTCGTCCCGGAGTGTGAGTCTCTGGACACTCGTTCTCAACGGTTGAAATAGCCTCTTCTACCTTTTCGCGGAGTTCCACATATGGTGGGAACTTCAGCCCAGCCAGTTCGTCCGGTCGAGCTGTCTCTGCTAGCCCGAGGCGTCCTAGATTCTCGAGGTAGTAAGCGAGATGCATTGGGACTTCCATGCGAGCTTCACTCTCCAGCGGGCGCCACTCGAGCCTGAAGCGAGGCAGGCCTGAATCGTATCCTAAGTAGGTTGTACTTTCAGTGGGCTTCCTTGTGCAGCCTGTCTCCGCCCTAAGGTGGACGAGTGAGAACGGCCTACTGCCGAGAACACACATAAGCCTCGCTTCATCCGGAACAAGTTGTGCCAAGGTCTCAGCAAAAGCTGGATGGGCCAGCGTTGATGAGTTTGGCTGCATCGAGGTGGCGAGAAGCTCCGCAAACATCTGACGAAGCGTTGGATCTGGTAGTGGTCCCGCAATTTGGAGACCCCGTAAGACGCGAGCTTCAAGTTCCGCTGGTGGACGGATAACATCGGACTCCTCAACGCCCCTTCGTGATAATGACGCTGTTACCCGCCTAGCAATCCAATCGAAGGCCTGGTCGAGTGTCCATACTACGCCGTCTACAGGGCGGAGGGCTGTACGCACAACACCTTCAAGCGAGCGGCCAACGGTTCGGGCGGCTGGCGAGACTGCATCGTCGTAGGCTTTGGAAACAACTTCCTTCGGGATTTTAGGTAATCCAGGAGTTTCTTCACTCATGGCTGTGTCCTCGTCTGGCTAACGAAATAGCTCTGCGGCGTGAAAGTTATTAGTACATTTAATAATGTGTAAATCTATCATACTTTTTCCACAAAACTCCAATTTCACGCTACCTGCTTTTCACGTCCGTAGCAGCGAGTGTTAGAAGAATATTATAACCTTCTCTCAAGAAATTTTTTTTGCTCTTCAGAAAACATCATTGGTGAAGAAATATTCCAGTTGAATCGCTCAAAAATATATGCGGTACTGTTTAATGCTAATTTATCAAATGTCGCAATCAATTCTTCTTTTAATATTATCTTTTCATATTCTATATCTGGAATTGCGCTTCTGTAGTCTCTTCTTAAATCACGCGAGGAATCATAAAAGAATAGTTGTCGATCTGCCATACCATGGAGCTCTATTTTAATTTTTATACTAGTGCAGTCGATTTGACTATAAAACTTAGAAGCAAAAGCAAAAATTTCCGTTAAAGTATAAACAGTAGATAAAATACTCATATATCTACCTGATGGAGATGGTGATTGCATTGGCAATAGTAATACTTTTTCGGAGAGATTACTGTAATCTTCCCGCAGTGCAAAAATGTGATAATATTGAGCACTTTGGTATAGCCTCATATATTCTACGTAACCAAAGTTTGGATGATCAGTATAGTCTGTTTTATGTTCGATATAATCTTGACCGTTGGTAATTATATGTGCTTCAATATGTGGATAATCCCAACCTCGAAGGGAAACAATTGAATTTTGCAACAGTTCTCTACAATTGGATAAAGAATCAATTTTTTCCGAGTTGAAGCCATCTGGACGAATAGTCACTTCCCAGTATCCAGTACTTCTAATTTTATCAAATAAATCCGGCATTAAATCAAACCATCTAATTGTTGATCATATAATTCATCATCAGGAACTGTTTCTTCTTGCCCTTCTTGAAAATCTAATATTCTCCTTCTGAAGATAGTCAGTTGTTTATCTGTTGCGATATCTAAGATTTCTCTCATTTCCACTTGAGAAGGAACTTCAACAGTTTCATTTCTCCTTCGTGGTCGAATATATAAGGCTCCACGTCTTAATCCGTTTTGACCATCACGTTTACAAATTGTTGGAATCGATTCAAATTCTGTAATTTGAAAAATAATAAATAATTTCTCATCATCTGTAACTCTTGAAACATTGACTTCTAAAAATGGATCAGCAAATTCATTGACTAAAGTCGAAATATCATCCTGCTTAAAAGTCTCAGCATTTACCTCAGATATTCCAATTGGAGTAAATGTTTCATCATTCTCTTTTACACCAATAATAATTATACCACCATATTGTAGATTTGACATCGCCAGCATCGTTTTGATTAATTTTGATCGAAATCTTTCGTCATCCCATCTACCATCCTCTTTAAACTCGAGATTCCTTTCCTCTCTACCATGATAGATATAATTGATTATTTCATTATTTGTTAACATAAAATTCTTCTAACGTGCTAGCTCACCGGGCGCAACTTGGTCTGGTGTTAGTTGGTTATTTGACATTTCCTGTTTCAATATCTTCATTTTAGCAAATTGCCTGCCCCACGAAGCCTTGGCGTAGTGGGGAAAAACCCGCTATTTGCGTCCGGTGCTGTGGTTGTTAGGCACAATTCTTATTATTATGATATTCAAAATTAATATCGTTGTATTAACCAATTTCAATTCCAACCCGAATTATTTTTGTCGGAATAGTCATAATATGATTTTCCAGTAATAATCCGTGGAGAAACCATTATTAATCCGTGATTGCTGAAATGTGTGCTATCTGATCCCCGAATATGATCATAGGTCAGGTTGAAGCCCGCGCCACCCCAGAATTTTATATGCGCATATCTTGATGGTTTGATCAATCCTCGATAGCCTCTTCCGGGCCTTATTATGGCATAGCCTTTTCCCAACCCCATAAAGAATAATAACAGTTGTGCATCAGCGTAATACATTGTCATTCTTCTGTATCTTCTTATGCCCAATGTGACTCCTGGAAAAATTGGAGTATCGCGATAACCTGCACCAATCGATAATTGGCAGGATATAAAATATCCCTGATCTTTGCTGTAGCCCAACTGAAATCCTGGGCTGTAATATGTGACCAAATCTGTTGCTGATAAAAGAATAGGGGAGAGGACAAATAAGAAAAATAAATAGTGCTTTTTTATCCAATCTGGCATGGTATTAGTGATAGATATCGCTTATTTGATTTATTTTAAACATTATCATGTGCCTAACTAGTCAATAAGTGGAAAATTTTGACTCATATTACCCTTATAGATGGAAAATATTTCCACTTATTGTTATATTTTGATTGAAACATGGAAAATTTACTAGTAATATTCCATATATTGCGTTTATCATATGATATTATGGAATCCCATCCCTAAATATGGGGAAGATTATGAACCGGCAAAACAACTTGCAACCAAAATTTATTCCTGATCAGGATTTAAAACTAATGGATCAGGTGCGGCAAGTGCTGCGCTATCACCATTACTCCTATCGAACCGAACAGAGTTATTCCAAATGGATTCTTAGATTTATTAAATTTCATGGCAGTAATATTCATCCTGCTAAAATGGGCAAGTCGGAACTGGATGCCTTTTTAAGTGATCTCGCTACCCGCCTGAATGTCTCAGCCGCGACCCAAAACCAGGCCATGAATGCCCTTATTTTTCTATTTGACCGCGTACTTGATCGGCCGCTACAGGATCAACTGGAACCCGTCCGAGCCCGGAAACAGCCGCACCTTCCGGTAGTAATGTCTCGGGCGGAAGTCAATAAAGTGCTTTCCCGCATGCACGGAATTCATAAGCTGATGGCCGGATTATTATACGGTGGTGGATTAAGATTGATGGAATGTATTCGTTTGCGGATTAAAGATCTGGATTTTAGCCGGAATACGATCTATATCCGGGCAGCCAAAGGTGGCAAGGATCGGGTAACCCTATTTCCTCAATCAATCAAGGGGTCCTTAAAAGTACAAGTGGATTTGGTGAAAGTCCTGCATGATCAGGATTTGGATCAGGGCCGTGGCGAAACAATCATTCCTCCAGCCCTCGCCCGGAAATATCCCTCGGCAGCCCGGGAATTGATCTGGCAATTTGTTTTCCCGGCTAAAAAGCTGAGTAACGATCCCCGCTCGGGAGTTCTCAGGCGTCATCATGTTTTGGAATCAGGATTACAAAAAGCGGTACGAAAAGCAGTGCTGCAGTCCGGAATTGCTAAACGCATCACCTGCCACACCTTCCGCCACAGTTTTGCTACCCACCTGCTTGAGAATGGTGTCAACATTAGAATTGTCCAGGAGCTTATGGGTCACGCAAACGTGAAAACAACCGAGATTTATACTCATGTAATGGAAAGAGATTTGACCAAACTGCAGAGTCCTCTGGATGTTTTAGCAGCTGATCCGGAATCATGACAAGCCGGTTAAAACAGTAGTATAACAGACTTGCCTCTGACTGTCAGTCACTGAAACGATCCTTTTTAGTTTGCGTCTGACCGGCTGGCTATTTTACGATGATCATTTTTCTGGTCGCAACAAACTAGCTGGTTTTCATACGGTCAAATAGATACCGCTGGCCGGACCATCATTTGATAAATATACTTAAAGTTTGAGCAGGTTGGCGGTCTTCCTGGCCAATGACAGGAAGGTCGTTAATTTGCCGCCAAAAACATGGAGCAATTGTGCACCGGCAAGGGTATGCAAATCCAGCGCATATTCCCGGGACAGATCAGTGGGATTATCCTTGCTTGCTATCAGGGGCCGAATGCCGATCCAGACGTCGTGCACATCATTGATTGCCAGCTGTTTTTCAGGAACCAGATATTCATTGATATTATCCAGCAGATACTGAATATCTTCATTGTTATAATCCACTTCATCGCAGGTTACTGTCTCCTCCCGCTCAGTGGTGCCGATAATAGTCCGGTTGTACTCCGGTTCGGGAATGATAAAGAAAATACGCTTCTGCCTAGTCTGCATAAACATCAGGTTGCTGGTGAGCAATCCTTCGATTATAATATGAATTCCACTGATTTTCCGAATTCCGTATCTGGCCGGCAGGCCATAGCTTTGATTCACTTCATCAATCCAGGGTCCGGTGGCATTAATCAGGACTGGTGCTGAGAACTCACCGCGGCTGGTTGCGATATTATACTCTCCATTTGCGGTGGTAATGCTGTTAACTCTGATATGTTCATGAAATTCCGCTCCGGCCTGCTGGGCATCCCGTGCAATTCGTCTGGTCAATTGCAGATCATCTGTTTTACCATCGTAATAACGGTATACCGCTTTCAGATCATTCTGGTGCAGTGATGGTGCCAATTCTAAAAAATCGTCTTTGCTAACTTTCCCGGAGCCATATTCGGAATATTTCCCGGACAAGAGATCATAAATGCGTAATCCGCTCCGGATCATCCATCCCGGCCGGGGACTAGTCTTGTACACCGGTAAGTAGAATGGTTTGAGTTTAACAAGTTCGGGATATTTGACCAGTAATTCCTGGCGGTCTATTAAAGCCTCCCTGACCAGGCCAATTTTACCTGTTTCCAGGTAACGCAGACCTCCATGGATGAGCTGGGAAGATTTGGAAGAGGTGCCGCTGCCGATCGCAGATCGTTCCAGAACCAGAATGTGTTTATTCCGGTGGGCTAATTCAGCGGCAATTCCGCAACCATTGATACCTGCTCCCAGGATAATGATATCATGATCCTCATGTATGACCCGGACATTCATATCATTCAAACACTTTTAAAAGGTTATTGAGTAGCTTGAAGAGGGCACGCATCTCGGTGATAAATTCTCCCAGGGTACTTTTTCCGGCGGCCGAATGAGCATAGATCCACATGATATATTGGAAATGGGATTTCTGCGCTTCAGTCAGGGCATACCCAAAAGCCAGAGCCTGGGTATATGGAACCATATTGTCTTGAATTCCGTGGACAATAAACAGGGGAGATTTGATTTGATCAATAAAATTATGTGGTGAAATTTTGTCAATCATGGATTGAATTCTCGTTTCCGCCTGATTCAAGTAATTTATTGACGTTCGATCCCGCGGATCAAAGACCTGCTTCAGAAAATCACGCTGGGATTGGTTGCACTCCATGAACATCTTTTCCACCTGGTCCTGTTCTTCTCGAATAAAATGGCCAATACAAGTCTGTACCGGACCGGGATTAAAAGGCAATTCCAGAAGTTCCAGATAATTCCAGAACCAAACCGCCTTGGTATATTCATGGGGTATCATCTCAATCTTGGTTTCCCCGAATTTTGCCCGGCCGGTAAAAAAGAACCGTAGTGTTTCCGATAGGTTAAAATAGCTGCCGAATGAAAGTACGCCACAAGGATTGATATCTGTTTCAGTGCTGGCCTTGACCACCATTCCCCCGGAGAAACTGACCCCTACCAGTAGAATTTTATCCTCATAAACCTCCGGGCGCTTAACGACCTGTTGGTAAAATTGGGTAATTCGGGCATAAGTCTCAGGGCTGAAATACAGCTCCTTTAATTTGGGCAATTCCGGCAGGAAAACCCGGATACCCAGCCGGGCCAGGTTGCGTGCCAGCAGATTCATGGCGGAGTGGTTGATTCCCTTGGGAGAAGCGCCGTGGTAAATTATAGTTGCCGGCAATTGTTTCTGAATTCCACGCGGTTGATAAATTCGCAGTGCCAACTGACCGGAATTATCCGGATAGGTTGATTCAAGGCAATCCACTTTATGAGTCAAGTACCGGGCCAGACGCGATTGTCCATTGGTCAGGGTGCTGAGGCCAAACATTACTAAACGCCAGCTGCGTAACAGTGAGCGGCGCCAGAATATGGCTAGCAGAACCAGGATGATCGCAACTGTAAATATTATATTCATTTTATCCCATAGATATACTTAGAATTAGCATGGATCATACAGCGGACTCATGGTAAAAAATACATGAAATCGAATTGAAGGCCAATAAAATTATCAACATCTTTGCGAAGTTTAGCTGTTAAAAGACAATATAATTAAAAGTATATAGTAGCCCGTAGGAGAATCGAACTCCTGCTGCCAGGATGAAAACCTGGTGTCCTAACCACTAGACGAACGGGCCAGAATCAATGATTAATCACGAATGAGCGGTGGCGAATTTAGCTGCGTGGATCAAGTTGACCAAATAAAATAGTATTGCGGAAGTCTTTTTATTGATTAATCCATTTAAAAGTTGCCGAAAACTGCTCCGTAAATATATTATTAGAAATACAGTCTTATTTAAGTTTAGAAAATGAAACCGTTCCCTTGTTACAGGCTTTACATTGATAATACTTGATCCGCAAGACTAATAAAATTCCGATCAGTTTATGCCAGAAGTGACGCTTGACCCGCTGCATTTTTTCATGCTCGCAGTACGGACATTTATATATTGATCCGTATTCCCTGAACAGGCGTTTCCGGCCCCGCATTATCATCAAATGGATGGCCAGGAGTATCAGTAGATAGCCGACAATATCCGATGTTTCAAACGCAGCGAAAAAATCAAATCCGTTGCGGGCAAAATTGGCAAGACCACCGACTATATAATTGAAACTGTTCTTGATCCAGTTGGTTAAGACTGCACTGACATCAGTTTTTTCAACAATTAAGAATCCACCGATTATTAATAACGCAATAATCGCAATTTCATAACCGAACTGTCTGAGGTACCCGAAGGTTGTTCTGCGGTGTTTCCGGCGTTGTTTTTTTTCAACAGACATTATATCCTGAACATTTTAATTACTAAAAATTACAACTAAGATGGGAATCCACCATGATTTATTGCAGTAATACTCATTGGATTAACCAACGAAACAGGTAAGGCGCGATATTTATAGTGGCAGTATAAAAATTGCTGAAGATTCAATAATTTAGATCGACGAATTAAGCATATTGATTAATCATTTAATGTAATTGGGAGTAACAGTGAAATTATTTTCGTGGAACGTAAACGGTATACGTGCAGCGGCGAAAAAAGGATTTTTGGAATGGCTCACTCAAGAGCAGCCGGATATACTCTGTCTGCAGGAAACCAAAGCACGTAAAGATCAGGTACCGGATGAATTGCTTAATGATCATGGCTATCATACATTCTGGCACAGTGCCGAGCGGGCTGGCTACTCCGGTGTAGCCACCTTTACGAAAACCGAACCACTATTTGTGCAGAATGGTGTTGGTATCAAGCGCTTTGACTCGGAAGGCCGGGTGCTTATAACTGAACATATATATTTTCCCAACGGTCAAAGGGATCAGGAACGCCTCGATTATAAAATTGATTTTTATGCTGAGCTTCTCAAAATACTTGACGAGCAGGTCGCTTCCGGAGTCAATGTGATTGTGACTGGTGATTGGAATACAGCTCATAAAGAGATTGATCTGGCTAATCCTAAAGCCAATTTCAAGTATTCCGGTTTTCTGCCGGAGGAACGAGCCTGGATAGACAAATATATCAAACACGGGTATGTTGATACATTCCGGCTTTTTCATTCCGAACCGGAGCGTTATTCCTGGTGGACCTACCGTTTTGGTGCCCGAGAGCGGAATGTTGGCTGGCGCATCGATTATTTTTTTGTAAACCAGGATTTTTCGGACCGGGTGATCGATGCTGATATTCATGCTGAAATTTTAGGTTCTGATCATTGTCCCATTTCACTTGAACTGGAATAATTGATACGGTAATGGTGTCAGACAAATGGCTGTCAAAATGGGATCAACGATATGCGACGGCAAACTATGTTTTTGGCAAGGATCCCAATGCTTTTTTAGTCCGGAATTTGGACCGAATTCCGCCAGGGAAAGTATTATGTGCCGGTGATGGTGAAGGGCGCAATGGTATCTGGCTTGCCAAGCAGGGATTCGAAGTTACTTCCCTGGATTATTCTCCAATTGGTTTACAAAAAGCCCGTAAGTTGGCTAAAGAATACCAGGTCGAGGTCAATTTTGTCATGGCTGATATTCTGGATATTGATCTGGGTCTGGAGCATTATGACGCAATAATTAGTATTTTCTTGCATCTCGATAAGAGTAAAATACCACTATTGCACAAACAATATATGACCAGTCTGAAACCTAGTGGTGCAATTTTAGTGGAAGTTTTTTCCAAAGATCAGCTTAAATACGGCAGCGGTGGACCAAAGTCACGCGATGCCCTCTATCACCAGGATTATTTTTGCCGCGATTTTCCAGGTTGGAAACGACATTATCTAAGGCAAGAATTGATTGAATTGGCTGAGGGAAGCGGACATAACGGCCAAGCCAGTGTTATCCGAGCCATATTGGAAAAACCAGATCATTAATTATAACAAATGGGAGTAATATGGACGATAAAACCAATTTAGCGCGCATTTGGTTGCATCGCTACACCGGTCTGGCACCGGAAGCGATTGGCCAGCAGATTCTACTAACTAATTTTCAGAATTATGTAGATAGTTTTGCACAGCGATTCGATGTTCCAGTCCTCGGTAGAGGTGGACCGATGACATCAGCTACTAATGATGCCGGACTCAGTATCATCAATTTTGGTATGGGCAGCTCGAATGCCGCCACAATCATGGATCTGCTTTCGGCAACCGCACCTCACGGTGTTCTATTTTTGGGTAAATGTGGTGGTTTAAAGCAATCCACCGAGATCGGACATTTCATTCTACCGATTGCCGCTATCCGCGGTGAGGGAACCAGTGATGATTATTTCCCCCTGGAAGTTCCAGCACTTCCATCTTTCAAGCTGCATAAATATGTATCTCAGATTCTGGTCGAGCGGGATCTGGAATATCGTACCGGCGTCGTTTATACCACCAATCGCCGTCTCTGGGAGCATGATTCAGAATTTAAAGCTTACCTTGAAGATCTACGGGTTCTGGGGATTGATATGGAGACGGCAACCCTGTTTATGGTTGGATTTGCCAATAGCATTCCACGGGGAGCATTATTGCTGGTCTCTGACCGACCCATGGTACCGGAGGGAATTAAGACCGAGGAATCCGATAATCAGGTGACTCGCAAATTTGTAGATTTACACTTGGAGATCGGAATACAGGCCATGAGCCGGATCGAAAATGAAGGTGAACCGATCAAACACTACCTGCATTAAATTCCATTTCTATTTCTATTGTGATGTTTCATTTGCTATATATAAATACTCAAATGAATTCTGATATAAGATTAAAATCTAAACTGCTGGTTAATTGCTAACTAAAAACAGATATCAATTTGAATCGATCAATCTATGGCAGGGTAAAGACTTCCAGCAGGCTATCGTAAGCCTTTTGATATTCAGAGTTGGAAACGATACAGCATACCGATGAAATTGATGTTGACATACCGAAAATATTGATATTTGCCTGTCCCAGCGTATAACACATTCTACCACAGATAGCAGGTTTTTCGCGGAAATGGGGACCATATACGGTGAGGATTGCCATATTCTTTTGACTTTTAACGATTATCGACTCCAATCCTGGCAGATATTTATGGATTATGTCCAGAACATCTTTGACGCGCTGGGGGTATACACAAATCGTTATATTAGCCAGTCCCTGTCGATCAGCACCTTCAGCAATGAAATGGAGGTTAACTTCAGCCTCACCGAGCAAGGTTAATATTTTACCTGCATGTCCCGGTTCATTTGGAAAACCAAGGACTTCAATCATGGTTAAATCACGAATCTCTAAAATTCCACCAATTGGAATTTTATTCATTGATAGGAATCCTTACGGTTATTGTTGTTCCTGAATCGATTTGACTTTTCAGATTAATTGTTCCGTTTAATTGTTCCACCATCTTTTTAACAATATTTAACCCTAGGCCAGTACCAATAGTAGCAAATTTCTTCGCATTTTCTGCCCGGTAAAACTCATCGAACACCCGTACCTGATCCTCCTTGCTCATTCCGATTCCTGTGTCTGATATAATAAAGGACCAGGTCCTGCTATCGATGGCTGTAGAGATATTTACCTGTCCATTAGCAGGGGTGTACCGGATGGCATTTGATAATAAATTGGAAAAGATTTTTTCCAGGATAAAACGATCGATTTTTATATTTCCTCTTTCGGTGCAGATATCCTGCATAATTGTAATATTCTTCTCATCGGCCCGGGGTTGTTCATTATCTATAAACTGATCCAGGTAATCACAGGGATTGACCATAACAATCTGTTCTACTGATCTCGGACGGTCATAACTCAGGTCGACCAGATCCTTTAAAATCGCCAGCATATGATTAGTTCGATTACGCGCCCTTCCCAGCAGATCAAGCGCTTTCTCCGGTATCTCCTTTCCCATGATATCAATTATCACATTAATAGAACTCTGAACTGCGACTATGGGGGATTTTAATTCATGCGATACAAATCTAAAAAATTTCATCTTAACATCGGTGGCCTGATTTAATTGTTCATTTTGGGCGTATATCAGATCCTTTACCTTCCGATGCCGGTTCATAAGTGTAACACCGATGTATGAGCTGAAGAAAATCGTGACATAAAATCCAAGCAGCGATAGAACCAGTTGGATCAAAGAATTGGATCTGGAGCTGATCTGATAATGGTGAATCAGATTGGTATATTCAGCAATTGCCATAAATGAAAATAATACTCCGACCACGCTAGCAATGATGAATGGTTGTTTGGGTTTGTCAAAAATCGTGGCTGTAATAATTATATGGAAGATATAAAAGAAATAGAAGGGATTATCCAGCCCACCGGAATAATGAATCAGGAAAGTCAGTAATATCAGGTCGACCAGTATCTGGATTCGCACCAGTTTTTTTTCCCTGGTCATCTTTTCGGGCGGGCGAAATTTCACATAATTATGGTAAATAACGTTAAAAACAATCAGTACAATTATAACAGTTAATAAATTGCCTAAAGGGATTATATCGGGTAATAAAGTTTTCGCTAGCAGGGCATAGATTAAAGCAGCTCCGATGGCAATCCACCGGAGATTAATCAGCCATATATTTTTACGCCGCAGTGAACCCGGTGTATAAAACGAATACTTGATATCAGCGGATATTTTTACTGGTGATTGCTCAGTCAAGGGGTAAATTCCTTTTCACAGTATCCAGCAATGCCCGGGGATTAACTGGTTTCTCCAGAAATTCGTCAACTGGCAGGAAACTTTCATCTTTAGCAGGATCGAAAGCGAACCCGGTCTGCGCGCTAACGGCAGTGACCATTACAATTGGAATGGCTTTGGTGGCTTCATCATTACGAATCTGGTAAGCTAACTGGAAGCCCTCATCCAGAGTACCCATCATAACATCCAGAATTAACAGGTCGGGCTGCTGCGATTTTAGCATTTCGAATCCTTTAATGCCTTCCTGGGCATCTATAACTTCGTATCCGCCGGACTCAAGTGTAATCCGCATAGCTTCGACGAGATCAATATCGTCATCGATAATCATAATTTTTTTTGACATTTGTATCTCTATTAAACGGTTATGGTTTGGTGTAATTCGAGTATTTTGGATATGGCCATCGGAATGGCCTTTTGTACGGGGTCACTCAAGCCGGCGGCCACCATTAATTGCTGTGGTTCGATGCCGACAATGGTGAGTTTTTCCGGCATCGAATCAGCCAGGCGAGCAATTTCGAATGTTTCCGCCAGACTGATACCATGCAGGGAAAGATGATCGTTTTTAATCATCAGTTTGGTATTATCGGAGGTGAACACACATACAGTACCCGGCTCCGTATCCATTTGGGCAGCATCAATTATTACGATGTGATCACTGTCGCTAAAATAGTCTATCAAGCCCAGGGCGTCAGTGGCACCATCGATTAATTCCACATTTTTAAGTTCGGGAATTTCTGCCAGGGCACCCAGGATGGCTTCACCGACACCATCATCGCCGTACAAACTGTTTCCTACCGCAATTATTTTCATAACTGTGGTGGATTATGAGGACTTGTTCATCTGTTTACCCCTTTGTGTCATCAATGAATTCTACATTCAATAAATGAACTGAGCAAGAAATACAAGGATCGTAAGCTCTAACCAGCATCTCCAGATGCTTGGTGATGTCCTCTTTCGGTTTATCGATGATTTCAGGAACCAGCTTTTTCATATCATCATCGATGTTAGCCAGATTCTGTCCGGTTGGAATGATACAGTTCGCAGCCACGATGTTGCCGCGGCGATCATATTCGTATTCGTGGAATAGAATTCCGCGTGGGACTTCGTTTGCGCCAACACCCACACCATAGCTTGTTGGTGTTTGATTGGGCTTTTCTTCTTTCAAACCCATGTCCAGCAGACGATCAATAATGGCAATTGAATCTTCGGCGCAATGAGCGCATTCCACAACCTGGGCAACATTGTTCATATAAGGATTGTAGCAGTCCGGCTTCAATCCCAATACTTCAGCTGCCTGCTGGGCGGTTTCACTCAGATGACTGTGATTGTTGTTCCAGCGGGCCAGGGCGCCGACCATATAACTGCTCCGGGCGTGTTTGGCGTGTTTGCTGGTGGAATGCTCTACTACGAATTCATTGGTAATATTACGATAATCATGGATATCCACGGTACCGGTATCGGAGGAAAAAATATCCCCATCGTAGAGGGCGTATTCATCCTCAGCTTTCAAGGAAATGTATTCTGTTTCCCGTACGAAGTTCGGTAAGCCACCGGCTAATGCTTTGATCGTTTCGACAGTTTCCAGGATATCCGGTATGCCTTCTTCAACCAGACGGCGGCGGATTTCCTTTAATTCACCCATGGTTGGGATACGAGTAAAACCACCGGGAACCGGAGTGATCGGATGTACAGCGCGGCCACTGATAATATCACCGATATCATTGGCTAGACGTTTCATTCTCAGGGCTCGCAGGATTACCTCTTTATGGGTCGGGATCAGCGGGAAGACGCTGGGTGCGTTCAGCAGGTCAGGGGCAACCAGAAAATAAACGTGCAATACATTTGACTGCAAAGTAGCACCGTGAACCAGCAGTTTACGCAGTAAAACCGTCTGTTTGGAGAGTTCAAGGCCCAGGGCGTCCTCGGTCGCTTTCAAGGATGTCATTTGGTGACCAAGGGAACAAATTCCGCAAATCCGGGAAGTAATAATGGCCGCTTCGTGAAAACTTCTCCCTTTCAACATGGCTTCGAAATAGCGAGGTGCCTCCACGATTTGCAGCTCCGCTTTTTCCAAACGCCCCTCGTTCATATTCACAACAATATTACCGTGACCCTCTACCCGGGTAAGATGATGTATATTAATGTCTAGGTTTTTACTCATTTCATCCTCTGTATATTTTCAAGATGGCCAACAGTGTTTTTTGGTTGAAGATAATCTATTTATTGTAGGCATTGAATAGCAGCAGACGTTTTTCGGCTTCTTCCAGAGACAGTCCATGAGAAGTAAGAATCTCCAGCATGGCGTTCTTGTTGGAATCCTTGACAATTCCTCGGCAGCCGGTGCAGAATTGTCCGACACTGGGACAAATAGCGTCACAACCGCTGAGCGTTATAGGACCAAGGCAGACCATGCCACGGTCGTAAAGGCATTCGTTTTCACGCAATTTGCATTCCATACAAACCGGCGAATCGGATTGGATTGGTTGTTTGCCCATAACCAGCGATTTGAACACTATCAGAAATTCGGGAATGCTCATGGGGCAACCATGGATTTCATAATCAACTTTGACGATCGCCGAAACAGGCATGGCTGGTAGAGTGGGGAAGAGGTATTTATCTTTACCATAAACTGTTTCGCGGACATCTTCAATCGAATGCAGGTTTTTCATTGCATTGATACCGCCAATCGAAGCGCAGGAGCCCAGGGCGACCAGAATTCTGGTACGGCGGCGGATATCGTGGATTCGTTGTACACATGTTGGCGTTGAGATCGATCCTTCTATGAAAGCGATATCGTATTCATCAGCTTTATCATCAATAGCTTCGCGAAATTCGACAATATCGATATGTTCCAATAGATCGAGTATATGATTCTCCAAATTCAGTTTATTCAGTTGGCAACCTTCGCAACTGGTAAAATCGAAAAAGGCAACTTTGGGCTTCGTCTTAGGTGCAATCGTAGTACTCATCAGATTGCCTCCGGGAGATCTTTTAGCTCGGGATAATTGTATACCGGACCATCCTGGCAAACATATGAATTGTTGATCTGGCAGTGTCCGCATTTGCCAACGCCACATTTCATGCGACGTTCCAGCGACAGGTAAATATTGTCATCCGGAACACGTTTGGTTTTCAGAGCCATCAGGACAAATTTGTACATGACTGGCGGACCGACCACAGCAGTAATTGTATTTTCCAGATTGAGATCCAGACCAGGGATCAGAGTGGTGATCACACCGGTTTTACCGGTCCAGCCATCATCGCCCCGATCAACAATGATATGATATTCGATTGAAGAATCGCTGGTCCATTGTTCCAATTCTTTGGGGAAAAGTAACTCCTGCGGTGTTTTAGCGCCGTAAAGAATGATTAAACGACCGAAATCGGCACGGTTGGCAAGTACATGATTGATCAATGAACGCAAGGGGACAATTCCGATTCCTCCACCAATAATCAAAATATCCTTACCTTTGAAATCAGCCACCGGGAAGCCATTACCAAAAGGTCCGCGGACACCGATTTTCTGTCCCACATCCAACTGGTGCAGTTTTTCGGTCAGCATACCAACGTTTCGGACACAGATATCGAAAGCCCCTTTTTTGGCTGGTGCTGAACAAATCGAAATGGCCGCTTCGCCGATCCCAAACAGTGAGAACAAGCAGAACTGGCCGGGCTGATGTCCCAGTTCCTTGCCGTTGGGCATCGTAATCTCATACCATTTTTCTAAATCGGTGAATTGTTGGACTGCAGTAATCTCCGCCATACCGGGATAGTACAATTCCTGGAGCGCTTGTTCGTGCGTTGCTGGCATCGTCATAATGAAACCCCCTGGACACCAAGCTCCACCTGAGCGGATGATTTTCTTAAGTAAGACTGCTCGAATTCATCACTGAGCTGGTTGACAATATCCACAATACTAATTCCGGCGGTGCAATAGGCCGTACAGCGACCACAGCCTACACACCAGGGATCACCGATTTTATCCGTGATGTATTTAAATTTGCGATATACTCGGTGTCGCTGACGTTCGGCCAGTTTTCCGCGAAAATTCTCGCCACCCGCCACAGCTGCAAAACTGCTTAACGTGCAACCGTCCCAATGGCGATCACGGCTACCCGCAGTCAACGACAGATCTACATCATCTACTACGTTGAAGCAATAACAGGTTGGACAAACAAGATTGCAGGTCCCGCAGCCAACGCAGCGTTTGGACACTTCCTCCCATACCGGTGAATTCCAGGATTGCTCCATAACCTCCGGCAGACGGTTAAAGTTGAACTTGATCTTGTTTTGAAACTGGCGATTTGCATCCGGCATTTCAGCTGGAGCCTGGAATGAATCGAATCCATTGGTTAGTACTTCACCTCGGGGAGTCAAAATCTGTATCATGTAACCATTTTCGTGTTGATTAAGAAATATATCAAAACCTTCCGTATCTTCAACCGTAATTCCCACCGAACGACTAAAATGGTATTGATCCGGTTCGAAAGAAACACCAATAAATGCGCATTTTTCACGGCGGAGAAGGTAATTCTGCTCCCGTAGGTGGTCACTAAAATTGAAATCCAGTTTTAAAACAGCCTGCATATCATAGGAATGGACCCCGAAGAAGATACGGTCAAGATTTTCAATTTGAACTTTTTTATAAGTATTTTCCTCCAAGGAAAAATTTAGAAGACGTTCGGTCGGCGGCAAGAAATATTTTCTTATTGATTGCAAGGTCCGTGGATAATCAAGAATGGCCTGATTAGGATCGGTGACTTGTTCGAAGCTGAATGAATTATCGCCCTTGCGGTGAGGAGCCTGAACCTCACCGTATGATTGAAGATGAGTTATTAATTTAGGTAAATCTTGTAACAAGAGGTTGTATTTATTCATAGTTAACGCCAGTCAATATTTATTAAACGGATGGAAATTTAGGAGCTTTTGTGTTCAAAATTTTTAGTTACAGCTAGTTAAAATTTAGTGTTGGATCAGCAGTTATTCTCGGAGTTTATAGTGTTTTAAAATCTTATAATAAGACCTTCTTATCCTGATTTTAAAAGTGCTGTAATATATCAAGCAAGTGAAACAGGCATTCGATCATAGCAAATAATTTGGACGAATGTATTTGGAAAAGTCGCCTTAAATTTGATTACCAGTTTCGGAGGAAGTTTGTGACCAAAAATAGAAAAATTGTCTTTTTGGCGTTTATACTGTCTGCATGTCAATTGCACGGTCAGTGGAGCTATCCAAAAACCCGGATCGAGACAGTTATTGATGAATTACATGGGGTAAGAATATCCGATGATTATCGCTGGCTGGAGTCCGGTGATGATCCAATCGTGGCGAATTGGATCGAGGCACAGACCAGTTTTACCCGTTCTATCCTTGATACCTTGGAACAACGAAAAGCACTGAAAGAAAAATTAACTGAGTTGTATAACATTCCAGAGATGACAAATCCGGAATTGTTCGGTGAACGCTATTTTTATTTCCGGCGGACGGCAGGACAAAATCATAAAGTATTATATTATTCGGATAGTATACCCGGACGCGATGAATCAATTGCGTTAGATCCAAGCACTTTAAGCGCCGATGGTACTACCGGTTTGGATTGGCATTATCCTTCACCTAGCGGTCAACTTTTGGCTTACGGTTCTTCATTTGGCGGATCTGAAATTAGTACGCTTAGAATTCGAGAGATTGATACTGGTATGGATTTTCTGCTTGAAATACCATATACCCGGGCAAGCCCGGTGGTCTGGCTACCAGATGAGACAGGTTTTTATTATGTGCGTTACCCTGAACCGGGTTCTGTGCCAGCAGGTGATGAATACTACTTCCGGCGGTTGTATTTTCATGATCTTGCGGACACAACCTGGCAGAATGATCCATTAATTTTTGGCGATCAACTCGGTCGGGAAGACTGGGTAGATGCTTATGCTTCCTCGGACGGGCAGTTCATATTCGTCTACGTTTCGGTAAACTGGACAATCAATGATCTTTATATGATGCCCGTTGATCAACCGGATGAACTGGAACAATTAGCGGTTGGTCTTGATGGCAGCTTTACCGCTGATGTTTATAATAATACAATATATTTATTAACTAATCTGGATGCACCCCGCTACCGCATTCTGACCATACCCGTTGCTGATCCAATCCGCGATAACTGGCAAGAAATTGTGCCTGCATCTCCTGCCCGAATTGAATCTTTTACCTTCAGTGATGGTCAACTTGCCGTTCTTACAATGAAAGATGTGGTATCACAGCTCTGGATGTATTCTCTGGATGGCAAGCGAAAGTGGGAAATACCGTTGCCAATGATTGGTTCAATTACAGAGATCAGTGGTGATATCCATTCTTACGATCTGTTTTTTAATTTTGAGTCATTTGTTTTCCAGCCGACAATCTATCATTTTGACTTTTTCACGGACAGGATGATGGAATTGGAATCAGGTGCTAGTATCATCGATCTGTCTGCTTATTCTACAATCCAGGTTTTTTATTCATCCATGGACGGTACATCAATACCGATGTTTATTATCCACCAAAATTCAATTGAACTAAATGGTGGTAATCCAACATTATTGTACGGTTATGGTGGCTTTGATGTATCATTGAATCCCTATTTCAGCAAGACAGCTTTGACCTGGATTGAGGCTGGTGGTGTTTATGCAGTTGCCAATATCCGGGGTGGTGGCGAATATGGTCGAGAATGGCATGAAGCTGCACGCCTGGACAAAAAGCAGAACAGTTATGATGATTTTATTGCAGCAGGGGAGTGGTTGATTGATAATGCCTACACCAATTCGGAGCAATTGGCAGTTGTTGGTGGTAGTAATGGAGGATTGCTGGTGGGAGTGGCAATCACTCAACGACCAGATCTCTGGCAAGCGGCAGTCAGTGCAGTTCCATTACTTGATATGGTTCGATACCATAAATTCAGCATTGCCAGCCTCTGGATACCGGAATTCGGTTCAACCGAGAATCGCGCTCAATTCGATTTTATCTACCGCTATTCTCCCTATCATAATGTTCGATCGCACACCGATTACCCGGCAACACTGTTTACTGCCAGCGAATATGATTCTCGGGTGGACCCCTTGCATGCCTGTAAAATGACTGCCCTTATGCAAAAGAAGAATGTCGGCACAAAGCCGGTACTTTTAAGGTATGAACGGAATGCTGGTCACGGTGTGGGTAAACCAATTAATAAGAAAATCGAAGCAATAATCGATCAGTTGGCTTTCCTGATGTGGCAGGTTGGACTGAATTATTAATTATAATCAAACTCCTATAAATAAAAACGGATCCATGCGGATCCGTTTTTATTTTGTTGATAGTAATTGTAGTATTAGCTGATTTCCTTAATCGCAAATTGAATCGCTTCTTCAATCATTTCGGCCGGTGGTTGCTTAATGAATCCATTCTGCAGCAGATTATCAGCTAGACCTCGGGCATATGATATGTCCCTTTCCGCAATTGCATAAGCCTCATCACGGGTCATCTCAATCCGGGCAACACCATCTTTGATAGCCTGCATGGCAACATCAGCGGCTTCATAGGGAAAGACGCCGGCTTCATCCATTGTGGGTGTGATATACGCAGGATTGATACCTTTTTGCTCGGAGAAACGGGCTAGTGAACGGGCGGCGACAAGCGCCATCTCATCAGTGATCTTACGGGCACGGACAATCAAAGCGCCTTTCAAGATTGCCGGGAATCCCATGGAATTATTGACCTGATTGGGAAAATCACCACGGCCGGTTGCAACAATGAATGCGCCCGCTTCCTTGGCGGCGTAGGGATAGATTTCCGGTATCGGATTAGCACAGACGAAAACGATCGATTTCTCCGCCAGCGATGCCACCCATTCAGGCTTTACTGTATCTGGACCGGGTTTGGAGAGAGCAATAAGCACATCAGCTCCTTTACAGGCAGTGGTCATATCGGGGAAATTCTCCGGGTTGGTAGCTTGGCATAATTCCCATTTACGGTAAAAACGTGGATCCGATTTAATATCTTCGCGACTGGTATGCAGCGATCCTTTTGAGTCAAATAAGACCATTCTTTGCGGATCTGCCCCTGCTTTCATCAACAGACGGGCAATAGTCGTGTTGGAAGCACCGGCACCAAACATCACAATCCGGACATTGTCCATTTCCTTGCCTGCGACTTTCAGGGCGTTGATTAAACCTGCCACTGTGACTGAACCGGTTCCCTGGGCATCATCATGCCAGACCGGTATATCACATTCTTCTCGTAAAGTATCGAGTACTTTATAGCAGTTCGGTTGTGAAATATCCTCAAGGTTGATAGCTCCGAAACTTGGTTGCAACCGTTTCACAAAGTCGATAATAATCTCCGGGTCAGTTTCACCTTTGGCATTGCGACTATTCATGCACAAGGCAGTAGCGTCGACACCACCAAGATATTTCATTAAAAAAGCCTTACCCTCCATGACGCCCAAACCACCGGGAGGTGTGCAGTCACCATCACCCAGTACGCGGGTGGAATCGGTAACGACGGCTACTAGATTTCCGCGATTGGATAAATCGAAACTGGTATCGTTATCGTCGCGGATTGTTGTTGATATCTTAGATACGCCTGGTGTATACCAGACATTGAACCAGTTAAAGCCGAAAACAGCGGCTTTCGGGACGGTCTGCATCTTGCCACCATAGAATTTATGGGCACTGAGAGCTAACTGTTTCAGAAAAGCTGTTTTTGCTTTGGCGATCTGTTCCTGGTTGAAGTCACTGGGAAATAATTTATCCAGATTTTCAAGCTTCAAATCAACGCTCATTGATTACTCCTTTTGTGAAAATTGAGATTCCCCCAGCCATAATCCAGTTTTAATTAAATAATCGAATCAGAGCTGGTAGAATGATTGGATAGGGTTCGAAAAATGTCTTACAATAAGTCATTGTGCCAATATCATATTAATAGCTGTCGATGTTCGGTAATGGAATTTCAACGATCTGCGCATTATTTGTATGCATTTGGTATAAAAATATAAATGAAATGCAGATTAGTAAGCGAGGAAAAGCAGGGAGGATATTAAATTATTTGAAGCGGCGCAGGATAATACCGGAGTATACTTTGGGGAAGAAGTAGGTGGTCTTCTGAGGCATGACCCGACCCTGTTCTGCTAGATTGAAAACCTGATCTAAAACAGGTGGGCGCAACAAGGCAACCAGATCATAGTCATTTAAATGTTGGTCCAGATAATCCTTAATACCGACTCCACGCAGATAGGTCACTTGGTCCGTTTGGTCCACAGCATTGGTATCGATACCGGCAATCTTCTTTAATATAATATCATGCAAAACAGTTGCATCCAGTACTGGTTCTGGTGGTGAATACTCCAGCAACCGAAATGTTGAGTTTCGGGTATCTATCAATCCGATATGATTGGTACCCATTGAACTGAAACTCTCCAATTCTGCCAGCAATTCTGAAACAGACTGATGGTCGTGGCAGTTAAATTGGGTTTCTAGTCTGGAGGTGAGTTCACCCGGTTGGATTTTCACATCCTTTATCAAACGGTGGATTGGTAAAATTTCCATTCCGGGATCATAGGCATTTACCAGCGTTACCATTACGCGGTCAGAGCCAGGTAATTCAGGGTGATCATGATTGAATTCCAGGGCGGTTTTGTAGCGATGATGGCCATCGGCAATTATGACTGAATCCTGGCTGATGACAGCCTGGATTCGTGTAATCATAGCAGGATCGGTGATACGCCAGACCTGAAAATGAATTCCATCGCGGTTGAAATCGATTAATATTGGTCTTGCTTTTATCTGGTCAGCTAATAATTCCACCGTTCCACCCCTATCGCGGTAGCTCATGAAAATCTGACCTAAATTGGCACTGGTGGTTTCCATCAATTGATAACGATCCCGGATATGCTTGGGGAATGTTCTCTCGTGGGGTAAGACACCTGTTCCTAACTCCTCCAGCTTCAATTCGGCAATTATGCCGGTGCGCGTAACAGGGCGTGAGTTTAAGTCGTATGTTTGAGTAAGCAGGTAAAAAGCCGGTATCGAATCCTGGATCAGGATTTCCTGTGTAGTCCATTTTTCCAGTAAACGTGCTGCCTCGGGATAGCGCTGGTCACCGGGGGCGTCATTTAATATCAGGTTTACAAAATTATATTCCGAAGCCGCTCGATAATGTTGCCGATCCGCAGGGGATATATTGTCGTAAGGAGGAGTAACTACCGTACTCAGATCATTTAGTATGGATTGGTTATAATACCAACCTTGAAAGGGATAAATCTCAAGCATATTTCAATTTACAGGATTAAAATGCGATCCTTCCAGAAATAACCGTTCGATTTCATTTTTAGTCCTTTCAGCGGCATGTCCATCTAATCTGTAAAAAAAGCGGTCGCGATCATTACGGGCGGCTGTTAGCATAGTCAAATCCGGATTTATTGCTTTATGAATTCCGGATTCCAGTTCATCGGGACTATTGATATGAACAAAAGAATCTTTCAGGTATTCCCGGTTATCCCAGATCAGTAGATTTTCGCCGTCAGAATGTTTGAGGCGGTCATTGTCAAGATTATAGATAATTCCGATCTTACCGGTCGCGAGGAATTCGGTGAGTGCCCCGGATGCTTCCGATAAAATGGTATCGGCAACATAAAGAAAAGGAAGAATATTATAGTCTGATTGTGGTATCAAAACAGCATTGGGGTACTTGGATATCTGCCGCTCAAAAATCCGATGCTGACTGTGGCGCGCGTACTTTCCTGACCAGGCGTAATGGTGCAGCTTGATGATCAGGTTATACTGATCAGTTATTCTGAAAATATTTTCCCGAATCTCGTAAACACAGGTCGGTTTGTAAGTCGGTGCGAATAATACAGTCTGCTTATTCAGATTCAGTCCAAGTTCGGTTAAAATCCGGTTACGATCAAATGATCCATGTTGAAAATAGGGATCCATTTTCAGGTAACCGGTTTTAAAGATTTCGCATGCTCCGGTGTGACCGGAATCAACCAGTTGTTTAACAGAAAAATCCCCCTCCGCAAAAATCATATAACGCTGATTACGGTGTTTATTCAGCTCACGGAAAGTAACCGTTTTAGTAAATATGATTCCGTGGTAGATCAAACATAACAATGTTTTTCCATATCGAGTTTCATCTACCAGGTCAGGCGCAATTACAATATCAAATTGTTCATTTTCATCTGTGATTCGAAATTTCTCATCCTTGAATTTCTGCAGGAAATTTCTTGATTGCTGTCGATTGATCAATCCAAAAGATCGTTTAACATCATGTGTTAAGGATATTGCTACATCATATTTTGGATCTTGTGTAAATAGCTCCAGCAGTGGATCATAGGCTGCCTTGTGGTATAGGTAGAACATTTTAAATAGGATTTTTATTTTACTCACTATCTGTAGTACCTAACCACTAATCAGCTTCTTGATTTGGTATTTGCGAACCCAATTGTGTGGTTTTGATTTAAGGCTGTCTGTTTGTTCAGACTTAACAATCATTTCAATACAATCCAAAATACGCCGCGCAGAATTTCCATCGGAGTGTGGATGGATCTGATTCAGATATTTTTTCCGCTGACTTTCAAATTCCATAGGAGCCACCAGAGATCGTTCAATTGCGCTAGATAATTCTCGTGCATCTTGAATATTAATTCCCTTATCCTGTCGTGCGATTGCCCGGAAGGTTATCAAAGGGCGGTTAAAAGGTAAGAATTCATAGGCCACCGAAGAAGTATCGGTAATCAGCAGGTCGGCCAGCAGCATATAGTCGATAACATTCAATCGGTCACATATCTTGAATCTATCATCCTTGAGAGATTCATATTCATTGCGAATATCCGGATTCATCAGTGGGTGAAATTTTATTAACCATTGGTACTTATCCTTTAATCCGGTGATTGCAGGCAGCAGGTCTGGAGCTGATGTGTATTTTGGAGGAAATGTTGGTGCATATAGAATTACTGGTGAATCATTATTCAGGCCGTAATTCGCTTTAAGGTCATTGATTTCTTCATCTGCTAGGCTTGTAAGCTTACTGACCGGATCTAATTTGGGCCATCCGGTTTCTTTAACCAGGAAATGTTTGTACCGTTGCGCAAGTTCATCGAATCGGGCTGTTGTTACGGGTCCTGGAGTGCAATAGAGATCGAAGAAGCCAGTGATGCGATAGAATCCTTTTGGTTCATCATCGATACCGTGAAATATCTGTACTTTTAATCCCGGCCAGAAATGTGGGACAATGTTACCAGGCACCAGGATTGCATCCGGGGCATATTCAAGGACTTCCTCTGTGGAATGTAACTGTTGTCCTGGTGGAGGATGATTTTTCGCTGTACTGGCAGTAAACCAGGCCACGGATCCACGATCTGATTTTTTCGCCGCGTCCTGGATCGGTTCAAGAATTGGAAAAGAATAGGGCTTGGTTATAAAAAATAAATAATTCAGAATCGCCGCCTACTGAATGTCACAATGTGAGTCATCTTAAAATAATCCCAGCTCTCATGAATATATTTCGTTTAGGATCCAGATTACATCATCTTTGGTTAGATCAATAATGTTATTATCCATGCGACCTTTGGTAAACGAATAATCCACCAGATTTGGTAGGTCATCACGGCAGACACCCCAATCTTTTAGATTGAATTTTATTTTATTTCCCGGTATTGATTGAATCAAAACTTGCAATTCGGCATTACTTTTTAGATTTGATTTGGCATTGATCTGATCCAATTGTTGTGTAATTGCTCGTTGATTGATTTCAATTAAAGGAATTAAAGGCATGGAAGCGGCTATTCCGTGGGGAATATTAAAGAAAGATGTTAATGGATAACTGATCGAATGGGCTGCCGCGGTCCTGGTATTTGAAAATGCCAGTCCGGCGGTATTGGCAGCCTTGAGTAAATTTCGGCGAATACTTATGTCTGAGGGATTACTCTTTAAACCTTCAATATTTTCGAAAATCTGGCTGATGGCCTGGATAGCATATTGTGTGGACTGATCATTTGAATTTTTATTCCAGATAGCCTCAAAACTATGACTCATTGCATCAAGAGTTGTGGATAGCGATATATCCAGAGGTAGGCTTACAGTCAGGGTACCGTCAAGGATAGCATAATCGGGATATAAATCTGGATGTGACAGAGAATATTTTTTATTTTCAGCCGGATACCAGATAGTTGCCCACATAGTCACTTCACTTGATGTTCCATGTGTCGTTGGAATAAACACAGAAGGAATCCGGTCAGGATATGAATCACTGAAATTCAGTAATTCCGATAAATCATAAATTCCCGTTCCCCGTGCAGCCGATACTGCTTTGGCAGTATCCATGACCGAACCTCCACCGATTGCAACAATACAATCAAAATTGTTGCTTTGTCTGAATTCGATTGCTTCCTGGCAACTGGCGAAAGTAGGATTATTGACTACTGCAGTATATATACTGTCTGGATTAAAAAATTTGTTCAGCCTCAAGCGGCTGACATTCTCCTTAAATGTGATCACTAATGGTTTAATGACTCCAAGCTCTTCCTGGATTGCGTGCCAGGAATCGATCCAGTTTTCACTATCAATTATCTTTACTGGATTATAATAAACGTTAGCCATATTTGAATCGAAGGATCCGCAAGCGGGTAGGTTTCACTATAAGTATTTTATTTACCGGCAATGTATTTCATGAATTCTTGTTTGTTATCGACGGGCCTGATCGTGGGACGACCAAGATCACTTCGTGAACCTGGTTGCACGATCAATTCCAGGAAAGCTGGCCCAGTTTCCTGAACGAACTTTTCAATGGACGACTTCAATTCGGTCTTTTCACCGCACGAAAAAACCGAATTGTAACCATTTGATCTAACCAGTCCTGGTATATCTATTTCATCAGCAGCTGTTTTTTGCCCTCCAACCGATTCATGCACCTTATTATTGATCAATAGATGATACAAGTTTTTAGTTTGCAGCTTGCCTGTCGTTGCCAGACTTCCCATATGCATGATCAAAGCACCATCACCATCGATACAGAAAACTTTACGGTCTGGTTGAGCTAAAGCGATACCAAGGGCGATGGAGGAACAATGCCCCATGGATCCAACCGTAAGAAAATCTTTATGGTGAGGTTCACTCCTGGTATCTCGTATTTCAAAAATCTCCCGCGATGTTTTTCCAGTCGTGGAAACGATTATTGCATCATCCGGAAGATATTCCAGAATTAGTTCTAATGCTTCTTCCCGGGAGATTAAACCAGAAGCTGGCTTGTCCGGTGATTTTTCGTATTTACCGAAAGTCCCTTTTTTGACCAGCAGTACAAATGGTCGATTGCCAGCCAGGGCACTGGTCACAGCTGTATTTAATTTTAATTCCAGATTATCCTCAGTGGCAGCGAGTGTAACATAGGGTAGATCCAGAGCGGTTAATAGGTTTTCCTGGATCAAACCTTGTTTTTTATGCTGAGGTTCATCAATAATTCCTGGTTCTCCGCGCCAGCCGATTACAACCAGCATTGGAATTGAATACACTTCTGGATCACAAAGCGAGATTAATGGATTTACAGCGTTTCCCAGGCCGGAATTCTGCATATAAACTAAGGGTAATTTCCCAGTCCCCAGGTGATACCCGGCAGCCAGTCCGATGGCATTGCCCTCGTTAGCTGTGATAATATGATTGCTGGCAGAAATATTATCATCCAGACAAAGGCATAATTCTTTTAGCAGAGAATCGGGTACACCAGTAAAAAAATCAATCCCTTTTTCACTTAGTAGCTCGAAGAAATAGCTTGGTGAAATGCTCATTAGTAATCCTCAGGGATCAGGGTTAAGATTTCCTTGATTGGCATGCACAATTCTTCAGAAGCTTCCTGACAGCGTCCGGTTTTTAGGATTGTTTCTGCCGTCCGGACCATTGATGGATAGGCACTGCGAATCAAGTGATTCCCATAAATGACAATATTGACGCCTAGTTCAGCAAGCTCTGTTTCCGTAAGGTGGCCATAGGTAGATGGCACTACAACCAGTGGAAGGGTTGGTTCGAATGATCTGAATTGCTTACAGAAATCGATTATCTCTTGGCCATCCTTTTCCTTACTGTGGATCATGATTCCATCCGCGCCAGCGGCTATATAAGCCTTTGCGCGCTTAATTGCATCTTCCATTCCCTGTTTCAGGATTAAACTTTCGATTCTGGCAATAATCAGGAAATCGGATGTTACCAGTGCATTTTTACCGGTGGATATCTTTTCTGCAAAATGCTGGATCGAATCCTGTTCTTGAACAACATCAGTACCGAAGAGTGAATTGCGCTTTGTTCCGATTTTATCTTCAATAATAATTGCAGAAACACCCATTCGCTCCAGGGTTCGCACCCGGAACCTGAAATGCTCTATGCCTCCACCGGTATCACCATCCACGATTATTGGTTTTGTCGTTACTTCGAGAATTTCATCAATAGTCTGAAAACGAGAGGAAAAATCAACCACTTCAGTATCCGGCTTACCCTTGGAAGTTGACACCGTCAGGCTGCTTAGCCAGATACCATCAAACTCACGGACTCCGGAACCGACTTCAACCTTTGTCTTTTCAACAATCAGACCGGTAATGCCGTTGTGGGCTTCCAGTATTCTCACAATCGGCTTTGCATCTAATAAACGTCCTAATGTCTTCTGACGTTTGCTGGGTGTTGTGCCCTTTTCGGTCACCGCTTTTATTAATTGAGTCGATGATATACCAGCAGTATAAGTTGGTTCAACCAGTTTTCCGCCCCATTCATTTAAAGCATCAATAACTCTCTGCCGGGTTTCTTTTTGGACACCGGTTTTCCAATCGTCACCATGAACGACAAAATCGGGTTTTATCTTCCGCAAATTTGGGACATAATCAAGTGATTCCTGAGGAACAACCTCATCAACGCCACGAATATTCTCCACGATCAGCTTTCGCTGGTTAAATGGCACATGAGGTAGTCGCTTATAGCTGGCAATCGCCTCGTCTGTTAAAACACCAACGATTAAGTACCCCAGTTTTTTTGCTTCGTTGATAATATTTAAATGACCGAAATGGAATAAATCGGCTGACATTCCCACGTAAACCTTTTTCACTTATTTCTCCGATGCTTGCGTTTTTCTCATCCAAAAGAACCAGAATTGATGAAAATAGTTAATAACCAATTCTTTAAATCCCGAGCGTACAGGGAGTCCTCCAAGCAAGAAATACACATAAAACCTTTAGCTTTATAATATATCCAATGAGTTCTTTATTAGTTTTAGTACAAATTGTCATCAAATTCTTATTGAAACTCCAGTCCTATGTCCCGAATTGTTTAGAATAGAGTTGCTTGTAAAGACCATCATTCTGTATTAGTTCATTATGGATCCCTGTTTCGACTATGCGTCCATGTTCCAGTACAATGATTTTATCCGCGTTTTGGACGGTTGAAAGACGATGCGCAATTACCAGCACAGTTCGATCGCGCATCAGCGATTCGATTGCTTTTTGTACTTTTTGCTCAGATTCAGTATCCAGCGAGGATGTGGCTTCATCGAGGATCAACAACGGTGGATTTTTCAGGACTGCCCTCGCGATTGCCAGGCGTTGCCGCTGACCTCCGGATAGCTTAACACCCTTTTCACCGATGACAGCTTGAAATCCTTCCGGATATTTCTCGATGAATTCCAATGCATTGGCTGTTTTTGCGGCCTGCTCAATAGCTGATCGAGATATGTCAGGTAAGCCATAAGCAATATTAGCAGCGATTGTATCATTAAATAAGAGCGTTTCCTGAGTAACAATTCCCATTAATCCACGTAGCGATTTCAAGGAAATATTTCGAATATCTATCCCATCTATTATTATCTCGCCACTGGTGACATCAAAAAAACGTGGTATCAGATCAGCCAGCGTGGATTTACCGGCACCACTTGGACCCACCAATGCAATGACCTGTCCTTTTTTTATCGTAAAGTTGACATTCTCTAATACCCGATCATCATCGTCCTGGTAATTAAAATAAACCTGTTGGAAAGCTATCTCAGAGTCGAAAGATTCGATTGGATTAGGATCATTGATTTCCTGAATGGCCGATTCAGTGTCAAGAATTTTAAATACTCGCTCCGCCGAAGCTACCCCAACCTGCAAATTTATGTTCACGTTGGTTAGTGATTTTATCGGTGTCAAGATGGAAAACATCAAGATGATAAAACGAATGAAATCCTCAGCGCTGATTCCAGACTGACTAAATACCTCCAGGCCACCAAACCATAGGATCGTTACACCGATGATGACCCCCATTGACTCGGTAACCGGCGTTGAGATGTGTCTCAAGCGCGCGCGGCGCATAATTAATTGGAAGAATTTGCTGGTCTCAGCTTTAAAACGCTTGATTTCATAATCTTCCATTGTGAATGCTTTAACAATGCGCATCGATGTAAAAGTTTCGCTGATAATATTCATGATTCCGGCGATTTTCACTGCAGTCCGTCGGGATTTACGGCGAATACTGCGCCCAACTAAAATAATAGTAGCTCCGGCAAGTGGTACCACCAGCAGGGCTATCAATGTTAGCTTCCAGGAGATCACAAATAACAACACCAGCAAGAAAAACATATTGATCGGCTCCACCAATAGCTTTTGAAAAGTGGTAGCAAACGCACGTCGCATATTAGCGACATCATTAATTATTATCGATGAAAGCACACCCGTTCGCCGATCATTGAAAAATGAAAGCGACATGGAATGATAATGCTCATAAAGTTTTTCCCGTAATTCAGTTATCAAACGGTACTGGATGAAAGCAATAAGGATATCTTTTATATATAAAAAAACATTTTTTGAAATAAAAACTGCCAAAATAATAATACATAACATTTTCAATGTGTCCACGGGTGTATCACGCAGTACCAATTGATTGGTCCATAATTTCAGCTGGTCATTCAGGGTCAAGCTAGGGTTGGACAATAATTCCTGGTTTTGAACGACAACTTGATTAAAATCAGTTAATATGTTATTCACCAGTGAGGCAGTAAGCCATAAAGAAGTACCGTTCAACACGACGAATATAACTGCCGCGATCATTGAAATGAGTAAATAGGGCCAGTAAGAAAAGACAAAACTTGCTAGTCGAAGATAAACGGATTTAGTCATTAATATTATTGTTTTGAGTCAACAGTCTTGAAACATTATGAATTCAAATTTACTATCTAACTTATCGAATTTTCCAGAATTCCGTTTTGCCCGGTCAATTTATAAAGTATTATTGATAAATAGGTAAAATTTTATTAGATATTGTTCATGCATTGGAAAAGTTGGATTAGAATTAGTCTCCGGGTCCTCATCAAAGCTTAAATGTCAATTTACAATCCAATTTAATTCATTTTGAAATTCTTTGTGCATATCTTCAATTGATTGAAGATGCGATAGAGCAGCTCCGTGAGAAAATATATTGTCCGAAGATAATTCATAATGTTCCAGACGAGAATAATTATCACAAATGTGTATTATCATTTCCTTTTCTTGGTCTGTGCAACCATATTTGACTATTCTAAAGCTACATTCAGACCATTTTAACAGACTTAGCAGAAATAATCTTGAGTACTGCACATCTCCGGGAGAATAGATAATATTAAATCTTAAATTCAAAATACCACTTCAATTCTCAATATAGTTTAATATTCGTTCGCAACTGTTACCGTCCAAATAGTGATGGAATAATTTTTTAAGACGTTCTCTTTCTGAACTGCCATTTTTGGGATGGATTAAATTCTCCTGGGCAGTTAAAAGGAAATTCTCAAAATCATAAACTTTTTCACCAGGTGTCCAGGAATCGTAATCTAATATAATACCCCGTGGATATTGTTCCAGATCATAAGGGAAATAGATAATAGGTTTATTGCATAATAGGAAATCGATGGCAATAGTAGAATAATCAGTTATTAACAGGTCAACGATCGGCAATATTTCATTCACCTCAGCTAAAATTGAATGTGAAAAATAAAAAATTCGATCGTTATCGACTATTGATTCAACCTGTGATTGATCACCCGAACCAAATTTATTTTCGTTATCGTGAGTTCTTAATAACAAGATAGCGTTGTTATCCGATAAAAAAGTATTTAAACCGTCAACGTGAAAATCTTTAAAAGGGAAAAAGACACTTTCCTGGTTGCTGATTTTCCATTTCCCAACATCTCTGTGAGTTGGGGCATAAAGAATAATTTTTTCAAAACTTATTTTTGGCAAAATTAGATCGTTGAGAATCTGGTAAAGCTGGTTTTGATTGTTCAGATTCTTGATAACTATATCACTTCTCGGCACACCGGTAACAATAAATTTATTTATATCAACAAAGTAAGCTGCGGATCGAATGTACTTTTCAATATCTGAGCACATCGCGTAATAGGTAACTGCTCTTCTTCTCTTAATTTCACTTCTAATAATTTTTTTCTTGGGACGTATTTCGATGCCTGTTTTTTTTGTGCCTGGAACCAATAGACCATGACCAACATTGATAATCTTACGTCTGGTTGTTTTGGTATATTTTAAAATATTCCAAAAATCACTTCTATTACCGGTTATTGCTACCTCAGAAGTCAAATAATGGTAAATATATAAGAAATATCCTTTGATGTTTTTTGCCAGAATAACATTTTTTGGAGAATATTTATCGCAAATATCGTTGAATACGGATTCGGATCGTGTAATCCAAATTGGTCGGCCCCAACCAACTTCAACCAGGTATTTAAAAAAGTACATCGGATTCCCATAGAACTGTCCCTTTTTACTGGTAAAAATAATTTTACCTTTAGTAATAGGAAGAATTTTATTAGCCAGGTAAATAAACGGGAGAAGTATTTTGATGAGTGTATTTTGCATCTTTATCAAATGTAAGAATGATTATCACACATTACTAACGTCTGAAAATTATGACAGTTAATATTTAATAGTTATCACTGAAAAGGCCTTCTGATTTTGGTTTATACTGAAGTTCTTCATAGATAGCAAGATCATCAAGGCTTGGATCATATGATTCCTGGGGCTCCCTCCACTCTCCATAACGTTTCGTAAGATATTGTTCAACTTTGGAAGGGATGGCCCATTTTCTGTTGTTCCAATTTATATGATCTAAGTGGTCGTGGTACTCAGCACCAATCCTTTTTGGTGTTTTCATCTCGATCCAATAATAATAATTCTTGAATTTATATTTTACATATATATCAAGGTGTATTTCTCTATATCGAAGCAGCCTTAGTGGCTTATATTTCAATAATTTGATTCTAATCACTCGCAATGTACCAGGCAACCTTCCTGTGTAATCACGACGTAAACTGACCCGATATTTAGCAGGTAGCATTTTAAGGGCCTGTAACACCTGAGATGAATCTTTACTACTTATTGCGATATCAGCATCATGATCCCAAGGTATTAACTTATTATCTCGAATAATGCCCAGTAATGTTCCGCAATCCAGCCAATAGTTAATTCCCTGTCGGTCAAATATATCAACGGTGTCAGACAGCAAAGATTTCATTACATTAAGTTTTTTTCCTTCCAAACGAATATCTTTACGATATAATTGGTGCTTTGATTTTCGTGTTTTCCTTGCAAGACTAAACATGGAATTCTTGTCTATAATGGCTCCATCATGCGAATTTGAATCCCAACCAATTAGCCCTTCTTGCCAATCTCTAAATCGAAAACCCAGATATTCTTCTATATATCCTGGAATTGGAAATGACACTTCATAAGAGGATATCATCTCAACCTTTGTATAAAATTTTGATAAGACCTGCTTACAGGAAAAACCATCGGTCCAACGGGTATAATCGCCAACAGTAAATTTAATAATTAATTCAAGACCGAATTTTTTCTTCTTTCCAACGAACATTGGTTCCAAGCAGACCTTGGTGATGTTACCATCGATCCATTTGTATCCTGAATGATCATATTTTAATCTCATTTTATACCACGGGAAAAAGGACCTTTTCAATGATATAATTTTTTCTAAGTTATTTCTATAAATGCCAATAGTCATATTCCCATTTTGCGATACAAGTATTTCATTTTGATATATACTCAACAATGTGCCTGAATCAAGCCAATATTTTAGATTATATTGATCGAGAATTTTTTTTGTATATAGGAGTAATCTGGTAGCACGTTGTGTACTAAACTGTGACTTGGCCGATGATTTCAAGCGCCACTTCATATTTATAATTTTCTATCAAAAATAATTGGGTTGATCATTTTATCCGGTGGAATATTTATTTAAGTGGAATCATGCAATAATAGTGTTTGGTTGGTTGACTTAATTATTCATGTATAATTTGGTGATATTATACTGTGACATTGCTTTTTGTTTGGAAGACTGATCATAATAATTAGCAGGCCGAAATATACTTGGGATTTCTACAAAATTAAACTTGAATTATGATTGGTTAGCGTCACCAAACTTCATCAATGACGTAGATATTACAGACTAAATACTAATATAAAATCTTAACATTTCATCGCTGTTCAGCATTTCAAATGCCTTGTTTTATTCAGGCACGCTGGCTATACTTTAATTATTAGTGAGTCTTAGTTTGCGGTAATTTCATTTTCATATCCCAAAAGAATGCAAGGATAAAATTTGCCTGTTTTACACCGATATCAACGAAATAACAGCTGAACACTCATGCCTACAAATGTTGCCTTTCCATATTTTCGTCACAGCTATCATGTATATCATTCTGCGACCACAGCATTTGAACTTTCATTACTTAACAATAGTATTGATGTGCATATTTTTTCAGCTTACAAAGACACCACTGATATATTGAATGAATTAAGCTCCCGTTATCCAGATCATCGTTGCTTGATCCATGAACTGCCACAGTTAATGATGTTCCGTTATTTCAATATACGAAATCGGCCATTTCCAAAATCCTACAAAATGATTGATCTTCATGCTCACCGTTTCAGGGATATGGATGTTATCGTTGATACAAGCGATTCTTTACTGCGGCTTATCAATGTACATAACATAACTTCTCCCAAGTATATTTCGGTTTTCCATGGTGCTGGCGACCGGAATCGCGAACTTCCTGAACGCTTGCGGAAATTTGATTATTTTTTGCTTTATGGTCCGAAGAAATATCGTCGACTTAATGGATTGGGTTTATTGACCGAGGATAATTGGGCTATGGTAGGCTATCCTAAATTTGACGTAGTACCCCCTGCTGAAACCTCGGCCAGACAATTGTTCAAAGAGAAAAGACCAGTTGTTCTGTACAATCCCCATTTCGAACCCCGACTTTCATCATGGTATAGGTGGGGAAAAAAAATACTCAATTATTTTAAACAAAGTTCACACTATAATTTAATTTTTGCACCACATGTTGAATTGAAAGGACGTAAACGACGTTGGATGTCGCTCTGGAGCTACAAAGATATTCCAAATATCCATATTGACTTGGGCAGTCGTTCTTCAATTGATATTACCTATACTGAATTAGCCGACATCTATCTTAGTGATGTAAGTAGTCAGATTGTTGAGTATTTATTGAATCCCCGTCCCTGTGTTTTCCTTAATAGCCAAAAGATTTCATGGGAAAACAATCTTCATTACACTCACTGGCATTTGGGATCTGTAGTTGAAAAATTATCTCAATTGGACAGTGCACTTGGTAGTGCATTTCAAATCCATGGCCAATACCTTTCTGCACAGTCCAAGTACTTTCAAGATTCGATAGAGTTAACAAATGTCTCTTCAGGTACACGATCAGCAGAGGCTATTCACGCATTTATCAAAAAACGCCTATAGAGCAGGCCTGCTAAATGCGCCAGTCCAGGTAAACTACCGCATTA
Organism: uncultured bacterium; assembly: GCA_964439935.1. Classification (GTDB taxonomy): domain Bacteria; phylum Fidelibacterota; class Marinisomatia; order Marinisomatales; family TCS56; genus JABMQW01. Next base: position 24,640 of record CAYTPW010000022.1, on the reverse strand, counting down.
TACTTTTAATATTATACCAGTTAGTGTAAAAGAAGATTACGAACGAGATTGCTCCATTTACACTGTGTACTACAATGGACATGCTGGGAATCGAACCTGGGCTAGGAGCGGATGGCTTTATCGTCACGCCGGTGATTCCATTCCTTGACCGGAATTCTCCAGTCACCAAAGCGAACTGTGAGATAGTCTTCGTAGGCTTCCGGAATCCAGTGTTTTTTATTATTGAATTCGATCTGGGTCAGTTGTTCGTAATATTCCGCCGGCACTGATTTTATGACATAATTTTTTTTGGACCCGGCAATCCAGTAATAATCGTCACCGAACTTGTATTTTACGAATATGTCCAGATTTATCGGTCCGTCGGGTAACAGCCATTTTCTGGTTTTGACCTTTATTACCCGAGCTCCGCCCCTCTTGAAAGGTGGTCGGTCGACCCTAAGGTGATGAGTAGCCGTCCAGTAGCCCAATCGTCGTAGTTTCCACATGGCAGCTTTGACCCGCTTTAATCCGTCGGCGGGAGTAAAAAGATCCAAATCGTCATCCCACGGCAGCAGTCTATTCTCCCGCATGATCCCCAGAAGCGTACCCCCATCTATACAATACCTGATCTGCATCGAATCCAGAACTGTGGTGACATCATTCAACATTTTTAATGCAACCGTAAGATTGTCACCGGTTAATTTTGCTGTTCCCGCCATCTAATTAGCCCTTCAGGTATGTAGTTTTATCATTCGGACACTTGAGCCAATAAGTTAAGGTGTACTTTTAGCATTTTGAGCAGATGGTAATTTACCTGGTTTATTTCTTTGATGCCCATATTTTGGGAATATCTAATTTGTAACATTTGTTGCTTGATTTTCTGCCTTCCTGATTGAACCCGTTTATACCTACCAAAGTATACATCAGCTGGTGTTCAGTTATCCAATGATTCATGAAAGCCCTGAGGAAAAGAAATATAAAAAAGAATTTGAAACTTCACTTCATCTTTATTTTAAGGATGGGAAAGCAACTGAGTGAGCTTTAGAATTTCTGACTAGTATTTCATGGAATAATAGGGTTTAGTTAAGGCCTTCCCGGATCAGAATTGTGCTAATTGATCATTAATCCAGTCAGAAGCTCGTTCATTGGCGCAGCCATCATTATAATAAAAAGTATTATCCTTTACAAAGTCAATCTGTTCTGCAAATGGATGCTGGTCTAAGGATTGATTAATTAATTCCATAATGTTATCGTCATCTGGATCATACGTGTATCCGCAAGTGAAGATATTAAATTTCGCTTGGGTAGCCCATGGTGCAGTTTCCAGAATCGTACCTATGTTTTGTACGAAAATGATGGGTTTATTATAAAAAAGCCAATCATACATTACTGAAGAATTTTCACCTATTATTATATCCGCTGCAGCCATGTTTTCGATAATATCGATTTCGTTGGAATTAATGAGATAAACATTTTCAATGTGATTATTCTGGATATAATCAACTACAATTGCGTAGTTCTTCAAATCATAAGGATGAGTCCGAATCAACAGGTTATGTTCACGGGGGATCAGTGTGCAAAATTTTTCATAGGTATCTAATAACGTCCCGTGTCCTTTTTTCCAAGTCGGTGTAAACAGGATATTTTGACGGTTACGATCTTGGATGTTTAATTTCTCAAGAACTTGTTTACGTTGGTACACACCATTTATTATCAAATCAGATCGGAGGTGCCCAATTGGAACTACACGTTTTTCATAATTCCTAAAACCATAGGAATTATGTTTGTATTTTAACTTATCCTTTTCACCGGAAACAAAATAATGGTCGTATCGATTAATTGGAAAATGCCTACCCCGGAAACTTTCATCGCTTCCCATGGCATGGTAAACTAGGACATAACGATAATTTTTTGATTTTTTTAAATAATTTCGCCTTGGCAGCGTCATCTCCAGGATGACTCCCCGGTACTGGTGAGATAGTTTCCGTGCTTTCCGTAACAGGTGGCTGTGCTGGACACCTACCTTCTGCTGAAGGAGTTTAAAGTTCGGTGAGGTGCCCAGAATGAATTGCCCGCCCAAATTGCGATAGAGTTCCCAAATGTAACTGTATTGGTAATATGATCGTGCACGGTAATAAAGTGTAGCCATGTGTAGTTTATTATTCCTTTTCTTAATTCTATATCATCCAACGGCAAAATTAACTAACTTTAATGTAATCTGAATTATATTTGAGCACTCACAGTTGATTCCTTAATTTAGTTTCCTTTTACGATGAAAATTCACTTGGTTTAATTCCAAATTATCTCTTTCAGATTCAATAAAGGATATGATCATGAAAGTTGTCATTTTGGCAGCAGGAAACAGTTCCCGTCTCATTGATTTGACACGCGAAAAACCCAAATGTCTACTATCACTAAACAATACTACAATTCTGGGCAAACAACTTGACAGTCTTCTTCAAGTTGGATTAAAAGAGGTTATTATATCAGCTGGGTATAAAATAGAAAAAATTGAGGAATATTTCGAAGGTCATTCTTGGGATTTGTCCATCCACATCGAATATAATCCTTTTTATGATATTTCCAATAATATCATGTCATTATGGAATGTACGACATCTGATTCGTAACCATCCAACGATAATCATTAATGGTGATAACGTATTTGATTATCAGATTCTGGAAAAATTACTTCAATGTCCCCACGAGAATGCACTCATGGTTCAAGTAAAGGAAGAATATGATGGAGATGACATGAAGGTTCGCAGCGATGGGGAACGTTTGTTGGCTGTTAATAAATCGATGATGAGTTCGGAAGCCTCCGCTGAATCAATAGGTATCATGAAATTTTCTGCCAGTGGAATTAACCATCTCATGGATAAACTGGTATCCATGGCTACCATCAAAGAGAATCATCAAGTTTGGTATCTTCGTGCTATTCAGGAAGTAATTGACGATGGCTTACCGGTCTTTATATGCAGCATTGGAGATTCGATTTGGGAGGAGGTAGATTTTCAGAGAGACTATAAGCGCGTCCGGAATATGCATTGGGATTAAAAACGATAGATGGTTTTAATCATGGCAGGTAAAATCCAATTGGAAGGTAAACACCTGAAAACACTGAGACTGTGTAATTTTTAATTAGCCGGACAGATTTGCCGTACAAGCCAAGGTGATACTTCTGGGTAAATCACCGTTTATATTATCGAATTGAACTGATTCATAGTTTGGGTTATAAATTTGTAATACTCGAGTAGCAATCCGATTTATTTCGCCAGGATCATTTTCTGATGGGGAATGCCAGCTTCAAAATAAATCTCACCGATGACCGCGAAATTATTTCTCAGGTAGAACTCAATCGCTGAAGATTGGGAATTCAGGTACACAGTTTTGTTACGGTCAATTTCCCGTAGCATAAAATTCAATAAAGCAGTACCAATTCCAAGTCCTCGGTATTCTGACAAAACAGCGAACCGCTCCAGCTTAATCCCTTCTTCAGTAGATCGCCAGCGTGCAGTACCAACTGGCAGGTTGTCCAAACTGGCGATTATGTGTGTAGCCAATGATTCGTACTTATCTATTTCAATTGTCTCGGGGACTTGCTGCTCTTCAATGAAAACTTTCCGGCGTATGGCTAAAACCTGGTCCATTTCATTCTGATTAGATACTATATTAACATTGATTGGCATGATCGAAATTCGGTCTGGCTATAATTAAAACCAACCAGTAGCGTGAATTGCACTAACCGGCTTCCCATATTAATTTCCGGTATGCGTCAGAAAAATAAACAGATCATTGTGGTCGGTGATCGCGTACTGATCAAGCCGGATGAAGGGGGCAGGAAATCAGCGGCAGGATTATATTTACCACCCAGTGTATTGGAAAAGCAGGAAATTCGCGGTGGTGTTATTGTTGAAGTAGGTCCGGGAATACCGGTCAGCAACCCTGAGGATCTTGGTAAGGAACCCTGGCAACAACGGGATCAGAAAGATGTAAAGTATATTCCGACCCAGGCCGAGTTGGGCGATTACGCTCTATTTTTGAATAAAGCGGCAATTGAAGTGAAATTTGAGGATATGAATTACCTGATTGTACCCCAGTCAGCTATTATGGTATTAATCCGCGATGATCTTAACAGTTTCTCTGATTAGCAATTAATCCGCCGATCTGCAGGAACTTATCAATGTCCTGATCAGAGTGTTATTGACAAAACAGTATAAGCCATTTCACCTGCTCCTGGTGTGCCGGATGCTGGCCCATAATTATAGACCGAATAGCCCATTATAAAGCTGCCATTTCTACCGATCTTCTGGATGTATTCCAGATCAAGTTCATTCCCGATTTTTTCGCCATTATCCAAACTAGTCCTGAAATTATGGTATTTGATCACGGTACCGATCTGTGGTTTGAATGTCAGGTTTATTTTAATATTCCATTCTTTTAAGCCAGTATGCAGATTATCACGGAAAAAGGTGTGGTTATCAAAATAACCATGATATTTATGACCAGCTCCATAAGGATTAGCAAAGCCTTCTCTGGTTAATGTACTGATATCATCACCAGTGAAATATTCATGCCCGAATGTAATTTTTTTAATGATAGGTATAAATCCGGTTCTCACTTCCAGGTTCGTCACCGTAAACCAGGCATCAATATCAAAATCACTTTGATCTTTTCCAACCTGCCGGGCAGCTTCAATTTCAAATCCCAAAATCAAAACTGACAGGTTTAATCGCGAACCGTAAGTTGTGCGGAACAGCCGTCTGCTGGTGTCACCACGATTTAATTCCTGATAACCATAAATCTCCAGTTGATTAAGATTAAATCCAGTGAGTTTTAGGGTAATTGGCCGAAGATAGATACCATTTATATTACTGTCGTAATCATCACCAAGTGTATCGCTGTAGGCCTCATGAATTTTGAGCGAAAAAATTTCACCTGATCCAAAACGTCTGCCGCTACTTTGCAATCGAATACCATCAAATGAACGGCCATAATTATTCCAGTTATTGGAGCTGAAAAGGCGCTGGTTTCCCAAATTCACTTCGAAGCGCCCGATTGTCAGATTCCAACCGGGTGAAAACAACTGGTCAACACTCATATAGACCTGGTGTAATCCGAAATGAGTACTATCGGGCTTGGTCAGACCGGAATTTGATTTTTCCGCTCCAAGGATATGCACCTCCTGGAATTGCATAGCGGCTGACAAATAATCCTGTTGCATCCGGAACATTAGACGGGAGCGCGTGCGGATAAGCGTTGTGGCAGAAATATCATCTTCCAGAAATTTATCAGGTCGTTCCAATCGAGCCCTGAATTGTGCTTGCCAGTCCATGTCAGCCGCTGAAATCAAGCTGATACTGTAAGCTAGAAGAATAGCCGTTTTAATAGTGAATCTCATAGTGCAGGTTGTCCGATTAGTGTTGTGTCAGTTGGTAGATCCCAAATCAGCGGATAAATGGTTTCACCGAAAACCCCGACTGATCCCTGGTAAAATTGCTTTAAATCATTAGCGGAAAAAGGAGCCTGTTTGGTTGTACCGTCAGAAGTGTTACCAAAATAATTCTTGCCATATTGATCGATTGACGATTGGTGCCGAACGACCCTAACCGGGTGTACACCTGCTTTTAAGGCAGCCGCGATGTCTGTATCCGAATCACCATAGAATAAGTCCAGACCAAGTTGTTTTATACGGCGATGTTTGGTTGTATAACGGAAATCACCAATCGTTTCCTTTGGTTCGAAAAACAGGTTTTCGTCCTTATTAACAGGGAAGCCTAACTGCCCGGTTAAAAACACCGCTACGCTGTCCCCATTGATACCGGGACGGGCGGTAATAAAGTAAACCTTATGCCCGTGTGTGCGATAAAAATGGATCAATTCTGCAATCGGTGTAATTATGAGCGAATATTGACGGTCGTGGACATTGACCCAGCCAAAATCAATTGGATTGCGCTTATCAATTGGAAGATTCGTAAATATATCACGGCTGAACAAGACGGTATCATCGATATCGAATCCAACTCTTAATTGCCCCGGATCACTGCTGGTATTCCCAAGCCAGATTGCCAGAGCTGTCATCAGTGCGATAAAGATTATCACCAGTCGATGTCTTAATTTCATTTAGTGGTTGCTTTCTTTTAGGCGGAATTTAAAGCAAAGATTTGTATCATTTGGAATGATTAAGGCCGGTATTTATCTCCATTTCCCTTTTTGCACCACTAAATGTTTCTACTGCGATTTTTATTCCCTCGCCCAGCAGGAGCATTTAATTCCCAATTTCATCACGGCTGTGATTAACGAGATTGAGACGTGGAAAGGAATGGCCGAGACCTGGCAATTCGATTCGATTTTTATTGGTGGTGGGACACCCAGTCTTCTCACGCTGACACAACTTCAACCGATACTGACCGCTATCCAATCCAAATATAATTTAAGCAGCACCTGTGAAATAACTTTGGAAGCCAATCCCGAATCAATCACGTTTTCCAAATTAAAAGATTATCGACGGTTGGGTATAAATCGGATTTCTCTGGGCATTCAATCATTCAATGCAAAAAATATAAAGTTTTTAACCCGGATCCACACTACCGAAGATGTGGCAACCGCTTTGGCTGATGCCAGGGAAGCCGGTTTTGAGAATATTAATTGTGATCTGATTTATGGCTTACCTGAACAGACTTGGGCGCAATGGTCGGTTGATCTGGATCGAATAATTGAATTTAAGCCCCAGCATCTTTCCTGTTACTCTTTAACGGCGGAATCAAATACTGGCTTGCATGATCAGATACAAGCTGGTGCTATACATCTACCTCAGGATGATACATCATCTGAATTATTTTTACGGACCAGAGACTATCTTTCCCGGCATGGTTACCAGCGGTATGAAATATCCAATTTTGCTCAGCGCGGATTTGAGTGCCGCCATAACCAGCATTACTGGCGGATTGAACCATACATCGGATTTGGACCTTCTGCCCATAGTTTTGATGGCCGGCGGCGCTGGTGGAATAGTTCTGATTTGAATCAATACCTGGAGCGGGTCGAATCAGATAAACCGGTAATAGAGTCAGAAGAAGTTTTAACCGACCGTGAATTGGTTAACGAGCGGATCGGATTTGGCTTGCGCATGGCTGAAGGCTTTTTATTGACAGATATTCCCGAACAATTCCGGTTATCAGTCCTGAACCAGGTCAATCATTGCCTGAAAAAATGGCCTGGCCGGCTGGTGCGGGAAGATACACAAGTACGGTTGACGGAATCCGGGATGGTTTTAGCAGATTCAATCACTGTTGACCTGCTAATGTTCTGAATCCGAATTTTATTTATTCAATACTGTTCAGTTATATAACTTACCTCCGGAATTATGTTAATATTCAAGTCAAATAAATGTAATTGGCTTTAGTCATATTGAGCCCTGTTGTTAATAGATGAAGAGATTGAGTTTACTGGGTTTGATCTGCGCTGGTATTTTGCTGGGGAATATTGATCTCGATAAGGATCGATTGTCACCGGGATTCCGATCAACTGATTCATACAGGATCTGGGTCTATTTCACCGATAAGGACCCATTAATTGACTCAAATCGGGAAGATGCACTTTTAACGGCTCGGTCAATACAACGGCGCCAGAAAGTACTGCCTCATCGAATTATCGGATATCGCGACAGACCCGTTTCAACTAAATATGTGCGGATTGTTCGTGCAACCGGTGCGCAGATTCAGGTTAAGAGTCACTGGTTCAATGCCGTATCTGTAATAGCCAGTTGGGATCAGCTTGGCCTGATAAGTCGATTGGAATGTGTGGAGAGTCTCGAACCGGTCATGCAAATCAGACGCAGATTACCTGACGAATCTGATCTGATGATTGATAGATCTCAAACCAGGCGAATTACCGGATTGGATTACGGTTTTGCCTGGGACCAAATTGAGCAGATAAATGCACAGGTTGCTCACGATAATGGGTATGCCGGTCAAGGTGTTTTGATCCTGATGCTCGATACGGGGTACAACCTGACGCACGACGTGTTTGATTCTCTAGTGGTAATAGCTGAGTATGATTTTATCAATAACGATGACACCACGTCTGATCAGCCGGGCGATGTGGCCGGACAGTTTTTTCATGGAACTGAAGTTTTGTCAATTGTCAGTGGCTACGCTCCGGGGAGTTTTATTGGACCTGCTTATAAAGCAAGCTATCTGCTGGCAAAAACCGAACAGGTTGGTTCGGAAAATCCTGCTGAGGAAGATTTTTTTGTAGCTGGCCTGGAGTGGGGGGATTCGCTCGGTATGGATATCGCTTCGAGCTCAGTTGGTTATAATGATTGGTATGATTATTCAGACCTTGATGGAAATACGGCTCTGGTGACACAGGCAATGGATTATGCTGCCAGTATCGGGGTGGTATGTGTGACCTCAGCCGGGAATGAAGGGAATGTCGCGTGGGGTTACATCATTACCCCGGCTGATGCTGATTCAGTCATCGCTGTAGGAGCAGTGAACCTGAATGGTTCTATTGCATCGTTCAGTTCCCGGGGACCGACTTTCGATGGACGTCTTAAACCGGAGGTCTGTGCCCTGGGACAAGGCACTGCAATGGCTGATCCAAATGGTAGTGGTTATTTCAATTCCAATGGCACTTCTTTTTCTGCTCCCTTGGTTAGTGGAGCGGCAGCGATAATTTTAAGTGCTAATCCGGACTGGACGCCAATGATGGTACGGGAAGCATTGATGATGACCGCCAGCCGGGTTGCTACTCCCGATACGATTTATGGTTATGGAATCATTGATACCTGGGCGGCCGTGAATTATCGTGGCTTCGGTTCGGGTAATGGTGATTCACCAAATACGATGGCTCTAGGTCTTGCTTTTCCAAATCCCTTCAATTCGGCCACCGCGATGATGATAACCACCCGAGTTTATGGTGAATATAAACTAGAAATATTCAATTTGTATGGGCAGTTTGTTGAAACTGTTATCCGGGGTTATAACCAAACCGATGAGCGCTATGTCATGTGGAAACCCGTTCTTCAGCCATCTGGCATTTATTTTGCGCGACTTAAGCAGGGCAGTCGAACGGCAACCCGAAAGCTGATCCTGATCAAATAAAGTCAATAAAGTCAATATAGATCAATTTATTCCTTGCCTTATTAGATGGATTGCCTCAAATTGGTACTGTTCAGCGTAACCGAAATGCTTAGTCAAATCCATAAAAACCTGATTCTACTGTTGGTTGTTCTCAGTACACTCAGTTGGGCACAAAATGATTCCAACTTTGTGATGCCAGAGGTTACACTGGATGTGTTCGGCGGCGCCGGCTCAATTCTCCTGACCTGGGCAATCCCGGAAACGGTAAAGGTTCAATCAGCCACCATCTATCGTTCTCTGAATCCGGATTCAGGATTTGATGCGATATCAGCCGTGGAACTTGGACAATCACGATTCCTGGATTTTGCACTGGAATCCAATATACATTATTTCTACCGGGTGGAAATTCTAACCGAGGAAGGGCACCTGCTGGTAAGTTCTTTGGAGACTCCACCCTTTGCCAAGGCTACGGAATTGATTGACAGCCTGGCGGTTACAGTTCCAGCCACGTTAGACTCTATCTATGCTGTTGAGGAATATTTCACTGAGGATATTCTACTGCGGCAATTATTGAAGCTGTTCCCAGAAATTGGTGCAGATAATTTACTTAAACTGCAAAAAATGATAACTGCCGACCAGGTGGAATATCTAAGCTGGTTTGAACAATTTCTGTTGAATGATTTTTCGTATTTCAATTCTCTTGAACAGATATCATTTACCGCTGATTTTATTAAATCTCTTGAACGAGAAATTGATAGTCTTGAAATCTACCTGCGAAATAATTTCCTGCTTACACCCTCTGAATGGCAAACCAAGAAACAGAATTTTGTCTTGCCACTAGCGGAGCAGACTCAACCGATCGTAAATAGTTATAACTCTGCTCTCTTGCTGCTCAGTCGATTTGATCCGGTGAGAATTGTCAGCCTCACAATTGATTCAAGTGGGTATAAACAACTGGAGCTAGTTTATCTGCAACCGGACTTTGTCGCTGACAAAGAGATATATCTGACGATGGACGATACCAGTTATCCCCTGACATTTGATCAAATGCCCATGGTTGGCACCAGGGATACCATACAGGTATCACCTGAAACTCAATGGGTAACCTTAAATACTGACGAAAAACTCCTGCAACAATTTTCGACTAATTGCAAATCCGGTTTCATCTGTGCCCTGAATGATGAATATATTCTTGCCGATTCCATTTATTGGGATGAGCAATATTTAACACACCATCCGAATAATTTTTATATGAATGAACTGATCTATTTGCAGGAGGACTCCCGCGTTTCAATTGAAGTAAGCGGGGAAGCTGACTCAACTGCCAGGATAAGTTTATTCATGAACGATAGCCTGATGGTTGATCTTTCTTATTTTGATCAAGACCAGGAATACCAGACCTATTCCTGGATCATTAACGATTCTTTGCTTAGTGGGTGGATCTCGCTGGGTCAGCTGGTAAATGACAGTACTTGGGAATTCATCGAAAGCCGATCACTTGACCTGAGACACGATAATTTTGAGGCGCGGATTCCTGATGGTAGTCGCTGGGTTGAGACTTCTTTCGGAACACTGGGCGATCCTAATGATCTTACCCGTGTCCGGTCTCAACAGATTGCAATACCGGATGTTTTTGCGCTCTACCAGAATTACCCCAATCCATTTAATGCAACAACTACAATTGCCTTTGATCTCCTGCAGCCGGCCAATATTAATTTATTTATTACCGATGCTACCGGGCGCAAGATAGATATCTTTCTGGTAGAAATGCCTACAGAGCCCGGTCGTTACCAATATTCATGGAATGGCCGTGGTTTTTCCAGTGGTGTCTATTTTATTACAATTCAGGCTCAGGTTGGTGAATATTTACCGGTAACCTTCAGTCGAAAAATGATCTATTTAAAATGACTAACACCCCTGTTTGGGGAAATATTGTTATCATCGCTGACAAAACTTGACTTATATTATCTAGATACCTCATTTTCCGACATGCTTCGTTGCCTATCTGCGCTTGTGCTGTTGGTGTTTTTAAGTGGTTGTTCCACCCATCCGACCATTCCTACTACCAGGCTACATAAAGGGGAATCAGCCACTGGCTATACTTTTTCAATTGAAAATGTGTTTCCGTATTACTGGTATCAGAGAGGATTATCGGATTATACCAGTATCGGTCTGCGCCTGGGATTACCGGTTTACGGTACCGGTTTTGACTGGAATAGAATCCTGTTCGAACGCGAGAATCGCTGGGATATGCTGAATGTCAGCTGGTCATTGAATCATAATCCGAATATGGACTTTACCTATTACAAGGTTCGATCACGAATTGCTCCCAATGGACAGTCTACGACATTCTGGCTCGGTTTTCGAGCTATGTATATACCCCTGGGAATCAGCGAAAATACGAGTTCCAGGATCGGTCTGGTGTTTGGGACTACACTCGGAACCCGCGTTGCGGTAGAATTAGGTTATTGCCACGATTTTGCGGCGATGCCGCTGTTCAAAGTTTTTTCCTTCAACTGGGAACACGATAGTGCTGAAAATATCAGCAGATACGGGGACAAACCCCACATTTCTGAGTCCGGGATGCCATCAGAATATTCGCGCTTAACCGGGCTGACCCTGAAGTTATCACTGCAAATTCCTGATGGCTCAAGCAAAGGAAGCCCGGATTAACAATTGAGTAATTCTACACAGCGCAGGAAGATTCTGCGTGAAATTCCTTATGGCCTGTACATTATAACTTCCCGTTTTAAAGGAAACCCGGTGGCAGCAGTGGTGTCTTTCGTCACACAAACTTCTTTGGATCCGTCGCTATTGATGGTGGCACTCCGGAATCAATCATATATCTATCAAGCAATCGAGCAGCATGGTTATTTTGGCTTGCATTTCGTTGATAAAGACCGCCAGCAAATGATCGCGGATTTTTTCAAATATAAGAATTGCGATGATCAGCAGATAAATAATTATCCCTATGAAAACAGCATTTATGATACACCCTTACTAAACGATAGTCCGATGATAATTGAAGCCGCTTTACGCCAGGTTTTACCATATGGCGATCATCATCCTGTTGTTGGCGAAATTGTGGAAACCTACTTTCGACGTGACAGCGAAATATTAACAATGAAACAAACCAATTGGCATTATGGGGGCTAATCCATGCTTACTTTGATTGAGAAAATTGTCTTTCTTCTAATTGTGCTCGGTGTGTGCTATCTTTCTTACCGGTCCTTCGGTAATATGTTCAAAGCGATTGCCCGGGGAACCGAACCGCTGGATTGGGGTAAATTTTATAAACGATTTATAATTGGTTTAATAGTTCTGATAGCTCAACCCAAATTATGGCGTTCGCGGCCGGCGGTGAGTTTTATCCATGCCCTGGTGGCCTGGGGATTTACTTTATATATCTTGGTCAACTTTATCGATATTCTCTATGGATTTATTCCCGGTTTTCATTTTCTCCCTGGAAGCTGGTTGGGAAATGGGTACGAGATATTCGTAGATATGTTCAGTCTGTTGACTCTGCTGGGTGTAATCTTTTTTCTGGTACGCCGCTTCATTTTGAATTCACCAGCATTAGTAATTGCCGAGCGGGTGCAGGTCCTGCCGGCAGCGCGAGCAGGGATGCGCAGGGATTCGGCAATAGTAGGTTTTTTTATTCTCCTGCATGTGGGTTTCCGTCTTCTGGGAGCCTCCTTCGAAATGGCTGGCCACGGAGGTAGTGAATGGCAGCCACTGGCTACGGCCATCGCTGGATTATGGACTGGATTCTCCCAGTCCGGGATTGTTGCAGGTGAGCATGTCAGTTGGTGGCTGGCGATCGGACTGATTCTGGCGTTTATTCCCTACTTTCCCAAATCGAAGCATGCCCACCTGTTTATGGGGCCACTTAATAAAATGCTGGAGGTGGAACGACCGGCGCCAGGAGTTCTGGAAAAGATCGATTTTGAGGATGAGGACCTGGAGTCATTTGGTGTTGCTAAGTTGGAAGAACTGCCCCAAACCCAAATTCTGGATGCCTTTGCTTGTATTATGTGTAATCGCTGTCAGGAAGCCTGTCCCGCTTATGCCACAGATAAGCAGCTTTCCCCGGCCGCGCTGGAGATCAATAAACGCTATTTCCTTAACGGCAATTCAGCTGATTTTGCCGGTGGCAAAGAATCCGAACATCCGTTACTGGAATGGATGCTGACCAGTGAAGCGGCCTGGGCTTGCACCACCTGTGCGGCCTGTATCGATGTCTGTCCGGTGAACAATAGCCCAATGCTGGACATCCTATACCTGCGTCAAGACAGAGTGATGATGGAAAGCGATTTTCCGAAAGAACTGGTAGCCACCTTCAAGAATCTGGAAAACAATGGTAATCCATGGGGGATCTCCAGTGAAGACCGCGCTAAATGGGCCGCTGGACTCGATGTACCGCTGATGTCCGATAAGCAGGAGGTGGATGTTCTGTATTGGGTCGGTTGTGCCGGTTCCTACGATGCCTTGGGACAGAAAGTCAGCCATGCCATGATTAAAATCCTGAATGCTGCCGGTGTTAATTACGCCATCCTGGGCAACGAAGAGAGCTGCACCGGTGATTCAGCCCGCCGGGCTGGTAACGAATACCTGTTTCAGGCCATGGCTGAACAGAATCTGGAAACCTTGAACCACTACAAATTCAAGAAAATCGTGACCCAATGCCCGCACTGTTTTACAACCATCAAACATGATTATCCCCAGTTCGGCGGTGACTATGAAGTGGTGAATCACACTGATTTCATCCTGGGTTTAATCAAATCCGGTAAGCTGTCGGTAAATAGTAATATCTCTGGGAAATTCACCTATCACGATTCGTGTTACCTGGGGCGGCACAATGGCATTTATGATAGCCCCCGGGAAATTCTGAAGCTGTTAGACGCGGATTTGCTTGAGCTGGAGCGGACTGGCCGCCAGGGATTCTGCTGTGGGGCCGGCGGCGCCCGCATGTGGCTGGAGGAAACGGAAGGAAAGAAGATCAACCTGGAGCGGATGGAGGATGTGAAAAAATTGAATCCCGATGCGGTGGCTACAGCCTGTCCGTTTTGCGCAACCATGCTGAACGATGGCATCAAGGATGAAGGCATGACGGAGACAACCCAGTCCAGGGATATCGCGGAATACGTAGCCGAGGCGCTAGTCTGATATCTAACCACAATGTAATATTTATATAATACTGAGATTGTCATTTCGATTCCGCTGAAGGCGGGAGAGAAATCTGCTTAAGTTTAGTACGGCGGTCAGTAAGCACGGTTGAGTGCTAAATGATTGTAGATTTCTCCTCAATCCAGTGGGTTTCGTCGAAAAGACAAGGTTGGAGAATGATTGGTCGGAACCAATGTAATTTCCCGCCATTCATATTCACAATAAAACGGATTAATTATGCAGATTGGCCGCTATAAATTATATGAGATTGAAACCAGCCGCTTTGGTCTGGACGGCGGTGCTATGTTCGGGATTATTCCCAAACCACTGTGGGAGAAATATTCACCGGCTGATGAAAAAAACAGGATTGAAATGTCGACGCGCTCATTGTTGCTGGTGAGCGACGAACACAGAATACTGGTGGATACCGGTAATGGTGACAAATGGCAGGAGAAATTCAAGACGATTTATGATATTGATACTAAAACTGTTAATTTGGAATTATCTTTAAAGAAGTATGGTTTCTCAGTTGACGACATCACCGATGTCTACAACACCCACATGCATTTTGATCATATCGCCGGTGGTACTCGACTGGTGGATGGAAAACCGGCCCCCACCTTTGTCAACGCCAAATACTGGTTCCAGAAAGATAATTGGGCGTTGGCTAATTCACCCAGCGAAAAAGACCAGGGCAGTTTTATGGAAGCGGACTGGAAAGTTTTAGCTGAAAATAGGCTGGTAGAGCTGGTCGATGGCCAGGATGCATTCCTGCCGGGGATACAAAATGTGATTGTAAACGGTCACACAGATGGACAGATGTTACCCCTCATATCTGACGATAAAAATTCAATCCTGTACTGCGGTGACCTGATCCCGACCGCTGCCCATATTCCGCTGCCTTGGATCATGGCTTACGACATTCGCCCGCTGCAAACTTTGCAGGAGAAACAGGAATTACTTCCCCGTGCAGTGGAAGTAAACTGGATCCTGTTTTTCGAGCACGATCCAAGAATTGCTGCGGCTACGGTCCAGTTTGACGGCAACCATTTCCGTCGGAACCGGATAGTTAATATTTAACTGACATTGTACAGAGTGCAGTGGTTGGTGTTGTGTCATCTTTGCTATCATACTGACACAGTTGTAATACTGAACGAAGTGAAGTATCTCAAGCAAAGGCGGGAGTAAAAAAATGTTTGAGATTCTTCTCCCGATAAATCGGGATCAGAATGACAGGGGTGATTATGAGTTTATTTTTGGAATCTGTATCTACTGCCGGCTTGCGATTCTAGGTCGTTTAGATTCCTCAGAATGACAGGGAAGATTGAGTTTTGTTGGAGTCAGATTTCCAGATAATTTGTAATTTACGATATAGTATAATTCATAATCATTGATCTCAGGGGTACTAATGGCCGAAGTATTACTATTCATTCATGACTTTAAATTGGGTACAAGGATATCCGATATCCTTGCTCGTCGGGAAAAATCAGTTGAATTCATTAATGATGTCAATCGCTTATCTGATCAGCTGGATGAAAGAACACATTTGTGCATAGTAGATTTGGATGTGCCGGAATTTGGATCGGTTGACTTAATATCCCGGCTGCGAGCCGGTCGTCCGGATTTGCAAATCGTTGGCTATTTTAAATTAATAGTAAAGGAGGAACATGATAAATTAAAAGCAGCCGGCTGCAATCTGATTTTGACTCGTTCATCCTTGGCCAAAAATATGTCCACCTTGGTCAAGAATTTATAGGTTATGGCCGAATCCCAGACTAAGGCAAAAGAACGTGCTTGGGAGATTGTCAGCCGTTTAAAATTGGAATACCCTGATTCAGCATGCTCATTGACCTACTCAACCAGCCATGAATTGCTGGTGGCCACGATTCTTTCAGCGCAATGCACGGATCGGCGAGTTAATAAAACAACCCCGGCTCTGTTTGAAAAATATTCGACACCGCGAGATTTTGCTTATGCCGATTTAGGAGAATTATCTCAAGACATCCGCTCCTGTGGTTATCATAATCAGAAAGCCCGCAGCATCCAGGGTGCCAGTTTGCGGATTGTGGAAGAACATAGTGGAGATGTGCCGAATGCATTAGCGGAACTGGTCGGTCTTCCGGGCGTTGGACGGAAAACCGCAAATTGCGTTTTGGGGGAATGTTTCGGGGAACCGGCCATGGTGATTGATACCCATATGGTACGGATCATGAATCTGCTGGGATTTACTGCCAGCCGGAAGCCCGATCGGATCGAGCAGGAATTGATGGAGATATTTGAACGGAATGACTGGGTACTGCTGACACACATGATAATCGATCACGGTCGTGCGGTCTGTATAGCGCGGCGACCCCAGTGCGGTAGTTGCGTACTGGCGGATTTATGTCCATCTGTAAGTATATGATCAAGGTCGATCAACTTTTTTGTTATCAAGCAATTGAAATTGAAAATAAGGAATAATATGGCGAATCCATATATCACTAAAGTATTCCATTTTTGTGCTGCACATCAATACGGTCATGCCGATTGGAGTGATGAGCGCAACCGGGAGGTTTTCGGACCTGACGCCCGGGTGCACGGGCATAATTACGCTCTCGAAGTAACAGTTACCGGTCCGATAAATCCCGATACAGGCTTCTGCGTTAACTTGGGAGAATTGAAACAAATCGTTGAAGAAAATGTTACCGGTGTGCTTGATCATTCACAGATCGAGAAAGATATTCCCTGGTTTGATGGCAGTCAGCCCAGTTCCGAAAATATGGTTCGGTTTGCCTGGGAAACGATCGATAAGCGATTAAAAGGTCCCAAACTGCACCGCATTCGCCTTCGGGAGACGCCTACGATATTCACTGATTATTACGGGAAGGATATTTAGGGAATGGAATTCAAGGAAAAATTATTTCTATTCCTGGCTGGAATCTTTCTGACCTCGCTGGTTCTGGGAAATGTCATCGGAACCACCAAATTTGTGCAGGTCTTTTTCATGACAGTGCCCGCCGGTGTTCTGGCATACCCGTTCACATTTCTGGCCACCGATCTGATCTGTGAGCTATATGGTAAAAAACGCGCTCAGACAATGGTTTGGATTGGTTTTATAATGAATATTTTCATGCTGGGCCTGATGACTCTTGGGCACTTGTTGAAAGACGCCAGCGGCGTTTCCGGGGCGGCATCGACATTTGAGGATGTCTACCGGTTCATGGTGGGTAACACGCTAGCTTCTATGATTGCCTATCTGGTAGCGCAATCGGTAGATGTTCATCTATTTCATTTCTGGAAACGCTTGACCAAAGGCAAGCATCTCTGGTTGCGGAATAACCTTTCCACCACCTTCAGTCAATTGGTTGACACGACAGCAATCTTATCGATTTTGTATTTTGCCAATAATCTGGGGGATAATGTGAATACCCTGGGAGCCTTGTTTGGATTGATTGTTTCTTCCTACCTTTTCAAGTTTTTCTTTGCACTGTTTGATACACCCCTATTTTACCTGGGGGTTTGGTTACTAAAAGATAAAGTTCACGAAGATCCCGATGAAAAATCATGGGGTTATCGTAGTTTTAAAGAGGAGGCGCTATGAGTGCTGTCAATCGTGAGAAAATAATGCAAATGACCCATGATCTGCTAACTGAAGTGGGAGAGGACCCGCAGCGGGAAGGACTTGTCAGGACGCCCCTGCGTGTGGCTAAAGCCTGGGAGTTTTTCTCCAAGGGTTATCGTACCGAACTGAATACGATCGTCAATGAAGCCATATTCGATGAAGAATGCACCGAGATGGTAATTGTTCGGGATATTGAATTTTTCTCTATGTGTGAACACCATATGCTGCCTTTTTTTGGTAAAGCGCATGTTGGTTATATCCCGGATGGAAAGGTGATTGGTCTATCCAAGATTCCCCGGATCATTGAGATGTTTTCCCGCCGTCTACAGGTTCAGGAGCGCTTGACCCACCAGGTGGCCGAAACCCTGCGAGATGTGCTCCAGCCGACCGGTGTGGCGGTGGTGATGGAAGGCCGGCACCTTTGCATGCAGATGCGCGGTGTTGAAAAACAGAACTCGTTTGCTACAACCAGTGCCATGCTGGGTGAATTCCATGACGAAGTTGAGACCCGGGCAGAATTTTTAAGCATCATCGGATTACGGAATTTCCGGTAAAACTATCATCAATCAGGACATTGGCAGGAGAATGTTGTGAATAAATTTGATATTGCCATTTTAGGTGGTGGACCAGGTGGTTATGTGGCCGCTATTCGGGCAGCTCAGTTGGGGAAATCCGTAGCTATTATCGATAAAGATCGATTGGGGGGAGTGTGCCTGAATTGGGGTTGTATCCCCACCAAGGCGCTGTTAAAAAATGCGGAAGTTCTGCACACTGTGAAAAACGCCAAACGGTTTGGAATCAAAGTCAATGATTTCGAAATTGACTTTACAGCCACGATCAAACGCAGCCGTCAGACAGCTGATCGACTTTCCCTGGGTGTTGAGCATTTAATTAAAGAAAATGGGATAACCCGCTTGACTGGTATGGGTCGCTTAAAATCCGCTCAACATCTGGAAATAACTGGTGAAGATGGAGTGGAATTAATCCAAGCAGATAAAATAATTATTGCAACTGGGGCCCGCAACCGCAACTTCCCGGGAATGGAAGTGGATGGCCGGCGAATTATATCAGCCAAAGAAGCCATGGTTCTACCGGAACCACCGGAAAAAATGGTTATTATCGGCGCCGGCGCGATCGGTGTGGAATTCGCCTATTTTTTCAACATCTTCGGGACCCGTGTTCACCTGGTAGAGTTACTACCGCGGATCTTACCGCTGGAGGATGAAGAAATATCAAAAGAACTGGATAAAAATTTCCGTAAATCTGGTATTAAAATCCACAGCGCTACGCGTGTTATCCGGATTGAAAATACCAGCACAAATGTCAATGTTGTGACTGAAAAGGATGGGGTTGAACAGATTCTGGAAGGGGACTGCGCGCTGGTAGCGGTTGGCGTGACTGGCAATATCGAAGATATCGGTCTGGAAGCAGTTGGTGTGAAAACCAATAACGGAGCAATTGCGGTTAATGATTACGGCCAAACCAATCTGCCCAATATTTATGCTATAGGCGATGTTGTGGGACCGCCCTGGCTGGCTCATGTTGCCTCTGCACAAGGACGGATCGCAGCAGAACATGCTGCCGAAAAAAATCCGGCTCCTTTCGACCCGGAAAATATTCCCGGTTGTACCTATTGCCAGCCCCAGGTCGCATCGATTGGATTAACTGAACAGGCTGCCCGCGAAGCTGGTCAGGCAGTCAAGGTTGGAAAATTCCTTTTCCGAAATATCGGGAAAGCTCTGGCAATCGGTGAGAACACAGGTTTTGTTAAAATTATTTTTGCTGCTGAATCGGGAAAACTTATTGGTTGCCATATTATCGGTTCCGAAGCGACCGAATTGATCGCTGAGCTGGGGATGGCAAAAGCGCTGGGGGCCACCTGGCACGATATTGCCACCACGGTTCACGCCCATCCCACACTCTCAGAGGCGGTGATGGAAGCGGCTGCCGATGCCTTTGGCGAAGCAATTCATCACTGATTATCACCGATGGAACACGGTCGTCTGAGAATTCTTGATCTGGGACATGAAGCCTACAAAAAAACCTGGGACAGGCAGAAGATATCCCATTCTCAACGGCTTGATGGAAAGATCGGTGATACCCTGCTCCTGGTTGAACATGAACCGGTATACACAATTGGTCGTAATGCAGATCGCACCAATTTACTGGCCGATTATCCCCGCGATGTAAAAATATATGATGTGGAACGAGGCGGCGATATTACTTACCATGGTCCTGGACAGTTGGTGGGATATCCGATCATGGATTTGCATAATTACAAGCTGAATGTTGGCTGGTTTATGAAATCACTGGAAGAAGTACTGATCCGAACATTGAATGAATTCGGTATCGCGGCAGGTCGGCGGAATAAATATACTGGTGTGTGGGTCGGGGAGGATAAAATTTGCGCCCTGGGAGTACGGTTGTCTCGTTGGGTCAGTATGCATGGCTTCGCCCTCAATGTGGCTACCGACCTGAAGTATTTCAATGGAATTATTCCCTGTGGAATCAGCCAATATGGAATAACTTCCATGAGTCGGGTATTGAAGAAGGATATAAGTATTGCGGATGTTAAACCGATTCTGATAAATACTTTTCAAACAGTATTTGAGATAGATCGCAATTGATCATTTAATGTGATATAATTTTGAACCGGTGAACGACAGAAATAACAAGCAATAAATGTCAGAAATTACCCAATCATATTTGAAGAAACCGGCCTGGATGAAAATCCGTTTGCGAACCGGGGCTGATTTTAAGCGGATACAGAAGATGCTCAACCAGCAGCAGCTGAATACAGTCTGTGAAGAAGCGCGCTGCCCGAATATTTATGAATGCTGGAATCGCGGTACGGCTACGATCATGATCCTGGGTGACACCTGCACTCGTTCCTGCGGTTTCTGTAGTGTCAAGACTGGGCGTCCGAGTTCCTGTGATCCAGATGAACCAAAGAGGACGGCATCAGCCGTAAAGGCGATGGGATTGAAGCATGTGGTCATAACTTCCGTTGACCGGGACGATCTCAAGCATGATTTCGGTGCCGGTATCTGGGCGGAAACAATTCGGACCCTCCATGCTGATGTGTCGGACTGTACAGTAGAAGTGCTGACCCCTGACTTTCAGAATTACCGGCCAGCGCTAGAAAAAGTATTTGCGGCAGGACCGGAAATCTTCAGCCATAACGTGGAATGTGTGGAGCGGATCAGCCGCCAGGTGCGGACCCAGGCCAACTGGCAGCGTAGCCTATCGGTTCTGCAGCAATCGATCGAATATGGTTTATTGACAAAGACCGGGATCATGGTCGGACTGGGGGAATCAAAGGGGGAAGTACTGGCAACCATGCGACAGGTAGCTGACCTGGGGATTCACATTTTTACGATCGGTCAGTACTTGCAGCCATCAAAAGACCATTTGATGGTTAACCGCTATGTGGATCTGGAGGAATTCGATGAGTATAAGCGCGCCGGTTTGGAGCTGGGTTTCCGATATGTTGAAAGCGGACCGCTCGTGCGCAGTTCCTATCATGCCGATGAACAAGCGACTGGCGTGGTAAAAAGGGATGCCAATGAATAATGATAAACTACTTTATTTGATTTGTATCATTGGCGGATTACTGCTGGTCCTGATGATCTATTTTCCTATTGGATCATCTCTGGAACGTTCTGTGGATGCGGATGATGCACAGGATTTGTCGGCAATTCCATTTCACCAATCATTTATCGATGAACAGACCTGCATGAGTTGCCATCGGGAAGCACGGCAGATCAATCTTAAAGGGGAAATTATGGAATCGATGGTGATGCCGCACGAACCACGGGAAATCTGTATTGATTGTCATCGCCTACCAAATGTGCTGTAAAAGACTGCCAGAATGCGTAGTTTGCAGCAGTAACCTGACATAAACGCAGGCGATTTATACTGGCACATTAATTGTGAAAAGAGAATCACAATGATTAAAGGTATTTTATGAAAGATTATTATGACGAAGACGGCCAACCGGTAGATGCACCGAGTGAGGCTCAGGAATCAAAATATTATCCGGTAATGCCACTGCGCAATACTGTGTTATTCCCACAACAGGTGATTCCGATCTACATCGGCCGTGAAAAATCCCTACGGTTAATCAATGAACTGGACACTCAACATAAACATATTGTTGTCGTAGCCCAGGAAGATGGATCGATCGAAGATCCCGCCCCGGAAGATTTATATTCGTTCGGGACATTGGCCGTGGTACTGAAAGTATTCGATATGCCTGATAACAGTAAATCGGCAATTGTACAGGGGGTCGAGCGGGTCAAGTTGCTGAAATTTATCAGTAACGATCCGTATTATTCGGCGGCTGTGGAATCGATACCCGAAGTTGAGCGTCCCGAGGATCTGGAACTTGATGCTCTGGCAAATAATCTCCGCAAAATATTCAGTGACCTGATTAAAGTAGCTCCAAATTTGACCGAAGAGCATTCTGGCATGTTATCGAATATTCAGAAGCCATCGAGGTTAGCTGATCGAGCTATATCGCTGCTAACGGTTTCCAATTCGGAAAAGCAGAAGGTACTGGAAGAACTGGATATTAAGAAGCGCCTGGAACATACCAATGGGATAATTGCCAGAGAGATTCAGCGGATCAAACTGGGCGAAGAAATCCAAAGCGAGGTTCATGATGAGATCGCTAAATCCCAGCGGGAGTATTACCTCCGCGAGCAGATGAAAGCAATCCGCAAGGAACTGGGGGAGGATGAAGGTTCGGTCGAATTGAAAGAACTTGGTGAACGGATCAAGGCGGTAGAGATGTCAGAGGAGGCGGAAAAAGTTGCCTTGAAAGAATTGGATCGATTGGGGAAAATCCCGACCCAGTCACCGGAATATTCGGTGGCCCGGACCTATATCGAGTGGTTGGTTGATCTGCCCTGGTCTACAGCCACGGAAGATACGGTTGATATAATTGAAGCAAAGAAGATTCTGGATGAGGATCATTATGGATTGAACCGGATCAAGGAACGCATTATTGAGTACTTGGCCGTACGGGGTTTAAAACAGAAAAAGGATCCCGACGGCGCCGTCCGGGGACCGATCCTATGCTTTGCTGGCCCGCCTGGAGTCGGTAAAACATCCCTTGGCAAATCAATTGCCCGTTCCATGGGACGGGAATTCATTCGCATTTCCCTGGGTGGTGTGCGGGACGAGGCGGAGATCCGCGGCCATCGGCGGACCTATATCGGTGCCTTACCGGGACGGATCATACAATCCTTGAAGAAAGCCGGCACCAACAATCCGGTATTTATGCTGGACGAGATCGATAAACTGGGGATGGATTTCCGCGGTGATCCTTCATCGGCATTGCTGGAGGTACTGGACCCGGAACAGAATTATTCCTTTAGCGATCACTATCTGGAGGTAGCATTTGATTTGAGCAATGTGATGTTCATTTCCACTGCCAACTATCGTGATCCGATTCCACCGGCCCTGAAAGACAGGATGGAAATCCTGGAATTCTCCGGCTATATCGAAGATGAAAAAGTAAAGATCGCCCAGCAGCACTTGATTCCAAAGCAGATCGAGGAGAATGGTTTAACTGATAAAGATGTTGCCCTGGATGTCACCGGGATTAAGGAACTTATCCGCTCCTATACCCGGGAGGCGGGTGTTCGTAATCTGGAACGGGAAATTGCTAATGTTTTCCGAAAAGTAGCCCGGGACAAGGTGGAGAAGAAAAGTAAAAAGGTCCGAGTGACAAAGAAAAAGGTTAACAAATATCTGGGAGCCCCGCGGTTTTACTCAGACCTGGCGGAACGAACCACCAAGCCGGGTGTGGTGACTGGTCTGGCCTGGACGGCCGCCGGTGGTGATATCCTGTTTATCGAGGCCAGTCGATCGAAAGGTAAAGGGCAATTGACCCTGACGGGACAACTGGGTGATGTGATGAAAGAATCGGCTACCGCCGCCATGAGCTATGTTCGGTCTCATACCGATATTCTGGATATACCGGATGATTTTTATGAGAATACGGACACTCATATTCACGTTCCGGCCGGTTCAATTCCCAAGGATGGTCCATCAGCCGGTGTTTCCATGCTGACGGCCCTGGTATCCTTGTTGACGGGACAGAAAGTCCAAGATCATCTGGCAATGACCGGTGAAATTACGCTGCGGGGTAATGTTCTACCAATCGGCGGTGTGAAGGAAAAAGTAACTGCCGCACATCGTTCCGGGATCAAGACAATTATTCTACCGGACCATAACCGCAAGGATCTGGAGGAAATACCCGATCATATCAAGAAGGATCTGGAATTCCATTTTGCCAAGGATATGCTTGACGTTATCAAGGTGGCTCTGCCACAGCTTTCGGCGGATAATAAGAAAAAGACGCCGGCGAAAAAGCAAAAAACTTCGTAATTTCGCAGCCCTTTGGGCGATTAACTCAGCTGGTCAGAGTGCCTCCCTTACAAGGAGGAAGTCGGCGGTTCAAATCCGTCATCGCCCACCAAGACAGGCAAAAAAAACTGTCAGATCAGATAGTCACTGGATACCAGTGGCTATTTTTGTATCTCCAGCAATATTAGGGATTTACAGCGATACATTTTTTTGAATATCCAGCACACATGAGTTCATGTTTTCGTAATGGAAGCCTACACAACAGACAGAAAAACGAACTTTTATGCTGTTTTTCTCTGTTTCTCTCTTTCTGAGAATTCTTTTTCCTTGTAAGTGTTAACTGAATATATATAACAAGATACGGCGACACCGAAAAAAGTTAGATATATTTTGGGTGTTTTCGAAAATAGAACGGTTCGAATCCGTCAAGCTCA
>CAYTPW010000021.1:0-62820 GCA_964439935.1 uncultured bacterium | reverse complement strand
ATTCAAGAGGTATGGAAAACTATCAATCAAAAAAGAGGCCCTCAGGAATTTAAAAAACATACAATATATTTCAGTGGTTTCACAGAATCTAAAAAAGTATCTTGAATCAAAGTGGAGTAGCGATAATAATATTTCAGTAATACACAGTTTATCAGGAGAACATTTTCAATTTAACATAGAAAAAAGACAAAGTATTAGACAAATTTTGGGGATAAACAACGATGATATATTATTTATATTTTGTAGTGGTGGAACAGGAAAGTGGCAGAATAATGAATTGATTATCAAAGCGGTTACTAAACTCGGCTACAAGATATTAAACTTATCCCCAGTAAAAGTCTCCAATAAAAATGTAATTAATAAATTTGTTAAATATTCAGAAGTCCCCAATTATTTATCTGCTGCTGATATTGCTATAATTTGGAGAAATGAGGGTGTAGTAAATAAAGTAGCATCACCAGTAAAATTTTCAGAATATATATGCAATGGTTTGCCTGTAATATCCAATAGATCTGTTAAAATGATATATGATGTAATTACTAAATATAAATGCGGGAAAATAGTTGCTAATATTGAATCCATAACAAAAGAATTAGTTAACGAGTTATTGGCAATGAATAGAGTGAGTATTTCTAGTGTTGGTCAAGAAATTTTTGGTATACAATCCATTGCTTCAAAATACAAAGAAGTATATTTAAAAATATTAAATAAAAATCGTTAATTCCAATAATTTACAATATTAATAAACAATTGAAAATTCTCATAAAGAAATTAGATGAATGTAATGAATAATACTACCGAACTGAACGATCCATTTGGTTTTAATAATAAAATCAGACTTAAGTTTGGTAAGGATAGATATGATCCTCAAAAAGCACCATTTCTATCACGGTTTATTTGGCGAAAATTTTCACTTCCGGTGACCTATTTTGTCGCAAAAACCAGCACAAGCGCAAATCAACTAACTATTATGGGATTCATACTGGGTATTATAGCCGGGTTATGTTTTTTTAAAGGAGAATCGTATTATATAACAGGGGTTTGGTCTTTGGTGCTATATTCCGTTCTTGATAATGTAGATGGCGAGATAGCCAGATTAAAAAATCAAGTATCATCTAAAGGATTTTTATATGATCATTATGCAGGAACAATTATTGATTTTTCATTAATTTTTGGATTATCGGTGGGGTATTATAGGAACACTGAGTCAATATCTGTCATACTATGGGGTTTTCTGATCTTTGGATTTTGGACAATATCCTCTGATATCCTAACGAATCTTAAGCTCGAAATGGTAAGAAGTAGTATTCATGGATCAAAGCGACAGATTGTGAGTCTCAGTGATGTGTTAATCAAGCAAAACAAGAATACTGAAAGATTTAAGAAGATTTATTCTTTAATATTTTCAGGTACAAGCAGAACAATATTTATTATTATGTTTATGTTAATTAATAGTTCAGTAATTATATTCTATCTATTGTCAGTGCTGGCGGTAGGCGAATTACTGGTAGGCCTTTATATTTTTAGTAAGACAACAATCTAATAAGATTGATTAGAAAATTGCTCCAATGATCAGAGCACCCAAAATAATTATTAGTTCATTTAACTTAGGATTTATCTACAAATGAGACAATTAACGCAAAAACTAAAAAATGGGGAAATGGAAATATTAGACGTTCCTTATCCTGCAAAATCATCCAATCAGATATTGGTACGTAATATGTATTCGGTTATTAGTGCCGGAACTGAGGGTAGGTCTGTACGTGATGCAAGGGCAAATTATCTAGGAAAAGCCAAATCACGCCCAAAAGAAGTAAAACAGGTTCTCAATACTATAAAAACGCAGGGAGTACTGGGCACATATAAGATTGTCATGGATAAATTAAATGCACTTTCTTACCTGGGTTATTGCTGTGCCGGTGAGGTCATTTCTGTCGGTAGTGAAGTAAAAGGAATTAAGGTAGGAGATATAGTCGCTTGTGGTGGGCAAGGTGCCGCCCATGCCGAAGTTGTAAGTGTATTGGAAAATTTATGTGTTAAGATACCTTGTTCTGTAGATGTTAGACACGCGGCTTTTACCACTGTGGCATCCATTGCAATACAAGGCATTCGCCAGGCTGATAATCGGTTGGGAGAAAGTTGCCTGGTCATAGGATTAGGACTTATAGGTCAATTTACAATCCAAATTTTAAATGCTTCAGGAATAAGAACAATTGGCGTGGATTTAGATGAAGATAAAGTGATATTAGCCAGACAAAATGGATGTGGATTAGCATTACAAAGGAATACATCAGGGATCATAGAACAAATAATGGATTACTCCGATGGATATGGAATGGATTCTGTCATCATCACGGCTGCGACCAATTCCAATGACCCGATAAACCTAGCAGGTGATGTATGCAGAATGAAAGGTAAGGTAATCAGCGTTGGCAGGGTTTCCACAGATTTTAATAGAGATCCATATTACAATAAAGAATTGGATTTGAGAATGTCGTGCTCATATGGACCAGGTCGGTATGATACGACATATGAAGAAAAAGGAATTGATTATCCAATTGGTTATGTACGGTGGACTGAAAATAGAAATATGAGGGCATATATTGAGTTGCTGAGACAAAAGAAAATAAACATTGAGCCTCTTATAACTCATACTTTTGATTTTGATGATGCTCAAGTTGCATATGATATGATCATGGGAAAGTCAGAACTTTATATAGGTATTTTTCTCAAGTATGATGCTAAAAAAGAAATTAAGAATTATTTTGAGCAGGAAAGTAAAATCTCAGAAGAAAAAGGAATTAATATTGGATTTATTGGGGCGGGGTCATTTGCTAGGAGTTTTTTACTACCAAATCTTCCAGAAGAAGCAAATAAAATAGCTGTCGCTACTGCCTCAGGCCATAGTGCCCGACATGTGGTAAATAAGTTTAAATTTCAGCAGGCATTGAGTGCTGGAGATGAAATCATTAATCAGGATAAGATTAATACAGTATTTATAGCAACCCGCCATAATACCCATGCTGAATATGTAATAAAATCTTTAAGAAGCGGTAAACATGTATTTGTTGAAAAACCTCTTTGTATGAGCGAAGAGGAGCTGGTAACTATTCAGGATGAATATTCTAAAGCGAATGTCCACCTGATGGTAGGATATAACAGAAGATTTTCTCCTTTTATAAAAAAAATTATTGATACTTTTGGACATGAAACGAAAAAAACAATCAATTATCGTGTGAATGTAGGATTTGTAGATCCAAAACACTGGACGCAAGATCAGGCAATCGGTGGTGGAAGGATTATTGGTGAAGTTTGCCATTTTCTGGATTTATGTATGTATCTTAGTGGGTCCACACCAAAATCCATTTCAGCATTTACACTAGATGATCCGTTAAATCTGGAAGATACGATTGTTTCTATAATCAAATTTGCAAATGGATCGGTTGCTACTATCTCATATTTTACTAATGGTAGTAAAATGCTTGAAAAAGAGTACCTTGAAGTATTCTGCAGCGGATCAACGGCGGTACTTAATGACTATAAAAAACTTACGATTTATGGATCGAATAAAAGAACATTGAAAATGAATCAAAATAAAGGACATAAGCAGGAATTAAATGAATTCTTTAAAGCAGTTCAAAATGGTGATAGTACTCCCATAGCCCCAATAGACATCTTCTGGTCATCCAGAATGACATTTGATTTGATTACATCCATCCGCGAAGGGAAAACCATTAATTACTAATCTATCTCATTTATACGGTCGAAGATAGAACACCACGGGTTTACACGTGGATGAATGAGACTGAGATGGTACATTCTGAGCATAAAATTACGAATTGGAGCCCATTATGCTTACCGATTGGAGTATCACATAGTGTGGTCCCCAGGATACTTCGTCACTAGTGTTGGTGTAGATGAAGAGACGATAATGAACTATGTAGAGAATCAAGGTATCCAGGATTCAGGACAATTCCAGAAGGAGTTGTGATGTTCGCGCAGCGGGGCGAATCCCTAGAACCCCGGGTTTACCCAGGGGTATCTATAAATATATTACATTTTTTTCTTTCCTTTCCTTGGTACAATACCCCCCTTTCCCTTAATTAATTTGAAAACTAAACTATGTGGTACATTGTACAGGAGAAAATGTCTGATGATAAATGCTTTGAGAAAACTTGATAATTATTGTCTGTATAATGAATTTAAAGGATACAGTCTCTATGATTCACACACTTCTCTTATTCCATTTGAGAAGCTTGGGCACCCGTTATCTTTTTTAATTAATCAATTCATTAAGAGATCTCCTATTAATATCCGTGAACTTATTGGGATTAAAAAAGAATATAATCCCAAGGGAATGGGTTTATTCCTCTATACATATACGCTCCAGAAAAAATTTGGTAATCCATTGGGTATTGAGAATCTGGATGATAGAATAAATTTTTTTTTCAATTGGTTAAAGGATAACTATAGTCAAGGATACTCGGGTTATTGTTGGGGATATAATTATCCCTGGCCAAAAAGTGACGGATTACTTATTTCGGCGTACACACCTAGCTCAGTTGTTACAGGTTTTAACATTCGTGCCATATTTCAGTATTATTTACTTACCAAAGATGAAACATGTATGGATGTGATAAAAGGAGCTGAAGAATTTATTCTTAATGATCTTCCCAGAACTGAAAACGATAAAGGTGTTTGTTTTGCTTACACTCCTGTAAAAAAGGACATGACAATTAATGCAAGTCTGCTTGCAGCGGAGGTATTAGCATATTCAGACTATGTATTTGGAAAATATGAAAACCAGAAAATTATCAGAAAGGTTTTAGACTTTACTATGATCCATCAGAACAGCGATGGATCATGGTATTACTGTTATGATCCCCTGACAGGTAGACCAAAAAAACAGATCGACTTCCACCAGGGGTATGTTCTGGATACTATTAAGCGAATTTGCGATTATTCCACATTTGATATCAAGGATTTTAATGAACAAATACAATTAGGACTTTCATTTTACCGGAAAAATCAATTTACCGATGAGGGGGTTTCATATTGGAGGTTTCCCCAAAAATGGCCGGTAGACATTCACAACCAGAGTCAGGGTATCCTTACGTTCTCTATTTTTAAAGATTATAATTCCCAATACTTAGATTTTGCACACGAGATTGCCAAGTGGACTATAGCAAATATGCAAGATTCGGATGGCAATTTTTATTACCAAAAGTGGCCACTCATTACTAACAAGGTTCCATATATGCGCTGGAACCAAGGGTGGATGCTTCTGTCTCTTACAAAATTATTAACCGAGGGTAAATTAATTTAAAGGATTAATATAGATATTTCGACGAATATCCACGTATATATTAATAAAGTGAAATAGTTAATTGGTATTTTATTAATTTATAACATACAATTGATTTGTGAGATCGCAAGAGAGAAAGAATGCAAAATAAAGCAAGATTCGGGAGATCAAATCTGCCACCCCTAAACAATTCTCTGCTTAGTAGAAAAGCCTTAACGTTTTGCACGAATCTATTCGCGCTTGTTTCGAAATATATTATTCAGTAATAATAGTTATGCTATTCCATATAATTTAGAATGAAAATTAAGTAGAGGAATTATGTGTTAAAAAAAGTCGAAAACATTTTTACAGTAGATGTTGAAGAATGGCACCACCGAATAACTTTTCGTTCGGAATTTAAACAAAATAATATAATAACTACAGGATCAGCTGAAAAAGGTGTCAGAATCATTCATGAATTACTTGAAAAATATAATTCTAAAGCCACATATTTTTTCTTAGGTGAAGTGGCAGAAAATACTCCAGAGCTTATAAAATATTTATTTGTAAGAGGGAATGAAATTGGTTGTCATGGTTATTCCCACAATGAGCTGCATAGATTAGGCCCAAGTAGGTTTGATGAAGAAATAAAGAAAGCAACATCAATAATAAAAAACATTGTGAAAATTTCACCTAAGGGATTTCGCGCACCTAGGATGTCTCTTAGTGAATCTACTAAATGGGCATTACCAATACTACAAAGAAACGGATATAATTATGATGCATCAATCTATCCTGCTAAAACAGGTCTATATGGCAACAGTAAGGCACCAATACATCCATACAGAATATCTTTTACTAATCCTTTATGTGAAGATATTAATTCAAAATTTTTTGAATTTCCAGGACTTATCTGGCATTTAAATTTTCTTAGAATACCTGTTAAATTACGTCATATGGGAAGCGGTTTTGCAATAAACAGCATAAGGAAGTTAAACAAAAAAGGGTATCCTGCTGTTGTTATTATTCATCCGTGGGAACTTATAGAAGAGCCCGTATCTGTAAAGAAAGTAAAGTTGCCATTTGCCAAATCTAAAATAAGAAATCTAAATATACCTTGTACAAAGCAACTTGAGATATTATTAAAGGAATTTAGATTTATATCTGTACAAGAATATTTTAATATATGGAGAAATGTAAATGCCAGCTAATGAAATAATATCTTTTTATGGAAAATCGGGAAAGTTTGAAGAATTTAAATATACTATAAAGTTTATCTCGAGATTTCTTTTAGAAAAACTAGCATTTTTTGCTCCAATATCACCTATCAGGGTGTTATTACATAAAATACGCGGTGTAAAGATTGGTCAGGGTGTATATATTGGGCATGAAGTTATCATTGATAGATTATATCCAGATCAAGTTATTTTAGAAGATAATTGTTCAATTGGTGACCGAACTACACTTTATGCACATGCAAATATCCCTTCCAATACACGCTTAAAAAAGATTTATCCACGAAATGTTAAACCCATTAGAGTTGGTAAAGGTGTGTGGATTATGCCAGGATGTATTGTGATTTTAGGCGTTACTATTGGTGAAGAAGCCGTTGTGGCAACAGGTTCTATTGTTACAAAAGATGTGCCTTCCAAGACTTTAGTTGGGGGCTCACCAGCAAAAGTATTGAAAGATCTCAGCGAACATAGAGTTTTTAATAATGAAGAAAATTCAAAAAGTGTTAAAGGAATTCTAAGTGAAAATATTAATTGATATAGGGCATCCAGCACATGTTCATTTATACAAAAACATTATTAAAATTCTTAAATCAAAGGGGAATGAAGTAAAAATAACAGTAAGAGAAAAAGACATAACGTGTAACCTTTTGTCTTTGTATGGTTATAAATATGAAACAATTGTTTCACATTATAAAAGTCTCACTGCAAAAACTATTAATGCGGTAAAACGCACAATGAAATTGTATGAAATTGCAAAGTTTTTCAAGCCAGATTTAATGACTGGGTTCGGTAATTTCCATTTAGCACATGTTGGGAAATTGCTGGGTATTCCTACTATAATTTTAAATGATACGGAATCTGCTAGGTTACAGAATTGGTTAACAATTCCATTCTGTGATTATATGTTGACGCCTTCATGTTATAAAGGCAATGTTGGGAAAAGACAAATTGTATACAACGGTTATCATGAACTCAGTTACCTTCATCCTCGCTATTTTAAACCAGATCCGTCAGTTTTGGATTCAATTGGAGTAGGGAAAAATGAAAAATATGTTATAGTGAGGTTTGTTTCTTGGGGGGCTGCTCATGATGTTGGTCACAAGGGTATGCATTTAGATATGAAAATAAAAGCTGTTAAAGAATTTTCGAAGCTAGCAATAGTATTTATTACATCCGAAGCTGAGTTACCAAATGACTTAGAAAAATATAAAATAAAAATTAATCCCGACAAAATGCATGATATGTTATACTATGCATCTTTACTCTATGGTGAGAGTTCAACAATGGCCTCCGAAAGTGCAATGCTTGGTACACCCGCAATTTTCCTTGATAACGAAGGTCGGGGATACACTGATGAGTTGGAACAAAAATACAATTTAGTTTATAATTTCACTGAATCAATGATCGATCAGGAGAAGTCCATTAAAAAAGGGTGCGAGTTATTGTCAAAAAATAATCTCAAAAATAATTTTAAAATCCGTAAAAAAAAAATGTTATCTGATACAATTGATGTTGCTTTGTTTATAACTTGGTTTATTGATAATTATCCGAAAAGTGTAGAAATTATGAAAAGATATCCTGATTACCAGTATAAATTCACTGAAGTATAATTCCAAATGATTCGGTTTATTATTATTGAGATAGTATTATTATTCTGTACATATTGCGGGCTATATTATTTAAAAACAGGTTCCATTATCCCTCAAAGTGAATACCTTATGTTATTTGGGATTTATATTTTATTGTGGACATTCTTTTCGGTTTATTATAAGAAATACAAACAGAGTCTTAATTCCAACTTCAGAGCTTTCTTTCGATCACTGTTGTTTTCATCTGCCTTTACCCTGTTTTTTCTCACGCTTGTTGTTTCCCTAACGAATTTGATAATTGTGTCACGCCTGTTTCTTATTAGCCTCATTGCTGTCCCGACCCTGATTGAACTAACGATAATTTACCTTATCAGGCTATGGCCATCTTTTAACGCGACATTGACAAAGGACAAGAGTCAAACTTTGGATGATATAGCAAAAGAGACGCTGAAAATGAATTGGTTGATAGGTGGATTTGTTCTATTAGTTTTTGTTTTTCTCGTAATGGTTAACTTGAATTCCAAGCCATTTGGATACTTCCAATTGTATGAAAATATTTTCCTGATCCTTTTGGGTTCCTGGGCTATAGCTATTGGACTTACTGGCAAATACAAGTATTTTCAGTCACTGAACCTGTATTACCAGATCACTCCTTTAATAAAGTCAGGGTTTATTATGTTTATCTTGATAGGGATCGTTTATTATTTCTTTCGAGTGGAATCCTTGCCACGATTACCTCTATTTGGAACTATACTGGTCTACACAACATTGGAAACTGTTATTTTTGCTTTTGTATTTATGGCGAAACAGGAATCTGTATTCAGATCAAAAACAGATATGCTGAATAATAACTATAATATTTTCGGTCAGGAACCTATACCAATTAGTTCAGAAACTGAACTTTTAATTGAATCTGGAATTAATATACAGTCTCTTTTTTACCGTATTTCGCTAGATAAATCGGATAAGATTGTTCAATTTTTGTTGTGTAATATCAATCACGAATACGAAAAAGATTCAGTAACACTACTATCCACAATATCGTTAGAAAACATCAAAGTATTACAGAGCCAATCACAAAATCTGTTGATAAATCTCCATAAATTAAATGATATTCGTAGGTTGAATTACTATATGATTACCTGTCATAGTAAAATAAAGCCAGGGGGGATGCTGGTTGGGGCGTTTATTCCGTTGGAAAGGATTAGGCACAAGTTACGGTCGAAAATGCCAAGATTTATTTTTCTGTGTATCTATCCAATACATTTTATTTTCTTTAGATTGTTTCCTAAACTTCCTAAGATACGCCATTTCTACTTCATTTTGACGAAGGCTAAAAATAGAGTAATATCAAAAGCGGAGGTTTTCGGACGGTTGAGTTTTTGTGGTTATAAGGTTATTACAGAGAAATTGATTGATGATACTATTATTTTTATTGCTAAAAAAGTAAGAACCATAGCCAATGAGAAGTTTCCATCTTATGGTCCAATTATTCACCTGAAAAGGATTGGGCTTAATGGTAAAATAATAACCATCCACAAATTCAGAACTATGTATCCATACAGCGAATTTCTTCAAGAAGATATATATGAAAATTATGGACTGGATTCTACGGGTGATAAAATAAAAAATGATTTTCGTTTGACCCGATGGGGTGAAGTACTAAGAAAATACTGGATTGATGAATTACCCCAGATATATGACTGGATACGTGGAAAAGTAACTTTGGTTGGTGTACGTGCTCTAAGCGAAGCAAAATATAAATTGTATCCTGTTGATTTGCAGCAAAAACGTATTGAATATCTGCCCGGACTACTCCCTCCCTATTATACAGATCTACCTAAAAATTTTGATGAGTTTCTAGACAGTGAGCGAACGTATTTACAGAGAAAGAAAGAGAAACCTTTCAGTACTAATTTCATATATTTTTGTAAAGCATGCGTGAATATAATATTCCGAGGAGCAAGGAGCAGTTGAAAATAATGTATATCCATTTTAATTGGATGGGTTAATGACTTTACATCAACCATACAGTCATAAATCCATGCATCCATATAAATTCATTATAATACTACCATTACTTTTCACCTTATTATTGTCTCAAATTAATATTAATATATACCCTGAACTTGGTGTTAATACTTGGACTTTGCCTTTATCTTTCAACTTCCAGCCGATAGAGAATATTACGATTGCCCAACACTCCGAATTATTTAAACTCGACCATCCTATTGATCATTATATCTGGTATTCCTACTCCAGGAATGATATAACTTATATTACTGAATACGGCTATTTTAATTATTCAAAAGAGCCTGTGCAGATTCTGGTTGGCAGGAATTATATTCCCATTGGTTTTGGTAGGATGAGCGGGTTGTTTATCTCTCCTGTTGCACCTTCATTAGACAATGTAACGATTGCTGTACAAGATTTTCACAATATTTATTATCGTAATAGTGTAATTCGTTTAGATAATAGGAGCAAGATTTGGGATGGTGAAGAACGTGTTGCTCAACGTTGGTATTATTTAAGGTCAATTGGATATAAATACAAGGATTTTATCAGAATTGATTTATTTGACGCTGTAATTTCTACAGGATTTAATCGTAGTTTAGAATGGTATTATTTAAATCCTTTGTCAGCCTTGTTATTAGAAAGGAAACATCAGTATCGTTGGCGAGAGGGCGGAGATACGACCTCTGTCAAAGGTGTGGGCGACAATGATAATCATTTTATCGGCGGCGGTTGGCAAATAACCCTAGGTGCATGGGAAATGTATGGTGAATGGCTTATTGATGAATGGCAGCTAACAGTAGATTATCGTGATAGCGTACAAACTATGTTTGGTGTAATGGCAGGTCTAGATTATCACACTGAAAAATCATTAATAACTATTGAGTATTCACTGGCTAGTCCTTGGCTATACATAAACAGGGCATTATACGGTTCTCCAGAATTGCACGGTTTGCCATTGGGTTTGGCAAATCCTCAGTCGCATTCCCTATTGATACAATTTGATTACCAATTAACAGATTTTAAGAAAATACTGGTGCAGTTACGTTTTGAACAACACGGGGAACAGAACTTTAATACTCTTGCGCATGCTTGGGATAATATATTACCGGTTTATGATTTTAAGGAAACGCTACCGGTTGAATTTAAATTGATGTATTGTGATAAAAACGGAAAATATTTTGATAGTGTAGGTATATATCACAATTGGTTTCAATCGGGATTAACTCAATTCATTATAGGATGGAGTTTTAGTATAACTATGTAGCTTCTAGAAAATTATGAATAATAAAAAAGGCGGCTTTGATAAAGTCACCTTTTTTGTTGTTAATTATTGGTATTTTTTTAAAACAGTGTTGATATGTCGTATAGTGCCATTATACCAAATGTTTCAAAATATGAGGATGCTTTGTCACCATTTGCTAACTCTACACTAGTAAAGAAGGTTGTTCTTAAATAGGGCTTTATAACTAGTGGTAAGTTGGGAACATTGTAATCGAAATAGACACCGCCAATTAATCCAACACCATTATACAATCCGACCCCACCTAATACTGAAATGGGACCATATGGTGTAACATATACGGTAGTATTTATGGTACCAAAGATCCCAATGGCATCTTTTTCACCGCCAACATTGGCAAGCTCGATTCCTCCGCCAACGCCCATATTAAAAGGACCTGCCGCGAAACCATATGGAGTATTGAAAACGAGACCAATAGATGGACCGATAGCTCCTTCAGTTTTAAAATAGTCACCCTTAAGTACAGGATAGCCAAAATTTAGCCCGGCTGTATAACCTGCTAGGGCGCTGGTTGTGCCTTCTTCTTCCTGTGCAACCACAGGTGCCAGAAGCATTAATATTAGAGTTAAGGATAATAGTTTATAGCCGATACGCTGCATAGTTCCTCCAAGAAAGTTTGTGTAATGTCAAAAGCTTATCTTTAGTTTACAATAAATTGATACTGAAATCAACTAATTCAGTGAAAATTTTAAAACCAGTGATAAGTGACGAGTAACGAACGACTAATGACCAATGTCCAACCCTACCAAGGCTGGAAGATGATGCCCTTGTCGCGTAAAAGGGCTTTTAGCTGGCCGATCTTGCCAGTTAATGACAGGTCATCCTCTAACTGGAGATCAACTACAATATCGCTGGTTAGTTCATCGCCCACCCAGATGGTCTCAATCTGATCCGGATTAACTGCTGTTTTAATCAGTTCCAGATCTGATTGACGAAGAGCAATTGCAGTAACAATCAGGATCACGCCGGCGTCTAACAAGATATGAGCAATTTCCGACAATCGTCTGATGTGTTCCTCTGGTGAATCATCGTGGCCCTTGATATCGGCATCTACGCCATAGAGCACATTTCCAATTGCCAGAAAATATACTATTTTACCATCATCAAATAATTGATCTTCTAGCTTTTTGGCAATTTCTTTTCTACCGGAGTGGCTTTGTCCGGTAATCAGAATCAGGGTTGATTTCTGATTATATTTTTCGGCCCGTCTTTCAGCAGATATTTTACTCTGCTCCCATTTGTAATTTCGCAGAAATACCTGTTCCCGCACCGAGGATTGTCGGTCGGTCTGGGCTTCGCGGATTATTCCCCCACCGCGAATTTCATAATTGTCAATGATAACAAAGCGGCTGGTCAAGGCCAGTTTGTCCGCCAGGTCAAATGCAACGGGTTGATTGAGTTTTAAGATACATTCAGCAACATCATGGCGTTCGACCTGGTTTTTACTTTGATTAACGTCCAGGTTGGATGCATCTACAATGCGAATGATGCTCTCCAGTTTCACGGCAACTTTGGCAGTGCCTACCTTTAGCAGGTATTCCTTTCCCGGCTGAATTGGATTATGGCCTATCCAAAACAGGCTGACTCTGATCCGGGTTGTGACTTCCGGTTGCGGCTGACCGGCGATTGCTGCAATTTCACCGCGGCCGATATAAATTTGTTCGTTAAGGGTAAAGCCGGTAGCCATCCCGGCGCTGGCTGTATCTGGTTTTTGCCTGTTAAAGGCTTCGATTGATTTTACGGTACTGGTCTTTCCCGAAGGATAGAAAACCACCTGATCGCCAACATTGACAGCTCCAGTAGTTATTGTTCCCGCAACGATCCGGCGGTCATCGCCATCACTGGTGAATTTGTAGACTGCCTGCACCGGCATCCGGAAGGGTTGTTTGACCGGAGCGGCTTCTTTGGTGAAATAATCCAGTTCATCGAGAACAGTCCGGCCAGAATACCATAGCAATTTTTTTGAGTGCCGGGCAATGCAATCACCGGCAATTCCGCTGACGGGAATAAATCCCCGGGGAGTTACACCAATGTCTTTGAGAAAGTCGGTATATTCACTGACAATTCCTTCGAATACTTTCTGATTGTAATCGACCAGATCCATCTTGTTGACTAAAACGGTCAGTTGACTAATTCCCAGCATGGAAATCATGTAACCATGGCGCCGCGAGTTTTCCTGGATTCCTTCATTAGCATCGATGACCAGCAATGCCGCTTCCGCACGGGATGCCCCGGTGATCATATTCTTTAGAAATTCAATATGACCGGGAGCATCGATTATGATATAATCCCGGTTTTTGGTACTAAAAAATACCCGGGCTGCATCAATGGTAATGCCTTGGTCCTGCTCGTCTTTTAAGGCATCTAAGAGAAATGCATATTCAAAAGGTTTAGAGTTTAATTCACAGTTTCGCTTAACCTGCTCCAGCTTACCATCCGGCAGTGAATTGGTATCAGCCAGCAAACGACCGATAATGGTACTTTTACCGTGATCTACATGGCCGGCAATTACGATATTCATTTGTTGGCGTGCGAAAGTTTTGTTCATTCTTTTACCACCAAGGCACCAAGGACACAAAGTACACGGAGATATTTAAAATTGTTATTAATATTTATTGAAGGAATTATTGTTAATCACTGTCATTGGTAACTGCCTGCCAACCGCTTGCCAAGTCGTAGTGCGTACGATGAAGACTGGTAGTCCTTGTTTTTTGGGACGTAGACTGGATCATTTTTTTGATTTTTTTCTTATTACTTTTCCCTAATTACTCATCACTGCTTTACTTACATATAGCCGTCTCTTCGCAAGGTCTCCAGCCCACCGCCATCGTCTTTATCCTGAGCCCGACCGGCGCGTTCGGCGATATTTGCGAATTTCCCAGATACCAGCTCAGCTATTATTTCATCAACATTTTTAGCAGTGGATTCCACCGAGGCCGTACAGGGATAACAACCCAGCGAGCGATAACGCTGGCCGCTGCCCTGATCATAATATAATGATACTGTAGGAATACTTTCCTGTTTAATGTATTCCCAGATATTCAGCTCGGTCCAGTCTAACAGGGGGTGGATTCTAACATGAGTTCCCGGGGCGAAATCGGTCTTATACTGATTCCAGAATTCCGGTGGCTGGTCACCCACATCCCATTGATTACCCTGATCGCGGGCACTGAAGTAGCGTTCCTTGGAGCGTGAGCCTTCTTCATCGGCCCGGACACCCACGATAACACCGGTAAATGGTTCGGTGTTAATATCAGTTTCATATTTGCCGGTTTGCAGATTCAGACGATAGCGTTTCCAGGTTCCACTCAATGTGTTTTTTAATGCTTCCGATTTCAGCGACCGGCAACATTGAATGCGATCAACCGCACCATCAGGAAAAGTGAGTTTATTTTTTAAAGCTTCTTCGTTCTGGCCGTAGATCATGGTTAGATGCCACTTCTGCGCCAGCCGGTCCCGGTATTCGATCATTTCCGGGATTTTATAATTAGTATCAATGTGAATCAGGGGAATCGGTACATGACCAAAAAAGGCTTTTCGCGCCAGCCACAATAACACCGTGCTGTCTTTGCCGATCGACCACAACATGCCCAAGTTTTTAAAGGCAGCATAGGCTTCCCGCAGGATGTGTACTGATTTTGATTCGAGTTCGTCTAAATGATTCATAAGGGTAATTTTTAGCTAACCAGTATTTAATATCAAAAAGTTTCGGTAGTAAATGTTGACTGTAGTAAAGATATTAATAACCTTAAGCAGAAGTCGATCGGTTAATAACTAGTCCAGTTCAATCCAGTAAAAATATACTATCTGTACCACAGGAAATTACAAACGCTTTGACACTGTAAGAATTGAATATTCAATTCATTTTAATCGGGTTGTTATTTTTACCCAAGCTTAATTCCGGACACTACTTTTTTATTTTAGCCACATATTTTAGCTTCTCAGGTCTTCGGGGTTTAGTAATTTTAGGGCAGTCGTTGGTAATAAATATTCGTAATATAAAATTTTGCTAAATAACAGGATGGTCTTGTGACAAAAATATTAATAGAACCCCACGGTGGCACACTGAATGATTTAATGCTAACCAATGCTGAGGCTGAAAAGCTGAAAATAGATTCGGTTGATTATCCATCGCTCATGCTGAATGAACGCCAGATTTGCGACCTTGAATTATTGCTGAACGGTGGTTTTTCGCCCCTCACAGGATTTCTGGGACAGGGGGACTACGAGGCGGTACTAAAAACCATGCGCCTGGCCGATGGTACCCTGTGGCCGTTGCCGATAACCCTTGATGTGAGTGCGGCTTTTGCTCAGAGTTTGGGCAATGGGGATAAAATTGCTCTGCGGGATCAGGAAGGATTTGTCCTGGCTGTCTTAACCATCTCTGATATCTGGCAGCCAGATTTGGAAAAGGAAGCGGAAGTTGTTTTTGGTACCAGAGATTTTAAACACCCCGGGGTAAACTACCTGCTTAAACAATCCCGGCCCTATTATATCGGTGGCAAATTGCAGGGACTGAAAAAACCGAAGCATTATGATTATCAATTGCTGCGTCGTTCGCCCAAGGAAGTGCGTAATCGTTTCGCCAAGCTGGGGTGGGAAAAAGTGGTTGCTTTCCAGACCCGCAATCCCATGCACCGCGCCCATGTTGAACTCACCCTGCGGGCGGCTAACGAGATTGGCGCCGATATTCTGATCCACCCGGTGGTTGGTTTAACCAAACCGGGCGATGTTGATCATTACACCCGGGTACGCTGTTACGAACAGGTGATGGACAAATACCCCAAAGGAACAGCCTTACTCAGCCTGTTACCCCTGGCCATGCGTATGGGTGGTCCCCGGGAAGCGGTCTGGCATGCGATCATTCGCAAGAATTATGGCTGCACTCATTTCATCGTTGGCCGCGATCATGCCGGTCCTGGTGTGGACAGCAATGGTGATCCATTTTATGGCCCCTATGATGCCCAGGATCTGCTGAAAAAGTATGAGGCAGAACTGGGGATTAAAATGGTACCCTTTAAAATGATGGTCTATGTGGAAGACCGAGCCGAGTACCGGGCAATCGATGAAGTACCCGAAGGATCCCGTACTTTGAGTATTTCCGGTACCGAATTGCGTCGCCGCCTGGACAAGGGTCTGGATATTCCCGCATGGTTCTCCTATCCCGAAGTTGTTGAAGAACTGCGCCTATCACAACCGCCCAAATCAGAGCGGGGATTCACGGTGTTCTTCACCGGACTGTCCGGGTCCGGTAAATCCACGATCGCTAATGGCTTGATGGTCAAATTGTTTGAGGATGGTCGTCGTCCGGTCACCCTGTTGGACGGTGATATTGTCCGCACCAATCTGTCCAGTGAACTGGGTTTTTCCCGGGAACATCGCTCTCTGAATATCCGCCGGATCGGATTTGTGGCCAGCGAGATCACCAAGAATGGCGGGATCGCCATCTGTGCCCCGATTGCCCCTTACGAAGATGATCGGACCTATAACCGGGAATTGATTGAACCAATGGGTGGTTATATCGAAGTATTTGTGGATACACCACTGGAAGAATGTGAACGCCGCGATACCAAGGGTCTATATGCCAAGGCCCGCCAGGGCATCATCAAGGAATTCACGGGCATCAGCGATCCCTATGAAGCGCCCACCAAGGCCGAAATTGTGGTCAATACTGAAGGAGTAGACCCGGAAACTTTGGTACAGGAGATCCTGTTGAGGATCGAGCAGCTGGGATATATTTAGCTCTCCAACCAGCAACCGATTTTAATGCAGCCCCTCAGAGTTGAGGGGCTTTTTTAATTTCCTGAACAGCAAGCATTACTAGCTGGATTAATGGATTAAACTTATCGTTTTAAGGTTGAGGAGAATGGTAAATTGCCACTGATATTATTTTTGTGTTTGAGCATAATATGTCGAATAACAAGAAAAAGATAGAAGCACCTGAAAAGCAACTTCAAAATGCTCTGAAATTTGAACCGTGCCTGATCGTGAAAATGGATGCACCTTCTAGACACTTTATGATGCCATCAGAGTCTCCAGAAGATGATAAATATACTCTATATTACCATGGTGGATGGTCAATTGATGATGGGGGGACATTAATTGAATGCCCAATAATGGTAAAATCCCATTATATACAAATTCCAATTTTAGTGAAGAAAAATATAGCAGATATAATTGACTTCGAGACTGGATGTATAAAGATAGATTATCATCGGCAGGAATATCTCAAAACACTTCAGACCTTGGATTATCTGAAGCGCGTCAGAACCAAAGATCCACAACTTCATTCTACCGTGACACGCAAAATCAAACTTTTACAGCGTTATTGTGTTGAGTTTGTTAATTGGTTTGTGAGTAATGGCACTGTCCCCCCGGAAGGTGAACCCCTGACCGACCGGAGAATCCTGCGCTTTGAGAAATCCAAGGGTGGCTATCGGTTAATTAAACGTAAAAATAAGCGGTTTCAGGAGCAGGAAAAACTGGATCAGGTAAAAAAATCCTGGCCGGAAAAGTATAAATACTTGTGTAAGGAATCAAAATGTCGGATCGATGAGATTATTCCGATCAAAGATTTTACTTTAGAGCAGCAGAAACATTTATTTTCCTCATTTTTACTATATGTCAATAAGCATATTGATGCCAATCATAAAATCGCCACCATTCCGATCTATCACTATAAAGGATTAACTGAATTGCCAGATAAATTCATTATAACAAAAAAATATATTTAATATTTTTTTCCTTTTAAAACCTTCCGGGACCCTCAATTGGTTTAATTAGACCCTTATAAGATTAATTAGACCCCTAATTTTCACTAATTAGTACCCCCCGGGACCCTCAAGAGCATTTTGCTAACGTCGGGGTATGCAGAAATCATTATCCCAGCCAAAATCCCGTAAGTCATCGATAAAGCCAGTACCGGAAAAAATTGAACTAAAATCATTCAATCCAGCCCAACATGCCGTTGAAAATGCAATATGATTGATTTAATACAATTCCATCCACTCAGAAAATTCTTTGCCTTCATCCTGAAACAACTCGAGTTTGGTTATTCCGGTCCGGAATTAGCAGCTGGAAGGGAGGCTTTGCTTGTTAATATTAACCTGGGTCGTATCCTGGAAGCAGCCCAGGAATACCTGCTCCCGGAGTGGATTCCAGCCTTTATGAATCTGGTTCAAAATGGCGGTATTCCCGATATAGCTGCATTAAACTATCCCCGACCGTCGAATTTTACCCGCGAGCTAGCTATATCACCTGACATCAGTGAGCCTTTGATCCTGGCTGATTGCAGGGGTCATAAACCGGGCCAGATTGCAGAAATGCTGAATACAAAACGTGATTTGCTGGGGGCTACGGCTAATAAAGTATCCAATTATCTGTATTTCAACTGGTTTGTGCGTACTGATCCTGAATGGAAGCCTGGCCAGCAGGCACGGTTGGCAAATTATTTGATGCAAGCCGGTAAATATAATCCTTTTCTTTTTGAAGCCAGCAGATATTTGCTCGGAAAGGTCCCTGATTACGAATGTTATGAGCGCTTTGGCTATAAATTTGAAATGTCCAAAGTTCAGGACAGGCTAGAACGAACTATAGCATTCAGCACCGGGCGCCTGCTGGACGCTACCAAGGTCGGCGATTACGATGCTATGGCCAGTTACTCGAAGGTAATCACCACCTGCACTAATACAATGGACAAGCTGAATCTCCAGTCAAAGCGAGAAACGCTGGCTGATAAACATGAACCAGCATTTCTTTCAGGTATAAAAGCACCCAAGACAAAAACTGAGACCGACGATGGAAAGAAAAAATAAAATCACAGCTGTAGATAAAATTAATACTGCTGATCCGGCTATAAATGACCCAACCCCAGATGCGATGCCTGAATCTGGCACTGCTGCCGATAGCAAGTGGCAAACGGCCCGACGTTTGTTTAGTGGTAACAAACTCCCCGATCATAGAGGACCACAATTTTCCCCGGACCAGCTGGCCCATTTTTTAGAGCTAGTCCCGGATAACCGTGAAATCA
Organism: uncultured bacterium; assembly: GCA_964439935.1. Lineage (GTDB taxonomy): Bacteria > Fidelibacterota > Marinisomatia > Marinisomatales > TCS56 > JABMQW01. The sequence goes on along the minus strand of CAYTPW010000021.1, from coordinate 43,367 downwards.
GTGTCAGGCAGGTAATCAAGGATAATGATTTAGCATGCTCCGCAGGCTATTTAGAATCAGTGTTCATACGGAGCACTAAACGGATGTCAACAGCTTTGCTCCTGAAATATCGCGATTTCCAGACCGGTTCAATTTATCTGGTGCTAAATTTTAGTTATGCCGTTCCAAAGCAGTTAAAACATCCGGTGACTGGTAACAGACTACAATTGATCGGGCAATCTGTCCTGCCTTTTTACCGCGTTGGCAGTGCTGATTATATTTTAGAAAAAGGCTGTTTGCTGCCATTCCGGGATTCTAATAATCCTGAGCAACTGCAGGCTTTGTTAAATCCCCGGATCGAACAGGGCGCCCTGTTCACAATAAATCCCTATCAGCGTAAACAGCACCATTTTCATATCATAAAACTCTTTGTGGACAGTGACCCGGTTACTTGTTGTGGTTTAGACTACGGATATGGTAGGCCTTATCGGGTAGCGAACTGTGCCACAAATAATATCGCAGCCCAGCGGATCTGTGGCAATTGTTTACCGGGAGCAATTAAAAAATATAACCAGGTAGGCAACCTTCGACCCCAACGAATCTGGCCAAAACTATCAAATACTACGGCCGCCTTAAATGTTTTTCGTGATGCAAACACTCTGAACTCGGTTAAGGAGGCTTGTACCAATAACGGTATTAGTAGCGACACCTTCTCTGAATGGAGAAAAGAACATCGTGATCTCTATAACTGGGTCAGAAATCAAAAATTCAGTATCTGAGGGAATTATGACCAGAAAACGATCAGCCCCACGACCATTGTTGCCACCATTAACGACTGGATCCAAATCTTTAGTCCAAAAGACACCGTTGACCCGCCGGCAATTTGGCGAAACAATCTTGATATCGGATATTGGTGGCCGGTATAACTATTTGTCCAGGCCCTATATGAACCAGATTCTTGATGTTGACCATCGGAAATTACAGATTGTCTCGGCCCGGCAGAGTGGCAAATCAACGACCGCAAAAGTGTTTATACTATTCAACGCCACCCTGTATAATTACTACCCGCAATTATATGTTACAGCGGTTGAAGATCAGGCCAATTTTTTCTTAAATCGACGGCTGCGCCCGAATTTCAGGCCAGGGTCAAAATTGCATGCGATGTATGTGGGACCCCACTCCCAAAATAATTCTAAAACGCTTAGTTTTTCGAATGGTAGTTCAATCGAAATTCGCTGGATCAGACACGATGCAACCGCTAGTCGCGGTCCCAGTGTTTTTAATATTGTCGTTGATGAGTCACAGAGCATCCCATTTACCAATTATAATGTAACCCTGGAAGCTGCCAGCAATTATACTGATCTGGCGCATTATCTCGACCTTGGAACACCCTTGACTGCATTGAATCCATTTTCGCGGCGTTATGATGGCTCCTTGCAATATGAATGGATCATACCCTGCCAGCATTGTGGGCAGGAAAATCCGCCGATTGACAAGAATTTCATTGATGAGCAAAAAGATTTCCTGTTCTGCATCCATTGTGGAAAAGGATTGCAGGCTGAACTTGGTCATTGGGAGTCGATGAATCCGGCCGGAAAATTCGCTGCTTTTCGGATTCCGCGCCTGATATCGCCAAAGTGCGTCTGGAAATCAGCTGGCTGTGATGGAGTTCTGGATCGCTTAAGCGGCCCGAATGCCTATCCGGAAAATCAATTTGTCAATGAAATTCTGGGCTTACCGGAAGGTAGTGGAACCCAGCCGATTGAGGTGAATGAATTGAAAGCCAACTGTGGTGATGAAGCAATGATTGATCCCTTTAACCCACCGAGGTCGTTGGTGAGTGTTAATGTCCTGGCAACAGTCGACTGGGCGCATAATTTTATGGAGGGTGGCAGGAGCTATACCGCTTTTGCCCTCTGGACCAACCATCCGGGTAAAATTAAATGTTTATATGCCAAACGGCAGGTGGGGATGCGCTATTCCCGGCGCCAATTTGCGTTGGATGAAATGGCGCAGATATTTAAAAACTGTTCGGTAAACACAATCATCAGCGATCATATGGTCGGCAATATGGAAAACCAGATCCTGCGGGATGAATTTGTCGATCAGAATATTAAGTTGTATACACTTAGTTATTCCGGTAAACAAGGGCATTTACAAAAAAACAAGCTGATGTACTATATCAATAAAACTGCGAGTTTTGATAAACTATTTGCAGATTTGATTCGCCAACGATTCATATTTCCGCGCTGGGAAGAATCGGCTACTATGCTAAAAGACTTTTTAAATGTAGTGATCGAATATGATTACACCCATGATCAGAAAAATTATATCAAAGGTCGCGGTTCGGATGATTTTGCAGATTTATGCAATTTTGCCCGGTTGGCTTATAGATACCAAAAAGATTTTAATTTCTAGGGCCGTCAGTAGCAGCGCGGGAAAGGCTGGTCCACCGGGATTTTGGTATAGGCCTAATGCTGCTTGTTATAATGATAAAAGGACCGCTTATCGATTGCCCTTACCTGTGCAACATACCGTAAACTCTATTGGAGCAATAAATACTAATTACTTGCTTACAATCGCTTGTACTTGATCATAACTTAGTTTCTTGTGTTCCAGGAGTGCATCAGCAACCGCTTGTACGGATTCCCAGTGTCGCCGTAGCAGCTTATTAGCTTCGCGTCGGAGTTTCTCAAGGTAATCCTGATGATAATCATCACCAACATGATTCATGTACCTGGGAAAGACACAGTATGTTCTAGACAACCAGAATACATTATTTTCGTCATCTTGCGATAGCCGTTTATCGGCATCTGGGTTGAATATTCTTTCGGCCTGGAAACCAGCGAATGATTTAAGGATGTTTGCCCGCGCGGTCCTTTTTTGTGCTCGTTTGCCGGAAGGCTCATATCCAAATACGCCTGGTGACAGCGTTGAACCTCTGGAGTCCTTTGTAGGTTTGATAGTAGAGTACTCAATTCTAAGATCCTGGATTACTGCGGCTACGGCATGACCAGCCTCATGATTGGCAGTAGATCGTAGTTGTTCTGTGATTTTCATAGCTATCAACCTCCTGTTAACAAATTAAAGACTCACTTTAATTCGAATTACTTTATTTATTAAGCTTGACAAGATCAGTGGATCCACAATTAGAACTGTTATTTTAGGCATTCCTGTGCTGATTGATGAGTTTTGGGTAGGTAGGTAGCGGTCACGTTAAGTATAATTATGGGTATATACGAAATAATTAATGTTTCGGATAAATCATATGATCTAAATCAAAGAATAAAAGCTGGAATATCCCAAATTCGTCTATATAATCAATTGCCTGCAGTGATTGTCGAGGTCCGGTGTTACTGCATCAGAATCGCTATAAACGATCTGGTCTAAGGGGCTAATCATAGCTGAACATTATGTCTGAATGCAAGACTGCATCTTGCCAGAACAAATTTTTCCCGTGAATCTAATTAACCTGATTTCATAACCGGCGCAATTGGGATTCCTTCTGGTACCAGACCAATTATATTAACCTGGGCGTCTTGTGCCAGCGCTTTTAGCTTGGGCTCAATCTGTGGACGGTAGATCAAGCTCAAGTCACCGATTATTATGTAGTGCAGGTTACTGGTGGTGGTTGCATCTGTCAGCCAGTTGATCCAATCCAGGCGCTTACAGTCAATATCATCCACCGCGAGCAGCTGAATGGGAAGATCTTCATAGTCGACCAAGATCCTGGATAAAGTTTGCAGATCAAATTGATCGGGATCGGCTGAGAGTTCTTGCCCCAAGTTTTTGCTGGCCAGCGCGGCCATCAGCTGTAATCCAAAAGTTACTGCACCACTATCAGTCACGACCCCATAGCTTGCTGGTACCTGGCAGTACATCTGGTATACTGAGTCTGCCAGTGTAGAATTGTCAAGCTGCCTGAATTTATAATACCCTGGTTCGGTATTGGATTTAAGATCCAGAAATTTCTCCAGGGTAAATTCTTCCCTGGCGGCGGCTCCTTCGGTTAACCGGGCTTGATTATCAAGATAAGTAATCGCCTGCAAGAGTACCTGATTATAAGCAAAGGATCGGAAAAGGTCTTCAGGAGCTACCATTCTGATCAATTTTTCAGGAGCTGATTGGTTCGCCTGGCCAATCATCGAAAACGAACCCCGGCCAGGCTGTTAATTCCGGGGGCCGGACACCAGGCAGTTGCTGGTACTCTGGCAGATAGTTCTCCCGGCCAGATTTCTGTGGTTAGTGCCGCTAAAATTGAATATAGTGCACTATCAGTTATGGTGAATAAGGCACCTTTTACCATTTATTCCTCCGTAGTTGTTCGCTTAACCGCGCCCGGGAGAGTTTATAATTCCCAGGCCGCGGATGGTTGGTCTAACATTGTACTGCAGTTCACCTAATGGTTGTACCAGGCAGAAGCTATTTTTTTGCTGTCAACAGCCATTTTGGGTGACAACTGTGATCGAGAGCGTACTGGTTGGCGCACTTTGTCAGCTCAATCTAAATTACCTACAGATTAATCTTCCTCAAATGATTATGCTGTCGTCGAAATACTAAGCTTTCCTACTTAATCATTTACCGGAATTTTTTAAGCTATTTCAGATTCCCGCAATTCTCATGGTCGGGGCGAGTCCTGAATCAGGGTACTAAATTTTGGGATTCTAAACTAGCCACTCTAAAGTTGGTCAAGAAAGGTTTGACGCAGCAAGTCAGATAGTGAAGCTATAACAATATTGTTATAACGTCCAGAATAGTGAACATTAACAATGTTATTGTATGCAATAATGAACATTATGATCAAATCTCAAGCAAAGAGCAGCTGGGATATATTTAGTCAAGCAAGCCGATCATCTGCTGACGATCTTTTTTCGGCAGAATGGCAGGTACTGAAAGATGATTATAGCGCTGCCATTATGCACCCAATGTGATATATTCAGGCATGAAATTGTTTAATTGGGATCGAGAAAAGAATGAATGGCAGAGAGAAAACAGAGCAATTTGTTTTGAAGATATCCTATTTTACATCGAAAAGGGGTTTTTGATTGATGATATTATCCATCCGAACCAGGAAAAGTATTCTGGTCAAAGAATGCTGGTCGTAAACATTGAAGAATATATTTACCTGGTCCATTATGGCGAAACTAAAGAAGAGATCTTTTTGAAAACAATTATTCCAAGCCAAAGGGCAACAAAGAAATACCTGGAGAAAAGAAAATGAAAAATTTTGACAGAAACGAGCAAAGCTTGCTTAAATCGTTTGAAGAAGATGAGTGGCAATCAGTACCAAATCTTTCCAAACGAAAGCTTGAGTTGAACGAATATGCAAGCGAAACAATTCGCAAAGATAGAAGAGTAAATATCCGTATGTCAGGTAGGGATCTTAGGGAGTTGCAGAGAATAGCTTTGCGCGAAGGATTACCATATCAAACCCTAATATCCAGCATCCTTCACAAGTACATAAATGGTACGCCAATCCACTAACCTTTAAGTGTGGTGACAGCTTAGAGTATAGCGCACGCCTGCAGCAGACGATAATATAAATTATTGCAATACTAATTACCAAAATACTCAATCAGAATTATCCGCCAAAGCTGAAAACCTACCATAAAGGTCGTTTTGACACTGCCCATAATCAATATTGATTAGACGTTTTGATGATTTGGAGGCTGGGTGGTACTAAAAGGTATGGATTGTAGTAATAGTTGAACCTGAAAGCTTTCGGTTTCAATAGCACTGCTGTACAATCCATCCTCCTGAGAAATTACTCAGCTTCAGCATAGAGGTGGGTACAGATTAAACCATAGACCGAACTGAGGATCGAGCAACTGGGGTATATTTAGTAAGGTACCAAGTAATTTGAGTACTATTACATGTTAGACGCAGATATTGGCTTATTTTAATATTTGAGCCATAGCATGTAAAGACTCCCAGCCCAACACATTGGGAAATTGTTGATTTCCAGCATAAATGACGGCGGTTTTATGCACCGGAATCTGATTGCTCAAATACTGTAAATGGCGAAAATGATTCTGTTGTATTGTTTTAGAATACTTGATTTCGTATAAATTAAGAATATCTGCTTTTTCGGTAATCAGATCAACTTCGCGTCCACTTTTATCACGGTAGAAAAGCAGATTGTTAATCTCAGGTGAGTAATGGTTATACTTATAAAATTCGGAAATAATCAAATTTTCAAAGACCGAACTGCGGAGAGGATGAGTATTTAGATCATTCTCTGAGCGAATTCCTAGTAGAAAGCATAGCAAACCAGTATCAGAAAAATACAGCTTGGCTGTTTTAATCAACCTTTTATTAATGTTCCGATGAAAAGGTTGCAGTAAAAAAGTCAGTTGACTGTCGAGTAGTATCGACAGCCATTGTCGGGCGGTTGGCTGTGATATTCCAACTTCAGTACCAACATTATTCAGATTTAAAAGGTGACTTGCCCGACCGGCCAGGATTTTTAAAAATAAAATAAATGTATCCAAATTTCCAATCCGTATTAGTTGTCTGACATCTCGTTCCAAATAAGTTTCAACATAGGATGGATACCATTCACCGGGGGCAATATCACGGTCAAATACCGCCGGATATGATCCTCGCAGCAACCTGTTTTCCAGAGAAACCGAAGGAAATGAGGATTGTATTTCTTCCAAAGAAAAAGGTAATAGCTTAAGAATTGCAGTGCGACCTACCAATGATTGGGATACATTTTCGGCAATATTATATTGCTGGGAACCAGTGAGGAATACCTGCCCCATACTGTAGTATGCATCAGCATATTCCTGTAAATAGGAGGTAAGCTCGGGAATACGTTGAAATTCATCAATAATAATTTGATTATTTTTATATTGGTCTAAAAACCCGCGGGGATCATTTAGTACAGCGGTTCGAGTATCAGGAGACTCTAGGGTAATATAATCGTAATCGGGAAATTTCTGCTGTAGCAGAGTTGTTTTTCCCGATTGCCGCGGCCCAAGTATAGTTACTATCGGGAATTTTTTCGCTAGCCGCGCAATGTTGAGCTCCAACTTTCGAGGTATGTAATCTTTCAGCATGGCACAATTTAATAGCAGGTACGTCTATTTCAAAGTTGTACTTTGAATTAGACGTACCCTCAAGTTATGACCTACAGAAAGAATAATACTTTGATGTTTCAGACCCTCCCGGACACTTCAGTCTATATTCTAAGGTGATAAAGGGAGGTTCAGACACACAAGGGTATATTAGACAAATTAGATATTCAATATCCATTTAGCCTGGTTTGCTGCTGACAGGATTAGCTTGTTGCGCTGCTAAAATTAGATGTAACTGGCATATTATAGTACCGCTGAAGATTTATGGGAATCACTGCTGGCTGGTCGCGACAGTTAAAATATGCTGGATCATTTTCTTGTGGTATACAAATAAATATTGTCCAGACAGCTTAAAAAGCTAATCTGCAATTAACTGCTATTTAACAGTATATGTATATAAATGGAATACTGTACCTAACTAACCGCTATTCAGGAGTAAAGAATGTCAGTAAACTTGCCATACCGCTTTCAACCACCGCTAACTGCGCAACCACTGCTACTGAGGGAATCCCGTAAGTCCTATTTGGTAGGGATCGAATATGACTGTCCCCATGAGGGTGGCGGATATTTCGATTTCCGCCGCAGCGTCACCATGGAAGATCTGGCCCGTGAAGTTCTGAGTATGATCAGGCAGGGCCACTCCTTTCCGACCTTCCCGCCATCGGCCAACCCAAGCATTGTATTTGCCTGCGATCTGGATGATAATAATCGTGATTGCCGGGTTGAATTAATAGCGACTATTAAAAAACTACAGGGTAAATTAACTTGCTGCTGATTGCCGGGCTAAAAATAAAGGCTGGCGTGCTGCTACTGTTCACAGCCAGCCTGGTGTCTAGCGCCAAGGGAATGAGCTGCAGTTTAGCCTGCAAGCCCATTCCCTTAAGCAGGGTGGACAGCATAGAAGCTGTCGCGTTCGTTTACCGGATCTACAATTAGATCCGCCTATGGGTGTAGTGGGGGTATTTTTTAATCTGACAGTTATAGTGATAAACCGGGATCCAATCGTACACTGCCATTTTCAAAGCAGTCCCTGTTCCATCAGACTGAAATAGCTTTTCCCGGCCAGGATCAGGTGATCATGGAGCACAATATCAACCGTATCACAGGCCAGCCGGATCCGTTTGGTCACTTCAATATCATCACGGCTGGGCTTCAGGTTGCCACTGGGATGGTTGTGGGCCAGCACCAGGGCGGCGGCATTGTTCTTCAATGCTTTGCGGATGATTTCACGGGGGAAAACGGGACTGCTGGTCAGCGTGCCCTGGAACAGGATCTCGCTGCTGATGAAACAGTTGTTACCATTCAGGTACATTACCGCCAGAAACTCACGGGCCGGATCAGTGGTCAGCTCCTGCAGAAAGTGGCGGGCAACCGTCACACTGTCGTTAAACTGGTCCCCGGCTTCCAGGCAGAAGCGCCGGGCGTATTCCTGTCTTAGAATGTGGTCGGAGATTGAACTAAGCGGCCGGTTCATGATCAGCCTTCCCATTCTGGTTCAGAATATCCCGGACAGCGGCATAGATCGCTTCTTTTTCTGCCCGCCGGTAAACTGGTTCCAGCAGTTTTAAGATCTCAGTCTGAAATTTAGAAACGGTCCAGGGCTTTACGACACCCTTATGGCTGGCGGCGATGAAAACGGTGGTGGTGATTTCACGCAATTCATTTTTATTTAAACGATCTTCGCCCAGCTGCAGGTTCAACTCAACTACTTGCTTGTAGAACTGGAACCAGACGCCAGGAAGATCGATGGCAGTTGTAGTCATAAGCTTCCTTTCATCATTGGTTAATGGTGCTAGATTGTGATTATTTGAATTAAGTAGCGCAGTGACTGACGGTTTGGATAGTTAACTATTTCTTATCTGTTTTGGTTGATCGGTGCTCAAAGAAGGCTTGCGCCAAACAGGTGATTACCAGTTCCAGAACCGTCAGCAGCAATTCGGTACAGCGGGTCCACTTGGATTTTGATTTAGCCATAATGCTCCTCATTAAAATGTCAGCAGGAAAGCCATTCGGCCTTTCTGATTTACATATTACATATACTGGAATTAGCCGACTTTTTGCAGGGCGGGAGTAGTCGTGCAATCTCAATCTGGCCACCGCGCCAACAGTCGGTATTCATTAGATTAGTGGTCGCTGTGCTGTTACTGTTCCCATCAACAATTATCTTAGGCTACCCCGGTAGGCAAGGATCGGGTGCTGTTGAAACGAAGCTACCAATGGTGCTTGGCGGACCATTTAGCAATTGCTTATAACGGCACCTGATCAGTGCGATTATTACTCCCAGCGGGATAAAATTCGGCTGAGTATATATCTGTATAATCAAACCCGGGAATATAACTTGCAGCCGAATCGGTTAATTAATTGGCACCAAAAGCGGTTTTAATGCTGGTGGAAAAGACGCGGATAATCCTGCATATATTTCCAAATATTGTTATATTCCACAATAAATAGAAATAAAATAGATGAATTATACCGCCTTTCAGGAGCAGCTGAAACCATTTACGGTTTTCTCGATTAATGAAATTGAAAAACAATTTCCCGGTTTTGATAGCCGCCGATTAGTGGAATGGCAGGCCAAAGGCTACCTGGTGAAACTGCGGAATCGCTATTATTGCTTTGCCAACCACAAGGTCGCCGAAAATTCATTATCCAAAATCGCCAATGTCATTTACAAGCCTTCCTATGTATCATTGGAGACCACCCTGATGCATTACGGCTTTATTCCCGAGGGTGTCTTCAAAATCGTATCCTGTACAACGCTGAAGACCCAGACATTTTCAACGCCCCTTGGTGATTTTGTCTATCGCTGTGTGAAGCCCAAACTGTTTTTTGGTTACCGCCTGGAAGCGGGTCAGGATTTTCAGTATGCCCTGGCCGGACCGGAAAAGACCTTAATTGATTACCTGTATCTGCATCCGGAGATACGGCTGGTGGCTGATTTACAGGTCCGGCGCTGGAATAAGTCGGCGATCAACCAACAAATTAAGCCCAAAAAATTAATGGCCTACGAAACCCTTATAGCTTCTCCGGCGTTAAGCAAAAGATTAAAAATTCTACTCGGATTTCTTAATGCTTAGTCTTAATGAAATCCAATCGTTTTTCCCCAAATCGTTACACCGGTTTCCCCGGTTTATGCTGCGGGAATATCTGCAGGTAAAAATTCTGGAGCTATTATTTGACAGTAACTTCTCCACCCAAGTATGCTTTTTAGGGGGCACCTGCCTGCGTATTGTCCACGGCAATCAGCGCTTTTCCGAAGATTTGGATTTTGATAATCGCGGATTGGAAAAGCAACAGTTCGACGATCTGGTCCAGCAGATCCAGTTACAATTGGAACGGGAAGGGTATACCATTGAAATCCGAACGGTAATGCACGGAGCCTGGCACTGTTATATCAAATTTCCAGGTTTGTTGTACCAAACGGGATTGTCTCAGCATCACGAAGAAAAAATTTTGATCCAGCTGGACCTGGAACCACAGCAGTATGATTATCAACCGGAACCGTTTATCTTGAATCGTTATGAAGTGTTTACCACGATAATGACAACACCAGCTACAATTCTATTAGCGCAGAAATTGTATACGATCATGAATCGAAAACGCAAAATGGGGCGGGATTTCTATGATGTTGTATTTCTGTTAGGTAAAGGAATTCAACCGGATTATTTGTTTTTAAAGCAAAAAGTTGGTATCTCCGGACCGGACGCATTAAAACACCAGATAATCGAGCTATGCCAGGCAATTAATTTGGAGACCATAGCCCGCGATGTGGAGCCGTTTTTATTTAGTGGGCGCGATACTAAGCGGGTAATTCAGTTTGAAGAATACTTTACGCAGGTGCTGAATAGCTAAGTCCAATAACTGGTGAAGAGCGATAAGGGATGGAAACCGGAGGATGGAAAAGACGGCACGAGGTTCTCGTTTTCCTGCTTGAATACTCCGACAGTACAACTGCGGACAAGCATGATTTTAATTAGGCCTGCTTACTAAAGCCCCGGAATTCGGACTGTGTTTGGCAGGCAGAACTCAGAACCAAGAACAAGTGACCAAGAACCTAAGTATTGCTCTATAGTTGTTAAAGGCGGGTGAGCCGTTCAATAATGCCGGGTAATAGCGGTGATTCACCTGATCGAATGACGACCAGTCCAGTAATTTGGTGGGGAGCTAAGCTTTTAAAAGCTGTTTAAACACGCTCAACTGCATCAGCTGCAGATCAGCAGGACGTTCAATAAAAGGCTCCAGGTCCTGACGGAGCTGTTTAAAATCAATGTCAGACATAAAAACAGCTACTTGCGTGCGCCAGTTAAGCCTGTCAAGCCTGCCGCCGGGCCAGTCGGATTGATCAAGGGCGTTATTAAGGTAAACCAGATTAGGTTCATTATCAGACCAGCGACTCAGATAAAACATTAGATCATAATAATCGCGACCCTTGCTGAATGGACGTCTGAGAATAGCATGAAGTTTACCGGCTAAGAAGGTCTCGAGATTATGATACTCCAGGGCAAAGGGGAAGTGAATGTTGATCAATTTCCGCTGGGTCTGGAAACCTGCTGGAGGATTTGTATCGATCTCAAGCTTAATATTTAGGTTTTCGGTTGCTTGGGACGATAAACCGGATTCATTCAATAAATCATGAAAATAGAACAGAGCCAGCTTAACGGTTTGCTTTAAACGTACCTTTATCCGGATATCATAGCCATTTAGTTCTAACCGTTTATGAAGACGGTTAAATAATTGATCAAAATCCAATTGCTCGCTACTAGGATGAGTATGAAAATCCAGATCTTCTGAAAAGCGATTGAGGCCGTGGATTATCCGCAAGGCCGTTCCGCCATGAAAAATCAATTGACGATGAAGGCCCAGCTCAAAAAGTTCTCGCAGAATAACATGTTGTAGATATTCTCTTAATAGATTTATGCCGGAGCGCGAGTCTGGTGTTGACCGGGCAATTGTCAGTGCTTGATCTTTCATGCTGTATACTCCATGATTTTAAGTAACTGTTTTACCGCCCGCGTTACTTTCGGACTTTGATAGCGCTGCCGATACTCTTCCAGGCGGGACAGATTAAGTTGGTCAAGATTCTGCAGGCGCAGGGCCTGGATCCGTGCCGGGGACCATTGACCGGCATTGAGATAAAAATAATCCAGGAGTGCTTTTTCCGGTAGGGCTACATAAAACGTTTTTTGCTGCAGTAAAGTATTTTGCTGATTATTGATCAGGTGATAACCCCAGAAGCGCTTGGTATGGTGATAATTGAAACTGCCGATTGGTGTTTCCCAAGTGCGTGTTGTTCGCTGGGTCATGGATTGGACCGCGACCACCCGCTCAGGAATAAGTCCATAGTATGATAGGGCGGTTGCCAAACTGACGTAGGATGGACGATATAGCATATTGGAGATGAATAGGTGCGAGGGATTATAGGTTCGATAAAGCTCAGGCAGAAGATAATGCTTTCTCCTCAATCTGATCAATTGACCCTTTTCTACCCAGCGCGACAAGCGTGCCCGAATTTGATTGGGTGGCTCAGAAAAGAGAAGCTCAATTTCCCCACTTTCAAAATACGGTCGCTGCTTAAATAGGTTGTTTAATTCATTGTATTTCATATCTATAATTTACCATATATGGTAATATGTGGGAATTAAATACTTTATTTTCCTGGCCCAGGTATCCAAATCTTCGTGCAGCTCGTATTCGCTTGACAGCTGCCAGGTATAATCAGGCCGGATCCGTACGGATTTAATTGCTGGTTTTCAGTAAGAATAGCCGCACCACCTCTTGCAACAAACATCTGTGTTGGTCGTATAAGTATAATGCTTAATTTTGCGTCCATAATAATCTAATTAATATTAAAGCTTATGAAATTATTCATCACTGGTGGAGCCGGCTTTATCGGCAGCAATTTTATTATCCAGCAGCTCAATCAAACTGATACTGAAATCCTGAATTTCGATCTCCTGACCTATGCCGGTAGTCCGGAAAATTTGGCAACCGTCAGTGCTAACAAGCGTTATCAATTTGTACAGGCCGATATCTGTTCAGCGGCAGCGGTTAAAAAAGCAGTGGCCGATTTCCAGCCTGATGCCATCCTTAATTTTGCGGCTGAGACCCACGTGGATCGCTCGATCGATGGTCCAGCCCAGTTCATTCAGACCAATATTGTGGGTACTTCGATTCTGTTGCAGGAAGGGTTGAAGTATTATCAGCAGCTCTGCGCGACTAAAAAAGCGGCTTTTCGTTTTCTGCAGGTCTCGACCGATGAAGTTTTTGGCTCGCTGGGTGAAACGGGCTATTTCAGCGAAACGACCCCCTACGATCCCAGCTCGCCCTATTCCGCCTCCAAGGCCGCTTCTGATCATTTAGTACGCGCCTGGCAGCGTTCCTTTGAGCTGCCGACCCTGATCAGTAATTGCTCCAATAATTACGGTCCGTTCCAGTTTCCGGAAAAACTGATCCCCCTGATGATCATTAAAGCCCTGGAGCAGCAGCCCCTGCCGGTCTATGGCCAGGGCTTGAATGTACGCGACTGGCTGTTCGTGGGTGATCACTGCGACGCGATCTACACCGTTCTTACCAAAGGCAAGGTAGGGGAGACTTACAATATTGGCGGCAATAATGAGCAGCAGAATATTGCGATCGTCAGGGCGATCTGCGAAATTCTGGATCAACTGCGCCCGCGCTCAAATAGTCAGTCCTATCAGGAGCTGATCACTTATGTTACTGACCGGCCGGGCCATGATCTGCGTTACGCTATCGATGCCAGCAAGATCAAAGAGCAGTTGGGCTGGGAACCACAGATCAGTTTCGGCGCAGGTCTGCGGCAGACGGTCCAGTGGTATCTGGGGAACCTGGACTGGGTTAAGAATATTCAAAATAAAACTTATCGGCAGGAACGCCTGGGAGTAATAAAGTAATGAAGGGAATCATTCTAGCCGGCGGCAGCGGCACCCGCCTGTATCCGGTTACCAAGGGAATCGTCAAACAATTATTGCCGATCTATGATAAACCGATGATCTATTACCCGCTGTCGGCCCTGATGCTGGCCGATATCCGGGAAGTGTTGATCATTTCCACGCCCCAGGACACCGCCCGCTTTGCGGATATTCTGGGTGATGGCAGCGATCTGGGGATGCAGTTTTCCTACCAGGTTCAGCCCAAACCGGAGGGGATTGCCCAGGCCTTTCTCGTGGGCGAAGATTTTATCGGGAATTCTAATGTCTGCCTGATCCTGGGCGATAATATTTTCTACGGCCAGAATTTCTCTAAACTATTGACTGACAGCGTCGCCAGCGTCGAACAAAATAATAATGCGATTGTTTTTGGCTATCAGGTCACTGATCCGGAGCGCTACGGGGTGGTGGAATTTGGCGCTGACGGATCGGCGCTTTCGATCGAAGAAAAACCGCAGGTTCGCAAGAGCAATTTCGCCGTCGTGGGTCTGTATTTTTACCCCAATGATGTGGTCGCAATTGCCAGGGATTTAAAGCCGTCGGCCCGCGGTGAGCTGGAAATCACGGCCGTTAATTCCCAGTATCTGGCGCAACAGCGACTTAAGGTCCGCACCATGGGACGCGGTTATGCCTGGCTGGATACCGGGACTTATGACAGCCTGCTGGATGCGGCCCATTTCGTCGAGACGATCGAAAAGCGCCAGGGTCTGAAAATATCCTGTATCGAAGAGATCGCTTACCGTAAGGGCTTTATCGACCGGGCCGGACTGGAAAAACTGGCCGCTCCGTTCAAGAGTAACCAGTATGGCCGCTATCTGTTGAATATTGTTAAACAGGAAAATTAAGCCACAAACCCACCCCGGTTCCGCTTAGTCACAGCAGCGGGCCTAGCGGTGATATTCTCCTGTAATGAAACAGCTAATGGTTGCTGATCGTCTATTCGACTCTCAGATTAATAATTCAGTATTCCCAGCGGCATTTTCTAATGCATGTAAACCTGCCAGACCATGTGAACGATCACCGGGTCGTAAGGTTGATTGTCTGCTTCGGCCGTTTTAATTGTGGCAACTAATTTGAACAGCGAATCCTTCCAGTGCTCCTGATCCAGCGAATAGGTTAAACCGACCAGATAATTGCCAAAACCGTCTTTTTCCAGGTCAGTATTGGGATCCCAATTCTCATAACCGGCCCCGACCTCAAGCTGATCAGATAGGCGATAAAATCCTTTTAAGGCTATACCCAGGGCTTTGTTTTCGAGCCCGGATTCATGATTTTCAACCTGGGCGTAATCGAATTTAGCCCTGATTTTACCCACCTTGTATTCACTGGGGGTATAATAGACAAAACCGGTTGCCGAAGATATGTTAATCCGGTTTTCATTAGGCAGCCCTAAATGTGCCCCTAACCATAGGCCTGATTCAAATTTTGAGGCAACCATAAAATCAAGCTGCGGCATGATGTCCGTATCTGTTTTTGAGCTACTGGATTTGGTACCGTAAGGCTTCAGGTTCAGCGTGTTGGAGCCATTGTTTGCCATTACCTGGTAATCAATGATCCCGGTTTTTCCGATCAGGGAAAGACCGTAGGTTCGGTAATCTGAGCGACCCACACCAGAGGCCCACAGCCGCCCCACAATCGATCGTTCGGCGAAATCGATCGCCGTATGTGAAGTCTGGCCACCGGCCTGACTGCCGGCACCCACATGTCGCCCCATGCGCAATTTCATATTATCGGCAAAAGCATAGTCAATCTGGGCATCCATCATCGTGGCCGTGGCGGCATCGAACTGGACAAAACCGGATGCTTTACCTTTGGTCATTTTACCGCGCAAGCGAGCGCGCCTAATCCCCACGCCCATTTGGATGGCGGTCTCCTTAAGTTCCAGGATAGAGGAATCAGCATTCCAATCATACAGGTCATAGGTCGTGTAAGTACCCCAGGATTGGATTGTGAACTGGAAGGTGGCCTGGGCTGACAAAGTCCCAAAAAGGCTCAAACTCAGACAGATTACACTTATCAGCATGGTTACTTTTCTCATTTAACTAGATCCTTTACTTGTGCTGTTTTCAGCTCATGTTTCCAGACGAATATCAACATACAAGCGGCCATTACGGCACCCAATATCCAAAAATAGAAGGCGGCATCCCAACTGAAATTATCGATCAGATAACCGGTTCCAACGGCAGTAATGCTGGCGCCGACATAACCCATCGCATCGATGAATCCGGTGACCGAAGAGGCGGCTTTGCGCGACCCCAGATCAGCAGGTAGGGCGGCTACAATCAGTACATGAGGACCAAAGGTGAAAAAGCCGATCAATAACAAGATGATCAGGCTGATGACCCAATTATCACCCGGTACGACCCGATACAGATAACAGAAGACAGCTAAGGCAATCAGCATTGCGAAGGCCACCGGGGCTCGTCGGTTCTGGAACAGTTTATCAGAAGCCCAGCCAGCTAAAATAGCACCTAAACCTCCTGCTACTGGGAAAGCAATTGCCTTATAAGCAGCCATCGAGATGGTTGCTCCCTGTTCTTCAAACATATAGGTCGGTGCCCAGCTCATGAAACCATAGCGGACAATATTCAATCCGAACAATCCAAAGGCTGCGAACCAGATATAGGGATTACTGAGCGTTATTTTTAATGTTTCGCGGAATCCGATATGCTCATCAACCTGAACCTCGGTCCGGGCGATACCTTGTTCCTGTTCTTCGACACTCGGTAAACCGATCTCTTCCGGTGCATTCCGGGCTCGCAAATACCAGTGAATTGCAATAGCGGCCATAATCAATGCCGGTATCCAGAATGTGGCCCGCCAGTCAAAATACTTGATTATTGTACCGGCCAGCAGCCAGGACAGGGCGCCACCGAGGATATAACTGGTTCCCAGACGTCCCGATATTTTTCCCCGGATTTTACTGGGGAACCAGTTGGCCATAGCCTTGACTGTGGGTCCCCAGCCCATTGACTGAAAATAGCCATTAAGACCCCAGATCACCACCATTAGACCGATGATACCACCGGTGAGACCAAAAAAGATATTCAATATGGCCGATGAAAGCAGTCCAATAGTTATGATTAAACGGGAATTGAGTTTATCCCCCAACTGACCATTGATAAACTGGCCGATCGCATACATTGCAAACAGAGCGCTAAGAACAATCCCGAGGTTTGTTTTCGATAAGCCGAATTCCTGGATTATACCGGGCATTGCAACCGATATATTTACCCGTCCCAGATAAAAGGCGGCATAGGTTATCCACATCAGCCAGAACATTTTCTTTTGCCAACGTACTATTTGAGTTTGGTTGCCTGCATTCATATTACTTCTCCCTGTTAATATTTAGATGGTTCCGAATAAGTAGAGTATAGTCTGATACAAAATTTAGCGGTGGTTTTTTACGCGATCTTTGATTCCAGTTGATGATTGGGGCGGAAAATAAGGGATCACAATCACCCGTCCGTTAATACCAGCCATTACTTCCCGCGCTTCTTCAATAGCTTCCGGAGTATGGCTGGAACTTTCCATTAGAATATCGGGCCTGATATGTTTAACGTTGGGTAGAGGTGAATAGGTTTCCTGGGCCACCGCTACATCGACATACTTGATTGCATTGGCAAGATCCAGCCGTTCTTCGAATGATAGAACCGGTTTGGTCTTTTTTTCCATAACTGCCTCATCGGTTAAAATACCCACTATTAATTTGCCATCCTCGCCAGCAATCGCTTTGGCATTTTTCATCATAACCAAATGACCCTTATGAACGATGTCCAATACGTAGTATGAATAAACGATTTTCATTATTGTTCCCCGATTATTTCATCAAAAAGGTTCCAGGCGCTGCGATAATCCTCGAATGTGTCAACGTCGATCCAGGTGCGCCAAATTTCCAGACCGTTAATTTTTTCACCACGCTGGATAAGTTCTTGAACTAAATCAGCGAAGGCAGCCTTATGAATTGTAGGCGCCGACTGAAACTGGGAAGTACTACCTGTAAGATAGATTTCCTGGAAAATAGCTTTTAAAATAGTTACTGCACTTGAGGATAATCTGGCTAATCCAATAAACTCGGCGGCTGAACCTGGAGTCGGTTGTCCAGAGGTGAGGCCAGTGATCTCCAATTCCGATCCGGTGTCGGAAATAGTGGCCAGTTCCGGTGGATTGGGGTGACCTTCCTGACTTACTTGATAATGTTTTTCCCAACCTCGATCAATTACCAGGGTGGTATCATTTTGTTGGTCGACTAATTTTTTAAGGATTTCAATATTAAATAAAATATCACCGTAGACTATAATTGTGTCCTGATCGATGAATTCCAGGGCTGTAAACAAAGAGTTTAATGATCCACTATTCTGATAATCATCATTATCAAAATAGTTTAATCCTGGATAATTGATTTGTTCTTTTTGGTAGCCCCTGACAACGGCGATTTCGGTAATTCCAACCGTCTGCAGCAGCTCTACCTGCCATTGCAAGATCGTCTTACCGCGGACATCCAACAGTGTCTTGGGGATAGCTTCTGTTAGGGGAAACAGTTGTTTGTCTTTACCGGCCGCTAAGATTACAGCTTTTAAGCCGCTGCCTGCTGGACGCCTGCTTTGTTCAATTTCCTGATCCAGTCGCTGCCGGACCCATCCTGAAAAATTAATCCGGGCCGTTTTCAACCACGTTTCGTGGTGCTGGGAGATTTTTATTGTTTTAGCGATTTTAGCCATTAGAATAATATGTACATATGTACGTACACTTAATTTATTTAGCTAAAATAACATTGCCAAGCATTTTTCTGGATAAAAATGCAATTAGAACGAGTTTTAATACTGAGTAATCAGCAACTAAATAATATTTGATAATATGTACAGATAATATGTACATTGTTGCCATGAAAGAATATTCCTATACCGAATCAAGGCAACGCCTGAAAAGCGTAATTTCCGAAGCGACAACTAATCATGAAGTGGTAAGAATTACTAATCGCAACGATCGTAACGTAATTCTGATCGATGAAGAAGATTATAATTCTTTACTTGAGACAGCCTATTTACTGCGCAGTCCCCGCAATACCGAACGCTTGCTGGAAGCTAAAAAGCGTAGTAGCTCTGAAGCTCTGGATTTTGAGGAAGCTATAACAGAATTAGGTTTATGAGGGCAATTATTATCGACCCTAATGCACTTGATGACCTAGCCTGGTGGACAAAAACCGATAAAAGAATTGCCCAACGAATTATTAAATTGATTCGTATATCTGCTAAGGATCCCTTTAGCGGGATCGGTAAACCAGAGCCCCTGAAATATGAGTTACAGGGTGCCTGGTCACGCCGAATAAATCAAGAGCATCGTCTGGTGTATGCAGTAACCAAATCAAATATTCGAATTTTGGCCTGCCGCTATCATTATTAACAATGACCACCAAAAATCAAAACAAATGCTGTTAAGTGAGACCTAAATAGTAAACTATGAACCTGGTTTTCTTGCTCAATTCTCCAATCAACAATTTTTGACTATTTTAAGTGTTTCCAATTTCCAATAGGTGTAATTCTAAGCTGTTTGATCTGATAGTCAATTATTGATTCTGGTGCTGTGGTCGGCTAATTATTACGACCTGTTGCGGCTTTGTAAAATATATATTGTTAACAATATTGTTAATTATATATATTTGACATATGAATGCTAGATATCAGCAGCTGGCCGGTAACCTATTTACAGTAAATGATATTGCTGTTAAGCTTGGTATAAAATCTGCTTCGGCACGGGTCAATGCCAGTCGCCAGGTGCAGCAGGGAAATTTCCTGCGTTTAAAGAAGAATTTATATGTTTTGACCGAAGATTGGAACACTGCTGATATCTACTTTCAATACCGGATTGCCAATCAAATTCAGGTTCCTTCGTACATATCTTTGCTATCGGCCCTTTCCTGGTACGATCTATCCACCCAGATTCAGCAGGGCTTCATTGAATCTATCGGACAAAAACGCAGTTACCACAAAATCGTCCCGGGTACCGAGTTTCATTATTTGTTGCTCAGTCCCAAGCTCTACTTTGGCTTTACACGGGAAAAAGGTGTCTTTATTGCTGAAGCCGAAAAAGCACTGGCGGATGGAATTTACCTGATGTCACTGGGCCGTTACAGTCTCGATTTCAGCGCCTTGGCCTGGGAGCGAATTAACCAGAAACGTTTAAACAAATTCCTGATCAACTATCCTGATTACACCCGTAAATGGTGGAGCGTAAATGGAAATTTTTAAAGCCCATGAACAATTTGAACTGGAAGTCCTGGCGCGCCTGCAAAGTGCCCGTCTGCTGGAACAATTAATATTCAGTGGGGGGACCATGTTACGCCTTTGCCATGAATTGAAACGCTATTCCACCAATCTTGATTTTTATTTACGGGAGCAGGGGAAGAGTGCTGCAGTGTTTGAGAAGCTAACCCGGTTAATGACGGAATATTATCAGATTAAAGAGTCCCAGGATAAATTTCACACCATTCTGGTAGTAATTGTAGGGCCGGAATATCCCCGACGCCTTAAAATAGAAATCAACAAAGCAAGAGTCATTAAACATACACAGCTTGCGATTGCCTGGTCGCCCAACTCGACCCAGCAGATACCGGTTAGCACTATTCCGTTAAATGAGACGATGATTTTTAAGATCGAAGCACTACTTGATCGAAAAGAAATCCGTGATGCCTACGATATTGAATTTTTACTGCGCCGTGGAATCAGCCTGGCCGAATCTACAGCTGTAATTGGTCGACTCCTGAAAGTAATCGATTCCTTTTCTACCCAGGACTATAAAGTTAAACTGGGATCGGTGCTTCCTGAAACTGAACGGCTATATTACCGGGAGAATGGATTTGACTTTCTAAAAGGACATCTGAATAATCAGCTGGCCCATATCGGAAAATGATTAGTTGTGAAACAGTAATAAGATACTCCAGACAAAATATTATTTAAGCGATTCCTTAATCCGCTTGATGCGTCAATGTTCCAGGCACTAGCCTTCACAATCTCACTAATCAGAACTTTTGTTAATCCTGCGGATCAATCGAATTCTGATCTACCAGACAATTTTCTGACGATCTACCTCTAACACGTTTTAGTTGCACGGCTTTGATTGCATTATACAGCAATACAGTAATACATTAGTGCATATAATTGGAGCAACAATGCGCAGAATTAATCTTACTATCGATAAACAACTGTATGAAAAGACTCGCCGGGCAAGTTTTATTACGCGCCGTTCGATTTCAGATTTGTTGCGTGAAGCAATGTCAGAATGGTTTATCAACCATTCCCTGTCAAAGACTGGTGAGCTGATGCTGGCCGTTGAAGAAGAGGATGAATTACTGGCGATTCTGGAGAATGAAGAATTCGAAGATATTGAACAAGTAAAAGCAGATCTGGGGATCTAACTGTTGCGTTTTCTTTTCAGTAAACAGGCTGTTAAAACCTTGAAAGGTTTAATCCGTCGCGTGGCCGGAAATATTATAGCTGCAATTGAGGAATTACCGGAAAAGGGGGATAATAGACCATTAAAGGGTAAGCGAACACCACCGTTGTGGCGTTTGCGGATTGGCAAATACCGTATTATTTATCAGCGGTCAGATTCCACCATCCGAATTTTAAAAATAGATACCCGCGGGGATGTCTATAAGAATTTGTGAAAAATAGGAGGCGCCTGCAAAAAAGACGCCCCAGACAGGTATTATTTAATCGACTCCTTGATCCGCTTGATGTGACCGCGCCCCAGACCCTTGACCTCACAGCCCAGTTCCAGATAGCGTTTGATCGCCCCATCATCGAGGATACCAAAACAATCAATTATTGCGAACTGCTGGCTGACCGCTTTTACGACCGTATCCGGTTCCAGAGCCAGATAATCTTCATGGCGCACTGCCAGCACTACCGCATCGGCCTGGTCAAAGCCGGCTGCTAGGTCCTGCTGAATCCTGAGTTCAGTCAATTTTTCCTGATTGCGGAAAAAACGACCCTTACTGCTGTCCCAATGATTTTCCTGATCCTCGAATTCCCACCAATGCTCCACGTAGGGATCATGGACCCGGATCTCGGCGCCCATTTCAGTCAGTTTGCGGATCAGGACCTCCGAACCGGAGTAGCGCGTGTCACCCACATCTTCGCGGTAGGAGGCACCCAGCACCAGCACCTGGGCGGCCGCCACCGGTTTATTCATATTCCTGAGGGCATCCCGGACCAGTTCAGCCGCATGCAGCGAGCGGGTATCATTGATATCGATCGCCAGCGGCGTCATCCGGAAGATATCGTCCTCAAATCCCAGGATATGTTTATAAGCCCAGACGCCTAAACCGCCATCCTTGGGCAGGCAATAACCGCCGATCCCGGGACCGGGAAAGATCATATTACTGTGGGTGGGACGGACCTTGATCGCTTTGATCACTTTCATGATATCGACACCGTTACGCTCGGCGTACAGGCTCCATTCATCCAGGAAGGCCAGGGTGGTGGCCCGGTAACTGTTCTCCACGATCTTGGCCGTCTCCGATTCGATCGGCCGGTCCAGGACCGTCAGGGGGAAGTCTTTGGTGTTGAGGACTTCATTCAGGAATTTATCCACTTTATTGCGGGCGGTTGCATTCACGCCACTGCAGACGCGCCAGAAATCACGGATGGAAGCAACATATTCCCGGCCGGGCATGACCCGTTCATAGCTGTGGGCCAGCAGGGGGTCGGTCTCAATTCCCCGGGCCAGGAAAACTCGTTTGATAGCCGGGAAGGCCACCTGTTCGGTAGTGCCTGGTGGCACAGTGGTCTCGATCAGCACCAGTGCTTCCGGGGGAATATACCGGGCAATGACCTCAAATGATTTTTCCAGGGCAGTCATTTCTACATGGCCGGTACGAACATCGCCCAGGTCCTGCTTGGCATAATCGCATTGGACATCCACGACCACCACATCCGCCAGGGACAGGACTTCATTATTGAAAGAGGCGACCAGTGTTTTTTTATCGATCACTGTCCGCCGGATCATCGGATCGACTTCCGGGTCTTCGGCCTTGACCGGGGAAATCCCCTGGTTCAGGGTCGGTATTTTCCAGTAACTGCGTACCGATGGCCGCTGGAGTCCAACCACAAATTTGGAGGGCTGGCCTTTTTCGTCAGTGGTATCGGCCACGATTGCGGCCATTACCACGCCGACAAAACCGACGCCCATGACCACGACAATTTCCTGATTGCGATCACGAGCCTCCTGAACCAGCAGTTTAATTCGCTCTAATTCAGCCGGGTATTCATTTTCCGGTGGTAATGGATAAACGGTTCCATCCGGACTGGTGGATATTCTATTTGACATAGGTCCCCTCGTTAATAGTCAGCAGATTATCTAGTTATTTTATGATTTATTGAAAAATTTAGTCAGGTCAATCTTAACCAGTATTTTGGCAATTCTTTGCGCTGCCTGGCCATCCCAGAGCTCGGGAATCCTCCCTGTGGCAGTAAATTCTTTAAGAGCCCTGGTCACTTCCCCCGGTAGCCGGCTGTAATCGGTACCGATCAAGCGGTTGGTGCCGCTGCTAATCGTCACCGGGCGTTCTGTATTTTCCCGCACCGTCAGGCAGGGCACACCGAAGCAGGTCGCTTCCTCCTGAATCCCCCCGGAGTCAGTGATCACGATTGTCGCCTCCTGCTGGAGGCGCATGAAATCGATGTAACCCAGGGGATCAAGCAAGTGGAAACGGCTGTTATTGTCCAGCCGTTCCAGCAGGCCGAAATCGGACAGGTTCCGGCGGGTGCGGGGGTGAACTGGGAAGATGCAGTCCAGATTTTCAGTCACTGCTTCAAGCGCAGTTGCTAAACTGGTCAATTTAGCAGGCTCATCCACATTGGAAGGGCGGTGGAGTGTGATCAGGGCGTAGGGTGTGTCGAGGCCCAAACGGTCATGGATTGTTGACTGGGAGAACTGTTTCTTGAAGGCGTGCAGTGAATCGATCATCGTATTGCCCACGAAATGGACTGCATCTGCTGGCTTACCCTCTTGCAGCAGATTATCCTTGGCATCCGCTGATGTGATGAACAGAATATCAGCGATCTGATCGGTAAGCAGGCGGTTGATCTCCTCCGGCATCCGACAGTCATGACTGCGCAGGCCGGCCTCCACATGGGCCACTGGTATATGCAATTTGACCGCAGCCAGTGCGCAGGCAATCGTGGAATTCACATCACCGAAGACCATTACCAGGTCTGGAGAGTCTTCCAAGAGAACCTGTTCGTAGCGTTCCAGGATGCGGGCTGTCTGGGCGCCATGGGAACCGGAGCCGACCTCTAAGGTGATGTTTGGTTTCTGTATGCCCAGTTCATCGAAAAACAGCTGGGACATCTGGTGATCGTAATGCTGACCGGTGTGGACCAGGGTTAACTTGAACTGTCCGGTTCGTTCCAGCGCTTTGTAGACCGGATCGGCTTTAATGTAGTTGGGTCGGGCACCGACGATCAGGTGCAACTGTGGTTTATTCAATCGGGTCACTAATGTTTGGGTACGATTAATTTCAAATAATAGTCTAAACGGACACCACAAAACTATGCCATTTACAGTCAGAATTTCTATAGTATACTTGATTTTTGAGATAATCAATAACGCGTTTTAGATTGTCTTTTCCCCGACCAAAGGATAATTTCGACCGCTTTAAATCAAGTAAATAGGGCCCATAGCTCAACGGTTAGAGCGACGGACTCATAATCCGCAGGTTCGGGGTTCGAATCCCTGTGGGCCCACAGCTTTAGTCAGCTTCAGCCGATTTGTCCCAAAACCCATACCTTTATGACACACCCAAGCCTAAAGTGTCCCATAAACGTCTAATTGATTTTGATTATGGGAATTGTGTGTCAAAAACGAAGGTTTATGGGACTATAAAGGGATCGAAATACTTATCATTAGAGGTGGCAATATTGATGCAGAATTACCACCATTACCTTCTTCAGGACACGGATCGGGTGTTCCACCTTCGGCAATCCAACGAGAAGTAAAACCAATCATATTAAACCATGTATGCAGGCTGACCGAAAGGGGCAGCCCCCCCTTGTCGTAAGCGAAATCGAACAGAAGAGTTGATATACCACGAATTATGAATTGTTCAACGATATAGTCTGATTTCCTACCGGCAGCGATGTCCATTGGAACATGAATCGCAGGAAAGATAAAGAAATCATATAACTTGGCCCGTCTGGGACCGAAGGAGACCTTTAATTCTTCGTATATTACTCCCCGGTATAGTGCTTCCTCACCAATGGCCGTGGCAATATAGTTAAGCATATTAATTCCAACCACCATCGGGATCGAGGTCCCTAACGACATTTCATCTCCATCTATATATGCTTTTTTTGTTTTAAAAATAGAGCAGTCGGAATCCTTGATGGTATTCACTGCCCCCCAAAGTGATAACCCAACTGGAATATAAAATATGGGATGAGATAGGTTTTCCCATTTAAAGGATGCAAGTGATAGTTCTTTTACCCCATAACCACGCCAATCATCAGGATAGAGACCTGGCATGGCCTTGTTGCGATTAATTTTATACATATCATAGGTCGAATACCAGGCAGTTTTCAGATATAGGTTGAATGGTAACAATGTGATTGTGGGCCGGTCTTTAGTTACAAGGTGTCCAGCCAGGAAACTCCCCCCAGCGATCGAATATCTCATTCCCAGATCTTTATCAACCTTGTACATCGGTAGATGCTGAGTTGCAATGATTGCCGAGAACCACCCTGGAATTTTTAAATCGGCAATATCGGTACTATCTATAGCCCCTATTGAAGTTACCGTAACTACACTCAAAGCAGTCGATATCATCGGGTATTTCAGGATTTGTGCTCTTGTTAGACCTTCAATATCACTTTCATTCTGTGCTTTAGATACACCAAATAGCGATATGGTGTATATTAAAACAATGCCGACAATATTAACTTTAATCATACCCTGCTAACCCCTTGAATTAATAATCTGATAATTAGCAATAGCCCATTGGATAGTGAAGTATTGGGTCAATCGCATAACATGTTCTTGCATTTGTCTCTTAAAAATATTGTTTTGCCTGCAATTAATCAAGTGGCGACCCATATCAAATCCCATACCTTTATGACACTCCCAAGCCCTAAGTGTCCCAAAAACGTCTGATCGATTTTGATTATGGGAATGATGTGTCAAAAACGGTGGTTTATGGTAATTATTAAGTGGTGTATCAAATCAGAAAATCCTAACTTAAGATGTGGTCCAAACAATGGGGGCTGGTCAGTGTTCAAAAGGGCGCTGAAGGTTTTTCTAAAGAGGATTTAATAAATGATACTTAGTTGAGGAAAGATATGAAGTGTATACTAATTGGAGGTAGTGGAGAAGTTGGAGGAGCTGTAGCTCGTGAGATGATTAGAAGTAGTGTATGCTCCCAGCTTACTTTATTGGGCCGACGACAACTGCCAGAGATGGAGAGTGAACCGAAAGTTAGACAGGAAGTGGTTGATACAAGTGCTGCAAATTTCGAGGAATTGGTCAAAGAAAAAGCTAATGGGCATGACGTTGCTATTAGTTGTTTAGGCATCGGAAGCGGAACTAGGAGGATGAGTGAGGAGGAGATGTTGGCGGTTGAGGTAGGCCTGATGGGCAGTTATGCCCAGGGCTGCAAGGCAGCAGGGATTGAGATTTTTGAGCTCTTGACAGCTGTTGGTGTCAAGGAGTCTTACGCAGAATCAAGAAATAAATATTTCAGGGTAATCGGTAAGAAGTTAAAGACCGTACTCGATGTAAAATTTGAAAAACTGGCGGTCTTTAAGCCAGGGACAATTGTAGGCAATGCTCACACGCCGAACTGGATCACTTTCTTTACAGGGCTCCTGCCAGATTCGGTCGGATGGGGTAATATACAGCAGGAAGAGCTGGCTAAAGCATTTGTAGCACACCTAGAAAAAAGAGTAAAATTGCAGAGAGAACCTGTTGTCTCTTATGGAAACAAAGAAATGAAAGAGCTGATTATGTGGGTTTTTAATCAGCCGGACTAATTTGATGTAAAAGCTAAGGTGATACTTTTAGGTATCATCTGTACCAAAACCCATACCTTTATGACACTCCCAAGCCCAAAGTGTCTCATAAACGCCAAATCGATTTTGATTATGTGAACAGTGTATCAAAAACGATGGTTTATGGGATAAAAAAGAGTCATTTGCGTTATGCTGGTTTCACTTGCATTTATATTCATGCCAGCATATTATAGCAGAAGTGTTATCGGATATTTTTGTATTATTGTTATAAGTGGAGGTAATTATTTACATAATCTACACGAAATGTTTGAGATTGGGTTGATGATCGGAAATTGTAAACTGCTTCAATTCTGCTCTGCTCCGCTGTACCGCAGCTCCTCAGTGCTTCTGCTTAGCCGCCTCGCCTTTCTCACGATACTCACTTCTATCACTATCTTTTTCACTGGCTGTCCGGAGCCAAACACTCCAGATTCCAACACAACTTTATATCTTGAAGCAGACTATTCTGGTGTTTTTGAAACCCGCCTTTATCTTGCAGCTGAAGATACACTTGCTGGCTTGACCATTAACCTAACGAGAAACGATTCAGTGATCCTAACCATCCAATCTTCCGGATACGATACCCTTCTAGTCGATACCGGTGTATTACCCAATCAAACTTACGCCTACCAGGCTAATTGGCTAGATGGTAATAAAATAATTGAATCCAGTAATGAGGTAATTATGACCACTCTGGATACTACCAGCCATGATTTCATCTGGGTGGTGGATACCCTTGGTGGTCCCGGGAGTTACCTGTATGATGTTGCAGTTGTAAATGAGAATAATATCTGGGTGGTGGGAAATATTGAAACTGATAGTGGAAGATTTAATGCAGCTCATTGGAATGGGAATGAATGGGAATTAAAGAAAATATTGGGCGGAAATTCCGCAGTATCTAATATTTACTACTTTTCCGAGGGTGACATATGGACTTCGATTGGAAGCTTTCCTGTCCATTGGGATGGTATTGAATGGACACTATTCCATCTGCAAAATATGGGAATTGATGCAAATATCTGTAACGCCATATTGGGAAAATCTTCTAATGATATTTATTTTGTAGGTAATTCTGGATCTATAGTTCATCGTGACGGCAGCACATTCTCGAAGATACCCAGCCCGATTGAATTACCATACCGTGATATATGGGGCGTGACTGACCCAAGGACAGGTAATGAAACCATCCTGTCCGTAGCCTCTAATGATGTGTTTCACGTTCCAGAAAAAGCTGTTGTCACTATTAAGGATGGGAGCGTCATTCCTTTCTCTGATTCAGGTCTTCCAGATCTAATAAACGGTATATGGAATGATGGGTGTAAATGGTGGATTGTCGGAGCAGGTGTATTTGTCTATGATGCAATACAGTCTAGTTGGGTTCAGGATACCAATCAACCCACAGAATATTTTAAGGAAGCCATCCGGGGTACAGCCATTAACAATATTTTTATTGCTGGGTCGTGGGGGCATTTATCGCATTTTAATGGTTCAACCTGGAAATATTATACTGGAACTGAATTACCAATTATAAGTGGTAGTTATCATTCCGTAGCTGTTCATGAAAATATGGTATGTGCCGCTGGCCGTAATGATGGATACGGATTCGTTCTAAGGGGATATACATATTGACATCAAATAAAAGAGGACATCATGAAAAAACTATTATATATCTTAATAATCACTGCAGTTATTATGTCTGCAGGTTTATCTATGACCTGGGAAATGGGCTTGAGAGTCATAGCGGCAAATGGTGATGGAGAAATAAAACAAGTGAGATTATATAAACTAGATGATCCGCTTAATCCCTTTCGTGATGCCTACACAACCGGAGATTTGGTAGGGGATCCTCCTGCTGATATAAATGGAAAATCAGATATGCTTTATCCTAATGGCGATACTGTCGCTCCTACAATTACTGCTGGTCAAGAAATATGGGAAGCGTTCAGAAGTCAGGAGAAATATTACATTAGAGTTGACGATAGATATTGCACGTTGGATATTCCTGCGCCTACACCTGGTACGCAAAATGATTTTGTAGTTCAATATCAAGATGGGGAATTCTCAATTGATCCAGATAACAATAGTATGAATACCACCATTGAGGGTGACACAGATGACTGGCCGTTTGCATTAATAGAGCAGAAAAATTCATCATTTCAATCATTTGGGGAAGTAGATATACTTAAATCATTGGGATGTATATACTCAAACACAATATAATGGATTGTATTCATTAGACGTCCCTACAACCATTAATACAGTTGATTACAATGTAGCCTTTATTCGTAGTGATCAGGATCTTATAGATTCCGAGAAGTACAATCATTGGATAAATCAATCTGATGTGGTTAATCCTGATACTTACAGCCTAGTGCAATATAGTTACATCACAAATCCTTTTACTGCGTATTTCGAACCAGTAGCTGAAGTCACC
This sequence comes from uncultured bacterium, assembly GCA_964439935.1. Classification (GTDB taxonomy): domain Bacteria; phylum Fidelibacterota; class Marinisomatia; order Marinisomatales; family TCS56; genus JABMQW01. Next base: position 13,885 of record CAYTPW010000021.1, on the reverse strand, counting down.
TTCAATACTACTATAGAAAACCAAACGAACAGTGTAATTAGTTTAAAAGATCCATGGTTCATAGATAATACAGTTACTTATGCAACAATCACAAGCCCGGTAAATAGAGGTACTGACGCTATCTTTCATGAATTACAAACACCAATTACATTAGATGAGAATAGCGATTATAAAGGTGTGTTCTTAAATCAAAACGATCAATTTCAAGCAGGTATACCCACCTACTCCCTCAGGGCCCCACGGCTAATTGCAGATGATGAAAATATAGGAGTGTTTGAAAAGTGGGTGGCATATGAAGATGATGGCACAACTGAAGACACAGAAGGAGATTGGGCCGAATTTGAAGACGAAGAAGACTACGATGACTGTAAAGTTGTATTCAAACAATCTGGTGTCGTGATTAAGGCTGAATACATTGCTGCTAACCAGGTCGATGAGAGTGTAATAACCATTGGAGCAACTGAGGAATTATCAATTCCTGCAGGAGCTAATATTGAAATGGCTGGTGAGGTAGTTATCAATGTTGACGGAGTACTGAATATATTGGGTACCGAAGAAAATCCGGTTGAGTTAATTTGTGAAGGAGTGGGCCACGCTCAATTTTTACCATTGATTAGAGTGCGTGAGAACGGCTTTCTACAAATATCTCATACATTATTAGAATTCACTAATATTAGCACTAGACCGAATATTATCTGTGATGATGGGTCAGAAGCCCATTTTGAACATGTAAATATTATTACTAATAAAACTGCCTTGAAAATTGAAGATGCATTAGTTACTTATAACTATGGGGTAATTTCAACAGATCGTGACAATAGCTCAGTAGAAATGATTGATATTGATCTATCCTTAACATCCACAGATATTTCATTTGATCATTTAACAATTGACGGTGCCAGTAATGGAACAGGAATTAATGCAAACTTTATTGGTCAAAATTTTGTCAAGACCGCACGCTACATTACAATAGATAATTCTATAATAAATGATTTTGCAACAGGCGTTCATTATGAAACTGACGAATGGAATAGTCTATTAAAGATTACATATTGTTTACTTGACAATACAACTAACTTCAGCGGATACCCTGATAGACAGAATTTGATTGAAGGTGAAGATCCACTTCTACTATCTGGCTATTCATTGAATCAAAACAGTCCCTGCATTGATGAGGGCGATCCAAATTCACCAGATGATCCCGATGGTACCCGTGCAGATATGGGAGCCAATTACTATGATGCTGTTCCATCTGCTCCAACTAATTTCACTATATCCGGAAATATTGGCCAGCACCCAACTATTAATTGGACGTTATGCACAGATTCTGATATTGCAGAGTATGAAATCTGGCGCAAATTGACTGACTATGGGTCACAGTATTATTTAAGGGCAACTGTAAGCAATAGTACTGATCAGTATATTGATACTGAATTAACAATTGCTGCAGGTGGTAAGTTCGTTCCAAATGCTTGTTATAAAGTTCGTGCAGTTGATAATATTGATCAAATGTCAACCTTCACGAATTCTTTGTGCAAACCCTATGGTGCTGTAGGAAAGATGGCCGCAGAATTACTTCCTCAAGAATATATTTTACATACTAATTATCCGAATCCCTTTAACCCAACAACCACGTTATCATTCGATCTACCAGAAATTAGTACTGTAAAACTTGTTGTTTATGATTTACAAGGCCGGGAGGTATCACGGGTCGTAGATCAGCAAATGAATGCCGGATACCATAAGAGAATCTGGGGTGGTAAAAACAATTTAAGTCAATCAGTACCGACTGGGGTGTACATCTGCAGAATGTCTGCAGTGTCCACAGAAAGCAATCAGCAATTCACACAAAGTCTTAAAATGATATTGCTTAAATAGCACGACATTCTAAACAAAGTTGGAAAGGGCTGTCAATTTGATGGCCCTTTTCGTTTACATTGAATGTGTACTTTATTCTATTGGCTTCTCGCTCATAATTCATGCCACCATTTTCACGCCAACGTTTTTCATTTGTCGACAAGACCTCTGAGTACTCATAATCCGCAGGTCGCAGATCCCGCTTTCGCGGGGAGCGGGGTTCTCCCGACAAGTCGGGACTGTGGGCCCACTCGTCGACAAACCCAGTTTCTTGAAAGAGAAATTGGGTTTTTTACTTAAAGGATCGAGTGGTATAGAGTGGTACTGAGTAGTATGGAGAATACGTATATATTACGTACGGATATTTTTGGTGTAATGAAAAAGGGCAGCGAAACGACTGCCCTAAGTATAGATCAGGATGTAGCAATTATTATACGGGCATCTTAATATAGAAAATATTCCCTGTTGGTTTGTTAGGTTTTACTCCAACTATAGCATTGTGTGCTTCAGCAATCTTTTTAACAATTGATAGCCCTAAACCACGACCGCTCTTAATACCATCAATTTGATATGTTCGATTAAATATTTTCCGACGATGTTCCTCAGGTATTGTTGTCCCATAATCTTTCACATTGATCGTCAAAAATTCAGTATTTTCTATGCAATCAATTATAATTTTCTTCCCATCCGTTGCGTACTTAATGGCATTGCTTACATAGTTTATGAACACCTCAGAGATTATAGGATTAGCTTGTATGAGAATTGTACCGGACAAATTAATTTCCAATATCATCCCGGAATGATCTAACTGCGACGAGAATTCTTTGGTTAAAGATCGGAGTCCTTCTGATAGATTATATTCTTTCAATTCTATCTTTTCACCAATTGCCACTTGTGCCAGCACAGTGGCACTATCCATAACTCGCAATAATTTGTCACTACTATATTTAATGGCTTCAGTCATTTCATTATCAGAATGCTCATCAAGCATCCTTTCTGCTATACCACTGATAGCAAATAAGGGATTCTTTAAATCATGAGTGATTATATCTAATAATAACTTTTTTTGGTCGTTGGTTTCGTTTAACTGTTCTGAAAGCAATCGATAACTCTTCTCTGATTTCTGAACATTTTCATATAGTCGGGCATTTTGGATTGCTACCGCACTAATATCAGCGAGGTTTTCAAGAAATTTTAAATCCTCTTCTAATAACGTATCTCCACCTAGTTTACTAAGTCGCAACACTCCAATCACTTTATTTCTTATCTTTAAAGGAGCACACATTATAGAATCTGGCTCGACAGGGGCTCCGGGAATCCGTTTATAAATATCCGTTAAGTCAATACGATTGACAACCTGAGCTATCCCACTTTCAGCAACTTTTCCCGGGAGGCCTTCACCAAATTGTAATCTTATCGCCATGATATCATCTCTATAAGATCCTAGGCTGTGAATGGGAGTTAAATACTGACTGTCTTCCTCTATGAAAAACACTGTAACATCTGTAGCTGCAAACATTTGCCTGGCTATCTTAGTACATTGATCCAATACAATTTGCAGATTTAAATTGCTTGCCAAGGTATTACTGGCTTCATTAATAGCTGAAATTCTATTAGCATAATGCTTAAATTTCTTTTCTGCATCTTTGCGTTCAGTAATGTCTCTCATTATCCCCTGTCCGCCTACTATTTTGCCATTCTTCCACAACGGAACTGCGTTTATCTCAGCAGGGATGATTCGCCCATTTTTGTCTTTTTGTTTGATTTCAAAATTTCGGAGTGAATTCCCATCCAAAACAATCTTAAGAGCCTTTAACGCTCTTGGGATTTCCTTGGCGGGAGTGGTTTTCATCAGATGTTTCCCAATCAAATCTTCAGGCCGATAACCAGATAACTCTTTTACATTCGGACTTACATATTCGATATGGCCGGTCAAATTCAGACGATATACCACATCTAAAGTAGATTCCGCGATATTTTTAAACTTTTGCTCACTATTAAGTAATTTTTCCTGAGCCTGCTTACGCTCGGTAATATCCCACAAATATGAACGGGTGCCCACAATTGAATTGTTTTCTTTCAAGGTGACTGCAGATACCTCTAAATGTATAATAGACCTGTCTTTTTTAATCCCTCGAAACTCATATCGGCTAATTACCTTGTTACCGCGAATACGATCTTTATGAATTGTCATGACACGTTCCAAATCATCCGGGTGCACAAGGTCTCTGATAGATAGCTTTTGGATCACTTTTTGAGTATACCCAAATAACTTGACAAATTGTTTATTAAAGTATTCAAATTCTCCTTTAATATTATCAATAAGGATTGCTATACCGGCTTTCTCAACTAATTCTCGATACCGGTCCTCTGACTCTTCTAATCCTCTCTCTGCCATTTTGCGCTTGATAGTTTCTGGAATACTAATGCGCTTACGCAGCGTTTGCAATTCCTGGATTAATTCTGCTTTGGTCTTGGATTGATCCGATTTCATTATCAGCCCAGATGGATCATTGGACAGCTGGAAGAAATGTACATAAAATTGGATAATTGCCCGATCATATCTACTAAAATTTAATTGAACAACGGTGCCAAACCCAGTTATAAGTAATTGATCTGGTTCTGAAAATAGAAAGTACAAGGAATTCTATTCGGGGAGTCTTTCGGAGTAAGCGAAATGGATGATGGGTCCCCCAATCCACACTTTTCCGGTATTCCCCGACCTCCAAATTCCCAGAAACGTCTAGTCGATTTTGGTTATGAGAATGGTGTGTCAAAAACGAGCGTTTATGGGACGGAAAAGGTACTAGTTTTGACTAATCAGAAAAAGCAGTTTTTTCTAGCTTATTCGCTCTTGAGGAAATACGATTTTATCAGATCATCACTTTCTTGATACGTCCAAACCAAATAGCCCTTCGATTTTAGGACATCAATCCCCGGAGCGGGCAGGAATGAAGTTATGAGTTCAATAATCTCTCCCTTCTTAACGTTCTTTGCTTCATTGAGGATAACAACCAAAGTCATTTTGTCTTTGTCTTCAATTGTAGCCTCGTCTACAGAAAGCGAAATCTTATCTAGAGAGAACCAATCTGGTTGTTGACCGAAATAATCTTGATCCTCATAGAATTCCATGCTTACCAGCTGTCCTACAGCTTCCCTGAGTTTACCAATCAACTTATCGAGTGGAACCCCACCAACAGATGAGATATGCTTTATGATTGCAATCTTGGCTACCGATTTCCTTAGAATTGGATTTCTAAGTTTCTTAAACGGCGACGCAATACTAATCAAGACTTCTTCTAATTCTGGATATGCTTCTAGCAGAGCATGGACTGTGACCGATGGAGTTATATCAAGACTATTTTGTGACACTTTGCTTTCCTCTTTTGCTTGGCTTAGCGACATAACATATATACGGATTGTTATATTAAATGTAAATATGCTTAATTGGTTCTGTCCCAAAACCCATACCTTTATGATACTCCCAACCCCAAAGTGTCCTAAAAACGTCTAATTGATTTTGGTTATGAGAATGGTGTGTCAAAAACGAGCGTTTATGGGAGCAACTTATATTCAATAACACCACCTTCTCGATATACTGCTAATCCATTCAATGTGCCAATCCACAAATTACCATTTTTGTCGATATCCAGTGTCTTGACCAAATCAGAAGGCAAATCAGAGCTAACAGAACTGTATGGCATCCATGTCGCTCCATCAAAATATGCTAATCCTCCATTTCCAGAACCACCCCAGACTCCAATCCACAAATTATTATTTTCATCTACAGCCAATGCGAGAACACTATTTGAAGGCAAACCCGAATTTTCGGTATTGTAGATCATCCAATTTGTTCCATCGAATTTGACTAATCCGTCATTTCCGATCCATAAGTTCCCATTTTCATCAACAGCCAAAGCCCTAATACGATTAGATGGTAATTCTGAATTTTCAGTATCGTAGAATGTCCAGTTAGTACCATCAAATTTGTATAACCCGGCACCATCAGTCCCTACCCAAATATTTCCATTTCCATCTACTGCCAACACTTCAACTTCTGTAAAAGGCAAGTTTTGATAGTAATTTTCCCAGGTAGTCCCATCAAATTTGACTACTCCTCCGTATGAAGCCCCAATCCATAAATTCTCATTCTCATCTATGACTAACGAGTTGACTGAATTAGAAGGTAACTCTGAATTTCCTTGATTATAAATCACCCAGTTGTTGCCAACAAATTTTGCTAAACCACCTGAATTAGTCCCAATCCAAATATCCCCACTTTCATCAGCAACTAGTGAGATGACTGAATTATCTGGTAATTGTGAATTTTCGGTGTTGAATATTGTCCACTCGGTTCCCCCTAGTGTCGCCACCCCACCCTGATCAGTACCAATCCATATCTTTCCAGTACTATCTATTGTGAGTGATCTTACATCATTGCTGGGCAAGTCTGAGTTGGTGGTGTTATATATTATCCAGTCAGTATTGGAGTCCTCATCTGGTTTGGTTGAGTCACTGCAACTAAAAATAGCTATAGTAAAAATGATGGAAACCAACAAAACAGTTAGTGCTCTCATAATTATCTCCTGAATTTGTCATCTGTCGGAAGGTACCAGAAGAAGATGTGGGGGATTCACCAAATACTAAAAGGCCGTATTAATTGTAAGATGAGAATAAACATTCTTTCTTGAAGGTAGTGTAAAGAAATTAGTTAAGCAAGCACTGTTGTAACTAGGGTCCACTGTTTCGAATCCCGTCCCTTTTGAGTACTCCCTGACCTCAAATTCCCAAAATAACATGCTGGCATTCAGAACTTCCATATTCGGAAGTTTGTTTGTTAAAAACAAGAGAATACCAACATGTTACGTCCAATCGATTTTGATTATGGGAATGACTTAAAAGCCATTGCCACCATTTTCACGCCAACGTTTTTCATTTGTCGACGAGACAGCGGAGTACTCATAATCCGCAGGTCGCAGATCCCGTTTTAGCGGGGAGCGGGGTTCTCCCGACAAGTCGGGACTGTGGACCCACTCGTCGACAAACCCGGTTTTTCAAAGGAGAAATTGGGTTTTTTATTATAAGGTCGAGTGGTATAGAGTAGTACTGAGTAGTATGGAGAATATGTACTATTTACGTACGGAATTTTGGGGGACGAATGTTCAATCGTATTCCAATGGGTGAGTATTGGGTAGTAGAAAAGGGCAGCCAAACGGATGTTCGGTTCACTAGTGAACGTTTATCTAGATTCAGCCACAAGTACATTCTTTCTGGCCCTTGATGGAGGACATCATCATCGCAGTGGCACAACCCACACCGCTTTCAACTTGAATCGCACCAGTGGGACAATTCAATTGGCAGGCACCACACTCCATGCAGCGTTCGGGATGCTGTAACGAAACAACATTGTTGTGGCGGACAAAGACGGCATGAGGACAAACTGCTATGCAGTATATACAGTTATTACAGCGGGACGAGTCAAAATCAAGGGTATTTGTCTGGTAGGCGTTCAGCATTTCACCCTGCTATAAATCGCAATATCGCTAAACTTAGTGATAGCACAACACCACCGATAAACATCCAAGCCATACGCGGGAAATAGGTGTAAATCTCTTTCTTTACCCCCGAGCGTGATGTGTATGTGGTTGAGCCTGTGAAGTTGAGGGCCAAAAAGGCCGTTGCTGACGGAATAATTAGCAATATTGCCAATGTTCCGGTAACAGCTGGAAAGAAACCAGTATCCAGAAAGTAACTGCAATTCATTGCTATGAAAGGAATTGAAACCAACCCTCCAAGTACAAAACCCTTGGTGCTGAAATTGTGAGTTGGAATCCATGGCAGTAAAAGAGGAAACAAGACTACACCGGCAATAATAGCTACACTAATTGTCAGGACTCCCGCTAGGCCATTCAGCAGGTAGAATAGTAATCCCAAGACAAAAAGGGGCAGCAGCACGTGTACCAATTCAACTGGAATTAAGAATAAGCGATCAATCAGGCTAAACCGGACCTGGCGCATCTTAACCGAGGCTTTCCGATCTGCCAGATATGCAGGCAGATCAGTGGCGCGGACCGGGCCGTAATCCACTCGGAAGCCAGAATCCTTGTGCACTTCGTGGGCAGAAACTCCTGGAGCAGCCAGCTGGGGCAGAATTAATTTGCGGTGCTTGACGATCGTCTTGAGTCCAGTCTGTTCGATCCGGTTCACCAGTTCATCGGTTCCAAAGGTACCTTTGCCAGCGGCACACCAGACATTAATGCCATGAGTGTCCAGTACCAGAATATAACAATCACGATCCTTTAAGTTCCTACGCAGGGAATCAAAACTGAGAGTGTAATTGGCTGAGACAAATACATCAGATTGACTCGAAGGATTACCTAATGCATATATTCCTGGTTCTATACGATGATGGTCGCGGCGGATGCCAAGCCTTGCCAGGAAATGATCCCAGTGATTTGCCAATGTTATATCACTTGTTGTTAATCTTAAATTTGCTTTCATTTACTATTCATCGGTTCTTAGGCGACAATTTACAATCTAATTAGATGTCTTCCGTCTGGTTAAATACATTCCTATCTATTGAGTTATGCTTTCAAAGTGTACCAAAACCCATACCTTTTTGACACTCCCCAGCCCACTAAGTCCCAAAAACGTCAAATCGATTTTGATTATGGGAATGGTGTGTCAAAAACAGCGGTTTATGGGACAAATAAGAGCCCATAGATGTCTCCAGTGACACTGGGTCAGGTTAAAAATATGAATACATTGGAAACCGCAGCTTACCGCGATAAATTTCACCAGTAATTCTAATCCAAATTGGGGGAGGGGGGAGGATCAGGGACGCACACAACTCAACAATATTGGAGAAGATGGGGATGAGATCAGTATTTAGGCAGGAATGTAAGTATATCAAACTATTTTTTATCTCTTTCCTTATCATGCTGTCTTTAGTCTTATGCAAACAGGATACACAGGAAAAAGTATCTGAATTTGGTATGTATCATGGCTACACGGAGGATATGTACGACGGATGGAAACGGACATCTGAATACCTGACAATGGCCGACGGAACGCGACTGGCCTACGATCTGTTTCTCCCAACAAAGAATGGGGTTCCTGCGGATGGACCATTTCCAACACTCTTCAAATACACCCCCTATAACCGAGCATGGACAGTGTTCGATGAGAATGGTCAGTGCACCTTCAAAGAGGTTCCCGGTGCACCATGGTACACTGGGATCGCTTTACGCATCCGAAAATTGCTTATTCCCCTGTTTGCACCCGGCACCGACGGCAATCTGCAAGATACACCGGCGAGAGTTCCATGGATCGGTGAAATGCTCAAATCTGGTTATGCCGTGATCGTGATAGACCGACCCGGAACGGGTGCCTCATTCGGAGAACCACCTACTCCAAATGACATTGAGAGCCTCGTCCATGAATTGGACGAGATTCTGGACTGGATCGCTGAACAACCATGGTCGACAGGAAAAATAGGCATGTTTGGAGATTCGATCCAGGCACGCATTCAGTTTATTGCCGCCACCACAGGGAATCCGCATCTTAAAGCAATATTACCTGCCACCACTTGGATGGATAACTACAGTTCTGTGATGTTCCCGGGTGGTGTTCCAGACATAGCCTTTGCGGAATTCTATAAAGGGATACAAAGCGTTTTCCCCAAGCTGGCCACACCCGTCGATAACGATGTAGATGGAGCTATACTTGATCAGGCTCGTGCGGGACGTAAAGTCAAGTCAGGGCTCAAGGAGGGCGTGATCGATTTGACCCGTGCTCCATTTCGGGACAGATTGACCATAAGCGGAGAAAAGGTGTGGGGTGACGATATGACGCTCTATCCCCAGTTGGAAAAGATCAACCAAATGGGTGTTCCGGTCTACTTGATCAATGGATGGTACGACATCTATGCGCGAGACAATTTTATGATCTATGCCAACCTCAATGTTCCAAAACGGCTACTGATCCGACCTACAGATCACAGCAATATTGAAGCTCCGGGTTCAGATGTTGATTATGCGGCGGAAGCACACCGCTGGTTCGATTACTGGCTTAAGAGCATTGAAACTACCATAATGAATGAGTCCCCTATTCATTATTATTTGCTAGGAGCGGAAGTCATGCAAGCCGCGGATATGTGGCCACTTGAAAGTCAGGAATTGACTCGCTATTATTTCGGATCAGGTAGTGATCCCGGAAAAGTATCGATTAATAATGGCTCCCTGGATCTTTCACCACCTACAGACTCTAATGCAGTTGACCCCTATACAGTCGATTATTCGGTTACAACTGGTACAGACCCACACTGGTCGGCTCCAGCTTTCCCGCATGAGTACCCAAATATGCGCTCCCATGACGCTAAATGCCTCACTTATACCACGTCACCATTGGTAACGGTAGTGAACATCATAGGCCACCCCGTCATTCATCTGTGGTTAAGCACCCAGGCTTCCGATCTGGATGTCTTTGCCTACCTTGAAGAAGTTGATCGGATAGGAAATTCCACTTATATCTCGCAGGGAAACCTGCGGGCCTCACATCGGAAACCAGGACAGGCACCATTCAAGAATCTGGGTCTGCCTTGGTACGATCACTTTGAAAGTGACCTGCAGTCAATCCCTGCCGGTGAGCCTTTTAAGCTGGTGTTTGACCTTTTGCCAACTGCATACCAGTTCACTCAAGGTAATCGTATTCGTATTACCGTTGCATTTGCTGATGCCGATAACTTTGATACACCCATATTGGATCCTGCACCGACGCTTAGAATACTACGGAATTCTAGTCATCCGACATATGTGGAATTGCCCGTGATTCAAAGCCTTTAATCGGATGTGGGTTGTATTTGTACTGACAGGGATTAACCTACCAATAGAAATTTGATAGTGATTTGCCCTCCCAAAACTAAGTCAGGAAAAATGCGAGTTTTCTCATTATATTTTCATAAATATAAGGGTGTCAAAGACGTCAAATGTGATTGCCACCATTTCCACGCCAACGTTTTTCATTTGTCGATGAGACAGCGGAGTACTCATAATCCGTCCCGATAAAATCGGGAGGGTTCTACCGACAAGTCGGGACTGTGGCCCCACTATTTAAAGTCCTTGTAAAACAATAGTTTGCAGGGACTTTTTGCATAGTCACATTTCTGGGGAAATATGACGCTTGGGGACAAAATGGGACATCGTGGGACACCTAATGGTCACTCGATTTAGGCCAAACCGTTATATTTCAAGAGTTTGCTGACTAATGCCTGAGTATGGGATTTTATAGATGGTGGGAGAGGGTTATCAGTTAAGGATAACATTCCATTTACAAGTCCAGTGAGTTGGTGTTAATATCTAACTAACATGGAAATAAGGGGTATTGCCTTAGAATCTTATTTAACAAATAATTTTGTCCATAAGGTTTTATTCAAGTCGGTCAACGACTAGCTAGGTTTATGAATTTGTTTCGGAAGAAATAACCAGAAAAGGATGGAAACTATGACATCGGAGAAATTACTTACAAAGCAGTGGAATAATTGGCTTACAGCTGGTTTGGGTTTACCAACAATCATCTATGCGACGGTTTTCTTGTCGACGTCAGTAATATCAGACTTTTCGGGCTTTATGTGGATGTTTGTTTTGGGTGCAGTATACTGAACAATTGTTGAATTACATTCAGCCAGGCGGTTCGCTTGGGACAGAAAAAATTCTACCGACTCCACTCCAATAAAACTGAGATTTACTCATCCGCTCAATCTGTTATTTGTGGCGTATAATGTTATTTATTGGCTACCTATCGTACTTGCATTCGCTTCGGTAATAGATTACCGTACAGGATTTATTACATTTTTTGGAATTATTATTTTTAGAGCCATCGCTAATATAATTAGAAACAACCTTCTCACGTTGGAACAAGCTGAGGTTTACCCATTTCGCATACCGTAAAAAACCATTCAAAACCTACAAACATTACACCAGACGCAAATAGCGGGCTGGCCAATTTGTGAATATGAATATGTTGAAAATGGATTTTGTCATACAGAGAAAGAGAACAGTGGTGTCCATTAGGAATACTCGTTGGGTCACAGTGCTCATGTTAGCGATTTTGTTTCTCTATCTATCTGCTTGCGGGTCTGGGGAGAGCAAACGTGTCCTCAAGGTCACTGCGACGGCATACAACTCTCTGCCAAACCAGACCCAGGGCGACCCCACAATCGCAGCATGGGGCGATAAGCTGGTACCCGGAATGAAAGCGATCGCTGTGTCGCGCGATTTGATCCCCATGGGATTGACACATGACGTCAAGGTGAGAATTGACGGCCTATCCGGTACATATACTGTAATGGATAAGTTGCACAAGCGATGGACGCTGCGTATTGATATTTATATGGGCAACGATGTCAAAGCAGCTAAGGAGTGGGGAAAGCGCGAAGTGACCATTCGCTGGTAAAAGTTCGTTCTAACCAGAATTAATCGATGTTAAGGATTATGGGAATGTTGTCCCAAAAACGGCGGTTTATGGGACAGAAAAGTGTTCCCAAGAATACAGATCTTCATGTTCTTACGTGACTGTAACCCGGATTAATTCTTTCCAAAACACCTTTTATTGATTATGTTAAGTGCAACATCAAGCTTAACAAATCTTATTCACACCAGCAATTTCTGACTGGATAATAGGAAGGAGTAATACTAATGGGACATGAACATATGTGGTGGGGTGGATGGTGGATTTTCCCGATAATAATGTGCATAGTAATGATGGTCTTCTTTTTCCGTATGTCAGGACGAAGAGGTTTCAAACCACCATGGATGCAAGATTCAGACCGACACCATCATGAAAGTACTGAATCTGAAACAGCTCTGGATATTCTCAAGAAGCGATATGCAAAGGGTGAAATCACTAAGGCGGAATTTGATCAGATGAAAAAGGATCTTTAGAATCACAGGCATATAATTTCCTACGATTTATCCCCAGTAGACTGGTTGGGGATAGCCAGTTTTCCTATGAAACTATCATTTATTGTCGGAGTGAAGAATAGTATAATCCCATACCTTTTTGGTACTTCCTAGTTCAAAGTGTCTCAAAAACGTCGGTTTATGGGACATTCTGCGTTGATATCTAACCATTCAGTGGCTGGACCTAAACACCCCTTTTTGCTAACAGATAATTTCGTCACTGGTCGATAATTATTTAAAATAAGAATATCCTTGTGCGATGTTCGCTGCAATCATGAATGGGCCTGTAACACTGTAATCTATTGGATCCTCACTTAGACCAGCGAAATAGATTTCCATTTCTTCTGTGAAGTAATGTGTCATATCATTTACCGGTTGAACCAGAAAGAGACCTTCAACAGGAAATCCATCAATTGTAAATGTAATCGCGACTTTAATAAAAATATAACTATTTATATCGCGCAATACACTATCAGGGATATCTGCTAACTCTAAATCTAAATTAGCAAAAGGGAAACCTTGATGCAAATTACCCTAAACTGTGGAGGCTAATTTTTCAACAGAGTCAGCCTCAGAAATAATAGAAATTTGCTCAGGTTGTTTTTCCAGTGTTATGTCAATAGGAGGTTTGCTCTTGGTTTCGGGAGTACATTTAATAATAAACAGAATTATAAATAATAACCCTAAATTTCTACGATTTCTTACTTTGTTCATTTACTACCTCATACTAATAACACCCAATATCACTGGTATTTTAACTATATGGTCTGAACACTCCAAGTTTTGTTATTGTAGGTGCAGGATATTATCATTGTTAGAGAATAATAACAATGTTATGTGGTCATAGATAGAATTGTTTTCATAAGTATTGGGCTGATTCAAGTTATTCAAGTCCTATCGGTTGTCCCCAAACCCATACCTTTTTGACACTCCCAAGCCCAAAGTGTCCCATAAACGTCTAATTGATTTTGATTATGGGAATGATGTGTTAAAATAGAAGATTTTGAAATGTATCATTTTATTATTTACTTTCCTTCCACGCAAAGTCGGTACACGAGTAGGGAAGGTAA
>CAYTPW010000020.1:0-68534 GCA_964439935.1 uncultured bacterium | reverse complement strand
ATTTTATGCGGTAACAATTCAAAATTATTGCTATTTTTGATTATAACTATTGGTTTTAAACAATTAAAAACCAGAGCTGTTCAAATAAAACAGGTAGAAATATGAAGCAATCAGGGATATACCTTGTGGTTGGCGGGGCTATACTGTTCATAATAATATTTATCGGTAAGATAATTAATTTTATTGTGAGTAATCCATGGTTAGGCCTGGCATTATTGGCGATAATAATCGGTCTGGCAATGATTTTATTAGCCATCTACAACGAGCGCAAAGAAGACCCGGAAAACGAAGCATTAAAAAGTGTTGAACAATGATCTTAGTGACTACTGAAGAAGTTTCCAGATATAAAATCACCGAACATCTGGGTACGGTCGTAGGCAATACAATCCGTGCTCGTCATGTCGGCAAAGATATAATCGCCGGATTAAAAACAATTGTTGGTGGTGAAATAAAGGAATACACCAAGATGCTGGCCGAGTCAAGAGAGCAATCCCTCCAGCGGATGACCCTTCAGGCTGAAAAATTGGAAGCGGATGCAATCGTTGGAATTCGTTTCCAGACTTCGATGATCATGACCTCAACAGCCGAGCTGCTGGTCTATGGTACAGCTGTCCGACTAGCCAAGATCTGAGCTAATAGAGTCAAGTCAACCGTTTGATGCCGTCAAGTGCCGCGAATTTGTAAAATGCGGGACATAAAAGTTGATACCCGTTCAGGATCAACAGTATTTTCCCAGCATCCCTCCCGTTTGAACCAGGAACCAATAATCAATCCATCACAGTATGTAATATAATCCGCTAAGTTGTTAAGTGTAACACCGGAACCGACTAAAACCGGTCCATCCACACCCGATTTAACACGCTTTATCTCATCCGGATCGGCCGGTTCACCGGTAGTTTGCCCGGTGATGATAACACCATCACTAAGGAAAAATTCCGCTGCCTGAGCCATTGCTAAAATATCCACATCCTGAGTGATTGCATGTGAGCTATGTTTTTTCTTGATATCGGTCAGTACAGCAATATTTTCCGCACCAATTTGCCGGCGATACCGCAGAAGTTCACCTGCATCAGATTCCAGTAATCCTTCATCAGCCAGATGCCCGTAAACAAATCCTTCAGCCCGGATGAAATCCAAACCGGCTGCTTGACCAGCAGCCAGAGCGGCAGTGTTGGCTCCAGCCAAGATTTGTATCCCCACCGGTAAACCAGTGATTTGTTTTACTTCATACCCAACAACGGTCATTGCAGTAACGACCTCTGCTCCGACCACTCTCTTCAGATAGGGTACATCGTGCATATTTTCCACCGCTACTGCATCTACACCAGCATCAAGATATATTTTTGCCTCAGTACGAGCATGATCGATTATAGCAGCCATATCCCCTGCATAACCAGGTGTCCCAGGTAAAGCATCCACATGGATCATTCCAATAACTGGTATCCTAGTTTTGAATAGATTCAGGAATCGATTACTCATCTCTATTATTTCCATTTCAGACTATTGCAGAAATTAATCTTCCAACTGTTAATTACCTCTAATAAACCAATCGAACAATATTATGGATTCTAACCCTATTCCCAAATTAGGCATATATGAATATTGACAATTTATTTAGATAGAGTATTTGAAAGTCCATAAATAAAAAAGTCCCCGCATTTCTGCGCGGACTTGAAAAACAGTTTGTGTTTCAGGTGTTAAATAACAACAACCTTGGAAGCAGCTTCACCTTTCTCGGTTGTAACGACTTCAAATTCTACACGATCATTTTCATTCAATGTACGAAAACCTTCTGATTCGATTGAATTATGATGAACAAATAAATCGTCACCACCATCGCGTTTAATGAATCCAAAACCTTTTTTATCATTAAACCACTTAACTGTTCCTGTCATACGTTCTGACATTATGTTACTCCAAATGTATTATTATCAGTTATGTCTAAAGTTTTGCGGGATATAGGATAATGCCGCTTACAATCATATAATTGTTAGAGTCGCCTAAATCCATGGTATCACATCAGACTACGGGCGGAATTTAGATGCAGGTATTAATAAGGCACAACAGTTTATTATTGGTATAAGTTGTTTTTATTATTATTAATCCAGCAAAATTAGAACATTAATACGGACTCTGAAATTCCCCCAAACAGCTTTTGTGGAACCGATTTGCTGACTTATTTATCACAAGTATTGCTAACAGTTACGTGGATTATTGACAATTCAATTTTATCGATTGATCATTAGATTTACCACGGCTGAAATCTCATCGATACGAAATGGTTTTTTTATAAGAATCATCTCAACGTCGATATCATACTTCTTAAAGACACCATCACTAGCATAGCCGCTTGTGAAAATGAATTTTAAATCGGGATCAATTTGTTTTAGCTTCTCATATAATTCTTTACCGCCCAACTTGGGCATAATAATATCCGAAATAACCAGACTGATATCTGAACCTATTTTTTTATATATGGACAACGCTTCTTCACCATTATTAGTAATGATTACCTCATAACCGATTTCTTTCAATTGTTCTTCCAATATATTGGCCAAATCCGCATCATCTTCCACAACCAATATCAAACCGCTCCCCTTAATAATTTTTTCTTCAAATTTCTGGTCGGATGTAACTACATCAAAATCGACTAATACTGGGAAAATAACTTCAAAAATTGTCTGCTCATTTGGCTTACTGCTACATTGGATATAACCTTTGTGTTGTTTTACCAGTCCAAAAACCATCGAAAGACCCAGACCAGTTCCTTTACCAACCTCGCGGGTAGTGTAAAAAGGTTCGAAAATTTTATCGATATCTTCAGTACTGATACCATGTCCGGTATCGATGACCTTTAACGATACATAATCGCCCGGACGCACTGAAGAATCAAATCCGGTAGAGTTTGCAGTGATCTGTCTGTTTTCAGTTTTTACCGTAAGCTTGCCACCATCTGCCATTGATTCAATGGCATTTAAACATAAATTCATTATTATCTGGTCAATGGCGGTCCGATCGCCATTGATCTGGTTTAGACCGGCCGCGAGTTCCAGATCAAGGGTGATTTTTACTTCAAGTGCCCGTTTAAGCAGTACCGATATATCTTCAATGATTAAGTTCAAATTTACTGGTTCGGGTCTTAAAAGTTGCTGACGACTATAAGCCAGCATTCGCCGCACTAATTCGGCTGCATTTTGTCCCTTATCCAGAATTAAATCGACATATCTCCGACCGGGATGCTCTTTTCCAATATGGGTTAATAGCAGATCGACCGCCCCGAAAATAGAACCCAGAATATTATTAAAATCGTGGGCAATTCCACCGGTTAATTTGGTAATCGCCTCTAATTTTTGCGAATGCCGCAACTGCTCTTCGAGTTTGTGCCGATCCGTAATATCCTGAATGGTCCCGATCATGCTCTTTACATTACCATTCTCGTCAAACACTAGTTCACCCAGACCATGCAGCCATCTTTCCTCCTGGTCATTATGTCTGATGATCGGGTATTCCCGATTGAACGATTGGTGATTTTCCAGAACCTCAATTTGAAAATAGGATAGCATTTCTTCCTGATGATCGGGATGGATCAACTGCACCCAGCTGGCGATATTCCGGGGATACTGCTCATCAATCCCGAATATTTCATCCAGTATTTCGGAGGAAGTCCACGTATCTGCGGGAGCATCCAGAGCGTAAGATCCCAATCTCGCAACCCGTTGTGATTTTACCAGCAAGTCCACATTCTCTTGCAATGCTTGATCGATTTGTTCGCGTTCGAATATCTCCTGATTTAGAGATTGATTGGCCTGTTCCAATTCTTTTGTTCGTTGTGTAACAATTTGTTCCAATGTCTGCTTCTGTCGCTCAATGCTGGTTATTCTCCGATTAATGAGGTAGAATAAAGAACCAAATACAAATATAAATCCGAAAACTCGAAATATGGTTGTCTGCCAGAACGGTGGCTCAATGTGAATTTTTACACTTGCACCAGTTTCATTCCAGATACCATCATTATTTGACCCGGTCACTCTAAATGTATACGAACCCGGTTTTAAATTCATATAATTGGCAACTCGGCTATTACCGGCCTCAACCCAATCCTTATCAAAACCCACCAATATGTATTTGTATTTGTTTTTTTCGGGAATCGAAAAATTCAGAGCAGAATAGAAAATCGAAAAAGCATTTTGCCGATAGGAGAGATTAATTTCTTTGATCTCCAAAATTGACTGATCCAATAAAGTACCAGGTCCTGGTTTAATCCGTTGATTAAATAGATTAAAATCGGTCAGAAAGATATTAGGTATATGCGGATTATCAGTGATGTCAGCCGGGTGAAAACTATTGAATCCGTGAATACCACCAAAATATAAGATACCTGATTTGGATTTTATAGCTGCCCCCTGATTAAACTCATTGCTTTGGAGACCGTCACGATAATCATAATTTTGGAAAATATTTCTCTCGGGATTGAATTTTGACAATCCGGAATTTGTAGCCAACCACAAATTTCGATTCTCATCCTCAAGGATTGAGTATACAACATTATTTGGAAGTCCATTTTTAGTGGTGTAGGTTACCAATTGATTTGATTCTATATCATATTCAAGAAGACCGCCACCATGAACACCCAACCATAGCTTTCCCCGCTGGTCATTGTGGATCGAGTAAATGGAAAACTTATTCTCAGCTACTGTATATTTGATAAACTGATCGGAATCGCGGTCGAAGCGATTCAATCCACCATTATCGGTACCGATCCATAGATCACCGGAAGGATCACAATAGAGTACGTTGATGTAATCATTACTCAGACTGGTAGTATCCTGCTTTTTATGGTAATAATGAATAAACTGATCCTGCTTGGGATCATATTTGCTTAAACCACCGCCATAGGATCCAAACCACATCGTACCAAGCGGATCATGGCAGATTGAATAAATCATGTATAATCCGGTCGTTGATGAATCAGCTTCATCCACGGCAAAATGCTGAAACGTGTTTAGCCGTGGGTCGTAGCGGTCTAGTCCGTCGGTGAAACCGATCCAGAGCCTGCCATTGTTGTCCTCGTTTATCGCTCCGACATCGTTATCTGCAATGCTGTTAAAATTATCAGGATCGTGCGTAAAATTACGATAATTATGATTCACAGGATCAAAATTAGACAGTCCGCCCCCACCTGTTCCCAGCCAGATTGAACCGGAATGATCCTCGAATATTCCTCCAATATAATTATTTGGTAAACTGTTTGGATTGTCATGCTGTCGAAAATGATGGGTGAATTTTCGTTTACCGGGATCATATTTATTTAAACCATTTGCGGATGTACCGATCCAGATAATATCAGTAAAATCCTGATATATCGACATTATTGAATTTTCACTGATACTTTTAGAATTATTATAATCGGCTGAAAAATGTAAAAACTGACCTTTAGCTGGATCTAATCGATCCAGTCCTTTATAAGTACCTACCCAAAGGAAACCCGAATTATCTTTGGCGATTGATGTAATTTCATTGTCCACCAAACTTTGGGAATTATTAGGCTCGTGAGAATATACTGTGCTGCTACCGGAATTCAATTCCAATTTGACTAGTCCGCCATTGGTTCCCAGCCAGACAAGATCATCATCCAGCAGAATAGTATTTATCTCTTCATTGATCAGATTGCCGCTATCACTTTTATTCAGTACATAGTGATTGAACTGTTCCTGGACTGGATCAAACCAGCTCAATCCATCATAGGTGCAAGTCCAGATAAATCCATCGCGGCCTTCAACAATTTTTAAAAGATAGTATGTCCAATGATCTGTTGAGTCCCGCTTGCTGCGCTCGTAGCGTGTAAATCCGTTTGTTTCGGGATGGTATTTTTCCAGGCTTTCAGACGTTGCAATCCATATTGTTTCATCGGTGCTTTCAATAATTGAGTATATAAAATTATCACTCAGGCTTGACGGGTCACTGGGTATATTCTGATAATTAATGAATTGTTCGAGACGAGGATCAAAAATTTCAATTCCGGTACCCTCGGTACCGATCCATAACCGGCCCTGACTGTCTTCACAAATTGTATTAATATAATTACTGGTGAGCGAGGTTGAATCATCCGGATCATGACGATAAATTTTAAAATTGTATCCATCATATCGATTCAGACCATCCTGGGTACCGATCCATATGAATCCTTTGCTATCCTGATAGATACAATTAACCGTGCTTTGAGAAAGACCATCTTTGATTGTCATTTGCTCAAATTCTAACGTATGTTGATTATTAGCCGATAATAAAGAAATAAAAATCAGGTTGCCGATTATAAGAGCTGTTAATTTAGCCAGAAACATCCTGACTGTACATGAATCGCTGCGAAGAGGGTTGACTAAGTATTTAAACAAATCTGCCTTATTCGAGTTGACATATGTGAATTCTTAATTTTTCTGCTGATTGCACACAAATCTCAATGAGGAAATATAAAAGTAAATTAAACAATGTTGAGTACTAATAATTTCATTACCGAAATGTATAATTGCAGCTGCATTATTAATTATCCGTTATACCCATTTCTTCCAGAATATAACTAGCTCCGGCGAATTTCTCCGTTATAAACATCACATAACGGATATCAACCGAGATAGCCCGCTGAATATCGTAATTATATTGCCAGTCACTCAATAATGCTTCATAATTCCCATCGAAAGCGATACCAATCAGTTCACCTTTAGCATTCAACACCGGGCTGCCACTGTTACCATTTGTAATATCACATTGATGTGTGAATGCTATCGGAATATCACCAAGATCCTGATCCGACCATTGCCCATATGACTTAGATTCAGCCAATTGACGTAATTCGACTGGCATATCAAATGGTGGTAGTCCTGTATTTTTTTTGACTGCGCCAGTCAAGGTTGTAAATGGTTGGTAGGATACAGCATCCCGTGGTGAATAACCGGCGACCGGCCCATATGTGAGACGCAAGGAACTGTTGGCATTCGGATACACTTTATACCCTTTATAACTACTTAATAAGGACATATAATTTCGGCGAAGTTCCCCCAGCTCAGCACTAAAGCGCTCCTTTCTTTCCCTTTCAATCTCACTCTCCGGGTACATACTTTTAATAAAATTGATAAATGGATCGTTTAGAGACAGAAGTTCGTCAGAACTCATAAAAAACATTTGTTCAACAAGCTCTGGATCATTCAGTTTTGTATTTTCATATAACTGATCAATGAACAGATCAAGATCCTGTCCACGCAGGAATTCCAGACCCACGATCTGTTGATCAGGTGGTAATGCCAGCGCTTTGCTCAGTGAGTGCTTTAATAATGCCTTATCAGCTAATTCATAATAACTCAAATAGCGAAATTTCATCCTTAGGGCGCTGCGTTTGATTTCAATTTCAGAAAAATCCGGATCACGGAATTCCTCCGGCTTCTCCCGCTCGAGAACCGTATAAAGTATTTTACTGGCAGCGGCGGATATTGTACCGGCATCATAATTAAACAAAGCCAGGGCTTCCCGGTGATCGAAGGTTTGTGATAATTCATCAAATTGTTGCTGGAAACCAGAAAAAAGATTGCTGTACAGTTTTCTGAGTTTTCTTTTTGAAATGATGAATTTCTGTAATTCGGCTTCAAACTGATTTTGTTTTGCCAAAAAATTAATCGATTCCATTGCTGAGATTATTCCCAGGGTCTTTTTATGATAATTAGCCCGACCCTTGCGCATACCGGCCACTTTAATGGCCGCATCCGGGTAAGATTCAGCAATCTGATCGAGTATTTCCATCGTATTCGCATAGCGTTGGAGCCGACGGGGATAATATTGATTTAAATAATAATCAATAGCTGCTGATGAGCGGTTGCGATTGGTGCGTCCCGGGAAGCCCAGTATAAAGGTGAAATCACCCGCGTTTAGATCTTCTGTAGCAATTTTCAGCCAGTTTTTCGGCTTATAGGGTACATTTTCAGGAGAATATTCAACTCCCATACCTTCCGGGCTCATATACATTCTTAAAAACGCAAAATCACCGGTGTGCCGGGGCCACATCCAGTTATCGATGTCGGCTCCATAATTGCCAATCGACAATGGCGGCATATAAACCACACGCAAGTCATCAAATCGTTGAAATTTATACAGAATATATTTTTCGCCGTTGTACATACTTGCGATCCGGACATCAATATCATTAGACTCGGCCATAATAAGGTCTTTCATTTCCCGAATTTTTCGTTTGATTGCCTTATTGCGACCGACCAGATCTTTGAACTTATCAGTCGAATTCAATATTTCATCGGTAACGTCACGCATCTCCTGCAAGACTCTGGCATAGGATCCAGGAGCCGGTATTTCTTCTTCACGTGAGGTGGCTAGAAATCCATTGGTAAGATAGTCTTTTCCTTTAGTTGAAGCTCGCTGAACACCGCCGTAAGCAACATGATGATTGGTCAAGACCAGTCCGTTCTGGGAAACCAATTCGGCAGTCCCTCCACCCAGATTAATTACAGCATCTACCAGACACGGTTTTTCAGCGCTGTAGATATCTTCAACGCTGATTTCCAAGCCTTCCTCAGCCAGATTTAGTGTACCTAGTTGTTCAATCAGCCACATTCCTTCCTCAGCATAATTTGATTGAAGAAGTATTACGATTACTAAAAATGCCTTTTTCATGTTATTCTCCGGAAGAAATGAACCTTATCAATTTTAAGATGATTTCCACAAAATGGTTTAGTATGCGTTAAATAATACTTAAGGACAAGCCCAAAACCCTGTTTTTTTCTTTCTGAGTGGTCAGCGATCATCAAAATTCCAAATTGCTAGTTTGGGGAATACAATAACTAAATAATGATAGATTTTTATTGTGTTTGGACTAGTTCGATTCAAGTACCATTTTAATATTCTCGGCGACTTCGGTCAATCGAAAAGGCTTGCCTAAAATCCCGGTACCAGAAATCTGCTTATTTTGACTGTTAAAATAATTTTTTGAATAACCGGTGGTAAAAATGAATTTAGTATCAGGGTTGATTGCTTTGACTCTCCGGTATAATTCTTTACCACCCATGCGTGGCATGATTATATCAGATATTATCAGGTCGATAGAGTCCTGATGTTGCTCAAATAATTCCATTGCTGATGCACCGTCTGTAGCACATATCACTTCATAACCAAGAGTAGTTAGCATCTCCTCTAAAATCTGGATCAAGTCGAGTTCATCTTCTACAATCAGGATTGTTCCCGAACCGGTATACAGATCATCGGCCTGGACCTCTTTCTGATCAATTGCAGCGGGTGATTCATGTGCGGGCAGCAGAATTTCAAACGTGGTATGTTTATTTACCTCACTGGTACAGTAAATATACCCATTATGCTGTTTAACCAATCCAAAAACCATTGACAGACCCAACCCAGTACCAGCACCTACTTCTTTAGTAGTAAAAAACGGTTCAAATACCTTTGCCATCTTTTCGGCCGGGATTCCATGGCCGGTATCAGTCACCTTTATTGATATATATTCACCGATTTTTATTTCCGGTCTATCGAAAATTTCCGCTTCACCAAATTGTACATTACGCGTAACAATAGTCAGAGTACCTCCAGCGGACATAGCATCGGTGGAATTGAGACAGAGATTCATCACTATCTGATCTATGGCTGTTTTATCACCCTTGACATTCTTCAAATCCGGAGCCAAATCAGTATTGAAATGGATTTTCTCATCAAGCACCCCGGTCAATAAATTGGCGATCCCCCCCAAGATCTGATTTACATTTAATACCTTTAGATTCAGTTGTTGCTGACGACTGTACGCTAACATCTGTTTAACTAAATCAGCCGCTTTCTGGCTGCGATCCAGGATAATATTAGCGTACCGACGACTGGGATGATCTTCTTCCAGTTTTAGAAGCATCATATCTATCGATCCGAAGATGCTCCCCAGTATATTATTAAAATCATGGGCAATGCCACCGGTGACCATAGTTATGGCTTCCATCTTCTGGGCTTGGCGCAGGTGTTTTTCCAGCTGCTTTTGCTCAGTGATATCACTGACCATTCCAAGAATAACCCGCTTACCGCTAAATGTTATTACGCGGGTATTGACCACAACAGTCAAATTTGATCCATCAGTTCTTATTAAAGTAAATTCATCAGGACCAGTTGCTATACCCCGTTTGCTCAAACCTAATAATCGCAGCGCCTTAAACTTCTGTTCCTTCGCGATCATTTCTTTATCGAAAATCCTTGCTCCCATTAGATCATTACGGGTTAATCCCAGCATTTCCGTAATCTTGATATTTACATAATTAACAGTACCGGTGAAATCGCTGTAATAGATACCAATTGGAGCGAACTCTATAAATTTCTCGAACTTCTGTTCAGCTTCTTTCCTTTTAATTGCATTGGCGATTATTTCGCCGACAATCTTGAGTAATGTTATGATCTCGGAGGGCCAGATTCTTTCCTTGTGCACCGAATCAAAACCTAAGTAGCCCATGAGATTATTTTCGTAAACAATCGGAACAGCAACAATGGATTGAATATTCAAAAACGTAAAAGTATCCTGTTCCAACTGCGCCGTCGATGGTAAATCTGTAATCCGTGGTATATGAATCTCTTCGAAATTATTTAGTTTCTCCATCAGCCATTCGAATTGCATTATCGGCTGCTTATTCCATTGTTCCATATGCGAATCGATGCCCGGCGCGCACCATTCATGTGTATTTTCGATTTTTGCATTTTTTACATCTATCAGAAATACATGGCAGCGATCCACTTTTGCCAGTTCGCCCACTTCTTTTAAAGCCCGTGTAATGCCACTGTCAATTTCTTCAGTCGATAAATTGATGAATTTGGTCGAAATAGAGGTTACCATATGGCTGAATTCAGTCCGGTACCTAGTTGCTTCATCCAACTGTTGCCTTTCAGCCATTTCCAATTTGATTAAATTGATGATTTTCTGAACGCCGAAAAAAGCGATTTCGATCAGAGTTATTTCGATCAATAGACCAATAACAAAATCAGGCACTAAATCATTAAAAGATATATCGCGGAAATAATAATAATAAGTTTCAACTATTACGATAAATACGACACTAATGCAGTATATTGCGGCCTTAAGCTGATAAAGTTTCAAATCATGTGATTTAAGACCTTTAAAGAGTGGAGAAAAGACTTTCATTTGGTTATTATGAAATAACTATTAGCAAGTAGAATAATATAATTTTTTGTCCACATTGTATCTGATAATAGCATCGGTTCCATCTGGTTGGTAATTAACCGACAAGTGGCAGAAATTGCCCAAGTCATTACTAGTAATTTGCATTAAAATATTAAAAAAAATCAATCCCTTATATGTAACCGTACAAAACGGTTTTACTGCGGCAATCAGTTAAAAAAGTATTACAGAGTTCACATAATAATAAATGATTTTTGTACGAATTATTCGCAACCCAGTTTTTCAGGCCAGAATTACAATTCATTTCACCAGAATCATTGGACGTGATTTGAGATAGTCAGCAGTTTGGATCTGGTATAAATAAATGCCGCTACTGACGCGCTTATTAAGATCATTTCTGGCATTCCAATTAATTGAATGAAGACCAGCTGATTGAACCTGATCCACCAAGATGCGTAACCTACATCCCCTAAGATCAAATACAGATAATTTTACTGATTGTTCGATCGGCAAATAGTATTCAATCATTGTCCACCGGTTGAAAGGATTAGGGAAATTCTGTTCCAGCTTAATACTAATTTCCTGAATATTATTTTGATAGATGCGACTGGTAGTCAGATCGTGTATCTTTATTGTATCTGGGGACAGGAACACGATCTGGTCATTCATCAACGGAATCCAATTAAATGAAGCGACAATTCCCGTGTTAGGAAATTCACTCATTACTGCCTTATAGTGCACAACCATGTCAACTGGCAGCGCCATCAGGGTATCGTTACCGGATGTATAGTATAGATTCGAATTGGAACCGTAAAGAAATAAATTACTGCCATCGGAGAGTATAAATGTCTTTTGAGCGGATGACGGCAACACTTGATCCAGGGCTGTCAAAGCTGTTTCCAGTCCTGAAATAACATTTCCTCCAGCATTAACAATATTCTTCATCAGCCATAAAAATAAAAGTTCTGAATCGACAACATAATCCCAGCCGGTATCCCACCAGGCTCCATGACCGTAGGTCGATGGTGGATATAGATTAATCCAGGACGAGTCGCTGCTATAATCAGTCAGCAGATCCAGTAAAACCTGCTTGGAAATTGTTCCGTTATGAGAGAATGCATATGTTGCACCATTCAATTCAAAAATAAACGGGTGCGGATTTGGAATACCTTCAGCACCAGATGTAGCTAAACGAAGATGTCCCAATGCCAGGTAGGTATTGTTATCCGGTGACAAAATTGCTGACACGGTACTATCGTACAGTAAATTACTATAATAGGTAGAACTGGGAGATCGTATTATCTGGTCATTAGATGTGATAATTGGATTGTTATAATAGATTAAGGACCAGCCGTCGTCAAAATCATATCCCTGGTTTTTAAAAGCATTAAACTCACCTAGAACCAAATTGTTATCGCTTGAATGAATTGTATAAAGCAATGAATCACGATTAGCCAATACAGCCATCATGTTACATGCTGAAGACAGCTGGACCGACCCGATCATCAACAAAGTAATGTAAATTTGTTTCATTTGATTTTAGTGTTTCTTATCCTCAAAATACGCTTTCAATCTAATTACAGTAAATGAAATTCCTCGGACTCAATGATCTGGTCATCATAATACGATCGACCAATTTTACACTTGTCTACCTGGTAATAGTGATTGATTTCAGTAATCTATATTTTAACGGCAACTGTATATCATCAACTGATTGCAAGAGTATCAATAAAAAGGCATCCGTTGCTGCGGATGCCTTTACTAGAAATGAAATATTAATTATAACTGTAATCGGAATGTCATCCGTGAAACCAATCCCAATAAACCAGTATCGGAAACCGAGTAATCCACCGAGAATTTATATGGAATAAATGGGAAACTGTTAGATGTGAGCCCAAATCCATATGCAGGTGTAAAATCATATCCAAAATCATTTTCAATTGAACTGTTGAAATTTGCAGTACTGGCTAAATCGGATAAATCTTCACTGTACTTAATAAACCGATATTGCATGCCACCTCGTAAATAAAGGACATCCATAATTTTAAGTTCAACGCCTGTTATATAATATGGATTAAAATCACGCGGATCGAAATATTCCAAATTTATTGTTGCGGTGAGCATTGAGCTTTGAAACAAACCGTTATGTCCAATTGGACTCATAGATATTCCCAACCGCACCGATAGCGGTAATGGCCAGTATTTCGTGTCTAAACGGCCGTTAACTGCAGGATTCGCCTCCAGTTCTTCGTTGATATCAACGTCGATTAATTGGTCGGTTCCAAATAAACGCATTTTTGAGCCAAAATTAGTAATTGCCATACCTATTGTCAGTCCGGAAAAATCCAAACGATATTGCGAACCAAGGTCAATCGCAAATCCATTTGCGGACGAAAAAGATATTAATTCACGGATCATTTTTCCGTGGATACCAACAGCAAACCGATCACTGACTTTTCGCGCAATTCCAAAACCAAGCGTCATATCATATGCTTCAACCTTGCGTCCGGTGCCATCGGGATACGCTGCGGTTGTTTCAATCAAATCGTCCATAGTCAAGTAGCTGAAACTTAATCCGACGACTCCCAAAGCACCGGCCGGAACGACAGCAGCAAAATAACTGTGCGAAATATCAGCAAACCAATTTGTGTTATTTAGCATAACCTCCGGTTCGGTTATATGAGCTAATCCGGCCGGATTCCAATACAATGCCGAAGCATCTTTCACCTGAGCTACATATGCGCCCCCAAGACCCTCTGCTCGACCACTAACGCCAATTTTCAGAAAATTTGCGGCCGAAGTTCCAACATTATCAAATTGAGCACTGGCAAACCCTGCCAGCAAAGTAATGATTATAATTGTACGCTTCATTTTATCACCGCAAACTTTCCTGTTTTTTCCTGACCATCGGCCGTTACATGGAACACGTACACCCCAAATGAAATTTCCTGATCATTATAGGTGCGTAAATTCCAGGCTTCAGTGCTGGGGCCACGATATCCGTCGCTATCGGAATTATGCTTAATTATGTTCACCATTTCACCGGCAATATTATAGATCCTGATCACACAATTTTCAGGCAAATGAGTAAACTGGATTTCCTTTACTTCAATATTAGTTTCATAGACCGATGTCACGATATAGGGATTAGGTACTACCAGTATCGATTCCAAATCTCCTTTTTCGACCTTAAAATCGGGTGCAATTGTTGATATCAGATATTTATCAACGCCTGGAAATATTGGATTTGTGAAGTTAGCGCGAATAATATTACCATATTCAAATTGAGTAAAAGTCTTATTTATCTTGGACGCCCAACCGGTTTTCGCCATGTCATCTGCATAATGATAAACCCTGGAAGCATCATATAGTTCGTAAATGGGGATAAAGGTTACATTACTGGTGAATTCATATGAATCGACGCTATCTGCAAGTCCAAAAAGTGGATATGTTTCCTTGTTCCCGGATATTTGGAATATAGCAACATTAATACGGGTTGGCTCATCTTCCATAGTCCAAAGCTCAAATGGTACCTTTATCGTATCTACCGGCTGACTACCTGATATAATCCAATTATTATAGTAAGATGCAATCGAACCTTCTTCCGTAAACCGATACTCCAGATCTTTTCGCAAATTGGTCAGCAATGGCCTTCCGGTCGGTGTAACAAAAGTCGGGTATTGATTTGCTAAATTACCATAATATCCATACCAGGTATTGTCAAGCCCACCGATTCCCACTCCACCAAATACTACCTCAGTGCTAGTGTCAGCATCTTCGACAGTATATGCCGTATCTTCGTTATCTATCGTCCAGAATGCGTTTTCAAACATTGGTATAAATCCGTCAATAACGTATTTGAAAGCTCCCGACGTAATATCCGTTTCCATCGCAATCAATGTATCGTTATCATCAAGATCGACCATGGTCCAGAATGCGAGTGTATCATCAACAGTATCAAAGGTTACCTCATAATCATGGCCTTTACTGATAAAATCAACTTCACCTAGACCTGCATTACTCACGAACTCGTGATTTGAAGGATCAATATAAATAGCAGTCAGAACGGCATCGGATTTACCAGAAACGTGCGTAACTGCAGTTGTATCCTGTTGGTACCCCGCTGGACTGGCTTGAGGAACGACCGCAACTGTGTTGTCTCCCTCAATAAAAGCATTTTTAGCTTTAGAATTCTCCATAGGATCAACGATGGCTCCAACCCAGTTATCCTGGTGATCATACGCGCAAACTGCATACCAGTATTCGTAACCGTTTACTACACTGTTGTCTACAAATGAATATCGCAGTCCAGTCTCGCTTCCCAGATCATAATAGGCCAGCGGATCCATCATTGGATAAGCACCAGAGGTGTTCATATTGATATATTTAAGATTGGACGAATCAAGGACTTCTATAGTACCACCAGGAATTCTAAAATCGAGAGTGTCGAAATTAGCAGCAAGTATATCATTCACGTCAATCACTGAAGAAATGGTACCTTCCAAATAAGTACCATCTTTTAGAACTGCTACATCTCGTAGTTTATCATAAATACATAATGGTTGATAGATGTCGGTGGGATTTCCATTGAGATCGGAGATTACATTGCCCCAGGTTTTTCCACGGTCACTGC
This sequence comes from uncultured bacterium, assembly GCA_964439935.1. Lineage (GTDB taxonomy): Bacteria > Fidelibacterota > Marinisomatia > Marinisomatales > TCS56 > JABMQW01. The sequence goes on along the minus strand of CAYTPW010000020.1, from coordinate 52,728 downwards.
TGCGATATAAACGATAACCCTCAAAAGCCAAATGTCCTGTTACCGGATCAGGTTTTACCTCGGTTGATTCAGCATCCCAGAATAAAGTGACTTTACCATCATCTGCAATTGCATACAGTGAGGGAACTGGTAAAGGTGGTTTGGGATTTGCACAGTTATTATCATATAATGCCTGGAAAACCTTAGCATTCCTGATCAAATCTGCCTCATCAATCCCCATGAAATCGGCAAATGTAAATACAACCTGTTCACCAGGAGCAAGATCCATTGGTCCAGAGGCAATCACCCAGGTAATGTCAGGACCGTAGGAATATGGCTTCTGCTCAATATCCGCTGCGGCAGGTGTGATATTATGGGGTGTTTGAATCCCTGATCTTAATTGTTCATTATACGCTTGAGCATCACTCTGGGCGTCCATACTATATTCATAAGAATAGACCGAAGAAACATCATAACTGGTTCGGATTCCATCATTGGAGATTTTGGTACATTCCAGAAATTTTAATCCGATCCAACCGATTCCGGAAGATTTAAAACCCTCTGATTGATCATCGCCATCCCATACCATAGCAAAGTTTTCCAGGAGACGCGCATCGGTCGTATCTGATAATTTTTCGGCAATATGAGGATCATCCGCTTCGACAAACAGGGCGTAATCGTCGGTCCACTCAGATCCCCCCTGTTCGGGAGTGTCAGGATCACCAGCCACCCCCATATACAGATCCTTTAAAGTGTCAGTACCCACATTTGTCATTAGCTGAATAAAAACCAATCCATCATTCCCGAAGGTTGAAGAATAATTCAAAACCCAGACATCAAACCGCACGTTAAGCGGACCCACACCATTACTCTCTAGCGTATTCCCTTCGTCGGGATCGTTATCAGTTACTACAAAATAGGCTTCACGATCAGCCTGGACCCCCAATCCGCAGGGTGCGTCGGGGAAACCTTCCGGTCCTAATTCCGGTTCAATTCCAGGAAAGGATAAGCCAGTAACAGCATCGGTGTAGGTACCGGAGGGATCTAATTCAATCGGCCAGAGAGCCGGCCATGATTCAGGTTTGTCACTGAAGGCAATTCCGATATTCGCTTCGGTATCTACATATCCCGCATCGTAACCCGGAAGTGGTTCAAATTCTTCCTCGCTCGTGCGCATCGAACCTCGAACACCTACGGCCACAGATGGTTGACCGTTAATCAAAGCACCAACAATCGGTGACATAGTCCAATAATAGGTACAGCAGCCATCCTTTTGCATACTACCAGCCGGAAATTCATGACATAAGCCCCAGCGATCATATCCAAGTGTAGCTGCATTGGACAAGCGCAATACCATATTCCCTACATTCAGGACACTCCGTTTGCGGTCACCAAAACCCATTGTTTTACCCATCGGTAATGGTTTGCGTTCCATCTTTGGAGCTACGTATTTATTATAATATTCCCGCTTTGACAGATTCCCATAATCCTCACCGCATAATAATCCGCCTAGAATTGCGAATATAAGTACCCGTTTCATTATTTAACCCCTACGCTTATTCCAAATTCAATATGGCGCGGTGGACCATAAAAAGTCGGTGCGAATTCACCAATTACAGAGACACCTGGATTTAAACTCTGATCTGCTTTACCACTACTATTATAGACATTCAGAATATTGATCCTGTCAAACAGATTAGTTACATCAGCATAAAATCGAACATTGGCAAACCTGGCGGCCAGGTCGTAATATGCTTTTACATTAAACACGGCAGTTGGTGGCATCCGACCGGAATTACTGACATCCAGCGGGCGACCACGGGCATCCGAAGGTGAATATGGTAATCCACTACCCATATTACCAATTAAATTCACACCAAAACCTTTCGGATGCTGATAATCAAAATGGATATTGAGAGTATGGGGCTGATCCCAGGGCATAATTATCGTCTTCCGAGCAGGGTAAGTTCCATAAACAGAGGCTGAATAGGCATCATCCCAGTGCTGATATTCATCCTGGGAATTCCCCTCTGCTCTGGAATAGGTATAGGCAATTGCCCAACTTGAATTTTTATCCTTCAGTTTTTTCAGAGTAATCTCAATACCTTTGGAATTTCCATAATCCATATTTTCAAATACCGAATATTCAGTCGGATCGGCATCGTAGATCACTGCCGCTATGTAATCATAAATATCCTTGTAAAATACGGTTGCATGAATCACATACTCGTCGGTTAACTGGTTCCTGATGCCAAATTCATAGGCAATTGTCGTTTCAGGCTTCAGGTTGGGACTACCAACCGGTGGTATGTACCAGTCGCCCAAACTATAGGGAAATGGGTACATACTGTTGCCAAACAAACTGTTAGCTAGCTGAGTTGATGCCGCGCCTGTCTGGCTGGCAATATAATTTCCAATATTCTCCATCTCGCTTGGAAGACCGCCATAACCATTGGAATTAGATAGGCGGAACATATTCTGATATTCCGGATACTGAACGAAATGACCATAAGAAAAATGAAAGGCTAACCGTTCGGTAACCGGATATCCCACCCCTATCCGGGGGCTCCAGTGTTTCTTTATCTCAGCTTGCGGTGCTTTTACAAATGCCTCCACTCCATTAACAATATCAATGTATCCCCAGTCTGCCTGCCCCCTGAGCGAATCGGGTAAATCGCTATTTGTGTAAATTACATCATTATACATGTACCGTAGCGGTTTACTCGGATCAGCAAAATCAGAATTCGGATCCATATAATCCCATCGCAATCCCAGGTTGAGTATCAGGTCTTTATATTCGATCTTATCCTGCAGGTAGAAACTGCGTTGATCAGGCGTTTTTTTCCAAACAACCCAGGCTGGTGCTGAAGGTTGACCGTAGGGTCCGGCACCCAGGTATCTTCCACGAAAATTGTTCAATTCGTATTGTTTTACTTCCAGACCAGTTTTGAGCTGGTGCTGTTTATTAACCTGCCAGGTAAGTGAGCTTTGATAAGTTGTGGTTACCGATGAATAGTGGCGATAATCATAAAAATCCGAAGTTGCATTACGAACAGTGTCGCCATAGGTATTTATAACCGGAAAACTGCCATAAAACTCATAATTGGAAGTATTATCATAGGCATCACCTTCACGTAAAGGCGGTGTGATTCCAAAATTGTATTCTCCGTTACCATCGACGTCCATATATCTTTCTTCACCAAATGAGTCCCACACCAAGTTTTTGTTGACATCGACAAATTCTTCACGTGCTGACCATTCGCCATCCCCATCTGTGTCGGTAAAATCTTCACCGGAATCCCATACGCCATTCCCATCAGCGTCGATAAAAGCTTCTGCGTCATTCCAGATTCCATCGCCATTGACATCGTCATACCATTCTTCGGACAATTCATTCCAGTTTCCATCCAAATTCAAATCCTCAAAAGGTTCGGCATAATGGCTGAACCAGACCCATTCAGTACCAGGGTTAATTGTAGAATAAGCTGAATCAAATGCAGAATTGATGGTCACAGTTTTTGCAAACATTTCGTGGGTATCGTTATCCAGATAGCGCGGGTTACCTTCCCAGAATTCATTCGTGAATTGGGAAGTCTTCAGAGTGGCAAACATATTTTCGCTGAAGGTTAAATTCAGAGTTGCATACAATAAATCACTATTCGTCCATTCCGTTTCATCATGATCCCATACCTGCATGTAATCATAGCTGAAATCACGCTCTTTGCGTCGGAGGAAATTGCCTCCAAAGGTGAGTTTAATTTTACTGACAGGACGCAGCACCAGTTTTGTTGTTAATCGTTTGTCCTTGCGGAATGTGCCACTCACCAACAAAGCACCTTTTTTCATTTTGTCGGCCGTCCCGTCCCAATCAATATCAGACAGCGCATATTGGTCTGTCTCTGCATCGTAAATACCATCGTTATTTAGATCAACTTTTAAAACATCTTGTGGTAGATAACTATTCTTCAAGTATGTATCAGTATCGTAGATATCACCGCTGACAAAAAAGGATCCGAGTGATGACCTTCCCGGAAGGAGAGGACCACTCAGAGTTCCTTCCAGCCGATTGGTATTCCAATCGTTTTCGTTTGACCCAAGTTTATCGGTAGCGGCCCGAATATTCCATTCATAATTCGGAGTCCCCTCTCTGGTAACTATATTCACCACACCACTCATTGCTTCACCATATTCGGCATTAAATGATCCGGTAATCACCGATAGTTCAGAGATACCTCCGCGCGCAACATCGGCACCCATACCGCCCAGAATGGCATCCTCCACAAAAAAACCATCAACCATGTAAGCAATTTCACCACTTCTTCCGCCACGAATATGAACGCCATCAATACCGGCTCCGGAATTATCATTTTCAATGACCCCCGCCATATTGGTTAAAATATCCGTGTACGAATTAACCGGCATATTTGCAATTTCTTCCTCGATGACGGTCATGGTTGTCGCAGTTTGATCGGGATCAATCACCGGTCGCTTGGCTTCAACAATTACTTCCTCCCCCTGAATTGCGGAGATTTCCATCTGAACCGGCAATTTTGTGGAGCGATCGGAATAGATCACTACATCGGTGATTGTAACAATTTTATAGCCGATATAGGATATTTTTATATTGTACTTGGCAGCAGGAATATTCAATATGCTGTAATCTCCTTTAGCGTCAGTCGCGCCACCTAAAACCGTACCTTCGACGGAAATATTAACACCAATTAACGGCTCACCGGTTATCAGATCAGTAATCGTACCGACTAATCTACCCGTTTCACCGGCGAATCCTAATGATAGAATAAATACGAACGTAGTGAGCTTGCGAAGAATCATGGTCTCTCTCTCCACTTTTTCTTTGAGATAAAAGTATTACATTACCATTTCTAAAGCAAGAATAAAAAGACCAGTATCATAAATAATATTACCAGTAAAAATAATACTCTATATCAAGTGATAAAAACTGATGATACAAATTTGCATTTTGCATCCTATTAAAAATGAGATTGGTGATGAAAGAAAAGGCAGACAGAATCAAGTTGACTCAGCTGGCTATTCATCAAACTATCATATTTCATTCTAATATCATCAGTTAAATACTGTAACCCCCTATTTGAATAATTATTGCTACATTTTGAAAAATCACAACGAAAAAGTTAATTTAAAGACCGACAGAATCAAAAATTGAGGTCGCATCTTGAATTCAGTACTATTAGCCATCCTAGTTTTCGCCGGTTATTACCTCGCCTACATTACTTACGCCAAATACCTGTCACACAGAATTTTCAGGATCGATCCTGAACGCCAGTGCCCCAGTTCGGAATTTCAGGACAATGTTGATTTCGTACCAACCAACAAGCATGTTCTGTTCGGGCATCATTTTACTTCAATAGCTGGCCTGGGACCAATCGTAGGGCCTGCTATAGCCATTATCTGGGGTTGGGTTCCGGCTGTCCTGTGGGTCTTCTTCGGATCGATCTTTATGGGTGCCGTGCATGATTTTGGCTCATTGGTGATATCACTACGTAACCAGGGGCGATCGATTGGCGATATTGCAGCCAGCGTGATTAATCCACGGGTACGCAAATTATTCCTGTTGATCATCTTTTTTGAATTATGGATCGTTATTGCCATCTTTGCTCTAATCATTGCCCTCCTATTCGTGATGTATCCTCAGACAGTATTACCGGTTTGGCTGGAGATCCCGATCGCCATTTTCCTGGGGCATCGGGTTTATAATAAAGATCAGAGCCACATATCTTGGGGAATAATTGCGGTAATTCTAATGTATCTGTCGGTTGTCGCAGGAGTTTTTCTACCAGTTACAATTCCTTCTGCCCTGGGTCTAAATCCTCTGATGATTTGGATACTAATCTTGCTGGGATACGCTTATATCGCCTCTACCCTGCCAGTCCAATTACTGCTGCAACCTCGCGATTATATCAATTCGCACCAGTTGATAATCGCAATGATATTATTGATCCTGGGAGTCATATTTGCCCATCCGGTGCTGGTAGCCCCGGCGATCAATCTATCTCCGATTGGTGCTCCACCGCTGCTTCCATTCCTGTTTGTGGTGATTGCCTGTGGTGCCATTTCCGGCTTTCACTGCCTGGTCAGTTCCGGAACTTCTTCCAAGCAGTGCAGAAGCGAAAAGGATTCGACCTTCATCGGTTATGGAGGCATGCTGATGGAGGGCAGTCTATCGACCCTGGTTATTATTGCAGTGGGAGCCGGTCTGGGAATTGGTCTTTTGACCAGCGATGGTAACATTTTAACTGGATCCGCTGCATTCAGTCATCACTATGCCAGCTGGTCTGCCGCCAGCGGTCTGGCTGCTAAACTCCAGGCCTTTGTTTCCGGATCGGCAAATATGATCAGCGCCCTGGGAATTCCGGAATCAATAACAATCGCTATTATGGGGGTATTTATTGTATCCTTCGCGGCAACAACAATGGATTCTGCTACCAGAATTCAGCGCTATGTTGTGACCGAGCTGGCGGGAGCCTACAATTTCAAGTCATTACACAGAAAACATCCTGCCACTGCCGTCGCAGTTGTGACAGCATTTATTCTGGCTTTTTATAATGGCAGTGGCAAAGGCGCCCTGACTCTCTGGCCCCTTTTCGGCACGATAAACCAGCTTCTGGCGGGTCTGGCATTGCTGGTAATAACAATTTATCTGGCAAAAAGGGGAATTGGTATCTGGTACTCAGCCCTACCAATGATCTTCATTTTGCTGATGACTGGCTGGGCGATGCTGGTCAACCTCCAGAACTATCTGCAGACTGCCAACTGGCTGCTATTTGTAATTGGCTTCTTCCTGCTGCTCCTGGAAGTGTGGATGATCATTGAATCGGTTCAGATGCTGAGAATGCGGAACCGTAGACTTTAATCCAGTTCATAATTCTGGTCAATAAAGATGGAAAAAGCGTTGCGTTGCATCGAAACCTGGATTGGTGTACTACCAATAATTTCACCATCGATATTCAGTGCATCGTGCTCATCTGGGATGATCGAGAAATCAGTCACCTGGCGGTATTCAAGAATATCAGTGTAGATATGGTCTCCGGTGAAAATCTTGGGAAACAGGTTCAGCATATTCTTGCGGGTAGTGTCGCGAACAATTGACAGGTCGATCAGACCGTCATTCAATTTAGCCTTGGGTCCCATCATCATGCCTTTCCCGGTATATTTAGTAATATTACCCAGTATGAAAATGAAATCCTGGTCGAACTCCTCGCCCTCTACAATTAATTTGGCGTGACGCAATCGTGCCTTCATAATCTCCATTACAGCGGCATAGGTGTAGCGGGTTTCCCCCATCCAACGTACATTTTCCGCCCGCACGTTGATATCGGTGATCATCCCCCAGCCAATAATATTAAAGGCATAGACAATCTTATGATCCATCTGTACTTTGGCGGCATCGATCTCCCGCGTATAACCCTTCACAATAACTTTTGCCGCTTCTTCCGGATCGAGGCAATCCAGATCATGCATCAATGAATTCCCGGTACCACCCGGGATCAGACCAACCGGTACGGACTTTCCATCAGATCGGGCCAGTAAGCCGTTCAGGACCTCGTGCATAGTACCATCGCCACCGATCGCGCAAATGCAATCATATGGTTGCAGATCGATTGAACGGGTAATATCCCTGGAGTGACCGGAATAACGAGTTTCAATAACATCAAGTTCATAACCTCCTGCCTCAAGGATTGGTTTAACTTTATGGAATATATTTAATCCGGTTTTTAAGCCTCCCATCGGGTTTACAATTAATGCCATTGAGCGGACAGCCATCGGTTTCTCCTTTTCTGTTGAATTGAATAAGGGCTAATCTGCCAATCATCCATGACTGGATGAATAAAAATTAATCAATGAGCTACGGCAATAACAGGTTTAATTAAAAGGTTCGCACCAATTATGGTCACCGGGAATGTACATATTTTGTAAAAGCAATTACTACCGGCTGGCTACAGGTAATTTGACTAAAGGTTGATCAGAAACGATTACAGCTATTTAATGAGAATCATCTTTTTCATCTGGGAGCCATTTGCAGTACTTAGGCGATAAAGATAAATCCCGGAGCTAACCAGCAATCCGTGGGAATCTGACCCATCCCAGATCACCGAATATGAACCAGCGGGATCAACTTGATCCGCCAGAGTACGGATCTCATTCCCCAATAAATCAAAAATGATAATAGTAACGGCAGTTGTTGACTCCAGTTCATAACCGATCGTCGTAATCGGATTAAATGGATTTGGATAATTATCCAACAGTTTGAAATCATGTGCCAGATGACCGGTTTCAGAAATTGATGCGGTTGAGGGCTCAATCTCGATGACCAGGTCATCAAGATAATAGGTTCGCGGTGTTTCCCAGTTACCCCAAACACCAACCACTACCCAAACCAGACTGTCATCCTCAGAACTGAACTGAAACTCATAATTCTTATCCAGCCAGATGAAACCGGAATCACTATCGGCTCCATTCCCGGTATGACCTTGGTAGATCAGTTCAGCGGCTGTCTGTGGCGGTGAATTATGAACACCGGTGATGATAATCCAAAGATTGGCCATACCAAAATCAGCACTGGCTATTCTATAGCTGAGGGATATTTCATAATCGGTATTTCGCTCCACCGGAATACCTTTTTGAATCCAGATCTTGCCGGCGTCATTATAATTTTCCAGGTAAAATTCGAGTGATCCGTATCCACTGTGGGGGAAATCACTGGAATGATCGATTGACCAGTTTATTGTATCACTACCTAAGTCAATATCGATTGCTTCCGTAGTCCAACCTTCCAGCCCGTAATCAAATCCCGACATGAAACAGTGACTATCCTCAACCGGTTCACAGACCAGTATCTCATTTACATAAAACTCTCTTTGATAGCCTCCGAGGTGACCGAAAACTCCCTGGGGACCTCTGGTACCGCGGACCCGGACATGAACCGGATTATATTGGTCGACCGACAGCGAATCGTGGCAGTCCACCAATTGATTCACCTCTCCAATCACCCACCACTCCTCAAAGATACCGCAGGGCTGGAAGGCATTGGTTTCAAAACCCCAGGTATACCGACCCTCGTATTCCCCTTCTACCCAGTCACCACAGCTCTGGGCGCAGTCCTCCCAGGTTTCAAACGGCACCACTCCTTCACAACCACCCCACATGAATTGGCGGCATTCAGAATTAATCTGGTCATAATAAAAGCGTGGAAACAGGCCATCACAAGGACCAACATCCGGTTCCATTAAACAATTCACAGAATCAAAAGGAGCTTGCCCGTAAACAGAAATCCCAATCGATAGTAACAGTATTGAAATCAATTTTTTCACTATCATAATTTTATCCTTGCCAACATAAAGGACAATTTCCATACCATAAAGCTATTATACTCAAATAAAATGTGTTCTCCGAGGCATAATTACTATTATCGATTATTTTATTGATCTTTATAATATCAGTTTTCCGATACCATTGTCAATTATCTGATTCTTCCCAACTATTTCAAGAATAATAGTTACCTGATTTCTTAGATCACGTTAGTCGTGATTTGGTCTGATAAACCATGCCACTGGATCTATTAGTTTTGGACTAATCTGAGAATATTTTAATACTTGATTGACCGTCAGACATCTTAAATCCCCGGTACATACCGGATGTGTTAAAAACCATGCAGATATCTCCGGATTTATCGATACCAATGACACCACCGGTGCCTCCAAGTCCGCCAATTTCATTATTGATCACGTCTTCCGCAGCATTCTGGAGTGATACTCCTCCAAATCCCATTTGGGCGGAAATGGCATAAGCACACACTGTACGCATGAAGTATTCACCAGTACCGGTTGCGGAAATGGCGCAGGTGCGGTTATCGGCATAATTACCGGCACCGATGATCGGTGAATCACCGATTCTGCCAAACCGTTTGTTGGTCAATCCACCGGTTGATGTACCGGCTGCCAGATTGCCATTATTATCAAGCGCAACGACCCCCACCGTTCCATGTTTCTCCGGTTCAGTTTCAATCGCCCTGGCACGTGCCTTTTGCAGCGACTGCCACCGTCTTTCCGTGTAAAAATATCCCTGATCGACAAAATCCAGGCCATGTTCCTGGGCATAAGTTTCGGCGCCATTACCATACAGGAGAACATGCGGTGATTTTTTCAAAACCAGTCTGGCGGCTTTGATCGGATTTTTTATGTGCTTTACACCGGAGACTGCACCGGCCTGAAGGGTCTTCCCATCCATGATCGAAGCATCCAGCTCATTCTGTCCGCTGGAGGCAAATACTGCTCCTTTCCCGGCGTTGAACAGCGGTGAATCTTCCATAATGACGATTGCTTTCTCAACTGCATCAAGACTGGAACCACCAGAAGCAAGAATTTCAAAACCGGCCTGCAACGCCTCTTCCAGCTTTTCGCGGTAATTCTGCTCCATTTCCGGCGATAGTTTATCGCGGCTGATCGTTCCGGCTCCACCGTGGATCACAAGTCCGAATTTGGGCACAGGCTCAGGTCGTTTTCCACAGGAAAACAGAATCAGGAATACAGTAAAACACAGAATATGTAAGCAAGCAAATTTGTTGTTACTCATCGACATCCTCAATTATTGCATAGTCCTAATTTCGGAAGAATAATGGTAAATTAATAATCAATCAAATAGCGCAGGCTGCGCCAGGGCGTATCCCAGGAAAAAACCGACCAGATCTGAGGAACCCAATCGTGGGATTTTGCTTTATAACCGGGATCATTCTCCAGGTTACGAGCAGGAAAAAATGAGAAACCAAATTCAAAATAAAATTTGCGGTAAATCCTGGATTTAGTTGATAAAGCAACTATCGGACCCGGTTTGATCAATTCCGAGTATTCCGGGATTTTATTCAAGAAAAACCGCCAACCTGCCAGTAATTCTATCTGAAGCCGGTCTTTCATCAGTTCAGTCTGATACCCAATGTGCGGACTGATGCGGACCGGGACAAAATCCAGTGGCAGACGCAGCTCCAGGGCGGAATAAAAAATTGCAAGCTGCTTGAAATGCAGTTGTTTCTGATACTCTACTGTACCAGCCACAAAAGCGGTAATTCCACCCTTTTGATAGGGAAGGAATAATTCCCGAATCGCTTTCAGGCGGTGGAACCAGTTCTGGATTGTTTCACCACCCAACCTGCCTTTAATAAGAATACCCAGTTCCGGGCGCAGGTTAAGGTTGCCGAATGAAAATTGCCTGGCAACAGACGCAAATAACAAATCATAACGGTATTTGAAATGCCTGGAAGTTAGCACATTTTCAGTTACAGCAATTTTCCAGTCCTGCCAGTAGATCCGGGCCAGGAAAGTAGCGGTGATAAAATCATCGGGACCGATATAATAGCCTTTTTCTCCCCGCTCCATCGTACCAGTATAATTATCATTAATTATAGAAAATGTGCCGCTCACACCGGTTGCTTCGGGTATAATATTTACATCAGCCAAGCAGGCAGAACTTAGTAGATAGATTAATACCACCAAGAATTTAATTGAGAGGGTATAATTAAAATGTTGAAAGAAGGGTTGAATTCTCACTGGTCGAGTGTAAGATTTAATTTCGCATCTTTTACATCCCAACAATCTTCATAACAATATTCTTCAAATTCCGTATCTATTTTATCCCCATCGATAGCCAGAACCGTATCGCCACCGACAATATATTTTGCGGAACCGGAATAAGTACCAACTGGTAGGTGATAATCAACATCTTCGCTGCTAACAGTATCAGTGAAGATCAGCAAGTTATCTTCAATGTCATCTTCATAAATATTTATTACGACCTGTTGATTTTCATTATTAATTGTCACTTCCACCGATAATTTACCGTCAGTTGGTTCGGTGCTGTAGCAGCTCTTCCAGATGGGTCGGCGATTGCAATCCTCTTCCTCATTGTAGCAGCCATCTAAACCCATCAAAGCTAATATGATCATGACCGAGGATAATTTCCAGAATGCTCTTAAATAGTATTTTCTGATGTGATGAACCATAACCGTCCCAATGTATTTTATAATATGATATGATAGAACAAGGACACTTTGAAAAAATGGTGACTTGTGCGGGGCAAATTGATATACTGATAACCAGCCATTATAGAATGATTGGTGAAATATTTAACGATCCCGGCCCCGACAATCGGAGTCAGACCGCCCCCGGGCTTGCGAGAAGAACCCTTAAAGTCTCCGAAACTGAGTAACGGTCCACCCGACAGGTAAAAGATGATGTTGCGAAAGTGGATTTGCTTCTCAATATTGCACCCTAAACCGAATCGTACTTCCCGATACTGATAATAGTAATTATCTGATCTCTTTATCTGCACTCTCTTTTCATAGGGCCGCACCAGGAACAGACCTGTGATCGACAATTTATCTTCCGCCAGCCAAGCACCGAGCTGCAGACCCAATAATATATCATCCATATTTAAGTTTGCGTCAGCTGAAACGACAAAACCATCATCAATAGTTTGTAAATCCGTAGACGAGATTTGACATCTCAATGCTACGGGGCTAACAACCAGTAAAAAGACTAAAGTATTTATCTTCCGGTAGATCAATTATCCGCCTTCATTTTCTGAACTTATATTTATTGATGACGAAATATGTGTTGGATTTTTCCTGTTAATCAAATTGGCCATGCATCTCCCAATTTACCATCTTTAAGTGTAAATGGTTTAACCAGCATAATACCAGAATTGAATATTTTCTGCTTGTACGGCATAATATGATAATCTAATGTTATCAACCCAAATGCGCCACCCCAAAATTTTCTCCTTTTACAGAAATATTGTGTATCTGGATGCCTTTTATCATTAATCCATGCTCTGCCGAATCCATAGCCCACTAATCCTAAATCACTGAAGGCAAACTGTAAATCAATGTATTTCATTATTTGCAGGTTACTTTTTCGGATGCCAAAAGTAATTCCAGGGTTTATTCCAGGTAAATCTTCATCCCAATATCCTAAGGTTGCCTGAACAGAGTAGAACCAACCTTGATCCCAACTGTATCCCATATGTAATCCAGGACTAAAATAGGGCATTCGATAATTTTGACTCAACCCAATTTGAAAAATCAGTATAAAAAATAATAATGATTTAATGGTTGTTAACATTATTAATACCCAGCCTGCAGCCAAATTATGAATTACAGTAATTGAATCATAAGTTTAATGACTATTGAAATCCAGCCGGATTTGTACCATAACAGCAATCTTAAAAAATGGGTCCTCCCTATTTCAATACAACCATTTTTCGGGTTTGCGTGTAAGTCCCAGAGTTAACCTGGTAGATATACATACCCGCGCTGACCGGTTGTCCCCGATCATTAGTGGCATCCCAGATTACTGATCGGTACCCGGCCTCCTGTGTTTCTGCTACCAGGGTAGTCACTTTTCTACCAAGCAGGTCAAAAATGGTTAACTGGACATTTGATCTGTGCGGCAGCTCGTACTGGATCGTAGTTACAGGATTAAATGGATTGGGGTAATTCTGATGTAGACTGAACTTTTCCGGTATAATATCACTGGAGGCTACACCTAGCGGGTCATAGACATGGATTGTGGCAGTATCAAACCAGTAGGGATACCCGTTGCTGGTTATAACTACATTTACATCAATATCCGTAGCCATGGGGTGGTCATCATTGATCTCGATATAAAAACTGCCCACATTTATTGCCGTCGTATCAGCTAAAATTTCGCCGAAATATTTTTCAGTAGCTCCATCAATAAAAGCTAATGAATCATCCAGAGATATTATTGCTCTAACCATCTCTGCCGCTGCAATATTACCAATGTTCCTGAGTTGAAGCTTGAATCTTACCCTGTCGCCGGGCAGGGGATGCCCACTGGACGGGGTAAATATCATCAGGCTATCGATGACAACAGGACCGATCGTGGTGAATCGGGCAATATTATCATAACTGACACTGTCCGTATCCGCAATACTGACCTGCAGATCGATAAAGTGATTACGCTCTTCCGCAGCTGGTACGACCCAGAAATTTCCAAACACACTGTCGCCTGATAGACCGTCAAAATGAGCGCCATCATCATACAGCTGAACTGAGGCGACCATAATAGAATCCGGCGCCTGCATTATTGCATTAAGAACTAATCCATCTGAGCTTGACATCCTGGAGGTAATTATTACTGAGTCCATCCCCGGGATAAAATAAGAATCGGAGATATTGAAATCAAATGCAGCGGAAATTGTTGCTCCCGGATTGAATTCCGATGTATTTCCACTGCTATCGGTGGCTGTAGCCGTAATGAAGTCTCCAAGCCATAAATCCTCTTGATTTGAATCTGGCAATTCGATCATTTTGTAGCCCAAGACGTAATCATAAACGGTGAATATATCTGTAACTAACAATGTTTCACCCTGGCAGGGGTTTATGTTATCAGCTTTAAAAAATTGGATAGTTAAAGGATAATCTGCGTAGGCATGGTGGGAACCAACATGATACTTGATGCTGAAATCACCAAATTCATCAATCGTGGCTTGTAATATTTCCGGATAGTTCTGGTGGCGATTTGCACCTTCATCAATATCGAGAGGATCATTTATATTTTCGTTCCAGTCACTCACAACGGTAGCAAGATCAATTCCAAGGGCATTTCCATAAGTTGAGTTTGAAAGAATTCGATTGTTTCTGGACCCGGCACCAACTACATATATGGCTGAAAAATCATCTACGCCATGCCCCACAATTGTGTTACCGGCACCGGGAGTCAGCCCTCCGATAAGATTATCAGAACCGTCCCACACCCACATTCCCCGAGTACCATTTGGAATTATAATATTTCCAGTAGCATCTAACCCAATATAATTTCCCTGTACAATGTTACTATCAGCCGTGTATAAATCATTCCACTCACCAGTTATTCGGATTCCAATATAATCGTTGCCGCAGATCACATTTCTTGCACTGGCAGTAGTACCACCTATTAAATTATTGGTAGTTGTGACGGTAATGCCAGAAATCCCATTACCTAAAGCTGCGGAACCAGTAATATCCGTACCAATAAAGTTTCCCTGTACAATATTATTAGATGCCGACGGACCTTCTCCTGCAATTAATATTCCGTCGCTGTTATTACCTGAAATCAAGTTCCCAGCTCCAGTCTCGGCTCCACCAATTGTGTTGTCGGAGGACTCAATATATATTCCAGACCCCACATTTGGTACAGCACTAGTACCATCTACATCAGTACCAATATAATTACCCATTACTTGATTTGCGTCCGCATACATACCGGCAATTGCTAATCCATCACTGTTATTACCAGAAATCAAGTTACCTGCTCCTGTCTCAGCTCCACCGACTACATTGCCTCCAGTGAACAGGAAAATACCTACGTCATTACCTAAAGCCAAAGTCCCGGTTACATCGGTGCCAATAAAATTACCTATTATTTGATTATTAAGATCCGCGTCGGTTATTGCTGAAATGTCTATTCCAGATCCTATATTTCCTGAAATTATGTTTCTGCTACCTTCTTCGGTTCCACCGATTATATTGTTTTGCGATTCATCTATATACACTCCAATACCGTTTCCTATAGCAATTGTACCGGTTGGATCAGTACCGATATAATTCCCAATAACATGATTATTGGTGGAATTACTTCCACTAATCAACACTCCATTTTCATTATTACCAGAGACAATATTTCGAGATGCAGGAGATATTCCACCAATTACATTATTTTGTGATTCATCAATATGGATGCCAACAATGTTTCCTAAAGCAATTGTACCGGTTGGATCGGTACCAACAT
Source organism: uncultured bacterium (assembly GCA_964439935.1). Taxonomy (GTDB): domain Bacteria; phylum Fidelibacterota; class Marinisomatia; order Marinisomatales; family TCS56; genus JABMQW01. The sequence goes on along the minus strand of CAYTPW010000020.1, from coordinate 36,928 downwards.
AACATCCTTCGATTATATTTCCCCCATTCTGCCTTAGAGTTATTCCATTTGCTGACTCAAAACGGTTTATAGCTAAACCTTGCACCACACTATTACCAGCATTAATTATCAACCCATCAGCCTCGCTTATATTGGTACCATCTAATTCAACTACTGGAGTGCCGGTAAATTCCGGCTCTGAAGTTCCGTCTATGACAATTGACTCAGTGATCTCGGGAAAAGCATAATTCGGTTGAATAGTATGTGGTCCTTCTCCAGCTATGTTAAACAAAATTGTATCGATTCCATTGGTGTAATTAGCCTGTTCGATGGCAGCCCGAAAAGTACATTCACCGAAACCGTTATTACAGATCCCATCACTCCACTGGCTGTCAACGCCATCACCGGTGGAGGTTACAGTGAAAGTGGTCTGGGAAAACAATACTGAAGAGCTTAGGAGAATAATCAACGAAAAGAATAGTGTTTTGTGACAATAAATTCCCCTGGAACCTACTATATATGAAGTGTGGAGATTTGATTGATTTTTATTGGACATGACCATTTCCTCCCGTCTATTAAGGTAATCTACACCGACTTATATATTAATAACGATTAAGCTGACATTATCACTCATGCGGGATTCAGTTTTCTTAAGATTAATTTATAGTAGCCCATCTCACCGTCTTTAAACAACTGGTATCTCGTGGAACCCTCTATTCCGGCAAATTCCATCGCAGAACTTTTCAGAAACTTAGGTAATTTTTCAGTGACCAAAGTTTTTCTCCGTTCATTATCCAATTGCAAAGCTTGTACAACATTTTTTGTAATTTCCCTTTCTTCAACAATTTCGAAACCCGGGGAGAGAAAAGCAGATCTCAGATCGGGGTATTCAGCGGTATAACGCAGGTCAGTAAAGCAGAAATGACCGCCAACACTTAATACGCGATAAGTATGCCGAATGAAAGCTTCCATATCCGTGTAACAACGCGAAGATTCCACATTAATTACCACATCATAGGAATTATCCGGGTATTTCAATTGCTCGGCGTTGGCAACCGCAAACGACAATCCTTCTTCGTTATAGAATTTGTTATTTTGCCTGATCAGCTTAGCCGAAATATCAGTGGCCAAATATGAAACAGGATTATACTTCTTTGTTAAGTAGGCTGCCCCTCCACCACGACCGCACCCGATTTCCAAAACATTCTTTTGGGCTAATTGTATACCCCGTACCACCTGATCGTACAATTGCAGGCAGTAGTGTTCATTAATGTAATGTTCTTCACTTCCAGGTAATTCGTCAGTATCAACAATATCTGTATACCCATAATTCAGGCAGGTCACATCATAACTCGAATCCTTTCCAAGCAAATAATTGTGCCAGATTTTCCATAGCAATCTTCTGAAAATCTTGGGTGACTCTGCATACCGTTCCATGATATTTCGCATATCTAGATTATTGTACTAACTAAATAACCTTATTTCAATACAACCATTCATCTACGTTTTGCTATGATGAATAAATATTCCTTATTTCAGTAAAATCATTTTTCGGGTTTGCGTGTACGTCCCAGAGTTAACCTGGTAGAAATACATTCCGGCACTTACTGGTCGTCCCTGATCATTCGTTGCATCCCAGACTATCGCTTTATATCCAGCTTCCTGCATTTCATTCACCAACTCGTTTATCCTACGCCCGAGCAGATCGTACACAGTGAGAGAAACCAGTGATCGCTCTGGCAATTCATAACGAATTTCTGTGACTGGATTAAACGGATTGGGGTAATTCTGATGCAGGGTAAAAACCGTAGGCAGGCCGGGATCGGTAAACGGTATGCCCACCGTTGCACTGATTACAATTGTCTCCGAAAACTCGGATGTATTTCCATCCAGGTCAGAAGCTGTAGTCACCAGTAAATCGTCTGCCGCAACGCCAGCTGCTCCTGCATCACCAAGATTGAATTGTTTACTACCGGCAGTAAAGTCGCTCGCTAAATATACATCGTAACCAAGGAATAGTTGACCGGACCCATTGGGATCAGATTTGAAAAACTCTACGTATAGCGGGTAAGCCGAATTCCCGGGATCGGAATCGACGAGATATTCGACAATTAAATCACCATTTACATCAATACCAGCAGCTGAAATTTCAGGGAAATTTTGGAGATTATTCGGTCCGTCATCGCCATCACCTGGATCATTGGGTGTTATACCGTCCGTCCAAGGAAAATTTGATTCTACACTCAAATCAATCCCAATACTAGTATTACCAAATATTGAATTTTGCGATAATCGATTTCCTGCTGTGCTTGGAGTGTTATTTATCAAGATACCAGTACCATTATTATAGGCAATCAGATTCCCGGCATTTTCCTCTTGGCCCCCGATCTGGTTATTAAAAGCGCCTCCATAAATACTTATTCCGGTTTGATCGTTGCCCAACGGAAATTGTCCAGTTATATCCGTCCCGATCAGATTTCCCTGGACAACATTGCTATCGGCGCCACCATCGTATCCCATTTCGATGCCATGGCGATGATTTCCGGATATTATATTGCCCGCTCCGATTTCAGATCCACCAATTAGATTTCCCGATGATCCAGATCTGAGTGTTATTCCCGAAGTGCCATTTGGGATCGTATCAGTACCGGTAGCATCAGTTCCGATACAATTTCCACGAACAATGTTCTCACTTGACAGTGAATACATAACGATACCATTATGTTCATTTCCGGAGATCAAATTGCCCTCACCGGAATTCGTCCCTCCAATCGTATTATTGTTGGATTCCTCGATCTTAATACCACGTGAATTTCCGATCGCAAACGTACCGGTAATATCGGTGCCAATGTAATTACCCTGAATAATATTGTTTTCAGTCGGATATACCTCACTCCAACTCGGCGAAGAAAGCGCAACACCATCCCACTGGTTGCCGGAAATGATATTCCGCTCATTTTCAGTTGTACCACCTATAATATTCTGTGATGCTCCCCCCACAGTGACACCTACGTTGTTACCTAAGGCAGTTGTTCCGGTAATATCAGTCCCTATTTTATTGCCCACAATAATATTACCAACTGCGGGTATTACGTCGGAATAAATACCAATTCCTTCCCATGTATTTCCCGAGATAACATTGTCTGCCCCTTCAACACTCCCGCCAATTATATTGTTGGCGGCGATAATTATGATACCTGAATGGTTTGGCAGGGCTATTGTTCCTGTTACATCTGTCCCGATTAAATTTCCCTGAATAATATTCTCTGTTGCTTCAGATCCATCGCCAGACACGATTGACACACCATTTCCATCATTCCCTGAAATCACATTTCTGGCACCCGGTGTTGTCCCGCCAATGATATTTCCTGATGAGCTTGATAATACTATCCCACCGTCGCCACTATTACCCAAAGTATCCGTACCGGTAATATTGGTCCCGATGAAGTTTCCTTGTATAATATTGTTACCAAGCTGATCCAGAGTAATTCCTGTTCCATTGAAGCGATTAATTACCAATCCTCTAATTGTGCTGTTTCCTGATGTAACCAAGATACCATCTGCTTCGCCGGCGTTACTGCCGTCTAATTCGATAATCGGTGATCCAGAAAAATCAGGCTCTAATGTCCCATCGATAACAATTGATTCGCTGATGGACGGCAGGGCATAATTCGGTTGAATCGTGTGGGGCCCAGCGCCGGGAATATCAAACAAAATTGTATCTAATCCGCCGGTATAATTGGCCTGTTCGATGGCAGCTCTTAAAGTACAGTCGCCAAAACCATCATTGCAGATTCCGTCCGAAAGTTGGCTATCGACACCGTCACCAGTAGAGGTTACCGTGAATGTCGTTTGGGAATATATTGACGTTGTATTCAGAAGTATTATCGACAGAACAAATAGTACTCTTCTACAAAGTGATTCCATGAAATCTTCTATAAATAATGTGTGGAGATGAGATTGAATTTTATTGGACATGACCATTTTCTCCTTTTTTGTTAACGAAATTTCCCCGCTCCCATATTAAAACGATTGTACCGGTAATATCCCCTATGTCGGATAAAATTTGTGCTTGAATTGGTAAATTGAGTTTTCTCATTTTATAAGTATCATCTTACTGGACTGAATATAAGCACCTGCCCCGATTGCACCGGGATCGTAGACATTAATCTGATAGAGATACATACCTGCGCTGACTTGCTGCCCCTGATTATCGGTCGCATTCCATTTCATTGACTTGTAGCCTGCTTCCTGAATTCCTGACACCAGTGTTACTACCTTTCTACCCAGGAGATCGAAAATACTGATCTGAACATTTGATTTTTGTGGCAGTTCATACTGAATTGTCGTTTCCGGGTTGAAGGGATTGGGATAATTCTGTTTAAGGGCATAGGTGGCTGGTAGGTCCGGCCCGGTAAATGGGATACCCACTGTTGCACTGATTACAATCATATCAGAAAACTCAGACGTATTACCAACGATATCGGAAGCTGTGGCAACCAACAACTCGTGAGCCCCAACGCCAGCTGCTTGTGCGTTACCAAGATTGAATTGTTTCATACCGGCAGTATAATCAGTGTTCAAATAAACATCGTACTGCACGAATATTTGTCCTGATCCATTTGAATCAGATTTAAAAAACTCAACGAAAATCGGGTAAGCAGAATTTACCGGATCGGAATCGACCAGATAATCAATTATAAGATCACCATGGTCATCGATGCCAGCGGCTGAAATATTAGGGAAATTCTGGAGATTATTTGGTCCCGTGTCAACATCACCGGCGTCATTGGGAGTCCGGCCATCAGTATAGGGCGGGGAAGTCTCAAAACTAAGGTCGATGCCAAGTTCTCCATTGTGAAAAATAGAATTACGAGCCAATCTGTTACTCGTGGCCAAAGAATTGTTGCAGATACCTGCATTAGTATTAAAGGCAATCAGATTCTCGGCATTATCTACAAAGCCTCCAATCTGATTATTAGAGGCACCGCCATAAATACTTATTCCGTTTTCAGCGTTGCCCAACGGAAATTGCCCGGTTAAATCAGTCCCAATCAGATTTCCCTGTACGGTATTATTCTCAGCTCCAGAAAATCCTATAGCGATTCCTCTACTATTTCCTGATATTAGATTCCCGGCTCCTGAATCGGTACCTCCTATTAGATTGCCTGATGACCCAGATCTGATTGAAATCCCAGTACCACCATTTGGGATCATAGTTGTACCGTTAGCATCCGTCCCAATAAAATTACCTCGAACAATATTTTCACTAGCCAGTGACCACATATTGATACCAATTCCATCATTACCGGAAATCAAATTACCAGCACCGACACTGCTTCCACCAATGGTATTATTATCTGATTCGGTGATAATTATACCATGGTAATTTCCAATCGCCTGTAGACCGGTGATATCGGTCCCAATATAATTACCCAATATAGAATTATTTACAGTAGCATATATATCATTCCAGCGGCCATCAAGACCAATGCCGTACTCATTATCTGAGATTATATTTCGTTCATTTTCAGATGGACCACCAATAATATTCTGCGAGGCTCCTACTATGTTAACACCTGATTCTCCATTACCTAAAGCAGTTGTACCAGTGATATCAGTACCGATTAAGTTGCCCGTTATTATATTTCCGGTTACAAGCTGCACTTCGGCATAAATACCAATTCCATTTGAGAAATTGCCCGATATAACATTCCTGGCTCCCTCAATACTGCCACCAATGAAATTATTGGCTGCAATTATCACAATTCCCTCTTCGTTCGGTAGGGCTATTGTTCCGGTTATATCGGTTCCGATCAAATTGCCCTGGATAATATTTCCTTCAGTCCCGGGTGAATCATCACCAATCCAGATTCCGGCGCCGATTGTACCAGAGATCAGGTTGCCTGCACCCGGAGTTGTCCCTCCAATCAGATTATCTGGAGATGCAACACCAATCCCAGTACCTCCCAGGCTGATGGTCCCGGTGATATCGGTACCGATATAATTGCCCTGAATGATATTACCAGATGCGTCATCCCCAACATAGATTGCCGCGTCATTATTACCGGCTATTATATTTCTGTCAGCCGGGTCAATACCCCCAATCTGATTTCCCGATGAGTTACTAACCGCATATATTCCAATTTCATTCGGGCGGGCTGCTGTACCGGTAACATCTGTACCAATATAGTTACCCACAATAGTATTTCCACCCTGGTTAATTAATTCGATACCAGCAATAAAAAAGCGGTTAATAACGAGTCCTTTTATAAGAGATCCGCCACCATTAATACGCAATCCATTACAATCTCCAGCGCTACTACCATCAATTTCAATTACGGGCGAACCATCAAAATCCGACTCTGATGATCCATCAATGACGATCGATTCGGTAATATCAGGATAAGCATAATTCGGTTGAATTGTATGCGGTCCATCCCCTGCTATTTCAAACAGGATCGTATCGGTGCCATAACTAAAGTTGGCCTGTTCGATGGCTGCTCGAAAGGTGCAGTTTCCAAAGCCGTCATTGCAAATTCCGTCCGAAAGATGATTGTCAACACCGTCCCCGGTGGAGTTTACTATAAAGGTGGTCTGCGAGAATATTGCTGTTGTATTAAGGAGTATTATGGATAAAATGATTAGCAATCTCCACCAAATAGTTACTGAGAAAAATTTTGAAATAGATGTGTAGGATGGTAATTGAATATTATTGGACATGACCATTTTCTACCTTTTTATGTATGTAATTTCGCCTGCTTACATATTAATAACGATTGAACTGATAATATTCCCATGCCATGAAAAATTCTTTATCTGATTTAGTGATATTAAAAATCTCATTTAAAAATACCATTCATCTACACAATTATGTATTAATGAGGATCTCCCTTATTTCAAAACAACCGTATTACGAGTTTATGAAAAATTCTTGGCCCCGATTGCAGCGGGAACGTAGACCTTAATCTGATAGAAATAGATACCTGCATTAATAAGCGTTAAGGAATTGGGATCATAGGATCCTTCTGTTTAAGTATGTTAGGTGTGTTCGTGGGGCTGAAATTGCTCTGAGCCGAATCGTTATTCTGCTTGGTGCGAATACGCACACCTTTGCTGGCGATATTAAAGAAATAATCATCTGACTGAAATAGAGTTTCAATCACTTCCTCGTGACTATCCAGATCCGGGTAATCCATTATTTCTATATCCTCAAGCGAGAACTGAGCGGTGTATGGAAGATCGAAAGCTATAGCAATACTATCAGGCATCCGTGGCAACGCGAACGCAGCATAATCCGGATTTGTGAAGACACGCCATCTCACCTGGTTCCATCCATCATAACTTACCCAGTTGGAAAGGACATTGTCTGCGGTACCGGTGATGTCAATTTGAAAGCTATCAGGCTGTGAGTTTACTAATGTAAAATCTGCATTTATCTTACGAGTACTACTTGGGATTGGACCATAATCGTAGAAAGACCAGTAATCACCATTCCAATGTTCAGGACCATCAAAATTGATGAACTCAGTTAAGAAATGAGTGGTTTCTACTGCATGACAAAAACTAATATCGTTATTCCAATCGTTATCACCAAACTCTTCATGTTCTAATAAAGGAAATGAGCCTTGATAATATTCCCCCGGAGTCTGGTAACCTTGCCAATTAATATAATATTGAGATGTAGTTTGATGGAAATTGATGAATGTAGTTTTTGTAGTTGATAAGTTGCCAAGATCTACCGTAACAGTATTACCGTGTGCAATATCCTCTACTAATAGATAGACTTCGGAACCGTCATCCAATCCACAACACAAATATAGAAAATCCTGTTCGGCGTACTGTGGGAAATTGATCTCCGATGAGAAATTATATACGTCTATTTGGTAATGTAGACCAGACAACCAACCACCAGCTAAATTCGATGGTATGTTCACGAAATTTAAAGTAACGTGTCCTAAAAATGTTGACTGCGGTTTCCCTTTCCAAGTCCATTCCCCGGGTTTCACATAACAGTTTGAAGTCATATACACTGTGCTACTATATGCGTCACGCGTTCCAGTTGTAACTATAATTCGCGAGTCTGATATAGGTTCAAACTCAATTCGGGTATTTCCACTCCAGGTTGCTGCATCCAGAGTTTGTCCCTGCAGATCAGAAATTACTATAAAACCCTCAGCATCCTCCGGTAGCCAATCATTGGTAAAATTAGCAACGAATGGTGTATCTTTCTCCTCGTCCTCATCTGAATTGAGCAGATTGCAACTGGCCAAGAAGAAGACCACACATATAAGTAAAGTAGCATATAGATAAAACTTTGAATACGATTGTGTTTGCACGATTACCTCCTGTTATGATCCAATTGGATAGGTCCTAAATCAAAGATTTCATCATAATACATGATTCTATATAAATAACGATCTAAAAACTGAAATCCCCTATAAAAAAGGTTAAGTCATTTAAAAAAGCGGAAATAATACTAATAGCTCAACACAAATCCCAAATTATATGTTCGCGGCTGACCAAAAAACACCCCTGCATTCTCAGCTTTGTGTCCGAAATCCTTAATATCGTACAAAAATGTTTCAGTAGCATCGGAGATATAGCGTTCATCCAAGGCATTAAAAATATTCATCTGCACTTCAATCCGGTTATCGAAGACCGGTAATGTACACGCGACATGAAGATCAAGTAGTGAAAAGGCCGGCATCTTCCAGCTCTGTTGATCATTTTCCGGATTCATCCGGGTGCGGGGATCAAAATTGGCATAATAACGATCGCAGTATTTATAAACCATTGATACTCTGGTACCGGGCACTGGGAAAACTGTACCGGAAAGGGTCAACTGGGTTTGGGGTACATTACCGATCATTAAACCTTTAACGTAAAAGGTTCTTTCATCAGAATAATCCTCATTCCACTCAATTGTAGTTTTTACATTGTTTTTCATTTTCCAAGAACCTATTGAAACAGTGGCGCTGGTCTCAAAAAAACTGACCGGTTTGAAAAAAGCTGCTATCTCAAACCCGCTATGGACTTCACCAACCTCCGGTAAACTATACTGGAACTCCATACCAGGATCATCAGTATTCCCCCGGATATGGGTATGATTCTCCCAGATATGCTGGTAGATGCTGGATCTGGTTTTTAGTCGATCCTTAAAACCGGAAAATGCCACACCAAACTCCATACTGGTGATCTTTTCATTCTTGAAATCCTGATTATAGATGAACGAATAATCATCGATTACCTGTTCGATAATCGGCACTTTTGAAATGGCTCCCAGATTTGTAAATATTGTAATTTCTTTAAGTATATGATAGCTTACTCCACCCTTCAGACTGCTGCCTTTGATATCAGGAGGATCAACAGTTTGATCACTTAACAAAACTGCATACTCGACTATGGTAAAACTGGCTGAACTATAGGCATTTAGAGCATTATTCTGATAATCGATCTGCCCGTATCCAGCAGCCCAGTTCACATGATATCGGAAATCGTAGTCGATCACATCGCCTAATACTAAAAGATCGTTCCAGCTATAAGCATCTCCACCCAACAGATCTCGTACTTCACCATATTTTCTGACCTCGGCATCTCTCCAGTCAAGCCCAAACGATAATTTCAAATATCGACCATAGTGATAGGTTAACCTTGATATAGCACCGACAGTCTCCTGGTCATGAACTTTATTATATATAATACCGCTTGAAATATAGCCGCCGTAGGTACTGTCATAGTGATCCGAACTAGTATTCCCGGCAATAACAGCATTCCAGTCCAGATGATCATCATCAGTATATAAAACTGAACCAAAAGGTCGGGTTGAAATGTCCGAACCTTTTGAATAGTAAATCATTGTGGTCAGATTCAAATTATCTGTCATTTTATAATACCAGTTGAGATTACCCTGTGGTTTATTATAATAATGCTCTCGTTCATAAATGATTTCATCATTCTTACGATCATGCAACCTACCATTCCAGTATTGTTTACCTGAGTAATTCTTATCGACATGTCCCCAGGTGGGATTATGATGGTAGCCCAGTTCAGCATTTGAATTAATGATTTCCTCACCTATCCCCAATCGACGGGCATATTTATGATCATAGCTGGCAATCGATCGCCGGATGGGATTATTACCCCGTCGCAAGGGTGCGCCAAATACAAAAAAATCCAAACGCTGATCGGGATTTGGTGTAAAACTGAAACTCAAATAATAAGCCCAGGCATCAATCCAGGTATTCTCGATGTATCCATCACTGGTTTTATGGGCAACAGTGGCAGTTATGGAAAAACGATTGGCGATAATTCCAGAATTGGTATTGAATATGGATTTCCAATATCCGTGACTACCAATTTCTTGTCTAAATTTTGCTCCGATTTTCCTCTGAGGATGATCAGTAATAATATTCAAGGTTCCACCGACAAAGGGTATCGCCAGGTTATCGGCGCTCAACCCTCGCTGCAGCTGGATCGATGCTGTTATATCGCCGATACCTTCCCAGATTGACCACCGGGCATAGCCGTGTTCCATATCATTAACCGGAACACCATTGATCAAAATTGCCATGTTACTCTGATCGAAACCACGGACGTTCAGGCGCGTATCGCCAATTCCCCCTCCCTGATAAGTGGTAAACACACCGGGAACGGCCTCCAGTGCCATCGGGATATCCCTTGATCCCAACCGGAATTTGATCTCTGCTTTTTCAACGTCAGTGAACGCTACTGGTGTTTCTGATTCCACTGCCCGCGAAGCAAACACCTCCAACGCACTCATATCGATAACTGAACTAGATAGGGGAATGACCAATGATATATCATCCGTAACCTCAACTGTCGTACTGACTTTATCAAATCCAATATATGACGCGATAATCGTATATACCCCGGGCCGGACTCTGGGAATATTAAAGTATCCATTTAAATCAGTAATAGCCCCGGTAAATGTATTTTTCAGATAGATATTAACATTCGATAACGCTTCACCAGTCTGAGCATTTGACACATATCCGCTGATTGTTAGATCTACATTCTGGACCTGGAAACCTATTGATTTTGAAATGACATACTGATCGCCAATTATTTCCCATTTCAAACCGGTATGTTCAACTATCATCGTCATTAATTCAAATATATTACACGAATCACAGTCCAGGGAAATCTTAATCCCCGCTAACTGCTGGTCCTGATAGATTAAGGGTATATCATGCAATTTTATTAATGAGTCCAGAAATGAACTGAGAGGAACTTCAATCGGATGAGCGTCAAATACCCTTGGGTTATCCTGTGCGAACCCGGCGGTGTAGCTTATTGCCACCAGAAAAACTATCTGTCTAATTGATTGAATACCCGTTTCCGCCCAAAAAATATTTGGTATAATGTATAACAAAATAACCTAAATAATAATCAATTTTACCTCAGTAGTTTTATTTGCAGACTACAGAAATACAGCCGGTTAGTAAATAATATATTTCTTCTTTTCACCTACAATCTGTCGCTGAACTAAACTGGACAGAATCATCAGAGTAGAATCACGGTCCGTAGTCTCAATAACGCCAGTGACTGTGATCTTTGCCAGTTCAGTATCAGCCAACTCAAGACTTATATCAAATTTTAGTTCAATCTCTTTGCAGACCGTCAGCAGACCAGTCTGGTTAAATATTAATTGACCATCTGTCCAGCCGGGGTAATTATCGAAAGGAATACTTTGTACGGAATCCTGGAATTCTTCATTTGTAAATCTCAAGAATTCCCCTTTTTTGATGCTAACTACTGTATCAACACTATCGATCAGAGATTTAACAGTTACAACCCCGTCATTCACTACTATTTCATACTGATTAGCGCGTGATTTAACATTGAACTCAGTTCCTACTACCGTAATAGTGGCTGCATCCAGATGAATTATGAAAGGCAATGGGCTGGACTTAACATCAAAATATGCTTCACCGGTCAGGCTCACCTCACGATTGTTAACATTGTATCCCCTTTTATATATGAGCTTGCTGGCATAATTTAACTGAACACTTGAATTATCAGATAGAGTTGTCGTCAACTGTTCAGAATTAGCGGTTGATAATGTTGTGGTCGTCAACCAGTTTATAATTTTAGGCGAAATAAGGATCAGGCCAACTAATGCGGCCGTGACGTAAACAAGCTGAGCTGATCGAGTTACTTTTCTGGCTCTGGTGATTATTGGTTTATCCGACACTTGACTATTGATTGCCAGTTCGAGCTGTTGCCAGGCAATCTCTACATCCGCTGGTTGATGTAACTCAATTTTTGAGCTTTGGTCCCAGATCGTGTTCATTTCATTGAGAATCTGCTTTCTCATCGAATGTCTCCGAAAATTAGAAATCCATCCTTTCATCAATTTATCATTCAGCCATTTATTTTGCATTTTCATCTTTGCTACTCATATATATAACGATTTAAACAGCGCTTTCATTTACGTTTATTTTTTTTCTTAAAATTTTTAATGCTTTATATAGTTGATTCTCAACAGTTTTGATCGAGATAGAATTAATGGCTGCAATTTCCTTATTACTGTAACCATCAACACGACTCAAGATGAAAATAGCCCGGCATTTCTCTGGTAAATATTTATTGACGGCGGATTTGATCTGCTGTTCCAAAAAAGTTAATTCGGTTGCAGATTCGGGATTATCGTATTGTGATGATGAAGGAACGGGAATATCATCCCGATGCGTAAAACGAACTTTTTCACGTTTGATGTGGTCAAGAAATAAATTATAACTGATTCTCGATAGCCAGGCATAGAAAGATTGGTTCGGTCTGATTTTATTGCGACTATTCCATACCCGTAAGAAAGTATCCTGTACAATATCATCGGCAAGACTACTATCATGAGTCCGATAAATAATTGAATTGAATAGAATTGGCTGGTAGGCGCAAAACAATTCCTTGAATGCAGCTCGATCAGAGGATTTGACTTTTTGCAGCAGTTCTTTATCATTTATAAGCATGATAGGCAGATAATATTTTACGTATATTGATTAAAAATGCCAATTTGTATAATTATATCAAATATTTAGAAAAACACATTTCTTAACTGACATATTATTTTTTTGCAATCTGGCAGATAGGCATCTGGATTCCATTGCTTCTTCTACATTGAAGCAAAACGCTTAATCTGTCATAAGTTCATCTAATTCCGTCCAGCGTTCATACAGTCGATCCCACTCACCTGCCAGTATATTCTGCTGGTTAAATGATTCCTCCAGTAGAGCGGCATTGCTCTGGTTAGCCGAATCAGCCATTGCCTGGTTCAGCTGGTCCAATTCCGTCTCTACCTTTGCGATATCTCTTTCAACCCGGCTGATTTCCTTACTTGCTTGCCGTTTCAGCAGATGAATTTTGGGAGCTGCCTCCTTCTTTGTGGCTGTTTCCGGTTCCATTTTCCCAGTATTCTGGTAGAGCTGGAGTTGGCTGTAATCAGCAAAATATCTGACTGTCCCGTCACCAGTAAGGAAAATCAATCCCTGGCACAAGCGGTCAACCAGATAACGATCATGGGAGATCAGAACAATCGCACCGGGGAAACTGGCCAGGCTTTCTTCCAGTAGTTCCAGGGTGGGTATATCCAGGTCATTGGTCGGCTCATCCAGGAGCAGAATATCGGCCGGCTGTACCATCAGGTTGGCTAACAGCACACGGGCTTTTTCACCACCGGAAAGTTGAGAAACGGGTAGTTCCAGCTGCTCCGGTTTAAACAGAAAGCGTTTCGCCCAGGAAACGATGTGCACAGTTTTATCGCGGTAAACAACACTATCCCCGGTTTGAGACAGAGCCTGTTGCAGCGATTGGTTTTCATCGACCAGGTTACGTTCCTGATCGAAAGTAATCAGGTGGGCACCTTCAGCCCGTTTAATCCAACCGCTGTCAGGTCCCAACTGTCCGCTCAATAGCTGCAATAAAGTACTTTTTCCAGTGCCATTGCGCCCCATGATACCCAGACATTGCCCCGGTGAAAGGATCAATTCCAGGTTTTTAAACAACAGTTTTCCGCCCCTGGAAATTCCCAGTTTACGCGCCTCCAGGAGTTTTTTGGTTTTGCGGTCAGTGCCATCAAATTCGATCTGTGGTGCTCCGCGTTGACGGGTACGATTTTTCAGTTGATCGAGGTCATCGATCTTCTGCCGGGCCTGGATAATGCGTGAACGTGCTTTGCTGGTCCTGGCTTTTGGTCCCCGCCGTAGCCACTCGATCTCACGCCGAACCTTATTGGATAGAGTTATTTCCTGCTTGGATTGCTCTGCCAGAATCTTAGAGCGAATCTCAATGAAACGACTATAATTGCCCTCAACCTTAAGATAACCGGCCGGGTAACGAGGATTCAGTTCCATGATCCGGTTGGTTACATTCTCCAAAAAAAAGCGATCATGGCTGACCAGGATGAAGGCGAACGGTGCTGATTTCAACAGTTTTTCCAGCCATAAAATACCCTCCAAGTCTAGCTGATTAGTCGGCTCATCCAACAATATTACATCGGGCTGCCTTAGCAATGCCTGTCCGATTGCCAGTCGCTTGCGCCAGCCTCCTGATAATGTATCAACAGCCTGCTTATTATCAGAAAACTCAATCAAGGATCTGATCTCTTCGATCCTTTTATCACGCTGCCAGGCCGGTAATTCTTTTGGCAGGAATTCGAACAATGCTTCTTGTACAGTCATCCTTGATTCGAATTTGTCCTGCTGGGGTAAATAGATCAGACAGGTCTCCCGTTTGCGGGTAATATCCCCTGAGTCAGGCTCCTCCTGGCCAGCCAGTATTTTCAGAAGTGTGGTTTTGCCGGAACCATTCGGACCGATCAATCCCATACACTCACCGGGCATCACTGTCAGGGATATGGCGTTTAACAAAGGTTGGACACTATAAGATTTGCCAATCGAGCGGGTGGTTATATAAGGCACTGCAGCCATAGATATCTTTACTGATCCTTACAAGATCAGGAATCAGGATGTTTCAATTTTGAGTTTTATCCGCCATCCAATCCCGGATACGGTTCCATAAACCCTTACCGATCCATTCATCCATATCCGCCAGAATACGGCGGATGAGATCCAGGATATTTTCATCACTGACCTTTTTCCAGTGTTCCTCAACTATTTCACCATGCACATCGAATATTTTGTTCAGGAGCACCGCCGTCAAAGCTAGATCGTCGAGATAGCCTACCGGTCCAAGAATAAAATCAGGAATGATATCCACTGGCAGAATCCAATATGCAACAAGTCCACCCAGCTTGATTTTAATATCTTTGGGAATTCGCTCATCTCTGAACAACTGCCAGATCAAATAGAAGAAATCAGGCAGAATCAAGATATATTCAAAATATTTATGAGATTTGCCCTCCTCGGATACCTCCCATTCGCGAATCTGTTGTCTAAGTTTCTGGTAGAAATCCTGTTCTTTACTCATGGTATTTCCTTTCGTTTCTGGTAGTTATTTCAGATATAACTTCTTTTCGTTAAGCACCGGATCAAGATTATTGGCATCGGAAAACTGCAATTAAGCAGAGATAAATCTAAGATTCCCTGCCGGTTTGCTTGATCAGAATTCAATTTCATATTTTAATCCTGTCACTCCGATCAAATCAGGATTGGATTTATTAATATCCTCTTTTTTATAAATATAGAATAATTCAGCTGTTCGCTTTTTAGCAATCCTGTATTTCAATTCCAGATTCAGCCGGTATTCTGTGAATTGCCATGACTGATCCTGGGTATGGAAACTTTCCACAGCGATCCCGGGTGTAAATCGCTTTGATAATTCGGTTTCCAAAGCTAGTTTATTTCGAAATGTAAATTCAGGTGATTCATTTCGTTCAACAGTTTCCTGCAATTTTAAACGATAATTCAATTTATAATTCCCCTTCGCGATTGCGTACATTCCTCCCAAACTCAATCTTTGTCGGGTTCGTTTGGTATATATTTGATGACGGACAGCCCCAAGAATTTTAAATCCACGATTGATGGTATAATACAATGTTGCATTAGTCAGAGTACTCTTGAAATTCGAATAATCTTCATCCAGACGTAATTCCTGCTCACAAGCCAGTTTCAATTTTCCAGACAATTCATGTTCCAGCTCGAAACTGAGCCAAAGTTCCTGGTCATCCTGGCTATTGGAAACAGAGACCAAAACCAGCAGAATCGTGATCCAGGTAATTGTGCAAGATGGGAAATCTGGATTCAATAAACTGCCGTACTATGGTTCTTTATAATAGATGCTAATTCTAACAACTGACCGTGAAAAATCTATCCGCTTTATTTTGACTCTCTGAATCGGCAGTCCGGTGCGCTGCTTGAGATCAGCCATGAGGTCAGTCCGGTTTTCCGGTTTGATATTATCCAGATTGTCATAAATAATTGATTTTTCATTAAGGGTGTAGCGGGCAAGAAAATATTCCAGTATAAAAGCCAATGATAAGACGGAGATATTTGGGATTGTTACTTCAATAATGTGCAGTTTGTTGGCGGCCAATCCATTCAGTAGACCGATTGTGATGGACCCGAAGAGGTAGGTCATTTCACGGATTGGAATAGTTTCTGTCCGATAACGCATTATACCAAAAATCGCAAATAATCCAAATGCAAAGCCCACACTCAAGGTAACGGCGCTAAGCATATAAGCCACAAAGAATACGATTGTATTAAACATCATATAAGTAAATACATAGCCCAACTCATGGGTCCGATAGCGATTGTATATAAGAAAAATGAAGATAAAGGCTACTACCAGATTAATACTATAATGACTTAACAGATACCAGGAGTTTAGAATCTCTTCCATTTGCTTGTTCTCCGATTTAGTATACGGGTCTTCTTACAAGAATAATGACCGGCTTATTTTGAGAGTGGATATTATTCTACAATTATAATTAGTTCCCATAAATTAATTGATAGCTGAAGTCGGTTTATAAATAAATAAGATTAGTGGCATCCTTTTTTACCTCCATTTGTCGAAACTGTATAACGAAAGTAGTTTAGATCGCAATAAAACAGGAGTTCCAGATGTTTAAAAACAATCAGAAAGTGTTGTTGATTGTTGGATGTCTTCTGGTACCTATGATTCTGCAGGCTGCATACACGAGTACCATGCCAAAACTAAAAGGCGGGTATGATACGCTGAAAGTACTTATTGAATTCCCTACGGCCGCACTTGATCAACATCTCCAAGACGGATTGGTAGAAATTGAATTTTTCATTGAAGAAGATGGTAGTATCACCAAGCCCCACATTGTAAAACAATCACATCCATTCTATAACCAGGCTGTAATCAAGGCAATTCAGGATGTGGAGTTTTTTCCTGCTACTTCCAATAATATACCGATTCGGGTTCTGTATCGAATTCCAGTCTATTTTAAGACTGACATCCAATGAAGCAATTTTCCCGACCTTATAAAAATATAGAATTATTGGTTGATAATAATTGATTACTCTGCTGTAAGATAAACCTAAATGTGATTTTCAGGACTTGTACTTATGCCTGACGAATGCATAGTTCAGGTCACTCACAGCATTATAATCCAGAGCCATATTCAAATAACCGTTATATTTATCTAATTCACCATTCCGTTTGTATGCCAATGCCAGTCGGTATAGATTATACGGATTCTGATGGTCAGCCTGATTCAATTCTGAAATTGCTTTATCATAATCCTCTTCTGCCAATGCTATCATACCAAGCAGTTCATGACCTAAACTCATCTCTAGTGGATTTTCTACCAGAATGACTTTTTCGATAAACTGGTTTGCTGATTCTTTGGCAGTTTTAAAATCACGGTTAGCAATTGCAATGCGGCAGGCGAAAAAGGGGTAGAAACGTCGGTTATTATTCTTTACATTTTCAGCTAAATCAGATTTTTCGGTGATATCCTGTGCCTGCTGATATTTCTCAGCGGCTGCTCCCACTGCTCCCATTTCCAGGTGGATATTTCCCATCAATGCTAAATCTTGGACCATACCAATTACATCATTGATTTTTTCCGCCAGGCCATAGCGTTTGATCATCTCAGATAGCGCTTCTGCAAACCGACCTTCATCCACATAGGATACGGCAATGGCGAAAAGAGCGGTTCGCATTTCCCTGCTGTTTCGAGCATTTTCATACATTGCCAATAATTGTTCCCGAGCCTCCTCATGCCGTCCTAAAAGAATCAGATTGGAGGTAATACCAACGTGCGATGGTACAAAATGGGGATCCAGTTCCAATGCTTGACGGTAGTGCTTAATGGATTCCTTGAATTTTCCAATTTTCAGTAGTAATTCCGCGTAAGAATCCAGTGGATTGGGATCGTTGGGGATCAATTGAATATATTTGCGAAATGCCGTTTTAGCCTGTCCATATTCACCTAAGGATCTATGTGAATAGCCCAACTGGTTATAACATGATGCAAAATCTGAATTAATGATGATTGCTTTATGGTATTCCTTGATCGCATTCTGAAATTCCCGGTTTCCAAAATAATGGTTTCCCAGTAAATAATGAGATCGTTCGTCGTTGGGGTAAATATCCACCAGATCGAGGTACATTTTGCGTTGCTGCATCTGAATTCCGTTAGCTGCTGCATCAACACCGAAGATCATCAGACGTTCTCCGACTGATATATGGTCAGTTAGGATTTTAGTTTTATTTAGAACCTCAAAAAACTGACCAGTGCTGGGCTGAACCATAGCCAGTCCCAGATAAGCTAAGGCAAAGATCGAATCTTCAGAAATAGCTTGCTGATAATATTTCACCGCTTCCTGCCCACGAAGATTTTCACTTAATTCGCGGGCTTGAAGAAAATACGCGAGTGCTTTTTTTGAATCAGTTGTTATTGGTATTTTCCCCTTTTCCTGATTTGAGCAACCAGTAAGAAGGATAACTGTTAGAGCTACCAGCAAGCTGGGCATTGATTGGGTAAATGTTAATAGACCGGCTTGAATTTTTAATTTGCCAGTACTATTGCAATTCCACACGAGTGTCATAATTGGATCTTTGTCCTGTTACTACAATTTTTAGCACAAAATATATTGTGTATGAAACATACAGAACTACTGATGATTGAGTATTGCTACCCTATTTTAAAAGTACCATTTTCCTGGTTTGCACAAAACCTTGTTCTGAGCCTGCCGAAGGATCACCAACCTCTATCCGGTAAAAATATACCCCAGCTCCGACCGGATGGCCCACATTATTGGTTGCATTCCATATAACCGATTTATGCCCGGCACTCTGTGTCTCAGATACCAGAGTTGTTACTTGATTACCGAGGATATTATAAATCGTTATTTGGACATCGGATCTTTGGGGTAATTCATATTGGATAGCTGTGATTGGATTGAATGGATTGGGATAATTCTGATGAAGTTGGACTCTGTCAGGCAGACTATGTCCAGCCTCAGTTCCGAGTATGTCTGGATCCGAGTGTAGTAATATATCATCAATCATCCACTCCAGAGTGCCGGAAATCCGTTCGACGCGAAACCGGACAAATACAGTAGATGACCCGGCATAATTGGACACATCATAATGCACCGATTGTGGTAAGGTTGTGGATGTGCTGGAATATGTATCAATTATATCCCAAGTGGTGCCATCTGTGGACATCTCAAAATAACCATGATTATCTGCTGTTCGGAAATTATGCGTCATCGGAATCGTCATCCAGGCGACATCAATTGCAGTGAAATCCAAGACTCGGTTGTAGAGCAGTGTATCGGCGTTTCCATAAGCTTCGGTCATATGTTCAGTTACAATATTATCCCAGGTTACTAATCCCGGAATATTGAAGGTTTGGAAATAACCGTGATCAAATGGTTTCCAAAATGGAATATTATCATAACTGGCTGCACTTTCCCAGTCTCCGATTGCCTCGACTAAACTGGCGATAAAGAAATTAATCTGTGAAGTTCCCGGATTTTGATTCTGGCTCATATCACTGGCGGTAATCCAGTAATAAACCGTATCATCCAGTGCACCAGTCTGGCCGGTTATGCTACCTTTCCAGCTGTATTCCCAATTCCAATTTTCATAAACAGAATCAATCAGAACCATCGCAACCGATTGTTCACTTCCCTGGCCAACGCGCCAATTCAGGTCCGGTATCTGTAGGCCAAAACGGTCATCACTGATCCCAGCAATTGTAATCTCCTTTTCAAATGGGATTTGATAATGTGCTCCCAATTCCTGGCTTAATCCGGCTAATTCTGGCGCTGTTGTATCCGGGCCAAAAATCATTGTTAGAAAATTTGTGGGCGCGCCGGGAGGCCAAAGATATTGACCGCCGCTGGCGTCATCGATTGATATCCAATACTGTAACTCACTGGTTCCTGTTATTCCGGAAAATTCAGGCAGGTTTGCCTGCCAATTATCACCAGATAGATTGACCAATACCAGGGAATCTTCATTATTATTAACGGAATAATGCAACTGTTTCAATTCAGTCCAGTTTCCGCTATTGTCAACAATTGAGAAATCCAGATCGAAGGGTCCAATGGATTCTGAGTTATCGGGAATCAGAACGGTGTTGATAGTTACATCAGAGAACAGGTCGCTGGCACGTGAATCTTCCGCTTGGAGAACTTCCAGTGTGGCATCATTTTGGACAAAAGCTACAATATTCAGATTACTGATATCCCACGAAACCTGGGGATGATCCGGCCAGGTTTGATCCATTTCCCACAAATAATTCATTACAATATCATCCGAACCATTAAGTATGATGGGATCACCGACAGCAGGTGATAAAAAATCCACCAGGGTGTGCTCATGCATATCCAATCCATTTGGTCCAGGGTAATAGACAGAATCCATCGTTGCTGCAACGATCAAAGTAATCGGTGCCGATGACAGATCAACCTCACTGCTGATAGATATGCTGGCACTTATAATATTCCCAACCGCTTCACCGTTCATTACAATTGTAACTGGTGTGTATGTCCCGATCATATTGATTGCATCTCCTGTCCAGCCCACTGGATCAAAAAGCGAATTCGATCCTCCTGTGTACATATTTGGCGTATACTGATTATCATAATAATCATTACGGGCTCTGTTCACTTCATTATTAATCAACCAGAACGGATCTCCAGGGCTGGGCCACCAGACATGATAATGGATCTGTACCCAATTACTAGCATAATTATCCCCGACATAATTTGCGCTGTCGGGATTAGTATAGCTGTGAAAAGCCTGCTCCGCAGGCCCGCAGCCGGGTCACGTGGTCGATGTGATTAATTCACTCAGCGCTTTTTTTTCTGCTCCAAAAACAATCGTTAATGCAAACAATAAAATTGGTAGGGTATTTTTCATGAGTAATCGCCACCATGGTTTGAGGTTAATGATTAGTTGATCAAATTTAGATATTAATGGAACTAAAATAAAGACGTCAGTGTCATTTTAAAACCGTCATTAAAAGCCGGCACCAGTCGGCAGACACCATTACTGCATAATAATCCTGCTCTCTGTGAACCATACGTCAATGATATACGGTTCGTTGACGTAATGTTGTAAACAAATTCAAGAGTAATCAATTTATTTTCAATATCCATGAATTGACTAAAGAATTTTTCAAGCGGATTGATAATATTCCTGGCGTTTTGATCAATTCCCTCTTCTACAGATGTCTGATCAACACGGATTTCAATAGACCAATCCGGCGCTTTCGATAGGCCAAAACTGTAAATCATATTTTTTTGGTAGTCATGTGATTTACCTTCATCATCATTAAAAACCGAGAACACACTGTCGGCCAGGATGACCTGATCTACCTCATCATAGATTTGTAACCCTTTTATCAATTTCTGGGATTCCAACTTTCCGATTATACTCCATGATTTTGGCAGCGACCATTCTAATAATACTGGTATTGTTCGTGCTTCTAAGAATTCATAACGTTTTACTTTAAGTGTATCAGTATTTATATACTTCAGAACGTTGGTTATGTCACTCGTATAACCGGCACCAACCTGATAATGCAGACGATCCCTGAAGGCGTAGCCATCGATTTCATAATAATTTTCATAAAAGGGATTGGCAGCAGGATCAGCAGTGGGAAATACACCAGACAGTTTTTGTTTTTTCCAGGATAGCGGTTCACCAAACCATTTATCAGTACGGCTTGACCGGGAATGATGAATCAGGAGTGTAAACCAATCATTTACCGAACCGGTTAAATCCAATTGAAAACCGACATTATTATTGAAATCTATCTGATGAACGACCCGATTCAACAGTGTTGATGATGGTTCCCGGAAGGCAGTTGGCGGTTGCTGATAGGTCAGTATATAGCCGTAGTTATAAATTATATCCCAGCGTTCATTCGGATTCAGCGCCATGAAATTATAGCGTTTGTATTCAAAAGCGAGTGACCAGGATCCAAAATAAGTATTTATATTTCCATAAAAACCGTGCCCATTGGAATAGAGCGAATCCTGAAACGTGTTTTTATCAAAAACATGATGGGTCGTTTTATTCACATATTCAGCATACAAGTCGATCTGACTCGAAGAAAAACTTTCACGGATACCAAGTATTCGATGCACCATTTTCAGAGTGTCTGGCTGCCAGTATTGATTAAATGGAATCGGATGCCCCAGTCTTGACTGCAAAAATGATAATCCAGTGGTAAAACCGCTCAGGGAAATCTCAACATCGGACCCGATAGTATTATCCAGATCACGGATTCCAACTATCATTTGACCCCGGAAAAGATCCTTATACTGGCTAGCAACGCTCAGACCGGTTAAACCATTATCAAAGTCAAGTTTCTGATCATCTCTTTGATTCAATGTGAGACCTCTACCCCAGATCTCATATAGGTCACCGAGTTTCACCTGAATTGGGCCCTTGAGATACTCCAGCCTTATTTTCCTCAACCCACTGAATGGCCGACCAACCTCCGGCGGGTTACTGTATTCAAATTGCATCCAGGCTGACAATTCACCCCGGGTCAGATTGGTATTGATCAAGGTCTCATTATAATAGGTTCCCCGTTTGTCCTCACCATAATTCAATTGAGCATTTCCATCGAACGAGAATTGGCCAAATCCCTGTGAAATAAATAAACAGGCAATTAACGGGTAGTTCACCCTCATTCTTTATCTCTGGGAGCTGTGGGCAGGTTTAGTGCGGTAATTATCTGTTTCTCAATTTCCTTTTCGTCGCCTGGTAGATAACCCTGGTGCCGCCAGGTGATATTTCCTTTTTTATCGACCATGATCGTAGTTGGCAAAACAACTGCATTCATTTTACTGGCAATCTGCTGGTTCGGATCCACGGCGACCAGGAATTTATATTTTTTCGAACGAATATAAGACTTTACCTTCGACAGACTGCGGGGAGTATCCTGATTAATGCTTAAGACTTGAAATCCAGCTTTTGCATATTCTTGATGAAACTGATCCAGGTACTTCATTTCTTTTTTACAGGGTACACACCAGGTTGCCCAAAAATCGATCAATATCGGACCGGTCTCTAATAGCTGATGCAGAGTCGTCTTTTTACCATCCAGCATCGTTAACTGGATGTTTGGTACTTCCTGCCCGCAGATCATTAGCGGGAGCGAAAAAAGATAGACGATTATTATCTTGAGGATTATTTTTTTCATTTTCATCAATTCGTATGAGGATTAATTATAGTGAACAAAATCATTAAAAATTAAGCTGACCAATCGTTAGATACAAATTAAGATAAGCTGAATAAATCATAATTACTCCCCTGCTATTTCAACACCACCATCTTCCTGGTGTGCACAAAACCATGTCCTGAGCCAGTCGAAGGATTCACTGCCTGCCCATCGTAGCTCGTAGAGCGTAGCTGAGCCCTGACCTGGTAGATCACTTTTTAAGATATGATTCTCAGCGCGCAGTGATATAAAAATCTACTTAATAACCGGCTGTTTTGGGTTTTGGATGGATTACTAAGTCTGGGATAAAAAAGGCTCCGGTGATGAGCCTTAAAAAATAGCATCCAGCTATCTTATTTATGCTGGGAATATCTCATTCAGGGTATCTTATACGAGAAAGTTCACTTATATCAATATAACTAACAAGGCTTCCATCTTGAGCAGATATTTTTACTAAATACAAACTTTTATTGCCTAAGTATGAATTTGTCCTGAAATCGGCCATTAAATAGCATATTGACTGATCATATGTTGAATACCAAATATTATTCAGAGAAGTATTTAGGAATAATGCCTGGTGCGATTTAGGGAATCTTCCGAATTGTAGTCCGATTTGAGATGCAATATCTGATTCATAAGTTATCCAAAGCAGATTTAGATCTGAATCATACATTTTTAAGCTTTCTTCATGTCTGCTGTATGTCAAAAGCATATCATTAGACAGTAGGTCCTGTTCGTTAACTATAAATTTGGTTAGGCTGTTAAGGTTTAATGTTGTAATAATGTTTCCATCGCTACTTATTTTTTTGAGAGTAGGATTAGTTGAAATTCCTTCGTGAGTCAACAGGTACAAAATTCCGCCATGATAAACACAATCCCACTCCCAATTCATTGCAAACTGTACCTGAACTAATGTATCAACAATGCCACTGTCATCTAATGTTTTAAGAATCTTAGAGTCGTTATCATAAACAATCACACCCGCTCCAGTTGTTTGCAAACGAAATGGAGTTTCGGTCCAATCTGACCCGATATATATATGTTCTCGATCGTTTAATCCAACAATTCTCTCGATATAAACTCCAGTATTAGGAGAATTACTGTAATCAGTATAATAATGGTATATCGAACCGGTCTGCGAATTTGAAACCCAGCTACCGCCTGCCCACGATCCAGATTGATTGATATATTCAATGTCTGATGATTCTAAGCTCGTACTGCTTAATGATTTACTTATTTTTAAAATCTTTTTTTCAGTGTTATTTACGCATAAATATATTTCATTATCATTTCTTAAAAACAATCGCCCACAATCCCTTATTGGTAAGGTTATTCCATCGATAATATTTCCTGCTGGAGTGAAACTGTAGATAAAATACTTATATTCAAAACCGTATGCGACCATACCATGTAAAAATATTACCCCATCTTCATCGATTTCAAACGAACCTCCACGATATTGGTGAATAGGTAATAAATGCAACTCTTTTGAATCAACTATTGTATTATTTTTGTATAAAATCGCTTTTAGCTTGCTTTGTCTCCAATGATTATTTGTCAAAAACGGAACACCCAGATGAAAGTTTTTTGATGACAATGTATAAGAAATCGTATCCATTGATTTCCCGTATTTATTAAAAAATGCAAACGCTGATTGATAGGATTTACTAGAATAATAAGGCTCAATCGTAAATGAAATATCAATGGTCGAAATGTCCCAAATATGCAAAGTGTCACCCTCAGGTGAAAAATAAGAAAAATGTGTTTTATCCATATTTCTAACCTGGACATTGATTTTATCCGAAATTCCTTCATTATCATCATTATCATAAACTTTACAGTAAATACTATGTTGATTATTTGAGAAAAATCGCGTGTCCCAGATGTATTCCCACGGAGCGTTGTGATCAATGAATAACAGCTGTCCATCAATGTAAAATTGTACCTCTCTTACATTATCATTATTCACCACATCTGCAACAATAATAATAGTATCGGAGACAGTCGACCCGGAGATCGGGTACGTAATAAATAGAACAGGATCAGGACTCTCCGCTGGTTTTTCATCCTCACAACTTGAAACAAATACAAATCCAATAGAAAATAATACCAACATTGAAAATAGTTTCTCTATTTTAACTCTCAGGATCAGTTGGTGCCCGAGTCTTTTGACTATTGATACCATAATCATTTTAACAAAACCATCCATCTTCGTCCACATTCGTGGAACTTCGACAGATAAATCTTCCTCATTTCAACACCACCATCTTCCTGGTCTGCACGTACTCATCGGCCTGCCCATCGTAGCTCGTAGAGCGTAGTTGGGCCCTGATCTGGTAGAAATACATTCCGCTTGAGACGTTGGATGCGTTCCATTGGATTGATTGATATCCGGCATCCTGTGTTTCTGAAACAATTGTGGTTACTTCTCTTCCAAGTAGGTTGTAGATGGTAATCTGGACATCTGATCTTTGAGGTAATTCGTACTGTATTGTTGTAGTTGGATTGAAAGGGTTGGGGTAGTTTTGGTGAAAGCCAATCTTATTCGGAATCTTTGCAGCAGGATCCAATGATAATCTGGTTGAGTCCATATGAAGAGTTATATCATCTATAACCCATGTAAAAACCTGGTTTGTTGTTCGATCCGCTCGGAACCGAATCGATACTTCTTCATTTCCGATATAGTCCGTGAGAGATATAAGTTCTTCATAATTCGCTACATCTCCAGTAAAAGATTTTAATAAACTCCAGTTTTGCCCATCGGTGGATATTTCGAGATATCCATAGTTTTCATTAATGTCCAGAGAATACACTGTGTTAAATGCTAAACCAGCTACATCAAAATTGCTCAAGTCAATGGTCCTGAGGTAGGTCAGAGTGTCGGAAATTCCCGTTTCCATAGCATCTAATTTTAGTACTTTATTCCAAGCGGAAGGAGTAGACCAAGACGTTAGTATTCCATTTTTCCATAAATCCCAAGGTTGATCCACATAATGATCCCAGGGACCTATCACTTCATAAGTACGATTTGCAATGATGTAGTTCAGTTCTGATATTGTCAAGTTTTGATTGAGACTCATATCAACGGCTTCAATCCAATAATATATAGTGTCATTCCAATGTCCGGGGGTCCCAGATAAAACTCCCGAAAATGTGGCATTCATAGAATCAATTAGTGCCATTGAGTCCATGTTGATGATACCTTCATCATTTCTCCATTTCAAGATGGGAATCACAGGCATTCGATCATCAATAATCTTTGCTGAAACACTTTTTTCAAAATATAGTAAGTAATGAACATTTTCTAATTCTGTAACTTCTGAAACAGCTGGTGCAATTGTATCCGAGCCAAATATAAAAGTATCCCAATTGTAATCTGGAGCGCCAGACGGCCAATTCTGTTCAATACCAGTATCTGTTTGCATTGAAATCCAATATTGCATAGTTGTTGTGCCAGTAATATTTGGAAAATCCACTGTCAACGAACCAATAATGGTGTCCCCGATAACCGTTTCCATGAGAGCAATGGAGTCCTGAAGACTATTTATCCGATAGTGAAACCAGGAATTACCAGATGACAATGACCAGCCTGGGAGTTCCGTCAATTTATATGACCATGTGAAAGGTCCGATTCCTTCACTATTAACGGGATTTATATCTTGTACCACAACGGCAGGTGGTCCAAATACACTAAAATCTGATTCCCATGCAGTCTTAATCCAGTGATGATCACCTTTTAGTGCCCCAGCTGAGGAATAATTATTCAATCCTTGCGAGATAAAAATAGCCAGCACCACCTCCTGGGAATCTCCTGGTGCCATTTGCAACGGACCAGTTGTTATGAGAAAATATCGATCACCACAACCGAATAAGTTGTCTATCCAGCCCGTGGAATTCATTATATCACCATCCCAGGGAAAAACAGTTGTATTACCGGTGATTGGATTTGTGTGCGAATTACCAGAAAGATCTAAACCATTCATATTACTATATGCTGCTGAGGCGGTATTTGGTTGCCCATAAACAAGGCCGCCTCCACATATATAAGGTGTAAAAGAACTCATTGGTAGATTTTTATAATCGGTTATCATCTCACCTGATACCCAACCGGTATCGCCAATGGAGGGAACGATGGGAGTTTGTAAGAAAACATAGCCCCCGGCCGGTGGGTTATTACCATATTCGTCATCCCAATTAGAATCATTGTACCAAAAACCCAGATTCAAACTGGAATCACACCCGGCACGGTCATCTCCGTTATCTCCCAAGTCAGGGTCACTGAAAATGGAAATGAACATGGAGTCCAATTGATTGGCAGCGGCATTAATGATTTGAAATTTGACAAATAATGTATTGCCAATTACGCCGGGGTGGTCAAAACCAAATTGCGCTACCCTTACTTCCAAACCTAAAGGAGCTGTGTTCCACAAAGTGTGTGTAGCTGGATTTCCATCATTCATAACATACCAGTGAAACATATCACCGATTATATCGGGATGATCACCATCCGGGGGATTGTAAATCCCATCGTTATTAGCATCCACCCAGGGTGCACCCTCACTAATTGGCCAGTTCATTAGGTCATTGGTGGGCAGGGAAGTCGACACCAGTTCAGTATGAATGTCGTAACCAGAAATTATAGACACTGGTAACATTAGAGACATTGACGAAAATGTAGCCCAGTCGTTATTCAGGAGAGCTTCAATCTCTGCCCGATGGATTTGATATATATGGCCGGAAGTAGTATCGCCATTAATGACTCCTGGGCCATATTCGGAACTGTATTCACTGGCAGCCGTACGGATTTCTTCATTTCCATTCACTTTTCCAGCAGCAATCCAAAGACCGGATTGGTATACAGCCCCAATTCCACCGCCTATGGGCCATACCAGCCCGGATTCGCCAGTAACACCGGAACTCACAATTTCTCCAGTGTTTAGATGGATGTTGGAGATCTGATTACCATCCCAGATGACAGCTTCGACAGCGGCATTGCGGGAGACTAATGTGGACGATTGATTAGGATTTACACCAAAAGTAACTACATAACAGACAATAAATATGGCAAATAAATACTTCCTATTACTAATTCTTGACCAGGTAAGTAATTTGATCATTATTAAACCCCTAACCTATTTAATCTGGTAAAAAGATTCAGAATAAGAAACAGAAGATCAGTCATTCACAAAAGTACTAGACTAATCGTGCATAAGTACTGTAATTCTTATCTCGAAGGTATAGTTTTTTTATAAGTTAATCAAGGGGTGTTGGAATGCAGATTAATCGCCTGAAATCAGAAAGTGAATGACATTTAAAGATACGTTCAACAGACGACAATCTGACAACCGTATCCCCCGCGTATCCGGTTTACTCCAGTTTTTCGGGCACCGATTCTTATTTCAACACCACCATCTTCCTGGTCTGCTCGTATTCCCCTACCCTGATCTGGTAGAAATACATCCCACTGGATACGTTGGTTGCGTCCCATTGTATTGATTTATACCCAGCATCTTGTGTTTCTGATAGCAGAGTAGTTACCTTTCTTTCAAGTAAGTCGTAAATGGTGATTTGGACATCTGATCGGTGAGGTAATTCGTATTGGATTGTAGTTGTTAGGTTAAAGGGATTTGGGTAATTCTGATAAAGCTGATATTGTATCGGGATTGACTCTGGTTGATGATCCGTAGACAATTGTTCATAAATGTGGAACGAAACTGTATCCCAGCCAAGGCTGTCATACATATACCAAGGTTTCATTAGACCATAATAGAGCCCAAACGGGAAATATGTAAACAAATAATCATGCAACTCATAAGAAAAATCGTCTGATAAACTATCTCCTGGTGGAATTATATAGATAGTTGTGCAATCAACATAAACCCAACCATCCCCGGTCGTTTGTGCCGAGTCTATTAAAATCCAATTATAGAAATGACCATCTCCTTGGTCTTCAAATTCTATAGTATCTTCACTAATGTTAACCATCTTAAACGACCAATGAATAGTATCCCCTCTTGAATATTGTGATGTATCAACATTGACTGAATATGAAATATCGTCTGTTACAATTTGCCCTAAGGCGATCGTCAATGAAAAAAATATTGTGAGAGCAGAGAAACGTTTCATTTTAGTCTTCTATTCACTTCAACACCACCATCTTCCTTGTCTGCACAAACTCCCCTGCCCTGATCTGGTAGAAATACATCCCACTGGATACGTTGGTTGCGTCCCATTGTACTGAGTTGTATCCAGCATCCTGTTTTTCTGATACCAACGTTGTTACTTCTCTTCCCTGCAGGTCGTAAATGGTGATTTGGACATCTGATCGGTGAGGTAATTCGTATTGGATTGTAGTTGTTGGGTTGAAGGGATTGGGATAGCATGAAATTTCAAACTGTTCTGGTTTGTAGGTATCATCCTTTGTTGCCAGTCCCGTGGAACTGGTGAATGCATGGGTAACTGTATCTACTGGTATGTTATTTAGAAACAGGACCAGATTCATTCGGCTATTGCCATTATCAGCAATGCTGAATACCTCATCGAAAGGAATTGGGTATATCAATCCTGATTGTGTCTCCCAAAAAAGCTCAAAATCGTATTGATTGGAAGAATCGGCTATATAGAAATACAGTTTATCTGCAAGCAAAGGCCACAGTGATACTTGTCCACCATGAATACGATTAAGGATCATTTCAGTATATTCTTCGAGCTGAATAACGATCCTTTGGAGAAACTCATTATCATCCACACGGGTTGCCGTTAAAAAAATTGGAGAACAACCATTGGTGACCATCATGGAGTCAGCCAGGGGGTAGAATCCCGTCAGGGGATATTGGGGAATAGCTGGTCCGGCAGTGATAAAAACGGGTGGTGTGATCTGGAAATGAGGGTCTGTCAGGTAACCGACCACTGCATGCACACCTGCCTCAAGGTGCAACCAATCCGAAGGATAAGTTATTGTCCAATCGAAGCTACTATGTGCAGTAAGATATAAAAAATCTGACCCCCATATGTAATCAGTGAAAAATAGATTTGTAGCAGGTCCAAGGAAGTAGGCAGCTGCAGGCATGTCCGGCCAAATCATATAGACTAATGTATCTCCTGGATTATAGGCGGTAATGGTTATTTCGACCTCCCCATCAACTGCATAGTGACTCGTGTCGGTTTGGACAGAGAGCTCGATTTGCGCTCCAATAATACTAATCAAACAGCAACACCTGAGCAAAAGTACCCCCGCAGATTTCATTTCAACACCACCATCTTCCTGGTCTGCACGTACTCACCAGCCCCGACTGCATCGGGATCGTAGACACGCATCTGGTAGAAATACATTCCGCTTGCAACATTAGAAGCATCCCATTGAATTGATTTGTATCCAGCATCCTGTTTTTCTGATACCAACGTTGTCACCTCTCTTCCCAGCAGGTCATAGATGGTAATCCACACATCAGATCGGTGCGGTAGTTTGTATTGAATGGTTGTTACTGGATTAAATGGATTGGGGTGGTTCTGATGCAACTGAAACTGATCCGCAATCCTTGAATCATTCTCCAAGCCCACCATAGCAGAATCCGAATGCAGCACAATGTCATCTATCAGCCAGTGCAGGTTGGCATCCCAGTGCATTACATGAAATAAGAAATAAACCGAGTCCTCACCTGCATACTCAGACAGATCATACTGATACACTGCGGGTGAAACTTGCCCTAAATAATGGTCAAGATTGGTCCAATCACGGCCGTTTGTAGACGCCTGCAAATATCCCTCGTTATATTGACCAAAGTTAATGATCATGGGGACCTTCAACCAGGCTTCTTCTACCTGACTGAAGTCTAAACGTCGCTCATATCGCAGTGTATCCCGAAATGCATCTAACACGTTCATTGACTCTTTGATTACTGCCCCCCATTGATACTCCCCTGAGTTATAGTTATAAAACTCACCATCCTCAAACGGTGTCCATAAGGAAATATCCTCATAACTCTCAGCCTGTTCCCAATCACCTATGACTTCAGATAAAGCTGTTGTGAAATAGTGTTCCTGAGACATGCCAGCATTCTGGTTTTGACTCATGTCAGAAGCTGTCACCCAGTAATACACTGTATCATGCAGATTGCCCGTTTGTCCTGTTACAATACCTTTCCAACTGGTTTGCCAGGTTTCGTCGGTAAATGCAGAGTCGATCCATACCATTGAACTTGAATGCCCTGTATCCTGATTAACTCTCCAGTGTAATACGGGAGTATCTATAGCAAAACGGTCGTCCCATGCTGCATTGATCCTGACTTCTTTCTCAAAGGGAATCAAGTAATGAGCTACCGTTTGCGTACTTAATTCAGCCAGTACGGGTGCGGTAGTATCAGGACCGAAAACCATCGTATTATAATTGGTTGGTGCTCCCTCGGGCCAGAGATACATGTCACCTACAACATGCTCGATAGATAACCAGTAACGTAACTCTGTTGTCCCTGTTATACCACTAAATTCGGGAATGTTTACATACCAAATATTATCTTGTGGTATAAGTGTCAATTCCAGTGAATCTTGAATATCGTTGACAGAATAGTGAAACAGCTTCTGACCTGACCAGGTCCCACTTGCGTCGTGTATTGAAAATTCCAGAGTGAATGGGCCGATAGTTTCCGTGTTATGAGGTAGACTCGATTCCTCAGGAATAACTGAATGTCCGCCATTGGTTGTGTGAAACAACGCCCCTTCATCTAACAAGACCCAGCCATTCCAGCTATCGGTAAAAACTATATCTCTAAAACCTATCGGACCGGCAGGAACACTTGAAGTATAGTGTATTTGTTCTACAAAAACTTCACCATTATCTTTCATGTACCACAAGCTGTTTAAATCTGCAAACCAAACATTTCTGTAAGAATTTGGATCAAATTCAATGTCAATACCCCACCGATCAATGGGAACGTTCAATTCAGTCCAGGTCTGACCACCATCAAAAGTGTTATACATAGATCCAATCCCATCGATGATATATCCAATATCTTCATTAAAGAACTTAAGGACTTGGATATAGTTTGTAGGATATGGGAGAGCATCCCAATAATAGCCACCGTCAATTGTTTTGTACAGTAATTGTGGATTAGAACCCGACTCAAAGAAATAACCTACATCAGGATTAACAAAATCAACACGACGCCATACATCCCCAGACCATCCTCCAAATGCTGAATCATTCACCGAAACCCAATTGGCACCACCATCGATGGTCTGCAAAAATATGGCTGGGCCTGCGCCAAAATCTCTGGCATCCCCCATAGCAATCCCGTTATTCAGGTCAAACATCTCAATATAATTGATAAAATACACCAGAGATGTGTCAGAGAATTGCTCCTCCCAGGTTGTGCCATTGTTATCAGTGTAGAATATTCCTGGATTATATCCAGAGCAAATCCATAGGTGAGTACTATCCACTAAGGATAAGTCACTAATATCAAGAGATGAATTACCAGTATTTGGTATTGGAATTTCAACCCAGGTTTGACCCGCATCGATTGTTTTAAAAAGTCTAGTATGATAGTTTGGGTAATTGTCAAATCCAGCTGAAAAAACCGCAGTCTCATTATCACAGGCATCAATTGCAATACCCGGATACCAGTTATCAGGTAAACCATTGGTTTGTTGAAACCATTGTGCTGGTAAGAATGTTGAGCAAAGTATATAAAACAGGGATATATATAATGACTTACTGGATAATATTTTCAAACTCTCCATTGTTAATCTCCTTACAGAATACAATGTACATCATGATAGAGTTTCAAGCAATACGCTGAAGTGCGTATTATTCTAAATAAAATAACGTATTTATATTCCCACAAGTGATGCGCTCAAAAAGCAACAGCATAGCAATAGTATAAATGGATGTTTCATTTCAGGAGAACCCTTTCGGTTTAATAGAGATTAACAGTCCTGGCCACAGCCAGCTTGAGAATTCGCTCACCCAGTTTCTTTCCCTGGGTATCCTCAACGGTGATATGGACAATATATATCCCGTTGGCTACCTGTTTCCCAAATGAATTGTGCAGATCCCAGCGGGCGTGACGATCGGCGTCATTTGGTGAATCCAGCACCTTTTCGATCCGGGCCACCAGGTCACCTGAAAGGGTAAAGATACGGATAGTGGTCTTGCCTACGCCTAAGTTAGTAAAGTATACATAGCGATCGTCGGGATAATGCACATTGTTAAAACCGCCAAAGTAAGGATTTGGAAAAACATTTATCTGACTAATCTGATCCTTTATTTTCTTGGCTTCGGTTTCAGCTACCGCCCCAATTGCGATGAACGTGTATACATCCTCACCGGGAATTAGACGGTTATCAAAATGAACCTGAAGGACATTGCCGCTTTCAAAGATCGATTTTTCCTTATTGAATTGCAGCATCCAGCCCATCTTCTGTCCGTCAGATCCGTCGGGTCGCAATGGATTAGCCAATACACTATCACGGTTATAGGGTTCATAAACCGGCATGAAGGCTACATTTTTAATAATCATAGTACCGCCGCTGGTAGAACCCACCCCGAAAATTGGCTTGCTCCCGGCAATCTGGTAAACTGATACATTGACCTGTTGTGTATCACCGGGCTCAACCGTCCACATTTCGAATGGCAGCCAGACAGTATCTGATGGTTGGCCCATCAGGGCAAAATTATTTAAATAAGTAGCAATCGATCCTACATCAGTGAAACGAAATTGAATATCCTTTTGCATATCATCGGGACCAGGACTGCCGTCGGCCTGAGATAATCCCGGTATATTACTTAGATAAGCATTCCAGCTCCCGTCCCCAATATCACTGGCTAAAGCTGTTGGCACGATCCATTGGAAAACCAAGGGTGTCAGAGTATCCTGATCGCTGATAACCGTATAACCACTAGGTTCGGTTGGCTGCATATAGGTCGCTTTTTCGGTCGTTAATAAAAAACCATCGGTAATTCGTATTGTGGGAGCAATCTCTTCAGGAATAAACCAATGACCCCAATATTTACTCTCATAATACTCTGCTGTTACCGGGAATTTATCCTGAAACGCTAATGTATCATCTTCATTCAAATCAACAAGAGCCCAGTAGCTGGTGCTGTCATTAACAATCGGGAATGAGATTTGGTATGTGTGCCCCGTCAACTGATAGGGATCAACCACCAGTGGGAAAAATTGCGCTCCTGTAGCATTTCCAGCTATGTGTGAAACTTCCAAAGTATCAGCGTAGGTCTGCTCAAATTGTGTCCCCACCCCTGCCGAGCCGGGGATTACCCTGATAGCGGTTTTGGGGCTTTCAAGGCAGGCAAATGTTACATCCGGGTCAGGATCGAAAATATAGGCGGTGACCGCAAAAAAATAGGTACGGTTATTTACCAGTGGTTTATCATTAATGAGATCGCGATCAAGCTCAATATAATGTTTGAGTCCTGAGTCAGTACCATCCTGTACAGGTTTGTGAATAACTTCACCGGTTACATCATCGATAACCCCACTGTAAATGATCCTGTAGCCATCACTAACATCGTAAGTTGCAATCCTGGTCCAGGGTCCGTCGGGCTTGGTCATCTGATAAACGTTATAGCCCTGAAAACTGAATCCGCTGCAATTGTATGATTCGACTGCGGCACTGTTGTTTTCCCAGGAAAGGACCACTCTATTTTCCAGCATGACGCTGGCAACCTCCGGCACAGGAGCCTCACAGGTTGAAAAAAGGCTGTTGAAATCCTGTTGGGCATATAGACTGTAAGCCCTTAGTTTGGCAATAGATTTATCCCAGGCTTGTCCACCGGCCACAATGATTGAACTGACAATTTCCTGGTTATCTCCGGCCATTAGTGTAAACGGTCCAGAACTCATATTATACCGACGGGAACCAGGCCAATGTCCATCAATCCAACCCATCGCGGCTACAGGATTACCCGGCACAGCAAAAGGAGTTTTTTCCCCGGTCACTGGATTGGTAAATTGATCACCATAATAGCCTTCACCATTCATACTCCTGAAAGCATCCAGTGCACTATTAGGATCTCGGTAATCCGGTGCCAATTCCATAATTTTATGAAAAGCAGTCATAGGCCGTAAAATGTAATCCGGTATTATTTTAAAATGGTAATCGTTCTGTAAATCCCAGGTCAGAACTCGAGCAGTATCGCCGGGGCTGACCACCAGGGGTCCCTGGTGAAAAACACTGCCAACTGCCGGTACAGCCACGCCATAGGTCATGTCACCACTCGGATCATTATAGGTATATCCCAGATTCAGGTCTACATCACAGCCTACCAGGTCATCACCGGCATCACCCAGGTCATCATCATGCCAGAAGCTGATAAATACGCTGTCAAGGTCATCCGGTCCCCGGTTGGTTATTACCTGGCGGATGAACAGCATATCACCCAGCGGTCCTTCCCTGTCAAAACCGAACATTGAAACCTGTACCTCCACATTCATGGGATTTGTATTCCACAACGGTTGGTGTCCTGACGAGTCAGCATCGTTCATGATGTACCAGTGGAACATATCACCAATAATGCTGGGATGATCCCCGTCTTCAGGATTATACGATCCATCCCCATTGGCATCAACCCAGGGCGCTCCTTCTGCCACCGGCCAGTTCATGAAATCGCTGGAAGGTAATGCTGTGGTTACCAATTCACTGTAAATCTGAGAACCTTCGATTATACTGACTGGTAATTCCAGGGTCATGCTGCTGAAACTGGAATAATCATTTTCCAGAAAAGCATGCAGCTCTTTGCGGTTGATTCGATAAATGTGTCCCGACTGACCGTCGCCATTTATTTTACCGGGCACATATTCCTGGGTGTACTCGGCGGCTGCAGTCCTGATTTCTTCAATCCACCCACCCCCCGGAGCACGAACTTTACCGGATGCCAGCCAGTGTCCAGCTTGAAAAATGGCACGCTTTCCACTGCCTTTGGGCCATTCAAAACCTGATGCGCTTGTGACATCATCGCTAACAACATCGCCCTGGTTACCATGTATTGTTGAAATCCGGTTCCCATCCCATATGACATGCTCAATTGCTGCATTGAGGGTGGCAGATTCCGTTGATTGATTAGGATTAACAGCAAAGATTAAGCTGCTATAGACGAAGAATATGGTAAAGAAATGC
Source organism: uncultured bacterium (assembly GCA_964439935.1). Taxonomy (GTDB): domain Bacteria; phylum Fidelibacterota; class Marinisomatia; order Marinisomatales; family TCS56; genus JABMQW01. The sequence goes on along the minus strand of CAYTPW010000020.1, from coordinate 174 downwards.
TTCATTCTAATAGATCGAAGCTGTCCTGGCTACAGCCAGTTTGAGGATTCTCTCCCCCAGTTTTTTTCCCTGGGTATCCTCAACGGTGATATGGACAATATATATCCCGTTGACTACCTGTTTCCCGAAGGAATTGTGCAGATCCCAGCGGGCGTGGCGGTCAGCGTCATTGGG
>CAYTPW010000019.1:0-68971 GCA_964439935.1 uncultured bacterium | reverse complement strand
CAATAGCATGTCGACTTAGTGAGGGGTTTTGGTCGATCTAACTTCTATCATAACCCATACCTTTATGAAACTCCCAAGCCTAAAATGTTCCAAAAACGTCCAATCGATTTTGATTACAGGAATGGTGTGATAGAAACGAAGGTTTATGGGACTAAAAAGTAGCCAATCGATTGTTATTTATTGGTAAATTTACCATATTGTCAGTCATATCATCTTATTAATAGGAGGTGGTAATATGAATAAGCAAAAAATTGCCCAGGTATTATTTTGGATAGGTATCGCCGGAGTAATTATTAACTTTATTTCAGTCTGGATTCAAAATCAAATAACTAGAGCTAATACACCGGAAACATTGATTGGAACAGGATGGGCTTATGGCGAAGCCTATTCAAGCCTTGGGGGTTTAGCCTTATTAATTGGATTTACTTTTTCACTTTTAGGTGTGCTTCTCTATTCATCTCAAAAAGGTTCTTATTTTTGGCTATGGGCCCTGGTACCAGTAATCGGAATGAACATAGGATTAAGTTGGAGCCCCACAACACATATTCCATCAATATTCGGATTAGGAGCAGCGATCATCACTCTTTCTTACCTGGGATTATTATGGAGTTGGATTAAGGAAAACAGCACTGGCGAAGGATTACCTAATAAAGGAAAGCAAATCCAACTACTTGGTTATTCCTTCTTATTCATCACAGCATTGTTTCTTTGTAACTATATTGGGAATCCAATGAATCCAAGTACAGAAGGATTTCCCGCTGTTAGCAGTTACAGCGTATTAATAACAATGATGATCAGTTTTGCGTTACTTTCAATTGGTAACTATTTGTCACTAAAACAGTCTGAATAATTCATTTTAAGTGGATGATGTAAGTATTATATAATACACTCAAGGATTTTGGAGGATGTAAAATGTTCAATCGATTCCTGCCGAAAGTCAAAATAGTCATTCTTTAGTCACTCGCTACTTGCAAGTCCAACAAAAACAACCCATACCTGAGTACTCATAATCCGCAGGTTCGGGGTTCTCCCGACAAGTCGGGACTGTGGGCCCACAAGCGTAATCCAGTTTCATCTGATCTGTCTCAAAACCCATACCTTTTCGACGCTCCTGAGCCCTAAGTGTCCCATAAACGTCCTATCGATTTTGATTATGGGAATGGTGCCTCAAATACAGTGGTTTATGGGACAATAGGGGGAGTCTAATTGACCAAATGCTAATGGAGAATTAAGGGCATCTTATAAGGTTAAGCAAATTCAACGAGACTTCAGACAATATCACTATCTTAAGCTATTGATGCAGACTTTAATGTTTTTAAATGCATCTTAAACTAGAAAATCCTAACTTAAATAGTAGTCCAAATAATAGGGATAGGTCAGAAAATCATCATTTAATGAATAAATGTTCGTAAATGATGTAAATCGCGGGGTGAACAATGACTAAGAAACAAGATATTTATCGAACTCTACAAAAGCATTTAAATAAGATGCCAACAGGTTTTCCGCCAACAAAATCCGGTGTAGAGATCAATCTTTTACAGTCAATCTTCACACTGAAGGAAGCCGAAATCACAACCTACTTAGATTACAAGTATAATTCAATCGATCACATTTTTGAAAAAGTAAGGGAAGATGTGACATCGAAGGAAGAGTTAATACTCATTCTTGATCAAATCGTATCAAAGGGAGGCATATTTCGAAGAAAGAGAAAGGGCGAAAGTCAATATGCTCTCATGCCTTTCGTTCTCTGGGGTATGTACGAACATCAACTCAAACGATTAGATTCGGACTTCCTTGACAACACAGGTAAGTATTTAGCAGGCGAGATGGGCTTTGAGTTTGCCACACACAAGCTTCCCAAGATGAGAGTGATCCCAATTGAGAAAAGTATTAAGGTCGAGCATCGTGTTGCTACTTACGATGAGTTACGACACCTCATTGACCAGGCCGGTGAGCATATCGCAATCCAGGATTGTATATGCAAAAAGGTGTTTGACAAACAGGGAAAACCTTGTCAGACGACAGATCGACGAGAGGTGTGTATGTCATTTGGCGATCTGTCAGATTTATATGTCGAAGAAGGTTGGGCTCGCTCGATTGATAGAGATGAAGCTCTGGAGATTTCAAGAAAGAACGAGGAAGAAGGTTTGGTCCTTATGCCATCGAATGAACAGAAACCAGTCTTCATGTGTGCCTGTTGTAGTGACTGCTGCGGTATGCTTGGTATGATAAAGAACTTTCCTAAACCGGCTAGTATTGTCCATGGCAATTTCCATACTGAGGTTGATGCAGAGAAATGCAGATTATCTGGAACCTGTGCAGATCGTTGTCCAATGGACGCCGTGAAGATGAATGGTCATTCCACTGTAAATCTTGCTAGATGTATCGGTTGTGGTTTATGTGTTCCCACTTGTCCAGAGGGCGCAATGTTATTAGTAAAAAATCAGATAGAAACCGTGCCACCGGAAACGGTAGAGGAACTATACGATACGATCCTGACACAGAAGAAAACATTTTCGGGCAAGCTGAAAAACGTATCGTTAAAAACAATGTTAAGAGTAATGACCCGCTTCTCCAACTGAATTGAGCATTTAAAGTCCTTAATTGTAATTAAAGAATGTATTCGGACACTAAATTGCTAAATAATAGCTCAAAAGGTGAATCTTGTAATTAAATACAATAATATCATATATTCAGCAGTATAGAGTGATTACAGTTGGCACGATTAATATGGTATCTGCGCACGTTTTTACAGCCCCCCTCAAGTTATAACGACATATTGGAACAGATTTTTCAAAAGCAGAAAAGATTAAATTAGCATGACAAGCACAGTAAAAAGTGTAAAAATAAAACATGGAAGGGATTTACCATGACAGAAGATAATAACAAAACTGCAACAGAAAATCATGCGGCTAAAAAACTCGAATCACTGGGTTGGGGAACATTTATTGTTTGGGTCGGATTTTGTGTATTAGTTGGCATCAATTTCAATTTCTCCTTATTTGGTATCGGTATCATTACCCTGATATTTCAATATTTGCGCCGCATGAACAATTTGGAACTGGAAGGTTTTTGGATTATTGCAGGCATATTATTTTTAGCCGGTTCAATTTGGGGCTTTTTAGGTCTTGAATTTCCACTTGTCCCAATTGTAATAATCATTGCCGGTATAACAATAATCAGTCAGTCAATTAAACTAAAAAAATAATAGCGCCAGATCCACCACTTACGATCTGATATTCCGGGTACTTTCATAATGAATTTATTAGTACGTCCAATTTGAGTGTATTTGCAACAAACCAAACAGTGGTGAATAAGGTTAATTGATTAAATAAGAATTTGATTGCGAAATCATTTATATATGTAAGCAGTAATGGCCTGGTAAATTGAAAAATAGGAGCAAACGATGAAAAAATATCCGTTAGTAATCACACTGGTTGTATTAGTCGTTGTAATAATTCCAGGCCTGATATTGGCTGAAGAAAGTGAAATGGATTATGCTGTAAATCCTGTGGACATGGGGCACTACAATATATATTTTATTAAAACAGCTACTGGGTATATCCTGGTTGATACCGGAATGCCGAAAAAAGAGAATAAACTGGACGAAGCTTTTAACCGGGCAGGCGTAAAACCTGAGCAGGTTAATCTCATTATACTTACCCACACCCATTTAGACCATGCTGGATCAACTGCCTATGCCAAACAGATAACAGGAGCAGATGTTCTCTGTCATGAAAATGCTGCCAATTTCCTTCGTGCAGGAAAAAGCGTGCCTGCAGTGGCAAGGAATTTTATGGGCAAATTTCTAAATTTTATTTCACCCAAAAGTTATGAGGGGATAGAACCAGACATTATTACAGCTGATGAATATGATTTGGCAATTCATGGCATTGAGGGAAAGATCGTACATTCACCCGGACATACAGAGGATTCAATTTGCATCATTCTGGCTAGTGGAGAGATGCTTGTGGGAGATATAATCCGGGGGCAGGAACCTGATATCAATTTGGGTATGTTTTATGAAAATAAGTTAGTTCTGATACAAAGTCTTGAGAGACTGGTTGATTATAATCCGGAAAGAATTTATATGTCTCATGGTGCCTACATTGATGGTAAAACATTTCAGAAAACTGTTACACAACTCAGGCAGTGATACTTGCGGGAATTACTTACTGATTTGAAAAAGTAGTATAGAAATTTACTGCCGAGGCAAATGGATTAATGTTTATAGATCGTAAAGAACACCAGCTTCTTAAAGATAAGCTTGATCGGTCTGTCCAAAAGGGGGTTGGGGCAACAATATTGATAACTGGCGAACCCGGTATCGGTAAATCCACACTAATTGATTACTTCCTGGAATCCTGCGACCAGAATTATCATCAGAATATATTAACAGCAACGGGTCGATGTTCAGATATTGATGGTGTATCGCGTGGATATTTACCCTGGAAGGAAGTTTTAATAGAGCTTGACGCGGACAAAGCTGCTGGAAAGGACAAAGAGAAGCGCACTGATTTTAAGAAAATAGTCAAGTCGATCTTTGACGATACTGGTGCAGATTGGATTCAAAATATTCCTCTGGTCGGCTCGATTTCTTCGGCGATTATTGATACTGCTAAATCGATTAAAAAAACAGAGCAACTTGACTTGGTGACCGGCAACATGAGATCATTGGATTTCCGGGAGCGATTGACCAATATTGCTAATGAATGTACCGGTGTGTGGCTTGGTACGATTCCAGTGGCTGGCGGCCTAGCTTCTGCTATATTCAAAACAGCCCAATCTCTACAGTCGAGCAAAAAGAATTTATTTCTGAAAAATCAGCAGGATTTCTTTGAGCTGGTGATGAATAAACTGCGCAAATTCGCTGATCAGAATCCTGTTGTTGTGTTCATTGATGATTTACACTGGGCGGATGTTTCTTCGCTCAACCTTTTTTACTATTTGGCAAAGAATCTAAAGGATAAACCCTATCCTTTATTACTGATCGGCTCATATCGTCCACAGGAGGTGCGTGAGGGTAGGCTGAATCCTCAAACAGGTGAACTGAACCGCCACCCCCTAACCGAGAAGGTCAATAACCTAAATCGGTATGACGCAGTAGAAGAAATTGCCTTAGAGCATTTTTCGCAATCACAATTACGTAAACTTTTCGATGAGAAATTTACATCACATGATCTAAATGATGTTTTCTTTGAACAGTTCAAAATGTTGACAAATGGCAACCCATTATTTGTCCAAGAGTCACTGAATATTCTAATTGAACGTGATCTAATCAGTAAAAAGAATGGTACCTATGGCCTAAATCTTCAATCTGATCAAACTATATCTAATATCTTTTCGCATTTTCCTAAAACAATAAAAGGCGTGCTAAAAGAACGGTTCGAGCGATTGCCAATTGAATTACAGGAACTCCTGCAAATAGCTGCAGTCCAGGGCGATGATTTCTCCTTGGAGATCTTGGGTTCTGTATTAGAAGAAAGTACCCTCAAATTACATGGTAAAATTGACCTGCTGATGAACAAGTATCAACTTGTTGAAAAAGTCAATATCACCTACGACAAACTGGTTAAGATCTACCGCTTCATCCACAATCTTGCTCAGAAATACATTTATTATGAACTGGGCATTGAATATCGTTTTGAGATCCATAAACAAGTTGCTGCTAATATTAAATCATATTTAGTTGACAGCACAACACATCCGATTGCTGAGACTTACGGTTTTCATTTAGGTGTCGGTTATCAGATTATCGACGAAACTGGTAGAATAATCTTTAAAGGAAATACAGACAACCAATCCATTTTGAACGAGTACTTACAATTGCAGATGGATCTGGCATCCAGATATGAGCAGGAATACAGCAATAATGAAGCTCTGAATAAGCATGACCTGATCATCGAATTGTCGAGATGTACCGGTAAGCAAGAAACTGAAATCGACTATCTTCTCAAGAAAGGTGAACTGCTTCAGAATTCAGGTGATTGGGGTAAAAGTGAAGATATAAGAAAAAAGGCTCTTGCCTGTGCTGTGGAATTGAATGATATGCAGCGCATTGGCCGCGCCAACCTGGCAATCGGTACAATCGTTCTATACATAGAGCAAGATTACAAAGCTGCTTTAGAACATTTTCAAATAGCTCTGGAAACCAGTGAGGAATCGGATGATTTCACCAGTGTGGGAAATGCCGCCAAAAGCATTGGGAATACTTATCTACGGATGGGTCAGTTTGATAATGCAAAGCTGCACTATGACAAATTATTAGCCATTTGTGAGAGATCTAACAATAAGCGACAAATTGCGAACGCCAACAATAATATTGGTGAAGTGCATCGCTATCAAGGCGAATATGATGCAGCAATGAACTGCTACAACAAAGCTATCAGTCAGGCTGAGGAAATTGAGGATAAACGAAGTAAATCCATCCCCCTAAGTAATAAAGGTCTTATATATATCAGCATTGAGGAATATGGAAAAGCACTGGAATGTTTTGAAGCGGCACGCCGGATCAATTTGGAGATCGGTTTTAAAACGATATTATCTGAGAATTATATCGGTAAAAGCGAAGCTTTATTCCATCAAAAATCACTGGATGTAGCCGCAGAAACGATTGTTGATGGTTTACTGATTGCTGAAGAAGCAGGGAGAAAGGATGTACTCTTTCAGGGCAGGATTCTTTCAGCCAAGATTAATTTCGCTTCAGGCAATAAACAGGAGGCATTAAATCAGCTTATCCAAATGCTGGAGCACACAAAGAAAGAATATGAATGTGCAGTTCTTAATTTTGAAATCTGGCAGATGATTACAAAGTTTGATCGATTTGAATCAGAGAATCTGGACATTGAAAGCTGTCGATCAACAGCTCTACAACTATTTCAGGATTTGTACAAAAGATTTCCAGACATTGAGTATAAGAGAAATATAAAAATGCTTCACAATTGATTGTAATTGGTACTAAGGTTATCCAATTAGAAGCTACTTTCTGATCTTTTCTGCAGATTTCTGATATGAATAATCCTGGGATATAACCATTTTTGGGGGATGGTAATCATGAACTAAATCATTCGAGGAACTGGAAGATATTTATGGACTCCAGCATAGCCTGGCCGCAAGATATAATTGTCACGCTCGATGGTTTTAAGAATATGCTCGAATCGCGTACAATACAAGTACCCAACGATTTTACAGCGTAATATAGACAGGTTGTCAATATACTTTTTCCCGTCCCGAAAATACGCACGAGCCAATAATACTCGTTCTTTGACAAATATGGTAAATTCAGGACGCGATGGATCTGACAGATTAAATGGATGCTTCTCTAAATACTCTTTGGGGATATTAATAAATCCGTTGGCAATATCCTCCATTGTATCACGTAACAAGTGTGTAATATGAGCCGCCGTGGAAGCGAGATGACGATTCGCAGTAGTAGGGTAATCATGATTGTTACCAATAAAATATTGCAGGCCATCGATCACTGCCTTGCCTAAGCATTCGATGTACCAATCAAGGTCCTTTTTGTTTATGGGCTGACCTTTGCGTTGGGCATCGAATTCAATAATGGCGAATACATTTTTTATAAAGGACTCCAGACCTTTCTTTAAAGCGATATTATTTCGAACAAGGTTTACAAGAATCATTTCTTCTGGCTTAAAATCACTACCGGTTACATCTTCAAATATGCTGTTCACCAATTTCCGCTGCCGCTTAATAAAATCGGTCCGCTCTTCATCGGTCTGAGCAACTTCATCAATAATATCATCAATCCATCTCAGGTAGGCGTAAGCTCTGTAGAAATCATCAACAAGGTTTCGATCAACCATCAGACGGCCAATAAAATAAGTCTGCTTACTGTTATTCCAAGTGATCTGTCTTGCTAATTTCGCTGTATCATTCCTCATTGATTTTTATGTGATACAAACTACTTAGTTTTTTTTGATACCTCTGATTCCCATTCACTCGATTTTGAAATCCTTGATAATCCTATTCGTAGTCAGGTTCGCAGACAGTTGAACCGTCGGTAAACCTGAACCTGGGTGCGTGCTGGCCCCTACGAAAAACAGATTTCGGTAGGTCTTGTGCTGATTTTGTGGCCGTAAATAGCCAATCTGAGTAAATATATGACTTAAACCATGACCAGCGCCCTTGCTTAGATTATATCTGTTTTTCCAATCCTCAGGAGTAAAATTGAGCTCGAATTTGATATGCTCTTTTAGATCTTTCACACCAATGGCAGCAAGTTTTTTAAAGATGATCTTTCGTGCTCGATTTAGGATTGTATTCCAGTCCTGGGGCGATTTATCGTTGATATGTCCCACTGGTACTAGTGCCATTAGTGTTTCCTGTCCCGGGGGAGCCATTGTTGGGTCCATCCGTTCCGGCGCGTGGATGTAGAAATTAGGTTCATCAGGAAGATTGAGATCCTTGAAGACCCGGTTGAAACTTCCCTTATAATCACCGGCAATAAACAGATTATGGCATTTTAGTTCATCATATTTCTTATCAACTCCCCAATAGAACATGAATGAAGAACAGGTGTAGACTTTTTTATCAATCCGTGCAGATTGTCTACGGTCTGGTAGCAGGGAGCGGTAAACATAAGTCAGATCTGCATTGGCAATAATGATATCAGCGCTGATCTGTTGGCCATTATTCAACGTTACTCCAGTAGCCAGTTTACCATTGTGACTGATTTGCTGAACCGGGGTCTCGTAGATAATCTCCACTCCCTTTTTCTTAGCAACTTCCACAAGTGTCTCTATGATTCGGTATAGCCCTCCTTTAGGGTACCAAACACCATCTGTTAATTCGGTTGATTGTAAAAGAGAGTAGGTAGCAGGTGCATCGAATGGACTGATCCCCAGGTACATATCCTGAAAAGTGAATGCTGCCTTCAGTCGTGGATCTTTAAAGTATCTACCGATATTTGTATAATGTTTGGTAGTTGCTTTTAATTGAATGAACTTGGAGAGATTCGATGGTTTGAAGTAATCAAGAAGACTATTGAAATTCTGACCTGCGATGCCTTCAACTGCTAAATAATTATGCTTGATTCCCTCACACATATACTTGAGAAAGGCTCTGAAACTACCGGATTCCATCCGCTCAAGCTGAGATTGCATTGAACTCAGATTTGAGCTCAAGTCGAGTGCCGATCCATCCTCAAAATGAATTCGATAAGTTGGATCAACTCGATGCAAATCCAGGTAGTCCTCCATCCGCTCTCCAAGGGAAGTGAATGTTTCCCTGAAAATATGGGGCATGAGCATAAGGGTTGGACCCGTGTCGAATACATGTCCATCCCTGATTATTTGATCACATCTTCCACCGGCATGTTTATTCTTTTCAAAAAGCTTAACTTGTAAACCGTGATTTGCTAAATGTGCAGCAGTACATAATCCACCAATCCCGGCACCAATAACGATTACTGAAGGTCTATCCATTATTTTACCCCCATATTGTGAGTGTCAGGTTTTGTTTAATCTGAAGATTTCTTCGGTATAAAACCCTCCTTCTCAAACCAACCCATAATCAAATAGAATAATGCTAACAGTCCAAAGAGAACATATGAGATTAAAGTACTTGTGAAGGATAATCCAATTCCCACTAAGATCAATATCGCTATTGTCCAGGTAGCACGATTTTCTTTTTTCCATTCATTGAGATCAATCTTCTGATGCAACAGGTGAGCCCTCCTGTTTAGATAATGGGAGAGGGCGTTCATTAAAAGTAATGGGATAAGCCAATTCAATCCATAGACAATAACGCTGATTGGGTCATGCCAGTGCTCTGCTGCAATGGTGGATGTAAAGGGAAGAACAGCAATAAACATCAGAAAAAGTAAATTGATCCAGACTCCCCGATTACCGATTGATTTGACATTTTCAAAGATTCCTGAATGTAGCATCCAAAACAGAGATAGTATCAGAAAACTTACTATATAGCTGATGCAATTTGGCAAGAGTAACAGCAGTTGCTTGGATAAATGTACCTCATCAACTTTTCCGGCAATAAGAGGTAAGCTCAATTCCAGTACCAGGAGTGTCATTATTATTGCAAGGACACCATCCGTAAGAAACTTTATACGTTCAGGACTTTGCTTTTCCATACTCTAAACTCCTTTTAATTGTTAATAAAGCCTCCAGAATAACCAGCTATTAGTCATTTATATAATTAACATTTAATCTGCTGCTAATTTAATTATATTAGAAGATTTAGGCGAATATTATTAGTGAATTCAGCTTTAGTATTCTTCACTGCTGCAAATCTGTTTACAAAATGATCCTGAGAGCAACAGTCAGATAAAACTTAAGTATTATTGAGACGTCTGTCGATCCGCAATTTTGAATAGTATATATTTTATTAAACTCTGCCATCATTTTCACGCCAACGTTTTTCATTTGTCGACGAGACAGCGGAGTACTCATAATCCGCAGGTCGCAGATCCCGTTTTAGCGGGGAGCGGGGTTCTCCCGACAAGTCGGGACTGTGGGCCCACAAGCGTAATCCAGTTTCATCTGATCTGTCTCAAAACCCATACCTTTTCGACGCTCCTGAGCCCTAAGTGTCCCATAAACGTCCTATCGATTTTGATTATGGGAATGGTGCCTCAAAAACGTCGGTTTTTGGGATAACAAAAGAATTCCCCGGGTCCTCGTTTACACAGTGTTAGCTTATTCATGCGATATCTTATTGAGGGACATTTCGATTTGGAAGAGATTGACCGGCGAAGCTCAGTTTCTGCCGATAAAATCGTAGCTGTCCGATTTGAATGCTAATTCCCAAAGAGTTTTTTAAAGGTTGGCAAGCATTCTCGATAGCCGTCCTCATATGATCCATTTTCTGGGTGGTAGACACTTTCCAATGAAACAACTCCCTGATAGTCGTCTCGTTTCAGGGCACGGGCAATGTCTTCCAGGTATGGTGCCATATCACCTTCGCCTAACGGGCAAAATTGGACTGTGGCCCGTGATATATTGGACTTGCAGTCCTTAATATGAATATGACCCAGAATATCCTTAACCTCCTCGTAGGCATCAGGGTAAGGAATCTCAGTACAGTATAGTGTATTGGGGATATCCCAAATTAGTTTAAGATTTTTTGTTCCCAGATCATCGATTAGTTTTCGACCCAGCCAACCTGAAGTAATCATAGCATTATTTCCCGTCTCAACGGCCAGGATTATGCCTTCATCTTCAGCTAATTGAATTGGCGCTTCCATCAGCTTCAATAATTTTTCCCATGAACCAGTACTTGCCACCCATTTTTCCGCACCATTATGGCCAAAGATAATCATTTCTTTCCGGAAACTCATAACGCGCACCATGTCGGTTCCCAGTTCCCGGGCAATTTTTATACAGCGCTTCAGACCGTTGAAATGTTTTTGGTAGGCCTCGTCCTTCGGCTCAGTAGCCATAACCAGCATACCAACGAAATTATGGCGGGTAATACAGGGGACCTTCACATTGTATTTTGTAATCAGATCCTTGATCTTTTGAATTTCATCGGGAGTTTGATCCCCAATTTCCTTATCCCAGACAAATTGTAATTCCGCATGCTCTAAACCGGTTTCATTCATCACTTTCAGAGCATGCTCTAAATCTCTGCTGATTCCATCTGTAATTACACCTAGTTTCATAATTAATTTCCTCCGCTTATTGTTGTTTGACTTCAGTCCCGGCGATCTGCTCCAGCAATTTCACAATCGCCCAATTGTCCTCCTCTGGGAATAACGATATTCCGGACCGGAATAATTCATAGGCGGCACTAGCAGTAAACATTGCTACACCATTTTCTTTAGCCATATTCATGGAAATCCCCAGATCCTTGTACATTGTTCCAATGTGACTGCCAGTACCTTTGAACCGGCGCTCCATGATTAATTTTGCCGCATTTTTAAACAGTGGACTACTGACACCGCTTGCGCCAAAAACCTCATAAAGTGTTTCAGCTTTAACCCCAGCCTTGACACCTAAAACCAGCGATTCGAATATAGCTGTAAAGCTGGCTCCGATTAGCGCCTGCAAGGCCGCTTTTACCGTTTGCCCGATACCAATCTCTTCACCAACATGGAAAATATTTTGTGCAATCGCTTCCAGAACCAGGTTACAATCTTCAAATACTTCCATTTTTCCAGCTGACATCAGGGTGAGTGTTCCGTTGTCAGCACCGGATTTGCCCCCGCTGACCGGTGAATCAATCAGGTTGATCCCCCTGTTTAGAATCGGTTTTTCAAGTTCTTTGACCTCGGAAGGATTGATGGTCGCCGTTATGATTATTGTGGATCCTGGTCTTAGACCTTTTAACAAACCGGCATCACCAAGTACGACCTCTTTGACCTGCTGACCATTGAGAACCATGACAAATACAATATCTGATTTCTCGGCCACTTCCTGGCAGGTATTTGCTGGAATTCCCCCCAATTGCTCTAATGATTTCAATCTATCTTCCCGTACATCAAATCCACTCAGTTTAAAACCATTCTTTATTAAATTTGCGGCCATTCCGCTACCCATGTCGCCCAGCCCGATTATCCCAATCTTTTTCATTTTGATTCCTTTTTTTATTACCTGTTATCTTTTGATCGAATTGTCTTTGTTAAAAAAGTGACGGCACCCATAATGTCAGTTGAGGAAAAATGCTGATTAATATCAGAGTAAGAATATTCGCTGCTAAAAATGGTGCGGTCCCTTTAAAAATTGTACCGATTCCCAAGCCAGAAATTGCCGATGCAACATTAATACAGGTTCCCACTGGGGGGGTGACTGCACCGACCGCCAGTCCCGATATTAAGATTGCGCCGAAATGAATCGGTGAAATTCCGATCGCTGTACAGGCCGGCAGAAAAACTGGGGTCAACAATAGAATCGCCGGACTTACGTCGATAAAGGTGCCCGCAATAAGGATGATTGCAACTATGAACAGTAACATGATTACCGGTGGCAGATTCATAGCAACCATGAAACCGGCCACTGCCTGCGGTACCCGTTCGAGCGCCAGAACCCAGATATATAATTTAGAAAGGGCTATCACAATCATGATCTTGGCGCTGGTCATAATCGCCGAATTGAGACATTCCGGGATTGTCTTAATCAAATATTTTTTCCGACTGCCGATTCCTAAAAATAACAACCCAATTACAAACGCATAGAATACACCAATTGCTGCTGACTCGGTGGCCGTTGCGATCCCAAAAACTACCGATCCAACCACAAATACCGGCATTATAAGTGCCAGACTCGAGCGTCTTACCTGGTTAGCAATGTTTTTAGGTGTTAAACTGACTTCCTCTTTTGGGTACTTGTTCTTGATCGAGATCAGAATAGTAATTGCTAATTGGAATACTCCGATCATCACACCTGGAATCAGCCCGCCTAAAAACAGTTTGCCTACAGATTCCTCAGCAATAATGGCATAAAGGACCATGGGAATACTGGGAGGGATGATCATTCCCATTGTGGAAGAAGCTACGGTGATGCCAGCCGCGAATTGTTTGGGGTAACCGCGCTTCTCCATCTCTGGGATGAGGATCGCTCCAATCGATGCTGTATCTGAGGCAGAAGATCCGGATATACCACCAAAAATCATACTTGCAAAAACGTTGACCAGACCTAATCCACCGCGAAGTCTGCCGACGAATAACAAACTGAAATCAATCAAGCGTTCAGTAATCCTGGTTTTATTCATCAGCAATCCCATGAGAATGAACAGCGGTAAGGCAATCAAAGCATACATGTTCATCCCGGATAAGAATCTTTGGGGCAAAATCTGGAGCAATTCGGGTCGATAGAGGAGGAAATAACTGAATGCTGACAGTCCCAATGAATATGCTATTGGTATGCCTAGAATTAAAAAGATCAATAGACTAATAATTAATATAACCATGAATTTATATTTCAGTTTTCGTTGGAATCAGTGCCAGTATGATATGATAGCAGCAATAAAGTATTGCCATACCACAGCCGATGGGAACTATTATCTGTGAATAGATCTGGGGTATACCTAACACTGCTGTTTGATAATTTCCGGTCTTGTTAATCCAGGGGATGCTGTATACGATCATGGCACCATTCAGTATAGCAATCATTAGAAAATTAAAAATGTTCACTAGCTTTTTTGAGAGAGGTGATAATTTGTCAATAAAATAGCTAATAGCAATATGTTCCCTTTTCCCCACGATTACTGCAGCACCAAGTGCTGAAGTATAGATAAATAGAATCACGACTAATTCATTACCACCAACAATTGTGGTATTGAATCCGTACCGCAAAATGACCAGGGTAATAACGAGAATGACTATGGAAAAAAAGAAAAAACCGATAATATATTCCAATAACCGAGTAAAAATTCGCTCGCCTTTTATTAGATAATTCAAATTTATTGCCCTATTTCATATTGCAAATGAGCAGCACATAGGTGTTTCAGTGAATTACTTGGTGATACATGCTCGAGCAGCACTAATATCATCCCAGGTGAAATATCCTTTATTGATGAAGTATTGATACACTGGTTTTGTTGCAACACGAAATTTTTCCAGATTTTCCGGAGATACAAAATTAGTCTCAAGCTTTTCTGAAAGTTGTTTTAGATATAACTCCTCATATTCACGATTCAATTGATCGCTGTATTTCATCGTTTCCACTGCCACCCGATCAAAAATGTGCTTCAGTTCATCCGGAAGATTATTATACCAGTCAAGATTGACCATGAAGGGGTCTGGACCGGTGGCATAGTTAGAAATCGTGAGATATTTCTGTACCTCATATATTTTATAATCCCAGATATTGGAAACGGCATTATCCTGCCCGTCTACCACACCAGTTTTCAGTGCCATATAGACTTCACTATAGGGGAGTTGCTGTGGATTGATCCCCAGAGTCCGGGAGTTCACCACATAGACTTCTTGCTGCGGTACCCGCATTTTTAGCCCTTTCAAATCCTCAGGAGTCTGAATCGGCCGTACATTATTGGTGTGTGCTCTGAATCCCTGGGAGATACCACAGGCCGGGATGTGAAAACCTTTGGCCCGTGCTTCTATATTAATTTGCCTTGCGAAATCGCTGTTAATCAATTTTAATGCCTGGTCCCAATTATCGACCAGAAATGGTAACATGAAGATATAATATTTCTTATTGGCATGGATAAATCCACCTCCCCGGGTACCTTGCAAGGCACCGGTTGCAACCATATCCTGCATTTCAAATTCAGTGCCCAGTACAGCCGAAAAATAATTTTCAACCTGTATCCTACCACCAGTGCGCTTTTCAACTTCCGCTTTGAAGAAGATCATCGATTGGCTGCGCGGATGCTGCTCTGGTTGAGAATTGCTGTATTTAAAGATAAAAGGTTTTTGGCCAAAAATAATATTACCAAACAATACGAATGAAACGAGTAGAATTGTGTTTGCTATTTTGTTTTGTGATTTTAGTGGATCAGTCATTTTATTGAACGAGGATCCCAGCCGGTTTTAATTTTTAGTGCTGGCTCAAACAGGTTAGCAATTGATTCCCAGGGTACACATTTAAAATTCTGGGTTGTTCCGGGATTTGAGCCATCCTGGGTCACAAATACGCCACTAGGGAATGCCGGCCCCAATCCAAAATTAGTTACATCCAGCCCATCAGTTTCCTGAACACCATCAATCATTTCTCCATCAATAATCCGGAATGTACCAACGTAATCATTATTAGTCTCTCTGGTGTAAATAACATAGGTATTGTTGCCCTGGCTTGATGCAATCAGGTAGCCGGTATCACGATCGGCGTAGTACAAGGTTAATCCCTCGATATCAGGAACAAAATGGTTGCCAACTGTATCTACCAGTGTTTTATCGGTTATCGTATCTGGTTCAGCAGCAAATTTCCAGAGGGCGTTTTCTTCCTCACCGATATACAAAATACCTTTGATATCATCGGCCACACAACCTTCCGGTTGGGAATCAACCTGTAATGTACGAACCAGCTTTCCGTCTACCAAACCTGCACCGTTATCAAATAATTCCCATTGCTCAATTCTTCCGGTTTTATCATTCAAAAAAGCATAAAACTTTCCGGTTTTCACACTGAAATACATGCACGAACCATATACGCCGTCAGCCAACCCAAGTGGAATATCCCGGGCCGACACCTCAATTAATTGTCTGGTCGCGAGATCAACTTTATAGATTGCAATTGTATTTAGGTCGCGGTTGCCGGCCGTCACCAGCGCAACTGATTTGCCCTTTAGCGGGAAATTGTAGCGGATATCAACATTGTTCATGCGACCAGCCTGTATGCGCTGTATTTCATTACCAGCCAGATTATAAACCAGCAATCCGGCGCCTTCCTTTTTATGTGTTCCGATTATTATTGATTTAGATGGATCGGTTGGATGAATCCAGATGCAGGGATCGTCGGCTGCATCATCAGCACTGGGAACCGGTGTTGTTTCCATAGTGGCCATCACCGGGTGTACGGTATCATGGATAGTGTACTTCTTGCCACAGCTGGCAAATACCAGCACCGCCATGAACCAGATTATATATCGCATAATCAAATATCCTTGTTCATCGATAGTCATTAGTTCCATTTTAAAAGAAAAGCTGACACACTTGGAATAGAAATGTCAGCTTTTCTTTTTCAGCTAAACAAACTAATTATAAATTGAACTTGATTCCAGCTCGTACGCCATAGGAATACAATTCACGTTGGATTGGGAATTCGGGATCGCCCAAGTAGTAAACCAGGGGAGTATTTGTGATATTCAATGCGTCAACATACAGCTTGACATTGCTTTTCAGATTATAGGAAGCGGAGAGATCAATCTGGGTATTGTCAGCATAGTAGATGTCCTCATCTTCATCCTCACCAATTTCGTATATATACTCACCATGGAAATTGACAGAGAGTCTTGCAGCTAATCCACCACTTTCATAGGATAATGCAAAATTACCCACAGTCTCTGCTTGGCCCGGTAATTTAGTAGGCTCCCGTTCCTCGAATATGTAGTGAGCTTCGGATTGTGTATTTGTGTAATTCAGGTAGATTCCCAATCCACTTAGAGCACCCGGCAAAAAGGTCAACTGTTGTTGCCAGGATATTTCAATTCCACTGAGGGTGGCATCCTCACCATTCACTGGCTGAATTACTTTCTCAATATCCTCATTGTCGGGATGTGGGTTATCATCAGGATCATAGATATCGTACTTCATATAAATATAATCTGATAGTGTTTTGGAGAAATATCCTGCGGATAAAATTCCCAGTGAGCCTACATAGTATTCAATCATTAGATCCAGATTTGTGGAGAGGGTTGGTTCCAGTTCGGTATTTCCCAGGATCAATTCATCACTATCAAGCATTTTTGTTGGGACCAGACTTATATAATCCGGGCGTGCCAGCGATTGAGTGAAAGCAGTTCGGAGGACAGTCTTGTCATTCAGATTATAACGCAGATGGATCATTGGTAATAAAGTAGTATACTCTTTTGTATCCTCTACTTCAGTAACTAGACCGGTGAAATCAGGTACATCCTCTTCGGCTTCGTCTTCCAGATCGCCTAAATCACCATCCCAACCGTTATAAGTTGTGCTGGTCATCTCCATTCTGGCGCCACCCAACAGCATAACTTTGCCAAAGTTGACAGTGGTCATGCCATAAAAAGCGGTAATTGTCTCAGTGGCATCCCAGGTTTCAAAAAAGTTGGCTTCAACTCCTGGAAAACTCACGAAATCTCCATCTTTGTTGGCTTCCCAGAAATCATCAAATTTTCCAGGATCAATTCCAACCTCGCTCGAGTAGTTATCCTCCATGAATTCGCCGCCCTCGATGGCCATTTCATAATCAGTGCCCATCAGGTCATCGTCACCATCCCATTCATAGAGCAATTCATTGGTTTTATCAGAATTTTTTTCCTTATCGCGAAATTTACCGCCGAATTTTATTGTTCCCACTGCTGAGCCAAAGGAATAGGGCATCTGAACGTTAAAAGCGGCAGATAGATCTTTATCTTTTGTTTGTTCACCATCCTTATATTCCATTTCATCAAACTCGAATTCGCCCATATCATCCATATCTTCACCATTTGTCACATCAAAGGTAGGATAGATTTCATCGCTGATATCGAAATCCAGGTCAAAGCCCTTCTGTCTGAAAACAACATCACGGCTGGGCTCACGTAATTCTTCGGCAAAGGAGGTGGAAAAATTGTAATCTAAATTGAGATTTCCAATTTCATGTTTTCCACCGGCAGCAATACTCTGAATTTTCGATACTGATTTACGATCTTTCAATTCCCTGTAAATTGGCACTCCAACTACATGAGTAGCAGTGGTATATCCCGTTCCAGGTTCTTCCTCGTCAATCGATTTTCCGAAACGAATACGCAGCATCTGACGGGTTTCAGTATCAGTAAAAGTATTATTCAAGTACCGGAAATAGAATGAGGAGCGATCGTTAAGTTTATAGTCTAGATTCAGATTTAAGCCGACCCGAGAACGAGTCAGATCATACACACGCAATTGCATATCATCGAGAACTTTTGCCTCTGCATCATCTGTTTCGTAAAAGAAGGTTGTGTCAGTAATGTCGTCATCATCCACTTCATAATCGTCGACGACATCGGTCACCCACTCATATTCGTCATTCCATTCCATTTCCAGATCATCAGTCGCCATATCGGCATTATTAAAGCTGCCACCAAACAACAGTCCAAGTTTACCACCCATGAGTTGATTGGCATAAGTGAATGTCAGTTTCTGACTCAAATCACCGCGAAGGTTACGATAGCCACCGGCTAAATCAGCTTTGATTAATTGACCTTCGTAATCAAATGCGGTCTTGGTAATTAAATTAACCGAACCGCCAATAGCGTCACCATCCATATCGGGTGTTAAGGCTTTACTGACTTCAATGGCACCTAACAAGTCTGATGGAATCACATCCAATGAAACATTGCGATTATCATCTTCAGGGGAAGGGATATTATTACCATTTATTTGAGTGGAATTCAATCGTGCTTCGGTACCGCGTATTAATATGTAGCGGCCTTCACCATGATCCTGCTGCACCGATACTCCGGGTAATCTTCGGAGTGCCTCGGCAGCATTCGGATCGGGGAAGGCTTCGATTTGATCGATAGAAATAATGTTTTCAATATGGTCAGAAGCTTTTTGTTGACTAAGTGCTTTAGCTTGACCCTGTCGTAGACCGGATACTACAACCTCACCCATTTCAATATAACTGACAGTGATTGCAATATTGAAATTGTTTACGGCGCCATCAGCGACGCTGATTTGTGAACTATAATCTTCATACCCGATATACTTGACCGCCAGAGCATAATCTCCAGCTGGAACATTTGAAATTTTAAATTCCCCGGTTCTGTCTGTGGCAGCTCCATAAGATGTACCAACCAGCATTACGTTGGCACCAGGTAAAAAGGTACCATTGCTGGCATCAGTAATCTTTCCGGTAATAGTAGCCGCTGGTAATGAAATTGCGAAACCGAAAATAATCAACGCGAGTATTATGCCAGATGAACGCTTGGCGTTTTTATGATTTGAATTCATCCCATGATCCCCTTTGATTTGTTTAATAATTGGCTAATTGTCTATACATACTAAGAATAATAGATAAAAGTATCAAGAGATATTTTTATCCTGTTTACAGTCGCATTAGTGTATCGTGCGATTGATAATAGTCAATCAATTGATTTAAAGTAAATAGTCGAATAAATAGATTATAAATGGTGCCATTACAAGTAGTTATTGCTCAGTGGATCTGAAATGAAAGACCATATTGAACGTTAACTCATTGAAGCATTATTGAGACATAAAATTCTGCCAATGGAAAATAATACGTGACAGTAAATGATTTTCTTTCTATAATTGTATAGACAATTAGTCATAAAAACCAAATAAAGAGGATAGGCAAATCCGATTTTAAATAATGATTATAGATCGAAATAGTCCAATTCCAAATTACTTCCAACTTCAGAATTGGTTGCGAGAACAAATCGAGCAGGGTGTTTTTAAGCCCGGTGATCGTATACCTACGGAAGAGGAGTTAAGCCAGATTACTGGATTGGCGCGGGCGACAATCAGGCAGGCTATCCAAAACTTGGTTAACATGGGATTATTAGATCGTAAACGAAGACTAGGAACTTTTGTATTAGAAAAGATTACGCCCACCAGTAGCCACACTATAATTGGATTATTGATTCCTGATATCCGGCGCGGTTATGCTCCGGTTTTAGCTCGGGGAGTACAGGATGAGGCAGCCAAAAGCAAACATAGCCTGATTCTATGTGATACGGACGATTTGTTTGTCCGGGCTGATTTTCATGCTGACCGCATGATTGAAAATTCTGTCGGTGGTGTCATATTTGTTCCCACTGCAGTGAGCGATGAGCAAAATCAAGATGTACTGGAAAAATTCAAGCGCAATAATATTCCGGTGGTGTTGGTTGATAGAATTTTGCCAACTGGGGATTTGGATTATGTGACGGCAGACAATATTAAAGGCGCTTTCGAAATGACCGAATACTTGATAAAACGCGGTCATCGCCGAATTGCAATTACATTAAGTACCTTGATTAGTACTGAAATGGATCGTCTGGAAGGCTACAAACAAGCATTTCGTGAAAATGGTTTGCCAATTGATAAAAATTTGATTGTTACCCATTCAGGGCCATTTGCCGAAGGACGATATATCCAAATTGCTGAGCAGATTTTCAGACCTAATTTAAATGTATCGGCTGTATTTGCGGGACATGATCGAATTGCACTGGTATTTTATGCGGTTGCGAAAAAAATGGGAATTTCCATTCCTGAAGATATTTCTGTTGTAGGTTATGATGATCTGGATTTCACTACTGTATCATTAACTACTATTCACCAGCCGATTTATGAAATGGGCCAGGAAAGTATGAAATTGATTATGTCGCGAATAAATGGTGATCTATCGGAACCACAGAGAATTGTCTTGAAATCATATCTGGTGGAGAGATCTTCAGTAAGAACTATTTAAACCCAAATAATAAAAGGAAGTCGAAAATGAGAGCTGTTGTGTTAAACGCTGACTGGAATCCCAAACCTGATTTTGTACTGGGATCCAAGGATATCGAGGGGAAACTGACCTATTTGGGCAGTAAGGTATGGCACAATCCTCGGATCGAGATAGTCGAAAAAGATACTCCGGTTTGTAGTCCAACTGAAGTATTGATTGAAGTAAAAGCTTGTGGAATTTGCGGTAGCGATGTTCATATGCTGCAAAGCGATGATGACGGATACATTTTCTATCCGGGTCTGACCGCATTTCCATCAACATTAGGTCATGAGTTTTCCGGTATGGTAGTAGAGGCTGGTAAAGCGGCTATCAATAAGGGAACCGGAAAGCAGTTTCAAGCGGGGGAAGCAGTTTGTGCTGAGGAAATGATCTGGTGTTCCACCTGTAAACCCTGCGCTGATGGGTATCCTAATCATTGCGAACGTCTGGAAGAACTGGGTTTCTCAACCGATGGAGCATACGCCAAATATATTAAAGTCGATGCACGCTATCTGTGGAATATCGATCATCTGGAAGGACTTTACGGCAAGCAAAAAATGTTTGAACTGGGCAGTCTGGTTGAACCAACATCCGTTGCATATAATGCCGTCGTTGAGCGCGGCGGAGGTATTCGTCCTGGAGAAAATGTTGTAATACTAGGCGGGGGACCGATCGGTGCTGCCGCTTGTGCCGTATTGAAAAGACAGGGTGCAGCAGCTGTTATTCTGTCTGAGCCATCCGCTTCTCGAAGGGAAATGGCTCTGTCGATGGGAGCAACCCATGCCATCAATCCGCTTGAGGTAAATGCAGCCGATGCAGTTCTGGACATAACTAATGGATATGGTGCCGGAGTCATTCTGGAAGCTACCGGTTTACCGGGTATTGTCTGGCCTGATGTAGAAAAAATAATCTGGGAAGGCAAAGCATTGAATACATCTGTAGTTGTTGTCGCCCGTGCTGATGATCGCATTCCATTGAATGGCGAAGTACTGCAGGTTAGACGAGCCAGTGTTGTCGGATCACAGGGCCATTCCGGCCATGGGACTTTCCCCAATGTGATCAACTGCATGGCCACTGGCATGGACGTTTCCCCGATGATCACTAAACGGATCAAACTTGACGAAGTCCACGATAATCTGGTTACGTTACAGACTGACCGCAATGAAGTAAAAATAACGATCACCGATTTCGAATAGGAGTAATTATGACCAAATGGCTTGAAACGGACCGGCGGGATTTGCGATTCGAAGATACAACTGTCGGTCGATTGAAAAAGAAAATCTGGGAAGCTTCAGACGCGGAAATTGATCAGGTTCTGGCGGACTATGATATTCCGACGCCTTCCGAGTTGGGAAAACCGGGTGTCTATGTTCAGAATACGATTCGCCAAAGAGTGGTGGAAAACCGTCGCAAAAATGACGTTGTGTTTATCCCTATTGGTTGTACTGAATTGCATGGCCGCCACACGGTGACTGCCCTGGATACTTTCATGGTTACACAGATTCTGGAAGGCGTTCGCCGCTATACCGCTAAAAAAGGCGATCCGGTAAATCTGGTCTGGACTCCACTGAATTATGGCGGACACCCCCATCATCATATTGGTATGCCCGGTACGATACACCTTGAGGATGAAGTCTTGAAAAAGGTACTGATTGATGTCATGGTTGGCCTGTGGAACGACGGATTTCGCAAAATGATCATGATTAACAATCACGGACATCAATGGTTGTTGGAAGCGGCAATTCAGGAATTGCAGAAAACCTGGAATCTGCCCGGAATCTTCCGAGTCATCGACTGGCACCGGGCTGTGCGTGAATTCTTCCGTACCAAATCCCGTGGTGGCGACTGGGATACCGATTTTGTCCATGCTGATGAAGCGGAAACATCGGTGATGCTTTTACTGGAGCCGGATTACGTTGATATGGCGTTGGCCGAAGAGACCGAAGTGCATGGTTATTTGCCAGATGGTCATTTTGATAAGGCGGTCGATCCATTTTCCCGACCCAGCAAGTGGTCGGAGGGGCAGGGACATTTCCCGATTGAACTGGGCTCGATTCCGGAAGGTGTAGTAGGCAAACCGAATATTGCTACTCCTGAAAAAGCCAAACGCACGATCGCTGCAATACTTTCCTATCTGACCCTGGTCCACGATGAAATTCACGAAGCATTTCCGCCGGGAAAATTACCGCCGATTGAAAAGACCACCATGCGTACAGCCGAGGAAATGGAGCCCTATTTGAAAGAACCGTTCACTGAAGGCTGGCGTCCCATATATGCAATCCAGAAAATGGGATTATAGTTGATTTGAAGCTGGGTATCGTCTTATCTACTCAGACGGCCAAATTTTCTGCCCTAGCCTACAAAGGACAAGTTGCAGAAAATGCTGCTAAGATAAGCAGATTGGGATTTGACGGAATCGAATTAGCCATTCGCGATCCACGAATGGTTAATGAAGCCGAACTTAAATATCTGCTAGATGAGTTGGATTTGACGGTACCCGCTATCGGTACCGGGCAGGCTTTTGGCGAAGATGGATTATCATTCGTTAATTCGGAGCAGGCAATCAGACGTCAGGCTATCGATCGGATAAAAACCCATATGCAATTGGCCGAAAGATTGGGGGCAATGGTCATTATTGGCTTGATTCGCGGATTTAAATCTAAAGCTGTATCTGAGCGCCAGTCTGATATCTGGCTGGTGGAAGCATTGCGGGAATGCGCGCAGGAAAATGAGCAGGTAAAACTGATTATCGAGCCTATCAATCGCTACGAATGCGATCTGGTTTGCACGGTAGCAGAAGGTTTGGAATTGATGGAAAAAGTCGAGTATCCGAATGTAGGTTTACTCTTGGATACATTTCACATGAATATTGAGGAACCTTCGATTTATAATAGTATCCGCCTGGCTCGAGAGCGACTATATCATTTTCATATTGCTGACTCTAACCGCTGGTACCCCGGTGCCGGGCATTTGGATTTCCCTAAAATTATAGAGACATTAAATGAGATCAGTTACAAGAGATTCGTTTCGGCGGAAATCCTGCCTCTACCTGATCCTGATGTGGCTGCCCAGCAAACTATCGCTTATATGCGAAATTTAATCTAAGCGGATTGGCCTAATATTAAAATGCCGGGTTTAATATTCCTGTAAGGATGATTGACAACCCGACTAATATGGATATTGTTCTTAATATGGAGGGGATCAACAAAACCTTTCCTGGCGTTCGGGCGCTGGATAATGTCGATTTCCAGCTCAGAAGAGGCACGGTTCACATTTTATTGGGTGAAAATGGCGCCGGTAAATCAACCCTGGTTAAGATTTTATCCGGCGCCTACCAGATGACGGATGGTCGGATATTTATTAATGACCAGCAAGTCGCGATTCGCAATCCACGTCATGCCCGCGAATTGGGGATTGGTATTATTTATCAGGAATTAAACCTGATTAGAAATCTGTCAGTCGCAGAAAATATCTATCTGGGTCGGGAACCAGTGAATAAACGGATTAACATTGATGATCGACTAATGAAAATCTGGTCGAATAAAGTTTTAGCGAGACTGGGCGTGGATATCGATCCTGATCGCCCGGTAAGGGAGCTGGGGATTGCCCAGCAGCAAATGGTAGAAGTGGCAAAAGCCTTATCATTACGAGCAAATATATTGATAATGGATGAACCTACTTCGGCATTAACTGAATCTGAAATCAAGGAATTATTCACTACAATAAATCAACTTAAGCGAAGTGGCGTCTCAATAATATATATATCACATCGAATGGATGAATTGTTCGATATCGGTGACGAGATTACTGTCCTGCGCGATGGACAGGGCGTTGGAACCAGGCTGATCGAGGGAACCAACCGGGAAGAGCTGATTCGGATGATGGTGAATCGAGAATTGAATGAAAGTTTTATTCGCAACCAACCGACATTGGGTGAGGAAGTATTAAAGGTCGAAAACCTGTCGCGGTCTGGATGTTTAAGCAAGATCAGTTTTTCACTCCGAAAAGGGGAGGTGGTAGGTATTGCCGGACTTTTAGGAGCTGGTCGCACGGAGTTAGCAAGAGTGCTATTCGGTGTAGATTCAATCGATTCCGGTGTTATCCACGTCCATGGTCGGCGCTGCAGTCTGAATTCGCCCCGGGAAGCTATAAATAACGGGATTGGATTCTTGACCGAGGATCGAAAATCTCAGGGATTGGTTATGACCATGTCGGTCAGTCAGAATATTACGTTGCCTAATTTGGAGCAGTTTTCCAAGTTCGGTATAATTGATGAAAAAACTGAAAAAGCTGCTGCAAATAAGCACTGTAATGAGTTGGATATCAGATTTGCCAGTCTCGATCAATTAGTGTTGAATTTGAGTGGTGGTAATCAACAAAAAGTTGTGTTGAGCAAGTGGCTGTGCAGTCAGGCCGATATATTCATTTTTGACGAGCCGACCAGAGGAATTGATGTTAGGTCCAAGCAGGAGTTCTACCGGTTGATGAATGAGCTGACTGCTCACGGTGTGGCTATCATTGTAATCTCATCCGATTTACCGGAACTGCTATCAATCTGTGATCGCATCATGGTCATGCACAATGGAACTATTATTGAGCAGTTTGATCGCGAAGCATTTGACCAGGAGAGAATCCTGTCCTGTGCTCTGGGAGGTTCCGGTGAAGCTTAAAAATTTGTTGATTCACCCCAGTCGCCAGTTTGGCACTCTGATCGGTCTGTTGCTACTGATCGTATTTTTCTGGATTCTGACACCCCATTTCCTGACTGTTTCAAACTTGCTAAATGTTGCTCAACAGACCGCTATCAACGCTATTATCGCTGTAGGATTAACCTTTGTGATTATCACCGCTGGAATAGATTTATCCGTGGGATCGATCATGGCTTTTTCCGGAGTTGTACTGGCAAGTATTTTGAACGCTGGTCTGCCTATACCTCTGGCTATTTCGATTGGTTTGCTGGTTGGATTAGCATGTGGTAGCATTAATGGCATTCTGATTGCTTACGGGAAATTACCACCGTTCATATCGACCCTTGGTATGATGAGCGTGGCCCGCGGCGCAGCCCTGATGTATACCAACGGTCGTCCCATCTCGGGATTTTCGGCTGAATTTCGCTTCCTGGCCAATGGGAAGATATTTTCGATTCCAACCTCAATAATACTTATGGTGTTGGTGTATTTGGTCGCGCATTATATTTTGACAAGAACCAAACTAGGTCGTTATACCTATGCGATCGGTGGTAATCAGGAAGCTGCCCGCTTGTCCGGAATCAATGTGGCTGCTTATAAGATAATTGTCTATGGAATTTGTGGATTGCTCAGCGGATTGGCAGCGGTAATCCTCACCGCCCGGTTGAACTCAGCCCAGCCGATAGCGGGGATCATGTATGAACTGGACGCGATTGCTGCCACAGTTATCGGTGGAACCAGCTTACTGGGTGGGGAAGGTCGCGTAATGGGAACATTGATCGGAGCACTGATTATGGGCGTATTACGCAATGGTCTTAATCTTTTGGGTGTATCATCGTTTTTGCAGCAGACCATCATTGGTTCAGTGATAATTATTGCTGTCCTGGTTGACATGACCCTTAAAAGGAGAAAGAACTGATGAAAAGATTTATGAAAAATCCACTGTTGATAGTCTTCATTGGTGGACTGATTATAATTTTTAATTTCGGTTGTCAGCGGGGAGAGCAGACCATCGCTGCTGGTCCAACAATCGCTTTTGTAATGAAAACGCTGAATAATCCCTTTTTCATCGATATGCAAAGGGGAGCCAAAGAAACCGCTGATAAATTTGGAATAAATCTGCTGGTCCAGGCGGCGGAGCGTGAAGTTGATGTGGAAAAGCAAATGCAGATCATTGAGAATCTGATTCAACGTCAAGTGGATGTTATCTGCGTAACTCCCAGTGGATCAAAAGAGATTATTCCAGCTATTGTGAAGGCCAATCAAGCTAACATCCCGGTGATAGTTGTCGATACCCGGGTTGATGCAGTTTCCCTTGCAGAATCCGGTGGCGAAACCGCCGGATTTATTGGATCAGATAATGTTGATGGCGGGCGAATTGCCGGTCGCTATATAATTGAGCAACTGGGAGGTGTAGGCCAAGTAGCAATTTTGGAAGGAATACCAGGGCATGAAACCGGGGATGCCCGGTTGAAAGGTTTTCATGAAGCGCTGAGCAGCGAATCCGGTATCACATTGGTAGCCTCTCAGACTGCCAACTGGGAGCGCGACCAGGGCTATAATGTGTTCCAGAATATTTTGCAATCCCACCCTGATGTTCAGGCTTTATTTGCCTGCAACGATATGATGGCGCTGGGAGCCGTAGAAGCCATTGCCGCCATGGATAAAACCGGTGAAATTGTGGTCGTTGGCTTTGATGCAATCGCAGATGGTCGCCGGGCTATTGCTGAAAAACGGATGTCGGCGTCAATCGCCCAGCACCCCTATGAAATGGGGAAAGTGGCGCTGGAAAAAGCCTGGTCTTTATTACAGGGACAAACTTTTCCGGCAGAAATACCGGTAAAGATTGAGCTAATTACTGCCGCATCATTGAAAAATAATTAGATAGTGGTTGTGAAATGAAAAATAAGAAAATTACTTTTGGTATAATTGGCGCCGGTCGCATTGGTAAAATGCATGCTGAGAATATTTTAGCAAATTTTTCCCAGGTTCATCTTAAAACGGTTGTTGACCTCAAATTGGATTTTGCCTGGGCTGAAAAAGTTGGAATTCCCATCCGATCCGAGGAAATTACCGCACTAACCGAGGATCCCGAAATTGACGCCGTAGTCATCACGACCCCTTCGGACACCCATGTCCAAATGATTACGATAATGGCGGAAGCAGGAAAACAGATCTTTTGTGAGAAGCCAATCGCATTTGATCCCGATTCAATTCAAGCGGCCATTGATGCGGTCGAAAAAGCTGGAGTCATCCTGCAGGTCGGATTTAACCGGCGCTTCGATCCTGATTTTTTAAAGGTGCGGCAGACAGTGGAATCAGGCGGGATCGGGGAGCCACATATCATTAATATGACGAACCGTGATCCAATACGGCCAGACTTGGAATTTATTCCCGGCTCTGGAGGTTTATTCATGGATTTTTGCGTCCATGATTTTGACATGGTCAGGTTTCTAACCGGTAGTGAGGTCGAGGAAATCTATGTGCGTGGTGCCAACCTGGTCGATCCGAAAATCGGAGAACTTGGTGATATTGATACGGCGCTGCTGACACTTAAGCTGTTCAATGGAACAATCGCTATAATTGAAGTCTGCCGGGAAACTAACTATGGTTATGACCAGCAGGTGGAAGTACTCGGGTCCAAAGGAAGTATCCGGGCACAAAACCGCAGACCAACATCGGTTGTATTAAGTAATAAAGACGGTGTGCATATGGATCAGCCATTCTATTCTTTTGTCGAACGGTACAAAGAGGCCTATATCGCAGAATTAAATGGATTCATAAACTGTCTGGAAACAGGTGGAAGTCCGACAATTGATGGTAACGATACTTTAAAGGCCGTTCAGATCGCAGTAGCCGCACAACAATCGCTAAAATTAAATCAACCAGTGAGGTTGAAGATATGAAATCAATCAATGTCGGAATTATCGGGGTTGGCCGGATCGGCAAGCTCCATTGTGATAATCTGTTGCTGGTTCCCTATGTTAACGTAAGGGCGATTACCGATCCATTTATGGATCATGATTGGGCTAAAAGCCGCCAGCTAAATGTAGTCCCTGATGCAAAAGTGATTTTCAATGATCCTGAAATCAATGCTGTTTTCATTTTATCACCATCGACACTCCACGCAGAGCAAATTATTCAAGCTGCCAGGGCTGGTAAACATATTTTCTGTGAGAAACCGATCGCTCTTGATCCGTTGCTTATACAAGACGCCCTGGAAGCAGTTGCGAGGGCCGGTGTTAATTTACAGATTGGTTTTAATCGCCGGTTTGATCCCAATTTCAGCCATTTAAAGGCAGTGTATGAAGCAGGACAGATCGGTGATCTATATATGGTTAAGATCATTGCCCGCGATCCTTCTCCACCACCACCGGAGTATATAAGAGACTCTGGTGGTATTTTCCTGGATATGACAATCCATGATTTCGATATGGTTCGTTATCTGTCCGGCAGTGAAGTGACTGATGTTTATGCTGCAGGTGCGGTACTGATCGATCCGGCGATCGGTGAGGCAGGTGATGTGGATACGGCCATCACCACTCTTGCGCTGGAAAATGGAGCTCTGGCTGTGATAGATAACAGTCGCGAAGCTGTCTATGGCTACGATCAGCGAATCGAGTTATTCGGATCAAAAGGCAGTATCACAGCTGAGAATAACACGGCCACACGCTCTAAAATGATGACGACCGCCGGTACACTTTCTGAGCGACCGCTGGACTTTTTCCTCGAACGTTATCAGGATTCATTCAGGTTGGAGGTGAAAGAATTTTTTGCAGCAATTTCGGGAAATAAGAAAATTACCGCCGATGGTGAAAGTGGGCTGGTATCGATTCTAATTGGGTTGGCCGCCGGGAAATCACTGACCGAAAACCGCCCGGTTAAAATCGCTGAAATTCGACAGGAATATTTTGGTGCATAGTATTACCAAAAACCCCGCAACTCGAGGTACGTATGTTTAATCCCTTACGATTTTTTGCTACTGGAAATGATATACCTGAAATTCAAGATCAAAAAACTGTTGATAAACTCTACAAAAAGTATCGTCTCAATGTGATGCTGGCAATTACAGTTGGGTATGGTCTTGCCTATCCTTTGCGACTGGCTTTGAATGTCGTAAAAAAGCCGTTGATTGATAACGGAATATTCACAGCTATGGATCTCGGTAATATCGGATCTGCCTTGTTGTATGCCTATGCACTTGGAAAGCTAACTAATGGTTTTTTGGCGGATCATGCTAATGTGAAACGATTTTTTACTGTTGGTGTAATCGTTTCGGCATTACTGAACATTGCCATGGGATTTTCCACTATACTTCTGGCATGGATTATTTTATGGGGACTTAATGGCTGGTTTCAAGGTTTTGGTGCTCCCACCGGGGCTGTATCTCTTTCCAATTGGTTCAGCAATAAAGAACGTGGTCTGATGTATGGAATATGGAGCACAGCCCATGCTTTAGGCGAAGGATTGACCTTCCTGGCGTCAGCCACTATTGTTGCTCTTTGGGGTTGGCAGGCTGGCTTTATCAGCCCGGGATTGTTTTGCATAGCGGTTGCGGTTGGTATTTATATATTTTTAGAAGACCGTCCCCAGACACTGGGCTTACCATCAATTGCCAATTGGAAAAATGATCACGAAGCTGTAGATGTCAAATCTCAAGCGACCAAGAGCGCCCAGCTTCAAATATTGAAAACGCCGGCCATTTGGATACTGGGAATCGCTTCGTCCACAATGTATATGACCCGATATGCTATTAATAGTTGGGGAATATTATATCTGCAAGAAGCAAAGGGGTATACGTTGATCGAAAGTGGAGCCATTCTCAGTCTAAATACCTTTGCCGGCATCGCTGGATGTGTGGCGTATGGATATATTTCAGATAAATTCTTTTCCGCCAGGAGACCTCCCGTTACATTGATTTTTGGAGTGATCGAAGTAATAGCGTTGTTTGTAATATTTTTCACACCTCCTGGTCATGTTATTGTGTTAACAACTGCTTTCTTCGTCTATGGATTTACGCTGAGTGGTTTACTGGCTGTGTTAGGTGGCCTATTTGCCATTGACATTTCACCTCGCAAAGCTGCCGGGGCTGCAATGGGCTTTATTGGTGTGTTCAGCTATATCGGTGCTGGTTTACAAGATCAAATCAGCGGATTTCTGATCGACCGTAATTCTATAGAAATAGATGGAATCTTGAATTATAATTTCAATCCGGTAATTATTTACTGGATCGGTTCTTCTATTATTTCAATGATTCTGGCGGCAACATTATGGCGCGTAAAAGTAAAGGAATAGTAACCTTTTGATTAATATGAATCGAGGAATACACTTGTGAAAAGCTATGATATCGTAATTTTTGGTAATTATACCAAAGATACGATTATATCGTCTACCGGTACCCGTTATGTTGATGGGGGAGGTTTCAATTATGGAGCCCATGCCGTAGCTTGTTCCGGGCTCAGTGTTGCGGCGGTTACACGACTGGCTCAGGATGATGACAGGGTGATTAAATCCCTGGAAAACACCGGTGTCGATGTTTATCCGACCTTCACCAAATCCTCCACCCATATGCAACTTGAATACCCTACCGATAATGTGGACGAGCGGATTTTAACCTGTCCGGTTTCAGCTGGAACTTATACCATCGATCAGTTTTCCGGACTGGAAGCAAAAGCCTATCTGATCAACGCCTCCATACGGCATGAAGTCCCCTATGAAATTGTGAAATTTCTGGCCGGTAAGGATGGTTTAGTCGTTGCCGATGCTCAGGGTTTCATAAGGATTGTAGGTGCAAACAATATATTGCAGAATGCTGAATGGCCGGAAAAACGCAAAATACTGGCATTGATTGATATTCTTAAAGCCGATATTGTGGAAGCAGAATCGCTGACCGGGGAAAACGATTTGCACCGAGCAGCCAAAATTCTGGCTGATTGGGGTCCCAAAGAAATTGTATTGACGCATCGGGATGGTATCGTGGTTTATGCGGACAGTGAATTTCACGAAGCGACATTTCATCCTGAACCGTTAATTGGCCGTAGCGGTCGCGGAGATACCTGCATTGCTTCGTATGCCGCTAAGCGCCTTTCGGCTCTTCCTGCTGAGGCTATCATTTGGTCAGCGGCGCTTACCAGTCTCAAAATGGAAGCGGAGGGGCCGATTAAAAAATCCAAAGCGGATGTGGAAGCGTTAATCAAACATAAATATCAAATGGAATGAAGATGCTGCCCGTCCAGAAAAAATTAGTCACATTCATTTTGATCGGAATTACAGTGGTGGTGCTATTCAGTTGCAGCAGTCAATCCTGGTTGGCAAAATCTCAACCAGATCCCTTGATTTTCAGTGTGATGGGTGATGTGCCCCGTTCTGAAGAGGGAAAGATCATTCTGCAAGAACAGATTTGTCAGCATAATCAGCAAAGTCCGGCTCAATTTGTTTTTCACGTTGGTGATATAAAAACTGGTAGCAGTCCTTGCGACGAGGCTAATTACGCTTTGGTAGCTGATTATCTGAAACAATTGATGGTTCCGGTCTTCATCATCCCCGGCGATAATGAATGGAACGATTGCGAGGATCCCGAACAAGCCTGGGATTACTGGGAGCAGTATTTTATGGATTTCGATCAGAATTGGGATGTGCCGGTAAAAGTACGTCGCCAAGAGAATTACCCGGTGAATAGTGCATTTGTACAAAATGATGTTCTTTTCATCGCATTAAATCTGGTAGGGGGAAGAATTCATGACCAGGCGCAATGGGATACGATGCAACAAAATGCGGTTGACTGGATCGGACAGCAATTACAACGGAAGAACATTTCAACAACGATTATTTTTGCCCAGGCCCATCCCGATGAGAAGCATAAATTATTTATGGATCAGTTTCTACCACTGGTTGAGGCATTTGGACGCAAAGTTCTGTTAATTCATGGTGATGGTCACCTTTGGCTCCATGATGATCCCTGGTTGGTGCCAAACCTGGTTCGAATTCAGATAGATGAGGGCGGGGTAGCCGATCCGCTGCAGGTTACAGTCTTGGGGAGGAAAACTAAAACATTTATATTTGAGCGCTTTCCTTTCAAGGAAACTGTTTTGTAAGGTTAATCTTTATTAAATGATTGAATGAAGGAAATAGAGCATGAAGCTACTTACGAAAATTATTATTGTTTGCAATGCGTTAACCTGTTCAATGTCTTGTGCATCAACTGGTACTCAAACCGATGAACCGGTTCAGAAAGAATTAACATTTATTATGGCGGCCGACTGGCGCCATTTTGCCACCGAAAGATACCATTCTTCAGAATATTTTCTTGGTGCGCTTGAAGCAATCGCTGAAGCAGGCAAAGGATCGTTCATGGTTAGCCCCGGCGATCTTGATCCGGTTGCTGCTTCCATTGATTTGATTACACAGGTATTTGGAGAAGATTACCCCTGGTATCCGGTAACTGGTAATCATGACATCGAAGATTCCACTTATATGGAAAGCTTACGGGCAATGAATGTCGGTGGTAATTCCTTACCAAACATTGTGAATGTTGGTCCAACCGGTAGTGTTGAAACGACATACTCTTTCGATTATGAAGATTGCCATTTTGTCGTGCTGAATCAGTATTTTGACGGTGAATCCGACATGGGTACTGATGGAAACATTGTACCGGAACTCTTAAATTGGCTTGAGGAAGACCTGAAAAAGAATAGCAAACCTTATGTATTTGTACTTGGTCATGAGCCGCTGATTGCTATGCCTGATCTGGCCAATGGCAGGATTCGGCATGTGGGCGATTCATTAGATCAGTATCCCCGAGAAGCTTTCAAGTTTCATCAATTATTACTGAAGTATAATGTCGTAGCTTATCTCTGCGGGCATACTCATAACACATCCTATTCAAATATCAATGGTCTCTGGCAGTTCGATTGTGGTCATGCCCGGGGAACCGAGGATCTTTTTCCAGGGCGGGTTTATACTGGCATTACCAGTATAAACCAAGAAAATCAAAAATCAGGTCTCCCGATTGATTCGGCGTTTGCCCAGTTTTATCGAGATAATGCATATCCAACTAAAAAAGTAATGTTTTACATGGATCTCACAGACAGTGTGTCCTATAAAAAGTTGGACGATTCAACCGGTTTTGAAATCATGAAAGAATTTTATCACCGGGCAGATGAATTGGGAGATCGTAAACAGGAATATTTTCAGTCTTATTGGAATAATTGGGATTTATCTCGCAGCACATTTATGAAATTCCGGATAACTAGTAGTCAATTGAATGTCGATATTTACCGTAATGATGGTTTTGGTGGCGCTTATTCAATTGACCGCACTATCACATTGGATATGGCAAATGGACGCGAGTGACTGATACAGACAATCCATCAGCAGGGGATCTGAAATGATCCTTTGGTTTTGGTGTTTGTCCTGGACTTCCACACCAGCTAAAAGTATGAAGTAATGGAAATTGTTAATCCTGGCAATAAGGGCGATTTTCACATTCATTCGTCCACATTCTCCGATGGTTTCAATACAATCGATGAAATCGTTATTGCAGCAGGGGAACTGGAGTATCAGGAAATTGCCTTTGCCGATCACAGCCAGGCTATGTCAGATGCCTACGGAATGACCCGGAAAACCCATTATGATATGTTATCATCTGGTCGTTGGGAAAATAATTACAACAATGTAAAGGTGATCTTTGGAGTTGAGGCTGATCTGTTGAATGATGACGGTGATATCTGTGATAATATTCAAAGCATCACACCTGAGTTCATTATTTTATCCGCTCATCGCAAAGTTTTCAGTAGTGATCCAAGTCGGATTAAGAGTGGGTATTTAAATGCTATTACCAGGTTCGGAACAACTATTAATGTTTTAGGTCATCTTTGCACCAGACAATTTGCCAAAGAAATGGTTTCCAACGATATCTTTGAGATTGTTGAAGCAGCAAATGAAAATGACATTGCGCTGGAATTGAATTGTGCTAATCTGGTTTATGGTAAAACTGATTTAACAAAATTGAAGCTCATGATTAAGCATGCTCACCATCTATATGTTAACAGCGATGCCCATACGATGAACGAATTTATAAGCATCAGGAAGCGGGGTTTCCAGTTTTTGGAAAACGAAATTCTAACTTAACTCTGCCACCATTTTCACGCCAATGTTTTTCATTTGTCGACGAGACAGCGGAGTACTCATAATCCGCAGGTCGCAGATCCCGTTTTAGCGGGGAGCGGGGTTCTCCCGACAAGTCGGGACTGTGGGCCCACAGCGCAAAACGGCTTCAACCAATCTGTCCCAAAACCCATACCTTTATGGTACTCTCCAGCCCAAAGTGTCTCAAAAACGAGGATATAAAACAAAAACAATCAAACACAGAATATTTTTGATCCACTAGTATTTAAACTTGCATAAACCAGTTAAAATCAAATTAAGTTTACTAACTTCAAGCAATACTACTCACGTCGTAATAATGTAAAACAATCATAAATGAATAGTCCAGATAAACACTACGCGATTGTGGCCAATCCGCTAGCCGGCAAACTTACCATCGATCAGAAGCGTGCCATATTAGAAAAACCAGCCAAGATATTAAAGGCTGAAATTCATGGCTTAGATACATCTTCTCCTCAAGAGTTTCAATCATGTGTACAGGAGATTGCTGACAATTGTGATATACTGGTTGCCACGGGTGGAGATGGAACCTTCTCCGATATTATTAATGCGATTGACACTGCTCAAACTCCAATTGCTTATCTGCCTCTGGGCTCGGGGAATGCCATGCAATATGCTCTGAAATACGAAGGAACGTTAGACGAAATTGCGTTGCGGATCAGAGCGGGGGCAATTAAGGAATACGATCTGATAAATTGCGATGATAAAAGTCGTGCCTTTATGGTCTCAATTGGAATTGAGGGCATAATAATTAAGCTTAGGAGTTCATATCATGCCGAAGGGGAGCGTGGCTTTAGATCTTATCTTAAATCGACTTTCAACGCCTTTCTCAAAGAATATAAAGGAATAAAAGCTACCATTACTATTGATAATGACACATTCGAAGTCCCTGATCTTTTAAATATATCGATAGTCAAACAACCGTATTATGGATATGGATTGAAGATGGTACCGCAAGCTCGATTTGATGATCACCAATTACATATTCTGTACATTGATTCCAGCCCAATGAAGTCTTTTATTGGCGGTGTGACTGCGTTTACTATTGGCAACCAAATTGGTGAATATCGAACAAGCCAGCATTTAGCAATTCATTTGGAACAACCGTCAGTTTTACAAATCGATGGTAATGAGGCTTGGGGAAGTGATACATTTAAGTTTACCATATTACCGAAATCATTAAAAATACAATGCTAGTATAAATGTAGTTTTATCGTTAGGTTGATAATATTATTGACTGATTCGGTTAATTTACAATTTAAACGGTTGCCACCTTTATAGTCTGAGTTTCGGTTCTTTTGGCAATCGGAATTTTGATCTTTATTTTAGATTAATTATTTTGATTAATCCGAAACTGATATAGTATCTAAGATTGTACCGTAAAATATTAACCATCTTCCCATTCCAAGAAGTTGGTCATGCATCTTTCTGATGTTGCTATCAATATTGTTATCAACAAGGAACTTGTTATCAGACAAAGAAGCTGGTTTCTGATAATATTTATAATTAGCGATAAAACTATCTGTTACAATTGTATTATAACCAATACCAAATTGAACAGTGTTAGTATTCTTATTACTGCCCAATTTATCGAGCATAGATCTTCCAAAGCTATGAAACAGAAATCCCTTGGGAGCAATAAGTTCAACTATTGTTGGGATTATATCGATATGGCTGCCAGGTGTTTTGTTCCTTGTTGTTTGTGGCATAATAAAATTTCGACTATATAGAATAAATGGTACTGACGAATGTTCGTAAATGGTAGGACTTGAATTAAAAAATCTTCGTCCATAGTGGTCACCTGTAAATGCAAAAAGACTATTTGGATTTAGCTTTTCCATCTTGCTAACAAACTTCCCAATTTCTCTATCTCCATACCATATATGTCCTAATTGATTTACAGTTATTGAACCGTCATCGATTGATTGAAAATCCTTAGGTATTTCATATAAATGATACCCCATACTTCTAACATCAAGGTCAAAAGGAGGATGATAACTGGTGGTCAGGATAATATTGAATGTCTTCTCATCTATTGGAGTATTTGCTAAAACAAATTTAAATAGTTGCTCATCTTGAACACCCCAAATTTCATCCGAGTTTTCGCCCTCCATGGTGGGTGCTGCAAAAACCGCATCAATTCCTTGTGCCGTAAATAAATTTCCTATATTTTGCCAAGATAGAAAACCTCCATAATATAATCTTGTTGTGTACCCTAATCGTTTAAAAATATTAGGAGTTGATGTTATAAAAGGAGGTTTCCTAGCAGCAATTTTACTAATATTAACTCCGGTAAAGGGAATACCGGTAAGAATTGTTGAAAGTGAGGCCATTGTACTGCTTCCGGAAGGTAGAAAATGGTCGAAGAAAATACCATTGCGACCCAAGGATTTAAGGCTATCAGTAATATGCAATGACTCATATTCGGGTAACAATAACCAGGAGTCGTAGCTTTCCATAACAATCAGGAATATATGATCCGGCAGCCCCTTTGAATTACCATGAGCTGTTTTCAACAGGTAATATGAAAGATCGTTTGCCTGGTGCTTTGGCGGCTCTAACGAAAAATAGTCTTGTGCTGCTTCTTTCACGGATGTATTTCCCAGTAATTCTTCTATACCGGCTGATTTGGAGCTAATAGATTTAAAATCCTTATAGGCATATTGCAAATGCCTTATTGGATTCATCACCATTTTATTAAGAAAAGTGTCTGTTGTTATATCTGCCCATTTTCTCATTGCAG
Organism: uncultured bacterium; assembly: GCA_964439935.1. GTDB lineage: Bacteria > Fidelibacterota > Marinisomatia > Marinisomatales > TCS56 > JABMQW01. The sequence goes on along the minus strand of CAYTPW010000019.1, from coordinate 31,349 downwards.
GTCTTGCCCCAAAAGATCCCCGGGTTGCTGTAAAAGTCAATATAATCATTAAAATAAGTACTATTGAACGATATAGTTTTTTCCTGCTTCTGGTAAGGAGAGTGAGTAAGGAGGTAAATGGAAGTCTTTGCCAACGTCCCATTAAAAATAAACAAAATATTACACTTACTGCATAAATAAAAAGAATCCCAAAAAAATTATATCCGTAGATCATGGTCTGAAAAATTGCAGCTAGATCATCATAGATCAACTCAAACAGAAAATAATCAAATTGACTATCATATTCTTTGAAATATGGTACAGTAATCACAAATGTAAAGTTCATAAAAATGATCAAGAAGCTCGAAAAACCTACCCGCAAATAAGCGGATAACCAGGTGTAATTCAGAGAACTACATACCATATTTGCAAAAAAAGGAATTAATAAAAAAATGGCTGCAACGGAAGAATCAAATCGAAAACCATGGAACATTGTAAGAATGATATCACCCAGATTCGTACTACTATCGATTTTTTTATAAAAATAGATAATTAGAAATATTCTGAAAAGTCCAAAGTATATAACTGCGAGAAGGTATGCTTGGATAAGTTTTATTAATTCTTTAACATAGTTTTGCCATCTATAGTCCATGAATAATTACGCTGGTGTATTTCTTCAGTTAATCCAAAATTAAATATATTTTGTCATTGCTGTTTATATTTTCCAAATAATTGGAGTAGATGAACTAAATTTGCAGTTTGAATAAAATCTGGATTTTTTTTGACGGCTTTCACGTTTGCCCATTTAGTTTTGGGGATCCAGGTCATCACTCTGAATCCTTTTTCATGGGCTTTCTTAATATCTTTCCTTGAAACCTTTGATCCAATCCCAATACCGTATAGATCAAGCTCCTCTGCAATAATAATCCCATTATCCATATCCTTCCCGGTTATGAATTGTAAAGCTTGGACTTCATTTTGTATCAATAACTGATGAAATTGGAAGCTACCTGCCTCAATTAACACCCTGTTCTGCATATTATGCTTATCAATAACCTGCTTTATAGCGTGAACAAAACCCTGATAATAATTAGTCTTGGACTCATCATCATTTGGAGTAAACTTACAATCGAAAGAAAAATAATAATCCTGACATTTTATAATTCTAGTAAAAAGACTGTCGACGGTTGAAACATAAATATTTTTATCTACTGAATTATTATAAATGCAACTATCAATTTCTGACCAGAAGTAATCCCTTAGTTTTCCCTGGTAATTTGTCTTTTTACTTAATTCTTTATCATGAAATATTACCAGAATATTATCTCGTGTAATCTGAACATCAATTTCTACGCCATCTGCACCAAAATTTAGAGCTGTTTCTATTGCCTCTATAGAATTCCCAGGATATTCACTACCTTGACTCATACCACGATGACCAAGGACACCAATAATATTATTATTTAGATTATTGATCTCAACTACTGGATGATTAACATTATCGAACATAATAAATAATATTAATAGAATAGCTAGTGGGGTTAGAATCATATATAATTTCTTCATGTGTTTGCCTTAAAATAAAATAATATTTTCGTACTTGGAAGAAGTTATATTGCATATCTGGTGGCTAATGGAATAAAACCTATAAATAAGCTTGTAGCCGCATCCCGCTCAAATAATTCCTCATAAATTTGCGCTGCAATCATTTTTATACCCGCGTTGGTACCAACACTTTAGGCCATGACTTTCAAGAGGTAAGGTTGATTGGTCCCCCAAACCCTTACCTTACTGGCACTCCAAGCCACAATATTCCCAAAAACCTTGAAATTGAAAACTCGGAAATGAGATTTTTTCCATTCGGTCATTTTTTGGTCATTCACTTCTTGCAAGTTCAACAAAAACAACCCAAGCCTGAGTACTCATAATCCACAGGTCGCAGATCCCGCTTTCGCGGGGAGCGGGGTTCTCCCGACAAGTCGGGATTGTGGGCCCACAAGCGTAATCCAGTTTCATCTGATCTGTCTCAAAACCCATACCTTTTCGACGCTCCTGAGCCCTAAGTGTCCCATAAACGTCCTATCGATTTTGATTATGGGAATGGTGTGTCAAAAAGGTAGGTTTATGGGACAGAAAAGGGCAGCTAAGCGACTACCCTAATATAGAGGATGAGAGATTACAGTCTATTTTAACAGGACCATCTTTCTAGTCTGTATGTACTCTCCGGCCTTGATCTGGTAGAAGTACATACCGCTTGGGACGTTGGCTGCGTTCCATTGGATTGATTTATATCCTGCATCCTGGATTTCTGATGCAAGTATTGTTACTTTTTTACCAAGCATGTCGTAGATAGTGATCTGGACATCAGATTGTTGGGGTAATTTGTACTGAATAGTCGTGATCGGGTTGAAGGGGTTGGGGTAGTTAGGCAACAGGTAAAATTCTTTTGGCTTACCGATGGGGATATCATCTTCAGTGGCGGCAGCTAAATCGATAATTTTATAGATATGGTGAGGCCCGCGGGGGAAAAGGATCCGGGAGGTTGTAACGTAAAGTTCGCCGGTAGTGGAATAAGCGAAACTGTCGGGCCATTTTAATAGATCACTGGTTATGATATTATCAAAATCCAATGTTGATGGATTAAAGCGCCAGATTGAATTATCTTCAATGGATGTAAAATACAAATCGCCGTCGGAATCAAATACAATTGCATCACTGGTGACAAACATACCCATCCATTCTACATTATTGGCCAGATCATCGTCAGAAAGGCTGGTGTCAACCAGGGCTGTAACCGGAATTCTATACAGCATGTAGCCAGTCAAGGCCTTATAATATAAATAACTGCGATCGGGAGTCAGGGCTAATCCATCGGCGTGAATCTGACTGAAGAGCGAATTGCCGTTAACCGTTACTGTCACATTTTCAGCTTTAGTAGAGTAATGGTCGCTCAAAACACGTCTACTGGTACCAGAAAGTATATCCACAACAATCAGGGCACCCAGGCCGGACTCAGTTAAAAAGGCGTACTGGCGCTGTGTATCAACTCGGATATCGTTCAGATAGCTTACAGCAGGTGCTATGGTACTATCAAATTGAATAATATTTATGACGGAGTCGGTAGCAAGGTCCATCTTCAATAATTTCGCCCCGCCGGCCACCACATTGTTTTGATAAGGTCTGCCGGTGTCCAGAATCCACAGGAAATCCTGGTCATCAACATAGACACTCTGGACACAGATAAATTGACTGTCCGGGGCAGCGGTATTGGAGTAATTATTCCAGGAACTGTCGGGGTAAGGTATAAAATCCTGTCCTGAAATTTCGACAACTGAATAGGGGATTGTAGACCAGCGCGGGAAATTGACAAAAATCCGATCCTGACTTGAAACAGCGACTCCGGTCCACTTAGTATCAGACTGTGACACCTGGCTCAATTCAAAAGGAGTGGCATTCAGAGCGGATGATTCTGCAAATATGATACTAAATAGGAAAATCGAATAAACAAATGGACTAATTTTCATTTTATTTCTCCTCTCCAAGTTAACCAGATTATAATCTGACAATGATATTGATAATTTGTTGTCATGAAAGAATCAATTTGCCAGAGCTTCTAGGCCGCAGGTGACAATCGATTAATAAATCTGGTATTGCAGATCTAAATGCGCTAAAGATAATTAAAGCGTTATCTCATTCATATTCCATCTTTGGTTACAGTATCAAAATACATCTATAAACTCAATGTAAAGGGCTTCGACACGATCGTGTGCAATCTAGATTTTTTAGCAACTTCATTATTCCTTACATGTAGTTTAGCCAAAATCGCTTGGTTTACAAGTAACCTGTAACACATCAGTAGCAGGTAATTTCACGAACACTGACCCAATAAAATGCATTAAATCTGACCAGCCCCCATTGTTTAGACCACCTTTTAACTTAGGATTTTCTGATCTGCTCCGTTTCCATATTTTAGCCCAAAAGTATAGTTCAGAATTAATTTAAACAATGCTAAACATTTTGTCTCAAAACCCATATCTTTTTAAAACTCCCAGCCTCCAAGCATCCCATAAACGTCCAATCGATTTTGATTATGGGAATAGTGAATCAAAAACGGTGGTTTATGGGACATTCTACTATGTGTGTCGTCAAATCATTGCATCATACTTTGACGACACATAATTCTGGGGTTTGTGAATCAAACCAAGTCTTATCAATTTAAAATACTTCAGCTAATCTAGATGGATGCACTTGTTCTCCCAATCCGTAAAACTCAAGAAAATTCATGATGAGAGGTTTCCATTTGTCAGGATCAATATGATGTCGCTTCTCAGTATTGAGCAAACTGTCTGCGATATGTGTACGAATGATAGTTACCTCTACCGTGCTGAGGTAATCTTCTGTTTTTCCTAACATATATATATTTTCTACTTGAGCCTCAAGTTGGACAGGGCATTCCCGAGCTCGTGGTGGTTTGACTAATTCGGAAGCAACTGGGGTAAGCTGTGCAGTCTCAAATTTCTGAGGATCAAAACGGAAATTCATTTTTACTTTGTAATCAGGAACAGGATTTTTTCCTGTTGTCAAAGCCAGACGGTCAACGTTATCAACCATATCAACTGAAGGCAAATTTAGAACACATTCATTTTCACGTTGTAAATTTTCGATAGTTTTCCCCCTACTGCCTAATCCAAGCATGCACGACTTCCCTAACCACCAGGCGGAAGACATGGGGGCAAGATTAGCGGAATCATCCTCATTAAGTGTACTGATTAGAACTACAGGAGTCCCTAAATAAAGAATATTTGGATTAACGATTTGGTGCATTATGCGCTCCTAATAGATGTTCTGGTCCCTTTGTTATAATCTAATCTTAAATTAGGATTTCCTGGTAAAGTTGCATCTAAATTTATTGATTCCAGCTATAAATCGAGTTTTATAATCAATGAATGTGTAACAGTGGCTAGACTCATCCCTTTTTGGTATTCCCCGGCTTCAAATCCCTAAAAACGTCCAATCGATTTTGGTTATGGGACTAAAAATCGGGGTGGAAGCACCCGGAGCATGATCAAAATTCAATTCAATCAAACTCTTCGAGAGCCCGAAACAAGCTGCGCTGCTCAGACTGTGACAAGCCAACCAGAGGTGGACGAATATTTAACCAGCCATTGTCCCCGGTTTGGCTCCCCAGATAACTCTTTAGCGCGGCGACAAGCGTATAAGCCTCAAATACCTTGCGGATTCCCAGAATGTCTGTCTGCAGTTGCTCGACCTCTTCGACCTCACGATACCAGGCCTCGAATGTTTGGCGGATCGCTGCAGCATTGGCGTTTGCGGTTGCGCTGATACAACCTGCTCCACCTGATCGCAAGGCAGACAGCAAGTATCTCTCAGAACCTGGAAAAATAGCCATATCAGGGAAATGTTGAAGCAGAGTCTGCGTATTACTCCAATCTCCAGAACTGTCCTTAACTCCGGCAATTATCTCGCCAAAGGACTGTCGCAGTCGCTCCACTAACTCCAAGGAAATTGGCACTCCGGATAGATTGGGGAAGTGATATAGAAACAATCTGAGTCGGGGCTCATGTAACCGCTCAATGATTTGAGCGTAGTATTGGTACACACCATCATCACTGACCTTTTTATAAAAGAAAGGTGGTATCAGCAAAATATTGAAGCAATGATTTACCACTGCATATTCCACCAATTGCACGGTGTCGGATAAAGAACTACAGCCAGCACCCACCATGATCTTTTCTCTTGACACTTTCTGTTCTAATAACTTTTTCAATCCCTCACATCGTTCTTTAACGGAAAACGAAACGGCCTCACCGGTTGTGCCGAATACGACAACACCATGGCATCCGGTGTTTAATAATTCGTGAACATGTTGGACAAATACAGAATGGTTGATAGACAGATCAGAAAAAAGTGGTGTAACAGAGGGACACCAGATACCCCATGCAGGGAATTGTTCGATCGATTGCTTCATGATTAAATATTGTTAAGCACTGGCTGTTTTTGCTATCTGAATAAAATTGTAAATACCTGTGACAACATCTAGCACACTCTGTTCCTTCGCAAATGTAAGTCTTTTAAATCTTTGAGACTATACAGCAATTAGGTTAAGGTGAACTTTTAACCTTTTGAGTTGGGGAGTAATTTACCTGATTTAGATTATCAAATCCCAACAACCTGTTTATCACTGGATCGCTAATGAGAGGTGCTGTGACCTCACAAAGCGTAGTGGCCAATCTGTACCAAAACCCATACCTTTATGATACTCCCCAGCCCAAAGTGTCTCAAAACGTCAATTCGATTTTGATTATGGGAATGGTGTTTCAAAAACGACGATTTATGGGACAGACTTCTAAGCCAAATATTGCCCAACCATATCTTGCAGTTTCTGAACATTGATCGGCTTGCTCATATAATCATCACAACCTGCATTCAGGACGTTATCCCGATCAGTAGTAAAAGCATGGGCAGTAACTGCGATGATAGGTATCTCCTTTAATCTCTTTTTAGTTTTCATATAAGCGACTAAATCGAGCCCATCTCTATCTCCCTCCAAGGATAGATCAAGTAACATCAGATCCACCTTATAATCACGCAGTTGTTGCTTTGCTTCTGACACGGAAACAGCATAAGGAGTTTCATATTTCTTACTTAGTAGTGCTTCAAGCGTTTTACGGTTATTCTCATCATCCTCAACCAGGAGGATCACCGGTCTTTCTTGACTGACAGTTTTTTCAATCTCAGTCTCAACTTTGATGACTTGTACATCAGTTTCATCAACAACCGCATCTGTTGGTGAAAACGATAATCTGAATGTAGTTCCAACACCTTTTTTGCTCTCAACTTCAATAGGGATATCATTCATATCCAGACAACTCTTGGCGATTGACAATCCCAATCCCATACCCTGGTATTTTTTGGTATATCCGTTGCTTTCCTGTGAAAATGCATCATATAAATGATTAAGGTAATCAACACCAATTCCAATGCCGGTATCGCTGATTGACAGGACATATTTACTATTCTGTTCATCTAGCTGTATATTAATTTGACCCTCATTGGTGTATATGATTGCGTTTTCAACCAAGTTGGAAACCGCCTTTACTAGCGATGATTCATCAGCATTAACGGCCCCATCGCTAATCTGATTATTATAAGTAATCTCCAGGTTTTTCTCTTCCGCCAATGGTTTTAATTCTTTGTACACCATTTCAATCGAAGTAGCTAATCGTATTGTTTTTGGCTCAAATGGAATTGTGCCCGCTTCTATCTGAGATATATCAAGAATACTGTGAACTGTTTTGATCAATCGCTGACCACTATTGTTGACAATTTGAAAATACTCGTGTTCATGCTCCTCCATCCGACTTTTAAAACTTTCTTCGATTATTTCTGTGAAACCAAGGATGGAGTTTAATGGAGTCCGGATCTCATGGGACATGTTGGCCAGGAACAGATCTTTTACATTATTAGCATTTTGGGCTTCCATGAGTGCTTGCTCACGTTCTGACTCCACACGCTTGCGCTCGGTGATGTCCCGTCCAATGGCACAAATACGCGGATTTCCATCAGGATCTTTAATAAATACAGTTGAATACTCAAAAGGAATACGACTGCCATCCGCACAAATATAGCTTAGTTCAACAGTGGCACGTCCCTTTTCCAATGTTGTGTTAACTGCATCCTCTATACTTTGATGCTCCTCGGGTGGATAAAAATGTAATGGGGGATACTCGCTCATTTCTTCATAGTCATAACCGCTGATCTCATTTAGTGTTTCATTCCATTGAATGCCATTCCCGCTCTCAGGATCGAAAATGTAAAAAGTGTCTGGTAGTGTATTTATCAGATCGTCAATATATTTCTTTTGGGACATTAAATTCTCTTCTGCCTGTATACGCTCAGTAATATCTGAAAAAACTCCGTAAGCGTACTGCTTCTGGTCCTTTTCAAAATGCATAATTGCCCGATCATGTAACCATATCCACTGACCATTTTTATGTTTTATTCGGTATTCTATATCAAACTCTTTATTATCTTCAAAAAATGCTTTATAAGCATTTTTCAATTTCTGCAAGTCGTCTTTGTGGACTCTACCAAACCATAGTTTTTCCCCACCATTAAATATCTCTTCGGGAGTGTATCCATAAACATCTTTAACATTTGAACTTATAAAGTTTGTTCTGCCATTAGCATCAGTTGACCAGGTCACATCCGGAATATGGTCTATGAGAAGTCGATATTGTTTTTCGCTTGCTTTCAATTCCTCCTGAGCCTTCTTACGTTCTGTGATATCTCGTAGAAACACCAGTCCCGCAGATTCACCTTCAAAATTCATCAAGGTTACATTAATCTCCACAGGTATTAACGAGCCGTCCTTTCGTACAAGGGAAATCTCATAAATGCTAGGTACTTTCTTACCCGATAAGCGATCTCGAAATCGTTGAGTGACAAGCTCACGGTATTTTTGAGCAACCAGTTCCGCAACATTTCTACCCATAATATCGTTTGGTTTAAAACCTAGAAGATTTTTAACGGCTGCATTTACATAAGCAATTTTTTCATCTTTAATTATAACAATTCCATCATTGCTATTTTCTACAACCGATGAGTATTTCTCTTCGCTTGACTTCAATTCTATTTCTGCCTTCTTCTGTTCGGTTATGTCCTTTGAACTTGCCCACAGATGGGTGAAAACACCATTTTCTATCACGCCATACCAATTTTCTAAACTGTATAATTCAATCCCACTTTTTAGAATTTCATGATATTCCCGGTCATTGATTTGATAGTTATTCTTAATAAACAGCTCAAATAATTCTGGTGATGTTTCATCTTTCACCAACTCTTTATACTTTTTACCGATCAACTCATTTTTTCTATTAAATCCATATACTTGCCATGCCCTCTGGTTTGAATCAACGCAAACGCATTCGACTATCATTTCTATTTGCTTTTCAATAGGTAGATCTATTTTTAATCCATCCGGCATTTTCCAGTATGTCACTACATCACTAGATGAATTAATAAAATCGGTATATTGCATTTGTGTATTTTGCAGTTCTTTTTCCATACGTTTGCGTTCAGTGATGTCTCGACCGATTGAGATCATGTATTTTGCATTCCCCTGTTCATCGTTAATGACCGAGACCCGATACTCCATGGGTACCTTACGACCATCCTTGCAGATCAGCTCTAGATCGATGGTACCTGATCCCTCCTTCAAAACCTTCTTAATGAAAACTCCAGCCCGCTCCAGGTCATCAGAACCATAATAGGTTGTTAGAGCCGGTAGTGTGGCTATCTCTTCATCCGAGTACCCGGATATATCTCTGAAGCTATCGTTCCACCGCAGAGCTATGCCGGTTACCGGTTCAAAGAGGAAAAAAGTGTCCACCTGCGCGTTGATAGCTTGGTCGGTGAACTCTTTCTCCAGAAGTACTTCTTTCTCAACCTGCTTGCGCTCGGTGATTTCAATTTGAAGTTGCTGTTCATTTGCCATTAGCTGTCTGTTTACGGATATTAATTCTTCCAGTGTCTGTTTGCGACTGTCCTCGCTTTCCAAAATCATGTGAAGATCAGCTTCTATTGCTTCTTTAAATTGCGTACATAACTTCTGGTACATTACAGAATAATGATTCTCCTTATCGTCCAAAACGCAAATCGTTCCGAAGATTTCATTGTCCGGCCATATTAACGGCAACCCAAAATAAGAAACCATCCCAAGCTCAATATCAGGATTATGGTCCCAGTTAGGGTCTTTGCAAGCATCCGGCACTAACAGCTGTTTGCGCATACACATCACAGTCTCACAGTAAAGGCCGGTCTTCAAACGCGCCCGCTCCCCTTTTTCATAAGGATTCCCCTTTGTTTCGCTACAGACAAACACCTCAATTTCTTTGGGATAAACCTTCATGATAAGTCCAGCAGGCACACCAATCAGCTCACTCGCAAGGTCTATAAGCTTCTGCCATTTTGCGATTATTTGGTCTGGTATGTCTGGTTTAATCTTGGATTGGTCAGATTTAATAACAGGTTCTATTAATAGCTGATTAGTAGTTAAATAGCTATCCATGATAATAACTCCTCATAATTTGATGATACTTTCATAATTGCCCCACGATTTACAGCTACTGTCTCAGTAAAATAAGTAAATAACTCTCCCTCACCATGAACTGCTAATTTAACAGGATTTTTCAAAACTTTGGCAATCGACTCACCATAATAAAATTGGCTCATTGAATTAATATTAAGGTCCTGAATGCCTGAAGTATCTAAAAGAACTCTCCAGATATTTTTTTTCTGACATAATTCATAGATTTCTTCAGGTAACTTTGTTACTTCTTCGGAGGGACATGACCCTGACATTGTATATTTTATATAGCTTAAACCTTTTGGAACATTTGTAATTATTTGTACATCCCGTTTACAATAGTCTGAATCATATTTATTTTTAATATTCATTTCCATTTTAAATCCTTAATTATAACTAATTCATGTATAAGCTCAGGTCAATAACCATACCAAAAACAATATATCTAATATAAATTATTGATTATCAAGAATATAAGAAGATTATGTATTCATGGCCGAATGCACTTATTCCAAATAATTACTGCGGTATAATGCAGTTTTCGCGATATATCGCGAAAATTTTGTTACTTATTAATCGTTATTTAGGCTTTGAAATACCTAATTTTTCTATTCTCGATCTTAATGTACTTGGATTTATATCTAATATCTCAGACGCACTATCCTTGCCGCTGATCTTCCAATAGGTCATTTCTAGCACCTCCTGAATATAACTGCGCTCGACATCTTCCAGGGTGGTCATTTCTGTTTCGATTGGTTTAGTAAATTGTTTGAGTTCTAACTTTAATGTGCTTCCTGTAGATGTTATCATACTGCGTTCAATTATATTCCTTAATTCCCTTACATTTCCGGGCCAATTATACTTCTCTAAAACCTCCATCGTCTTCTTTGGTATAGTTGACACCTTTTTGCCCATATGTTGATTGAATTCTTCCACAAACTTCTCTACCAGTAGTTTTATATCTTGTTTTCTTGTTCTAAGGGGTGGTAATTCTATCGGGAATACATTTAAACGGTAATACAGATCCTGTCTGAACTGCTTTTCTTTGACCAATGTGGGCAGATCCTGATTAGTGGCAGCAATTATTCTAACATCTACCTTAACAGGTTGACTGCTGCCAATCCGTGATACCTCCTTGTTCTCTATTACTCTTAGCAACTTTGATTGAGTGTTATAGGGTAATTCTCCGATCTCATCTAAGAATATAGTTGATTTATCCGCGATCTCAAATAAGCCGATCTTTTTGGAATGTGCATCGGTAAAGGCTCCCTTCTCATGACCAAATAATTCACTCTCTATTAGTGCGTCAGGAATAGCAGCACAGTTTACTGTTATTAAGGTCTTATTCTTCCGCTTGCTAGCATTGTGGATTCCTTTGGTTATCAGTTCCTTACCGGTACCAGTTTCTCCCGTTAACAGTACAGTAGAATCCATTGGAGCTACTTGCAGAGCTTTTTCTATTACATCTTTGATATGAGGACTACTGCCAACAATATCTTTATGCAAGCTACTTGGTTCGATAGTTTTCCTTAAGTAAATATTCTCAGCCTGTAGTATATCTTTGAGATCCCTGATTTCTTTATATGCTTTATTTAGTTCTTCTTCAGCCAGCTTTCGCTCTGTGATATCTCTAGCCATCCCAATAATCCGGAACACATCACCGTCTTCATTCTTCAAAGGTACAAGGGTCGTACTGAAAAATGATCTTCCACGTGAAAGTTCCATTTCTTCTTCGTATCTGGTAATCCTTTTTACATCTACGCATCTCTGGTATCTGGAGTTTACTTTTTCAGCATCTTCTTTCTCAATAAGGTCATATGGTGTTCTACCTCGGATCTGTTCAGCAGTCATACCCATTATATTCTCTTCTGCAGGATTAAAATCAACATATAGAAAAGTCCCATTCGGCATCACATCAAAAATGAAGATGCCATCTGCTATGTTCTCAAAAAGAGATCGATAATATTTCACACTTTTTTCTAATTCTTCTTCCGAACGTTTGCGATCGGTGATGTCTCGTAGAAACACTAGTCCCGCAGATTCCCCGTCATAACTCATCAAGGCTGCATTAATTTCCACAGGTATTAGCGAGCCATCCTTTCGTATAAGTGAAATCTCATAAATGCTAGGTACTTTCTTACCAGATAAGCGATCTCGAAATCGTTGAGTGGCAAACTCACGGTAGTCTTGAGCAACAAGTTCTGCAACATTTCTACCTATAACATCGTTTGGTTCAAAACCTAGAAGATTTTTAACGGCTGCATTTACATAAGCAATTTTTTCATCTTTAATAATAACAATTCCATCATTGCTATTTTCTACAACCGATGAGTATTTCTCTTCGCTCGATTTCAATTCTTTTTCTGCCAGCTTGCGCTCCGTAATATCCTCTGAAACAGACCAGAGGTTTACCAAACATCCATCTTCAACCACACCATACCAATTACTCAGTGCATAAAACTCTCTACCATCTGGAAATGTATCATGGAATTCATGACCCTCGAGGTGGTAATTATTCTTTATGAAATTTCTAAAATTTTCATCTTGGATTTTTTTCCGGAATAGTTCAATAATTTTCATCCCAATTAGCTCATCTTTCTTTGTAAATCCAACTAATTCCCATAACTTCTTGTTTGCATCAACGCAATACGAGTTGTACATCATTTCTACCTGCTCATCAATGGGTAAATCGGTTTTCAAACCCGCGGGCATTTTCCAGTAGCTAACCTGATTAGATGATGCATTTATGAAATCAGTGTAGTGCATCTGTATGGTGTGCAGCTCTTTTTCTGTCTGCCTGCGCTCGGTGATGTCATCAAATGTTGTGTAGACTTGATATGGTTTTTTTTCACCAGGTCTAAACTGTGGGACAGCGTTGATATTTATCCATTTATGTTTTTCATCTTTTGGATTAAACACCCTCATAACAACATCCTTTACAGGCTTTCCAGTTTTTAAAGAAACCATTGAAGGATGAGTCTCACCCGGAAAATCCGAGCTATCCTCATGGATCGATCTCCAGCGAGGATCCATTGAGGTTAGTCCCTGCATTTGATCCAGCGTTAAACCCAAGATACGTTCAGCAGAAGGATTAGCAGAGATTATTTGACCATCGGTATTCTGATAGATAACACCTTGAGCCATGGTCTCGAATAAGGTGCGATACTTCTCCTCACTTTTCGCCAGGGCCTCCTCTGCCTTTTTGCTCTCTGTAACGTCCTTGATAATGTGGACGCAACTGTTTAGTTCACCATCCTCATTAAATATAGGTGAAACGCTGATCTGTAAATACTTGCCAAGGTTTGTTTCATATAACACGCTTGTTGTATCTTTTCCAGTTTTCATCATTTCTTCATGGGGGCAGCCAGTGAATGGTATTTTTAAATCATGAACTACTTCATAACAATGTTTTCCAATCAAATCTTTAGGCTTTACTCCAACAAATTCGGCAAAAGCTTTATTCACCTTTAATAATTTAAAATCTTTATCATGTATCGAAACTGGATCTACAATCGAGTGAAAGGTGTTGCTCCACGTCTTCCCAGAGATTATTAACTTCTCCTCTGCCTGCTTACGCTTGGTGATGTCTTTAGCATTAACCCGTTTACGAAGTGATTTTAATTCCTGGATTAATTCTGCTTTTGTTTTTGATTGATCTGATTTCATGACAGACTCTTTTTATTAAGGATGGTTATAGGATATGGAAGATAATATAATGAAGTTCTAATACACGGATTCATATATGAAATATACATAAGGATAAAGAAATACGCCGGTACGGTAGTTCATCCATCTATGGTATAGAGTAGTACTGAGTAGTATGGAGAATACGTATATATTACGTATGGTTTTCTGAGAGTCTCATAAATAGAGGCTCTATTTTGATTATGGGCAGTGTCAAAAACGCTGTTTTATTTATTGAACAATTATGTTATTCCTTGTGAAGACACAAAGAATGATTTATAATGAAAACTACTGTTCAAACTTAATTAACAGTGAAGGACTTAATTAACAGTGAAGGAAATATTTTGTGGCGTGACGCAACCACCACAGTTCGTCATTGTCAGTTCAATTGTTATGATTACACCGCGCATATCCAGGAATTTACCTCCCGAAATTGCATCTTTGAATATGATCTGGGAGATAGATACCGAACCGACACCTAGATCCATAACGTTCCGAAGTACCAGATTAGTCTCGGAACCAGCAATTGTATTGCCCCGGCTACCATTTCCTTCGGAGGTCATTGTCCAGAAAATGGTATTACTATTTTTGATGGTATCTACCCATGGTTGCAATCCTTTACTGTTAGGTGAACAGGTAATCTTCATCTGGCTAATACCGCAGTTATAAGATCCGGTATTGACCATATCTACATCAACTGTTGAATTGCTTGATCCGTATGCAGCCCCGCCGGCCACGGACAGTAAACATGGACTGCACGATCCCGGCGTTGAAAAACTGATCTGCTCATTGCCATAGCATGTTGATTTAATCAACACAGTACAATCCACACCGCGCATGTCAATCGAACTGGCTGGATCAGCCGGTGAATTCATGAAGACCAGATCTGTAAGGCTCGAGGTGCCAGTAGCGAAATTTATCTCCTGGCTTAAAGTAATTGTTTGGCCACTGGAAGCACGACTCAGATTGCCATTGCTATTCCATATCCATACATTGATCCCGTTAAAATCTACTGATTCAAGATAAGGTATACTTTGATCCCAACAATTACCATTATCCCAGGAAATAACAAGCTGGTTAGTAATCAGATCATTGATACCACTGTTGGAAATATCAAGATTAATTGTATTATTATCCGGTCCTGAGACATCAATTGATGCTGGTATTAACGACATAGACGGCGCTGTACAACCAGTTCCACAGGCAGAAAAGCTAATTAATTGTGCAGGAGCATTGGTAGGGTGCAGAGTCAAATTAATATCCGAAGCAGTCATATTGATTGTTTCACCAACTCCAGTACTGGCGAGATTAAAGGTAAAGCGAATTGCAGTAGTACCACTCATAAACTCCATCACGTCGTCAAGAATTATCTGGGTCCCTGATCCAACGCGTGCGTTACGGCCATTAGTATTCCAACTCCAATAAGGTTTAAAACCAATTTCAACTTTATCCAGATAAGGAGTCTCACAATTCCAGCAGGTACCATTACTCCATGCTATTGTTAATTTGTCCACCAAGTAAGTAGGCGAATCACCATTCTCGATGTTTTCAGTAACAATCTCATTACCGGTTCCACTCACTGTTGCGCAACCGCCCGAAGACAGATTTCCGAAACTTGGATAAACATACATTTCAATGTTTGTCAATCCTCCGGAGAGCACAGTGATCATCTTGTAAGTTGTATCGTTACCGGATATGCCCCGAATGGTATATTGACCAATTGGTAGAGTTTCAATGACAAAACTCTTGCGATTGGACCAGTATGGCATATTTACCCAGCCACAGGGTCTTTCAATCATTACCTCACTTGATGATCCCCCCAGCGGAATATTATCAGAATTAAATAATTGAACCTGTACGGTATTATTCATCAGGTGACTTGTATCATCAATTGCTTTAGTCCCAACCCGGTTGCTGGAAATTGTTAAAATACCGTCAGTGGTAAAATTGAGAGTGTAGGGATCACCCCAGGCATCAGTTTTATAGTCGTCAGGATTTTCGGTAAAATCACTGAACAGGTATGGCCCATCCCAATTACATATTCCACCTGGATTTGTAACTAGAGCATTAAGATTGGGGGGTAACTGTCCTGTGTCACCGATATATCCAAAATCGCTACGCTGGCCAGAGGCTATCAATTCCGGATTACCGGTAATTGCCCAGGCAATATTATTCATCTCTTCTGCTGAACTAATGAAGCGTGCATTTTCCAAAGTAGAGCTAATGGTTCGCATAGCAATTGTACTCAGGACGCCGATGATGACAATTGTCATAACCAATTCAATTAAAGTAAATCCGGTACTTTCGTTGATGGGTATTTTCAAACGATACTTTAACCGCCACCAGATAATAAGACCGTAGATAAGAATTAATAAGACGGCGATTACATAAACAGTATTAATGTAAGGTGAAGACAGTTTATCCATAGTTGTATAAGTAATGATTTTATAACTATCCTCCACAAATCCGGTTTGCTGCTGATTCCCATAGATATTGATGATTTCTGTTGGTTTTAGCGTTGTAAAAATAAATAAACCGTTCTCACTTATAACATGTCCGGTTAATTTAGTACGAATTGATGACCATTCTCTCGGATACATTGATGATATCTTTTTATGCTTTCTATTGACAAACATGAAGCCCCATTCATCCTCAGGATTAAATCCGTGTATCCAATAACCATGACTGTTGACAATCAACAACTGGTAATCGGTTCCATATGGAGCTGCAGACATCTGGTCTATCGGTGATTGCGCAAGGTAATTAAGCACAATCACACCAACCGTTTCTCCATGCGAATCACTGACTTTAGTAACAAATCGGAGCATGGGTTTGATTGGCATTTCCACTTGGCTGTATTCAATATTCAAATCAAGCGGAGAGATATACCAATCCCGATCGGTGTCAATTCCAAATTTAAAATAATAACGGTGGCGTTTATTCTGAAGGTCTTCTTCGGGTACCAATACCGGCCCATGGCCGGTTGTATTCACACGGATTTTTTCCATTCCACTGGAATCGATTAATCGCACTTGGTCATAGATCTTCCGGTTTCTAGCAAAATTCAGAAAATCAGCTGCTAATTCAGATTTAAAAGTAGATGAATTGGTATATTGCCCAAGATATTTAGTTGTCTGGGTTGATAAAAATAAAGCATCTGTGACCATTGATTCGAGCAGAGTTTCTGTGTGCTGTTTCTTTATTGATAGAATTAGT
Organism: uncultured bacterium; assembly: GCA_964439935.1. Taxonomy (GTDB): domain Bacteria; phylum Fidelibacterota; class Marinisomatia; order Marinisomatales; family TCS56; genus JABMQW01. The sequence goes on along the minus strand of CAYTPW010000019.1, from coordinate 14,362 downwards.
GATTCATTACGAATGGTGTCGTTTAATTTATTATTATTTAAAAATTCAGAAAAAAGTGCGCTAGAAGCTAATATTATTATTATTAATGGAATAAATAAGATCAAATACTTAAGCAAAAATCTTAGGGTGTTTCTTTGAAACATTTTGCTTCAACTCCGGGTTTGGATTTAATCAATCAAAAAACCTGTTCGACTGTACTCTGATAGGCAACTGGTTGTTGCTCTAGTAAACGCTGGCAAGCACGAGGTAACAAACAACCCCCTTGCTACTCTTTTGTATATAAATAAAATAACTTAATTACCCATCAAATGCAAATATAGGAGATTATAACCACGTCTATTTCTTAATTATCATAATGAAAGTTTTATAATACGGAATGTTCCTTTATGCTATTGTCACCATTTTCACGCCATCTATCTGCGTCCCGATTAATCGGTATCTTCGATAGACAGGTCGTTTTTCATCCAACTACATAAAGATTTCGTTGGACAGGTTTGTCGACGAGACAGCGGAGTACTCATAATCCGTCCCGATAAAATCGGGAGGGTTCTCCCGACAAGTCGGGACTGTGGGCCCACAGCGTAAGTCGGTTTCAACCGATTTGTACCAAATCCCATACCTTTATGACACTCTCCAGCCCCCAAAGTCTCATAAACGTCCAATCGATTTTGATTATGGGAAAGTAGTGTCAAAAACGACGGTTTATGGGATAAAAAAGGGCAGCCAAACGACTGCCCCTCATCAGTATTACTTTATCTAAATTATTATAATCTCGAAAAAGTAACTGGCGAATCAGTAAAATTAATCGACTATGGTAACTTTTGCAGCTGCCAGACCTTTCTCAGTCGTGACGACTTCAAATTCCACTTTTTGATTTTCTTTCAATGTACGAAAGCCTTCGGTCTCAATTGAATTATGGTGAACGAACAGATCGTCGCCATCTTCACGATTGATGAAACCAAAGCCTTTTTTGTCATTGAACCATTTTACTGTTCCAGTTTTACGATCAGACATTTTAATGAACTCCAAATTAATTGTAGATATTGTCGTTTGTATGCGAGGATAAAGGATAGAACCGCATACAATAATATATTGTTACAGTTACCAAAACCCAAAGATATACTTATGACACTTCAGTTGAAATTATTCAGAATTCTAATCTGTTCATATGTAATTTTCTTATACCCATATTATTACAAGACTTTCTCTAATTTAGATTATAATGAGTGCTGATCATACAGAATAGTATGGAGAATACCGATTTTACTTACGGATTAATGGATTGTTTGATTTTGGATTCCCGTAAACGTCTAATCGATTTTGACTATGAGAATGGTATGCAAAAAACGGTGCGGGAGAGTTTTTGGCTAAATTAGGGTAGAATTGTGGTCTAAACATCGAGAGCTAATCAAGTCGGCTCCAGCATGTTCTTGGCCATTAAACCGCAAGGTGAACCAAAGTCCGTCAAAAGGGAAGACCTGGTATTAGCTTAAGTTTCTTTTATTCCTGTTATATAATTAATCTATTTTACAAAGCCAAAATAGCCAAACAGTAGACCAAAGCATATCATAAAGATTCCCCAAGTACGGGAATGTTTGTAGTACTTATTAATAAATGAAATTGATTTTGGAAAGACAGCTACAATTAATCCTCCTATAAGAAATGACCAACTAATAATCGTAATAACTACAGTCCAGTTTTTAACCCAATTATTATGATATTTGACTAAGACCATGCCAATAATTATACCGACGGATCCAGCAACGAAAGTAAGTGCTGGTGATTTATCAAAGTCCGCAGCAATATTATTGAAATTGATTTGCCCAATAAGTACAGCAATGCCAGAAGAAATATATATAACGGCAATGATTTTTGCTATTAATATGGATAGTTCCATAATGATCTCCTATTAGAATATTTCTTAATAAAGTTTATCTTAAACAATGAAAGAATGTCAATATCATTCCCCCAAACGCATTCCTTTTTGGTACTCCAGCCCAAAGTGTCCCATAAACGTCCAATCGATTTTGATTATGGGAATAGTGTCTCAAAAACAGTGGTTTATGAAACAAAAAAGAGCAGCCAAACGACTGCCCTTGGGTAAAGAGGATAAGAGATTATACATCATTTCAACAATATCATCTTTCGGGTCTGTACGAAATCTCCAGCTTTGATCTGGTAAAAATACGTCCCGCTTGGGATATTAGTTGCATCCCATTGTACCGTTTTATACCCAGCATCTTGCATCTCTGACATCAAGGTCATCACCTTTTTGCCAAGTAGATCGTAGATAGTGATTTGGACATCTGATCTTTGAGGTAGTACGTACTGGATGGTCGTGATCGGATTGAAGGGGTTGGGGTAGTTTTGGGAAACAGAAATATTTTCAGGATTAATCTCTCCATTGGATTGCGGATCAGATATTGACAGCAAACTGAGGTTACCATCGATCCAGTCCAAGCGGTCACTTATCCAATTTTTAAGCTGGATAATTTCAGCTTCATAAGAATGGTCTCCAACAGAACCGGGCCATCTTATAAAATTACGATCCCGGGCTTCTGCTATGGTATCAACCAGGACATTGATACCGGCATAAAGACTATCGATATGAAATATACCGGTTCTCAATTCCTGCCATCGGGTGTTCATTTGATCCACAAATTGATCATCTGAGCTGATTATTTCCCACCAAAAGGGGACGTGCAGACCATCCCATGGGCGCCAGGTGTTATAATGAACCTGCCAGCCTTCGGTAAGGAATAAATCCTGAGAGTACCAGGCCTTGCCAAAACTTAGATTAAAATCCCAAATGGGCCCGGCATGTAGTTTGCCACCATCGCTATCGCGCTGCTTATACAAATAGGCACTTATTCTGTAGGCATCTACATTTTTAGCTAACTCATTTATTAGAAAATGATCAACGAATGAACTAACATCAATATAAGCAGGGTATCCTATTGAAGGATCGGGGGGATTGGGTCCATTCATAGCATTTTCAAACTGGGCAATGAAATCTTGAATGTATAATTCCTGGGGAGCTACAATTTCATACGGTTTTGGATAATGGTACTGGTAGGTTACCGCATTTCCCGTTACCCAGTAGCCAATGTTTTCCCCCTCAAATTTATCAATTTTAATTATATATCCGCCCGTTACCGCATCACCGCTTATATCATTTTCATCCATTGCAGATATATCTATCCGATTATTGTCGCGCTTAATTTTTTCCATTAATACATATAGCCCGCAGTAATCATTATTTAGGACAATTTCACAAAATCTCGTCCGACTGGCATAACGACCCATGTCATTTGAAAGCTGGTAGGCAAATACATTTCGTATTAGCGATTGATCATCAAACGGTCCATAAAAAATCCAATCATTTTCTTCAGGTAATCCCATTAGTGAAACATTTAAATTTTCACCTAATGAATCCTGAGTCTCAAAACGGTACTGTTGTTTGGGATACCATGATGAAGAACTGCCCCGCAGTTCAATTGCGATCAAGCCATCATAATCGTTGAAATTATCAGTTAGATTATTACGTATACCGGGACCATTATCGACGATACCCATGTGGGCGACGATCCTTGGATCGTCAACAATCTCCTGACTCCAGGTGTCAATTATAACTATCGGCAGATTGGAAGAAGTGAATTCGACTCGCTGCCCGACTGTGTTCACCGCGAGCAACTGTAGTGATAAAAGTTGAACGAAAAATACCAGTGTATGCCTATAATTCAGGTCGCTGAGCTTGTTGTTTGATTCCATCATTAATAGGATATATTAGGGTAGTACTAACTAAATAATCTCAAATTATAATTATAATTACACATACAACAACGAGTTGAATTAAGTATCCGCTTTCCGTATCTATTTTTCTCACATCTATGTCGTGTAAGTCTTTTTATTCTTTCGAACTTTTCGGTTACAAAGTTAAGGTACACTTTTCACATTTACTGGAGTAGGTAATTTACCTAGTTTATTGATTTGATGCCCATATTTTGAGCATACCTTAAAGGTGTGAGTTATTATTAATTATTCAATTGGTTTATTTGTACCAAAACCCAAACCTTTTTGATACTCCCCAGCCCGTAAAGTCTCATAAACGTCTAATCGATTTTGATTATGGACAGTGTCAAAAACGACGGTTTATGGGACAAGAAAGGGCAGCCAGCCAGATGACTGCCCTTTGATATAAAGAATTAGAGATTATAGGTCACTTTAATAGTATCATTTTCCGGGTCTGCACGTAATCCCCAGCCTTGATCTGGTAAAAGTACATTCCAGAAGGAATGCCTCTAGCATCCCATTGAATTGACTTGTATCCAGCATCCTGGATTTCTGATACTAGCATTGCTACTTGTTTACCAAGCAGGTCGTGGATGGTGATCTGGACATCTGATCTTTGGGGTAGATCATATTGAATAGTTGTGATCGGGTTGAATGGATTTGGATAATTCGTCTTTAAGGCAAACGTCTGAGGCATGTTGGTCTGAGATTCGATTATATTTATTGTCGCACTAAATTCATCCGCCCCAATATCTACTATGCCTCCTTGAACCCTTGTTTGGCCATCTATATCATAATCACCAACTTCAGGTAGGTTCTCACCCGCATCGATGGCGGGAGATGCGGTCAGTAAATGCAGATCGGGTTCGTTGAGATCGGTAAATTGTGGAGTGACAAATAATGAGTGACTATCGTTTCCTGTGGCTGATTTGTACGCAGCAAAGCCTTGATATATGACGTTTTGCCACTCAAATTCACAGTCATCAATACCTGATGGATGAAAATACAAGTTATAATCAACTACATTATTTATGTTTTCGGTGAAGGGATTACCAATCAGGATACTTTGATCATCGGCGTAAAAGATGTTGTTCTTAATAATATTGTTTTGCGTGTTGAACTGTAACAGGATTTCTTGATTTCCATCTTCACCTATTCCATTATGATACAAGCTGTTATTGACGATAATACAATTCTCTGTGCTACCACGCTCGTTATCGTACCCTCCCATTGCAATGCCAGCCATGCGACTGTTGAATAAAAAGTTGTTACGCACGGTAATATAGCTGGTAGCCCGACCCTGGTGTTCACTCGCTATTTCTATGCCAATGTCAGCCTGGAAAATTGTATTTCGCTCTATGACGATGTCCCGACCACCGTCGACGTATATGCCACCGGCACTGTACTCATTTCCATAGGCTGGATTGCCAAATGAAGAAATACTGTAAATAGTGTTGTTGCTGACTATTCCGTTTCGCGCCTGATCATAGTCGCTATTGGGAACAGTATCCTCAAAACCAATGAAATCCATGCCAATGTTGTCGCAATCATACATGATGTTGTCGCTGACGGTAAATAGGGCCACATTACCGTTTAAGACCAACCCTTCGCTTGAGCCCAGTATGAGGTCGTGGAGCTCATTACCCTCAATGAAGATATTATTAATCGAATCGGGAGCAGAAGTGCCATATACTGCGATACCATGTGCATCTGCGCCCATCAGGTCGCCATCTACGGGGGCATTGGTTTCGATATGGTGAATATGGTTGTTTTTTAACTGAATGTGGTGGGCTATGCCTCTGATATGGATACCAATAGGGATAATGTGCGGAGTGGAAGTTCGATAATTGCGTATTTCAAAGCCCCTGATGATTACATAATGCTGGTCAACAATTAAAAACATACCATTGTTATCGTCAGGTACTGATAGTCCTGAGCCGTCCAGGATGGGTATCTCGTTTTCATAATTTTGGAAGGTGATGTAACCATTGTCGGCAGAACCAGAAACGTTTAAGGTGACTTTTTCGTTGTAAACACCACCGCGTACGTATACGGTGTCGCCGGGTGCAAGGTCGTTAGCTGCTTTTTGAATAGTTTGCCAAGGCTGTGTTAATGTACCGGGATTGTTGTCATTACCGCTAGGATCCACATAGTAAGGCTGACCTACGGTTATTGTATTTACACCCATAATAAATAGAACCAAGAATACGACACAAACCTTCAATGTTCTGGCATTTGAATTGCTGATAATTCCAATCGGCAACATATCTTTGAGATTGCACACCTTGTTTTCCATTCTAGATTTCCTCTTAAATTCTTAAAGACCTCATCAGAAGGAATCGGACTATTAACTAGAAGTAATACGCAATAAGCTCTGTAACCGTATTTTTCGTACCGTAAGACAGGAGTACCGGTAGGTGAAATGTAATTCTAAATCTTCCAATAATCATCTTTATGATAAAACATAATGGGTATACCTAATGCCTGATTTTTGATTTACTATTTGCTCTATTTGTTTGGGTGTACTTTCTGATGTATGTACATATCCCAAAATGATTCCCTAATGGCGGAGTTGGTAATTCCCAGCCCTAAGTGTCTCATAAACGTCTTTTCGATTTTGATTATGGGAAGGGTGTTTCAAAAACGGCGGATTATGGGACAGAATAGGGCAGTCAGACGTATCCTTTTATTACTTAAGAAATTAGTCTAAGGTGTCAGAGAAGGCCTGAAGTTTCATAAAGCTCACCAATCAAAAAATGAATTATTATTGCCAGTACCTAATTTCTTGAGTACGTTTTGACCTATTCAATCCCTGGAATTATTGAAATGAACACTAAGATAAAACGATTGTTATATCTGCTTTTAGTCATGATGTTGACACTGGAGTGTGAAGATCAATCCCTTCCTCCGCGTCGATATATTGACATTGATGCTAAGTTGTTGCAACTAATCCTGGGGGACTACGGAGAATTTATCATTGGAGATTGGAGTGTCACCAATACTTCTGATTACACGATTGACGGCTGGGAAATTAGGATTAGAATAACTACCACCCAAAATCAAAGCGAGAATGGCATTTTCTTTCATCACAAGGCTGAAATGATCCCTGGCGCAAGTGAGGAATTTCTCGATAATATTCTTTTCCACAAGGATGCCAACAGTGTTTATCCCATTACACTTGAATCCTCGAATTCGCACCTGACAACTGATGGCTGGAAGATTCTATCTGTTAAGGGCGTTATCCTGTAAAGCATGATTTATTAATTCTAAAATTATTTTCTGGCAGTAAATAAAATATATATATCAATCTAGTATTTCGAGATTAAAAAATTCCCAGTTTAAGTATTCGAACGCCCAATTCTTTACCGTTACTGTCCTCCACAGTGATATGGGCCAGGTACATTCCATTTGCCACTGGATTCCCAAACTGGTTCCGGAGATTCCACTCGGCTTGGTTGCCAGGCACATTTTCGAATTCAATTTCCTTAATAATTTTTGCTACCATATCGCCGGAGAGATTATAGATTCGAATGATAGTTGTCCCGATTCCAAGATGTGTAAAATATACTTTGTGATCCGGGGGATTCCCGTTTGAATATTGATCGATATAGGGATTCGGGAAAATGTTGATAGCATTCATTTGGTCACTAATTGTTTTTTTATCAGCCGTTATAAGGCCGTTTGCTGTAAAAGTATATACATCCTCACCAGGGATGATAGGATTGATAAAAGTCACTCTGAATACATTGCCATCTTCCCAGACCGTCTTGTCTTTAACAGGGGTTTTATTCTTATTGAAGTGTAACATCCAACCCATTTTATCGGAATCAGTAGCCCAATGGTAAGAACGTGCTAGAACAGCGGTCTCATCGTAATCCTCGTAGACAGGAATGAAGTTTACATTCATTTTGAGTTGATACCCATTAGCAGTACCCGGCGCTCTTTCAAATAGAGGTTTCTCCCTTGATCCAATTTGGTATACGGCAACGTTAATTTGACGGGGACTGTCCTCAACTGTCCATAGTTCGAATGGTACCAGGATTGTATCAATAATACTTAATTGTCGATTGAAAAAAATTCCAATTGATCCATGTCCGGTAAAACGTAGCTCTAGGTCTTGAAATAGATTTCCTAAACCAGGTTTTCCGGCTAGCGGATCAGGAGGAATATCAGAACGGTCTTTCAAAAAGCCGTACCAGGTTCCATCGGCGGAATTGGGATGAAATCCCTCAAAAACAATTTGTGTTACAGAGTCGATCTCTACAATAATTTCGGCCTGATGATAACTGGTGGGCATGATAAACGTTGCTTTCTCCGAAACTATAATAAAACCATCTGTAATTTCGTTATTTATAGAGTATTCTGATGCTTCAAGGGGACCATTCCCGGTAAATATATTAAAATAGTTTTCTGTTACCGGTAAAGTTGAAGACTCTTTAGTCACTAGATCTTCGTTTAAATCCGTAAGTACCCATTTAACTTTTGATTCATTTACGTTTGCGAAAGAAAGTTCATAGGTGTGACTTGTCAGACAATAGGGATCAATAATAATTGGAAAGAAATCAGCATCAGCATTTCCTCTTGAATGCTTAACCTCTATCACATCCCGATGATCAACATTTAGCACAGAGCCGACACCGGGAACTCCCGGTACAACTGCTAATGCTTTAAGAGAACTCTCGATTACACGCTGGGCAGCAATCTCATCGTAATAATAGGCCGTGACAGTGAAATAATACTTTTCATAGTTTACCAGGGGACCACCTCTGATAATATCCTCTGTGATTTCAATATAATGTTTTATACCAGAATCGGCCCCGTACTGAACAAGCAGCTCCAGCAATTCACCGGTGTATTCGTCCACGGTCCAATCTGTAATTGCTTTTACCCCATCCACAATGTCGTGGGTAGCAATACGATGCCAAGGGCCAGTTTCAGTTTCCCCTTGATAAAAATTAATCCCTTGAAATTCATAATTGGAGCAGGCAAAATTCTTGATTTCAGCGCTTCCTTCCTCCAAGGATAAAACTATCTTTTGGTCTAGCTGAGAGACAGCTACTGAAGGGGCTGGGGGAGAACAATAATTAAAGATTGAGTCGTATGCTGATTGGGCAAGATTGTCGAAATACTTCATTTTTTTAATGGATTTTTTCCAGTTGGTCCCGGCAGCGATAATAATTGATCCAACTATCTCTACAGTGTCTCCGACCCCAATATAAAAAGGACCTGATGAAAGGAGATAGCCCCGGTCCCCAGGATTTTCATCGCGCCAACCGGTTTCGCCAACAGGATCCCCAGAGTTAACGAATGTTGTCGGCTGGTAATTATTAGTTGGGTCTAAATAGGGGTGTCCGGAGGACCAGATTAATCCATTCATCGAATTATAAGCTTGTTGGGCGCTACGAGGTCTACCATAAGTTGAAAAGGGATTTAAGTTATTATATTTTACAAAAGCCGTGAGTCCTAACTCCTTTTTACCATGTACTGTCTTGATATGATAACCCTTATTTTGAGACCAGGTCATAATTTTAGTGGTGCTACCCGGCGCATCAATAAGGGGACTTTGCATGAAGTCCGAACCAACAGCCGGAGTTTCATAATTATAATAACTATCTCCATCAATATCGTTGTAGGTGTATCCGATTCCATAACGGGTGTCGCAAGCCACCAAGTCATCATGGCCATCCCCCACATTATCATCATGCCAAATGGAAATATAGGTACTGTCCAAATCATCAACCCCTTTATTAATCAGCACCCAGCGTATGAACAAGACATTGCCAAGGGCATTTTGTTGGTCAAATCCGAAAAGAGAGGTTTGGACTTCTATATTCATTGGAGCAGTTCCCCACAAATTTCCATGCTGCCCAGCATCACCATCGTTCATAACGTACCAGTGGAACACATCGCCAAGGATATCCGGATGGTCCCCATCTCGGATATTATATATATCATCTCCATTGGAATCTACCCATGGTGCACCGGCCGCTACCGGCCAGTTTTCGAAATCAGTCGTCGGGAAAGATGTCTCAACAAGTTCGGTATATATTGATTCACCATTGATGACAGTATGGGGAATGAAAGCCCCCATTGAGCTGTAAGCAGCATAATCGTTTTCAAGGAATGCCTTTAGTTCCGTGCGATGGATTTGATAAATATGGCCATTATTAATAGTCCCTTCAATTGTCCCGGGTAAAAATTCAGTTCTATACATAGCAGCCGCCGTTCGGATTTCTTCCTGCCAATTTTCGCTTCCAATAGGACGAAATTTCCCGCTAGCTAGCCAGAGACCAGCTTGTAACACTGCTGTTTTGCCACTGCCCTTTGGCCACTCTAAACCCGCTGTATTGGTAATGTGGCGACTAACTATGTCTCCATGGTTTCCATGAACTGTAGATATTTGGTTTCCATCCCAGATTATATGTTCGACTTCTGTGTTCTGGGGAAAAGATTTAGCCTTTGGGTCAGCTGCAAATGATAATGAAAGGAGGCTAAAGAAGAAGACAAAAAAAGATCTACTAATCATGGAAGTTTTTACATGCCATCCTGATTTAGCGGTCAAAAATATATTCCTATTCACCATATGGTCCACCGTAAATACCCATATCGTTTCGCGAACCATCAGCATCACGAGAGGCTTCCTTGGGGCTGCCGGCATCAATGCAGGGAGAACCGGGTCGTAAATGAAAGTCTCCTGCTTCAGGATCCTCGAAATCTGGCGCCAAATCGATATTCCCGTAGATGCTTAGCGGGATTATATTTTGGATGTCGGAATATAAGGAATTCCCAGCAATCAGCTTTTTATCCATTGTACCTGTGTTGGCCCATATAATACTGTTAACGATTTGTATATCCCCGTTCGCCAGAATAGGACCGACATTACCGAAGAATGTTGAATTCCGGTAAACTACACAATTCACAATCGATAGGCCGGAACCGGCATCGATAATAATTCCGCCGGTACCGGTTTCGGAATGATTCCGACTGATAGAACAGTTGAAGATCTGGTGCTGTCCCCCGGTTACATAAATACCAGCACCTTCACCATTGTAGCACCGATTGTTATCAATGCGATTGTTTCGAAAGGAACCGGTATAATCTTCGTGTATGCGGAGTCCGCCCCCGATTAAGGAGTTATTAATGGAAATATTACAGTTAACAATTGTCGCCATTTTTTCAACGTTAATGCCACCACCACTTCTTATAGCGGAGTTCCATTTAATAGTACAATTTTCTATTACGGCTGAATCAGTAGCAAATACACCACCACCGATGCCAAAAGGATATACGGATTGATGTGCATCCGGATTTTCTACAGCTCGGTTGCGGAAAATATTACAATTGGATATCTGTGCTGAACCATGGGCATATATTCCACCCCCCCAAAAGGCAGTTCCATTAGTTATCTTAAGACCTTCCAGCCGCCCACGGTTGATTTCAACGACAGATTGAATTCCGGCTGATCCTTCCAGCTCCGTTGAGGATGGCCCATCCGTCCCAATGATTGAAACATCTTTATCCAGGAATGTGAAATGACCCGAATACTTCCCGGGCTTTACTGAAATCATATCACCCGAGTCGATAAATTTAGTTTCATAGACCTTCTGAATCGAGGTGTAATCGTCAGGCACAGTAATGGCTGTAACCTGTGGTACTATGAAAGGTTGACTAGGGGCATGTCGATATTGATTGTTTTTATCGACCACCCGTACACGATATTGATAGGTAACATCGTCATCAATGGTATCAGTATAGGAAGTGGCCAGGGAATCACTGACCCGGTCGATTAATGCCCATTGGGGACCATCTTCATTTATGTAGGCACGTTCAATCATAAACTCTTTGAAGTTCTCAATGGTTACATCAGACCATTGGATTACAACTGGTGTATCATGAACAATGCGACGGCCATCATAGTCGTGGATTACTGTAAACAGGTTTTCCTGGTCAGTGGATTTTGTAGCAAAAGGCAGCTCACAAGCCCAGTGGAAAATGGCCAGAAAGGGAATCAGGGTTAGCCTTACCATGGTTTAAATATCCACCTTAATAGTAATTATTTCACGGTACTTCTCAAAATAATTGAAGCCGCGACTCAGGGATTCTTCAAAAGAAAGGTCGCTTTTATCTTCTGTTAACAAATTTCGCCAGGTGTAGGATACGGTCCAGTTAACGCCCAATAATTTCCGGTGCAGTGACAGATTCAAATTTGCTTTCTCATGCGGGTCCTGTAATCCTTCGCCAATACCAGGAACAAAATAATACTGTTCTCCCTCGAAAACATGGTCATAGCTAATGCTCAACCAGTCCAGGTTGTATTCCCCAGTCAGTATGTAACGATAACCGGGTCTATTGGGAAATACTATTATATTTTCCACATCCAGCCAGGTACTGCTGAATGCTAAAATAAATTTCTCATCCAGCATATAAATACTGATGTTCCCTTCCACACCGCTGATATCCGCCATGGGAACATTGAAGGGAACCGGAGCCTGCTCTTCCACAAAACGATAGGAAATCTTATTGGTGTAATTATTGGCAAACATGTTCAGAGATAATTCGAGTTTTGATATTGGCAGCAAGGTTTGCAGGTTGGGAAAAGTAATATTCAAACCAACTTCTGTCATTCCAAGATATTCCGGTGTTAAAGTAGAATCGCTTGAATTATCATCTTCAGAATATGTCAGATGAAAATAATCGCTCAACGTTGGTAGACGAGATTTGCTACCTTGGCTTACGAACACAGAATAACGAGAAACTGCAGATTGCCCCTCGATCTGTACCCCGATATTCTTGCTATTCACAGATGTATACTGATACAGGCGCGGGTATTTATACACAATGGGTTCTCCATTAATTAGAATCAATGGGGATTTAAACCATTCTTCCTGGGTCGTCCCAATCCGATTAAATCTCAGTCCCAACTCCCATTTAATGTGATCGATAAATTCATGTTCCGCGGGCGTTATCAATCTGGTGACCAGCGCCAGTGCACCGGTTTCCCGTTTCATTTGAGCTCGGTGTTTGACATTGATGTCACCATCGATATTGAAATAGGATTTATTGCCCTTAAAAAACTGGCGGTCAACCTCAACCTGAAATGTCCCCTCGAAATTGCCTTCGGAATAAATCTTTGACAAGTGGATATTATGGGTTTCATCCTCCAGATCTTCAGCCAAACTGGAAAAGAAATCCTGAGACAACGACCATTGCCGCTGGCCTGCCATTAGATGCCAGCCCTCAGTATTAAGTATCCGTCCGTGATATTTCAGACTGATGATAGTTAAACCATCGGCAGTGGTTAACCCGCCCGAGGGGAATTGCAACGTTTTCTCAAGATTATACCATTTTGCATCAAAACGACCCTCTTCCAACTGTACACCGCTGAAAAGATTCTGGAATCGATTTGTTGTAAGTGTGCGACCGGCATAGGCTCGCGCTCGGCTGGTGAAGCGTCCACCAGCGCCGAATTGCTTCCAGACTCCCGTGGCACCGTATGATATATCCAGATCATCTTCAAATGTCAAACCTTGGCCGCGATTAAAATAGGCCGTATTCCTGGTGGCAATTTTGGGCTCAAGGTTGAGCACACCTCCGATGGCATCGCTGCCATAGAGAGAGGAGCTGCCGCCTTTGATGATTTGCACCTGCTTCAGAGAATTAAGATCAATGGCGGATAGATCGGCAATGCCGGTATTGGCATCGTTCAACCTGACGCCATCCAGTACCACTGCCACATCACTGGGATTACTGCCGCGAATGCTGATTGTCTGTTTTCCACTGGCGGACAGATCCATTTTGATACTGCTAATCCGGCGCAATGCGCTGCCCAAATCCCGGGCACCCTGTAGTTCGATTTCTTCGATTTCCAGTAAATCTACTGAAGATGCCACATCCAGCTTATACTTAGGCTTGCTGCCAACAACTTCGACTTCTTTTCCGCTAATGATTGCTGGGGTCAATCTGATGGTTATTTCGCCAGCGCTATTTATTACAACATCCTTTGTTTCGTAGGCAATATGAGAAACTTTCAGGGTGAATGGCAGATCGTTTTCAACTTCCAGTATGAACGAACCCTCGGGATTCGTAGCAGTTCCCGATTGAGTTCTAACTAGCAAGATGTTAGCGCCAACAATAATTTTCTCCGATTTGGCATCTACAACCGTACCGCGAATTATAATAGCTGCACTTATATTTGTAATAAGCACGAGAATGATGATCAGGTATTTTAACATGGTAAACGCGGTGGTTTTAGATAATATCAGGGTTGTCTGTCCGACGTCAAAACCTTTTGGACACATAGGATTTTTGTCATGAGAGTATTTGGATGTATCATTTTATTATTTAATTCTGCAAATATAAACTGTGCATTAGGTCGGATTGTAATGCTTTCTTTGTTGTAATGTCCAGCGTTTTATCTTTTTACGCTGTGCCTATCTATAAAAAGCGACTAATGAATTTTCATTAAGAGAATGGTGTCAAACGCCATTGCCACCATTTTCACGCCATCTATCTGCGTCCCGATTAATCGGTATCTTCGATAGACAGGTCGTTTTTCATCCAACTACATAAA
>CAYTPW010000018.1:0-72812 GCA_964439935.1 uncultured bacterium | reverse complement strand
TTGTTGAATACTCTAATTGATATATAAATAAACAGACATTTTCTTCAATGCTGTAGTTCATTTACTTAACAAATAGCTTCATGTGGATAAGCATAGGATACTTGTGGTTAATTGGTGATTTAATGGCTACTATTAGCAGAAATGAAGGGCAATTAGAGCGAAATAATTACTGTTGATACTCTGTTGGTAATATTGTGGAAAAACAGTTTAATCCATGATTTGAATATAAAACTTCCCACGAGCTTTAGCGACCCACTCCGAATACCATTTTGCCTGCTTATGTTCTAGAGCCATCCGCTCCAAGTCGGCCCAGTGGGTTGTAAGGTTTGGTTTGCCGCCGATTTTTGTGTCTTCAATCCAGAAAAGGTGATAACCAAAACTGGTTTTCACCGGCAGACTACACTCGTTCATCTCCATCAAATTAATAATCTGTGCGACTTCAGGAATAGGAAATTCCTCTGGATTGATCCACCCCAGATCGCCGCCCATTCCCCTGGTTTCAGCATCTTTCGAATGAATTTTTGCGAGCCTTGAAAAATCATCCAGGGTGGCAATGGAATCTTTAAGGTTGGCAGCGAAATGGTAGATTCGCGACTCATCTGATTCAGTAATCTCTGGAATGATAAGTATGTGGCGCACATTAATTTTTTCGCCCTGCTTTTCAATCGGTTGGATCAAATGGTATCCAAATTGCGTTTTTACCGGCTGGCTAATTTCACCGTCTTCCAAAGTAAAAGCGACTGACTCAAATTCGGGTACTAGCGATCCGCGGCGTACAAACCCCAGACTGCCACCATTACCGGCGGTACCGGGATCCTGCGAATATTCGCGGGCTAATTCCTCGAATAGTTCACCCACCACGATACGTGCACGCAAGCCGTTAATCTCTCCGAAGGCTTTTTCCAGGCTGGTGGGGCCCGGTTCGATCGCCATCAGGATATGCCATAAATTGATCTGGGTTGGGAAGTGGGGCAGGCTATCTACATAGGTATTGAAAAATCCCACAACTTCCTTACGACTGATAGAAATTGACATTAATAATTGCTGCTGGTAGCGTTCGGTTATCATTCGGTCCTGCATATCCGGCCAGTATTCCCGCCGAAGAGACTTCAATGATTGACCCAGCATTTCCTCAGCTTGTTCTTCGCTACCGGCCTGAGTGATCATGTATTCAATTTGCTGGTCGAGCGCCTGATCAACCTCCTTGTCTTTAACTTCGATTGAATCAAGCTTTGCCATTTCAAGAATAATCTTCTGATCAACCATTGATTGAATAATTTCATTTTGGAGCCTTTCGAGTCGGTCCGGTTCCAGTTGCGGATTGATGCGCTGCTGGATGGCTGTCATCTGAACTAACTGGGCAACGTCACTTTTTAATATTATATTGTCATCTACGATCGCCGCAAGACCATCTATCACCATCTGGTTGTCTTGAGCGATAATAAAGGTGGTAAACAGAAGGAATAACAACCTTAAATGATATTTTATCCTCATGGATTCATATTCTCCAAGTTTATTTCAATTTCGGTCATGGCCCGCAGACTGTCTAATATTTTTACTGAATTAAGTGCGGCATGGTTTTGAAACAGCTGATGACGCAATTCATCGTATACATCATCCAAATCACGGTAGGAACCTTCCTTGCGCCGCTCCAACACTTCGATTACATGATAACCGAAATCAGTTGCGATTGGCCCCAGCACAGATCCCCGTGAACCATGACCGAAGATCGCATCGTCCACTGATTGGAGTAATGATCCCCGTTTTACCGTAACTGTTTCAACATGATGGCTGGCAAAGATTTCCTTCCGATTTGCACCCGAGCGACTGCGAGCAAGAATACGACGGACGTTCCGGGCTGCGTTGCGATCCTGTATAATAAAATGGTTGATGCGCGCCTCATCAACTGGGCGATAAAAACTTTCCAAATTAGCTTCATAGGCGGCATTTATTTCATCCTGTGCAACGGTTAAACCGGCTGACATTGCAATTTCAAGGTAGGTGCGCCCTAATAGTTCACGCCGATACTGTTCGACTGAACGCTGAATGGTCCGGTCTCGGTCAAGATTCTGCTTCAAAGCCGCCTGGAAAAGCAGCTCATCATTAATCCACTTTGAAACAATCAGCGGTGAACTTGAAGCTGGTAACGACCGTTCCGCTAAAAGCTGATTTAATCCTGCTTGGTAAAGGACTACTTTTCCAACCCGGGCAACCACGGTTTCTTCCGATTGATCAGTTGTGCAAGAAATCAATACAACCGATACTAGAACAAGCAGCCATAATTTAAGTTTCATATATTCTTTCATTTAATAAAATTACTCCACTGGGGATAGTGAAAACAATTCCACAATTGAACTGGCAAAGATAGTGGCCTCAGACAAGGAGGGGGGAAACACGTTAAATATCAGATGATTATGTTTATCAACGCTGAACCTGTAGCGGTAGGAGGAATTGCCAAGTAATTTTTCCAATTCTGACATCATTTCGGCTGAATTAGGGAAACGTGTATTTTTAGTGACGGTTCCCTTGATTGAATCAGGTTGAATACTCAAAGAATCTAAACCGGAACCGGATGACCTAACTCTCAATTTAGCAATGGAGATCAGGTTTGCAACTGCCTCCGGCGGGCGACCAAAACGATCCTGTATTTCAGCAGCGATTTTAGTGATTTCCGGTATGGTTTCCGCTTCAGCGAGTTTTTGATAGAAAAATAATCGATCTTGAACAATATTCATGTAAGTAGCTGGTATAAGGGCTGTGCCGCCGAATACAATCTGGGTAGTTGCGTGTCGATCCGAATCCGGCTTGCCCACTGCTTCGTTGACCGCTTCTTGAAGTATTTTACAGTACATATCAAAACCCACAGTGGCAATCTGACCGCTTTGCTCAAAACCAAACAGGTTTCCGGCGCCACGGATTTCAAGATCTTTCAAAGCTATATCATAACCTGCCCCAAGATTGGAGAAATATTCGACTGCTTTCAGACGTTGATAAGCGTTTTTTGTCAGTTTGTGGTTGTTGGGAATTAGCAGGAGACAGTATGCCTGGCGGTTACTGCGCCCCACCCGCCCCCGAATTTGATAGGTCTGAGACAAACCAAAGCGATGTGAATCATTGATAATAACAGTGTTTGCATTGGATATGTCAAGGCCGGATTCTATAATTGTAGTGCAGATCAATATATCAATTTCACCATCATAAAAGGCCAGCATGGTGGACTCTAGTGACCTGCTGGTCATCTGTCCGTGAGCAATCGCTACCGTTTTCCCGGGGAAATAGCCCTGGATTTTTGCCTGGTAAAAAGGCAGTGCCTCAATAGTATTATGCAGAAAGAAGATTTGACCCTTGCGATTAAGTTCCCGTTGTAGCGCATCGGTAATAATTCGCCAGTTAAAATAGTGCACCGATGTTCGTATTGGCAACCTTTCCTTGGGTGGCGTTTCAATTTTACTGATATCGCGAATACCAATTAATGATTGCTGTAATGTACGGGGAATAGGGGTAGCCGTAAGCGTCATTACATCAAGATTCTTTTTAATTTGGCGGATTCGCTCTTTATGGCGAACGCCGAATCGATGTTCCTCGTCCACAATCAGTAAACCTAGCTGTGGTATATTGATGTCGGCCGACAGCAGGCGGTGGGTTCCAACAATCAGATCAATTGCACCAAGGGCTAAGTCCTGAAGTATTTTTTTCTGTTCTTTGGCGGTACGAAACCGGGATAATAGTTCTACTCGCACGGCCAATGGATCGAGGCGATTCTTTGCTGTCAGATAATGCTGGTCAGCCAGGATGGTGGTCGGAGCCAGAAAAGCCACTTTATAACCGCTGCTGATAACGCCCATGGCGGTGCGCAGTGCGACTTCTGTTTTTCCAAAACCAACGTCACCGCAAATCAGGCGATCCATTGGCGTTGCTTTGATTAAATCTTTCAGTGAGTTTTCAATGGCCCGCGCCTGGTCGGGAGTTGCCTCATAGGGAAAGGTCGCTTCTAATTCCGCTACAAATTCCGGATCTGGTTGATAAATAAAACCACGGGGTTGTTGACGCTGAGCATATAATTCAAGTAATTCCTTAACAACAGTAGCGGCCGATCGACGGGTTTTAAATTTTTGTTTTTCCCATTGGGCGGTTCCAAGCCGGGACAAACGTGGATTTGCATCACCGGTAGAGATATATTTATGGACACAGGAAAATTTATCCACCGGGACATAGACTGTACCACCGTCCGCATACTCAATGCTGATACATTCCTGTGATGAGTTTTTACCTTCGATATGTTTCAAGCCGCGGTAGACACCGATACCAAAATCCTGATGGACTAGTATGTCGCCCCAATCCAATGATTCTAAAGAGCTTACCTGCTTGTGCGCAGCCTTACCCATGAATGCTGACCAGCGTTTTCTATGCTTTGGTGTAACCTGGAACAAATCGGTGTGGGTATAAACTGCTAAGCGATTTTCGGGCAGGAAAAAACCTGTTTGAGGTGTGGCGTTTAGGAATTGTGGCTGGAAAGTGAGTTTATCGCTTAGAGAATCGGCTTGCGACGCTGAGTCAATGAAAATAAACAAATTACCTTCAGTTTGGCGCCAGGCCTTAGTCAGGATCTCCAGCTTAACCCCCCAGGACTGGCGTACAAAAGACGTAGATTGACAATTAATCAGGTCTGCCGCAATCTGGGGAGCACTGCCGATATAATAACCATGGTCATTCTTATCAATATTCAAAACTCGATTATCGTCAGTAAGAAGATCAGTTAAGGCGGACAGGGATTTGGATGGGGCCGAGGGAGGTGGCAGTATTTCCAATCTGCTAATTTTACTTTCTGTCCGCTGAGATAATGGATTGAAAGAACGAATGGATTCGACCTCGTTGCCAAAAAACTCAATACGGGTAGGCGACCTGGATGACAGTAAAAATATATCAAGGATCCCACCGCGCACGGCATAAGTCTTAGGAGTATAAACATGGTCAACACGTTCATATCCCCAGCGATCCAACTCTTCCAGAAAATCGCCGGTATTAACACTTGACGAGACTGACAGAGAATATCCTGCAGCGCGACTGCTGCCAATTAAAGGCGCAGATAAAGCAGAACTGGTTGTGAATACCAAACCATTTGCGAGATTGTCAACGACGGAAATTAATTCGGACTGATAGCGCTCCCAGTCGGCAGTAAACCCGGGAATTGTGGATTCACTGTCAATGCGCTCCGGGAAGTAGTAAACCTCCTGATTAACCAAGTTGAAAGTGCTGTGATACAGGCTTTCGCTGACCGATTGGTCGTCGCTTATGCAGATCAGGGATTGTTTTAATTTATGCCATAAGGCCAAAATGATTAAGGTGGTCAACGACAGGTTTGCTCCCGAGCAGGCGTATTGCGAAGATTGCACTAAAGCTCTTTCGAGCTGTTTATATTCCGGTATGCGACCTAAAGCCGGAAAAAACTTATTTAAATCATAAAGCGATGTTTCACGTGAAACCATCAATGACCTTTGGCTAATACCACCGAAAGAACAGCTATGTCTGCAGGTGACACACCCGAGATGCGCATGGCCTGACCGAGGGTGTCGGGCCGGACACGGAGTAATTTTTCTCGGCCCTCATTGGATATAGCACCTACTTTTGAATAATCAAAGGAAGCGGGAATCGGGTAAGATTCCTGCTGCTTCATTTTTTCTACCTGCTTGTTTTGGCGAGCTATGTATCCTTCATATTTAATTGCTGTTTCCGCTTCGGATATTATTTCATCTCTGATCCCAGCCGGATATCCAGAAAACTGGACCTGTTCAAACAATCTAGCCGGCAGCATGTTTGTATTGACAGTTGGACGCTTCAGTAAGTGGGACGCTTTGATTGACTCTGCGACCGGCGCTTCACCCACTTCGACCAGGATAGAATTAATTTCTGCCGGTTTTACTAGCTGGTTGAGAGCGTCGGAAAACCGGTCAGTGATTTGGATTTTTGACAGGAGGGAAGCATGCCTTTTGGCCGATATCAATCCACAGGAATAGGCTTTATCAGCTAGTCTGCGATCAGCGTTGGAATATCGCAGTAACAACCGATATTCGGCTCGCGAGGTAAACATCCTGTAGGGCTCAAGTGTATCCTTTGTTATCAGATCATCTATTAAAACACCAATATAAGCTTCGTCACGGCCCAGCGTAAATGGTGGCTCATCGCTTAAATACTTAATGGCATTAACTGCAGCCACAAGGCCCTGAGAGGCTGCTTCCTCGTAGCCCGACGTTCCATTAATCTGGCCCGCTAGAAACAGACCGGAAATTAATTTGGACTCTAGCGAAGCGTGCAGTTGACTGGGTGCGAAAAAGTCGTATTCGATTGCATAGCCGGGACGAAAATAATTTACCTGTTCCAATCCGGGTATCTTTCTAAGGGCTGCCAATTGCACCTGCCCCGGTAGACTGGTTGAAAATCCATTGACATAGATTTGTTCTGAGTCGGTCCATTCGGGTTCCAGAAATAAAGTGTGGGAATCATGATGAGCAAAACGGTATATTTTATCCTCGATCGAAGGACAGTAGCGCGGACCGATACTATCGATATCACCTGAAAATATGGGCGCGTCGGCAATATTGGTCCGAATTTCATTATGGCAGGCCGCTGTCGTGCGAATTGTATGACAGGGAATATCGGGAGGATCAAATTCGCTGGTTCGGTAAGAAAAAGGGGAGGGGTTCTTGTCGCCGCGAACCAGAGC
Organism: uncultured bacterium; assembly: GCA_964439935.1. Classification (GTDB taxonomy): domain Bacteria; phylum Fidelibacterota; class Marinisomatia; order Marinisomatales; family TCS56; genus JABMQW01. The sequence continues at coordinate 66,091 of CAYTPW010000018.1, read as the reverse complement.
TGCCTGCGAAAAATCAATGGTTGATTTGATTAATCGCGGTGGTGTTCCGGTTTTCAACCTTCCAGACCGAAAACCCCTGGCTGTTAATGCTTCGGTTATTCCATGGGCTGCCGATTCGCCCATCCTTCCTGCCGGGATCTTCCGGTGGCCGATATGTATCAGACCGTTTAAAAAAGTACCACAGGTCAGTACAACTGTCCCTGCACTGATACGAGTACCGTCAGCGAGAACCACGCCTGTTAATATGCCCGAGGAATCTGTAATATCGACGACCTCATTTTCAAGAACGGTTATTTCAGGCTGGCTTAAGAGTGTGCTGCGAACTTGGGCTTCATACCGACGCTTATCAATTTGTGCCCGGGGAGACCAGACCGAGCGACCCTTGGAGCGATTGAGGATTTTAAATTGTATTCCGGTCTGGTCAGCAGCCAAACCCATGATACCTCCGAGTACATCCAGCTCACGGACCATTTGACCTTTTGCCAGACCGCCAATTGCTGGGTTGCAGGACGCCCTTCCGATTGCACGGATATCCAGTGTTACCAACGCAACTTGACGCTTGAGGCGTGCGCCGGCCAGGGCTGCTTCGATTCCGGCGTGACCACCACCGACGACAACTATATCAAAGTGCTGCATATGGTTGCACGTGAAACAGTTACTTCCCTACGCAGAAATTGCTGAAAATATGATTAATTATGTCGTCAGCTGTCGTTTTACCTAGCAGTTGATCCAGAGCTCCGATTGCTTCCTGCAACTCAACTGAAACCAGCTCGAAAGCAACAGTTTGCGTATTCAGAAGTTCTGCGGCACGCCTTAAACTGTCGTTACAGACAGACAGGGCTTGATGCTGCCGAGCGGTGGTTAACAGGAGTTGCCCTGAAAGTGCGGGGGAAATCCGCATTGCCGTTTTAATTCGTTCTTTTAAACCAGTCAACCCAGTACCGGTTTTGGCAGATATGCAGATAGCATCTTTTTTGTCCTTTGACAAACGATTCCTATCCGTGCTGGAAATGGTGTCAACCTTATTATAAACATTGATTAAAGGAATGGATGAGCCGACCGTGAACTCAATATGCTGATCGAAGTTTGGTGGTTCATATACCGCTAGCACCAAGTCCGCTTCTTCGATCCGATTATGGGTGCGGCGGACGCCTTCCTGCTCAACTTCCTCTACCGTATTTCTGAGGCCGGCCGTGTCGACCAGATTAACAGGCACACCAGCCAGAATGAGTGGTACATCTATCGTATCACGGGTAGTGCCTGGTATACTACTGACAATTGCTCGCTTGCTGGCCGAAAGGGTATTAAGTAAGGTCGATTTTCCGACATTTGGAGCCCCGATAATAACGACATTTGCGCCAGCAATTAGTAACTTTCCTTGATTATATGTGGCAATAAGATTATTAATATCAGCGATTAAACCATTTACAACTGCTATAGAGCGGTTCAAAAGTCCGGGATTTAGGTCGTCTTCTGAGATGTCCAGTTCGAATTCCACTTCTGCAGTGAGACTGATAATTTGATCGCGCAGCTTATGTAGCCGGTCGGAAAGGTGCCCTTTTAATAACTGCAGGTTCAAATGACTGCTTTCAACCGTTTTGGCTTTAATTAATCCAGCAACCGATTCGGCCTGCACCAGATCGAGTTTTCCATTAATAAAAGCCCGGCGCGTAAACTCACCCGGTTCGGCAATGCGCGCACCGAACCGGCAGGCCTCGGCAATAATAGCCTCAGCGATCACTGGATTTCCGTGACAGGCTATTTCGATTAAATTCTCGCCGGTATAGGAATGCGGCTTTACGAAAGCGGTTACAATTGCCTCGTCTACGGGTGTGCCCTGATTGTGGATAACTGCATAAACGGCACTACGAGGAGGAAAGGCGGGAGCAGCCCCTTTTTTTGGGGTGCAGATTGAGGTGGCAATCGTTGGTGCTGTTGGCCCGCTGATCCTGACAACTGCGATACCGCTTACGCCGTAGGCAGTCGCTGTGGCCACAATTGTATCGGCCGCCATCATCGGCGTGGTTTATTTACGGCCTTTTCCAGGCTTCTTCGCGGACCGCTTCTTGACAACAACAGGTTGTTGCTGCGGGGTAAGGTATTTTTGCTGCAGGATGGTTAAAACATTAAAGAGGGTATAATAAAGATTGAGTCCGGAAGGGAAATTATTGAACAGCAGCATGAAAAAGCCGGTCATAAAGTAGGACATATATTTTTGCTGACCAGAGGCCTGGGTCGGCATCATCTTTTGCTGGATGAACATGGACACCCCCATGACAATTGGCAATACGCTGACCTGGTCGCCATAGATGGGGATACTGAAAGGCAGGTAAAAAATTGTGTCCGGACTGGAAAGATCGGATATCCACCACACAAAATGGGCGCCCCGTAGCTCAATCGTTGACCGGAAGACCTGAAACAAAGCAAACAGCAGGGGCATTTGGAGCAGCAGTGGCAGGCAACCACCCAAGGGATTTACACCATGCTCTTTGTACAGGGCCATGGTTTCCTGATTGAGTTTTTGAGGATTGTTCTTATATTTTTCCTTGAGTTCAGTCACCAGAGGTTGGACCGCCTGCATTTCCTTGGTAGACTGGTGACTTTTCTTAGTAAGCGGGTAAACCAGGATTTTTACCAAAACAGCGAAGATTATCAATACGATACCATAATTAGGAATACCGACATGCATCTTGGTAAGGAGATACAGCACACCTTTGGCTATCGGCCGGATGAAGGACCAGCCGAAATTCATGACGCGCTCAAGGTTTACGCCTAGAGCCTTAACGCGATTGTATTCCAGGGGACCTAAAAATAATTTAGTCATGCTGGGTTCGGCGGATTCCCGATGAAGCGCGACGGTGTAAATATTCCGTTTTATTTTATTGCTGTTTACTGCATAGCCGCCAATTTCTGCCGACGGGGCTGGCCTATCAGGTATCAAAGCTACAACAAAATATTTGGTGCGGGCCGCCACCCAACCAGTCTGGCCGATCAGACGCTCAAGTTTCAATTCAGGCTTTGCTTTGGGTGTATGTAAATCGTCCCCAAGATAGGCGTATCCCTTGAAATAGGTTAGATCATCTTTAATGTTTTTTTCCGTTATCGGTAAACCGTGGGGCCATTGAATCGTAAAAAGCCCTTGAGAAACATAGGCCGAAACAGGCACCAGGTTGGCCTTTAGGTCGATTTGATAGGTTTCCGGATTAACGACGAGTGTTTTTTCAACACGTTGATCATTGTAAAAAGTATAAAATGTCAATTCAACTGGTTCGTCAGTGATATTCCTAGTGGTTATCGTTTCATCAAAATACCAGCTGTTATTTAAATTGACTTGTTGGCCATCCAAGACGGAAACAAATGATATCAGCAGGTTGGATCTGTTTTTTTCATAAATCAACTCAACCTGGGTGGAGTCGAATCGTTGATAATTTTTCAACTGGAAAGAGATGATCGACCCGCCATTCAGATTCGATATGTCGGCCTTGTAAAGGGTATGATCGATACGGATTATTTTCTCCGCTGCGTCGGGTAGAGCGGAGTCGGTGGATACCGCTGTTACCGGTGGTGACGGCATTGTTGGGGTTGGGCGGATCACCGGTACCGTTTCAACTGGTTCGGGTGTTGTTTCGGTGGACCGGGTTGCCGGTTCTACAACTGGTTTCGGGGGAGAAACATAATCCATGTATACCGGCCACAGGAAAATTACCAGTGCGATCAGGAAAAAGGCGATGACAGTATTTCGATCCATTATTTACAGGGGGTCATAACCACCAGGATGGTAGGGATGACATTTAGCTAAGCGTTTGATTACGATTTGGGTGGCCCGGAGAAATGAACGTTTTTGATACGCTTCCAGGGCATAGTTGCTGCAGGTGGGATGAAAACGGCAACTGCTGCCAAGTACCGGCGACAAAAAAAACTTATAACTGCGAATAAACGCCGAGACTATTGTCCGCAGTGCTTGGTTGATTATAGATAAAACCAAAACAGGTTTCGCTTATTTATGCTGATAAAACCTTGCGTCCTTTTGCACGCCGGCGACGCAGCACATTTCTTCCGCCAACGGTGGCCATACGGGCCCGGAAACCATGACGGTTTTTGCGCTTTCTTCTGCTTGGTTGGAACGTCCGCTTCATTATCACTCCGTTTTTAGCCTGCAAAAGTAAATAAAAAGATGCAATAATAACAATATAAATACCGGTGTGGGCTGTGGATAAACATACCAGGATAAAGTAGAATATACTGTAATTGCCCTTTGTTCTGAATAATGAAACAGCGCTAAATTAATATATTGGTATTTGTGGATAGCCTGTGGATAACCTGATCATAACACACGAAACCGTTTGGGATAGTACTAAGGAAATATTACGGCAATCAGTGCCGGATCATGCCTACAGTACCTGGTTCGAACCGATCGCACCGATCGCGCTTACGGATAGGGAGTTGATCCTTGAGGTGCCCAACCAGTTTTTTTTCGAATGGATCGAAAGCCACTATACGGTTTTAATTGAACGAACGCTGGCAAAAATTCTCCAGTCGGAAATCAAAGTAAAATATACTGTTTCCCCCGAAAGTATCAAAGTTGGCCTTGATATTACCGGGGCACCCCTGACGCCCAAGCCCAAGCCTCCCCAGGAACCGCCCCAATTGAATCCACGCTATACGTTTTCCACTTTTATAGAAGGTGCAAATAACCAGTTTGCAAGGGCAGCGGCCACCTCGGTAGCGGAAACACCCGGGCAACCCAATTTCAACCCACTGGTGATCTATGGTGGGGTGGGTCTGGGGAAAACCCACCTGATGCATGCTATCGGCAATCACTTGGTGCACCTGCGGCAGGAATTGAAAGTGATCTGTGCTACCAGCGAGAAATTTACTCTGGACTTTATTTCATCGATTCAGAAGAATAATACCATTGAATTTTCCCGCCGCTACCGCAGTGCCGATATACTTTTGATTGATGACATCCAGTTTTTTCAGAACAAGGAACAGACCCAGGAACAATTCTTTCATACTTTTAATGAGCTTTATCAGGCGGGTCGACAGATTGTACTGACCGCCGATCGCTATCCCGGCGAAATGAGTGGTCTCCAGGATCGGTTATTGTCCCGATTCCGCTCTGGGCTGGCAGTGGATATTCAGCCGCCGGATTTTGAGGTGCGGGTGGCTATCCTGCTGGATAAAGCCGAGCAGAACGGACTCGACCTTCCTTACGATATCGTTGAATTCATGGCTACCCACATCAAGAATAATGTGCGGGAACTGGAAAGCACGATTATCCGGGTACTGGCCCATTCTTCCCTGACCAATCGTGAGATTGACATGGCCATGGTCAAGCAGGCCGTAAAGGATCGTCTTGGCAAGCAATTTGTGACCGAACTGACAATCGAGGATATCATCGGCCGGGTGGCGGAAGCAACCAACCATAAAGAAACCGCGCTGGTCAGTCCCAGCCGCAAAAAACCATTGGTCGAAGCTCGCCAGGTGGCCATTTACCTCTGCCGGGAAATTCTTGGTACGCCACTGGTCGAGCTGGGCCTGCATTTTGGCGGCCGTGACCATACCACTGTACTCCATGCTTGTCGAATGATCGAGAAACGCAAGAAGAAAGAACCGCGGATCAAGCAACTGGTTACTAAATTACAGCAGGAATTGACCTTTCCCTTGACTTAGTTGTTTTTTTGGGTGTACTATTTCTGTACGCCATGTTCCTGACTAAGAAACAATCTGAAATTCTGCATTATTTGAAAACCTACATTTCCGACAATGGGTTTTCGCCGACATTTGATGAAATTGCGCTTCATTTCGGTTTTAAATCCAAAGGCACAGTATATAAACATATTAATTCTCTGAAATCCAAAGGCGTTATATCCCAAGCCTGGAACCGGGTGCGGGGCATAGAGATAGTCGATGATGAACCACAAGACACACTCCCCGTTTTGGGAGTCGTCGCCGCCGGCCAGCCGATCGCCGCTATCGAAAATCCGGAGCAGATCCAGGTACCAGCGGAATTTATCTCAAATGGGGATCATTATGTTTTAAAGGTCAGCGGCGAATCGATGGTCGATCAACATATTGCTGACGGCGACCTGGTGGTGGTCAACCGACATCGCACTCCTCGTACAGGCGATACCGTGGTAGCCCTGATCGATAACAGCGACGCCACGATAAAGATGTTTTATCAACGGGACGAGTTGGTGGAATTGCACCCGGCCAATAAAATTATGGAACCGCAGGTGTACGGCCGGGAGCGGGTTGCTATTAACGGCGTTGTTGTCGGGGTTTTGCGCAAGTACTGAAATAGTGCGCCCGCGCACAGCGCTTTCCCACCAATTAAGGGTTTTTAAATTATCCAATCAAATTCTTGACACTAAAAACATCAGTTGTATATATTGCCTTCACTTTTTAACTCAAGGGAGGGGTGCGATGCGCCCCATTATGGACGATTGACAAGATTTCACCAAAGATAAACAACAAAACCTTAAGGAGGTTTTTATGTGGCGCAAGCTAACATTAGTACTTACCATCATTACTTTGACCGTTGCTTTTGGTCAAAACGATTTTTCACTTGGCCAGGATGCCGCAGGCTGTTTTCGCATTGACGATGACGCGGCACTGGATGTTACCGGAGATTTTACAATTGAAGCCTGGGTATATATCAACGATGACGTCGCCTCAGGAAGATTTATTGCCGATAGAGCAGGTGAATGGGAGCTTTTTATTTTTTCCAGTAGCGTTCGCTTTGATCTTAATGGCGGCACTGTAATATCCACCGGAGTCCTTTCACAAAACGAATGGCATCATGTTGCCGTCGTTAGGGCGGGCAGCAGAACCCTGATTTTTGCCGATGGTGCTAAAATTGATGGAGCCGATTTAGCCTTAACTGATGGTACAACCCCTGTTGTTATTGGTGGGCAAGACAGCTGGTTTTCTGCGACCCCAAATTCAATATTTGATGAGGTGAAATTTTCAAATATTGCATTGTATGATACTACCGGTTTTTCACCCTCAACCACGGCACCACTGGGAACCGACGCAAATACAGTCTTTTATTTCCAGTTTGAAGACAATACTGAGCTTCCCCCGTTAGATGACGGCCCACTGACCCTCTCCACCTCAAATGGACAGACCGATGGCACTGAACCGGTTACTGCAGACAATTATGTAGCCGCTCCCGCCGGTCTGCCGCTATCCCTTCCTGGTATTGTGATAAACGAATTTGATACAAATACTTCTTCACTAGAATACTTGGAGTTATTCAACACAACCAGTTCAGACATTGACCTCGCTGCAAGCGGATTGGTACTTGTGTTTGTCAATGGTTATAATGATGAAGCATACCAAGCAACTGAATTGACAGGGACACTTCCGGCGGACGGTTTTTTTGTGTTAGCCGAATCGGGTGTCACTGAGGTAGAAGGCTATACGCCAGACCAAAATGGCACCTGGACCAGCTTTCAAAACGGTACTGATGGTGCAGCACTTGTTTTTGGTGCAGCAGCAGCAGATTTCCCTGGAGATGCATTATATAGCGTAGAGCTTGCTGCAGCTACTGGAGCGGCACAAGTAGACGCCATTATCTATGATGATGCAGACGGCGACACAGGACTCGAAACAGAGTTTGGTTTACCGGGAATTCTCATTATAAATGGATCCTCCGGTTCTTCTTCAAGAGTAACTGATGGACAGGGAGGCGCAGCTTACGCCAATTCCGATTGGCACATTACGGCCACGCGGACCCCCGGCGCTACAAACGTAGCTGCCCCACCAACATACAATCCCTATACAATTGTTGAAATTCAAACACCTGATACAGGTGGCGATGCTTCACAGCATGCAGATGAATATGTTGAGACTAGTGGAGTAATTACAGCATTAACGTCTTACTCTTTTTACATGCAGGATGGCACTGCGGACTATTCTGGTATTTATGTTTACGTAAGTGGCGATGTAAGCGCATACGCTCTTGGAGACAATGTCACGGTGCAAGGTGTTGTCATTGAATACAACAATTTAACTCAGATCTCAAGCATCGCTGATATTACAATCAACTCGTCAGGAAATGACCTTCCAGCCCCCATCGTTCTTGTAACAAATACTTTGGCGGAAGAACATGAAGGCATGTTAGTGACGGTTTCCGGTGAATGTACCGCAGTCTCAACCAACGCAGGCAGTGATCACTGGGCATTCAAGCTGGATGATGGCAGTGGAGACGCACTGGTTGATGATCAGGTATTTTCAGCTGCAGAGACTGCAACAACTGTCGGATCATACTATGATGTTGTAGGCGCAGTCAATTATTATTATGGCGCATTTACTGTGAACCCCAGGGATGCTGATGATATTGTTGAAATACCAGTTGACCTGAACGAACCAAATGATGATCTGGCCACCGCCACAGCTATTGCAGGCAACGATACACTTGCTGGTATTGTCGATCCGGCTGACGACGTAGATTTCTTTACATTTACGTTGACTGAAGAATCGGATGTAATAATCGATTTATTCATTGACGGCTATTCAGAACTTGATGGGGAAGTTGCCCTTTTCAGTTCTGACAGCACTGGGCTTGATAGTGATGATAGCGGTCTCAGTGGTGACGATGAGCAAATCACAACCACCCTTGTGGCTGGAACATATTACATCGGCGCTGCCGACTGGAGCGACCTGCGCGCAAGCACCGGCGCTTATGCTCTCGGTTTCTTTGCCGAGCCGGCTGCCGGCGCACCCCAGGGTTCCGTCTGCGCCGATCCAATCGCCCTGACTCTACCAGCGGTTGATTTGGCCGGTACAACCGAAGGCTTTGGAGACGACTACGGCACATCGCCCTGTAACAGCAATTACATGGGTGGTGACGACATCGTTTATGAATTCACCCTGACTGAAGCCGGCTACCTGTCGGGTTCAGTTGCTGGTAGCTATGCCGGTTTGCACATTCTGGACGACTGTCCAGATGCTTCGCCAACCTGTATCGCCTACGCGACGGGCTCCAGCGGCGGTTCATTCAGTTATGCGCCGATCGCAGCAGGTACTTATTTTACCATAGTTTCTACCTGGCCATCACCACAGAGTATTACCTTTACACTTGATCTCAGCTTTGATACTTCCCTTCCCCAGGGCTTTGCTTGTGACAACCCATTTGACTACGGTGTTGTAAACAGCGTTGAAGCCACAGGAGCGATTGCATCTTACGAGGCCGTCTGGTACAGCTTCACAGTCGACGATGCCTACGAGTCGATCCTGGTTTCCCTGTGTGGCTCCGAATTCGACACCAAACTGGAAGTCTGGCTGGCCTGCGATAGTTCGTCTTATGAATACTATAATGATGATAACTACACCCTTTGCTCAACCGGTTCACGCTCAGCCATAGAAATCACCGGCGACCCGGCCCTGGCGTTGGGGACCTATTATGTCAAGGTCTACGGTTATAGCTCATCCAGCGGTAACTATACTCTAGATATTACCGGCGAAACTGAACTACTGGCCGCGGACTTTGTCGTTACCTCAATGACGATGTCGACCGATACTCTGGACGTGGTCGTAACCAACCAGGGTAACGCCGATTCACCCGGTTGGAATGGTACCGATTATCACGGTTTGTATATCAACGGCGTCTATCAGGGTTATGTGGTTGAGTCTGGTGTTGCCCTGGCTATCGGCGCGTCGCACACCTATACCCTTACCGGTTTTAATTATTATACGTTGGGCGATACTGGCGATTATGAGATCGTTTTCGAATGCGATACAGATGATGATGTTCTGGAGCTGGACGAGACCAACAATCTAGACACCCTGAATATCCACATTGATCCGCCGCCACCAGCACCAGTCAATTTCATGGCTGACGCCGGTGCCGGTTATGTGGACCTGTCTTGGGAAACTTCAGCGAGTGAATTTCTGCCTCCAGCACCAGTGGCCCACAATGGACTGGTTTTACCACAGACTGAAAGAAAAATAAAAGCGGATGAACCGGAAGGAACCGCCGAAAAGCGTGATCTGGTACTCCAGAAAAAGCTCTCAACTGCCACCAGCGTCACTGATATTAGTAGCCGCGACTTAACTGGTTCGTCGGTCACAGTTACCGCCATTGATATGCCCACCGGCGGTACGGATCTGGTTTTTGATATTGATATCGTGAGCTCAACCATCTCATACTGCGATGGTTTGCAATTGACCTTCCCTGCCGGCGTTGTGATAACAGCCGCCAGCGGATCAGATGAAGGCGACGGCGTAATCAACGGACAGGTAGTGACCTGGGGTGCCAACGATACGACCGGATGGGGTGGTTTCTCCGGCGGTGAAGCTGTAACCGTTTTTGTAGAGGATTACACCACCGCTTTTGATGTTGACTTCCTCTTGTGGGATGATGGCTATGCCGATCCGGTTGTTGATGCTACCGGAACGGTTAGTGTTCCTTTGGCAACATTACCTGAACCGGGCGAACTATGTGAAACGGCCATCGATTATGGCGCTGTGAATGATCCTGCGGTCCTGGATTCCATCGATGCTTATGGAGCCGTGTGGTATAGTTTCACATATGATGGCAGTTTCTTATCAGTCACGGTATCACTGTGCGAATCTGACTTTGACACCAAACTGGAAGTTTGGGCAGCCTGCGATGATGCTGAATACCTGGGCTACAACGATGACAACACATCAACTTGCGGATCTTTCGGCCCGTCGGTAATTGAATTTGCCGGTGAAGATGCCCTGACGGCTGGAACCTATTACGTTAAATGTTATGGATATAGCAGTAATTATGGTGATGTCGTTCTGGAGGTCACCGGTTCCAACGATGCACCGGACCTGACAGTTACTGAATTCTGGTCTTCGGCCGATACAGTATTTGCCGAAGTATCCAATATCGGTACTGACGTCGCCGGTAGCCAGTCCGCTCATTGGTTTGTGAATGGGGTGGATGTTGGGTATCTATATCCAGCGGCCCTTGCGCCTGGTGAGAGCGATACGGTCGGCCTATATGGTTTAACCTACGCTAACTTTGGCCCGGATACGCTTGAAGTTGGGCTGGAAGTTGATTTCTATGATAACGAATTTGAATCGAACGAAGACAACAACTTTGTGAGCACCGAGTTCATTGTTACGGTTCCCGACTATATCCCGACCTACAATGTTTACCGCGAGGAAGTTACCAGAGAATTTGTCCTGATTGCGGCAGATCTGGACGCCGACGACTGGGCTTTCAACGGTTATTATCGTGACGCAGATGTGGTTAGCGGTACGGAATACTGCTATTACGCCACCCAGATTCTGCCGGATGCCTCTGAATCAGTGCCGTCCAACGAAGATTGTGCAACAGCCGATCCGGGTGGTGCCGTAGAAGGTATCGCAGTCAATATGGCTGGCGGCCTGCCGGTGCCGGGTGTCTGGGTAGAGGTCATAACCATTGACGGTGAATTCCTCGCCGAAGATTCCACTGACGCTGAAGGCTATTACCTGATTGAGTATCTGCCTCTAGGATTTAATGAGATTGGTTTCTATGCTGATGGTTTCCACGCCGTTGGTTTCGGAATCAACATTGTTGATGGCGATACAGCCGAACAGAATGTCGCCTTGGTTGCTGACAGTATGACTCAGGTACCGCTATACTACACCGGTTATGAAGCCGGCGACGACCAGGGTGCGGTTTTCACTTGGACCGGGAATAACTTTGCCATCGTTGACACCTTCTTTGCGCCGACTGACACAGTTTTACCGGCCACAGGCGCCCAGATGCTGGCCTTCCCGGAACAGGACAGTTTGACCTATGCTAACGACGATGCCGCCTACTGGTTGGGCTCAGGAGCAGGCCAAATTGATGTGACCGGTTATGAAACTGGCTCTATTCTTCTGCAGGTGGATGCTCTATTCGATACTGAAAACGGATGGGACTTTTTCTACCTGGCCGTAATGCTGGATGACGGCGAGATCTGGGTTGATACAGAAACCCAAATGAGCGGTTACTCCGATGGCTGGGTAACGGTTACCGCCGATTTTTCCTGGGTCATGGAAGCAACCACCTGGTTCTATCCCATGATCTTGTTCGAGTCTGATGGCTCTATTGTAGACGGTTGGGGTGGTGCCTTTGATAACTTCAAGGTGTTCTACGATTCGTTCTTCAATGCACCGGTAGCTGACCTGGCAGTAACGCATTATGCTGATGCGACCCTGACCTGGGCTGCCCCGGCGTCACGCGGTACAGTTGAGTATGAGGTACAGCGCGTTGATCCAGATAACACAGTCGAATACGACGCTGATGAAGGTGTGGTAACGCCAGCAAAGCGTTCACTATCCAGAGAAACGGTTACTATGACCTATGAATATTCCAACTCACCATCGCGGTCCCTGGTTGGCTATAAGGTATATCGCCAGGATAATCCATTTCCACTGGAAGGTCCGGTCTTCCTTGATGTAACCACTGACCTGACCTACACCGATGCGACGGCTGTGGACGGCAATTATTATGATTTTGCCGTCACTGCGCTCTATGACGAAGGCGAAAGCCATGAAACGATTGTTCAAACCCATGTCGGTGCTGTCACGCAGGTGCTGCCCGGACTAACAGACTTTGAAGGTCTGACAGCGATTCCGGCTGGCTGGGAAGCCTTTACCTCCCATCCCGACGGTATCACCTGGACGGTTGGTGACTCGGCTGACGCCGATTCATCATTTTACGTTATTGGCAAATGCCCGGCTCACACCGACTTTGCCTTCATCGAAGACGGAACCGGTAACGGCTATACCTTTGAAGCACTACTGCTATCACCATTCATCGATGCCAGCGACATGCACTCAAGCATTGTCAGCTTTGCTGGTTATGAACAAGGTTGGGGTACGACTCCCGACAATACAACAATGACCGAACTGTTGGTACGTGTTGATATGGGCGATTGGCATACCGTGACCGATTTTTCATACGACCATAATGACGGCTGGGTTGACTATATGGCCGATCTGGCAGACCTGGCTGGTGGTGAAGAATATGTACAGTTTGCCTTCTATTACTTCCACCTGGGCGGTTATTCCTCCGCAAACGGTGAAGGTATGGGAGTTGACGATTTCGACTTCTTTGGTCTGGCTGGCCCGACTAACCTGGTGGCCGCCGGAACCCAGGGACAGATTGAGTTGAGCTGGGATGGTCCTGCTGCACGATCAAGAGAACTGATTAGAGGAACTCCGGTCACACAGCAGATCACCATGGACAGAAACGAGTCCGATCTGGTTCCCGGACCGGTTTACGACAATCGTGATGCCTGTTATTCCAACTGGCTGCCGTCCGGCTGGTTTACCGGTTTCTACGGACCGCACTATTATGGTCCCGACTCTGGTTTCGCAGCCCCCACGCTCGCTACGTTGTTCGAATTCCCACCGGGACCAATGACGCTGGAAATGGCGGTTCACCACGGTATCTGGTATAATGCCGCTGATCCATTCCCGGATACGGTCCGCGCCTTTGTTACGGTTGCATCGACCGATCTAGCGGGTGTTACCCAGAGCGTGATTGAAAGCGATACTGTTTTCTACGCCCTTGAGTCAAGCTATTATTACGACGCCTCGCTCGACCTGGTTGGATTGGAATACCAGCAAACAGATTCCAGCTACTTGAAGGTAGCCGTTGAATTGCTGGATGATGCCTATTATTCCAATTTTGATGCCAACATCTGGATGCCACCGCTGCGGATTGATGCTCCCACCCCCGACCAGGACGATATCAACAGTGGCTTGAGCGGTTATGATAGCTCCGGTTTTTTCCAGCAAGACAGTACCTATGACTGGTTCCTGGAAATCTGCGGTACGCCGACACCACCGGCCCTGCGTTTCAACGTCTATCGTGATGATATACTGTTGAACGACGAGCCGCTGGAAGAAGAAACCTACATCGATGAAGATGTTATAGCCTTAGAGGACTATGATTACTTCGTAACCGGTTACGTTCCTCTCATTCTGGCTTCCGATAATCCGGGCGCAATGATCTTTGTGGACACCGATAGCTCCAACCATTCTGTAGCTGCCGGTCTGAATACGCCTCCACCGGCGCCATCGCTGGTGATGTATCCGGATAACTTCACGCTGTCGGTCGATAATTTGACCGGTGCGACCGGCTTCATTTGGCAGCCTTCAGTTGACCCGGATATTGGGCAAACAGTGACCTATGATTTCGTATTCACGCTGGGTACCTATACCTGGGAAATCAGTACCGATGTAACCACGGTAGCAATACCCTATCTGGAACTGTACACGGAGATCTTCGATGTTCAGGGCGCCGCCTCCTTGACCGGTACCTGGAATGTGACGGCAACAGACGGTTATGACGATACCCCGGCCGTCAACGGTCCGCGGACTCTGACCGTCGATCTTACTGCAGTCGGTGTGGAAGTAGGTCCTGAGATTCCGGATGTGTTCGCGTTGCACCAGAACTATCCGAATCCGTTTAACCCGATCACAACGATTAACTACGATATTCCGGAACTCAGCCAAGTACGGATTGATATCTACAACCTGCTGGGCCAGAAAGTTCGTACCCTGATCAACGGTGAGCACGCCCCTGCTTACTACCAAGTAAGATGGGATGGCACCACTGATGCCGGAGCGACGGTTGCTTCAGGTCTGTATATCTACCGGATCGAAGCGAATGAGTTCTCCGCAATCCGTAAACTCGTGATCATGAAATAGCAGCTTAACCAAGCTGGATTCTTGCGAAAGGGGTGCTTCGGCGCCCCTTTCTTTTTATTGGAGAACTGGCCGATTCTATAAAAATCTTGACTCAAGCGACCTTGCGGATGTACAATTAAACGAAGCGATTCTGTTTAAAATCAGTATCTAATCTGTAAATACAATAAAAGGAGAATATCATGCAAAGAGGAAGTGTAAATAAAGTCATCCTGGTCGGGCATCTGGGTGGTGTACCCGAGAGCCGCTATACACCCTCCGGCAGTGCCGTAACAAATTTTAATCTGGCCACCAATGAATCATGGCGTAAAAGCGATGGTGAAAACGAGGAGCATACCGAATGGCACCGTTGTGTACTGTGGGGTAAACTGGCTGAACGGGCCAAGGAGTATTTGAAGAAGGGACAGATGATCTATCTGGAAGGACGCCTAAGAACGCGGAACTGGGAAGACAAAGATGGCGTAAAGCGCTATACAACGGAGGTGATTGCTGATAATTTCACCATGCTGGGACGCAAAGATGCCGAAGGTCCGGCTGCAAATGAACCAGTGGCGGACAGCGAGGACGACGACCTGCCCTTTTAATAAAACATTCAAACATTAATTCGGAAACAGGGGGCGTGTCAGCGCCCCCTGTTTTTTAACCCCACTTACAGAAAACCAGTACACAGCGACGCAAAGTCGCGCTGGCACCCCGAAAGTAACCCAAAGAATTGCTAACCACTCCAAAGTTGAAGGCGAAGATTAGAATATGATATCAATATATGTTCTTCCGCAGGACCCGATTGCATAGCGCTAAAAGTGGTATAGGTCACGCGAAGATCAAGACTGTGTCAATTACTCTTTTATTTTAAAAATAACAGTGGTATCTTTGTCAGGTTTTTAGTTTGCGCGGTGCCAGCCGCAACACAATTCAAGGAGCAATAATGAAGAGAGTCATCAAATTTTTTTCCAGCCTGGCGTTAACATCAATACTATTTTGCCAGACACCGATATTTGAAGCCGATGGTCAATTCAATCAGTTTGTTACCTATTATTTAACTTCTGTGGACCTGGAAACAGGTGAAACCGACTTTCAGTTATTTTATTACACCTTAAGCTGTCCCACCTGTTCCACGGATGCCAGCGGTCGGTATGAACCCCCGATTGAGGTATCGATCGATTTCTCGATCCATATCCAATCGCCGGCACTGGATCTGGATGAGGAAGTTGCTCATCTATCTACCAGTGACGCTTTTATCATGCGTGCCCCGGTGAATCTTGATAATCGCGATTTCACAATTGATGCCCTGGAAATAAGGGATATTTTTGGCGATGAAATTTCCATAAGTGTCAACAATGAAGAGGTAAAAGACACCGATGAGCTGACCACCATCTTTCAGGATATTCTTACCTTTGGCCAGCTGCCGGATGGCATATACAGTTTTGTTATGGAAGTTGAAGCCAATTTACAGGGCTCTGATGATCTAATGCCAGTTAACTGTACCGATGATTGCCGGACGATATTGAACGTTGTTACGCCGGTCTCTCTGGAGCTGGTCATGGGCAGCCCTGGCGGTCCCTGGGGCGACCTGGACAATAATGTTGTTTATACCACTTTCCCGGTGTTTAACTGGGAATCGGATTTACTGCCGTTGCCGGTACTGGATAATTGTTTCGAGTGCGGATTTTACATTCGTGTAGCGGAGTTCCGGGCCGAGGATCACACATCAATTGATGATGCCATCGAGGATATTACCACCCTGCCAGTCGACCAGACACTCGGTTGGCATCCTGTCGGTAATCAATTGAATATGATGTATCCACCTACAGGAGCGATAGAATTGTACCCAGGCGGTATCTACGCCTATCAGGTCCAGAAGCGCGTATCCACAACTACCGGCATAGAAGAACTGGATAGCCCGGTATATGTGTTCAGTATTTTCAATGCGGAAAGTGGAAGCAACAGTTTTAATGAATACTTAAAGACCATTATTACCGAGGATGTGTTTGATGGTCTGTTTGATCCCGGTGGTCCTCTGTCTGGTTATAACGCTACAGGCAACGTTACTCTGGACGATGAGATTATTGAAGAGGCAGATTTGATACAGTTGAAGGACCAATTTGAAGATGGGACTCTGTCCGTAATAAACCTGGAGGCCGAGTAATGGTTAAAACAAGTATAAAATTACTGGGCCTATTGACGATTCTTTCGGCGGGTTTTGCTGCCGACAAACTGGCAGTTACCACCAAGAAACAGGGGCAGGTGGATCTCACTCGGGCCGAAACAGAGAAGAAAGCGGCATTGAAAAAAGGCGCTTTGCTTTATGATCAGGATCGGGTAAGTACAGGCAAGGATGGCTCAGCATTGATCCTGTTTCTGGATGATAAATCCCAGCTGAAGCTGAAAGGTGACACTGAAGTGACTATTACCGGTTCACGCGGCAGTTCCGGGATATCCAAGCGTATCAGCATGGAGCAGGGTGTTTTGAAAGCTTCGATTGCCACTCAGCGCAAAGGCGAATTTATTATCGCTACCCCCACCTCGGTCGCGTCGGTCAAAGGAACAGAATTCTGGATTATTTCCATTCCCGATTCCGGTGATGTTATTGTCAGTAACAGTGGTACTATTGAATTGGTGAACACAGTAACCGGTGAAGTTATAACCGTCCCGGCCGGTGTGATTGTGGAGTCAACCGCCGATGGTGAGATGAATGTGCTGGAAACGATTAAAATTTCCGGGGATGCTACCTCGGAGTTGTCCGGTGATCAATTCAGTCTCCTGAATATTCAATTGATCGAGGGCGATGTTGAGCTTAGCTCAATATCCGGTTCGATAACAGTGACCGATAATACCGTTTTTGAGGGCGGTACAATCAATTCGGGAGTGCAGGTAACAGCCCGGGGTGCGTTTGATTCTGAGTCCGGAAATACAATTGCCACGCTGGTGGAGGTCGCCTCACCGCTCCAGATCGAAGCAGTCGTTACCAGCGCCGTTTCCTCCGGGCAGTTCGGGATCGGTGAAGTTGCGGTGGTTCAGGGTGAAGCCGAAACTCTACCAGGCATGGTTGGCCTTTCCGAAAATACGGTAACGGAGGGGGATGAGATCGAAATTGGGGCTACCGTAACAGTAACCGGCTATCACAACGAGGAAACAGGTGTCTTAAATGCCACAAATATAACTGTCACTGCGGCTACCCAGGCAACTGTCGTTACGATATCCGGTACCGCTTCAGCGGCCATTGCCAATAATCAATTCAGCATCAGTGAAATTTCTGTCATTGAAGGCGATCTGGAACCAGCCGATATTTCGGGAACTATCATTACTTCGTCTAATACCGAATTCACGGGCGCCGCAATTGATTCCGGCCTGAGTGTGATTGTCACCGGCGTTTACGATGATTCAACCCAGGCGGTATTTGCGCTATCGGTCAGTGCCGTTCAAATTGAGGCGGGCCAGATTGTTGTGACCATATCCGGCACGGCCCAATCAGCTATAACCAATAATCAGTTCAGTATCAGCGATATCACCGTCATCGACGGGAATGTTGAAGCTGCTAATCTATCGGGGACCGTCATTGTTACCGACAGTACGCTGACTGATGAATGTGCGGTCGAAGTGGCCGCTAATATTGTGGTTATTGGAACCTATGATGATTCAAGCAATGATATTACTGCCTCGATATTGGAGGCCTGTCCACCCGAAGAAGAACTGATATCGGTAATAATCTCCGGGACGGTCCAATCCGGCGTGGTTAACAACCAATTCATGCTGACTGATCTGATAGTCGTCGAGGGCGACGTGGATGCTGGTAATTTATCCGGTATCATAATTACACCAGAAAATTATATGTCGGGCGACTGTGAAATTTTACCGGGCGCCAAAGTAACGGTTGAGGGCGTGCTCTCCAATCAGGATGTTCTGGCATCGTTAATTATCGTTGAGATGATCATTGTTGAGGGAACAGTCTCAACAGCTTTTTCAAATAACCAATTCGAGCTCAGCGATCTATCGGTTATATTGGGCGAAATTGACGAAGCCAACCTGACAGGTATTGTCAAAACAACCGATGAGACCGATTTTGAGCAGAGCAATTTAGTCGTCGGTGCTGTTGTGGTAGTGGAAAGCTGTCGCCTGGAAGAGGGTACCGGTAATTTAGTTGCCACACGGGTTACCGCGGAAGAAGCGGTTGAGCGTGAGTTGATATTCGAGCTGGAGAATGCTCAAGGTGAGAAAAAGGAAGTAATAATCACTTTCTGATCAACAACGACAAACAATTAATTTGGTAGAAATGTGTTTTTAAAACATGGATTAAACATGAAAAAACTGGCGAATTTTCTAATCGTATTTGCAGCAATCCCCGGTTTAATAGCGGCATTACAGTCCGGAGCCATCGTTCACCAACCGGTTTATGAACATGAACCGGGGGAAAGCCTGATAATCTATGCAATGGTGAACTCCGAAACAGCAGTCGGTAATCTACGTTTATTATACCGATCGGCCGGCGAGACAGGCTATATCGAAGAATACATGGAACTCTTCGACGATATCTGGCGTGGAGAAATACCCCAGGAACAACTGTCACTGCCGGCTGTGGAATATTTTCTGGCCGCGACCCTGGTTGACGGTACGGTTCTGACTTATCCCGATACAGACGCCGAAGATGCACCAGTTCAGATTAACCTCGATCCATCGGGGACCGGAATCCTGGCTGGCGACCCAGGAGCGTCAACAACGACAGCCGCCGACGAGCCGGGCGGAAATAAAGATATTCTTGTTTTTAGTCCCGATCCGGGAGCGACAGTGCCGTTTGACGATATTTATATCGCCGCCTCGTTGTATAATATTCAATCAGTTGACCCAGGATCAATCCGCCTGCTGGTGGATAGTCGCGATGTAACAAACAAAGCGGAAGTAAGCAGTGATTTCGTAGCCTACCTTCCTACCGCCCTTCCTCCGGGCAAGCATATTGTAAAGATTGAACTGCGGAATACCGACGGCCGTATTATTCCGAGCCGTAAATGGGACTTTACAGTGGTTAAGAAATCCCGGGCTGACATTAAACGGGAGTTCACTTATCGGGGTAAGGTCAATGGTAGTTATTCCCGCGACCCGCAGGGTGATGGCGACTATCTGAATGTATATAAGTCCAAGGCATCATTTAGTGGTGACTGGCGCTGGCTGCGGTTCAAGACCGATATTAAACTGACATCTGATGAAGATATATATAAGCAACCGAAGAATCGCTTTCGCCTGAGTCTTTCCATGGGTGATAAATTGATGATGAATTTTGGAGATTTCAGCTCACGCCTGTCAAAATATACTCTGGATGGGAAACGGGTGCGCGGCTTTGATGCCGACCTGAAACTAGGCTGGGCCAACCTGCATGTTGTCAAAGGTGAGTTGCTGCGCGACATCCAAGGCCGTCTGGATCCCGGCGATGCCTACGCGTTTGAAATAATGCAGGAGCAGGATGAGGTTGATTCAACAATCACAAACCTGATCTATCAACTCGACCGCAAAGGTTATACCTTCCGGCGCGATATTACCAGTGGCCGCCTGAGTTTTGGCGACGGCCGAGTGTTCCAGATCGGCTTTAACTGGTTGAAGGCCAAAGATGATATTACTTCGGTCAATAAAGCGCTTGGAGCGGCAAAAATCGAAATTATGGACTCTACCTTTACTGATGAGGATAATATTATTACTCACATCCCCGGCGACGTTTATACTTATGATGAATTACTGGCCCTGGAGCTAACATCGCAATTACCGGATTGGGCCGTATATATCAATCCACCGGAAGATAGCAATTGGAAAGGGGACAGCCCCCAGGATAATATAGTTATTGGATCGGATATCAAGCTGAGCAACCGCTCACGCCGCCTGAGTCTGGAAGCGGGCTGGGCTTTTTCCATGCTGAATACCGATATCTGGGATGGGGCTATATCACTTGATGAACTTGATACTTTAATGGATGATGTGGATGACGATTCATTGATGGGTTTTGTCTCCCTATCGGGAGAACTACCGATAATTGGAGCTTTTCCTGATCCAATTGACTATGAAGATCTTTTTGTTATTAACCAGAATATGGTTCCGCTGATCCCATTCGATATTGATTCGGCTCAGCTAGCCGACGAACCATTAAAAGCAATTGCTACCATGCCATCCCTAGCTTACTATTACAAACTGTCAGCAAACTACTACAATAATCGCGTATCAGTAGAATATAACCGGGTTGGTCCTAAATTCAATTCCCTGGGAAATCCTTATCTCCAGAGTGATATCCGGGAGTTTATCGTCACCGATCGGGTACGATTATTGAAGAATAAATTATTCGTCGGTGCAACCTATCGTCACCAGGATAATAAAACCATACGGCTGGTGCCGGTGACAACCACGATCAAGACGATCACAACTAACATAGGTGTTTATCCAGGACCGGATTACCCCACTTTTAATTTTAAAATCAGTAGCAAACCGCGTTCTAACGGTAAAACCTACCAGGACACAACTCGACTGGATAACGATTCCACAGGGAATATAATCGGAGTTCATCTTGATGATAATCGCGTTGACGAGAATACCTTCAATGCCAATATAGGAATAAATTATTCGATCGGCCTCTGGGGGCAGAAACACAATATCATGCTGAACTTTAACAAGCTCACAAAAAAGGATCAGATCAATGATCGCTACGATCCCGATGGTGACAGTTACATGCTAGGCAGCGACGATGTCACCACCTTTTTCGATACAACCTATACATCACCTAAAATGAGTTCGGATGTTACCACAATTTCAGTCGTAACCGACTATTCAATACCACTCAAAACTACTGTAGTTCTGTCTTTCAATAACCGAACCACTGTTATGGAAGAGCAGGGTATAACCGGAATTAATCTCAATGCGGTTTATGCTTTATTTGGTGGCTCTCTAAAGGTCAATGCCGGTTTTGGATATACTTCCGGCACAGGCAATAGCCCATTTAACCGGTTTAATGTTCGCAGCGGCGTCAACTATAAAATTCTTGAGAATCTGTCGCTGCGGGCCAGCGCGGATCTGAGGGGCACCGACTCCAATGGTGAAAGTGATACGGCGTTAATTATGCGAGCGGACCTGAACTATACATTTTAACCGCACACTAGTTTAAAGTAGATTAAAGGCGCGGACAGTTTTCCGCGCTTTTTTTAACTGAAACCACAGCGGGAATTCTGGTTTTTCCAGTAGCGTCGATAATAGAAGCGGTTTTGATTTTTTGCCTGTTTCCCTGCCAGCCGCGCCAACCAGTCAGCCTCAATGCGGTCTGCCGTATTGAAGGCATCGCCGGTAATACTGGATATAGCACCATTCTTTTTTAACGCGGTTTGTTTCAGATAATATTCTTCAAGTTTATTGCGTTCGGACTCAATGCCGCTCAGCCTTGTGTTAAAATCGCCGAGTATTGCACGATGCAGGCGCTCGTGTCGCCACCAGATTGATTCAGGATTGTAATCTGCGCCGGGGGATTTTCCCAGATCGGGTAGATTACCGTTTTCGAAGCGGTATGGCTTGAAAAGACTTGTGCAGGGTGCGGCGGTCGCAGTAACCCAGAATTCTTGCTGCTTCGGATCAAGTTCGGCAACCAGCGATCCGGTGGATTGCGCGGAATGGCGGGATACCGGGTTGGCCGAATGAGCGCAAATGCAATTCATTAGAAAATGTTGATCCGGTCGATAATCTGGCCGCCCGTGATCCCGTAGGAAAGAAAAAGCTGCTTTTAGATCCAGTTTGGAGTAATTATCTTCAAGCAATTTTGTGGTGCAGGAACGCCGCGACCGGCAGCCGGAGAAAGTTGTATAGAACCAATCGGAATAGCAGCGGGCGAAATTGAAGATTTGGCCTTTTTTCAGCCACCTTTTTTTACGTGCTGTCTCAACCAGACCGGGATGGGCGAGATGGTAGTTTTCGCCAATTGTTAAACCATTGCTGATGGCATAGGTTTTCTTGACACGCAGGGCTACCCACAGCGGTCCGGCCGTTTCCAGCACCCAGGCCTCCCGGGGATCGGCAATGATAAAACTGTTGTGATAAACCATACCCTTGGTTTGGTAGTCGCACTCACCACCCTGACCATATTCCGCTAAGAATTCAGTTATTGTTTCCAGGGCTGTTTCAGCGGTTGAAGCTCGTTCCAAAGCCAGCCGCAGTAAATCCATTCCGGTTAGACGGCCCTGCTTAATTAAGGGCATTTTACTCCAGACGGCTTCGTTACCAATTACTACACCATGTTCATTACCACCAATTTCGGCACCCCACATCCAGAAAGGCCGACTCAATAAGACAGCATTGGTTTTGGGTACCTGGGGAATTTCCAGGTAGGTGCATTGGAGAACAGAACCATCCGGATGCTCGGCAGCCGGGTGGTATTCGAGCGCCTGGGCTTCGTTGGGTTCCCGGTCGCTGTTTTTACCAAAGATTATTTTTCCACCTGCTGTTGCATCTGGCAGGGCGACGAATGTATCACACATATCAGCGCCTTATCTTACCGGGCAGAATGAATTCATAGCGTTTGCGGAGTAAGGTCGTTTTGATCCAGCGGTCCAACCGGCGAAAGTTCAGGAACAGGATCCAGATAAGTTTATCTTCACGATAATAATTATCAATCGTCTTCATGGTTATCGGTTCGGAGTCGGGGTTGATTTGCGAATTAATTATCTCCAGAAAAGGGGGTATCAGATCGGGACGCTGTTCTTTGTGCAGATTGGCTGCCATATCGATGAAAACCTGTTGCTGATCGTAATACCGCTCCATTACATCCTTTAAAAACAACCGGCGGATGAACCATCGTAAAAAGGATGGGGCGCTTTGCAGGATTAGTTCAGGATTCAGCTGTTCCACTCCGTCCAGACGGAAAAGGGGCGTGGATGTGTCGATATAGTAAATTTGTCCGTTTTCGATATCGCCATCTTCGATGACCCAATTGGATAACTGTCCGTCCAGAGCTATTTCAATTGCCGGAACCATTTCAGAATTATAGGTCCAAACCTGACAGGCACGACCAACAATCCGATCAAACAATATAGCCTTTTCCGAGTCTGATAATTCATGAATCAATTTATGGGCAAACCATTCTACTGGAAATTGACGTTGAATAATATACAGAACCACAGGTCGCCCGGGTTGCGAAACAAACCGCAGCTCGTCTTCTGGAATACTTAGACCGGCTGCAGCGAGGTGTTGACAATACTGCTGGTAAATTACCGCATATTCCTGGGCACCTGTTATTGAATCGAACAGGGGCATCCGCTTGTAAGCCCAACTGTTATCGTCACCAATCTGGAAAATTGTAGAGATTTCACCATAGCCAAGAACATTGGCAGTGATTTTTGATTGGGGCAGGTCGGTTGTATCCAGACCACGCTCAAATCGTTCCATGAAATTTTTATCGCGTTCTCCCACGACCTTTTAGTCCCTGGCTTCTGCTTGCATTTTTCCTGTGACCCGATTCCAGAAATTCTGTACTTTGGTTTTTCCCCGTAGCAGTCGTTTTAATCGGCGGGCGGACGACAAAGAACCATCCAATTGATTTAGAACCATGTCCGCCTGGCTGATACTTATATTTAAGGGCGGCAGGAATTGGCACACAGAGGGATCGTTGCCAGAATAGACGACCAAAAGGTCGTTATCATAAGCAGCTTTTGTGAGGATAGGGCCGGCTGTTTCATCGGCCAGCTCCAATCCCATCATCAGACCCAGTTGACGCAGGCCTTTTAAATAGTTAGCGTGTTTTGACTGCAAGATATCTACACCATGCTTGAAATGGCCGGCCAGGTTGGTCACCTGCCCTAAGAATTCTGGTGCGGCTGAAATTTCCAATACTTTTTTAGCGACCCGGCAACCGACTTCAGCCCCACCAAACGTGGATATATGAATGAAGGGATCCGGATGAAATACTTTCTCCAGGGGGTCGCGAATAATGGTGGCACTGATGGGATAAATACCCCCGGAAAACCCCTTACCAAGGACAACAATATCGGGTATGAAGTCAAAATGTTCAAAGCCCCACAGTTTACCGGTCCGCCCCAGACCGGTCTGGACCTCGTCGATGATTAACAGGCTTCCGTTACGATGGCAGATATCACTTACTGTGGGTAAATAATCCGGATTGGGAATAACCATTCCCAGGGTGGCCGGGACAGTTTCCAGAATAACGGCAGCGGTTTGCTCGTTCAACGCTGCCTCCAATGCCCCCAAATCATTAAATGGTACCTGGAGAAAACCAGGCATTGGAGGCCCAAATGGCTGGCGGTATTTTTCATCGCCGGAGGCCATTGCCAGACCGGTATGACCGTGGTAACCGCCAAAAGCAGAAATAATTTGGCTGCGTCCGGTATATCCCCGGGCGATCTTGATTGCCAGATCAACCGCTTCGCCACCACCAACTCCGAAAACTGTGTAATTTAGATCCCCGGGCATCAAATCGGCCAGCATTACTGCCAATTCAGCCCGTTCGCCGCTCAGCAAATGGTGGTTGCCGATATCGAGCTCATCCAGAGCAGATTTTAATATAGTGATCAGCTCTTGCGAGCGGTGGCCCAGGTTGAATACGCCGCCGTTGCAATGTAAGTTGAACAACCGTTTTTTATTATCGATGTCGTACAAATAAGGACCCTCGCGTCGGCCCATGACAAAATCCATACCGTAGTTTAAAAAGAAATCCGTCTTACCAGTTGATACATGTCGGCGGTACTTCTCAATTGTCACTTGTTTATCGGCAGAAGGCTTCATACTGAACAGAACTTGCTGGTTTTATGAGATATTACCAAGGGAATTTTACACGAGTGGGCAGTAGTCGATTTTGTTTAATTTAACAATCAAATATTACTTGAATTACTGTTATTCTCCACCAGGAAAAATTCAATTGGCTAAACAAAAGAATGGATCTGGATAAATTTAAACCGCGGGCAAAAATAATTCGTTATCTTGCGGGATACCTGGCTATGTTCATCAGTAGCCTGGCCAGTAGAACCAGGGTCACGGGACGTTGTTTTATCCCTCGCTCAGGGCCGTTTATTATTGTAATTAATCATTTCAGCTTACTGGATCCATTCTTTGTTATTACCGGTATCCGCCGCCCGATTAATTTTTTGATGGCCAGCGACATGGAATTGGGTGCCGATATGTTTTGGGCTCCCTGGTTGTACGGATTTATTCCCACCAACCGTTCAAAACTGGCGCCATCGACAATCAAACGAGCCCTGAAAGTTTTAAGAAAAGGTGAAATTCTGGGGATCTTTCCGGAAGCAACGTCCACGTCAATTGAATTGCGTATTGCCAAAGAAGGGGCAGCTTATCTTTCAGTGGCCACTGGAGTACCGATCTTGCCGGTTGGTGTGCACGGAACAGCTAATCTCTGGCCAAACCTGTTTCGGGGTATAAGACAGTCGGTGACGGTAAATATTGGCCGCCCATTTGGACCATTTAAATTTTCGAAAGACGACCGGAAAGATAAACACAATGCCCTCCAGCATATCGGGCTGGAAATGATGTGCCGGATTGGAGCGCTGCTGCCGGTGGAAAGCCAGGGAATTGTTAAAGCCGACCCACGCGTAGCGCGGTACCGAGCGGAAAACAAACGCTTGTTGGGAATAGTCAGTTAGTCCGTACTCGGCGCGATTGATATATAATCATAAACAACCCGGCTAAAGTCAGGATACCGCCCACAACAGTTACGCCGGGTACACTTTCATGCAGAAGATACCACCCGAGGGTCGAGGCGACGATCGGCTCTCCCAGGGGCACTGCGGCAACCACCGTGGGCGAAACAAATTTAACTGCGTAATAAAAGCTGGTATGTCCGAACACGGTGGGAATAATCCCCAACAGAATCAGCCAAATAAAGTCATTCTTGACGGCGGGTAGCAACGACTGACCGGTAAGACCAACGATCAGTAGAACAGTAAGCGCCCCAACCAGATAAAGGCTTCTGCTGAATATGAGGGCAGCTGTATCTTTTCGGATTTGTTCGGTAATAAGTAAAACTCCAGCAATAAAAATCGAAGCGGCCAGACCGAGTAAATTACCAGTGGTACTTGTGTCACCAAGATCGAAACGTCCTCCCTGGATTATCACCGCTCCACCGATGGCTGCGATCAAGCCAAACAAAATTGGTTTGCTCCAGGTACGGCCCAATACAAAACGTTCGATAATAGCTGTAAATACCGGGGCCATGGTGGATAAAAGAGTTGCGTTGGCGATAGAAGTATATTTTAGCGCTCCAAAAAAACAGGCAAAGTGTAATCCAAGTAATATGCCAGCAATAAAAACGCGGCTACGATTGGTCAACGACAAACCGGTGGATCGACCGGGTACAGTCACAGCCCACAGAATTGCACTGGCTATTGCCATGCGCCAAAAGGCGATTGTGACCGCCGGTAGATCGGGAACCATCCGTACAAAAATACTGGCAGTGCTTACCGCCAGCAAACCCAGTGGTAAAATGATAATAACCGGAATTCGCATTAACTGTGGCTTGTAGTTATCATTGAAGGTGAGCTTTTAAGGATTTTAATTAGGACGCCTTTGTCTTGTTTTTAGTTTGATAAGCAGGCTAATATTTGTCATCAAATTTTACGACTATTTATAATAGATAGTGCACATACAAATATAAAAATCCAATCCCCGATTTCATTATCAATCAAAAGGACAATCGATGAATAGACACAAGTTAGCCTTTACTGCCCTGAGTATTTGGATGAGCCTAACGGGCTTTCTGCTGGCTGGTGACGGCAGCGCTAAAACAACAATTAGCGGCTTCATCAAGTTTGATGGATTTTATGATACACGGCAGGTTGTAGCAGCGCGGGAAGGTCATTTTCTATTATATCCCGACTCAGTCAACCAGAATACTCAGGGCGATGATGTTAATGATGTAAACAACATTAACATGGTTAATTTTCAGACCAGAGTCCGGATTAGTGTGGCGGCCCCGGAGGCGCTGGGTGCCAAAGTTACCGGCCTGATTGAAGGGGACTTTTTCGGAGCTTCCGGCGGTAATGAGGATGAACTACGGCTGCGTCACGCGATTATTAAATTGGACTGGGGTTCTCGCCAGCTTCAAATCGGTCAGTATTGGTCACCGCTCTTTACTCCGGCGGTTTATCCGCAAGTGGTCAGTTTTAATACTGGGATGCCATTTCAACCCTTTGCCCGTAATCCCCAGATACGCTACACAGCCCAAATCGGGAGCGGCCTTTCGTTGATGGGCGCAGCAACCATGCAACGAGATGCATATCAGGAAATCGGTGGTCGTGTTCAGCAACAAATGGCTGGCATACCGGGTCTGCATTTGTTTGCCGAACTCGGAAATGCCAAGAGATTGATTGGCTTTGGGGGTCACCTGCGCTCGATTCGTCCGGCAGCTAATGCTGACGTATTTACATCAACCGCAATTACGGCCTATGGAAAGTTGATTGGCTCCAAACTTGCCGTCCGAGGAAAGGTGATTTATGGCGGTGATATGGCCGACCAATTAATGCTGGGCGGTTTTGTTGCTGATACGTTGTCCGGTTTGATTGAATATAATCCCCTTAATACAATCAGTACCTGGCTCGATGTCACGATTCCAGTAGAGGCTCTCACATTTGGATTGTTTGGTGGCTATTCCACCAATCTTGGTGTTGACTCAGACTTGACTTCAGGCACAGCTTATGGATTTAAAGCGCGCGGTCACAATATAGCCGGGCTCTGGAGAATCAGCCCGAGGGTAATTTATAATGCCTGCAAACTGCGGTTTGCTTTCGAAATAGAGGTTACCAGTGCTCTGTACACTGGAAGTTATGATAATCAACTGACACCAAGAGAGACAACCGGCGATGAACGGGTAACCAATATACGCGGTTTGTTTGCCACGTATCTTTTCTTTTAAGATTACTTTAGAACTATGTCTGGAATAGGTACCGGTTAATTCTTTATTTCAATACCACCAAAAAGAACCGTACCGTGTATATGAACGGTTTTATTGTCCGGCTCAGCGCTACCGCCGGATTTGTTGGTAATGGCTCCGAACAAGGGGGTGCCGCTGGTAACAACCTGCCAGTCTGATGGTACGGTGACATCAATTCCGCCAAACAGGGCAGTCATATTTATTTTACAGCCGGAATCGGCCGGTGATGATCCGGTGAGGTCAAGATCAATACCACCAAATACGACCAATGCTTCACCGCCAGTAAGATTGCCCGAGGTGACCTGGTGATCACCGCCGCCGAAAATACCATTAAAACTGAAATAATTTTCACTGACTGGTTGGCGGGCCCGCCGAGGGAAAAGCTCTTTATTGCGTGAACGCAAAACAATTTGCAATCCAACCAGAATCAGAATTACCGGCCAGAAACGCCAGATGGCGTCCCAATTAATTATATTAAGGGTGGCTGAAAGAAAGACGATCCCGACCAGAATCAGGATACCACCACCGGGTTGTCGGTCGCCCCGGAATTTAGCCAAGCCGATTATAATCAGAATTACCGGCCACCATTCGCCAATAAAATTGCCGAAATTAAAGATGTCTAACGAATCCAGAAGGAATAGACAGCCTATTGCAAGCAGAATAAAACCGGTTACAGCGTGGCTTGAAAGATGCTCATGTTTTTTACTCATATGGATTATTCTCCGCTTCTACTATAAAAATGTAAGACCGGGGCTAATTAATACAAAGGACAATATTCTATATTATATTGGTTTGGAATTAACTTGGTTACCATGCCTGTGGGATTAAACCAACTATTATCGCTGGTGATTACCGCCGGTAGCCTCCCGGAACCATTTAAGGTATCTGATTTGGTGAGCCGTGATTTTATAGTTATCGAAGCAACAAAGATATATAAGCAGAAAATAAATCTGGTTGCCCGACTTGATTCAGAAACGGGACCGCTGATTATAAAATTGTTTGGCTGGCGGAATCCACTTCATTTCCTGTTGTCTCCGACTATGCCAAGTCGGGCTGAGATAAGCTGGCGAATCGCTAATTGTCTTATCGATGCAGGTGTCCGAACCCCCGAACCGCTATTTGTTTACACCCTACGTAAATATGGTTTCACATACGATAATTTTTATATTTCAAGAAGCGTCGAGCAACATCAATCACTGCGGCAGTATTTGAAGAGTGAACCGGATCTTACGCATGCGGAAACAGTTGTCATCGATCTAGCTAATAATCTTTCTAATTTGCATGAGGCTGGTATTCTTCACCGCGATTTAACACCGGGTAACGTGCTGATTGACAACCAGGACAAGACCTATCTGGTTGATCTTAATCGAACAAAAGTTTGCTCGAGGTTAACTTATTCACAGCGCTTACGCGATTTGGCCAAATTGAATTTCAAATATTCTCAACCACATTTGGAGCAACCGCTGGTGGAAGCTTTTTTTCATGTGTATGGCCACGAAGCCAACTCAGGCACTGACTGGATGGCGGGTTACCAGAAAAAACGCCAGCATCTGTTGAACCACCGTCGCCGGAAAGCAGCCCTGAAACGATTAAGATTTAATAAATAATCCGATCCGGTGCGCATGCAGGCCGGGCAGAACAGAGCGTAGCACTTTAAGCTGTAGACCGGCATCCTGCGCTTCCTCAACCAGATCGTTTTTAGAAATCATCGTGATTCTGGAGGGCATTTTGATGATCTTTCGGTGCGCAATGTGCAGCCAGCTTGATAGATAAAAAGAAGCAATTATCCACTGCCTGCTTATTCTATTGAATTCCCGCAGAATGGCAACGCGTTCGTGTTTTTCGTGCATGTGCTGTAACAGCCGGAAGCAAAAAATGCCATCGAAGCTAGCGTCGGCATAGGGTAAATCATCGGCAGAAGCCTCTATGGCTTTAGGATCCGAGCAGATATTTTTATTATAATATACTACGGCGTAATGGTTCAGATCGGCTGCAGAAACGCTGCCGAAACCGCTCAAAAGTTGATGGAAGCGCCCGTAGCCACAG
Organism: uncultured bacterium; assembly: GCA_964439935.1. GTDB lineage: Bacteria > Fidelibacterota > Marinisomatia > Marinisomatales > TCS56 > JABMQW01. The sequence goes on along the minus strand of CAYTPW010000018.1, from coordinate 35,472 downwards.
GGCACATCCAGAATTTTGCCGCCCAAACCGTTTTCCAAGATAAGGCGCTTGATCAGTGCCTGTTCACGGTTACTGATCAAGCGTTGGTCCCAGGTCCGGTAGCGCCGGTTTGCATACCGTTCGACTTCCGCCAGATCCTGATAGGTTTTATAGGCCATAATGGTAATCCATATTCTCTATCGATTTAATTTACCGGTACAGGTTAAAAACCCATCGGGCATCTTCTTTGCTCAAAGCTCTACCTAAAACTGCGGCAGCCGCTACCTGATCAGGATTGCGCTGGCCTAACAAAACGCAGCCAGTAGGGGCATCTGCAAGTAGGGCTCCGGTAAGCCCGTGAAGCACTGGCTGTTGGCTACTGGCGAATTTTTCTTCTAATCGGACCCTGTTTTTCTGCATGCGCTGGATGAAGTCGATATCTCCGAACTCGCTGACATTGGAGCGAAAATCACCGGCGGGAAATTCAGTAGGTGCGTTGTATTTTCCTGTCAATAAGCCGTGGCGCAGAGGTGAAAAGAAAGCTACTCCTGCATTGTTGGCATCGACCCAGTCTTTTAATCCGCTGGATTGATAGACGTCATCGTGCACATTCCGGTAGGGTTGAATCACATCGGGATTAATCTTATCTACTACCTGCAGTATTTTTTTCAAATCCCAGTCTGACAGACCGATATATCGAATTTTACCCTCGTCCCGAAACCTAAACATGGCTTCCATAGCTTTATCCAGAAGTTCCCCCTGCTTACCGAACAGGCAATGGTGGAAATAATACAGATCGATTTGCTCGGTAGCGAGGTTTCTAAGCGATTGTTCCAACTGCTGCCGCATCAGATCCGGGTGGTAGTAATGCGGATAATCACCCTGAAACCAACCCACTTTTGAGGCCAGAAAAATATCTTTACGCGGCACCGTTTTCCACGACCGGCCAATCAATTGTTCCGACCGACCATTCCCGTAGACATCTGCGGTGTCCCAGTGATTTATACCAACCTCCCAGGCTTTCACAAGAGCGCGGTAAGCTAAATCTTCATCGTAACCGGTCCAGCCAACCGGCATACTCCCGGATGTGTTCGGACCACCCTGGGACCAAGTCCCCAGACTGATTGCCGAAACCAACTGATTTGTTCGCCCAAGAATTATTTTTTTCATTTAATGTCTTTCAAATTTGTTTGCAATCAGCCGCTATTGTTAGGCTAAGTTAAATGCACGTACTAGAACAAAAAATTTACAGCTATTAATAGATATTATTCATTAACAGGCTGTTTTAATCTGATTTTGACCTTCGTAAATTGAAATATGAAAATAGCAGGACACACATTTACCGCTACATCTGTTCTGGCAATTCTGGCCATTTTCATTGCTGGCTGCGGTTCTTCTATTCCCGATTTTAAATACTTGGTCGCAACCGATCCGGGCTGGCTGATTACAAACGAAGATTCACTTCTACAGGCGCATCCAAAAAATGAAAAACTAATCCAGGCACTAATCACAGTTCACCTGGCTGAGGGTGATGCGGCTTACCAGATCGATGACTGGGAGCTGGCGGCAAGCAACTTTGAGCGCGTACTTATGTTGGCACCGCGCCACCAGGCTGGACGCTATGGCCACTTGATGTCCAAAGGTAAACAGTATTTTAAAAAAGGTGGACCAAACGATCTTTGGGAAGCGATAATAAAATTTGGAGAAGCAGCAGTTATTGACACTGCCCACGGGGAACCACATTATTGGTTGGCACGCAGCTATGAAAAGAAAGATGAAAATGATTTTGGCCTGATAATTGAAGCTTATGATTTCGCACTAAGCAAAAAAATGTCATCTGACATCAAGCGAGCTGCTGAAGAAGCGCGGATTGTGGTACTACACCGCCAGGAAGTCCACGAAACTTTTTGGAAATGAACATTGGTGAATTTGATTAAGGAGTAATTATGCAACCATTAGAAATTTTACGTAAGGAATTGAAAACAGTCGCTGACCTGCGGGGGGCATCTGCATTGCTGCAGTGGGACCAGGAGACCTATATGCCAAAAAACGCCGGTGCCAGTCGCGCTGAACAGATCGCTTTGCTGGACACCCTGAGCCATGAACATCTGGTCGGTGATGCGGTTCGTGGACCGCTGAGCGAGCTGGTTAATCTGGATACAGGCGAACCACAGGAAGGCCCGACGGATGAAGAGCATCGCCTTCTTCATGAAATCTGGCGCGATTTTCACCGTGCCATCGCTCTACCCAAGGAATTCGTAGAAGAATATTCTCAGACAACATCGTTGGCTCAACAGGTATGGGCTCAGGCACGCCAGGATAATGATTTCGCCAAATTTGCACCGTACCTGGATAAGGTCATCAAGTTGAAATTTCGTGAAATTGATTATCTTGGTGTTCAAACAACTCCGTATGACACTTTACTGGATTATTTTGAACCGGGGATGACTTCCGCTGATGTTACCGTCCTCTTCGAAGCAGTAAAGGAGCGCCTGATTCCACTGGTGCAGAAAATCGCCGAATCGGGAGTCGATACTGGCGTGGAATTGCTCCGTAAGGATTATGATGTGAATAAACAATGGGATTTCGGTGTTAAAGTGCTGGAAGATATGGGATATGATTTAAATACCGGTCGACAGGATAAATCTGCCCACCCATTTACTACCAGTTTTCACCCCACCGATGTACGGATCACGACCCGTTTCAATAAAAACGACCTGCTCTCAGCCTTCTCGAGTACGGTTCACGAAGGTGGGCATGCCCTATATGAGCAGAGTATGGACCAGGAATGGTACGGGACACCGTTTTGCGATGCCATATCCTATGGGATTCATGAGAGCCAGTCGCGGTTGTGGGAAAACCTGGTGGGATTGAGCAGGCCGTTTTGGTCACACTACTATCCCAGACTGCAAAAATTATTTCCCGAGAACTTGAAAACTGTTACTGTCGATGAATTTTACCAGGCCATCAATACAGTCGAACCATCGCTGATCCGAGTTGAGGCCGATGAAGCAACTTACAATCTGCACATAATGCTAAGATTTGAAATTGAAAAACTGATTATCAATGATCGAGTGCCGGTAGCGGAACTGCCACAGCTCTGGAACGATAAGATGAAAGAGTATCTCAACATTCAGCCGGATTCGGATGCCAATGGTGTTATGCAGGATGTCCATTGGTCGTTCGGCGGATTTGGTTATTTCCCGACCTATGCATTGGGGAATCTGTATAATGTGCCTATGTACAATCAGGCGAAAGTGGAGATCACCGACCTGGTGTCTAAGATTGCCAGCGGAAATCTAGGGGAACTGAGGGAATGGCTAGGTGAAAAAGTCCACCGCGTCGGTCGACGGCGAACGGCGGCCGAACTGATTGTAGATATCACCAGGGAAAAGCTCTCAGCCGGACCATTTATGGATTACCTGGAGGAAAAATACACAGCTGTTTATTCCCTGTAAAAAGCCCGTTTCGGTTTGCCGACGGTCGTTTACGGTCCGCTAAAAGACCATGGATTAGTGCTTGACATATGTTTTTACACGCAGTTATATTAGTTCGTCGGTGTAAGTAAACATCGGCGACTTGCGAATCCGAGGTAAATATGCATGTTTCTGGGGAAACTATGAAGAAAATCCTTTTAGTTCTGGCTACGTGCACCCTTTTCAACACCTATTTGTTGGCGAAGGGCGCTTCTGTATCCGGCGTTGTAAGCGATTCTGAAGGTGAAAAGGTTCTCGAAACGCCGGTTCTACTTTTAAAAGAAGATGAAACGGCTGTGGGTCGGGTCGAAACAGGTTCTGGGTTCCGTAAAAAAGGCAAATTCAAATTTGAAGATATATTGCCGGGAACCTACATCATAAAGGTGGACGGCGGTGAAGCAGGCAGTGCCACCCAACGCATCACAGTTGGCGATGATGATATTAAAGATCTGGAACTGATTCTTGCGGTGGTTGAGGAGGCGCCGCCACCAGCAGCGGCAGCCGCAGCGGTTCAAACAACCGGCGCGGAACCAATCGCCGGCACCGAACAGGACTATATTCTCAATGAATTAAGTTTTGAACTGAAGAAAATGGCGGCCGAGGTCAAGCATCTGAATTCAGAGGTCGAAAACCTGAAAGCAATGAGCAAGATGTGGGTTAACCCGCTGGCGATCTATTCTAAAGAAATCATCCTTAAAAACGGTAGCACTGTTTTTGGTAAAATAGTCTATCAGGATGAAAAAACCCTCAAGGTTGAGACGCTGGTCGGTTACCTGGTTATTGATCGTGGTACGATTGTCCGGATTGTCGACAATGTGGTTTCGGAAGAAGCTCAGGAATATGTCCCTGAACAAATACGCGATTCTTATTCACCACCGCCGATGCCCAGACTGGCGGAACCCAAATACACCGGTGCAGCCTCTTCGGATCGAGCGGCCGATAGGAAATATTCGGCCAACTGTGTCCTGGTCGGCAATATCAATGAATCAAAAGACAACCAGGGTAATGTTATTTTTGCCGGGGAGATTAAAAATATTGGCGGTCGTCGCGCCGATTTTGTTAAAGTCGATTTCGTTTTTAGGAAAAACTGGAGCGGCGAAACAAAAACATTGACAACATTTATCCGGGGCGCTTTCCATACTTTCGATTCCGGCATAACAACCGACGCAACCCTCCTTCCGGGAGCAGTCGGAAACTTTGAGCTCTATGTACCCCATTCCTTCGGATCGTTTATCGGCTATTCTTATGTGATCGATTGGGAGGAATACGAATAATGCCTCTGAAGCCACCAGCAGTTAAACAACTGCTGGCTGGAATTGTTATTTTGTTAGGCTGCGGGACTTCCCTGTCCTGGGGCCAGGGAGAACCCCAGACAACCATGGCCGATATATTTTTCCTGGATCTTGGTATCGTGATCGAACCGGTGACCGGTAAAGAAAAATATTCCCGGCTGGTCGAATCACCATCTGAGGAAGTAAAATTCAGGATTAATAAAATTAAGAGTGGCGCTGTTTATATGGCCACTTCAAAGGAAATGATAGGCACGCTGGACCGGATCAATTTACGGATTTCCTCTCTGGAACAGTCGTTTCACGCTCAAATGGATCGGCTACAGCAGGAAAATGAGGAATTACGTGGTATTCTGGAAGATATGAGAAACTCCCAGCCGATCGGTTTAACTGTGATTGATAATAATCAGGAGCCGGAGACAGCACAGCCAGTACACCAGGAACAGCCGGCTGGCGATTTTACTGAAGACAAACCCGTTGATCAGCCGTTGCCCGATTCGCAGCCGCCGGTAGTTACCCCTAAATTTGACCAGGCCGAATATATGTCGGGTGTTTTTGCATATCAGCGTGAAGATTTCACTACTGCCCTGGAGCATTTTAACAAATTGGAAATAACTGCTGTCAGCCAACGGACTAAGGCTAACATTTTGTATTGGACTGCTGATGCCTACCAGCATTTGGCCCAGTATGATGTGGCGCTGCGAAGGCTTGACCAGATACTATCGCTGGGAAAGACAGGACGCCGGGACGACGCACTGGTTCAAAAGGGTTTGCTATACCGTAAACTGGGACAGGAAGACCTGGCCCTGGTTGCATTTGAAAAGCTGGTTGTCGATTATCCTGCCAGCGAATATGTTAAACTGGCCCGCATGGAGCTTAAAAAAGCGGAAATGGTACCATGAAAAAGGCTTTATTGATATTAACACTCCTCGGTTTTACAACAATTACCGTAGCCGGAACCCGTGTCGCCTATACTAGGCCCGGACCGATGGTCAAGATTCCGTATAGCAGCAGTATTAGATCCCCAAATCTGTTTACCGCCGGTTTCGGTGCGGAAATACACAATTTTTCATATTTGAACATGACTAAGGGAATCTTTTTATATTCGGAGTTGGGTGATCGTTTTTTAGCCGGTTTTAGCTCAGTGCAGGGTGCTGACACTACTGCACTGGCCAATCTGGGCGAAACGCCCTTTACACCATCAGTGGAATTCGGCTTTCATATGCAGTATAAGATTTATTCCTACCAGGATATTTCCATTACTACGGGGCTGCAAGATATAATTTTCCAGAATGTCGAGGATTCCGGTCTGCAGTTAGACCCCGACCAGCTTTCCTTTTTCGGTGTAATCAGTAGTGAAAAAAATCTCGGCTCATATCGCATGAATACTTACATGGGTTTTGGTAGCGGCGGTCTGGCAACAATCGATACGGTTGTCACTGATACGGCCACCGGGACGCGCGCCGGCGTATTTGCCGGATTTATTTTAAATACCCCTTACATGAGTAAATGGGGGGGCTTGGATCTTGTGGGTGAATTCGACGGAACAGGTATCAATGTGGGACTCCGCATCCCCCTTACCTCGGATTATCGCCTGAACCTAGGGTTCACCCACATAGAAAAATTACCCAACTGGGAATCAGCTTATTGGGCCGGTCATCCCGGAGTCACCCTGGGTTTGGAGATGTCCGTACCGCGCGCCGGTGGTAGAGCACCAACCCCCACCGCTGAAACCGGCATACCGGCCATGGTTGGGGATCAAATCATTCTTCCGGGTACCGATCCCTATGAATCATTGTCCGGCCAGGTAGACTCGACGCTGGCACTGGCCGATGCTGCCGTAATGACCCTGCGGGATTCAATGGCGCTGGTCCAGAATGAAATGCGCAATCTGATGGTCCGCCTGTCTTCCATGGAACAGCGCGGTTTGCATCTGGAAGATTCACTGAAGTCTATTAAGCTTTCCAGTAATGTTATCGAAAAAAATATGAATGAAGCCATGCGGCATCTTTCACGCTCTTTAAGGTATTTTTACTCGGGTGATTATCGGGAGGCGCTGCAGGAGGTGGAAGCTGCTCTGGAGTTGAATCCAAATCTGGCATTGGCATATGCCCGCCGGGGATCAATTTATTATAAATTAGGCGATGTACAGCGAGCTACGATCAACTGGAATATGGCTTTACGAATGGACCCGGAATATGAAGATGTCCGCAATATATTAAAAGCACTGCACGAAAACAGATTAAAATCCACCAGTATCATTGATGAATAGGATCTAGTATGGATATTGCAACAATAATTGGTATGATCGTCGGTATGGGAGCTATTAGCGGCGGAATTTATGTAGCAGCCGCGAATGCCGGCGCCGGTGTAGCAGGTTTTATTTCAGGCTCAAGTTTTTTAATCGTATTTGGTGGTATGGCCGCTTCCCTTTCCGTAGCATTTCCAATGCCTGAATTGGCCAAATTATTTACGGCTATCGGTGTTGTGTTTCGAGGAGGTGCCATTAAATTGTCACCTTTCGTTGACGAGGCTGTTCGGGTCGCAGAGATTGGTCGAAAAGGAGCCAAAGACTTGGAGGGCGGCTTGGGAACCATTAAGAATCCTTTCTTTCGTGATGGCGCCCAAATGGTAGTGGACGGCTATTCCTTGGAGGAGATGACAGAAATATTAGATACTCGCATAGAATATCGAGAGATTCGTGAAAAGAGCCAGGCCGATCTTTTAAAAACAATGGGTGTAATGGCCCCGGCCTGGGGAATGATCGGGACCTTGATTGGACTGGTTATTATGCTATCCGGTTTTGGCGGAGACGAAGGTGGCGGGACCGAAGCTTTGGGTGTAGGCATGTCAGCCGCATTGATAACTACGTTCTATGGAGCTGTCTTTGCCAACTTATTTTTCCTGCCGATGGCCGCTAAATTCCAACAGCGGATTACGCATACAAGCTCTCTGCAGGCCATGTTGATCGAAGCAACACGCCTGATCCATCAGCGTAAACACCCACTAATTGTGCGAGAAAAATTGAATTCATTCATTCCACCGAAAGAATGGAAACGCGATTAGAAAGCAGTAACAATGGCCGCTACAAAAAGCGAAATTAAAAAATTCAAGGCCAAGGGCGCTGCTGCAGTAGATGAAGGTCTGCCGGGATGGTTCGCAACATTTGCGGATATGATGACCCTGTTGCTGGCCTTTTTTGTGCTGCTGGCAGCTATATCCACCATCGATCCGGTCAAGTTACAGGAGATGGCAGATTCGATGGGGAAGAAGGTCGGGAAAAAGACTAAGAAGGCCAAAGCCATGAATCTGGCCGATGTTAAAAAAGCCGTCGACCAGATGGTTAAAGAAAACCGGGACTTACAAAAGGATGTTGAGATCAGTACCAGCCCTAAAGGAGTTACGATCGGTATTTCTTCTGACATCAGTTTTGGTTCCGGGTCAGCTGTATTGCAACCGGGAATTATCCGGGTACTCCAGAAAATATTACCGACTATTAACGATCCCAAGAATAAATTCCCGATCGCTGTAGAAGGACATACGGACAGCGACCAACTCCCGGAAAAAATTAAAATTAAATATGCCAGCAATTGGGAGCTTTCAGCAGCACGGGCAGCGGGAGTTGTGCGAAAATTAATTGATCTTGGGGTGGATCCGACACGCCTGGAAGCCGTCGGGCTGGCTGAATTTTTACCCCGGGAACGTCCTACCGACCGCGTGTTGACCAGAAGTATGATTCCCCGCTATAATCGAGATGAGATTTCCAAGGCTAAAAACCGGCGCGTTGAAATAACATTCAAGGCGAAGTGACCCCAAGCATGTATTCCACAAAGGAGTTATTATGATTAAACGGTTGTCAGTTAAACTAATCGGATTAGCGACCGTAGCCCTATTGTGTAAACCAGTGATCGGGCAGGAGGCCAGTTTTTTAACTCAAAAACTGATGCTTGAAAATGATGTTCGCAAAAAGATCACAGAGGCGCTATCAAAGATAATCGATGAACAAAAATATGTCATCGATGTCAGCATTGATCTTGAGCTCTCCAGCGAGGTACAGGAACAGATAACCGTTGCTCCTGGGACCGAACCAGCAACCGGCAACCAATTGCGTGATTTGACCCAGGCCGTTGAGCAGAGTGCGGAAGAATTGGGTACTGATTCGCGCTCAAGTCATTATCTACCAATCCCTGGCTTTGAATTTGAAATGAGCAGCTCTCCCGAACCGGCCGCTGAAATATCCGAATCTCCGACTAAAACGACACCCCCGGCTTCAACTAATGGTGATAAAATACTTTCCCGGGTTCTTACCGATAAACGGCCTTCAATTGCCCGCATCCGTAAAATGGACATCAGCCTGATTCTTCAGGAAGGAGCTGCGCCCGAGTTAATTGAAAATATCCGCCAAATTGTAATGGTTGCGTCCCGTTTCAATCGTGCCCGGGGTGACGCCCTGAGTATCATGACCGCCACCTTCAAAGAACGGCGTGACCAGCGTTCGGCTGAGGCGATTTTATTGAGGAGCATTTCTGATAAAGTGGATGCCATGGAACAACAGCGTGAAGTTGAGGCGGTTACTGCGGAAAAGGATTGGCGTGCCGAACTGGAGGATTATAAGCAGGAAGAAGCTCAGCGCAGGGATCAAGATCGAACCTATTTTCAGTCGGAATTGGATAAGATTGAAATAGCTGCCAGGACCAGGGCTTTTCAACAGGAGCAGAATAATCTTCTGCAGCAGGATTCTTTAAAAAGGACGATGCTGGATGAACGAATTCGCCGGCTTGAAACAGCCCAGACAGTGGCAACCCAAGCCGATCCCGAATCCCAGGCCCAGCTGCAGCTAGCTCAAACGGAACTCACGGAGCTAGATGCACGGATTGCCGAGAAAAATGCGGCACTACTTTCAGTCCAGAATGAATTGGATCGCGTGAAGGGCGGCGCTAATAATTTACCACTTTATCTAATGGGGCTGGTAACCCTGCTGGCCGTGATCGCCCTGGTTATCGTACTGGTAATGGGTAACCGGAGCAAGCCGCGCTATGCACCACCACCACCCTGGATGATGCAAGCGCCCCGACCGCGGAAAAAAAAAAGAGTACCTAAGAAGACCGTAGAAGAACCAAAAGCTGTCCCGGCTCCCGCACCGGTTCAGGTACCCCCGGCGACGCAACCCCCGCCACCGGTAACAGACGATCCTAGCGTTGTACACAGTGAGATTAACGATATGCGCAAAGCGGTAGTATCGATGAGTGTGGGGCAACCTGAGACAGCGACCCGGATCGTGCGGGAATGGATGCAGGAAGAAGCACCACCCGCACCGGAGGAAGCTGAAGAAGCTGAAGAAGAAGCTGAAGAAGCGGAAGAACCAAAAGGGAAGAAAAAGAAAAAATAACAGGATCTGCATATGATTACAGATTATAATCGATTATCCGGTTTACATAAAGTTGCGATCCTTTTTTCAGTCCTGGGTGAGAGCCTGGCAATGACCCTGATTAAAGGCATTTCACAAACTGATCTACGGAAAGTGCGTTCGACGATCCGCGAATTGGGGTCGGTTTCGTTCGGTGTGAAAAAACGGGTGATCGAAGAATTCTATTTTAGTTTTATCAGTGAAAAATTCAATGAAGCCGGCGACGAACCGAAAAAACCATTTGCTTTCGTTGAGCATCTGACGGATGAGCAAGTGGTGGCGTTGCTGGTTGCGGAACAGCCGCGCGTAATTGCAATTGCGATGGCTCAAATGTCCCAGGAACGCCGTATGCTGGTATTGGGTAGGCTGGACGCCGAAACCAAGGGGCGGGTACTGATTGAAATAGGCGACCTGTCGGATCTACCCCTGGAAGCGGTTGTTGATGTGGCCCACGACTTGGAAGATAAATCACATTTTTTACCGCGCACGATTGACTTTTCCCGGGGCGGTGGCCAGGATATAGCGGCCATTCTGGGCGATATGGAACCGGAAGAGGAGAGAAAATACCTGGAGGCCATAACCCTTGAAAATCCGGAATTGGCCAAAGAAGTAAAAAAATACCATTTAACATATGAAAATATCTTTGAATTTTTCCCGGATAGCTTGTTGCGTGATTTGATGAATTCGGTGGAATTGGATACGATAGCCATGGCCATGAAAGGAATGGATGAGGATACGGTCAATCATGTTTTAGAAAACCTCCCGCAGAAAAAACAGGCTATGTATGAACCAATTGAAGGAGCGATTGTTAAGCGGGAGATCGACAAAGCCCGCAAGTCGATCGTTCAGTTGGCACGGGACATGGAAAAAGATGGCGCCTACCAACTGGCTGATCTGATTGGCGGCGGCGAGATGATTGAATAAGCAATATAGTATTTATCTGAAAAGGCCGCTTAAACTTAAGTGGCCTTTTTTTTAGCCATTCCTGGCAATCAAAAGGGTTCGCTCTGATTTTTAAAAGGGTTAATTTGTAGCCATACGTAACCAGTACAAGAGGGATACTATGCCGGACAAACCGCATTTTCGCACCGTAATCGAACCATTTACCATCAAATCCATTCAACCGATTCGTATGACAACGATGGAAGAGCGCGAGCGTTTTCTTTTGGATGCGTATTATAATCTATTCAAAATCGAGGCGCAGAATGTCCTCATTGATCTCCTGACCGATAGTGGAACAGGTGCCATGAGCTCGGAACAATGGGCGGCAATCATGCGCGGCGATGAAGCCTATGCCGGCAGTCTCAGTTACCAGCGCTTTGAGAAGATGGTGAAAGACATATTCGGTTTTACCCATGTAATTCCAACCCATCAGGGCCGGGCGGCGGAGCGGATTTTGTTTACAGTCATGTGCAAGGAGGGCGATGTTGTGCCCAATAATACTCATTTTGACACGACGCGCGCCAATGTTGAATATCGTGGTGCTCAAGCCGTCGATCTGGTGATCGATGAGGGCCGTGATCCCTCCAATCTGCACCCGTTCAAAGGTAGTATGGATATCGAGAAACTCGAGGCATTGATTAATCAGGTCGGTATTGAAAAAATACCACTGTGCATGCTTACAATTACCAATAATTCCGGTGGTGGCCAGCCGGTTTCGATGGCCAATATAAAAGCAGTACGTAAACTGCTGAATCAATACGGCATTCCACTTTATTTTGATGCCTGCCGATTTGCCGAGAATGCTTTCTTTATCAAACAGCGCGAAAAAGGCTACGAAAACAAATCGGTGCTGGAAATTGTGCAGGAAATGTTCAGTTATGGCGATGGCTGTACGATGAGTGCCAAGAAAGACGGTCTGGCCAATATTGGCGGTTTTCTTTGCACCAATGCCGGCGACCTGGCCCAGCAGGAAAAAAATCTGCTGATATTAACCGAGGGCTTTCCCACCTACGGTGGCCTGGCAGGGCGCGACCTGGATGCCATTGCCGTTGGTCTGCAGGAAGTACTGGATGAGGATTATTTGCTATATCGAATTTCGGAAGCCAAATATTTAGGTGATCATTTAACCGATATCGGCATTCCGATAGTGCAGCCACCCGGCGGGCATGCAATTTATATTGATGCTAAAGCGCTGTTACCGCAAATCCCGCCGTTACATTACCCCGGTCAGAGTCTGTCAATTGAGCTCTACCGTGTGGGTGGTATCAGGTCGGTTGAAATAGGATCGGTAATGTTTGGAAAAATTAACCAGAAAACCGGAAAAGAAACACCCGGAGCCATGGAACTGGTTCGATTAGCCTTACCGCGGCGGGTTCATACCCAAAGTCATGTTGATTATGTTCTGGAGGTGGCTAAAGAAGTATATACTAATCGGGAATCGATCACTGGTTATCGCATTATAGAGCAACCGCCATTTTTAAGACATTTCACGGCCAAATTTGCACCAATTTAGCCAAATATATGCTTACGCCGATCAGCTTCGGTGACCAACCATTCAAACAGCGCGTTGTTAGCTCGGTCCTCCGGCGCTAGTTCTGGGTGCCACTGGGTGGCGATAAAAGCCTGGGGATCATGCAGGTCCTCGATTGCTTCCACCAGTCCATCCTCCGACCAGGCAACCGGCTTGAGTTGAGCACCTAGTTTTTTTACACCCTGGTGATGGGTGCTGCGCACCATTGGCTCATTTTCCCCCATAATTGTAAAGAGCGTGCTGCTGCGGTCGAGCAGAACCGAATGGGTACTATAATCACCGTCAAATTCTCCGTGATCGATATGACCCGGTAATTGGCGTGGGATATCTTCGTAAAGACTCCCGCCATAGATCAGATTAATGTGCTGCATGCCGGCACAAATGGCCAGAATTGGTTTATTGTTGCGCCGGGCTTCCTGGAATATTTCCCGATCAAAGGTCTCCCGGTTTGGATGTATGATTTCGCTCAACAACTCAGGATTCTGTCCCCCGTACAGGTTGCTGTGAAAATCCGGTCCGCCGACCATAATTAAACCGTCAATACGCTCGATAATGATTGCAATAGCTATGTCACGCGGCGGGTGACACAGCGTTATCGGTATACCGCCATTAGTCCAGACTGAATTTATATAGTCATCTTTAGTAGCCGACCACCAGTCATCTTTAAATGCGAAGTAATAGGGATTAATTCCAATCAGCGGTTTATTCATAAGCCATCGCACAAGTTTTAATGAATTCAGCCAGGGGCAGGGTGCTGCGTTTGTAGATATTTTGTATATGAATAGCCGGTGGGCCGATCCGGAAGAATTCGGTTAAGTAATCGGCCAGGTATTTACGCTCATTGGGGATGTCGCAAAGATCGGCACGTTCATCGAGGCCAGCCTGAGCAAGATCCGTTATTTCACCAATCCACTCGCCGAGTTCACGCCCATCGGGAGCAGGTTGCTGCAGATCCAATCGTGCCGCACTGGCGTTCAGCTTCAATCGAGTTTCATGCGACCAGGAATTCACCAGATCGAGAATTCGTTCCCGTGTGTTAGCGGTTGTCAGCAAACCTACCCAAAAGGCAGCCGGCGCAAGATCGTGACCGCAAAGGGGCCGGTCGGCACCGCGCACCTCCAGAACATGCTTAAAACGAGCATGCGTAAATATCTGGTGTAAAACCAACTGGATATCCTCATCGGTGGCAACTCCAGCAACTGCCCGGGACCGCAGCCATTCTCCAGCCGTACCCCTAAAAGATATGACATGGTTGGCCTGATCCAGGGCAAATATCATCGGTATGCTCAGAATCCAATATATATATTTTTCCAACAATCCATCGGGGCTGTCAATTCCATGATCAAATAAATTTCCGCAGCGTGATGGATCAGTATCATTCCAGATATCATAGCGTAGATTTCGTGTACCGGCCACTTTCCCCCGGTAAAATGGAGCATGGGCAAAAAGGATGGCAGCAAACGGTTCTATACAATCGGCGATAAACGCCATTTCTTCGGCGTCCCGTCGGGAGGTGATATCAATGTTAACCTGGACACTGGTTGTATTGCGCATCATCCAGTGCCCATGATTCCCCGTTCCAGAAAATAAATCATGCATATGCCGGTATTTTTCTTCTGCAATCAGCTCAACCTGCTCTGGTCCAAACAATGGTTCAAGGGCATAGTCAATTAATACCAATTTTTCCTGTTGGCTGATTTGAATTAATTGTTCTAGGTGCTGTCGATATTGTTGATTTATGATGTGTAAATTATTTCCAGGTTGAGAAGCATACTCCAGTTGGCCGCCGGGTTCAAGAGAGTAATGGATGCAATGCTGGTTGTCCCCTTTCCAGCGACTTAGTTGTTCCAGCAGATCGGTTGCGGAGAATTCGGGACCAGGATTTACGGGAACACGTTGCATTTTTTGGTTATAAACCAGACACTCAATTTCTATTCCGATTAATCTGTTATCAACGGGGCGCAAATTTGAAAGGATGACAGACTGGACTTGTTCATTGAGATTCATGGTGGAGAATGTAATAACTACCCAACCATTACTGAAAAGTCAAAAATCGAGTTGACGTTAAAATCTAAATGATAATGGTGTGGTAGTGGTTATTAAGGATTCGCGTTCAGGATAATACGTTAGAATCTGTAAGAAAGGCCGATCAGGAGCTTGTTTGTGGATATGTTTTCCAGGGTACCGGCTGGCGTAAAATGGTCTTCTGTCTTGCGGCTCCAATCACTTTTGATATGTGTAAGCTCCAGATTGATGTTTCGGTCGACAGTAAAACTCAAACCGGTTGTATAAACATGTTTTGCCCTACTCTCGTGTGCCTTGATCAATGGATTGGGGTAGTAACCGTACCCGCCGCGTATTTGACTGTGGAGGAACGGTAATTTTATTTCACCGCCCAGACGATAATCGGTCGTGGGCCGGTAAGTATTACGAATAACATTGTTTTCATCAATCAATTCACGGTAATCGGAATTACCAAGCTTATTGTCGGGAATCCTGAATTGGGTTTGTGACCAGTCACGGTAGCGGGCCGAGACAGACAGGGTTAGGAAACGCCCGGTGAAAGCGATTCCACCGTCGAAATTATAAGGTGTCCGGATGGTGTATTTCCATTGCCCGCTGTCATCTGTTTTATCATCGGTCCCATCATCGAAAATGATCCGGTCGTCACTGGAATAGGTTTCTTTAACCGTCAGATGGGATGGCAATGTAATCGTGCCACCCAGGCGAAGCCAGCGCATAAGTTGGAGGCTTCCGCCCAATTTGATATCCAGACCGTAAATATCCGACAGCAGGTATTGATTTACCTCGTATTGATCGATATCGCCCGGGTATGAATTAAATACATTGTTGATATCGATCTGATTGAAAAATAAATTATAGCTTTCCTGACCATTGATCAGTGAAAAAGTAGCCCCGGCCATGAATTGCGGAGAAAGAGCCACAGCGCTCCCCAGGCTCCAGTAATTTAAGCCGCCGGATGTGTTGATATATTCCGACCGCTGTACTTCCTTATCAAAAGGATAATATTGTGCTTCATCATTTTCATCAGCGAAATAGAAACCAATCCCATTAGAAATTGAGCTGTAACCTGAAAAATGTAAAATTTGGTCATAGTCCGTTATTTTATTATAACCAAGTGCTATTACGCAGCTGCCGCGTGCAGTTGGAATTGGCAAAGCAAAACCCAGGGATCGCAGGCGGGTGTAAGCCTGACTGTCAAAAGTATTAATACCAGTGAAACCAGCATCATTTTGATAATTAAGGTGTGACAGCTCAACCGAGAAAATTGAAGATCGAATATAGCCCAGACCAGCTGGATTCCAGTATAAAGCGGAATAGTCATCAGCTAAACCGGAATAGGCACCTCCCATTGCCAGGGCGCGCGTACCGAATCCGCTCTCATTTTCAATAAAATGAATCGCATCATAAGCGTTTTGGGCCTGCAGGCCTACCGTTAAGCCAGACACCAGAAAAAAGATTGCTAGAATATATTTGTGCATGATTATACCTTTATATTCATATTAAATCAGCGCCGGGACCGCTTACTGCTGGACGCTTTTTTCGAATTGCTACGCGATCGGTTTGATTTAGAAGAATTGGATGTTTTTTTAGAGCGCGAACTGGAGGCGCTGTGTTTTTTGGATTTTGAATCCGAAGAACGGTTGCTTCGGGCACTACCTTTCGAATCGGAAGATGAATCCTTTGAACGGGACCGGATGATTGTACGACTGGATTTCTGATCACCAGCATCAGTCCTGCCAGAGATTAGCTTAATAAGCTCGCGGGTAGTGCGGGATTTAAAGTCCTTTCTTGTGTCCAGCGTTAGAGGTTTATCTCTTTTGGCTCCACGCCGGTTGATAGTTGGCGAACCGTTGTCAGAGTAAATCGCAGGACGGATGTTCTGACTATCGTTTCGTTTGCGTATTCTTAAGTTGTTATCCGTGCCCACGGCAGCAAATTGATCGTCGGATCCAGCTGGTGCTCGAGTGCCGGGATTTCTTACATTCGTGTCACTGCTTGAGTCGGGACCTCGCCGACGCCAATCACGCTTTTTCAGTGGTGGGTCGTCGTTATGACCAGCATACCAGTGCCAGTTATTATAATGATGGTGATATGGACGATGCCAGTAACTGTAGTGCGGCCGGTAATATCCGTACCAACCGTAATCCCAGGGATAAGGATCATAATAATTCCAGTAGCCATAATCATGCATCCAGAATGGATCGCGATACCCATAGAACCAAGGATCCCAGCGGTATGGTCGGCTGGGATAAATGTGGATATATAGATTAGTGTTGTCATAATAGGGATCGAATCCAAACAGAGGGTCGTATGCCCAGTAATGATATTCTTTAATTACTATATCATTTTCCGAACTATCCACCAGTAGTGAATCCAATTCAATATTGGTGGTAATCAGGGTTTCCTCAGTTAAATAACTCTTTTCAGGTTGTTTGACATAGATTGCTTTAGTGGTGGCAAATTGGGTGTAGCATCCTTGGATTATCAGGATCGACAGGGTAATTAAATTTATTTTCAGTAATTGTTTCATGATCTGCTCATTGTTTATCCAACTTAAACAGCCACAATATTCGGACCAGAATTTCCTGCGGTAAAGAAAATATGCCAGAAGAGTGTAATATCAACATCTTGTAAAAACACTTAATGTGCTAAAGACCAATCAGAATTCCCCGACTGTATACATATTATACAATTAGCCTGTATACTAAGTAGACATTATTTAATATTTAATCGCGCCATTTTTTTATATAATCCAGCCCGGCTCAGCCCAAGTGCGCGGGCAGCTCCTGATATGTTCCCCCGGTTATTATGCAGGGCAGTGATGATATAATTTTTCTCCAATTTGTTGACAGCTTGACCCAATGTTTCCTTTGGCAACGTGGATTCCTGGGTACTACCTGGTGAGTTCGGCGTGTTAATATCCAAGACCAGCAATTCGGGAGTAATGAAATCCTTATGTTCAATTAATACAATAGTTCGCTCAATTATATTTTCCAGTTCCCGCACATTACCTTGATAATGATAATTCATCAATATTGATTCCGCGTCGCGGCTGATGCCTGAAATTGGTTTACCCAATTTCCGGGAGTATTTTTGAACAAAATGTTGTGCCAGCAGGGGAATATCCTCCAGGCGGTCGCGTAAAGCAGGAAGATTAATCGGAAACACATTCAAACGATAGAATAAATCTTCTCGGAATAAATTATCCCGTACCGCTTCACGCAAATTGCGATTGGATGAGGATATAACACGGATATCCACTTTCTTAGTGGTTTGTGAACCGAGTGGATTTATTTCTCCTTCCTGTAAAACGCGCAGGAGGCGTTGCTGAAAAGCGGATGTTGTATCGGCAATCTCGTCCAAGAAGATTGTACCCCCATCGGCAATTTCAAACAAACCGATCCGATCATCAATTGCGTCGGTAAAAGCGCCCTTTTTGTGGCCGAAGAGAATGCTTTCCAGCAGGGTATCGGGCAGAGCGGCGCAATTCTGGGCAACAAACATTTTAGCCTTACGCGGACCATTATAATGAATCGCCTGAGCAACTAATTCTTTTCCGGTACCCGTTTCACCGGTGATCAATACAGTTGTATCGGTTGGGATGATCTTTTTCATCAACCTGAATACCTGCTGGATTGCTGCGCTTTCGCCGACAATATTGTCAAATGAATACTGTTTTTCAACGGTTTGCTTTAAGATGGAATTTTCGGCAAGCAACTGTTGATTGGCTGATTCCAACTGTCTGGTTAAAGCTCGATTTTCCTGAATTATGACATAATTTTCCGCCGCCCGATGCAGAATCATCTTCAGAGTCTCAGGTTCCCAGGGTTTGTGTAAATAATAGAATATTTGCCCCTCATTCACCGCACTTACAATAGCATCGATATCAGAATAACCGGTTAGCATTACCCGTACCGCATCCGGTTGAATAGCCAAAGCCTTGGTAAAAAAACTTACACCGGTCATTTCCGGCATGCGCTGGTCGGCCAGGATTACCATGACCTCCTGCTCTCGCAATATCTGTAATGCCGCAGGACCACTGAGGGATAGGAGGATGTTAAAATCATTTTGCAGTGAGCGATTGAGGGCGTTTAAGACCGGCTGTTCATCGTCAACGATCAACAAGCGTGGTCGTTGCTGTTCATTCATCGGTACTTTCCTTCAGCTGGTGTTTAATCGGTAAGGAGATGAAAAAGGTTGTTCCACCACCTTCGGGGCCATCGACTTTGATTGTACCACCATGACGCTCAATGATGCCATAGGAGATGCTCAAACCCAAACCAGTGCCCGAGCCAACTGGTTTAGTAGTGAAAAATGGGTCAAATATTTTTGATTTTATTTCATCAGGCATACCGATACCATCGTCACGAATGGTGACATTTACTAAATTATCAATACACATTGTTGTGATCCAGATATTCCCTTTTCCGGTAATTGCCTGGGATGCGTTGAGTAACAAATTCATAAAAACTTGATTTAAATATCCCGGGAGACATTCTATTGTGGGTAATTCACCATAATCTTTATGCACGGTTACCCGGTTTTTAAGCTCATTATTCAGCAACATTAATGTTGACTCAAGACCTTCATGAATGTCGGCGGTTTTAAACTCCGCTTCTCCTAAGCGAGAAAAATTTCGCAGATTTAATACAATCTCCTTAACCCGGACACTGCCCTCAATACTTTCTTCGATTAATTGATTTAATTCGTCATGGTCAATTTTCATTTTTCCGGCGGGTTTTTTTAATTCGACAATGTACTTCTGGAGTTCGCACATATTGGCATAAATAAAACCGATAGGATTGTTCAGCTCGTGGGCAATACCAGCAACAAGCTGGCCTAAACTGGACATTTTTTCGCTCTGGATCAACTGAGCCTGGGTTGCCTTGAGATCACTGTACAGTTTTTCTAGAGATTGGTTTTTTTCTTCAAGTTCAGCAACATACTGCTCGCGGGTACGTGCTTCACTGACCTGTGCTGCCAGGGCGCGAGTTTCATCAATATAGCGGTTATTGTCAATTGCCAGGGCTGCCTGACTGGCCAGTACGGCAAGCAGATTATGATCATCATCTTGATAGCTGTGATGGCTAATACGCTCACCCAGCACCAGTAAAGCAAGTGGTTCATTCTTTAATCTTAGGGTTACTGCCAGTCGGGCACCATTGCGATGTATTAAATTGAATTGCGCATTCAGCGCACGGGCATCAACTATAGCTTCATTTTCAAGAATGGTGGATTGTTGTCTGGTTAATTCATATTCCTGCATCATTTTTGCTGGTTTACCCGCCGTTGAAACCGGTCGTGCGCGCCCGTCAGATAATTCAAACAGAACACAAAAACTGTTTTCCATTGTACTGTGAACTGTTTCTACCAAACGCTGATGAAGGGTTTGGTTATCACGGATGAAGATTAGCTGATCGGAAAATTTTCGGATAACTGGTCGATAGCCATAACGCCTGGCTGATAACTGAAGGATCCGTTCTGAAAACCCGGTCACCGAACCGATAACGGTTAACAATAAGATCAATTGTCCCCATAAAACAGCCTGTAATCCATATTCTGATACAAATATAAAACCGATGAATAAAAATAACAGGATACCCATTACCAGTCCAGATGCTTGTCTAATGGACCACTTGTATCTATTCAGAGCAAAATTGACATACGCACCAAGTATACCAGCCAGCAGCAGTAACAATATTAGATTGACTGGAAAATCCGGCCTGGTTAGTAAACGATTTACAATATTTTTTATCGCGTAGAAAAACATAATTAAAGGATTATGTTCATTTACAATCAGCTCTGTTCCGGCGGACAGATTATTAATCACAATTTCTTTGCCGGAGGGGAAACGGATTTCGGCGCGATACAGACTCTGAGGATCAATCCCAAAATGAACTGTTTTCTCACTGGCAGAAAGATAACCCTGACCGGCAATAACTTCGCGGTAACCGGCCAATTCCAATGTACCTTCGTGAATCGGTTGGCGGTACAAACGGACTTTGGTGCCAATTCCATCACGATTGCTATGACCTCCCACCATGCGGAACCGAATTGATTGGCTGGCAGCTAACTGGTTGATATATAATATTGATGCCGTATCCTTATTGGCTATAAAAAGATCTAAGTCCCCATCGCGGTCAAAATCGGCGGTGGCAGCGCCGGTACTGTAGTTTAGAATACGTGAACCCGGCTGAAAAGTCTGTTTAAATATAAGCTCAAACCTTTGGTTACCACGGTTAAGAAATAGCAAGTTTGGACCGATATTTGTGAAAAATATATCCTGCCAGCCGTCATTATTTAAATCGGCCATAATTCCAGCGTAAGCCGGGAAAGGATTAGTCAGGCCCGATTGTTTGGTAATGTCGCTGAAATACCAAACAGTATCTTCCGGAGTACAATCGTTACGATATAAACGACTGGTGCGTTGGCGATCGGTGACAAGGATATCTAGATCCGCGTCATTATCAATATCGCCCAGCCATACACCATTACTGCGCAATGGATCAGTCAGATGGGGTAAATCCAGCTTGATCCGCCTAAATTTAGATCCGTTAATATTACGGTAAATCAGATCGGGGGCAAACCAGTTGCATACGTACAGATCAGGATATCCGTCACCGTCCAGATCACCAAAAGCAGCTCCCTGACTAATCTGTTCCGCAGCCACACCATATTCCTGGGCACGATCCCGGAATCGACCCGGTTTTGTCTGAATAAATAAATGGTTTTCCCGGTGTTCATCGGTTACGAAAAGATCGAGATCGCCATCTAGGTCAATGTCAGCCCAGATACCACTATTACCGCTTATCGGCGGATTCAACCCGGCCCTCTGAGTAATATCGTAATATTTGATTAGTCCCTCCGCATTGAATAAACGCGTGGTTTGATCCCAACCGGCAATAAGAATATCCTGCGTTCCATCGTTATCAAAATCGACGGCAGCCACTCCCAGCTCAAGGTTCTGTTTTCCATGGGAAGTCAGGTTGCCCCCTAATCCCGACTCAATTGTGCGGTCAATAAATGGTTGGCTCTGGCCCGAATTGATAAATAAACGGTTTATATCACGAAAGCGTACAACATAGATATCTGGTAGATTATCATTATTTATGTCACAGAAGGTGATGCCGTAAGCATCATCCAAGTCCGGCAGTAAGTGGCTTTCTGCCGACGGACTCATGAACATAGTATTTACCCACTCGCTGTAGGTTTCAGCGGGGTGGCAATTAAAAATAAATAGAATACAGATGATGCTGTACTTAATGGATGAGCCAATGAAAACTATATGATTTGGTTTCATTTTAGGCTTTTATAGTTTTTGCCCAGATAGACCTGTAGCTGCTTTATCTGTTCGCCATTTCGAGCACTGGTTATCGTTTCCAGGTAGGTTACCGAATCAAAACTGGCTTCGAACTTAGCGGGCTTTGGATTACGTTCATTGCTGATAATCAATATATTCCGACCTTGTAGTTGATGGAAATCAAAATAATCAAAATGATTGGCCCGATCACCTATATTCAATGCTGGTAAGTGTATAGATCCAAGGCGGTAGGCTAACTGGCTCTGCAACTGATATTTATTTCCTACCGGTATCGCACCGGGATTCTGCCGCCAGATTTCTTCGATCTGGTCCAACGCCGCAGGCCAGCCATAATAACGATTTGTTGGATCGGTCTTGCCCTTTAGAGGGAGAATTTTAAAATGAGCCTGCAAAATGATTATTAGAAGTACAATGCACATGAGACAGATGTTTAATCCACGAACCCATCTCTGCCAACCTTGGGCACGGGCATGCCAGACAGCGACCGGAATAATAGCGGTGAAATAAGCCAGGAACGGCCAATTCGCCTCCACATGTGTCCGCATACCAGCATAGAGGAAAAATATGAACGGCGCCACTCCAGTAATTAGCAAGAATTTTTCTGATTTAGTAGTTGTTTTCCAACCACGGGTCAGCTTAATCCAAACAGCCAGTACCAACAGGAAAATACCGGGCGTTATCAAACCGGCCTGACCAGCCATAAACTCGTTCAAGTAGAAAAACGGATTTGCTTTTCCCGCGTCCAATCCATGGGAAAATTGAAACCTGAATGAAACCCAGTCATGAGTGGAGTTCCAGTAGACAACCGGTAGGAATAATAGCAAGGCAAGTCCGCCGGCCAGCCAGGGAGTTGCTTTGCGCAGATGGTGACGCAGAGGCGGATCAATAATTAACAGCAGAAACACGCTTCCCACCCATAGAATGGCAGTATATTTGGATAGCAATGCCAGACCAAAGGCCGCTCCACAAATCCACCAGTATTTTTTTTCCAGCTCGTAGGCTGCCCGGTAAAAAGACCATAGCGCCAAGGCGATAAAAAATAGCATGGGAGTGTCAGGGGTTATGATTGTGCCAGCGGCAAAAAATGGCAGGAGCAGGATATACAACCAGACGGCATTCCAGAGTACTTTTTTATCTCGGTATATGCGGTAAGTTAAATCAAGTCCAAACCATATACTGATGCCGGTCGAAATCGCCCCCAGAGCGCGGATGCCTAATAGGGTATTTCCGAAAAGTAATGTCGATAATCGGATAAAATAGGCTATCATCGGTGGATGGTCAAAATAGGAAAGCGATAAGTTGCGGCTCCAGACCCAGTAATAGGCTTCGTCATCCAATAGATATAACGGTGCGGCGAATAGTCCTTTGAAAATGGTGGCCAGGATAATAATTATCAGTATATTCCGAGAATCTCGATCCATAGGTGTAAGTTACACAGACGGCACCTCTTTTTTGAAACAATAATTATTCTGATTACTACATCCAGACTCGAAACGGATTGTTTGCGTACCGCTTGAAAACAATTGTAATTTTTGACTCTTTTTATAAATCGACTGGAGTTATTACAATATGAAATACGTGTATTATTTTGGCAACGGCGAGGCTGATGGTCGCGCCGATATGAAAAATCTCCTAGGTGGGAAAGGCGCTAATCTGGCGGAAATGACCAGTATGGGAATTCCGGTCCCACCAGGATTTACCTTAACCACCGACGTCTGTAATGCATACTATGAAAATAACCGTGAATTGCCATCCGCATTGGACAGCCAGGTAGGGGAAGTTTTAAGGAAGATTGAAGCAGCGATGGGCAAGAATTTTGGCGATGTAAAAGATCCGCTCTTGCTTTCTGTGCGGTCCGGAGCTCGTGCATCCATGCCAGGAATGATGGAAACCGTTCTTAATGTAGGCCTGACCTCCCAGACCATTCCCGGACTGATCAAGAAAACCGGTAATTCACAATTTGTTTATGACGCCTATCGGCGTCTAATTATGATGTATTCCGACGTTGTAATGGAAAAAGCTGCTGGAATCGAACCAGCCGATGGAGAGGGAATCAGACATCAGCTTGAAGAAATTATGGAGACCTATAAAGCCACCAAAGGTTATAAGTCCGATGTTGATTTGACCGGTGACGACTGGAAATTCATAGCTGATCAATTCAAGACCAAAATAATGGATGTTCTTGGCCAAGAATTTCCTGATGATCCGTATGCTCAATTATGGGGTGGAATTAAAGCTGTATTCCAGAGCTGGAATGGCCGGCGGGCCATCAATTATCGCAAAATTGAAGGTATCCCGGAGGATTGGGGAACGGCAGTTAACGTTCAGGTTATGGTTTTTGGAAATCTGGGCGATGAAAGCGCCACGGGCGTAGCTTTCACCCGCAATCCCGCCACCGGCGAAAATCTTTTCTATGGTGAATGGCTTCAGAATGCCCAAGGTGAAGATGTGGTGGCTGGTCTGCGGACACCTAATCCGCTGAATGAAGCAACCAGGACTGACGAAAGCAAAGGTCATATATCACTGGAAAAATTCAAACCCATACTATATCAGCAACTGGATCAAATTCGCCTTAAGCTGGAAGAACATTACCGCGATATGCAGGATATTGAATTCACGATTCAGGATGGTTATTTGTGGATGCTACAAACCCGTACGGGAAAGCGGAACGGACTTGCGGCCATTAGAATGGCTGTTGAAATGCATCAGGATGGGTACATTTCAAAAGAAGAAGCAATCCTGCGCGTGGCACCGGCTCAACTTGATGAACTGCTGCACCCCATGCTGGATCCGGAGGCGGAGCGTTTAGCACATATCTTGGCTAAAGGGCTGCCGGCAGGTCCCGGCGGTGCCACCGGGCAAATAGTTTTTACCGCTGATGATGCCGAAACCTGGGGGAAAAAAGGTAAAAAGGTCATGTTGGTCCGGGGTGAGACATCACCCGAAGATGTTCATGGCATGCACGCCGCTGCGGCTATTCTGACATCGAAGGGCGGCATGACGTCTCACGCAGCCTTGGTAGCCCGCGGTTGGGGAAAATGTTGTATCGTTGGCTGCGGAGCCCTGAATATTGACAGCCGGGCTAAAACGGTTACGGTAGACGGGACAGTATTAAAAGAAGGTGACTGGATATCC
This sequence comes from uncultured bacterium, assembly GCA_964439935.1. Taxonomy (GTDB): domain Bacteria; phylum Fidelibacterota; class Marinisomatia; order Marinisomatales; family TCS56; genus JABMQW01. The sequence goes on along the minus strand of CAYTPW010000018.1, from coordinate 10,367 downwards.
ATGAATGGTACCAAAGGTGTTGTGTATCAGGGACAGATTGCTGAGACGGCGGCCGACCCGGATTCCAATCAGTATTATGCGGAGTTGATGGAATGGGCTGATGCGGTACGTGAGTTGGGTATCCGTACCAATGCCGACCGCCCGGAAGATGCTGCGCAGGCTCGCGCCTTTGGAGCCGAAGGGATTGGTTTATGTCGGACGGAGCATATGTTTTTCGATCCACAGCGCATTATGGCCATGCGTAAGATGATTCTGGCGGATAATGTTACCGAACGCCGTGCCGCTGTAAACGAATTATTGCCATTCCAACGGGCAGATTTCAAAGGTCTTCTTGCTGCCATGCACAGCCGGCCGGTGACGATCCGGTTATTAGACCCGCCGCTGCATGAATTTATAACCCTGGATGCCGGACAGGTTGAAGAATTATCCGCTGCTGTGGACATCCCGGTAGAAACAGTCAATGCCCGGATTGCATCGCTTCATGAGCTGAATCCTATGTTAGGGCATCGTGGCTGTCGGCTGGGTGTGGCCTATCCCGAAATCACGGAAATGCAGGCCCGCGCTATTTTTGAGGCTACCGCTGAATTAACCGGTGAAGGTGTCGATGTCAGACCGGAGGTCATGATTCCGCTGGTGGGGACCGATACCGAGCTGGAGAACCAGGAAGAAATCGTTCGCAAGGTTGCTGTCAAGGTGGTGGAAGAGACTGGAGTAAAATTCGATTATCTGGTCGGGACAATGATCGAACTGCCCCGCGCCTGCCTGACTGCTGATGAGATTGCCGCGAAGGCCGAGTTCTTCAGTTTTGGCACCAACGATCTGACACAAACCACCTATGGATTTTCCCGTGATGATATTGGCGGATTCCTGCCGGAATATCTCGATCGGAAAATTCTGGCTCACGATCCATTCCAGAGCCTGGACACAGATGGTGTCGGGCAATTGATAGAAATTGCTGTGAAGAAAGGTCGCGCTGTACGCAATGATCTCAAGATTGGCATCTGCGGTGAGCATGGCGGCGATCCCGCCAGCATTGAGTTCTGTCATAGGCAGGGCTTGAACTATGTCAGCTGTTCGCCTTTTCGCGTGCCGATTGCCCGCCTTGCAGCAGCCCACGCTACCCTGAAGAATAAATAATCTATCTAAACCACCGCCAGCCTTTGCAAAGGCTGGCGGTGGTTAATATCATAAAATCTACAAATTTTATACTGAATTTGATTTTTAAATACAATCAAAGCATTATTAATTAGTGGCCAGATATCGGATGTGTCATTGGTCCAAATGTCATTATTTGACCAAATAAAGTTTGTTCGTAAAAAATTAGTGATCGTAGACCGCTTTTTTTATATTCTTTTTGCTGTATATAGATTGAAACACATTTAATTTTTATGGTTATTTCACAGTATTAATGAGGAGTTTAGTATGACATCCCTGGACACGGAACTTTATCCGGACGCCCAATCGCGCCACGGTAAAACCAGCGAAGCATACCGGGTGGCCCGGAAAGCAATCCGCGATGAGTGGATCAGTGGCCTTACCGGAGCCGTTTTGGCGGCCTTTATCTGGTTTCACTTGTTGTTTGAGAGCTCGATCCTCTTTGGTCGAGAGGTTTATGATAAACTGGCTCTTCTTCTTGAACATCCTCTGCCCCTGGCACATCTGACTCTGTTTGTAATAGCGATCGTTTTCGCTGTACATTTTATTTGGGCCAGCCGAAAAATTCCTGGAAAGCTGCGTGACCGCAAACGCATGCTGGAACTGGGTGTAAGTATTAAAAAATCCAGCAAACGCTGGAAGCAGGATCCGAAGTCTGACATTCGGCTACGAAAACATTTTGAGACCTCACTGTGGATCTGGCAGGTGCGAACAGGGATGGTTGTTCTTGCTACCGGTGCTTTTCATTTAATTTTGATTACCTGGAATATATTTACTGATATGGGTGTTGTCGGTCAGCAGCCAGGTATATCGGCTGATATTGCAGTTAATAGAGTGGAAAGCGGCCTGTGGATTTTATATAGTGTCTTAATGGTTGCCGTTGTATTCCATATGGCAATTGGAGTCTATCGACTGTTGGTAAAATGGTTGGCAGACACCTGGCTTGTAAGAAAATATTCTCAATGGCTATTTTACATTTTACTGTTTTTCTTTCTAATTGTAGGTACCGCCACCACAATTGGTTTGGCTGGTCCATGGGAGGGGGTGTTGCCATGAAAATTATCACCAGTGATGTTTTAGTGATCGGTGCCGGCTTGGCCGGTGAGCGCACGGCGATTGCCTGTGCGAAGGAAGGATTGGATGTTTTGATTTTGTCGTTGGTTCCGCCTCGGCGCAGCCATTCATCCGCCGCTCAGGGCGGGATGCAGGCGTCTCTGGCAAATTCCGTGATGGGCAAAGGCGACAACCCAACCGTGCACTGGTTGGATACGGTGAAAGGTTCTGATTGGGGTTGTGATCAGGAAGTAGCCCGTATTTTCGCCGATAATGCTCCGATTGCCATGCGCGAAATGGCTCATTTCGGAGTGCCTTGGAATCGGGTACAAAGCGGGAAGCAACAGGTTTTTATTAAAGGTAAAAAAGCAATAATTGAAGAGGATCGTGCCAATGAAGGCTTGATCACGGCTCGGGCTTTTGGTGGCACGGCTAAATGGCGGACCTGTTATACGGCGGATGGTACGGGCCATACCGTTTTATATACAATGGATAATATGGTACTCCAATTAGGGATAGCGGTCCATGATCGGATGGAAGCCCTGCGCCTGATCCATCGTGATGGCCAGTGTATCGGGGTGGTTGTCCGTTCCTTGCGGGATGGTGAAATCCGGGCTTACATAGCCAAGGCGACAGTGATAGCCACCGGTGGCTACGGGCGTATCTATGGTGAATCCACCAACGCTGTTATCAATGAAGGTACCGGCTCTTGGCTGGCACTGCAAACCGGTGTTGTACCACTGGGTAATATGGAAGCGGTTCAGGTCCATCCTACCGGTATTGTTCCGACTGACATCCTGGTTACGGAAGGCTGCCGGGGTGATGGTGGCCTGTTGCTGGATGTGGATGAATATCGCTTTATGCCTGATTATGAACCAGAAAAAATGGAGCTGGCATCCAGGGATGTGGTCTCCCGCCGTATGAAGGAGCATATACTGAAAGGTAAGGGCGTTCCGTCAGACTTTGGAGAGCATCTATGGCTTGACCTGCGGCATCTGGGGGAGAAACATCTTACTACCAAGCTAAGAGAAGTTTATGATATCTGCATGTACTTCATCGGTGTTAACCCCATAACCGAGCTGGTTCCGGTGCGACCGACCCAACATTATTCGATGGGTGGTATCCGCGTTAATAAAGATGGCCACGCCTATAATTTACAGGGCTTGTTCGCTCTGGGTGAAGTGGCCTGCTGGGATATGCATGGCTTTAACCGATTAGGCGGTAATTCCCTGGCGGAAACAGTTGTGGCGGGCATGTTTGTAGGAAAACACGTAGCCAGCTATACCAAGCAAGCAGAATTACATTTAGAAGCGAAACTGGCTGAAGAGGCTGTTGCACTGGAACAGGAGAAAATAGCTCGTTTGTTGAATGGTGACGGCAAGGAGAATGTTTATCAGTTGCGGGATGAAATAGGCCGGTTGCTGACAAAATATGTTCATATTTTCCGTACTGGCGAAGGATTAAAAACCGCGGTCGATGAATTAAAAAAGGTCGTTAACCGCACCCGGAGCGTTAAAGTACGTACTTCAGCTCCCGGGATGAATCCGGAATTGTCGCTGGCGCTGCGGATCGAAGGCATGGCCAAGCAGGCTTATGTAATTGCCAAGGGTGCTCTGGATCGCACCGAATCCCGTGGTGCTCATTACCGTGAAGATTATCCGGCCCGGGATGATGCCAATTGGCTGAATCGCACCCTGGTGCGCTGGCCGGAAACCGAAGCTGATCCGCAGTTTGAATACGAACCGGTTGGTCTGCTGGACCTGCCCCCCGGAGACCGTGGGTATGGTGGTGGCCAGATGATTAATATGGAAGTTTCGATCGAGAAGTATAACCGGAAAGTGGATTCCACCCAGACCGCCATGGGACGGCTGCAGCCGTCCGAACCAACCGGTAGCAAGCTACCGAAGGAAGCCTGGCGCGAAGAACTGGCAGGAAAGGAGTAGCATGATGGGACGCACGTTAACTTTTAAAATATTACGCTACAACCCGACCAAGTACAATGATCAGCCCCATGTGGAAGGCTATCAGTTGGAAGAAATACCGCGCCTGAATGTGTTCTCGGCTTTAAATATGCTTCGTGAGCAGCAGGCCCCGGATCTGATGTTTGATTTTGTCTGCCGGGCGGGGATCTGTGGTTCCTGTGCCATGATGATCAATGGCCGCCCCACCCTGGCCTGTCGTACCCTGACAGCCGATCTGCCGGATACGATCGAATTATTTCCCCTGCCATTTTTTAAGTTGTTGGGTGACCTCTCGGTTGATACGGGGATCTGGTTCAGGGATATGGGGGAGCGGCTTGAATCCTGGATTCACACTCAGAAGGAATTCAATCCTGGCGCCCAAGAAGAACGGATGGATAATGAAACCGCTATAAAAATCTATGAATCCGAGCGCTGTATTGAATGTGGCTGTTGTATCGCTGGGTGTGCCACAGCGCAGGTTTATCCTGAGTTTATTGGCGCCGCTGGACTCAACCGCGTTGGACGATTCCTGTTTGATCCCAGGGATGAGCGTGGTGATCAGGAGTGGTTTGAATTAGTATCCACCGATGAAGGAATCTTTGGCTGTATCGGGATGATGGCCTGTGATGACGTCTGCCCCAAGGATCTGCCGTTATTGGAGGTCTTTGCCTATATTCGACGCAAGGTCAGTGGTATGGCAGTCAAATATTAGAGGGGATCTCTAGTATGAAAAAAGGGCGATGGAAATCGCCCTTTTTTATTTATTACTTAAAACTAAATTAATTTCGCAGTTTAAAATTAACTGGAATTGAAATCCATACACCAACGGCCCGGTCCCGCTGCTTGGCGGGTCTAAAACGCGTTTTTCGAATTGCTGCCATGGCCGCCTCATCGAGTCCTGTGTTGGGTATTCCTTTCAGAATTACTGTATCGGTCACCTTGCCGCCTTTATCGATAAAAGCCTGGACAATTACCGTACCTTCGATACCCGCTTCCTGAGCAATCTCGGGGTATTCCACATTGCGCTGGATGGCTGCATAACCACCGATTGGCTCTGGAGGATCATCATATGGAATGAATTTTACCCGCGGTCCTTCCGGCGGGGGTGGCGGGGCATCCCAGGCTGTGAAATCATCGAATTCAAAATCTTCCATCACGACATCCTCAGCAATATCCTCGCTTTCGGAGGCGATTGGCACCGATGGCCGGGCCGGGGGTGGTGGTCGATCAAATTGCTGGGTTTGTTCGATCTGCTCAATTTCCACGTCATGGACATATTCCTGTACGATGAGAGCTTCGCGTATAAAACGTGGAAAGACCAGAAAACCAAATGTTATAACCGCAATACCCAGAAAAGTGGTTAGACGTATTATGACTGGATATTTGTATTTTAAGGAAGCTGATGTTTCGCCGCGTAATAACACAAGTTAATCCACTGCTGTCAGGGTTGAATAATTTAATCTAAGTGCGTCAGCTTTCCGAAGCTCATTCTGAACAGAGGAAATCAATCCCATCCGCGCTGCCTCGTCAGCTTTTAATGAAATCGTCAACTGGGCATCAACTTTTCGTTTGTTGTAGATTGTCCAGCGGACTTCCTCAACTTTATGACTTTTATCTTGGATCGATATCAAACCATCTTTGGAAACCCAGATATGCGAGGTATGTAATTTCGATTTCAACTGGGCGATCTTTTTAGCACTGGGTAGATTGATCCGCAGTCCATCTTCGGTGCGCAACACAGTTGTTACCATGAAGAAGATCAACAGCATGAAAATAATATCCGGCATTGAAGCGGTGGGTATTTCGCTTGAAATTTCGGTTTTCTTTTTAAATTTCATTAACCGGTCTCCGCAATGGATATTTTAGCCTGTGCTATCTTCAACTGATCAATTACACGGATATAGTCCTGATAACGGGTCTTCTCATGGGATTTAACCGATACAATCAGGTTTTCATTTTCCAGCATTTTTTCCTTAACCAACCGGCTGATATTCTTGACTTCCACCGGTTCATCGCCCAATAAAACTTTCCCTGATGAATTGATCAAGCAGTTAAGGATATTGCTTTTATGCATTTCGAAGGTTTCGCCTTCAGCGGGTAAAATGATTCCCAGTCCCTTATCCATGTCAATTGTCGTGGTAACTAAAAAGAAAATAAGCAGCAGGAATGCGATATCGGCCATTGACGAGGTGGGGATCCGCCCCCTCTGAAACCGGCGTTTTTTAAGCATGCTGCTTACTTATTCTTTTTGCTTTCGATTTCAACCAGCCGGTCAATTAACAGGACCGAATTTTCTTCCATGTCCAGCACTAGTTTATCGATTCGTGATACGAAGAAATTCTGGAAGAATTGTATGATAATGGCGACAACCAGACCAAAGGCGGTGGTTAAAAGGGCTATTGAAATACCATCAGCGACAACTGCCGGTGAAATATTGTTCATTTTTTTAATGTCGTCAAAAGCTTTAATCATACCGACAACAGTACCAGTGAAACCAAGCATCGGGGCCACAGTGATCACGGCATTCAGCCAAATCATATTTTTTTCCAGAAAAGCCATTTCAAGGGAACCGGCGTTCTGAATGGCTTTTTCAACCTCGTCGATACCACGACTAACGCGGGACAGGCCGGCATGAAAAATTTCAGCGACGGGGCCACGGGTATTGTTACACAACTCCAAGGCTTCGTCCACTCCTCCGGTATCCAGAGTCTCATTGATTTCCTTGAGAAATTTTTTCGTATTTATCGATGACATTGTGAGTGTAAACAACCTTTCGAACGCAAAGGCCAGCCCGAAGATGAAGAACCCGAGAATCGGGTACATAAAAGCACCACCCTGTGTGAAGTAATCTACCATTTAATCCTCCGTATGGTTACAATTCCAAGAATAGAAGTTATTACGAAAAGAAAAGACTTGTCAACAAAGCTTGTTGCCGTCAGAAACTAATTGGGTTGAGGATTGGTAATGAAGGCGGCGGCTTCATCGAAATATTCCAGTGCGCCCATAACCTGATTATCATTAATCCGTCGAATGCCCGACTCCTCATCATTTCCCCAATTTGCGCCGGCGATCTCCGCTTTAAGCATGTTTTTCAAATAATCCTTATCCTCCTCAACCGCCAGGGAATCATAAGCGATATCCTCCGCTTCCAGGTAGTCAAGGAAGGTGTTGAATTGATCATCAGACAAAGTCCAATCGACTTGAAAACGTTGATAGTCATCCAGCTCATCCTTGTGCTGGCTGAGGAAGAGGGCACCCCAATTGAAAAGCGGGCGTCTGGCACTCGTGACTAGGGCACGGTTGGATGAATTCAATTCCAGTTGCCACGGTATATGCATATCTGGCGTAATGCCGCCTCCACCGTAAACGGTGCGATTGGCCCGGGTTTGATATTTGGGGCGGGTATCCAGGAGAGAATCGATCTGTGATTCACGGTCCACATCCATCAGGTCGCTGTAATAATCGCGGAGATTACCTTCTGTATAGGGACGTTGAATAAGGCGGCCACTGGGTGTGTAGTAACGGGCAATTGTGACCCGCAATGCGGATCCATTATCAAGGGCTAACTGTCGTTGCACAAGACCTTTTCCGAAGCTTGTTTCACCAACAACGAGTCCTCGATCCAGATCCTGGATGGCGCCGGCTACGATTTCGCTGGCACTGGCGGAACCACGATTAATCAGAACAATTAAGGGGAAATCTTCCCGACCCTTGGAAGGATCGGCAATGAAAACCTGTTCCATTTCGCGGCGTTTGCCGGCTGTATATACCAGAGTATCGCGACGGGCGATGAACAGGTTAGCCACTTCGGCCGCCTGTTCCAGATAACCACCACCATTATTGCGTAAATCGAAGATTAATTGCTGCATACCCTGATTTTCCAGCTTGGCGACGGCTTTTCGCAGTTCATCAATGGTTGTAGCCGAAAATCTGGCCAATACGATATAGCCGGTAGTATTATCCAGCATGGTGGCTGCCCGAATGCTGTAAATAGGAATGTCATCGCGAATAATAGTGACCTTAAACGGTTTTTCCAGTCCCAGACGCCTGATCGAAACTTCTACACTACTGCCTTTTGGACCGCGCAGTTTACGAAAAACTTCTTCCCGGGTTATCTGATAGGCGTCTTCACCATCAATTTCAATAATTTGATCACCAGATTGCAGACCTACCTGCTCGGAGGGGCTGCCGGAAACCGGCGAAATTACCGTGATATAACCGTGTAAAATATCAAATTCGATGCCAATGCCCTGGAATTTACCTTTGAAAAGTTCAGCAATTTCCTCCTGTTCCTTTGAAGGTATGTATACCGAATGGGGATCAAGTTCATTCATTAAGCCGTGGAAGGCACCATCCCAGATTTCATCCCAGTCCACCGATTCAAAATAGAGTTCATTGACGATCCGGATAATCTGGTTCAGAACTGCCATATTGGTTTTCATTGTCTGATAAATTGATCTGTCCCTTGAATACAATACCCGCGTTACTGGTATAAGTCCCGCGAAAAAGGCTAAGATGAGCAACACGATAAAAATTTTATAGATTCTCTTAGGGATTGGTTTCATATTATTGTTGTACAATTATTATTAAGGATTTGTTCACCGGAATATGCTACAATCCGAGGTACAGCATTGTACGGATAGCGATGCCTTGAAATGCCGACTCGGGTGCATTGCTGATTGGTTCACGGCCGTTCAGGATCCAGCGGCCGGCGCCGACCGTACCTTTATTATACCCGACACTAATCCGCAGACCTACGCGTGTTAGAATTTGCCATTTAAGGGTTAAATAGGGCTGCATATTGAAAAATGCTCCGGAGATACTCGTAGAATGGGCAACTGTAATCGGCGTACCGTACACGATTTTGAACTGGTCGCTCCAGTTTGGCGAACCGGGGCTTTGGTTTAGTAGCAGGTTTACGCGGCCGATACCAACCATAACACCGGTAGATATTTCCAAATCCCGGAATAATGGTATACCATATTCAATGGTCGCCGAACCGATCATGATTGACATGGTGGCTTCCACCGATTTGTTGATTCCGCTGGTTGTGTCCATAGTGCTGATACGACTTACGCCCAATCCGGCATATCCACCCAAGCGCCAGTTACCGGCCATGTGGGCAAAGCCCTCACCACCGTGAATTACAAAAGGAACGCTGAACTGAGTCCGGTCAAGTCCAAGATTACCCATGCTATCTAGTACACCGATGGAAGCATAATCCAGGTTCAGGAAAATGGGGCTGTAACCAATTCCGCTGCCGGAATAGTCCTCAAGAGGATATAAATCTTCCTGACAAACTCCGAACGTTAAAAATATTATTAAAAAAACCGATATGATTTTCATGCAACCCTTCCATTGTTGAACGTGTGAAGAAACTAAGCCAATTTATTGTAACTTAATGGAAATTGAAACTGTAAAAATACAACCTTTTTAAATTCTGGTGTTTCAATTTTACTATACGGGGCTTTTACTTGTATTATTCAGGGGCACTACCCTATATTTACTTGGCTTAAGAGGTAAAGGGAGATCGATACAACAAACTTTTTAATAACGTAGTCGATATTAATATGCACAAAACCCACAATTTCATGTCTAGAAGTATATCCGTCAGTCATTATACCGGCCTGGCGTATAAATTATTAATAATTATGGCAATTCTGCCCTTATTATTGGCGGCCGAACCTAAAACAGTTCTGCATACGAACGGTACCTATGATCTGGACCAGGACGGCCTGAGTGAATTATTGCTTATTGTGCGCACTCCTGATGGCGGAACCCGGCTGGAATATGTGGAGATTGATAAAGCACAGAACCACCAGTTAATTTGGAGCTATTCACCGCCGCCGGACCGCAAAGGCGTTTTCACTGATGTAAAGATTGTTGACCTGGATGACCAGGGACCGCCGGAGCTGATCGGTATACTTGAATCTGTATACAATGGCAGCGATTTCAATAAACCCTGGCTGTATGCTTTCCACTGGGTCGGTGACACATTCACCTCAATACCCCTGGTAATCGCAGATGAGAGGCTGGAAGGGCAATTTATCCGCCCGACCAATCTGAGCAACCTTGGTCAGGGAACAAAAGGTGTATCGCGAGTGGCCGTATCACTGGGCAGTCCATTGCGGGAAGTCCTGGTTCTGGATGTGGATTTTCAGTCACGCCCATGGAAATTAACCGGCGAACATCATTTAC
>CAYTPW010000017.1:69920-74834 GCA_964439935.1 uncultured bacterium | reverse complement strand
ACAACTATTGAACTAAATTTTACTAATTCGACCTCTCACGGAAATCAGGTCGACTCGGTGCAACTAAATGGCAACACCGTTAGTTTCACACATACTAACCACATGCTCAGAATCCCTGTTACCCAGCAATTGACGCTGAATCAAATTATTGACATTAATATTTATTATACCATTGGCCCTGAACCATTCTGCAATAACTGTTCATTCAGCTGGGATTCAGAGAATGGCAATGATCTGATCTGGACGATGTCCCAGCCCTACGATGCCCGGGATTGGTGGCCCTGCAAGGATTATCCCTATGATAAAATTGATTCGATGGAAGCGTTGATCACAGTCCCTGATCACCTGGTGGTGGCCTCAAACGGGAAATTAATTGCTGAAAGAAATAATGGAGATGGCACAAAAACCTATCACTGGAATGAATCCTATCCGATCGCCACTTATTTGTTCTCGTTATCGATCTATCCGTTCTTCTATTGGGAAGATGAATATGTATCAGCCAACAATGATACCGTTCCGATAACGTTTTATACCTTTAACGATACCAATAATTCTTCCCCGTACTATTTGGTTACAAATTATAAAAAAACCAAACCGATGATGTATGCTTTTGTTGATATGTTTGGAGAATATCCCTTCCTGGGAGAAAAATACGGTCATGCTGAATGGGGCTTAGGCTATGGAATGGAGCACCAGACATTGACCAGCATGGGAGATCCAACAACTCGTCGGGTAGCACATGAATTGGCGCATATGTGGTGGGGAGACATGATAACGCTCAACAGCTATCATCATATGTGGTTGAATGAGGGTTTTGCACGCTATGCTGAAGCATTATGGCAGGAACATGTTGGCGGTGTAAATGCCTACCAGTCAACAATCGCGAGCTATGAATATTATGGCTCCGGCACAATATATGTCGAGGATCCGGTCAATGATAATGTTTTTCATTTTGGACTGGAATACAATAAGGGCGCCTGGGTGATGCACATGTTGCGCCGCGTACTCGGAGATTCGACTTTCTTTGCCTGTCTGCAGGCTTATGGGGCTCACCCGGATCACCGGTTTAAAACCGCCACAACCGAACAATTTCGTGATATTTGTGAGTCAGTGTCGGATCAGGACCTAGAGCAGTATTTTCAACAGTGGATTTATGGCTCCCATTTCCCGGTTTATACCATCAACTGGCAGCAGATCAATGATTCTGTGCAAGTAAATATCAATCAGGTTCAAACTACCGGCACAGTATTCGAAATGCCGATTGATCTGCGGATGATATGCTCTAATACTTTCTATGTTACTACAGTTCAAAACCGAATGATAAATGAACAATATATGCTTCCTTTACCACCCGGTAACGATATAAATAATATCATATTGGATCCGGATAACTGGATTCTCAATGAAGTGAATTATTTACACACTAATGATGAAACGAATGAACCCGGACAATTCAAGGTAGTATCAGTCTACCCTAACCCGTTTAATCCAACACTGCACATTGACTTTGATGTGCCACACACCGGACCGGTCAGTGTTGCGATTTATAATCTACTGGGAAATGAGATCACCAAACTGGTTGATAAATCCCTGGAACCCGGTCAATATTCATTAACCTGGGAAGCCGACAGCCAACCCTCTGGCATCTATTTTTGTCAGATTAAATACAACGACATTATTAATACCCAGAAATTGACACTGTTGAAATAACTCAATATCAGTAATTGTGGATTATATTATGTTGTCGTACCCAATGAATTCGTACTTGGTACGACCGTGAATCGCAGTAAGTAAAGTGTAGGGTGTCAGACCGATAGCCTGGGATATTTCTTCGGCACGAATTACATTCTCACCATCATCACCGAAGATTAGTACTTCTTCACCAACCGCCGGATGTTCCCCATCAAAATTAACCATAAACTGGTCCATGCAGACCCGTCCGGCAATCTTGAATTTGCTGCCTTTCCACATTACATGCCCCATTTCGTACCAGGGGCGGGGAAATCCGTCTGCAAAACCACATTGGATAACACCGATTGTCGTATCGGTATCGGGGGCATACACACCACCATAACTGATCTGAGTACCGGCTTTAACTTCCCTCAAGGTAGTAATTGAAGCACGAAAATCCATTACCGGTTTTACTGGCAGGTCCATCGGAACCTCGTCTGATGGAAAGGCTCCATATAGCAAGAGTCCGACCCGAATCAGGTCGAACCACGAATCCGGGTGGCTTAAAACAGCCCCGCTATTGGAGAAGTGAATATATTCAATCGGTAAATTCAATTTATCAGCAGCTGCTACACATTGATTAAAATTTGCTAACTGAAACTCGGCATAGCTGGGATCACCTTCATCAGCGGTGGCAAAATGAGAATACATGCCCTCCAATTCAATCCCGGCTGTTCTTTGGATTCTAACCAGCAGTTCTGGCACATCAGTCCAAGGTACACCCAATCTAGTCATACCGGTATCAATCTTGAGATGTAGTTTGGGGCATTTTCCAGTATGCTGGTAATAATCCGCAAACCAGTCAATATCATCTTTCCAGGATATAATCAGGGTTAAATCATATTCTACCGCAGCAGCTATTTCATCGCGGTCAGTTCGACTGAATATTAAAATATCATCCTTAATACCGGCAGCACGTAATTCGATTGCTTCGTTGACCGTATAGACGGCAAAATAATCTGATCCAGCCTGTTTTAATGCCTTCGCAACTGGAATGACACCATGGCCATAAGCATCAGCTTTGACCACTGTCATCAATCGTTTTCCATTAACATGCCGCTTGATCAAATTATAATTATAGACCAGGTTATCCAGGTGAATCACTGCTTTCGGACCAAACATTGTTTTTCCTCTATCCTATATCAAAAGATTCAATCAACAATTTCCCAGTCATGGAACCAGTCCCACTGATTGAAATACAGGTTTCCCCCCCGCCATTCCACTTCTCCGCGCTGTGAATCAATCGTTTCCGACCGGTGGTGGATTTTCGCTGGATAAAACGGCTGCGAATAATCGTCATTGTAGATCGTCCGGTAGCTGTCCATGCCGCTGACATAAAACCACTTACCATCTTCATGACCAACATTACGGACTCCGTAAGTCACATCCATTGGTACCCAACCGTAAGGCTCAAAATAAATCATCCCCCAGTCATGCATGCTATCATCCGGCGGTTTGAATTCCCAGCCAGATTGCCAGCGGGTGGGAATCCCATTGATCCGGCACAAAGTCATGAATGTTAGGGTCTGAATTCCACAATCACCATGGTGATTTTCAATTGCATATTGGGGAATGTTCCGAAATGTTGAATATTCCCGAGCGGAAGCCCAGGGAATATTATCATCGACCCATTTAAAGAGCTTTTTTGCAATCAGATAGGGATTGGTCTCTCTGCCAACCACTTCCTGCGATATAGCCCGCAATTCGGGCGTAAAAACGATATGTGGTGGCCTTTCACGCATATACTTCTTCAATGATTTGCGTGATACTTTAGTTACTTTCGCAGGATCGATGTCTACCCAGGTACCTTTGGACGTATACTCATATTCCACTTCGAAACGGGTTTTCTTCCCACCGATTGCCAGTTTTTCAAAATAAATCGTCCGTTGCATTTGATCAGGTGCAGCAAGGATATAATCAACCGGATCGGATGCCAACAATTCAATGTCGGTCTGGCGTTGTTCAATGAATCGCGGGTAGGGAATCCAACAACGGATAATTTCACCAGCCGGAACGGCATCTGCATCAACTTCGACTGCTTGTTTGATCTGTAACCGGACCGGTTTTACAAAACCAGGTTCATTTTCTTCTATGACAGCGATTATTTCGGCATTGTGAGTATCGATTCCCGGTGCTAATCCTGACCCTGTAGCCTCATCGCCACTATCGTGCGATTTTTGCCAGATCAATCTGGCTGCTTTATCAATCCGGAACAGGTTTCGTCCGGAGCTGTGGAAATAACGCTTTTCACCATCGATAAGACGCCATTCCAGAGCTTGAGCTGCTTCCCAGCGGGAGAAATCAGCTGGGCTAGCATCTGGAATATATTGCAGTACGTACTCTCGCACTTCGGCTTCCGATTTATTAAAATCAATTTTGATCCGTTCCAACCGTTCTATTTCAAATTCCAGCTCTAGTCTTTGCACGTTACTAAACTTATCCGGATCCAACAACAGGGCTCGGATATTCTCAATTGCACCAGAATATTCTCCCCGATCTATTAATTTACGATAGGATTCCGCAGGATTTGAGCAAAACACGATAACTGGTATTAGACTATATAAGAAGAGGAATAGACAAGCTATTAACGATTTGGAATGGTAATTTTTCATGGCTGGATCCAGGCCTCTGAGTTATGCTTAATTGAGTGCTCATTTTTAATTATGAAATTTAAACTTATTATATCTTTCGCAGGATACAATCTGCAAAGAATAAAAAATATTTTAGCGATAAACCAGGACTATCATAAGAATGATGAAAAAAAAGCGGAGGGTATTTCCCTCCGCTTTCCGATTAATTATCCGGATTGTTTATTTAAGCAGTAACATTTTTCTTGATTGTGAGAAATTCTCAGTGGTCAAGATATAAATGTATATACCGGAACTGACTTTGATTCCATTCCTGTCAGTTGCATTCCAGACTACCCGCTTTTCTCCTGAATTCTGGACCTCATTAACGATCGTTCGTACTTCGCGGCCCAGCAGATCATAAATCATCAGGTTCACGTTTCCAGCATCAGGCAAGCTGTAGCTGATCGTTGTGATCGGATTGAACGGATTCGGATAGTTTTGCCGCAGGTGGTATTGCGTCAAAATAACCGGATCGTTATCAATAGATAAACTCGGCGTTTGATTTTCAAATTTCACCGCTGTACCCTGTTGAGTCATGAAAAAGGCAAAATCT
>CAYTPW010000017.1:58184-69820 GCA_964439935.1 uncultured bacterium | reverse complement strand
TGAGGCACTCTGGGTAAATGTATCACCGCCATCAGTCGACAGAAATGCATAGGAAGTTGTACCGGTAACACCGGACAACCAGATCGTCTCACCACCATCCAGAATTCTACCCGGCTTCAGGCGTACGCCATTCGTCGGTAAGCCTTCAGCTACCACCAGATTATCAAATGTTACAGTCGGCGCTTGATTTTCAAATTTCACCGCTGTACCCTGTTGAGTCATGAAAAAGGCAAAATCTTTATTCAAAACAACTGCCGAAATGAAATATTCTCCATCAGTCGAGTCTGGTGTATCCATCAGTGTCCAGGTTACACCCAGATCGGTGGTGTAATACAGCGAATAATCACAGAGAGCAATAAAAATATTTTCTCCGGGAACGCCAACAATAGCATTAACCCAGGCAGCTCCTCCATCAGGCTCGGTGGCTGTCGTATCCCAGGTAGCTCCACCATCAGTGGAATACAGCGGGTGCTTGCCATTGCCATTCAGCATACCATTATTTGCATCGGCAAACGTGATTCCGTATGGTTGATGCGGCATTAATTCATTAGGAACTGTTATTGATTCCCATGATGCTCCAGCATCCGCAGTCTTATAGACAAATGTGGTATCATAACCCTCATCTGTCGCCGTAAACCAGCCTATTTGACCAATATTGCAACCCGCCATACCATAGGAATAGATACTATTAAAACCCGACAGTTTATCCATATTATTGATCGCTGTCCAGGTCAATCCCCGATCCTCAGTCCGACAGAAATAGATCGTTCCATCAGCTGAAGAGTCGCCCTGAGCAATAGCTACATTATCGTTCAGCACCCGTAGTTCATTAAACCAACCGGTACCTATGAAACTAAGCATATATGAATGAACCATGGTCCAGGTTGCACCACCATCAGCTGTCCGATGTATTTCGCCTTCGGCTGTGGATAATAAGGCTATTTGATCATCAAATGCATCCAATTGGGCAACACGGCCCGACACTGAGGCACTCTGGGTAAATGTATCACCGCCATCAGTCGACAGAAATGCATAGGAAACACTGTTGTCAGTACCAGCTAACCAGATTGTTTCACCGCCATCCAGAATTCTGCCAGGCTTCAAACGAATACCATTTGTGGTTAATCCATCGGCTACTACCAGATTATCAAATGTTACCTGTGCTTCGGAGATTACAGGTAGTGTCACCAAAACAAGTAATGTGACAATAAAAATATTAGCTTTTCTACTCATTTTATTCCCCTTTATTAATTCAAGCTATCTTCTTTATTAATTCTGGCTATATTAATTATAATTAAAAATATTGAGAAAATCGAATAAAATAGCTCAACATTTCCGTAATAAAGTTGCACTATGAGATAGGTCTTTCTTTTATATGATAAAACATTATCATACATTCAATCGAAACGAAAAAAACCCCTCTCATTTACAATTCTGCTAATTAAAACTGCATACCGATCGAAATCCTGGAAACACCAACCAAACGGTTAAAATCAGTAAAGGAGTAATTGACAGTTAAGATGTTAGAAGTTCTCCAAATCCGGTATTTTAAACCACCTCCAAAAGATAAGCCTTCTTCACTATCTTCCCGGTACAGATTGGAATAGCCACCGCGAAGGAAAAAAGTTTCGGCGAAGGCATATTCAGCTCCTACATTTACTGCCTCCAGATTGTCATTCGGATGCATAGCATCTATTGCAAAACTCACTCGCATCAGTTGAGTCTTAACTAATTCTCCAGCAAGACCAACACGGAACAACAGCGGCAGCGGATATTTATCTGTTTCGTACAATGCATTGATAAATTCAACATTTCCTTCATTTAAAGGATCAGGATCAGTACTGAATCGAAGGTCACGTCCAGTCATTTGCATTGTATTGCCCCAATTGGATAGACTAGCTCCGATACGAATATCATTGAAAGGTGTTATAAATAGAGAACCAAAGTCGATCGCTATCGCCCGTGCGCTGGAGTGCCATATTGTTTCTTGAATATACTTCACATTGCCCCCGATCGAAAACTTATCGGTTAACCGACGGGCATAAGAAAAAGTGACAGCTAGGTTATTGACGCTGAAATATTCACCATACCCATCCGGTTCTTCCACAATACGGACCAATTGTTCCGGTGCCCCCAAATTAACGATGCTGCCTCCAAATACACCCCAATTCCGCAAATTAACCGCGAAAGCCAGGTAGTTAACGCTTATATCATAAAGCCAGTTGTTATTCACAAACAGAAACTGGATCCCCTGAACGTCGGCCAACCCACCGGGATTCCAGTACATCGATGAGAGATCGCCGCTGATAGCGGTAAAAGCATTTCCCATGGCACTGGCGCGAGCGTCGACACCGATTTTCAGAAATTGAGCTGCTGTTGTACCGGCTTTGATAATTTGTTCAGTATTATCAATCTGTGCCGATGCGTAAGTGCATAAAATCAGAAAAACTGCTGCAATATTTCTGTTGTGAATCATCATCAGAAGCTCCTTATTTTATCACCGCAAAGCGGCCAATTTTTTCACCAAGTTTTCCGGCGTCAACATGGTATAAATACATTCCATAAGCAATCGGGAAATTATCCCTGGTTGTCAGATCCCAGAATTCCTTCCCATTATCAATGGAAGATGAATGTTCCAGTATATCAACCAATTCACCATTTACAGTGTAGATACGAATTGTACAGACGGTTGGTAAATTGTTGAAATAAAGCCGTCGAGGACCCCTGTCACGCTGTGTTTGCAGGTCCAGTCGTTCCAGCTGGTTGGTAACGACATATGGATTTGGCACGACATGGATATTATCCAGATCATCAGTAGCTTTGACTTCATCAATTGCGGATGCACTGGAGGTAAATTGATATATATCACTCGATGTAAACGGCCGTTTAGTTCCAATAAAGAAACGGTCACCGGCGGTGGGTGCGATTCCAACCGTATCGGATGGTGAAACAAACGTAAATTCCCAGAGCGGATTAAATTTTCCCTCCGGAAGAGAAAAGATACCATTTTCATCCGGCTCCATGATGGCTACTTGATCACCCGGTGTCCATTCTCCATCAACTGGGGGAATTTCGGTGATACCGAAACGTTTCTGAACCGGGATCATATTATCAGTAACCTCAAATATCTCAAATTTTGTTGTCACGCCGATCACCCCGGTATCTACTTCTTCATTATAAAAGACAATTTCGTAATCCGCGGGATATTTATAATCGGCATTATCTTGATACGGTCCGACGCTGTACGGAAAATTAGAAAAACTGGAAATGGACCAGCCCGTTTTCGACAAATCCAGATCCAGGGGATCATCAACTACATACAGCTTCATACCGTCAAAAACCGGATTAGTCTCTGACTCATAGGCAGTTACACCCGATTCTAGTATCAGTTCATTTATATTCTGGCTTTCAAAAACCGGGTAATGGGTATAGGTAATAATCAGCTCTTCACCGTCAGCAATAACAGTATTCAGGGTATCTGGAACAACCAGTTGACCATTTTCTGGGAACAAAAGAAAATCCTGACCGGGTACCAAGCTGTCACCGTTTGATTTTGCGACTATGTAATTATCTGTTTTGATATGTTTATTTCGCAGTGGGTAAAATACATTATAGGCCACTATTAACGACTGTGTGATCGGTTTTTGGTCTTCAATCGAATAGCAGGTTGGATCTTCCTGGAATGTAATTTCAAATTTATTATCATCTTCAAAAGCACGGGGATCAAGATACTCGATCCAGAGATTACCAGTGGCTATTCCGGTGGAGTGTTCAATAATTCCCTCATCTGCCAATCCACCCTCAACGTAACCGGCCGCTTTGACACGGGAAATTATTTTAACTGTATTGACATCCAGAATTATATCATTTGTTTCCGGATTGACCGTAATCGCCTTGGAACATTCCGTCGGTGCAATCGCCAGTTCCAGGTCACCATGATCGTAAGAAACGACCGCGTAATAATAAATTTGCCCATTCACTACGTTATTTGAATCAATAAAGGAATGTACAATTCCAGTATTATTTCCAAGATTATAATAAGTACCGCGACCGGTATAGGGAATTTCGCTTAAACCGACATAATCATTTTCCAAATCAAATTTGGCTGAAGCACCCAAAATGGTTTTCAACGGCTCAAACAGGAACCGCGATCCGTTGGCATCGGTTATGGTTTGTTGATCCAGGAAATTTGGGTCAGTACTGCGATAGATCACATATCCTTCGAAATCAAAGGCATCAGCAATCGGATCCCATGAAGATTCAGCAGCATCATCCCAGTATAAGGTTACTTTTTGATCTCCTGGAACAGCCGTAACAATTGGTTTTTCCGGCGGTTTGGCAAATTGATAATTGCTCTCGTAGATATCCTGAGCTGTAATGGCATTCAAGGTCAGGTCAGCATAATTCTGGCCAATCAGCAGAGCAATGGAAAAGCGGCGAGATTCTTTGGATTTTAATTCGAAGGTGCCCGAACCATACAGGAAAATATTGTCACCAGGAGTGGCGGCATTCAAGCTGTCAAATTCATCAGGTATCAGATAGTTGGTATAGATAAAATGGTCATTTGATATAACATTATTCTGGCCAAAAGATGGAGCCGCAAAACTGGTCAATCCGATCATATCGGATTCATCCAGGTCGGTCCATTCGAAGTTGGGCTCACCTGGTCTGCGGATATCGAACGGATCTCCGGCAGTAGGTAAGCCATCATCTTCTCCTTCATCGCCGGTGTTTGGTAGACCATCGATACCAACATCATGTTTTTCTGAATCCCAGTCCTCATCATCGTCGATCCCGTTTTCGCGGCTTTCATCAATTATTCCATCGTCATCATTATCTATTCCGTCGTGTGGATCTCCAGGACTTTCCAGGAATTTGTATCCGAAATAACCCGGATAGCGGCCGACTACATCGCTAAAACCATCCGCATCCCAGGCATAGACCATATTTATTCCATGGTCAAAAAATGACAGGTCGTCTACATAATTACTGGGGCCCCCGATATGGGGATCACCCCACATACCAAAGGTTACATTATGCAAGTCCTGATCACTCTTATTGGTTACTTTATACACCAGAAAGATTATATCTTCCGCCAGTGGATTGGCCCATTGATAATAGCGGCACTCGACTTCAATTCCCAATCCATTGCGCGATGAATCGTCGATAAACGGATAGTATTCGAATTCCTTGTTGTTGCGATCGTCAACAACACAGAGTACTTCAAGATCTGCATTGGTTGATCCCTGACGCAAAGCTCCTGGCCAGACATAGGCCTGGAGGTTTTCATTATACCAGCCGGCTGGCCACCCGTCCGGTCGACCGTCCCCATCCTGGTCGCGATCATTAGAATTAGGCATCCGGGCACTGGCCGGATCGGCATATGGCACTGTGAAATCATCGTTCCAGGCCAGGGGATCGAAACCCCAACGATCCTTCCCATCAGGTGATACCTCGCCATCAAGAGAAACCAGTCCATCGGTTATAATCCAGGCACCATAAAGTGTATCTCCTTCAGCATTTGTAATCGGATCTCCCTGCTCATCCCGCTTCATATAAACGTCGCGGTGGCTGCCTTTTGGCACATCAACTTCAGCCACAATCAAAGGCCCGAATTCATACCCGTAGCCAAGCTTTTCCCAAACAATATCGGTAGTTCGGTTGCCCGGACTGGAAATCGAACCATAATTCCAGATTTCAGTCGTAATCTTGTTGCCATTCATAATCGTCTTTTGGCGCTGGACTAATTGAGGATCGCGCTCCAGTTTCTTGGCCATGGAATGGTAAACTTCCTCCTGCCACAAATAGTAATCATCGAAATCACGCTGGCTCCAATTCCCTTGTGGCCCTTCTAAATACCACGACACCAGATGGTCATGCAGATATTCCTGGGCTGACAGCACATTCCAAGAGGTACTTATCAATAAAAGGAATAGTATCCATAGCAACGTGCGATAACCAAATGTCCTTAACATATTCTACTCCTTAAAAATCTATCGATACACCAATTTTTACTGATCGCGGTGCGGTATAATAATGGGGACGTTGATAATAATATTCTTCCCATGTTTTTACACCCGCCTCGCCGTAATGAGGTTCGATTGCCCCCTCCTGTAAAGACCGATTGATATAAGTATATCCGGCACGGCCGGTATCGGTATAAATGTATTTTTCATTTCGATGATCGAACAAATTATACACTTTAGCAAAAATTACGTATTGGAGCGGACCGATATTAAAAGTTTTATGAATCCGCATATCCATATTCTTCTGAAGCGGTTTCCGTTCTGAGTTGGGACGAGCATTATAATTGGCTTTATAAATGTTAGGCGTATATGGCCAGCCGCCGGCAAGTTTACCGATGAAAGTTAATCCCCAACTGTTTGGATTGCTGATCATTAAGGTCCAATTCAGAATATGGCTTTGATCAAAACTTAACGGTACGATCAGTTTTTCTTCCTCGTCCCCTGTCAGACCATTGAACATGAAAGCATCAGACTGAACACTGTTTCCCTCAGCCTTCTGATAGGAATAATCCAGCCATATGGATAGTCTTGAAGCCGGATCATATAATTTAGTTAAGCTGACAGTAAAACCCTGCACGGAACCATAATCCTTATTCAGGTAGATGCTGTATACTTTCGAACCATATTCAGGATGTACATACTTGATAGTCTGCAAGGCCAGATATTCACGTGTATCCTTATAGAACGCACTCGCTTCAATGCCAATATAGCGCCCAAACTGTTGCTGCAACCCAAATTCATAGAGTGTTGATTTTTCTGGTTGAAGATTGGCATAGCCGATTGAGGGGTCATTTGCGGCCCCAAAATTATCAGCCGTATATAATCGCTTTAAAGTAGGCATCTGATAAAAATGACCGTAAGAGAAACGCAAACCACCATTGTCGGTGATTGGGAATGATATTCCCAAACGTGGTGAAACCATGTCCTTGGACTTGGCTGCTATCACCACTGGTTCCTCATCAATATCTCCGCCATCTGGCTCCAGTAGATTGATAATGTAATCTTCATTAGGACTGAAATTATCGTAACGAATACCGGCATTGATTATCATATTGTCATATTCGATCTTATCCTGGATGTAGGCCGAATAAAATTTAGCTGTCTTCTGGTAGAAATCATGCGTTGGGGAATTGTTTACGGGTAGTATGATCGGGAACGCATCTCCTTTTTCGTATAAAACCTCAAAACCCCTTTCCTGAAGGGAATCGATCCTGGCACTGACACCAAATTTTACTTCATGTTTGGTGGTTATCTGGCTGGTAAAGTCAAATTTAAAACCGGTTGAAAACGACTGCCGATAAATATGCTCACGATCAGAGCCACCAAACAGAAATGTAGCTGAATTAGGGGGACTAATCCGATCTGAGGGCACATATTTTGAATCCTGCAGTATATAAAAACGACCGAATCCGGGCTGATCGAGATAATAGACATAACTAGTGCTATCCATATATTCATCGCTCAAATCATTCCCATTCTCATTTAAAACAGGAGCAGCATTATCCAGATCAATCGGTTTGAATTGAAATCGTTTGTAATCCGTATTGCTTATGAAAACATTGGCTTGGTAAAATGATTTAGTATTCAGAGAATGATTAATTTTAAGGGAGTAATTGTTGTTATTTGAGCGGTAATCGGAAGTGCCTTCAGGATTATATCGGAAATCATGCCCCCCCGACGTCGTGTAACTCTTATAATCACGTCCTTGATGTAACGCTTGAACTGATATCTTTATTCGTGGTGTAATCCTGTAAGTTAACTTACCCATCAGATTCAGCTTCAAGCTACTGTTCAATGGTATAAATTTATTGTCACCACCCATTTCAATATACCAGTCAGTCGTATCAGTGTAATCAGCTTTAGCTGAATCATTGGGAAGATGCTCGCGAATACCATATAAATAACCTTCATAATCACTGTAGCGGGCGCTGATATTGAAAGTCAGATTCCCACCCCTACCAATGATTGGAACCGGACCATTCAATGCTCCTTCATAAATGATATTAGCCAGTGGATTGATATCATCGATATTTAAATACAGATCAGTATCATCGGTTATATAATCACCGGTATTGATAGATAGGCTGCCGTGGTAATGCATGCCGCCATCCTTGGTCTGAATATTGACTATTCCACTCATCGCATTACCGTATTCGGCGTTGAAGGCTCCGCTCACAACTTTCATCTCTTCTAACGCTTTGTTGGATACATTAATCGCCAGTGCATTAGTTGTGAACGGATTTGATACAGAGATTCCATCAATATAATAACCGATTTCATTGGAGCGTCCACCGCGAATGTGCAAAGCACCGTCGGCACCTGTATTCACTCCAGCCTGAGTCATTAATACACCGATGAATGATTCAACAGGCATTTGCAGAATTTCTTCCGATGTGGTAATTTTCTGTGAGGAGGTTAAATCCATACGAACCAATTTTCTTTCAGCCGTGACAGTAACCTCTTCACCCTTTATGACTTCAGTTGCCAATTGGAAATTCTGCCGGGTAGTCTGGTCGATATTAACACGCAAATTTTCAACTCTTAGCGGTGTAAATCCGATATAAGTTGCTTTAACCGTATAGAAACCCGGGGGTACGTTGAGAATGACATATTCCCCATGGATATCAGTCGCTGATCCTGCTGAAGTCCCTTCGATTATCACGTTAACTCCTGGCAAGGGATTTTTGTTATTCTCATCGATGACCCTACCAGCGATTTTCCCACCTGTCCCAGCAAAAATAAACACATTTGGTAGAATACTAATTACCAACATTACTATATTATTTTTCAGCATACTCGACCTGTCTCTAGCTTGCTTTAATAATTTCTAATATTTTTTTAATGAATTCAACTTAAACGAATGCCAATGAATCAATGTCAATAAATTTAAATACATTTGCTCAATTATGTTTATTTATTAGCTGCCCATTTTTATCGGTGTTGAACGGATTCACAATCCTTTTCTTGACTATGCAGGAATAAATTCCATAAAATACAATCCTATTTATTTTACTCATCAGTAAACTGGAGGTAGTATGAAGAATACAG
This sequence comes from uncultured bacterium, assembly GCA_964439935.1. Classification (GTDB taxonomy): domain Bacteria; phylum Fidelibacterota; class Marinisomatia; order Marinisomatales; family TCS56; genus JABMQW01. The sequence continues at coordinate 60,746 of CAYTPW010000017.1, read as the reverse complement.
CTATCATTTTTATTTGTCTAACTGCTTATGTTTTTGCAGGTGGATTTGTTCAGACCGGTGTTTCACCACCTTATATTACCGGAGGTGATACCCTGTTTGGCGGTGTACCCTATGATGCCGCACGCGGTGTCCTGAGTGGCACTGATCTGGACCAGGATACAAAACTGGAAGTCTGGCTTACCAGTTATGATAACGGTGGTCGTATCACCTGTTTTGAAGAATCGGGTACCGATACATTCGCCTATGTCTGGGCTTCTCCTGTCTTATTAGAATCAGATGGTTCAGCTATGTCTTATCCCCGGGATGTCCATGCGGGAGATATGGATGGTGATGGTCGCTTTGAAATGATTACATCAATGGGCAGGTATCCCGATGCCAACCCTGATAATGGAATTTATATATTTGAGTGGGATGGTTCATCCGACGACGGCTATGGAACACAGGCTGACTTGATTGTCAATCTGCATGCAGCTCTAAATGATTCGCTGCGTGAGTCTAGAGTAGAGGGTTTTTCTGTAGGTGACATCGATGGTGATGGAAAAGATGAAATTCTGTTGGCCAGCAATGGTGGTTCCAATCCGACCTATGGTACTGTCGATGGGTCTCCAGCCTATTCCGAAGACCGGTTTATCATCCTGGGCGCAACCGGTGACATCGGTGGCTTTGGTGCTGCTTTGGTAGAGGAATATGCCGTTTCCCCCCGTGATGTCAACAAAGACGGCGCTCGTGAAAATGCACTTGGTGGTGGCAGTCCGCAAGATATGGTAATGTGTGACACGGATGGTGATGGACTATTGGAGGCAGCCTGTTTTTCATGGAATAACCTGGCCATGTTCTTCCTGGAAGCCACCGGTCCAAACTCGTACACACTTGGAGATACAGCCATTGGTACCGGTCTGGTTGATTCTTCGAAAGCACCTTTCCTGAAATTGGCTAATCAGGATGCCTGGACCCTGGGGGCAGCAGTAGCAGATATGGATGGCGACGGCAAGGATGAAGTTTATGTAACTGCTTTTGACGACGCTGAATTATTTGTGATCACAGATTCTGATGGCGATGCTTTGAGCTTTGACACAACGGGAATTTCAGATCGTTCCTGGGTAGGCAATTCGGAAATTGCAATTTTAGGCGCTGGCCAATATGGTGTAGGCGCTGCTGCTGGTTTTGGAGTTTTCATTGGTGGAGCAGGTGGCGAGAGCGATATTCATATGTATGCACTTGATACAGGTGGAGATGTTCTGAATCCGGACGACTGGACCTATAGCATCCATGCCTTACCCGATGCAACTTCCGGAAGTGTGTTTAAAATAAGTGACCTAGTTGATTTAGATGACGACAATAACTTGGAATTGGTGTTGGGTTATAAAAGTGTTAATGATGAACTTGGAGGTGGTTTGGATCCTAATGCTAATCATACCTTCCGCATTGCCGAATGGGACCCAACAATTGTATCGGTGAAAGATATTGTTCTCATTATGCCTGCTGATTTTAAGCTGGCTCAGAATTATCCCAATCCATTCAATCCTAAAACGGCGATCGAGTACACATTGCCAATTGATAAAAAAATCTCACTGAAGATTCATAATATTCTGGGCCAGGAAGTCAATACCCTGGTAGATAATGAATATACGACTGCCGGAACGCATACCGTCCAGTGGGATGGCAGTGATGCTAACGGAATGACAGTCAGCAGTGGTATTTACTTCTATACCCTGCAGTTTGGCAATTTCTCACACACTATGCAGATGACTTTCTTAAAGTAAAACCAATACAATAAAAAAGCCTCCTTAGCAGGAGGCTTTTTTGGTGTATGCCACGTCCTGAAAAAAGTTGACTAAATGAAGAGGATCAACATAACAAGACAACGAATTACACGGAATCGTCTTAACCACGAATCGTGATATAATGAGAACTTTGAGTGTATGATAGTTAGGAAATTTATCGAGTAAAAAATACATTAGCCGCCAAAATCCATTTCATTCTTATTTCAAATTATATGATCGATATATCCAGCCACTAGCATCAGGCATTTTCTTTATTGTGAATAATATAAATGGTCAATAGCAGATTATAAATTTTACCCATTTGAAATAGTTGCTTAGCAGGTATAAAAAAAGGCAGAGAGTAAACTCCCTGCCTTTTCACAACTAAATGGATATAACTTATTTAAGTAGTAGCATTTTTCTTGATTGTGAGAAATTCTCAGTCATCAAGACATAAATGTACATACCTGAACTGACCTTGATACCATTATGGTCGGTTGCATTCCAGACAATCCGTTGATCACCAGAATTCTGGTGATCATTAACGATTGTTCTTACTTCGCGGCCCAGCATGTCGTATATCACCAGGTTTACATTGGCAGCATAAGGCAAGCTGTAACTGATCGTTGTTACCGGGTTGAATGGATTCGGGTAGTTCTGATGGAGTACGAACCGGGTCGGCTGAGTAATGATATCATCTTCAGCATCGATCCCAACCGTAGGCCCATAGTTCAATACCACGATCGGATACGAATAGGCAAACAGATCACCCACCGAGGCGCTGGAGGTATACAGGACC
>CAYTPW010000017.1:0-58084 GCA_964439935.1 uncultured bacterium | reverse complement strand
TACCGACACCACCATTATTTAAGGTGGCTTCCGGTATGTCAATCTCGTAGGCGCGGGAAAAATCTGACACACCTGCCCAAAGACCAACATAATCCAGTACAACTACCGGATACGAATAGGCAAACAGATCACCCACCGAGGCGCTGGAGGTATACAGGACCTCCAGATCGGCATCGGCATCCACGTTGGCCATACTCAGAACGCTCCAGATACCACCATCGACGATACCGCTGTCAATGACCGTTAAGTTATAACTGGAAGGACTGGTAATGTTACCACCCAGATAGGCCAGCCGGAAGATATTGGCATTCACGTTCCCACCGCGGGAACCAAATACGAAATCAAGGTTACCATCCTGGTCGATGTCGCCAGAAGTTCCACCCCAGGCACCACGGGAAACACCGGCCCAGAAACTGGCCATGTTCACCAACTCGGTGGCTATCAGTGTGTCTCCATCTTCCTGTAACAGGTAGACACCTTTTTTACTGTCATCGCCCCAGTCATAAATGGCTCCGACGATCTCCATGGTGCCATCTCCGTCCAGGTCAACGACCTGGGAAGACTGGTTGAAAGATCCACCCACGAGTGGAGACAAAGCCGTGTAAACATAGGCACTGCCATCCCAGGATACTTTGCTGATCTCAGTTTCACTCGAGATATAGGCATTATTACCGATTACAGCAACATCCCACTTATTCTCTGGTGCACTTGATAGGGTATGGTCCAATCCACTGGTCTCTAATGTCCAGGTCTCTGATCCATCACCGGTATCCGGTATATCATCAACTGAGCATACCAAGAAATACATTCCGCTGTCATTACCCTTACGGTCGGCCATGACCAGCTCTAAGGTACCATCGCTGTCCAGATCGGCTATCTCCATATCCATCGGACGAATATTCTCATCGTCTATAGTGGTAATTGTCCAAGTGGAATTTGGCAGGAAACTGCCATCGGTCTGTTCCACACCAAAATTATCACTACCTGCTGCCACATTTTCGTAAACAACAATGCGATATGGATTTGATTCAGTACCGGTTGAGTTTACCGGTCCCCAGATAATTTCCGTCTTACCATCACCATCCAGATCATCCAATGCCAGTACCGGCCAGGTGTTCTGGTAGGCAACCGGAGCTACCGCAGACCAGACAACCGTCCAGGTGGTTCCACTCAACTCCAATTTGTAGATCCTTGGAATAGTCTCTGTGGCACCATCGTTCCAGTTATCGTTCACCAGGTAAAGCTCAGTGGCTCCATCACCATCAACATCAACGCCACTGATCATGTTACCGACACCACCATTATTTAAGGTGGCTTCCGGTATGTCAATCTCGTAGGCGCGCTCGAAGCCATTAATGGCAAAGATGGTTCCAGGCCAGATTACCAAGAGAAGAATTACTAACAATCCAATATTAGCTTTCTTTCTCATATTATTCTCCTTTTTTTTGGTTAACAATTATCCTTATTATAACGCAAATAATAAAGAAAATCGATGACTATTTGTTAATATCCCCAGATCAGAATAGGAATAATCAACTTTCAAATTACCGTACCCCAGAGCATTCAAACTGGCACCACCACCAAAGGCAAAACCACCTTCATCGACACCGATTTTATAACCTCCACGGATGAAAAAACTGTTCATCAGTCCATATTCAAGGCCAATATTATACTGTTCCAGGTTATTGTTGGGGTGTACCATGTCTGACGCAATCGTTAATTGGTGGGGACCCTGTTGAAAGATATTCATGCTGATACCAATCCGAAAATTAACCGGTAATGAATACTTCTCAAATACCATGGAACTATCATCGGTATCATCCTCAAGAATGATATAAGAGTCCTGATCACTGTAATCAATGTAATCACCGTCGAATTGAATATCCGATGATGTCCAGGTCCATTTATCCGTTTCATCATCTTTTTCCAGCTTCCCAATCCCGAAGTGCAATATGGACATGCCGATCTTCAATCCATGAAAATCGGTCCGGTACATGGTTCCCAGATCGATTGCCCAGGTTGAATAACCGTAATCAAAGTATTTTTCCTGAACCACTTTGCCAGTAACGCCGACGGAGACACGATCAGTCAGAAACCGAGCATACGAAAGCCCGATACAGGAATTGCTCATACTAAAATACTCGCCGGTACCATCTGATTCATAAATCGTAGTTATTTCCATATCATCGGTCTGCAGATAAAGGGTGCTGAATGCAAATGTACCCAAACGGCCAAATTTCCCGGTTACTGCAATACCGCCCAGGGATATACCCGCCGGCCAGCTGGTATTTGACAGGAAAAGACTGTATTGCCCTGCATCAGCTAAACCGGCTGGGTTCCAGAACACCGATCCGGCATCGTTGGTCCTAGCGGTATAGGCCTGCCCCATTGCATCGGCATGGGCACCTACGCCGATTTCGAGGAACTGGGCTACAGTCGTTCCGACCGGTGCAAAATCCTGGGCGGACAATCCGGATAGTATAAATCCGCAAATAAATATTGATCGAAGATAATTTTGTTTAATCATTTTTTGATCCTTAGCATTTGCAGGGATTTAGCGAATAATTACAAATTTGCCGACCTTCTGGCCGTATTGCCGGGAATCAACTACATACAAATACAGGCCCGGCGCTGCTTCCTGATCATTCCTGGTCATTAAATCCCACTCGGCTACACTGGGGCTGGCAGTATTGAATTCGCCACCAACAATAACCGTTTCATCGTTTCGAATTTCATCCACAAAGTCACCGTCAAGGGTAAATATCTTGATTGTCGCATCAGCCGGCAGGTTAGTGAATTGGACGCGGTGTTCCCAGGGTGATGAATCACCGGGGCGGGGATTATTCCAGCGAGCACTTCCGATGTAAGGATTGGGCACGACCTTAATATTATCAAGTGATGTTCCCACCGGATTGGACGGTGAGATCACCTTCATACTGTTGGCATCCTGGATATTAGAACTGATCACACCGAATGGGATCGGTTCGTTGATTGAATCGGTTGCCGCCTGAACTGAATAATAATATACCAGTCCATTGATTATATCGGTATCAATTAATTCATATTTTCCAGTTGCATTTGTGGGCGGCGGCCAACTGACACTGTCATTTAATGTATAAGTACCCAGTCCCAGCGGCCTCCAGTCAATTGATCCTAGGGCATTTTTCTGGCCTTTCCAGGTTAAAAAGTTGTGGAAATTCGGGTGAGAAACCTGAGTTGAATCCCATTGGATTTTAATGGCAGTTGTGATGCCTTCAACGATCAGCGGTTCCAATTCAACAGCCGGTGCGGCCGGTGATAGCGCCTCAGCGGAAATACTGAAATCGTTATCAACTATAAACTGGGCTACATCCATGACTTTGACCAACTCCACCAGACTGTATACTCCTCCGCTGTCAGGATCACAGCCAACTCCCAGGGCAGTTGTAACGACAACTGAATCACCCGCAACCAGACTGTCCAAGGGGCCAAATGTTATGATACCGCGATAATCATGGGGAAATACGTTACCACTTGGATCGACCAGGATCGGTTCGAAAACCGGTGCTTCAAGAAAATCCCAGGTCTCAGCATCAGTCCCCGGATCGTTATAGATATGGCAGATATGATATGAATATGGCGGTAGATATGGTTCAGTCTTCAGGACTTTGATACCCAGGAAACCGGGGGTTTGTAATTGCCCGTCAATTCCAGGATTGCCAAAATCATTTTCCGGTCCGCCGTCATAGGCGGGATAGGATGTATTATCGCCATCGAACATGATCACCATTGAACTATCGATATCAGCATCGGTCAGACCATGATCGCGGCCGGCCATGTCTGGGAATTGCTCTAACCAGTCCCATGAAATACCATTGGCAATAGCATGATCATCCTGGTTTGAAAACCGGTATTCGGCGCCCCAGTCAGGCAATTTACTCACATCGCCATCCAGACGGATTGTGAAGTAAAAATCATCGATAGACCGTGGAGTGTCCGGTATACTATCGCCATCGGCATCGATACCAACATTCTTGATTGTGTATTCATAAATAACAAAATCATCGGCAAAACTGGAACTCCAGGCATAGGTCCGTTCGGTTATTTCAAGGCCCAGAGGAAAATGGTTTGCGTCAGCTTGTGGAGCAACGACATCATAATAACGGGTATAGGTATCTTCTTCCGATCTAGTACCTTCACCGGTATACAGATGTACCGAATCCAGGGAAGCAAATTCATGATCATCACCCTTGGTAATGTGGTATTCGCCATCGACCGTGCCCGATAACCAGATAGTACCGCGGTACAGGTAGGAATTCCCGGAGCCGCCAGGCCAGTCGCACGATGGTGTACGGTTATTGTAAGCATCATCTCCCAGGTAGCTCCAATTGGTCACCCGGTTCCAGAGCGTCCCAATCTTGTGCCATTTGTAATTATCGTCATAAATGATACCGGATGACCTGGATTCAGGTACGATTTCACTGTGTCGGGTATTCTTTTGCAGATCGGCAGCAATCAGATAACCGGTTAGCATTAAAATACTAAGTAAGGTTAATAAGGTCTTGGATTCCTTAGTCAAATTCATAGAATTCCTCTGATAATAACTCACTTAATTGGAATTTAAAACTGTACCGCTAATCCGAAGCGGAACTGTCGTTCTTCATTTAGGGTTTGTGGATTGCGAACCATTTCTCCGGTAATTTCATTCAAACGGATTACAGAATAATTGTTAGTCTTTAAATAATTACTAGCGCTACCGATCCAGTCGACATCCTCGCGGTTAAACAGATTATAGACATCCATAAATATATCCATACTAGCGACGCCTGGGAGCGGGATGCGCTTATTCAACCGCAGATCTATCTTCAGTTTGGCCGGTAGTCGGGCATCATTGACAACATCGGAACCGGAGGATGTATACGGTAGTCCGCTGCCATACTTAACCTGGAAATTGGCCCGCCAGTTAGCCAGGAGTTCTAATATATCTTCGGGTGCCTGCAAAGTAATATTGGCATTCATAGTATGGGTCTGATCAAAGTCCAGGATCACCATCTTCTTCTCGGCACTGAAAGTACCGGCTCCCTCGTTGGGACTGGAGCTACGGCCCCTGGCAATCGAATAGGTGTAGTTTGCCGAACAACCCCAGATGGAACCAACCCGTTTGATAAAGGACAGCTCCAAGCCCTTGACATTACCATAATCGACATTGGTGTAGACATTCAGTTCTTTACCCTGCAGATTGGTTGAATATTTGTACCAGTCCAGGAGATTGGATATATCCTTGTAATAGCCTGTAACCGACAGTTTTATATCATCGGTAAACAGGTGCTCGATACCAAAATCGTAGCTGACCGTTTTCTCCGGTTCAAGATCTGGATTCCCCACCATATTATTTACCTTGGTCAACGATTGAATTTTGAAATTTCGATACAGATAAAATCCATCTGGTCGTTGGAAATAATGCCCGTAAGTGAAATGGAGGACATCCCGGTCGGTAATCGGATGTGATATACCGATCCGGGGACTGAACTGGTTCTTGGAAGAAGCTTTTCTAAATGTGGTATCGCTGGGTACACCAGTAGTGTCATCGTAAAATTCCATTAAATATTTAGGATCAGCATAATCAACGGGGAAATAAATATCATCTCCCAGGCCATTCGGATTGAATAAATCCCAGCGTAAACCGATCAGGGCTGTGATACCTTTGAATTCCATTTTATCCTGGACATAGGCTCCAAAATCAAGCGTTTGTTGATCCCAGATATCCTGGCGGAAGGTTCCATAACCAAGTGTCCAGCTAACATTCTCCACTTTGGTCCGATGTAGTCCCAGTTCAAATCCAGCTTTCAACATGTGGTTAAATGTTACTTGGCTGGTGATATCGCCTTTGAAAGTACTTGACCAGGATTCCTGATCGCGAAAACCGGGATCGTCACCCCTGATCCACCAGTAATTATCGGTACGCTCCCGATAGATTGGGTGAGCGACATTGCTGGTATCGGAATCATCCCATACCAGATCCTCAGATGTGTTATTATCCCCATCCCGATCATCTACATCAATTGTGGAATATTTATAGCTTGAATAAGCCGACTGGTAGCGTAATTCATAAAAAGTCCGTGAAGTAAGGCTGTGGGTAAAGACGCCATAAGCGGTGATATTTTGCTTAGTCCGATCCCAGAGATAGTCCTGCATGCCGGCAACATAATAGGTTTGAATCTGATTGTAAAATACGGAATCGTACAGTCCTATTTCACTCATAAGTGCACCCTGAAGAGAATCTGATGGATCGGAAACATATTCATAACGGATCAGGGTTGAGTCTTCGACTCCTTCGATGTATTCATTAACGGGATAATCCGGTGCCGGACCGTATTTAGCGGCGGGAAAATAGAATTGCTCCCAGGTCGAAGTTGAATACAGACCGCCGAGTGCCAATTTCATCTTGGGGGTCAGATTGAAAGTTAGCTTACCCTGATAGGATTGATCGAAAGACTGCTGGTTAATAAAATAGCCCTGCGATTTATCGGTTACTTCAGCTGAAAGGGAAAAATTGGCCAACCCAGCCAAAGGACCGCTGAGGCTTAACTGATAAATACTCATCAATTTGTGTTGATACTTATTTCCGTAAAGCAAAGTATCTGTCCAGACCGAATCCTGGTTCAGATAACGCTGGAAGGTACCACCCCAGGTATCGCGTTCGCCCATCAGGGTGTTATTCAGACTTTCACCAAAATTGGTGCTGCTTAACCGGAAACGGCCGTGAAATTTGTCATCACCTTCCTTCATGGCCAGGTTCAATACTCCAGACTGGACGTTACCGTACTCCGCCCCGAAACCACCCAGGGTTATCTCAAGTTCCTGAATTGCCTGCTCCGGAATTTTTGCAGTAAAACCACCAATATTGCCTGAATAGGTACCGGCCGGATCGCGCATTGGAATCCCGTCTATGACTACCAGAATTTCATTAGACCTTCCGCCACGAAAATGGGAACCGACTGCACCGGCCTGATTCTGGGCGATTGAAATAAAATTATCCACCGGTTGTATATCAATCTCTTCAGCAGTAACGCTGTGGCGGGAAGTGAATTCATCTTCCTTCAGTAATTTACGTTCTGCTGTAATGGTTACTTCCTCACCTTCCAGTGCTTCTACCGATAGTTGCACATTGATCATCGTCGTTAAATTAATCGAAACACGGATTTTTTCAACGCTGACCATGCCATAACCGATCATCGCTGCCTTTAAGGTATATTCACCAGGTGGTACATTCAGAATGATGAATTCACCATTTTGATTGGTGCTCGCTCCCAATGTTTTACCCTCTAGGAAGACATTGACACCCTGTAAGGCTGCACCTGTTTCCTCGACGGACACGGTACCCATTATCTTTCCAGTTACCCCGGCAAATGCAAGATTGACCAGGAAAATTATAAATGTTGATACTTTAATCAACTTCTGCATCGAATCGCTCCGCTGAATTGTCAATTATGAATTTAGTTTCATTCTGAATATTTGTACTTGCCTCAATGAACTTGTTGAGCATATTGGTTCAGGTCACCACAGCAAAAGACTTTAGTGCCATGACGTTGAATAATATAGTCCAAAACCCCGCCAGATTAACGTAGGTGAAAGCCATTCGTCTTTTGCATGGTCTCATGCTAATTTCCCTGAACAATAATTTGTTCCCGACATTAACTGAGATCAGTCTGGCTCCTAATCAAGGTCATTTTAATATTTATTCTGAACTGCTGATCAGTCAGTAATAAAATAACAAATGTCGTATACCAATTACTAGAATTGAAACTACCCCAAGACCTGCATTACTATCAAGCGATATTAATTAAAAAGCAGACGATTTGTCGTTGCCATTTGTGGTCTGTAAGATTAGATCCAATTAATTTTCTTTTCGACCCAACCGGATAATTATCCTAATATCAGTCTAAGAAATGGAAGTTAAAATGTGTAAAACAGGTATATCGGCAATATTGGCTGCCGTTCTTCTAATCAGCTGCCAACCAGATATTTCGGGCAATAATATGAATAATATTAATAGAATTATCAGTTCCGTAAAACAACAGTGGGCACCCGATAGACGGGTAGCTATCTTTAGCATTGAAGCGGATGACATAGATGGCATCATCACACTTACCGGGGAAACAAATCTGCCACAGGCGCTGAACGATCTGATGAACCAACTTAATCGGATTAAGATCAATGCGATCGATAATATTAATGTATTACCTGATAACAGTCTCGGTGAAAACCATTTTGGTATTGTTCGCCTTTCAGTGGCGAATATCAGGACGAGACCAGCCCATTCGTCCGAATTGGCTACTCAGGCACTGCTTGGAACGGTGGTAAAAATTCTAAAGAAATCAAGTTATTGGTATTTAGTACAAACACCTGACGATTACTTAGCCTGGGTTGATGCAAGTGGTATAACTAAAGTAGATGCTAAAACAGTTGATAATTGGAAAAATATTCCTAAAATTATTTATTTGAATGACACTGGATTTGCCTACTCAGCGCCGCTTCGTGACAGTGAACGGATATCAGATCTGGTATCGGGAGATTTACTGGAATTATTAGAGGAGAGTTTTGAATATTATCATGTGCGCTTTCCTGATGGCCGGACAGCCTTTGTACCAAATTCAGAAGCCGGTTTATTTTCCAATTGGTTATCTGTTGAACCGAATGTAGAAAATATTATCCGTAATGCACGAAAATATATCGGCCTTCCCTATCTTTGGGGCGGTACATCCACCAAAAATTTCGACTGCAGCGGATTTACGAAAACCGTGTTTTATCTAAATGGCATAATGCTTCCGAGGGATGCATCACAACAGGTTCATACCGGCGATCTGGTTGATACCGAGGACGGTTTTGATAATCTGGTTCCGGGGGATCTACTCTTTTTTGGTAAAGCCGCCACGGATACTACCCGTGAACGCATCACACATGTTGGTCTATATATGGGCGACACCGAATTCATCCATGCTTCCGGATTAGTAAAGATTAACAGCATTGATTCCACCCGATCCAATTTCAATAAGTATCGTTATGATACATATATCAGGGCGCGCCGGATTTTGACGTCATTAAATGATAATGGCATCACACTGGTCAGAAATCATCCTGCATATATCCTAAATTAGATCGATAATTATGCGACTAAAATTCAAACCCTTTACTTTAGAATTGAAACACGTTTTTACTGTCGCAGTCCACTCCCGAACCACTACGCCTGCCGTTCTGACTGAGATTACCTATGAAGGTGTCACCGGTTATGGTGAAGCCTCGATGCCACCCTACCTGGGAGAGTCACAAGCATCGGTGATGCAATTCCTATCTCAGTTGGATCTTAGTCAATTCACCGATCCCTTCCAGCTCGAATGCATTCTTGATTATGTGGACGCAATCGTACCGGGCAATTGCGCGGCTAAAGCTGCGGTTGACATTGCACTTCACGATCTGGTAGGAAAACTACTTGGGAAACCATGGTACCAGATCTGGGGCTTTGACGCAAACAATACACCGGATACAACCTATACGATTGGAATCGACACACCAGAAATAATCCAGGAAAAATTGCAGGAAGCTGAACCCTACAATATTATCAAGGTCAAGCTGGGGCGCGATAACGACCGGGAGATTATTGAAACTATCAGAGACAATACTGAAAAGCCCCTCACCATCGATGCCAATCAGGGTTGGACCGATAAACACCTGGCCCTGGAAATGATACACTGGTTGAATGACCGTGACTGCCTGTTGATTGAACAACCAATGCCCAAAGGTTCGATCGATGATACAGCCTGGCTGACAGAGAATAGCCCATTACCGATTATCGCCGATGAAGCACTACAGCGCCTGGCGGATGTTCCAAAGCTTAGGGGTGTATACTCGGGTATAAATATTAAACTTATGAAATGCACTGGCCTGCGGGAAGCCCATAAAATGCTGATTCTGGCACGTTCCCTGGGAATGCAGGTTATGCTGGGTTGCATGACCGAAACCAGTTGTGCCGTATCTGCCGCCGCCCATCTTTCGCCGATGGTGGATTGGGCCGATCTGGATGGCAATCTGCTGATTGCCAATGATCCCTACGAAGGAATGAAAATCGTCAACGGTAAAATCACATTACCACGGCGCCCCGGTATTGGATTAATTTGATATTCGAATTAACTGCTGTTCAATTCCGTTTAGTACAGCAGCAGCTAATTTCTTCAAATTCTGATCGGACAGCATAAATAGTTCATCTTCCGGGTGGCTCATAAAAGCACCCTCAACCAGGAAAATTATCATATCGGTCTGGCGGGTTATATAGTATGTTCGATGTACCTGTCCAAATGGTTCCAATCCCAGGTCGACTAAATGTGGATATACTGTCCGAGCAAACGGCCAGTTCTGGGGACTGGTATAGTAGGTACTGGTACCACTGACTTCCATTGGATTGCGGCTAGACCCGGGAGCGTTATTATGCAGCCACAGAAAGATATCTCCCTCAGCTTCGCGTGCGATTATCATCCGTTCATATAGCTGGAGGGTGGTATCTACCTGCCGGGTAGGTACTACCGTGGCTCCCCGATCCTGTAGCATTTTACCCAGGTACTGGGCATATACCAGGTTCACATCCTTCTCATTTATTCCCGATGGACCGACCGCACCTCTGTGCTTACCGCCGTGACCGGCATCGAGTATAAAGGTCAAGCCCTCAAATGGATTAACAGGATTTAACACTGGCGGTAATTTGATATCAAATCTAAAACTATTCCGATCATAATATCCCCGGTAGCCCCACTGTTGATCAGTATTTAAAAATATATCGAAACGCAACACATCATCTTCTTCTTCAACCCACTCATAATGATCAATCAACGGACAACTGTCAGCATAAACCGTCCATTCATTCATGAACCTGGTGCGGTAAAAATAAACTGCCAGTTTCTGAGGTACTGTTGACTGAACAATTTTAAAAGGAACCTGTTCAGTCAAATTAAATAACAATGATACCCACCCTGAATCTACCTCAGTGGATATTCCATAAAGGCCGGATTGAGGCAAATCACGGCCGCTTGGCAGTTGAGTGACCGCACGGCTGGTGATGTATGCTGTTCGGTGATTTGATAAGGCAACTTTCCAGTAGCGATCCAAATCGGCAATACCCTTTACCATAATTCCAGCAGAAAGAATGGTCAGAATTTCTCCATGGGGTGCATGACGAACCAGGGTTGTATTCCAAGCAGTCTGCAGTAACACAGGTTGCTTTTTTATAGCGACAGTTAGTCTACCAGTCGAATTGGCTTTGACTGTCCGTGCATCCGGTCCTTTGAGTTTGAAAAATATTGGTTTATTTCGACATTTATCATCGTCTGTAATTTCGAAAACACCCTCATATAAACCAGTTCCCTCACCTTTCGTTGAAATAATTTCGCTCATTGGCATAAAGCCGCCAGTGAGGGATGGTATTTTGAATTGCGCAGTGCCATCGGGAGTCCCCCGAAAACGAACTATCAGGCGGTCTGGACGGTAAATCGTAATATTGTTTTCCGGTATAATTGAGTTCTGGTCAATTTGTGTGTAAGGTTGTTCGGGATCAAATGGTGTCGGTCGGAAGAGATTAATTGCTGTATTTATTTTACAGGTATCGGTTGTATAACTGATTTTAAATGAATTCCAGCCGGATTCGATATCAAATAGGCCAACAAAGGAACCACTGCTGAATATGGGGACTGTATCATTTACCACCAGCAGGACAGCCGCGGTATCCCTGGCCCAACCACCAAATCGATACTTAGGACTATAAACAGTATCTAAATCGGATGGATAAGTGAACATAAAATGGCGCACCGAATCCCGATCGGCGATCAGCTCCGCAAATATCTGCTCGATTGAGTACGGCTCAATCCAGTTTCGGGGAAATTGAGTTGGGAATAATCGTAAATATACGGTATCTGTCATGGTAGGATTTACCAGCTCCAGGAAGTGTTCCTTGCCCAATAAATTGGCTAGCAAGGAAACCAAGTCCTCAATTTTATATAATCCATCAGTAAGTAAATGCGAACCTGAAATGGAAGCATAGTAACTGGTTGTATCAGAGGGTGGTTCAAGATGGTATAATTCCTTCCGGTTACGGATTAACAAATTATGCTTATAAAACATTTCCAGCGAATCCGAACCCAGTGTGTCCGCCGAGGATTTATCGACCAATAGTGAACCAAGAATTGTTACTTTTTCAGTGCGGCAGGTAATCTGTAACAAATCCTGGTGAGGACGTTTGCTGATTATAGTTTGCAGGTGAGAGTTATCAGGGTTGATGACAACTGTATCATCCTCTAAATATCCCTCATATAACCGAAGTGAAATCGAATCATTGAGCACCGGATTAATCAGAACGAATGAATCGATGGAGTCAGGAGGTAAATTGAATGCAGTAGGGTGAGAAATCACTGGCATCTGTCCGAGAACCAGTGATATAACAGAGTTAAGAAATATCAATTTTCGTAATAACATCGTTGACTTTCCTTTATTGCTGCATAGCTAGCTGGACCAGAATAGCTTCATGGATCTTATTAATTCGCCGTGTACTGACGGGATAGTTATTACAAATAAATGAGAATGCTACCAATCGACCGGAGTTAGTAGTGAGATACCCGGAATGGCTGCGGACACCGCTGATCAAACCAGTCTTGATACGACCATTCAGTGCCAAAACTGAACCTTTCCCAAATGATTTCACAAATCCAATCCCCTCCGGATCACCGGCAATCGAGAAAGAATTATAATAATCTTCAAATACTGGTGTTTGGGACATTAGGGATAGAAAATTACTCAATTGCCGGGCTGATACACGGTTGGTACGCGATAATCCACTGGCGTCATAAAGCCTCCAGCCTAGAGCATCAATTTTATTTGTATCGAGGAAAGCTTCGATCAACTTAAAGCCCGAATCCAAACTACCCGACCCCGATTCCTTCCAGGCAGTAAATTTCAATAGCTGTTCAGTGTAGAGATTAACACTTTTTTGATTGGTGACTCGGACGATATCTTTGAGTAGGGGTGATTCATTCCGGTGAATCAGTTTGTTTTGATTATACTCGATGGAAGCAGTATTTATGCGGGCTTCTCCACTAATCTTAATGCCATCTGTGACCAAAGCATTACTCAACAGTTGAGCCGCCAGGAGGGCCGGTTTCGGAATTGAACCCTTGATCGTAAATTCTTCAACTCCCGCTGGTACCGTTCCTCTGAGTGTTGCAGTAAATTGCCCGGGTGCACAGTAGATATATCCGTTGTCCCCACTCCCTTCAGGACCGGTGCGCATATGATTGATAAATTTCAGTCCGGGTATCTGCGGTACAACCGCAAGAACGGTGGCAGGATCGCCCACAGCAGCGCCTGGCTTGAAAGTCAAGTAGTACAGGTTATCATGAATACAGAGCGCGCTGGTTCCGGCGCCGTAGTAATTGCCAATATCGATCCAGGGCCAATAATCGGGAACGGCCTGTTCTTCAAGCAGGGAGACATCGCTTATAACCGCCCCATTGATCCGTTTAATTCCAGCGGCACTGATTGCCTTGGTCCAGGTCTGAGTCAAGCTATCCAGACTAAGACTTCCCGGTACCATTTCAGAACCTAATGTCGGGTCCCCCCCACCAACAATTATAAGATTACCATTCAGGATTCCTTTACGATTGATGCTGCCCGAGTAATAAAGCTGTGTTGAGAATTGAAAATCCGGTCCAAGTTTGACCAGCGTCAATCCGGTAGTCACAATTTTTAAGCTTGATGCCGGAGCCAGACAAATTTTGGAGTGGTAATCGATTATTGGTTCACCTGTACCAGCGTATTCAGCATAAATACTCCATTGTGCGCGATTCAACGTATCATCAATTGCTATATAGGTCAGCCAATCATCGATAGTACGTTGGGCGTTGAGTCCGGGTAAAAATAGCAAAACCGCCACTAAAAGCGACATCAACTTTTTCCAGATATCTATTCCCGGCATATTATTCATCATCTGCTTCACGCGGTAAGTTCCCGGCAGCTCTGATAATATCTTCTATCGCAGGCAGGATTCTTAATACCAGTTCGGCTTTTGGTTCACTGGCCTGTTTCAGATATTTCAATTTCTCTGCTGTCCATTCCGCGGACGCGGTTTGACCATTTCCCAAGTAGGTGATTGCTTCCAATCCGATTTCAGCCAGCACAGATAGATTCATGGACAGCGGTTCAATTTCTTTCAAGATTGGTGATGAGTTGATTATTGTATTCAGTTCAGAATGATTTTTCTGCCAGGCTGTAAGCATTTTTGTGATCTCAACCGCTTCAGGAATATTATTTGCATTTTGGAAATGTGTTTTTCTTTTCCGTCCCTTCAATCGCTCTGCATCTGCATTTAAAACCGACCATTGCTGTAGATACACCGTCGTGGTAATTCTGAATTTCCGTGCTTCCAGTGCATCAGACTGTACGACATCGACCAACCGCGTCAACGGCGAATAGGATAGATATTTCCGGTCCGGATCAAATTGATGCCGGCGATAATCCTCAATCGGTTCAACAAGGTTCGCGAGCGTTTTGAGCGCCTGGATATCAGCATTATTGGTCAATCGCCGCAACATCATTTCATAATTACGGATATGCTGGATTCCCAATTCTTCCAATTGAAAACTGATCCTTTCCAGTCGGCGGTACATATCATCAACATCGCGGATTTCTTTGGCTGACCAGAAACGTTCAGCAATTGCGGCCGTGCGGGGCCAGATCCGGGCGTCTATCACCTCTGGTGTATTGAATTCAGCCCATGATGGTACCTCACCCCCCAGTATGTTTTTTTCCAGCACAACATCGTCGATAAAACCTTCACGTGCGGGATCTTTGAGATAATGAGTTTCGGTTGACCAGAAAAGATCGATGTAATAACCATTCGAAATAATGACCTGGAAATCATCAGACAGGATTACGGGAAGTTGCTTCAGTCCGTGCGAAGACCAGACCTGTGAAATGATGTTTTTATTCATCCCCGGATCAAATATCTCATCCCAGCCAATCATAATTTTTCCATGCTTTTCCACGATCTGTCGAACACGATCAGTGAAATAGCTTTGCAGCTGGTGGGTATTTTCGTAACCGTGTTGCTCCATATATACCTGAATGTCTGGATTTTTCCCCCAGTGAACACCATTATTTTCGTCACCACCAATATGAAAATAAGCATCAGGAAAAAGTCCAGCCATCTCACCTATAAAAGCATCTAGAAACTCAAAGGTCACTTCCCGGGTCGGGTCCATCACCGGGTCTTGCACTCCCCAACCGCGTTCGATTGTATAAGTAGTATCCAAACTGGATAACTCGGGATGCCCTACGAACCAGGCAGTGGCGTGACCGGGCATATCAAATTCCGGTATTACACGAATACCACGTTCACCAGCATAGGCGATAATTTCCTTAATCTGCAGTTGGGTAAAATAGTCGCCATCAGAGCCCATCTGATGTAACCGGGGAAAAATTTTACTTTCGATTCGAAACCCCTGATCCTCGCTTAAATGCAAATGCAGTACATTCATTTTAACTGCTACCATTGCATCGATATTCCGTTTGATCACTTCAATAGGTATAAAATGCCGGCAAACATCCAACATCAATCCCCGCCAGGGAAACCGGGGAGCATCTTCAATTATTACTTCAGGGAAATAATATTCTTCACCATCGGTTTCAAATAATTGGAGTAAAGTTTCGAGAGCATGAAGCACTCCCAATTCTGTTGGTGCATTGATCACGATATTGTCTGGTGAAACATTAAGGGAATATGATTCATCTTCGCCCACATCTAATCTGCCGATCCGCTCACAGCCGATTACAAGTTTGGGATTGATGATTGATTGGTCAATTTCAACAAAGCCCTGATCAATAAAATAACCGGTCCGACCAGACAGCCGCCGTAACAGATGTGTCGAGGCTCTTACAGTTCGATCGTCACAGGCACCGGTCAGTTGAACAGTGAAATCACGATTTATAATGAATCTACCCTCGCCAAATTCAACCAGTTTCGGAACTGGCATCAGATTATGTTGTATGATATTGGTTTCAGACACAGCTATACCTGTAAGGACCAGTAGATTGACGATGGAAAGTGAAAATTTCTTCATTATTAACCTCAGTAATCATATCTTGGTTAGAGTGAGTAACACGCAGCTGACATTAATCCAGAAACTATAAAATATTTTCGGTAATCGGGCTGAATTTAGATATATCGGTATTACAACTAACAGAAATTGATTTATTTCAGAATTACCAGCTTTCGGATAGCTGAATTTTGGCCACTCTCCAGCAAGTAAAAATAAAGACCGGTACTGACCGATTTACCGCTGGAATTCCGTCCAGTCCAGCGCACCGATTTATAGCCAGCTTCTTGATGCTCATTGATCAGCTGGACAACCTGACGGCCAAGAATATCAACAACAACCAGCCTGACCAGACCTTCATCCGGCAGATCATATTCAATTGTTGTGACCGGATTGAATGGATTAGGATAATTCTGATGCAATGAAAACTGATCCGGAATCGCAACCAGATCAAGCTGCTGCTGCCCTTGACCGATTAAATGGCTTTCACTTGACAGAAATGAATATTCGATTTGAACGGTAAAATTACTGCGCTTTAATGCCTGCGCGTTCAGCGTAATCAAATTATCCGGATTATTCTTAAGATTGACGTATTCGATCAGTAATTCGCCTAGTTCGGTGTTTTCGGTATGTAAAACAAGGCGTTCAGCAGAATGGCCTGTTGGTGCTTTTTTAACCTGAGCGGTTTCTGGCTGATAACTGATAATTAATTGTCCGACTTCTGCAGTCTCAGGCATGGTTATCAGGAGCTCGGAACCCGCTTGCTTAAAGGTCGGCGGTTCACCCATGAATTCAATGTTAGTACGAGCCAACCGTCCATTTTGCTGGTGGGACCAGTTCCACATGTATACCAGGACCATTAATTCATCATAACCGAATTGACCGTCCGGAGAAACCAGTATGTCCGGCGGTTCACCCTGGTATGGGAATAAGTCAAAACGATTGATCAGCATCTCATCGTCGGTATGCCATAGATCTGTGAAAGTTGAGAAATCCTGGTAATTGATCACATTGTCACCGGTAAAATCAGCCGGCAGGTTGGTATGGAATTCAACATAATTAATGGCCGAAATATCCACTGGATTATTCTGCTCATCAACAATGCCGGGCGAAGTGTTGAGGACGATTAGATCATTAAATGGATATGATTCATCAGGAACTAGATAGTGTAATAAATCCGAAGCCTGGCCAATATGATAAGCGAAGTCACCATAATTAACACTGGTAAGCTGGCAACGGGTTTCAACAATACCATGATTGACGGGATTCGAAAAGTCAATCCAGATGGTATCGGCCTGGGCTAACCACGAATTTGGTCCTGGATTGATGCTTGCGGTGGTTATATGGTAGCCAGTACTGTCCTGAGAGTAATAATAAGCCCCCATATCCATTCTGGTACCATCGGGGTCCTGATCGTCAGGATCCACTTCCCAATTATAGCCATCACCATCTAGATCTGGGTGACCAGAATCAATGCAAGGGGATCCAATCTGTAAATTGTAATCGGCTGTACCATAATCTATAAACAGCGGGTCCCCGGAAATATTTCCCAGTCCCCAATATATTGTAGAATTATTAGCATTATTTATATTAGACAGCCCTCCCTGTATATTGGAATAATTGATTGTTATTGTACTGGGATACCCTTCTGGGTCAAACATAATACTTTCAGGATTATTGAACCAAGTAACGGAATTTACCAGATCAATATTACATGAAGCTCCCAACTTGAAACCGCCACCTGAGGATGACGTATTGTTAACTATGGTAAGATTATAAAATATTCCGGAGGTTCCGATTAAAAACATACCCCCCGCTTCACCAGAAGCAATATTGTCTGTAACGCTAACATAATCTACGTACATATGGGCGCCACTGCCGTTATCAAAAATTCCAGCTCCCCATTGGGAATTGTTATTATTAAGTCTGCAGTTGGATATTATAATGTCTGAGCTACCCTCAATATATATACCACCACCAGCATCATTAGCTGAATTATTCTTTATAATACAATAATCTAAAGCAATTGAATTGGAGGACGAGGACCAAAGTGCAAGACCACCACCGTTATCACCTGATGTATTATTGCTAAACACACTATTTATAGTCATTAGATTTGAATTATCCGCATGAAGACCACCACCGGAATTCCCTGCATGATTGTCTGATATCACACAATCATTGAGTGTCAAATATGAATTAGCCCAACCCGAGATTCCGCCACCCGCATTGTCCACTGAATTATTCACCAAACGGCAGTGAGAAATTATCGGTGATGAATTATTGCAATAAACACCGCCACCAGCATATGATTGTCCATTTTCAATTGTAAAACCCTGAAGAATTGCCGAATCACTTTCACCATTTTCGAATGTTACTACGCTACTTGATTGGTTACCATCAATTATGGTGTTCTCTACATCTGACCAATCACCGCTATGCACATAATTGGAGGCGACAATAATGTTTTTGCCATTATAATTAATATTCTCGTAGTAGGTACCCTGCTGAACCAGTACCATATCACCGTCATTGGCCTGATCAATTCCATGCTGAATTGTAGCATATGGATTTGACTCACTGCCATCACCCGTTCCGTCGTTACCCCAGGTTGCCACATTAATCGCCCCGGAGCTAGTCTGATCGCTATAAGCCCGCATTAGATAATAATCATATGACCCGTCACCAAACGAATCACTAAATCCTGCTATTATATAATCGCCATTGGCGGCCTGACATAAATCACGACCAGCATCATATTGATCACTTCCATAATACTTATTCCAGATTTGATTACCATCTTCAGCTATTTTAAAAAGCCAAATATCATAATCGTTTAGATTACGCGATCTACTGTATCCAGAAATCACATATGAACCGTCAAAATCCTCAATAATTCCATAACAACGATCATGGTCGGGACCACCATAGATGGTTCGCCAGATTTCGTTACCCGAAATATCGAGCTTAATAATCCAGGCATCCAATTCATTGCTTTCGGTCTGAATCCAGCCGGTGATCAGATACTCACCACTGCTGGTCGCAACAGCTTTAAATCGCCAGCTGGCTAATTCAGTATCAAATACATTTGACCATTCTATGGTCCCATCGGAATTGGTCTTGATTGCATATAAATCGTCATCTCCACCGGACCAGGAATTGGATGATCCCACAATGAAGTAGCCCCCATCGCTGGTAACAGCTAGTGAATTGGAAGATTCCGAAAGTTCACCGCCAAAGGTAAGGTCCCATTCCTGGTTACCCGCTTGATCGGTTTTTATCAGCCAGATATCTTGCTCACCTGAACCGTATGAATTTGTAGTTCCCTGAATAATGATTCCACCATCAGCTGTTTCAGCAATTGAATAACCTCTATCTGTCTGTTCACCACCTATCGTAATATTCCATAATTCATTGCCTGCGCTATCCGTTCTAACTACCCAGAGATCATATTCATACGTAGTCCAGCTATTTGAATATCCGACCACCAGGAAATCACCATTGCTGGCTTCTTTAATATCATATATATAATCGGTGCTGTCACCACCTATATACTGGTTCCAAAGTTCTGCTCCATTACTGTCGGTTTTTATCAGCCAACCATCGTAATTGCCTTCGAAAGAGTTACTAATACCAGCCATGATGAAACCGCCATCCCGGCAAGCATCCACAGCCATACCCAATTCGCTCCCGCTACCCCCGAAACTGGTCTGCCAGACCGGGGTACTCAGATCAGACACTTCATAATTAAAATATAAAGCCCCCATATCCATCCTGGTACCGTCGGGGTCCTGGTCATCGGGATCATTCTCCCAAGTTTCGCCATCACCATCCAGATCCGGGTGCCCGGTGTCGATACATGGAGAAGATGCCTGTAAATCGTATTCATTATTATCAGGGTTAGTGAACTGGGGATCTTCTTCAAGATTACCTTCCAGCCAATTAAGATTTGGTGAGGCATTAATGTACTCTAAGCCATCAAATCCATTATCCAGGTCACAATAAGCAATATTTACCTCGGGAATACTGTCACCATTCCATTCTTGAAATGAAACCTGGCTGGGTGAATTGTTCCATAGTATTGTGTTATACATGTTGACCGTAACATTTCCGCCAGTGCTAAGGCCACCACCATAGCCGGCTTGATTATTAACGATCGTACAATTAATAATATCAACCTCAGAACCTGTCCAAACGCCAAGCCCGCTGGTGGAATAAGACGCGTCACCCGTTGACGATATATTGTTCGAAAAAACGCTTCCCTTAATTATTCCACGGGCATTACCCGCATATTGCACCCCAGAAGTATATTGTTCGGCTTGGTTGCCATCAAAAGTACAATCATCAATGTTAACAACCGTATTTGTTCCTGTTGCATATAGTACTGTTCGATTTACGGCATAATTATTGGTAAACGAACAACCTATTAATGACACTTCAATAGACGCATCATCTATCGATGTCCATGGCGATAAACCGGCACAGCTAAAAGCGTTATTGGATTCAAAATTTGTGTTGTTGATTTGACAGTATCGAGGGGAATTGGTGTCGTTGTTAGAAAAATCAATGGCAGCACTCCAACCGTTTGGAGCAGTATTTTGAAAAAAGAGGCTATTGTAAATATACAAATCACTATTTGATGATATAATACCGCCACCACCTTCATAAGATTCTACGTGATTATGAGTTACCTGAAGATTATCAAATGTCAGAGTGCTATTATTACCAACCATAATGCCACCGCCAGATAGGGCAGTATTTGCATCAACTGATCCCCCAAAAAGATATATATTACTAGAATCGATGTAAATGCCACCCCCCAGAGAATCGGCCTGATTATTTGTTATTTGGCTATCATAAATGGAGATGTCTGAATTACTATGAACCAGTATCCCCCCCCCGTAATCGCTGGCTTGATTATCACTAATGTTTGAATTAATTATTTCGGCACTTGAGTTATCAAATTTCACTCCGCTGCCACGTGGTGCAATATTATTTTGTATAAGCATATTTTCGATTACTGAACCAGAACTAATATAGACATTTAATCCTCCGCCTTCGATTCCGGCAGTGTTGTCAGATACAAAATTATTATTCACATATGCTGAAGAATTGTAAAGGTGAATACCACCGCCGTACTGCCAAGCGGAATTATTCTCAACTATCAGATTTTTCAAGGTTGGATTACAACTCCTTACCTGTATTCCTCCCCCAAATTGAGAATAGCCATTTACTATTGTAAAACCATCGAGAATCGCCGCTTCATTTTCCCCATTGTTAAAAAATACTACTGATGCCTGTTGATTACCATCAATTATTGTCTGTTCAACATTTGACCATTCGCCGCTGTATATATAATTTGAGGCTACCGTAATGTTTTTGCCATAATAATTAATATTTTCGTAATAAGTACCCTGGTGTACCAGGATAATATCACCTTCATTCGCAACATCAATACCATGCTGAATTGTCAGGAACGGATTTCCATCGCTGCCATCGCCGGTATTATCATCGCCCCAGGTGGCAACATGCAGCGTCTGCTGGTTGCCGGTGCCACCATAGGGTGCTTCATCATCCCACCAGACCCAGTGAACCGTTGTATCACCAGTCACCGGGAGATATATCGGCCTATTATCGCCCGTTTCCCATTCAACATCATTATTATCACCAGGAGCATGATAAACAAATTTATAATGCAGTTCTGCTCCCGCCCAGTCGATTGGAATTCTGGCTCGCCCCGCCCAGAAATTACTGCCATCATAAGTTGACATACCGTCAACATGATCAGCTTCCTGGGTCAATTCCACCGATTCGGACCAGCTCAAATCACCAGTAGGTTGCCAGTCCGCAGTGTTGGATCCTCTGACACCGACGATCTGGGTGCCTGCATCGAATAAGGCATTTTCGATCGCTGCCTGCATATTGACCCGGAAATAGACATCAATCGAGTCGGTGGATATATATGGTATCACACCAGCATCTTCGTTGGTCCAGCCACGAACATATCCTAAATCGAGGATGGTATCTGATCCACTGAAACTGGATAAATCGAGTTCCCAGTTATTGCCTCCTTCCCAGCCCTGCCAGCCTGGGTCCAGATCTTGGCGCTGCCTCGGATCAGTACAGTATTTATATTCAATTACCTGGCTGGCTGCAGTGACACTGTCGATAAACACTGTTGTTGACCAGTAGTCACCACCAATATTATCCATAAATACTTGAGAATTATTAGACCAACTGCCCAGTAACCCGATACCCCCACGTATTTGAATAGTGCTGTTTTCGTTGAGTGTATCCGGTACTCCACAGGTATTAGCAATAAATGTTACTGATACGCCCGGATTATAATGATGATAAATTGCTCCTATATCCAATTGTGTACCATCCGGGTCCTGATCAGCCGGATCAATTGCCCAGTCAAATCCATTCTGATTCAAGTCCGGGTGACCGCCATCAATGGCCGGTGAAAATGGTGCCAAGCTAAAATCGCCGTTAGCAGGATCAACCAAATTTGGATCAATATCTAGATTGCCTTCACCAGGCCAACCACTATCCACGATACAGTATTCCGCGGATATTTCAGAACCGGACGATGAATGAAGACCCTGATTATTTCCATTCCAAATTATATTATTAACTAAATAATGATCAGGGGTGCGGACTGCTAAACCACTACCTCCACCAAGTGCCACATTGCCCCACAAAGTATTATTATAAAAAAAGGTACCACCAACACTTAGCCGACCAGCCCCACCATAGCCATCGGTGGAATTTGAACTAAAAACATTATGATGGATTTGAGAGCCATCAGTTTGCGACAGGTAAAAACCACCACCCATACCGTCAGCATAATTGTTCTCAAATCGATTCCCAATCATTTCCCCACTAAAGGGTATGGCGAACAAACCACCACCATAAGCTGCCACATTATTCTTAAACACATTTCCGCTAATTTGCTTTAAATCAGAATTATCCGCATACACACCACCACCGTAACCATCGGTATTCCCATTTTGAATGGTAAAACCTATTATGCTCGATCCATTGGAATTATTAAAATATAAAACACGCGCCAAGGTGCCATCAATAATTGCATTATTAACATCACCACTAGCTTTAAGATGTATTGTTTTACCAATTACTTCAATATTCTCAGAATAAAATCCCGGAGCAACTCTAATCGTATCGCCGCCGTATTCAACCCAGGTGTCCAGACCAAAATTATCTGCTTGCCCTGCTAAAAAGTCATCACTGATTAACTCTAAGGTTGTTCCAAATAGATTAGATATACTGGCATCAACGGCAGCCTGGATTGTTGGATAATCTCCTGGTACCTGGTGAACTGACATTGGTATTGCCGGGGCCTCAAAAGTAACGGTCAAGTACTCTGATGAACCAGGATCTATATTAAAATTAGTCGGTGAAATTGAATAGTATTGACCGTCACTAAAACTACTACTGGCAGATAAAGTTAAATTGCCATGATTATATAGCTCGATATAACCCTGGGACTGCCCTTCCGGAACGGTAGACGGAATCGCCATGGAATATAAAAAGGACTCACCTCCAAGAATGGGGCGGTCTATCATTGTTAAGCCAGTAAATCCATCGATCCAGTGAATTCTCGCTTCCCAGGCGGCCTGCTTCATGACAGCCAGACTATTTAAGTTGTCATAGCCCTGACCAATTGTAACAGCAATTACAATTTCCAATGAATCCCCTGGATTATAATCGACGTTATTAGCCTGCACTGTAAGCATGAACCGTTTGTCATCAGGAAAATCATCATTCCAACCATTACCGTTTTCAGGCTCTCCTTTGTGCATATAAGTGGTTGTAGCACTGGTAGTCGGATCTATAATGGGGCTCCCGGAATAACTAAGGCCCAATTGCCTATTATAGGCGGTTTCAGGATCATTGGGATCAAAATACATATCGTCTGGGTGACTTAGTGACATGACGCTGAAGGCAGAAACATCAAGCACAAGTGTGTCGCTGATCAGTTGACAGCCGATTGCCGGTGGTATCCCAAATTCAGGATCACTAATGTCGTTATAACAAAACCCTGTCCTGGACAACCGGTCATAGCCAGCCAGATCATTGTTGGCATCGCCCAGATCAGGATCAAGCCAAAAAGAAAATTTGGTATTCTCCCAGGTATCACTACTTCTGTTGAAAATCTTATACTGTATGTAGAACGTTTTATCCAAACCATCATTTGCAGTTGTTGCACCACCAATAATAGTCTGTCTGACTTCAGCGCCCAACGGTGTTGTGTAAATTGAGTAATTGCCACCCGGATCCAGATCGTTGTAAACTGTGTAAAGGGTTTGGTCGAGGGGAATATAGGGATCGGAATTACTAATGGGTGCTCCGATACTATCAGGCCAATCTACCCAATCTGATTCCCCTGGGTCTGACCAGCGGTTAACCTTGTACAGCCGATATATATCATTATTAAAGTCAGCAGCAATTCCACTGGAATTAATTGTGCCCGGTGAAAAAGCTGAACCGTAGGTAACGGTGGAAACCCGGATTTCCCCGCCAACAATCGCACCAACCCAAAGACCGGAATTATAGATTATGGATTTATCAGTACCTCTAGGCCAGACGCCACCTGAACGTCCTGCTACTGTATTAGCTCCAATTTGTCCATCATTGGTCAGGTATAAGAACCATTCGTTGCCTTCGAAAGTCTGGTAGCTGGTAAAATGGCGATTGTTTATGGCCGAATCATCAAATATGTTCTGAGGATCAATGGATTCGAGATTGTCCGTAATTTTTTCACGAGCAGCAACCAAATTCAGACTCATCGTAAGGATGAATAGCAGAATAGGCAGTACACGATATTTACTCAACATGGACCACCCCCCCTCTGATCTGGAAGATGGGTATTTCATTCAGGTCGCGGTCAGTCAGGCGGCAACTACTGCCAAAAGTGAGGTATGTTTCTCCCGGTATCAGCGCTTCAAATTCAAGCTGAACAACATCCCCCGATCCACTAATTCCATACGGATCACCCTGAGCTATTCCAAGATCAATTTCAACTTGTCCCGACAGGTAGGTAATAAATGATAAAATCTCAGCATTGGTGGAAATCAATAAATCTTCACCATCGGTCATGACTCGGGCGTCGGTTAAATATAACGCCAGTGTATCATAGTGTATATCAGCATGTAACCCTATTACATCAAGTACTTCTTCAAATCGGACAGCAACATTGAAACTTGTGTTTACCAGTGTCTGTACTTCAATTGGATTTAAGGTAACTGCCGGTCCGAATACCGGATAAAACGGATTATTCCATTCCGGCTCCTTTTCCGATGTACAAGAGTTAAAAAACAATATCAGTATTATCAGTGCTGAAATTTTATCGCATTTGATCATAATCAGTATAACAGTATTTCAAACAGGTTGATTGTCCAGACAGCTCCCAGTACGCCCAGGAATTGATTCAAATATTGTTCTTGATCCTTCATTAGATTAAAACGTTGGTCAACATCAGCCATATTCGCTTCAATCTGATTTAGGTCGCGTTGATCATTATAGGTATCTAAAGTCTGCTGGTAGTCGGTATAATTTTTATCATAAACAAGATATTCCTGATAAGTCAGGTAACCCACTCCAGCCGCGGCGGCAAGCATAATAGCGCCCCTCAGCCAGCGTCTGTGCAGCATTTGCCCGCTGCCGGGTAGTATTGATGAAGTTAACAACGGTGGTATCTTTGACCGCTTTTTCAGAAAAATCTGGATATTCTGCTGACTACCGGATTCAATTGCTATTTTCTGCTTATGGGTCTTGAAGCCCGCTTTCTTCACCATCAGATTGTATCGCCCACTGACTAAATCGTATTCCAGATTGTTCAGGTTACCAACCAAATTATCATTAATATAAACTTTGCTGGATGCGGGATGACCGCTGAAATGAATCCCTCCCTGGATCTCCGGAAGTGTGATTTCCAATTTTTCATTTCGTTTACGAAACATGATACTCCGTTCCAGAGGTTCAAAACCTGTTTTATCAAATTTGAATTGATATTGAAAACCACGGCGCAGCTGATTTATGGTAATTGGTGATTGACCATAAACGTCACCGTCCACTGCAACTGTAACGCGAGATGGGCTGGTCTTTATCTTGAGTTTGACTTTACCGAAATTATCTTCTAGTGCGGATTTGACTGATTTCAGGAGTTTCCAACCTAATTCAGATCCAACTTTTTCCAGAGGGCCATCCAAATGCAGTGAGGTAATTAATTTTGCGGTTGTTGTGTTAATGAGATTTATGTTTAGTGAGTATTTACGACGGCTGGTATTAAAAACACCAGTGATAGCCAGCGGAATATCAAGGCTCTGTCCAATCTGTGAAACACAATCAACACCATCACAGGCATTTAATCCGTTCTGGGCCAGTAATTCCTCCAATTCAATTCCAGCCAACACCTCGCAATCCATCGAACTATATAAGTCATCTGTTATTATCGTTCGAATCAGATTATAATCGGCAATTTCGATTTTATCAATACCTTTGAAATCAAACAGCATAATTGCCAGGTCATCTGCCAAGGCATTCATATTAATATAAATAAATGCCAGAACTAGTAGATTGCGAACAATCCAGGGTCTTAGATGCTTAGTAATTGGAGTAGCCATGAATAACAATTAACGACAACCACTAGTTACTGCAATAATCATGAGCTAAACCAATTATTTTATCTGGTATGGATATTTTCCTATCCCCTGTTTGCAAAGTTTACTCTGGCTGGAAATCATTTAATGATTGGTGTAAGAAGCTACAATATAAACAGTTCTTTTTCAATATTATAGTAAAAATAAAAAAGGTCATCCTGCCGGATGACCTTTTTCGGTTCATGATCCAAATCGCTTAAAAATCGCCAAACTTGATTCCCTGAGCCAGCGGTAATTCGGTACTCCAGTTGATCGTGTTGGTCTGGCGGCGCATATACGCCTTCCAGGCATCAGAACCAGATTCACGACCACCACCGGTATCCTTTTCACCACCGAAAGCACCACCGATTTCCGCGCCTGAGGTACCGATGTTGATATTGGCAATCCCGCAGTCACTGCCGGAGTGCGCCAAGAATTTCTCAGCATTCTGCAATGTGTTGGTGAACATTGCACTGGACAATCCCTGAGGAACATCATTATGCTGCTGGATCGCGTCTTCGACATCGTCATATTCAATCAGGTACAGGATCGGGGCAAATGTTTCTTCCTGTACTATTTCATACTCATTTTTTGCTTTGGCGATCGTCGGTTCGACGAAGGTACCGGGTCCAGCTAATACTTTGCCACCATAAATTATCTCACCACCCTCCTGTTTTATCCGGTCCAAAGCCTTATTGAATTCCTCTATACAAGCCTGATCGATCACCGGACCCATTAAGGTATCAGGATCCAGCGGATCGCCGATACGGACCTGTTTGTAAGCATTAATCAAGCGATCTGCCACCTGGCTGAATATACTTTTAGGCAGGAAAATCCGTCTGGTGGATGTACAACGCTGTCCGGCAGTTCCAACAGCACCGAAGACAATCGCCGGAATCAGCATTTTCATATCGGCACTTTCATCAACAATGATTGCATTGTTGCCACCCAATTCCAGGATAGTCTTACCCAACCGGGCGCCGACTACCTCACCAATTCGTTTACCCATCGGAGTTGATCCGGTTGCAGAGATCAATTGTACGCGTCTATCATGAACCAATTTTTCCCCTATCGTTGAACCTGATCCAATTACCAGCTGGAATACCGGTGGATAGTCATTTGCTTCACAAACTTCGTTACAGATATGCTGGACGGCTATTCCGGTTAATGGCGTTGTTGAGGAAGGTTTCCAGATCGTTGTATCACCGCAGACAGCTGCAATAAAGGCATTCCAGGCCCAGACTGCCACCGGAAAATTGAAAGCTGATATAACACCTATCGGACCCAGCGGATGCCATTGTTCATACATCCGATGCAGCGGTCGCTCCGAATGCATCGTGAGCCCATACAACTGCCGGGACAGGCCTACGGCAAAATCAGCGATATCGATCATTTCCTGTACTTCACCATCGCCTTCGGCCTTTATCTTGCCCATTTCCAGGGTGACTAAACTGCCAAGTGCATCTTTTTTCTCCCGCAGTGCATTGGCCATCAACCGCACCAATTCACCGCGTTTGGGGGCCGGAACCATCCGCCATTCTTTAAAGGCGGTTACCGATTGCTGAACGACTGATTCATAATCATCTTCGGTACATTTATATACCGATGCTATTATTTCCCCGTTGGTGGGATTGATTGAATCAATTTTTCCACCGGTAGTGGACTGATTCCATTTCCCCGGACCACCGCAAGACCCGAAATTATTTCTTTCGATTCTCAATTCCTTCAAGAAATCCATATGCAATCCTTTATCCTGTTTTAGTTAATTGTTTTTTTGTTTTCCGTAAATAGAAGTCGTTTTGTTTATAACAACCATTAATGTAGGTTTTTCGTCGAAAAAATTAATCAGGTTGATCAGAATAACCAACAAAATCAAGCTGATTTATTTACACTCTTTTCTATAAAAAGAAACCCGGCAATTACCGGGCTTCTTCATTATAGAATTCAATAAATTAGGTTATAGCCCCAGCCTTCGTAAGGTTGGGTCAATTATCCAGAGCCAGTCGTCAAACAGGAATTCTAGCCTGATTGCCAGCAGTGCAATACGCCCCATCACAGTGTATCCGAATGCGGCACCAAATGTGATCATCAATACCCATATACCAACTTTGGCTGTTTTGCCGACTAGACCCTTGTGCTCGACCGAGAAAAAGAAGTACACCAGGGAGCACAGTACTCCCAGAACCAGAATTAGGTTTAATACTGAATCCCAGAATTCAAAACCACCATCACTTATTACGATTAACGGAATTATACTGTTTCGGATCTGGCTGAGAAAATCAGCATGAATAAAACCCAGCAGACGAATACCAGCGGTCGTACCGATAATGAAAGCCAGAGGCCAGCGACTGATCCAGGCACCTTTTGGTGACAGGCGCATCAGTAGCATTACCCCCAATATCAATGGAAAGATATACAACCACTCGGAATGCCCATTCAAACCAGGCATAGCCCAGGCACGTACCACGCCAGGTAACAGCTTACCGAAAAGATTTGGCACGATCACTTCCCAGTAACCAACGGTCATCCAATATGCCGCTGATACACCGATTACGGTCGATTCCGCCAGTTTGTAGAAAGGATTATCACGGTACAGGAATGAGAGAATGAAAATTGTAAAGAGTGCCGCAACCCAGACACCGACTGTTCGCCAAAAACTTTTACGATATTCGGTTTGCTCCGGGTTGGCGTCGCGGGCGGCAGCGTAATCGGCTGGGTTGGCACGATTATACTGTGTCCAACTGATCCTTTGATCTTCAGAAACTCGGGTAATATCATAATCCAGGGCTTCATCGGAATTCGTGTTCACCCACTGCGGTGCAACCTCTGTACCAACATTAGCCATTTCAATATCCACAGTTCTGACATATACGCTTCCAGCACCACGAAATCCGGCATTCATTGCAAGAATCAGTGCAGCGACGACAATAACGATTGTCCATGTAAGTTTGCTATTCATGATTACCGTCCTTCCCGTTTCTTTTCAATGAAAAAGATAACGTTACCGGTAATGATCAACAGGATCATTAATATGTGAGCTACCAGTTGGGGACCCATACGCCTGATACCTTCCAGGTACTTTGGCTGATCCTCTAAACCATATTTCTCAACCACCAGTTTTTCATATTCAGCCGCACCTTTAATTGCACCAAGTAAACCCGATAATTGATCAGGAATGTAGGGATACAATAAAGGAGCCTGAACACCGGTACAACCGGCAATAAGTTTGATATCATCAGGAAATGCAGTAACAGCGTATTGGACCCATTCCTTGGTTCCGGCATAGCCAGCACTTACATTTATTACCAAATCCATATCCTGGACACTATTGATTTCCTGACACATCGGGATATCATCGAAGGCTGTTCCATATGCATCGGTTGTGTAAAGCTCGCGGAAATCAGTAACAATCACTTTGATTACACCTTCATTACCTGACTTAAAGCCCAGGTTTACGTAATCATCACCATAGACCATATCGGGAAAATCACGGTTAATAACATTTTCGATGCGATCATCTATCATTTGTGGTCCTACCGGCCAGAGAGCCATATAATACATTCTCAGTCCTTTTGCGGCACAATGGTAGGAGAAAGTAGTGGCCATAGGACCCAGTTCACCTTCACTGGCTGGGTCAAAATCAAAGGATAGCATTACATTATCCCCGGGCTGTAATTGTTCCACAGCATCGAAAGTAGCACGGGTCAGATCAGTGGCTTTCTCCGGGAATTTCACTTGAAATAAGATCGGAATCGATACTGACAGGAACATGAGCAGGAATATCCAGCGACGGTCAATATTTTTTATGAATTCATACATAGTCTAATCCTCCCCTCCGCCTAGATATGATCGGTCGACACCGAGCAATACCTTCAGCGATGTGGAGGCAATACCCAGTGCAATTCCAATCATAATAGCGCGATTTCCGGCAGTATTGAAGACCTGCATGATTGTTACCGTTAGATTCTCAAGTTTCAACCCGCTTAACGAATCTGGTAACCAGGAAGTAAGGACGACACCGGCAAATGTTCGGCCCAACAGAATTATAAAAGCTGTTCCTAATAGCAGGATTGCTTCAATATTCTTAGCCCGGAAGGCACGAAAGGCGGCCGAGGCAACATAGAAAGCCAGCATGGCGAACATTGTCGCAGTCAGCGGTTTGAATGCATATTCATATAGCCACCAGAAAGAACTACCTATCTCACGGTAACTTCCCGACCAGGCATAATCAGGATACTGAATATTTGGATTTACACCGATTTTTCCTAACCCGACAAACAGCGTAAACAGAAAAGCGGTGACAGTCACTGCAGAAAAGCCCCAGCCCGATTTTCTGTCAGATACTTTCTGCAGGTGAATTTTAAGCAGATTTCCTCCGCCAAGGATAAAGGCAATCGATGCCAGCACATCAAACCAGATGGCGGCAATCTCGCCCCAACCCTGGGTTCGGGGTATAAAATAGGCGATGATTAAGACAAAACCGCCCAGTGCAGTAATGAGAAGTGGTACTGTTCTTTTCATCAGACTGCTCCTTATGTAAGGATAACCGATTTCAAGTATTCAGCCGCATTCTGCATAGCCTCACCGAAACCAGAATCATAACCAGCGATAGTCGCCAGGGTTAAAAATAAAATTCCAATTGCCATCAGTACACCAACCAGAGATTTACCGACGTCCTGTCCTTTCAGACTTCCCAGTTGATCTGGTTCGCCTGACAAATAGGCGGAGGCTGCAAAGAATTCCTCACCAATCAGAGTATAATCACAGGCCGCCACAAAGAATGGCAGCTGGGCTGGCATTGCTGTTCCGGCAATCTGTATAGCCCCGATAGAATTACCGGTCTCTGCCAGGATCAATGATTCGGCAAAGAATGCACCTAGGTAAAAACAGGCGGCTGGTTTTTCCCGTACCATCATCCCTGAAAGATAGGCTACATAACCAAACTGCTCATCGGTAACATAATAGATCAGGTCCTGGTTGAAAGCATCAGGTCGCCCAGCAGCCAGGAATGCAGCTTGAACAGTTTCACGGGCGGTGGTCATCACCAGCGAACGGCTGGTTGGTACTTCCAGTTTAGCATCGTAACTGGCAGCTGTTTTTGCAACCCGTGAGAGAATTGTGAGTCCGGCGATAGTCTGAATATCATTAATATCCTGGATACCGGGAATGAACAGGATCGAACGTCCCATTTCAGTGGCCCGGCCAACGGCCTCATCCACGGCCTGCAATCCGGCAATCGTCCGCACCTTCAAGGTTTTTCCACCACGGGCAACATTAATAAAATATATTACCGATCCACAGACAATTATAATTATTAGTGCCAGGAAAAAACGCGAACCATCAAATCCCTGACGTGTTGGTGCAACCAGACTGGTCAGTTCCGCAATCTCAGATTCACTGCCATCTTTGCCCATTGCCACCAGCTTGAATCCGTATTCATGTCCTCGTTCAAGTTTTTCAAGTGTAAACGAGTTGATGTCAGGCTGAATGACTGTTAAAAACCTGTAGCGTATCTCACCAGCACGGGCGGCTAAATTATCGTCGACCTGTTTATTTGCCTCATCACCAGCGGCTTTGCGGGCATTTCTTATCCTGGCAAGTAAATCCGGGGCCGTATGACTGGTTCCCAGCACATCCGCTTCAGCATATAGTTCATTGGTTACGGCCAGCTTGGCATTATTGAAAATTCCGAATCGATAATCGGCATTTTCCTTCAGTATCTCAGCCTCGGTCATAGTCCGGTACAACTTGTAGACCGCAATGTTTCCAGGATCATCACTGGAAAGAGTCCAACTGATATCCAGCTGATCGCCTCCATCCCAGGGATGATCCACTGCAATTAAATCAGTGGGTGGTGCCGGACCAGTAGTTTGTGCTCCAACACCTGCGGCCATTACCAGTAGGGTAAGGACCAGTTTGGATTTAAAGGATGATTTCATATTACTCCTACTCTTCAATCAATTCCACATTTGCACGTGGTATGGTGACAATTTCACCAGAATCAAAGACCACTTTTAAAACCCGGGTTTTGGTGCCGGAGGCCAGTTGGTGCGGTTCTGGTGGCAATTCATGAACTTTTCCAATTTTTCCAAAATAAGGGTCGCGTATAATACGTACGGGATAACCTATTTCCAAGATGCCAGATGCATGTTTATCATCACCTGTTGCTTCCGGTACTGTATTATCCGCTGGTATAATGATGGCCGGACGAATGACACCGGCGCGGATTTGGGTGGCTCCTGTAATTGATGTTTCGGAACCATCACGGGACCGCAATAATTCAAAAGTTCGTTCAGCCATTGATATATCACCAAAACCTTCGGTGATTATTAGTGTAATCCCCAGTTTTTCTGAACCGGTAATCGCCACTCCCAGGTCATATCCCAGGAAATTCTTTAAATCCTGATCATCAAGGCCACCAGATACAATCCCGGCTGCACCGATTTCAACCGCTTTCTCGATTGCCTCGACCGTCATCCGGGCTCCGCCAATAATTACCTGCCCTTTCATATCCGGTTTGATCAGGTCGGCTGTTAACTGCTCGTTAATGTTATCGCAGGCCATACGGATTTTTCCAAATGTCTCACCTCCGACACCGAAAATACCTTGAATGAATGTACAATCTGATTCAATCACAACACCCTGATCTGGGATTACTTCAATGATCTCACCGGAAGTAAAAGCCAAAACTTGAACCGGATGCGGTTCTCCCCGCAGGATGACTTGCCCTGTAATCTCGGAAATGGTCTCTACTTCACCCGCCTCGTTGCATTCACATTTGTTTTTGAAAAAGCCGAAAATACCTTTAGTCTCAGCGATTGTATCTTTGATATTAATATTATCGCCAACCTCGACACACATGCATTCAGGCACATCACGGGGTGGTAGCGACAATAAGTTAGATACGTTCACCGGGATCACATCACCTGGCATGTAAGTCTCAGCAACGACCTGCTGAGCGGTAACTATATCACCCTTTTCTACCAGGACCTTACCCTGAATTGGCAAAACTCGACGCCGTTGGATTTTTGTCCTCTGGCTTACTTGTAAACCCGGAGAATAGGCATGTGCTTTCTTGCTATTTTCGCTCTTTTTACCGGACTTGGATTCAGTATCCAAAATAACTTCGGGATACAAATCAATTTTTGAAATCCATTGTTCAACAATAGATTTACTGACTTCATGATCAGTAGTGACCTGCAAAGGACGACCACGGCCGTCGAGAATGAGACCTACGGTACCACCATGTACGGTACCAACCTGCTTTTTCCCGGCACCGCTGCCCGCATCAAAGGACTTTGCCGGTTCAATTGTGATCTCGGCTGTATCATCGATTCCCAGAGGCAGTAATTTCAATTCACCATACATGATAGTGCCGGACTCATTGATCGATTCACCCTGAATTGTATAGTTAAAACAGGGCTTCCCTTCTTTCCCATGACCGGCTGGAGCCACCACGGTGCCCAGGTAAATCAAACAATCACGGTCGAAAACTTCCATTGCTGCCTTGGGGTGAACCTGAGCTGCAACTCCCAGATGGGGCATCATGAATATGCTGTCTTTTGCCAGCTTGGTAATTCCTTCCGGTTGGAACGCGTCAATCAGCATCATCGCCGTCTGACGCATCTGGGGAGCGTGGGACAATACGCCACCAGATGCCACCAGCAAATTCAGCTTCATATTGTCAATAATAGTCTGACCACCGGTCTTCTGGCTGAATGTATCTCCTACTGTCCGTTGTTGCTGCACACCTTTAAGCGTGGTGGCGAATTCTTTATGTTGCTTGTAAGCTAAACGCAATGCTTCCCGGGCTACAGCCTGTTCAAATACCAGTGCTTCCTTGGTCTGGGGTATTGTGGTCGGGCGGATCATTTTATTTTTTACGCGATTTCGCAGTTCACGCTCATCCATATCCAAATGGACCCAGCGTACAATATTGGGCATTGTCGCTTCAGCGCATACATTTGAAATTGAATAACTCATCCCCAGGTTAGCGCTGACGGTCCTGTTGAAGGTGCCATCGAACACACTGAAGATGTCGGTTGTTGCGCCGCCAATATCGACTCCAACCACATTGATGCCCTGCTTATCGGCAATAGTCTTTAAAATATTCCCAACGGCACCGGGGGTTGGCATGATCGGGGCATCGGTCCAGTCCATCAGTTTATTATAGCCAGGAGCATGCGCCATAACGTGCTCAAGAAACAGGTCATGAATGGAATCACGGGCCGGACCCAGATTTTCACGTTCCAGAACAGGACGTAGATTATCAACAATAGTTAATTCAAATTCTTCTTTAAACAATTCCTTTATATTATCTTGAGCTTTGTTATTCCCAGCATAAATAATCGGTAGTTTGTATTGAGCGCCAAAGCGTGGTTGTGGTTTTGCCGGCGCAATCAATTCGGCGATTTGCATTATGTGAGTCATTGTTCCACCGTCAGTACCGCCTGACAGGAGCATCATATCGGGACGTAATTCACGGATCCGCTGGATCTGGTCATGTGGTTTCCGGTTATCATTGGAAGCAATAACGTCCATCACAATTGCTCCGGCACCCAGCGCGGCCCGTTTGGCACTGGCGGCTGTCATTTCAGCAATTACGCCAGCAACCATCATCTGTAAACCACCACCAGCACTTGAGGTTGATATATATAAATCACAGCCTTCAGTACCATTATCAGGCTGAATAATCTTGCCATCAGCATCAATCAATCGCCGACCGGCCAACTCAGCCACTTCAGTAACCGAATTAACAACACCCACGGTAACATCTGCGAATGGTTCTTCAACCGTCGATGGCGCTTCACCACGATGGGTCTGACGATACACACCATCGATTTTCTGAATAAGAATTGCTTTTGTAGTGGTACTTCCGCAATCAGTTGCCAAAATTATATTTATGTTCTCCAAATCTTTATTGCTCATCGTGCTTTCTTTTCATCTTTTTTATCAATTATGGAATCTTCCAATTTCTGGTCTTTATCAGATTCGGGTGTATTCATTTCAATGGAACCATAATCAGCGTCAAAATATTCTATTTGCTGGCAGAGATAATCCACACTGTTACGTTGTTCTAGAAATTGTGAAAAATGTTGGTATGCTTCTGTGTTTAGAATAACCGACACAATTGGCTGGAAAAAATGCATGACTTGGGCACCAATGTAATTCAACGGACGAAAAGATTCCAAAAAAAGTAGAGCAGGTGTAGTCATCTTCCGTCTGACAATTTCCAGGCAAACCTTATCCACAACTGCTTTTTGTTCAGCAGTGGGTTCGTTTCCTTCGGGTGTCTCAACTGCAAATGCATTTTTCAACCAGGCTTTCATGCTTCAGCTATCTCAATCATGCTATTGATCCGCTCAATAATCTCTTTTCTATCAGAGCTAAAATACAAGTGCATCCCCCGATAGGCATCCAGCCTGGTTGGCAGTTTTCGGGTTGATAGATAACCGCCATTAGCGTCATAATTAAACCGTCTGATAAACTTCCAATCAAATCTTTTTTTGCCCAGTAAATATTTAGCTGTAATTCCTTTTGCGTCGATCTGGAAGCGACTGGGGAAAAAAAACCGTTGCAGTGCCATCGTCAACAGGATCACAGCAAACATACTCCACAGGAATATCTCTGAAGTTATATAGATTAAACAAGCAATTGTGAGAATGATTATGATTGCCATACACAATTTTGGGTGATTTTGAGCAGCGGGATGAGCATGCCATTCATAACATTCGCTTGCATCCTGCTTAATTGTATCAGCTGGTTGCGCGTTCATACAGGGAATGAATTATACGCCATGAATAATATGCAAATAAAAATAGGTTAGTGCACTGGCAAAGAAAAGAGAATCGAAGCGGTCGAACACGCCACCGTGTGCCATTAACAGACCACCGGAGTCCTTTACGCCCATATCACGTTTAATCATCGATTGGGCAAAATCACCAGCCTGACCAAAAAATCCGGTAATAGATGCGAAGACTACAACATTCAACCAGGTAAAAGGAGCGCCTAAATAACCTGTTGAAAAAAGAATCGCGTAAACTACAAAAGCGCCAAAAACACCCCCAATACAACCTACAACTGTTTTCTTTGGGCTTACACGTTCTAACATTTTTTTGTTACCCCATTGCTTACCAAACAGGTAAGCTGCGGAATCACATACCCAAACCGAAAGGAAAACTCCCAGGGTTAAATGAGTACCAATTTCCGTATCCCAGTTACGCAGGGCAATTAAAGTTCCCAGCAGAACCGGAATATAAATAATGCCGAAAACTGTGATGGCAATATTTCTGGTTGGGTCTGGCAAATCCCGAAACATTTCGACTGTCATTGTAAAAATAACGATCAGTATGAAAACCCCGATCCAGGTATGGACATCGAAAATACCATAATAATAGAAGATTCCGATGAATATGGTTGCGGCAAAACCAATTGATGTGATCGGTTTTACATTTTTTCGAGTATTAATGGAATAATATTCCCAGATGGCTATCAGCATTACAACAATAATGAATACGGCAAAATATACTCCACCCAGCCAGATTAAGACCAGGACGCCAGGAATTCCCAGCACATTGACAAGTAGTCTATTTAAGAAGGTATCTTTCATATCCAATTAAAAATAACAAAGCGAAAATTAAGCCGTGATTTAACACGATACAACCGTCATTCGACTATGTAATAAAAGTTGTCTACCACCAATCAGACAAAATAAATATTTCAGCATTCACAAAAGTAACTGTATCAGGAAATGAAGTAGGAATATTCCAGATAATAGCTTGTGATTGATGCTCGATAATTTGGCATAACAATTGTACTTAATTTAAATATTTAATCAGGATGTTTTTATGATCACTAATCTACATGTTGGTTCAATCCCTCAGAAAAAAGTAGCTGTAATCAGCCATGAACGTTCTGGAACCCACTTTTTAATGAATTCAATTGCAAGAAACTATCCCTATCTTGCCGCACCCTGGTGGAATTTCGATCAGGAACTGGGGATCAATTTCCACTCACCCACTGCAATTTTGAACTATATTAAACAAGCCCACGACAAATCGATATTAAATATTCTAAAATCTCATCACCCGATCGGTTTTTTCCAGGATATAATGGATTACCTGGATGAACAATTTCATATTTTTTATATTTACCGAAATCCACTACATACTTTACGCAGTAACTGGAAACTGATAAAATATTTTAAAACACTGGGTTGGGAAGAAGGACCTGATACTGATACAATTCAGCAATTTATCCGTAGCGAACCCCGTAACGCCATGCTGCGTTATCAAAAGCGTCAAATGAAATCCATGGTTCATCGTTGGGAAGCTCACACTATGGAATGGCTGGATTATGGCGAAAAAAATCCAGGGAAAAATCTCCATTTCATTAAATATGAAGATCTGGATCAGAAATTTGACAATACGGTTGTTACAATCGGTCAGTATCTGGCGAAGACGCCGCCTGCCACTCCCCGAAGGCCGGATCGAAACACAAATGTCGTGCGGCCAAAGGATGGTCAAGAAATAAAACTACCGGACGCCTTCACCGAAGACGATATTCAATATGTCGTTGATATTGCCGGTGAATTAATGCATAAATTGGATTATCATCGGGACTGATAGATATCAAATAAATATATTTATTGCTTTGGAAATCATCTCGACTTTAAACGGCGTTGTTCCAGTCAATTCGCCATCAATATCGAGTAAATCATCATGTTCAGGAATCAATTCAAAGGTTTTAGCCTGATAATAATCCACCAGATTTGACTCGATATGACTGCCATCAAACACTTTTGGGAATAGTTTCAGCATCTGGATCCGGGTCGCTCCTTTTACAACTATCAGATCAATTTTTCCATCATCCAATTTGGCCCTGGGTGCCATTTTCATCCCAACACCAGTATATGGCGTATTACAGGCAATCAGGAAAGAAATTTGTCCGTCAATCTCCTCTCCATCGACAATTAATTTAGTAGTGAGTGCACTCATTCGAATTAATTCAATTACAGTCGCAATATTATAACGCTGCTTAGGCCACCAGCGAAGCGGTTCCGATGTGCGGGCAATCGCTGTGATCAAACCCCAGCCAATGATATTGAATGAATATATGATCTCATTCTCCATCGTCATTTTCGCAACATCAATCAGTACAGTATTGCCGTTTAGAATCCGGTTGACAGCATCGATAGGGTCATGGCAATCCAGTCCATACAAAAAAGAATTGCCACTGCCACCAGGAATTAAGCCCAACGGAATCTTTTTTCCATCACTACGATTCATTAATCCATTAATTGCCTCGTGTGCCGTACCGTCACCGCCGACAGTGATCAGACCGGAATAATCATCAAAATTCATATTCTGGGCAATTTCATTGGCATGCCGTGACCAGGAAGTTTCGTGAATCATCAATTCGGCATCGGCATTTTCAAAAATAGGCTTTATATTGGAGATGATTTCCATAACATTCTGAGATCCCCCCTTCGGATTGGCAATCATATAGAATCTCTTCTTCAATATCTCTTCCTTTAAAGATTAGTCGTGCTTCATATATTTATTATCACCCAACTCAATTATTTGAATTCTAACTTTTGCGGTTCCCTTATCAGTGAATCCCAGTTTCAATGCAGCACCATATGAACAATCCAAAATCCGGTTTTTTACATATGGTCCCCGATCATTAATTCTCAGTATCAGTGATTTATTGTTCTCCAAATTGGTCACACGGACAATTGTGTTCAGGGGAAGAGTTTTATGAGCAGCAGTTAGGCCATACATATCAAATATCTCCCCGTTGGCGGTTAGTTTACCATGAAAATCATCCGCATAATACGAACTGATGCCAACCAACACTTTACCAGTCCGCTTGGGAGTACGCTTAGTCGATCCGGTACTTGTTTTACCATGTCCGTAACGTGGTGATGATGCGCAGGAGAAGAGCATTAAGCTGCTCAATAAGAAAATACAGAATCGTTTATGCATCAGTATAACCGCAGATTATTAAGTAATTCATTGTAAGACTCTATTCTATTTTGCCGGAGATATTCTTCCAGTCTGAGTACTGTCTTCCGACCGATATCAGGATCTCGAAAATTGGCGGTTCCGATTTGAATTGCCTGGGCACCGGCCAAAGCAAATTCAACTACGTCAGCCACCGATGTGATCCCACCGATCCCAATTATAGGAATCTCCAATTGACATTTTAATTTATGAACACAGGCCAACGCAACCGGTTTTATTGCCGGACCGGACAGGCCACCATAGGTAGTATGTATATTAGTTTTGCGAGTCTGGTGATCAATACTCATACCTACCAGCGTATTGATTGCCGAAACGGCATCTGCACCTGCTTCCTGAGCGGCAATGCCAATTGAAACAATATCGGTAACATTCGGACTCAACTTCAGTATCAATAGTCGCTCGGTTAATTTTCGAAGTCGATTGGTTAACTGAGCAGTAATATCGGCATTTACTCCAAAAGCCATTCCCCCTTCTTTGACGTTCGGGCAGGATATATTTATTTCATAACCAACGATCGGCGAATCAACTGATTCAATTTTCTTTAGAACCTGGCAATACTCTTTAATTGTCGATCCGGCAATATTTACAATGACTGCAGTATTGATTGACTGATATTCTGGTAACATTTCTTTGATATATTGCGCAACACCAATATTGGCCAATCCGATCGAGTTGATCATTCCGCTGGCTGTTTCGACTATGCGTGGTGGTGGATTTCCTTCACGGGGATTTAGCGTGATCGATTTGGTTACGATTGCCCCCAGCTTTGATACGTCAGTGATATCTTGGACCTCGGTGCCATACCCAAATGTCCCGGAGGCGGTAAATATTGGATTTTTGAATTGAACTGGACCGATTTTTACACTTAGATCAGTCAAAATTGATTGCTCCAATCTCAAATACCGGCCCGTCTTGACAGACTAATGCGTATTTTGAACGATAAGAATGTGTGTGATGTTTGAAGAGATTCCGGCGAATAGCACAACCCTGACAGATACCAAAACCGCAGGCCATATAGCTCTCAGTGGATAATTGACCAGCAATTGCATACCGAATTGCTGTAGCCTGGACAGCTTCCAGCATAACTTCAGGTCCACATGAGTATATATAGATATTGCTGTTCTTATTTATTCTATCTAATAGAACAGGAATAACTGTACCCTGGCTTCCGAGGCTTCCGTCATCAGTTGCCAGGTAGATATTGTTCGGCCCATCGGCAGATATGAAATGTTCACCTGCACTTTGAGCGCCAATGATTAAATAATGATTGATATTTTGCTGCAGCAGATTATGATGCAGCCATAATATAGGTGGTAGTCCCACACCTCCTGCGACCAGTACCGGTGTCAGATCAGCAGAGGGTAAAGAAAAGGAATTACCAAGCGGTCCAATTACTTGAAGAGTATCACCTGGCTGTTTAATCGATAATTCGCGGGTAGAAGAACCAATGATCTTATAGATTATGCTTAGTTCTGTAGCATTCATACCGGCAATGCTCATAGGTCGGCGTAATGGCCGCTCCCAGGATGAATTGATTAATATTTCCAGAAACTGGCCTGGCTGCGGTTTTGTGCAGACAATTTCTGGTAGATTTATTTCCAAACGCCAAATTTTATCAGCGATTGATTGATTCGAGACTACCTGACCGGTCTCAATTAGCATCTTGGCCGGAGGAATCAATTTCAGTCGGGATGGTACCGTTTGGTTGAGCAGGCTCAAGACTCGAAGTCAGCCGCTTTAAACGATTGTTTGCTGCAAGATTCTGCTCACTATTGGGATGGTGCTGATCGAGCCAGCGGTAATAGAAAATTGCGCTGTCAGGTTCACTGGAAGTATAATCATAATGATGGGCAAGGAAATATGCTGCCCGTGCAGACGTTTCGCTAGTGGTATCAGTTCGTAGAATGCGTTTGTACTGGTTAAGTGCCAGCAAACGGTCTGAAGTCCAGTTGACTTCCCCCTTTCTCAATAATTTGGCCTGCATATTCAATTCGAGCGGATTGCCCCGTAAATCCCTGATATAATCAGCATAATCAGAATCAGGATATTCAGTTAGTATAATATCTTCCAATTCCACTGCTTTTGAAGTATCCGATTGAGAATATTTTAAATAACTCAAGGTGAATAGAGCCTTGGGGTGATAATCATTATTACTGTAGAAATTAATAATCTCAAGTAAATACTTCTCAGCCGAATCAGGCTGATTGAAATGAAAGGCCTCCATCTCCCCAATAATAAATAATCCAAAAGCAATATCATCCATCAGTTTTGTTGTATCGATTACCGCGCTGACAGTTTGTTCGGTAGTATCCAAAATGCTTGTATCTACTTCTGTCTCTGACAGACTGTACAGAATATCCAGATTCTGCTCCAATGATTCAATTTCCTGTAGATACTTTGTGATTTTCTGGATATGATTTTGTGCCTGCTGTTTCACGGGTGATTTACCATACTCCTTGACCGATAGCTCGAAATAATGTTTTGCCGAATCCAAATCATGCAGGCCAAATAATTTTATTTCACCTAAAATAAAGG
This sequence comes from uncultured bacterium, assembly GCA_964439935.1. Taxonomy (GTDB): domain Bacteria; phylum Fidelibacterota; class Marinisomatia; order Marinisomatales; family TCS56; genus JABMQW01. The sequence continues at coordinate 15,751 of CAYTPW010000017.1, read as the reverse complement.
ATGCTTCGGCAGATTCACTGGTTTTCTTATAATTAAGCACAACATCGTTTAATTGAACGATCGTCTCCGGAAGAGTACCCTCTTCGTAATACATTTTTGCCAGCTCCAGTTCGAGAGCACCATGAATATCCTTATACTGTTCATCAGCCAGCAATGATTTTATCAATGATTCCACGTTACGATGATCACCTTGTTCGCGATGAATCCGTACAATATTTAGGTTGGCTTCATTGATTCTTAATTTTGACATGGAATTCTTAATTACCTGCTTGTTTGCACGATAGGCAAGTTCATAATCCCCGTTCCGGAAAGCCAGACTGGCAATCTGATAAAATATCTGGCTGCGCTCATTGGTATCGCGCGTTAATTCAGCAGCAAGTTCCAATGCTTGGAAAGCCTGCTGATTCAACTCCTCCTCCAAAAAAATATCGGCGCGGGCCAATAATATTCGCGCTTTGAAATCAGAATCTTCGACTGTCTGCTGTAATGTTTCCAATTCATCGATAGCCGGTTGCACTTTCCCCACTTTCCATTTGCACAAAGCTTTCCAGAATTGAGCCTCGAACGTAAAATCAGCACCGGCTGTCTCTTCCAGGTTTATGAAGGTGATTTCCGCTTTCCGAATTTCACCCCGATGAAAATGAGCTATACCCATTAAAAGAATGGCTTCATTGCGGAATTTTGAATCAGGATATTTGGTGAGTACTCTTTGTGATTTCTCGATCACTTTTCCGTATGCATCAAATGCCGCTTTAGGAATATTTTCACCAACTTTTTCTAAACGTTTTTCTTCCGCTTCCTTAAAATACAAACGGGCATTATAAAAAGTATTAAAATAGGCACATCCAGTCCAGTTAAGCAGACTGGCACTGATTACAATTATACTTATAACTCGTTCAAGTTTAATTATCCACGTTTTAGCCGGATTGCAATTATTCATAGAATTGAATATTTATTTGAATTTGTTTTATGTGAGGTAATGTTAACATGAATAATTCAGGATTGATCCGAAATTTTTCGGAAAATATTCTTATGCGCGAGACCGACAGCTTGTTATTTTCCTGTAATATGCGTTAAACAAATTTAGCAAAGCTAAAACTACAACCGAAACGATTGTCAATTTGTTTCACGCACCAGCTGGTAAAATTCCCGAGCAGTTTCAACCTCATAATCCTTGATACTGCTGGAGATATGTCCACTCAAGTCGTCCCGTACGCATTTACTGGCAACTTTAATGGCATTCGAGATTGCTTTCGGATTAGATCGACCGTGAGCGATGATAACCATTTTTTCAAAACCCAGCAGTGGAGCTCCCCCGTATTCTGAATAATCAGTGACTTCCTTAAGAGTGCGCAAACCTTTGCGCAGCATCAACAGCCCCAATTTCCAGGATAACTTGGTTTTAAAGGCAATTTTACCCAAATGACTCATCGTGCTAGCTGCTCCCTCCAATGTTTTAATGACTGTATTGCCGACAAATCCTTCAGTGACAACTACGTCAACAATTCCACGCATCAGGTCCTTTCCTTCGATATTCCCAAAAAACTTGATATTGCGTGTTTTCTTCAGGATCTGGTAAGCCAATTTCATTTTTTCACCCCCCTTGGTTTCCTCTTCACCAATATTAAGCAGGGCTACAGTTGGTTCATCGACTTCACGAATATCAGAAACATAGGCTGCCCCCATCAGGGCAAATTGTACTAATTCTTCGGCAGAACAATGTATATTCGCACCCACATCAAGCATTAAAGCCAGATAATCTTTACGTTTTAATTCGTTCAAAGTCGGATAAACGGTAGCAATAGCAGTTCGCCGAACACCGTAAATACGCGGAATATATTTAGCAGCAGCCAATACTACTGATCCGGTACTACCAGCTGATATCAGTGCATCTGCTTTGTCCGCGGCCAATAATTGAGCGGCTTGAACAATGGAAGAATCGCTTTTTTCCTCGATAGCCATCTGAGGTGATTCGCCCATGTCGATTTGTTGGGTAGTTGGATGAATTACAATCGAGCCATCAGGATAGGACAGCTGGTGCAGCTCTTTATTGATACCATCCTCTTCACCTACCAGAATAATCCTGACCCGGTGATCCTTTGCGGCTTTTACAGCACCATGAACAACCGCATGCGGTGCGTTATCACCACCCATTGCATCAACAACTATGGTTATCGGATCCATAGCGTTTTTTACCTGCAGTTACTCCAAATGAAAGTCATTTTAAATAATGCCTTGTGATATCTAAGCCTGGAAATATTTCGGATACTTGTTGAAGACCTGTTCGACCACCCATCTGACTAATATGGCATCATCCAGGAATCCAAGTTCGGTAACATTATCCGGTATATCATCTTCCGGATCATAAAAGTACTGTAGCGCGAACAAGATCTTTCTTTTCAAGGAGAGTTCTAAATCAGGTACATTGCGTAGGACAATCAATAATCTTGATATGTCCTGAACTAAATTCAATTGGATTGAAGATAATTCGCCTAATTTCACCAGAGCTTCGACTTTATGTGGTATTTTTTGCAGTAAATCGTGTTCTAGATTGAGATCGAAATCGGCGATCAATTTTTCATATCGATCGATATCTTTCCGGGTAAGTTTGAGAGTCACAGATTTATCCATTAGGCCGCAATTTAATTATTATTATTGAAAATTACATTAAATAGATCAGACCAGCTTATGCACTATTCATCGGTGATTTTGTGGTATCGCGGGATCGTTTGCTATTTAAACAAGAGTTCCAAATTCACATTTTGCCGAACGAGATCAGTTACTAATTCAATCTTGGATTTATCACTGGAAGTAATCAATGGAACGATCCCGTCAATTTTTTTTGCGGTCTGATAAGTATCAGCGGAGACCATCAACATCGGAATGTTATCAGTAGAAGCTCTAGCAATCAGATTGGCCGATGGTAGAATATTATTTGTTAATATTATTCCTTTACTATGAGTATCTAGGGCTGCCAGAATCATATTACTTCTATCACCACTGGTGATCACCAGCTTATTCTCCTTGCGGAATTTCTGGACCCGTAATACAGCATCGGCACCCATGGCACCAACAAAAATATTCTTGATTATACTGTCCAATCCCTTATCACCGGACAGCACTTTTGCGAAGATAATATCGGCGATAGACTTCAGTGTAGGATAGGTCAATTCCATCTGATATGGTATTATTCCAACAACCGGAATATCCTGCTCGCTGAAATAACCGAGGTAGTTTGTATTAAATTCTTCCACGTCTCGAACTTTATTGATAATAACGCCACAAAAATCAATATTCCGTAGATCTACAAACCGTTTAAGGAATATCATATCATCCAGAATTTGATCATTATCCCCGCTTAACACGACCAGCATTTTCCCTGCCGTAATTCTGGCCAAAGTAAGGGCATCAAGGTGCACGGAAATACATTGAGACAGTTCACCACCTGTTTCTATAATGAGCAATTCCTTACTCTTACCGATCACATTGACCATTTCAATTACCTTGGCATGTAAACTTGATTCGTCGTACATATAACGTAATTTTGAATGATCATAACCAAGGCTCATCTCTTCAGGTACATCTTCGATTTTGAATATTTTTGTCATTAAAGCTGCATCATAATCCCACAACCGCTTTTTCCGATATAGTAAACGATCACCAAATGGTTTCATATAACCGATTTTCTGATTTAGTGTTTTCGTTAATCCAATAATAAAACTGGTTTTCCCCGCATTTTTATGGATTGATGCAACAATAAGTTTTGGCATAATTCTCACCTTCTTAAGTATTTGATAATAATACTCGTACGTCAACCGCTTTAACTCCCTGACCTTCCTCATAGACCATCAGGGGATTAATCTCGATATCGGTAATTCGTGGACAATTTTTTATGATTGTCCCCAATTTAAAGATCGTTTCAACGATTCCATCGATATCTTTCCGTATTTCACCACGAACTCCCAGCAACAATGGATAAGAGCGTATTTCTTTAATCATCGTTCGTACTTCCTGCCGACTAAGCGGAAGAGCACGAAATGAAACGTCCTTCATTACTTCTACATAAATACCACCGAGTCCAAACATCATTATCGGACCGAATATCTCGTCATGCATGGCACCAATAATTACCTCGGTTCCTGGTTTTACTTGCTCGACAATTTCTAGACCTTCTATGTTAGCATCCGGTTTATGCGCCTTACAATTATGCATAATTGTCTGGTAGGCATCCATTACCTCATCCTGATTATCGAGATCCAGCAAAACCCCTCCAACATCACTTTTATGCAGTATATCCCGGGATATTATTTTCATCACTACCGGATAACCAATCTTGATGGCCAGATTTACAGCAGATTCAATATTCCGGGCGATTCCGCTTTTCGGTCCGGATAAACCAGCCGCTTTTAATAATCCTTCACCCTCATGCGCCAGCATAAACTGGCGATTATCCATCAATGCCCCATCAATTAATTGATTGATGGCTGCCAAATCCACTACGGAACTGACAGATTCAGATACTGTAATCTGGCGCGTTTTATTAAAAGAATAAGACACTCCAAGACAGGAAGTTGCATTATAAACATCGCGGAATACCGGAATATTTTTGTGTGTTAGCGCCTTAATGCAATCTTCCATTTTTTCGCCACCGAACAATGAAAACAGAACCGGTTTGCCAATTTTTACATATTTGGCATAGCTCTCCTCAATCATTTTTATTAATTGTTCAGCGGTCATCATTGCGGTTTCACAGTAAAGCGCTAGTACACCATTAATATACTTATCATGCAACGCCACATCCAGAGCATGAACATATTCCTCAACTGAAGCCTCGCCGGTTAGATCAATCGGATTCTTTGTCGAACCAAAACCATGCGTGACCGATTCAAACTTATCCCTGAGGTGCTGTGAATCATCATACAGTTTGACCGTGTATTTTTCACAGGCATCGGTCGCTAAAACACCAACACCACCGCCATTGGTGATAATTATCGTGTTATCGCCTTGCAGTAGCGGTGCATTTGACAAGTAGTTGCACCATTCAAGTGCTTCATCAACACATTCGGCTCGCAGAACGCCACATTGACGCATAATCGCGTCGAAGATATTATCCGAACCGGCCAGCGATCCGGTGTGGGAAGCTGCCGCAATCGCACCACGTTTTGAGCGTCCCGACTTAATGACGATTACCGGTTTTACCCTAGTTGCCACCGCTAAGGCTTTAATCAATCGTTCCCCCTGCTGAATACCCTCAATGTAGATTAATATTATCTTGGTTTCATCCTGTTTCACCAGATATTCCAACAGGTCCGCCTCATCAATATCCGATTTATTCCCCACTGATATAATCGCCGATAAACCAATATTCTGCACAGCTGTTTTACCGATCATTGCAACCCCCAGAGCACCACTCTGAGTAATGATAGCTACATTACCTTTTTGAATGTCCCGCGGGCCGAAAGTGGCATTCAGGGAAACCTTGGCGGAATAGTGTCCGAAAATATTAGGACCCAAGATGCGTATTTCATGTTCTCTAGCGAATTTTGCCAGCCTACGCTCCTCAGCTAAATTACCAATCTCGGAAAATCCGGATGATACAATCGGTAAATGTTTGACACCTGCTTCGGCACACAATTCTAAGGTTGAATAGACATACTTGGCTGGTATTACAAGGGTAGCCACATCAATATCTTCATTAATGTCAGAAACAGTGGAATAAATCCTATGCCCCAGCACTTCCCCACCTCTTGGATTGACCGGATATAGCTTCCCCTGATATCCGGCCTCAACAATATTTTTAACAATAATATGCCCGATCTTACCAGGATTTTCCGATGCGCCAATTACAGCAACTGATTTTGGCTCAAAAAGATACTTGATATTCGGTCTTTCTCTATCCATTAATTATCTCGAAACAACATTTTTAATTCGTATATCCCTTCTTCACTTCTTTTATCTATATCAAACCCCATACTTTCAAACAAACGCAACATTGGCATATTATCCATCAATACTTCTGCTGTAAATCCAAGTAGACCCTGCCGCTTGGCAATAAAGGTCAAATATTTTAGTAATTCTTTGCCGATACCTTGGTTCTGGTACTTGTCACGGACGACAAATGCTATATCACCTGTATGGGTCACATCAATTATTCCATATTGCCCTATACCAACCATTTGCGATTCTGTATCTTCACCCATAAAAGCCAGAACAACCACTTCTTTGCTGTAATCGATCACTACAAAATCCTGTAATCGCTCATGGGGCATATCTTTGCGTTGGGAAATGAAACGGCGATACAGGCTGTTATCCGATAAAGAGTAGAAAAATTCTTTTAGCAACGGTTCATCACTGATTTTCACCGGTCTGAAGAATACTTCCACATTTTTACTAGTTGTCCGGTATACTTCGAGATTTTCAGGATACTCACCAGCTTTGCCTGCCACAAAGGCTTGATCTTTATAGATCAGAAACCGTTTTTTTGCTTTCTGAATCAATTGCGGACGGAATTTCGGATGAGCAATTGTTATTAATGCCATTGCCTTCTCACGGATATTTTTCCCATGCAGGTAGGCAATACCATATTCGGTCACTACGTAATGTATATCGCCGCGATTAAGAGTTACTCCAGCCCCTTCCTTTAAAAACGGGACAATCCTAGAGACTGTTTCTTGCTCAGCGGTTGATGGCATTGTAAGGATTGTTTTACCGTGTTCTGCCATTACAGCACCACGCATGAAATCTGCTTGACCACCGATTCCACTATAGAAAGTACTACCCAGTGATTCACAAGTCGCTTGCCCGGTCAAATCGATTTCCAATGCGCTATTAATCGCGGTCATATGTTTATTTTGGGCAATTATCTGCGGATTATTGGTATAATCAACAGTTCGAAACTCCACGCCAGGATTATCATGAAGATAGCGATAGGTCCGCTTGTTACCCATTGAAAAAGTAGCGATTGTTTTATTTCGATGAATCGATTTTTTGGAATTATTAACTACACCCTTTTCCATCAAGCTGACCAAGCCGTCACCAATTAATTCGGTATGGATTCCAAGGTCTTTTTTATCGGTGAGATTTGCTAAAATTGCATTTGGCAAACTTCCATACCCGACCTGTATTGTATCACCGTCAACAATCAATTTAGATACATAATGACCGATTTTATGAGCTACAGCATCGTCCGGATCATCCTGATAGGTCAAAATCGGTTCATCATGACGAATAAGATAATCAGTATCCTCAATATGGATAAACCCATCTCCATGAACACGTGGCATATTTTTATTAATCTGCGCAATAACTAATTTTGCATTTTCAGTGGCCGCTTTGACAATATCAACACTGACGCCTAGACTCATATATCCATGAATATCAGGCAATGAAGTCTGGATCAAAGCTACATCCACATGCACCAGCCCGCGCTTGAACATATCAGGAATTTTTGATAAAAAGATGGGCGTGTAATCGGCTAGCCCCAGATTTACAGCAGCACGTGTATTGTTACCGATGAAAAATGAATTATGACGGAAATTACGTTTGAATTTAGCTTGAGTGTATGGTGCGACACCAAGGGTCCATACATGGAGTACCTCAGCATCAAAGAAGGCTTTGGGATTAGATTCGATATAATCAATCAGCGCCTTAACCAGAAACTGCGGTTCGCCACAGGCAGTACTGATAAAAATACGATTTCCACGGTTGATTGACTTGAATATTTGAACTGTATCTGCAAATTTTTGTGGGTATTGCTTACTTAGCTGGTCTAATATAACGGAATCTACGTTATTTTTATTCGTCATCAGATTTTCTTCACAGTCCATCAATTAAATAATGTTATTTGATACCCATTAAATTTAATCTTTCAAATAACCTGAAAGCAGCTAATAATAAGTTGAATTAATTATTTATTTTGAAGCTGTCAGGAGTAAATTTCACAATTCACCAAGATCAATAATCCAATTACGCTGAGTTTAATTCAGAAAGCAAAAACAAGGAATTCATGAACAGTATCATGAGTTGGTTAAAAAAGAATAGAAATAAGGAAGATAAAATCGAAGATATGACGCCACTCGAATTGGTAACCGATCTTTTAGTTTGTCTGCAATTGGCTGATAATCTAGTTGATTATAGTGAGAAAGAAGCCTGGAATGCAGCCTTGAAGCGCCTGTTTCCCGATTACAATCTGGAACGAGCTGAGGCCGCCATGATGCATTCATTTTCCAGCATTGAGAAACTCGATTATCGACAGCGAATCAGTCGTCTTGAACAAGTCTTAAATAGTCTGATCCAGTTCTATTCAGTTGAAAAAGTTCGGGATGAAATCCTACCTGAACTAGTAAAATTAATCGAAGCAGATGGAATTGTATTGTCTTCCGAATTCGAGATGCTTAAATCAATCAAAGAAATAATTGCCCGTTCTGGTGACTATCCTTAATATTTACTCAAAACGAAAATTGATTGCTTTATCACCCTTCATATCGAAAGCTACATCAAATAATACCCGTTGTCCCTGATGTAATCCTTTCTCCTGAAGATGGATCCGCAGCCCTCGGGCATGAACGAAATAATCTTCTCCATCATCACCTGCGATAAACCCAAATCCCTTGTGGCGATCATATTCTTTAACTGTTCCAGCTTGCATAATCACTCCGGTAATCCATGTCGCTTAAAATAATATCAAATTTGTGAATCATTGAGAAATATAGCTACAAATTATTTCATTGAAAATTTCATATTTAAATTTCATCGACAGAAAAATCCTAATAAGAAAGCACTATACATTATTTTGGATTGATTATTATATCCGGTTAATTTTCAACATGGATTTCGTCAATTTGGACATGTACCAACGTTTAAGAGATTTTGATGTCCCGGCAGCTGTTCTGGATGCAATTTTTGGGAATGAAGCCGACTTAAAGATACTTCGTGATTCATGGCAGGAGATGTCGACTAACGGATTACGGGGCGATGAAATCGCCCGGGCAGTGGCGGAATTGATCTTTAAGGAAATGGATACTTCAATGGATCTTGATTAAAGATCGCCGCTGAAATAATTATAGTGGATCAACGATCGTTTCTTTGTCTCCGTGGGAATTACCAGACCTCCAGCTTTTATTTGCTGAATGCTTTGAATTAGTTCAATTCCATAGTCAACGGCCACCGATACCTCAACCGAATCGGTCTGCATAAAATCAAGTAATCGATCGCAATCATTAACCACCCGTAGATGCAGTCCCGATTCCGGTAAATCCGACAGCCTGATCGGATCAGAACTGACCGTACTGCGGATCCACGTGACCTGCTTCTTAAGCTTATTATAATTCATTTTTGCATCATCAGAATCCCAATCTGCCGAATTCACCAGATTGAGGCAAAATACAAGCACAACAAAACAAGTTATCCGAATGTTAGACAATTAGAGATCCAAACTTTCAATGAAGGCTTCATTATTCGGTTCACGATCCAGAAATTGCTTCAACAGTTCAAATGCATCCTCAGTGCCACCCTTCTCTAGAATGATCGAACGGTAACGTCGGGCAGTCGTTTTATCCATTATTCCATTTTCTTTAAACAGCGAGTATATATCACGCGCATAAACTTCCGCCCAGAGATAACCGTAATAACCAGCGCCATAACCGATCAAATGACCAAACGCAGCTTCCATATGGGTATTCGGTACATATTTAAAAGGTGTAATCTCATTTTGAAGTTGCTCTGCAATTTCTGCAACCTTGGTGGTACTGAATGGATTATAAGTATCATGAAGAGTAAAATCCAGAATTCCATAAAATACTTGTTGTAAAGCGTTTATTCCTGATAACATATTCTTGGCAGCGCGCATTTTTTCTACCAATTCATCCGGGATAATCTCATCAGTCTGGTAATGGCGGGCAAATTTGTTAAGTACTTCCTTTTCCCAGGCCCAATCCTCATAAACTTGCGAAGGTGTTTCAACAAAATCCTGTGCTACACTGGTACCTGAATAACTTATCAAGGGTGATTTGGTCAGCAGATTATGCAGCCCATGACCAAATTCATGGAAAAATGTTACGACCTGGGAATGTGACAATAGCGAAGGTGTTTCAGAATTTGGCTTCGGAAAATTACATACCAGGGCAAACATTGGTTTCTGATAGCCGTCAGGATAAGCCTTTCCTTCAATCACATCAAAGCAGGCGGCATGGCCGTATTTATCTTCACGGGGAAACAAATCGAGATAAAAACTGCCGATCCAATCTTTAGTTTTCGAATCAAAAGCTTCGTATAGCAGAACGTCAGGATGCCAGGTTGATTGTCCATCAACTTCCTTAAAATCCAATTCAAATAATTCTTGCATGGTCAACAGAAGACCATCGATAACATTACCGACTTCAAAATACTCCCGAACCAGCTCGCCGTCCAGCTTATATTTTGATTTGGCCAATTGATCCATATAATAGTGCTTCTCCCAATGGAAAATCGATTTGGCCGGTTGGCGAGTTTTCCTGGTTTTTAACTCTAATAATTCCAGCAATTCGGTATCCGCCTTAGTTTGCAGAGCTGATCGCAGTTCATTTTCAAAAGCCCATACGTTTTCGGGCGTTTTTGCCATTTTATCTTCAACGATATAAGCCGCATAGGACGGATATCCCAACAGGTTGGCTAATTGTCTCCGCTCCCGCAATATAATGCGCAGTAGCGGTAAATTATCCTCTGCTGCCCGATTTAAGTAATTAAGTAACAATTGACGACGGGCATCACTTGATTCTGATAGTTGCATAAATGGTAGATAGCTCGGATAACTCAAATCAATTCCATATTGACCGCTCGCTGTGCGATGTGAATCCTTATATGTTTCAGGGAGCCCGTTGATTTCCGTTTCATTAACAAACAATGTATCGGAATAGCCAGCAATATTATTATAATACTGCATCGCCCGCTTACTCAGTCGATTCCGTAAATTGTTTATTTTATCTTGTTTGGATCGGCTCAACTCCAATCCATTGCGTCTGAAGTTTCGAAGCTGTTCATCGAGAAAACGTTTTTTCCACCCTTCCAGTTTGCCAGCTTCTGCAGACTGCGAATACATTTTTATTACCTGATAAAGATTTTCGTCTATCAGCAATTCATTGGTAAAATGCTCTAATTGCATAATAGCTGAATCCGCGGCCGATCTGATCGATGACTCCGGATGCACGGAACTCATCAAGTACAAAGGATTGGATGGTAGCATTAATAACGCCTGAATGTCATCGATTCGTAATATTGTATTATCGAATGTTCGCGAGGAGTCGGGAACAAGAAGTATTTCATCAATAACTGATTGACAGGCTTTCAGGGTAATTTCGCTGGCTTCAGGAATATGATCGGCTGAAAATGAGGAAAAATCAAAATAATGGTTCTTTTCAATAAGGATTGGATTGTGATCCTGTTTTCCGCAACTAATTATAAAAAATAATATGGTGGCAATATAAAAATAGCGAATTTTCATTATCATCCCTTCATGTATGTAAAAAAATCGGATTATATAGTAGAAGAATGTATCATGATTTTTTCATTGCTTGCGATGCATAAAAATATAAGATCGACACTGCTGCGAGGTAGGTACAGCTGGTGGCACATCCTTGCAAACGATAAGCTGTTTGAAAATCACGATCAATCTGTTTACGCTCATTTTGAGCGATCAGTTTGATATGCCGCTGCAATTTCTGGCATTTTCGGGCTTCCCAGTAATATTTGGGTAATTGATAAAACCTGATCGACTTTAAACCCTTTTGATTCACTTTAGTTATCAATTCAGTTTGACAGGGATCAGGATTTTCTTCTGGTTGTCCCTCGCCCATTAATGTAGCCGGTAAAAACAGACCAATAAATATAAACGCCTTTACCATGAGAAAATTACTTGTATTGTAAATAGTGGTTCATCATCCAATTTTAATGCAGGTCCCGATATTTTTTCTCCATTCAACTTCCATTTAGCTGGATCATACCTGGAAGACATAAAACCGGTCCTAATATCAATTGCCAACCAACTCAGCAGATAATATCTCACTCCAATTAAACTTGAGAATCCGAAGAAAGAATTCGTCATTTTCTCGGGAGCTTGAACATCGATACGATAATTACCAATCTGAGCGTCCCAGACCGATTTGGTATTCTTAGTATCCAGTCTTATAACCGCCCGATTCCACATAGGAGCAAGCGTAAAATTCAATTCCAATCGACGCATAGGTCTGAAATATGTTTCAAGAATAAACATGCGGTAAACCAGCTTACGACTGAATTCAGTTGTGTCGCTGGAACCGGAAAAATAAGAGCCCCCCTGCGAATAGCCGATCCGGGCACTGGGAAAAAGCGGAAGTGAGAAACGATAGCCAGCCAGCAGATTTTTACGCAGTACTTCGGAACCACTCGCTGAACTCTCTAGTGATGTGTCCAATCCGGTCAATTCCGGTTGATACCAACCTAACAGCAGTCCAAACTCCATTTTTTGCTGCCCATGAACTAGTCCGCAGAAAATAATGATGATATTAAAAATATTTTTTAGTCGCATTGCTAAAACGAATTTAACTTATTCCATCAAAGAAATCATTATCTTGCGTAAAAACCGACTATTAATTATCTCCGCAGCAGTAATTCTATCATCATTAATGGGTGTTGAAGTTCAGGATATTGTAGTTTTTACTGATGGTAACGCGATAATCGGTCGAGTAATAACAATTACTGAGGATTCACTTATATACACTGATCCGCGTACTGACACCCGGCAATCCATCGCCTTAAAATCAATTTATTATGCATACAATGATTTCGGAAAAATATTATATCTCAGTCGCTCACTAAAAGAGCGAATTGCTTACCTGGAAAATTATCCCGGTCTCCTTACTACGATACGGGGAGATTCGATATTGTTCAACACCATTCATTTTGACAGACAGATGTCCGATCCGCTGGTCTATGTGACAGTCACCGATTCAATCAAGCCAATACAAATCCCTTTCCTGGAGATCGAATCAATCCGTATGAGTACCGAGCGATTGAACATATCAGTGAAACGGGCCTGCTGGAGCAGTTGTGGGGTGGTTCTTTTCATGTCGGGTCTGCGAACGCTTAAATATTTTAAGGATGATTATGCAGGCGATGGCCTGTTCAGCGCTTCTTCTATAAAAACTTTATCTAGCTCTGTAACCGAAAGTGTCCAGGATGTACTGCCGGAAGCTGATTTTATTGGAATAAAACAAACCGGACCTGCTTACCATACAACCACCGTTATTTTTCCGATTATGACTATGGGTTGGATTGGCTATGATTGGTTTTTTGATCGACGCATGGTTCATATTAATCCAATACAAACCAACCAGCCTTTCCCGGAAGATATGTTCCTATTCTCGTTACGAGAATGGTCTGATGTGACGTTCAGGCGTGTCTGGACTCCGCTGGTACGTAAAATTTTAGATGGAATCTACAAGACTAGAAAAGCTATCTGGAAAGGATAATTTACTCCGATATCACCAAGGCAGGAGTTCGCCTTTATAATTATAAAATTTACCATTTGCGGATGATCTAGCCTGTTCCATGAAATCGACCATGCCCGCAATTGATTCTTCGCTCCCAAGAGGAGCATTCGGACCGCCCATATCAGTCCGTACCCAACCGGGGTGCATACTGAAAACGATAATACCACTTCCTGCCCATTCAATACTGAGATTGCGAGTAATCATATTCAAAGCTGCCTTACTCGACCGGTAACTATAGCCGCCTCCCGAACTGTTGTCGGTAATTGAACCCATCAAAGAAGAAATATTAACCAAAATACTTCCACTCTTTAATAATGATTTTAACTCTTTAGCCACCAAACATGGACCAATTGTATTGATAAGGAAGGTATTTAACATTTTATCGATATCAAATGTGGCAATAGTCTGATCATTATCATACCCGATACCGGCATTATTGATAAGAATCGCTAATTGGTGGATCCTATGCCCAATGGTAATGGCGGCTGTTTTGATTGACACAGGTTTAGCAGTATCGATCTGAATAATATTTTCTTCATTGATAACTTGCTTAAGTGCAACTGCAGTCTCCGGCTTTCGACAGCCAGCTAGCACTTGGTACCCGCTGTTGTCAAGCTGTTTTACAAATTCCAATCCTAATCCACGATTTGCACCGGTAATAAATGCAGTTTTCATATTCACTCCTGTTTAATTTTTTGCTAGTTCAATTCATTCAGCTCACACACCTAAATGGTAACATTTTTTATTATTAAATAGCATAATCCATCTAAGATTTAAACTGTTAATTCTGATTGGATATACATGTCGGACATTGTATTCGTATCCTTTAAATGAGATACGCTTTCTATTTATGCGATTTTTATTAATGGCTAAATTTACTCTTTTAGGCTTATCATTTTAATTTAATTACCACATTAAGTGTCAGGCTTCTTAATAAATTGTTAATAAGTTGAATAATCTGATTAAAATACTTTCTAAAAAGGAATTTTATTATTGATTGATGTATCCACGCAGAACGCAAAGCTATTCATCGCAGATTTATCCGCAGCCAATTATTTTTACCTTGTAAGAAAAATCAATCACAGTATTCAATCCAATTATTTAGTAATTAGATGATTAATCTTATAAACTTTATTCTTAACTGGAATGCATTTTAATCACCAACTTATATCTAAAAACACCAGTTGCAAGCCTCCAACAAGAGTTAATAAGCGGTAAAAGTAGGTATTACTTATTGAATCATACCAATGCTGAGATTTTTCGCAATTTAGTGATCGATATGAATTACTTCTGAGCACCAAATCACCATTTGCTTGTTAATATTTCTGCATATACTATATAGTGTAGTATATATAATTACTATGACAAATCAATCCATATCTCAGAAGAGTATAATATAAAAATAACAGATGGTTATTAATAATAATCTAGATTAACTTTTAGTAAACATTCTTTATAGTGGTAATATTACAATTTTATAATAATATTACAATTATTAGCTCGCCGATTAGATATTCAGATTAGTTTATGCTAAATGTTAGTTACAATACTAAAAAGTCCTTATATTTGCATAGTACATGAAAAATAAAAAAATAGAAAAAATCACATTTCGAACAACACCGGAGATTCGTCGGAATCTAACTGCAATTTCAGAATCTCAGGATCGTACAATCTCCTTTATTATCAATTCTATCTTGAAGGGTCATTTCAGTGCCCAGGAGAAATCCTCCCCACCGCGAATTGAAAATCAAAAATATTTTTCTATGGAATGGATTAAATATAGTTTTTCCAACGAAGATGTTGCCAATAAGGTACATCTTGAATTTTTGAACTCTATCCGGAAATTGACACTTTACTCACGTAAAGCTGCTGATGATCTGCTGGTAATAGGTTTTACTGACCTGGATGAGAACGAAATAGTGTTAATATCGGAAGATAATCAGATTATGGCTCTCGATGTAGTATCTCGGAAATTTGAACAAAATTATGAAGGTGGCGGCTATAAAATACCTGCGAACCCAACCCAGTTGATCCTACATTTTGGTAATCAGACGATTTTTAATGAACTGGCAGCACTATATAAATACATTTGATAATACAATTTATTTCATCAGACTGATTCTTTCTTATAACTAGATACATACACCATCATTTAATAAACATTTTCATTTAGAGTACACTGTTTCATATTTGAACTTCTTTTAAAAAATGATAGTCTCAATCGAATTCGATCTATTGCTCGCCTTTAT
>CAYTPW010000016.1:0-74898 GCA_964439935.1 uncultured bacterium | reverse complement strand
CACGCCGCCAGCGTTCGTCCTGAGCCAGGATCAAACTCTCCATTGTATGTTTGATTTTCCTGTGTCGACTATGTATCCTAATTGACGTCTGGACCACGCATACCAAATTTTCAAATAACTTGATCGTATAAAACGGCATGATTGTGTCTCATGCAGCCCGGTAAATTAGAGAGCAGAAATAAACCGAGTCAATAAATATGTAGTATTATTTTAAAAATATTTCCGGTTCATCCAACTCAATAAAACGGCTGACCGGATATCGGGATATAATAAAATCAATGTAGCGCTGTAAATTGTTTCGGTTGGTACTCCTGACGCTGGTAACAGCCTTCCAGATACTGGTGCCATAAATAGCCAAACCAGTAATGGATAAAGGCACCAGCATTTTCGGTTCGGAACGGTAGAAAATACCCGCAATTGTTAAACTTCCGATCGAAAGGGCTGATGCGGCAGCCGAATCCCAAATCTCCAGATAAGCAAAACCGCCTCCCGGTGCCAGCGCTGCCAGAAATGCCAGCGCCGTCCGCTTACGAGGTACTTGATCAGCTTGATCGATCGCCTGTAATAATGGACGCAACAATCGCGAATAATAGGTATGATTGTATTTGGCTTCGGCAGCCTTCAATGCTTGACGAGCTTGATTCCATTCCATCCGATGCATATAAACATAACCACGAAACATTAGGTCAAATGGATCACTGGCATTTTCAGTCAGCGTCAATACGGTATCATATTTCTGTTCATCCAGGAAAATCCGCAACATGTGATACCAGGCCAGCTTGGCAATTTCCGACTGCTCGGGCGCAACTTCACGCACCCGGTTAAAATAAGCTACGGCCAATTCCATTTTATCGGTCAATTGATAACAGCGGGCAATCCGATAGGCGATTAACGCCTCCAGGCTATCATCTGGAAATCGATACAAATACTGAAAATAGCCCAGAATAGCGCGATCGTAAAAACCTTCTGCATAGCAATACCCGCAAAACGATAACAATTCATCGCGCTGGAAAGAGGTATACTCCTTCCATTCTTTTTCATTTTGCTGGATGGCGTAGCTGGGAGTCTGTGCCAGGATAGTTCCTAACAGACCAGTCAACATTACAATTATCAGTATGAGCCTATTCATAAAAAAAGGCCTCTGCCGGCAGCAAGGCAGACAGAGGACTGATTTATTTATTATTCCTTAATCGAATTATTACCGCAGGAACAACATCTTTTTGCGGGCAACGAAATTTTCAGATTTTAATTCGTAAAAATATACTCCCGAAGCAACCTGCTGATTATCAGAATCCAATCCATTCCATTTGATTTCATACCGGCCAGGAGCCATTTGCTCCTCAAACAGGGTGACTACGGTCTGCCCCAGCACATTATATATCTTAATACTGATATCACTTTGTTCTGGTATCGCGAAACCGATTTTAGTCGAGGGATTAAAAGGATTGGGATAGTTCTGGCTCAACTCGAAATTCATGGGTAATTGCGAGCTGACTATTTCAGCTCCCAGAGTAATTTCGAAAGCTACCGGATTCAATGAATCCGGATAGTAGCAGATAACATTGCGAGGTGGATATAGAGATGTCCCGGCCAGTAAGCATTCTGCAATGCTGAAACTAATACTATCCGTTAAAGATGCCAATCCACCCGGTACTCCATAAGTAAGGAAAAATAATGATCCGACCTGCCCATCACCGACTGTTTGGGCACGGTTTGTACTGTATGCCATCACCCGAACGGTATCATTATTGTCATTCGCGAGTAGATTCATCGAACTGGATGCACCTGTATCATCGGTGACATTTAACAATTTATCGCCTTTTTCGATTGAACCCATTCCTGTGTAAACTAATAGTCCCGGGGCATCGTGGATGAAATCCATTTGTAAGCCACGGATCGGTTCATTATCGACCATAATTACTGTTAATTGCAGGGTCGAATCAGTTACTTCAAGTAGGGTACCAAAATCAATACAGCCACACAGTCCTGATGCAATTTCCTGCCCGTAATTCGGATTGGGCGTACCATCTCCCAATTGAATTTGATCATCGATAATAAAGCATGAATCAGCCGGACAATCGAGGGCACTAACCAGATTCACGGTCAGTATAATCACTAAAATAGTTTGAAATCTTTTTAACGACATTTTTGAATTACTCCAATAGATTGGATAGTGAAAACTAAATGTACCAGCCAGTCTTAATCAATTTCATTTTTATTTAATCAAAGCCATTTTTACTATTGTTATCCGTTCGTCGGCGGTAATTCGTAAAAAATAGATGCCGGAAGCCATTGGTAAGGATTGCTGATTTTTACCGTTCCATACCAACCGATGAATGCCAGCCGGTAAATCGCTATCGATCAATTCCGCTACCAGCCTGCCTTTTAAATCATAAATCACAGCGGCAACATAGCCAGTCTGCGGTAAGTGGATGTCTACCTGCGTGACCGGATTAAAAGGGTTGGGATAATTGTTGCTGATTAAGAAATCAGTGGGTATTTCCAATCCTTCAGTATCGGAAGAAATTGCCAATACGGCATCCCGGTAATATCCTGTTCTCCTCAGGGATCCGCGAAAAACGCGCCAGGAATTACCATCACTTTTAGTACCTTTGTAATCGATTACTACCAAAGAATTGGCAGTGCCAATCAAAATTTCGAAATCATCATCATCATCAATATCCTGAATTGCTGGTGAACTCTCGATCGATCCTTCCACCACAACCGGAAAATTAGCCGCAGTGGTTCCGTCCAGATTATAAGCCAGAACTCGACTAGCGGTGTGAGCGGCGACTATTTCGACATTCCCATCATTATTCAGGTCAACAACAACCGGGGCTGATGCTATGGACTGGCCCACTGAAATTGGCCAACCACTCAGTTCATTTCCTGCTGTTAGATCAAAAGCATGCAGCTTTGAGTCATAGCCACCCCAGAAAATCTCCGGGTAGCCGTTATCATCCACATCATGTAAAGCTAATCCGCCACGGATGTACCTGGTAGTGGTAACCTGGGTTATCAGATTGCCGTCATGACCGATGATATACAGATTGCCATCATCACTGCCAACTGCGATCTCGAGTCTGCCATCACCGGTGAGATTGGCCAGTACCGGTGCTACATTAATCCGGTTTCCGGTTAGATAGGGGAAACCTGTTTTGATCGAATCAGTACCTGAAACGGCGAATATATTGTTTCCCCAGGTGCCGACAATAACATCAGTTTCGCCATCATTATCGATATCTGCCACAGCCGGCGCAGCCAGTATCATTTCACCGTCACCAAGATCGATCGGATAGCCTGGAACGTCGGTCCCATCGTGATGAATTGCATAGACCATACCCCCCTGTTCAGGGCCATTCAAGATCATGGTGCCAAAGATAATTTCATAGTCCAAGTCGCCATCCATATCGACCAATGACGGTGTGGCAAAAATAAAACCGACTGCCGAATAGGTCAACTGAATCGATCCATCTCCATTAAGGATATACAGGTTTTGATCCTTGGAACCAAAAACCAGCTCTGCATCACCATCATTTTCCAGATCGGCTATCGCCACGCTGGAACGAACCTGATTCCCCGTGGTTACCGGAAATCCATCCAAAGGCTGACCAATATGATCCAGACCGATTAATTTAAAATTATCCGTTCCGAAGAATATTTCCAGATCACCATCGGCATCAACATCGTATGCCACCGGTGACGTTTTCACTGCTGCACCAGCAAAATAGGGAAAATGCTGCTGATTTAACGCAAGGTCCAGGTTAATAATTTCTTCAGTGGTATAATCATAAGGAGCCTGGCCGGCGTAGATCGTTACCGTCAATTCAATTGAACCAGGCGCGGCACCGGCATCGGCGGTTATCTGAAACGGATCGAACAAGCTGAACGAAGATTGGCCTGCTGGAATATCATTGTTGAGATTAATCAGGTTGTCCATTACGGTAATTCTTGGATCGGTGGACGATATGACCAGAAATATGTTGGTCGCCGTGGCCCAGCCCTCGGCATTGTAGATCACCGGTTTTAAGCTAATCGTTTCGCCCGGATTGAATATGCCGTCACCATCATCGTCGTTCTGTATGTTAATATCCTGAATCGATAAACTAGGATACAATCCTCCTGCCAGTGCTTTAAAAATATTGAGTCGACCTGAACCCAGTAAGCCGGTCATGCTTTCCGTATGGGAGGAAGCATCACCTTCATTACGAACCGAACAGTTACGATCCATATCAGGATAATAATCAGTAGAATTGACAATCCGGTCTTCGATCCAGGCCTGGGATTCATCCGGAAATTTAGACCATAGCAAGCCAACTGCTCCGGCAACGATCGGTGAAGAAAAGGAGGTTCCGGGAACATTTTCATAGCCATTATTAATGTCCGTTGTCCAGATATTCTCACCCGGTGCCGCCAGGTCGACGGTAGTACCGGCATGCGCCCAACAATTGAAATGATCCCCGGATCCGGTCGCGGTTACCGAAATCACATTATCATAGCCAGAGGGATAATGGGTATCAGTGCTCGTAGGTCCCATATTCTGGTAACCATTACCAGCAGATGCAACGATTATTGAGCCATAGGTGTTATGGGCAATATTAATTTGGCTCTGTTCAAAACTACTGTAGGAACCACCGCCCCAGCTACAATTGATGATATCGGCACCAGCTTTAGCAGCATATAATATTCCCTGATAGGCACCGGTCAAACCTCCATCATCATCATTTGCGATTTTAACCGGTATTAAAGAAATACCCCAGCCAACCGAAGCGATACCGATTCCATTATTAGTAACACCGGCGGTGCAACCGGAAACGAGTGTACCGTGATCGGGTGTTGAGCCTACACTGGGCGGGGATGGATCATTATCACCGTTGGTCTGCACAGTACCTTCCGTGTCCCAGCCGAACAAATCGTCAATGTAACCATTACCGTCATCATCGATCCCATTGATATCGCCCGGATCAAAAAGCCAAATACTCCCGGACAGGTAGATTGTGTAGCCATTCCCGTTGACATCTTCCCCTAAATTATGATGCACATTATCCACTAGGTCCGGATGATCCCATTCCACTCCTGAGTCAACGATTCCCACTTTTATCACACGGATTGAATCTATACCTGGCAGCTGACCGTTATCGATATCCCAGAGATCCCAGGCTTCCGGAGCCTGAATATTAGGTAAAAACCATTGCTGACTGTAGCGCGTATCATTCGGAATATAATCCGGTCTCATGATTGATACCTTTTCAGCTGATTTGATTTGCTCTAACATTTGAAACCGGTTTCTTACAGACTCAATATCTATCCGTGCACGATTAAGTTTAATCTCATAGATCCGATTAAGATAAATATCGCCATCGCGATCAACATCTGTAGCCGTGGGCAGCCAGCGTTCAATCGATTCTGCTTCCTCATTTACCAGTAATTGATTTATCGCCAGATTATTGGTAAAGGATTCACCATTACGGTTGGACAGCAAACTGAAATCAGTCAAAGCATTATCGATGTACACCAATAACCTATCCTGGTAACAGTCTTGGCTTCCCAGTAAATAACTCAGCAAAAATAAAATGCTAATAAAATTTTTCATAATCTTCCTGTTACAGTTAATAGCAGGGGCAACCAGTTGGTTGCCCCTGTTCGTTAACCTCAATTCCTGTTTTACTTTATTAACATCAATTTCCGCGTGGCCGAATACATCTGACGGCCATTATCATACACACGCAAATGATAAAAATAAATCCCGGAGGCCAGATCGCCGGCATCCAGCTGATATTGATAATGACCGGCGCTCAAATGACGTCCAACTATATTTCTTGCCAGCTGGCCGGTTACATCATACAGAGTCAACTCCACAATCCCAGCTTCCGGTAAATCAAATTCAATCTTGGTTGTCGGATTGAAGGGATTCGGATAATTCTGGGCCAGAGCATAAGTCTTCGGAATATCCGGCTGCAATTCATATCCGATTCCTGATGTGGCACCGGCGGAATCAACATCAACCCGGATCATTATGGCACCGCTCCAGATATTACTGAATGGTTCCCAGCTGCCGGTATAATTGACAAAGCTATAATCCGGCGGTGAGTCATTATCGATTCCAAAGGGCGGAGTATTAGGTGTCTCCTGGTAGCCAACATAAAAACTGCCGTTGTTAATGGTTATATTCTCCGTTGCGACACTAATTTCATTCCAGCCCTGGATTAAAGCAATAATCGGGGGAGCACCGGGCGCATTAAGACTCGTACCCGGCATTCCACTGGCACCATCATCATCCCAGATTTGTCTGACAGCAACACCACCGGTCGCGCCTTCCATAAAATATTTCAGGCGAATCAGCTTGGATGGGTAGGCTAACGGCGTAAACTTTACAGCGATAAAATTGCCGTTACCCATATTATTGCTCGTATTTGCATCACCATCATCGTAACTCAACTCATGGATAGTTTGAGCCTCCGGTGTTGCACAAACCGGTTCGGTCTGATCACCTTCAACACCATCAAACAGGGCGGCTACTTTGTAGCAGTAGGTATTATCATTGGCTACCCAGTTATCAGTCATTTCCGGTACGGAAATACCGGTGCCCAAACCATGGAGGAAATAATCACCGCCATTGATATTCCGGTACACATTGTAGGTCACGGCTGCTCCACCAACACTGGTGACATTTGCCCGTATCAACCATTCACCGTCAGGTAAGTCGCTGACCGGATATTCTTCCCAAATCCCTGTGCTTGTTTTAATCCAGGCATGACTACTTGGGCTAGCTGTCACGTCCAACGCCTGATAAATATCAGTTCCGATTTCGGTTGCGATAATAAAATCACCATTGAATACCCAATCGGTCACGGGAATATTATTCCACTGCTGGGCAGTTAAAGTTACATTAGTGGTAAAATCATATGTTTCATTCGGGATCCCGGCATTCACGCTGAATCCGGCCAGATCAATAGTATAATTATCATAGCCATATACATCGATCGAATTAACTGTGACTGAGTCGATGCCAAAAGGTGCATCGAACAGGTTGCCGGCCCATCCGGCAACACCGCCGATACCGTTACCGTCCCAATTGCCATTATCGTATTGAATTAAACCATTGAAACCGGTCCCTATATCATCCCAGGTTAAATGTACCACTCGATCACCGGCGACTGCGCTTAATCCTGTTAACGGTGGCGGACCTTCCTGGAGATTAACCTGCCAGACATGAATATCATCGATATACAAGCCGGATCCATTACCCCCATCCTGATTATCGTCGGTAATCGCGGTCCATTTCAGCTGGATATCATCACCGGCAAATTCCGACAGATCCAGTTGAACATTGATGTCACCGACTGGTGGGTTATCAAAGGGAAATCCGGGTAAATACTCCGTCCAGCCATTAGTTGTACCGCCTGGTCGCGTATCCTCGCCATAATCATAGAATACGACTTCCCACACGAAATCCTGTAAACCAAACCACCAGGAGTTACCAGAATAAGCCTGATAAGTATCAGTATGGAAATAGGTGGTGGTTCCTGTAACCGAAACAGGTGTCAAAACAACACTATCATCGGCATTGTCAAACAATAATGTATCATTGGTGGCATTGGTGATTAACACATCATCGATGAACAAACCAGTGTCGTTAGTATTGGGATCGGCTCCAAAATAAAAGGCGATTTTAATCGATTGGCCAACATAGGCACTCAAATCATAATTAGCATCGACCCACCCACCGGCGTTGACACCACCCCAACCAGGTATATCGCAGCCATCGCCATTAGCCGACCAGCCATAACAACTGGTATAGGTATAGGCTGGGGAGCCTGTCAGAACATTCCAGGTTGTGCCATCATCGGTCGAAATTCTTACATTGGCTGCATCCCAGCCATTTATTTCACAACCATCAATAGTTTGGGGATCGCCGGCGTAGGCTTCAATACTGTAGTTCAACTTAAAATTTAATTCCGGACTGGTCCCAGTAAGAGTAACGGATGGTGATTCCAACCGTTCCACTGTAGCATCTGGGTAAGTACCTTGAGTCTCGCTCACATTTGCAACCCAAACACGGTAGTAATCTTCTAACGTGTTGTCACCATCTCCATCATGATCAGGCATATCACACCACAGGGCGAAACTGAATTTTATCAACTGGTTATCACTATCAATTGTCGGAAGCGTTATAGACGGAGATGTCAGGTCACTGCTAATATCCAGACTATCGTCATCGACATTAAAACTGTGGGTCGGGCTGTAACTGCTCGTTTCAGTCAAACTCCATTCAGGACTGACCTGCCAACCGGACACATCCCCCTCCAGGTCATCAAACCAGATCGTAGTAGTATCAGTTCTGCTGGTATTATTCCGGGTTGATCCAGAAAAATCATTCGATATAGGGTTGGTAATAACCTGTTCTACAACCGCCCGGGGTTGAGGAGCTGTATTACGCACCGTAGAGACGTCCCGCGCCATTAGAAAAGCCAGAAAAACAAAAACAATAATTATTGATTTTAACTTCATAATCAGATTCCTTGGTTAATCCATTCTATTAGTTTATTTCAATCTGCTGCAATTTTCAATACAAATATCCGTATCTAACGGATATTTGATCTGGTGCACAGAGCTGATCTTAATATTACATCCAAATTCTTGCAGATTTCGCCCAGCTGCGAAACAAGCTTAAAACTCTACCCCGATCGCAACCTGGTGAACCGGTTTTAGAATTCCATAATCAACAAAAGCATAATCGGTTTTAAGCGCTAAAGAACCCAACCGGAATGCCAATCCTGCACCGGCACTGAGTTCTGCGGTATCATGCCCAAGATAAGTTCCCAGCCTGATGAAAGCCAGGTCTAAAAAGCCGTATTCCAGACCCAAATTGCTGTACAGCCCGTAATCAGTAGCCTGGATTCCGTCAATCGCAATTGTCAATCGTTGTGATTGCATTTGAAAATACCGGCTCTCCGGTCCGATTATATCATGCTTGATTCCAAATCGAACCATGACCGGTAATGAAAATTTTCCGGTGATACCCGAAAGACGTTCATCGGCGCTGACTGTATCGGGAACAGTCTTCTCCAACCCCGGTCCGTGAAATTGTGTTTCCGGTCCCAGATTACTGATACTGAATCCCATTGTTCCCAGAAACTCGTTTCTATACAGCAGCCCGGCATCAAATGCCATTGTCTGCATCCTGGTTGTATAAATATCCTCGCGAATATAATTAGCTGTAATAGAAACGCTCAATCGATCGAATAATCGTCTGGCATATGCTACCCTTAATGCGATCGCATTGACACTGTATTTTTCACCGGTACCGAGTGGATACCAGATATTAGTGACATTGATCGGACCCGAATCAAGCCAGAAAAGGTGAACTCCAAAATAGTCTGCCGGAGATAATTGAGTACCGTAGGATACCACATTATGGGTAATACCGGCCAGGTATTTAGTAGTTGTAAAATATACTTCTGAACCGCGCATTAAAGTTAGTCCAGCACTGTTATAAGGTATTCCAGTAATTCCTCGGGTGCTGGCGACTGCCGCTCCGCCCATACCGTTTGCACGTACGCTGGTGCCAATTTTCAGCCAATTACCCACTCTAGTGGCGGAATTTACATTAGCATCGTCGAGCGCGGGATACTGGGGAGACTGACCATGAAGCAGTCCAAAAATAGCAACTAATAATGCGGGAAATAATTTTACTTGCTTCATCGTACCACCGCAAATTTTCCGATATGTTCCTTGCCTTCCGCTTCAACCACATAAATGTACAAACCCGGAGCGACCAGCTTACCGCTCATATTGCGCAGATCCCACCATGCGTTACCCTCATATGGATCAATATGTTCAACATAATCTACCAGCTCACCGGTCACTGTATAGATTGAGATACGGCATTGCTGGGGTAGCTTTATAAATCTAAGACGACGCGTTTCAGGTGTTTCATTAAAACCGGATCGGACTATATAGGGATTAGGTACAACTTGAATCGAATCCAGAATATCATTTGTAACCGCTACCGGTTTTCCAAGCGATGACATGTCAGCAACCCAGTTGTCGCCATTGGTGTAGAATTTTTCCGGGCGTAGAATTACGGATTCCCCTCCGCTCCAAGGATAAAATATTTTCCAGGGATTATCGTTGATTCCATCTCCATTATTATCGATAAATGCATGGGATGGCTCAACGCCGGCATTTGTACTGACCGCTATCCACAGCATCGCTTTATGTAAAATAAACCGACCCTCACGGTAGGTTTGATTGTTAGACCAACCTTGTTGAAGCTGCTGAAATACCTCCAGAAAAATGTCAGGATTGTTTTCTTGCACATATGACAGAGCAAAGGTAAATGGATCGAAAGTCAGATATAACCAGAATGTCTCAGGGGCGCTTATATCAGGCTGATTGGCAATTTGCAATGTGTCATCCAGGAACTTTACCTGTTCATTCCTGGTCCAGTTCAAATCAAACGAGCCCAGTTCAAAATCAGGTGGATTACCCAGAACACCGGTGTCGCTGTGCCACAGACCAACTTTTTTACCTGTAGTCAGATTAGTAATCCGAAATGGCATTGGCGTCATCTGATTCCAGATATTTGGAATTGTATCACCCACAGGCGTATCAAAAAACTCAATTATGTAATCGAAATTCGGACGTAATCCATAAGCATCATTACTGTACAATAAACCGGGGAAGACACTTCTTATGGTCATACTATCAGTGTTGGCACTCCACTCGATCGATTCGTACAGAACATAAACCGGATTTCTGTCCGGTAAATTGGTGAATCTATATTGAATTCCAGCTACTTGTTCACTCCAGGAATTCATAACAGTAATATCGCGATAATAGGGGATTGATATAAAATTTTCTGACAAAAAAGCACCCGGGAAATCTAACAATGAATCGATTACATCCTGGTTCAAGCCAGCAATGGGTATTGTTTGGTCGATAACCACCGGGGTTTGCGAAACCGAATCTGATATCTGATAGACGTAAATGTAGGGTGATTCGCAGGCCATACCGGCAACAGCTTCCTGAGCCTGACCAGCTTGAATCTCATATTTTAGATGAATGTTTTCCAATTGCTTGGAATCAACCATATTATACTCGATCTCTCCAGTACCGATCGTACCTGGTTGCCGTAGAAAGAATTCGTTGATATTATCAGGGAAGGTAATATTGCTGGCATAAAAACCAGGAATTATTCGGATGAAATTCAAGTCATCGTCACTATTTCCCCGTGGACATTCCAGGCTGGGATAGCCCCCACCGACCGAACTGGTGAAGTGACCAGGATTCAAGCTCGACCAGACAGTGTCCCGTTGATAGATGCCATTGACAGTATCTACCAGAGAAAATTCTATCTCGTACGTACGAAGACCAATATCATAGGCGGTTACAGTATAGGTATACTCCAGGCCGTCCACAACATCCTCATCAATATAGACATATTGCAGGCCGCTGTCCTCTCCCAGATTGATCCTTGGTTGGGCCGGATCTGGCCCGGAGATGCTGGTGTTCCGCTTTGGATCATCACTACCGCATACATCCAACGGATACATACAGTGTAATGAATCCTGTTCAAATGATAGATCAAACTGGGCGATAGGCTGCCAGCCGATGAAATTTGCATCATAATCATAGATCCGGTCATCTGGGGTACCCCAGGTTATGCCTCCATCGGTGCTGCGATAAATCCGGTAACCTTCAAAATCGGCATAGCCCGTTAGAGAATCGACTGAAGATTCGGCATAATCGTCCCAATAAAGGATAACACGACCATGTTCAGCCGCAGCATTTACTGTCGGAGTATTCGGAACTGAAAAACCATCACTAATACCACGAATTAAAGTGGACCCCAGACCTAAAACTAGTAAAATACAAACTAACCCGTTCTGATGTGCTGAAAATCTGATCATCTCTGTTTTCCGTCCGATTAAAATTCCATTCCGATACCAATTTGATGGGTCGCTTCCAGAATACCGTAATTAGCAAAAGCATAGTCCACTGCAACGATGAACATACCAGCTCGATATTTCATTCCGGCTCCCGCTGTGAACTGACCGGTATCATGCCCTAAATAGTTACCCATTCGTACAAAGAACATTTCATTCCAACCATATTCCAACCCGATTCCACCGCTTACCAGGTAATCCAGGGGGTTGACACCATCAATTGAAAGAGTCAGACGCTGAGTACCACTCTTGATAAAAGTAGAATTTGGTCCAATCAGATTATTGGCTACACCCAGTTTGAATGCCAGCGGCAGGGGAAATGATGAAGTTACTTTCCTTAATTTTCCTGATGCATCCAGATCGTCATTTACGTCCTGGTTGAGCCCCTTACCGTGGTATTCAACCTCGGGTCCGAAATTAGTCACTGACATACCTAGCACAAAACCGTAGATCCCGGTATCGAAATTCGAACCGATATCAAAAGCAAAGGTTTCCATATAGGCCAGGTGAATCTGGTCATGAATATAATTCAGATTTAAACCAACCTTCAGACGTTCAGTCAGACGTCTAGCATAGGCAAAACGCAGAGCAATTGATGTGACATGAAATGTTTCACCGGTACCATCAGACTGTTCAAGGGTAGTTTCCTTGATCGGCCCGGAATCCATCTGAAACAGATGTACACCAACGAAATTGGAATGTCCCAATCGACGGCCGTAAGCTATCACATTATAGGATATGCCAGCCAGATAATTGACCTTGGAATAATAAGCCTGTGATTTTTCCAGGAAAGCGATCCCGGCCGGATTACTGGGTATGATCGCCACGCCTTTACCGGCAGCTACAATGGTTCCGCCCATACCAATTCCACGTACATCGACATTTAATTTTAACCAGTTGCCAGTAGCCGTACCAACTTTTGTCACAATTTCAGGAATATCCTGAAACTGAGCCTGAATTGTATTACCGATAGTTAAGATAACAATCAGCAAAGGTAAAACTGTTATTTTATGATGATGTATCTTCATTATCTAACCACCGCAAATTTGCCGATGTGTTTTTTCCCTTCCCATTCAACTACATAGATGTATAATCCTGGGGCAACCTCCTGATTATTTATCGAACGCAGGTTCCAGAATTCATTGCCGGATAAGGCATCGGAATGGGTAAACGTATTTACCTTTTCACCAGTAACAGTAAATATTGTGACCTTACTATTTTGAGGTAATCCGCTGAATAATAGCTTGCGAACATATTCAGTTTCATTATAACCGGATCTTACGAGATAGGGATTGGGGACGACTTTAATACTACTCAGATTCTGGGCGGCCGGAAAACCGGGAATTACCGTTACAAAATTGGGATCATGAATGGTCGTACCACGGGAATTCTCAATGTACTGATACCCATTTGGTTCAGACCAGGAATTAGGATTGGAAGTGGAATATACCGTATCGGCACTGATATTGCCGGTCCCTGACGGGTCGGAATAGACTATACGGGATGGTGCTTCAACACCCATATCGTAAGCCGTTACGGAATAAGTATATTCCAATCCGTCGATCACATCGGTGTCGACCCAACGATATTTACCATCGCCGCCCTGCACCGGCAGTCCCGTATCTGTTCCCAGATGAAACCAGGGTGCGTTTGGATCCGGACCATTGATTGCGTGACCGCGGTTTACATCATCACAATCACCATTATCATAGATGCAGTGGAGCGAATCCTCTTCGGCGGTCAAATCAAATTGGGCTACTGGCCGCCAGCCAACAAAAATATTATTTTCATCGTAGATTTTATCTTTTGGATCACCCCAGGTGTTTCCGCCATCGATGCTTTTATAAATTTTATAGCCTTCAAAATCGGAGTATCCGGTGACGACATCGGTAGACACTTCCGAAGCATCATCCCAGATCAGGGTGACACTTTGATGATCGGTCTCCACGGCCACTGACGGTACCGCCGGTGGTGTATAACCCTGATAATGAGAATTATACATGATCTGAGCGAAACGGGCATTCTGGATTAAATCAGTTTTATCCTGACCAAATATGATGCAAAACGAAAACGGGACTTCTTCCCCGACTTTGAGATCGAATGGGCCACAGGAAAACATTAATACACAATCCAGTCCTTCTGGTTCACTGAGAAACGCTGGTTCCTCTTCAAGTCCCTCCAGGGAGTCGAAATGCGGATTTAATTCCGTATCCAGATCAGTATCGGGATTAGGCGTGTGGAAGAACCAGGTTTTTTCATCATCGCTGAGATTGGTGGTATCTCCCGACATTACCTTCAGCTGGATTTCCTCCCGGTTGCGAGCCTGTTCGCGCCCTTGAGCTCCGGCACAACAGTTATTATTGCTTTCACGGAATGGTACGCCGGGACGGTTGTACCAGTCAAACCAGTGCCAGTCGGTCATTTTAAGAGGCTCTCCGACGAATATATCGATTATGCCATCCTGATTCAGATCAACCGGCTCCGTCGCCCTGGGAGAATCCAATAATTGGGTGGCAACGATGCCAATGTCATTGGCGACACCACTGCGGCCATCCCAGTCATAGATCATTGCCATACTGATCAGCATTGACTCGTTATTTACTTCAAATCGCTCCCAATGATATTCCATAAAATCGTCATCATTGGTATGAACGCCAAAATTACCATTCGCATCAGCAGAAACAGCATCGGCATCCATGTAAAAACCCAGGTATATGCCTTTATAATCGAAACCCTTGCTCCGATTGAGTTTAGTCCCATCCGGCATGATCATACCATCATGCCAACCATCTGCATCGTACCAATCACCGCTTTCGTTACGAACCTTTACCGTGACGAACAAAATATCCTCGGCATATGCCACTCCATAAGAATGGGCCGTAGCCTTGACCCTGATTCCCATGGGATATCCGGTCTGCTCATATTCTTCATTAGTATCCACTATATTGCTGCGGTGTGCCCAGCGGTCATCGAATTCCATGTAAACATCGGTATCGGAAACAAATCGTCCAGGAACCTGCTCCCAGCAGTCAGGGTCCTTCCGGCTCTGGGAACAACCGGGTAATTTTTCATTGTAATTATCCGACCACCACCCGGGCCAGAATGGTTCATATTCACCTGTTTCTTCGTTTAAACGGGTTGGCCAGGTTTGAGAATAATTACTGTGGGCCAGCAGAGGGTAGGGATCATCGTCGTCAACATAGGGTAACTCCCCAAAAAGATCACCCGAATTTTCTTCAGTATTATGGCTAGTTATCCGTGATTTGTTTGCAGCATGCCATTCTGTATTAGTGCTGGGACTCCAGCGCGTAAACCATGATTCTGACAGAGTGGCGCCATAATAATAATAGTTGTCATCGGGTGTCCATTCTTCCTCATCGGCACCATAATCGTATATATCAAATTCCGGCGTTCTTTCCTTTAGCTTGGGACGCATTCCCCAGGGATACATTAATCCGATTAATGAGCGTGACGAATTGGGATTAGTGCTTTGATACAAGCTAGACTCCGTCGTGATGAAAATTTCCTGGCTGGGATGATCAAAACCCCATTGATTCATCATGGTAACCGCTGACCGGCTATCCACCAGATCACCAATCGTACCCCGGTCATCAACAACATTGAAAACAACACCAACATAATTAGTGTCATTATCGGTATACCAGGCCGTGTAAGCTTCCGTGGAACACCAGACTTTCAATTCTTTCCCACCACCGATATCGAAGGATTCACATTCGACCCAGTTGAATTTATGGGAATATTCCATTCCCCGAACGCCAGCCATGAAGGTCACGCTGGGCAAATAGGAATAATTACCCCACATCCCCGCCGGCATACCATTGTAGCCTGAGGAACTATAATCACCCCATTGGATAAAATTACCGTAATTAAAAACGGCGCTTTTTACTTTACCTTTGATCAGGTAGCCTTTAGCCCGGTCGTTTATCGGGTTGGTTGGAAAGGGGAAATCACCAATCCGTCCCAGCCGCGGTGGATTGGTAAAATTTGGCTGGGTGGATTCTGTACTTCTATGAACCTCCGCCCCAAACAACAACGTTGATAGGATCACGGATGCTAATGAAATTCCCAGAGTCGCTTTTTTGTGAAATTGAAGCTGTTTAACAAATTTCATATTGATAACTTTAATTGATTTTTTTTCTGTCATTCAAAATCCAGCTGAATAAAGAAATTAATTTCCCGGGGCGGATAATATCTCCACGGCATATCATAATATGAATTGGAAATATCATGATCGGCATCGGGAAAACCAATTTGATCGGTATAATATTCACCACGATCATCCGGCCTTCCAGTTAACGGCCAGACTACCAGAGCGTTTTTAATGTTCAACACGTTGAAAACGTTCAAACCCAGCATAATCCGATGTCTGGCAATCTGAAGATACCTGGAAAATGAAAGGTTGACCTGTCGATAGTCAGGTGCTCGTTTGGAATTTGGATTTTTGGAGTCCTCTTTCGGATCGCGCCCTTCAAAAATCAATGGTGTATAAGGAGCTCCAGACTGGTAAAACCCGGTTATTCCCGCCCTGATATTAAACGGTAATTTTGTGAATATCAGTGAGGCAGTGAGATCGTGAGTCCGGTCATAATACATCAGAAATTCCTGGGATGGCGCATCACTGGCTTCCGAACCAATAGCTGCTGCATCATATTCGCTATTTGCCTTAGCAACTGAATAAGTATATTGTATATTAGTATTTATAAGTTGCCCACGATTTTCAAGATCGAAATCAATTCCCTTGACATTACCATAGTCAGAATTTGTATAAACTTGATAAGTATATGCGCCACTACGATAATGCTGCGTTGTTTCCATCTGATCAAGATACTTGATCCAGGCTCCCAGTTTAAAAGCCCAGTGCTTACTAAACTGGACATTGAATGCAAATTCATACTGTTGATTACGTGAAGCGCTCATTGTACCATTACCAATCGCTCCCTCGGTTTCCTCAAAAAGCTGAACGGGATCCTCCTGCTGGCTGGTATTAAGATACACATTACTATACCTAGGTGTTTGATAATATAACCCATAATTAAAAGTAAAGGTGGCCTTATCGGTGATAACGTGACTGATACCGATTCTTGGACTAACCTTATAAAACCAGTTGGCGGATTTAAACAGAACCCGTTCATCGGCAAAGCCGGGATTATCATCAACCGGTTCATCGGGATCCCATTCACCATCGCCATCTGAGTCCTGATAATACCAGGGGCGACCAGGTGAATAATCACCTAATGTATCGGCCCAGATCTTGGTATTATAATTGACGGCATCAAGTCTGATTCCGGCATTAATCACCATCCAGGGTACCTCAAAGGTATTTTGCAAGTAAGTTGATAATTCTTTAGGCTCCCGATAATTATCCCAGCGGCCGTTCCCATTAGCATCATCATACTTTTCACCTTTATCCCATTTGCCATTATTTTCACCGAAATCGGGTCCTTCATATTCCGGATCACGCAATGTTAAACCATCAGGACCGGTATCCTGCCAGTACTCGGCAAAGCTTTGAGTGATAGCTCCTTCTCCCAACCAGGGTTCCATGACCTCAAAAAAATCCAATTTATGGGTTTTAAAGTCAAAGCCTGTTCTAACTTTCCATTTATTAGTGAGCTGGGAGGTCAAATCAAAACGAATTTCATTTGTTTCAGCGGTGGAATTACCATAAAACCGATCGGTGCCTCCGAAGGTTCGATCTTCCTCCCAGGAATTTCCACTGGTAAAACCACCTCCAAAAGGCATAAAATAATAGGGATTGAATAACGAGCCATCGTAGCGTGGACCAGTTCCACCGATGTTGCCAAACCACCAGGGATCCAACACAAATTCATATTCCACGATTTCCCAATCAAAAAAATCTTGATAATCCTCATACATCTCTGGCACTATCCAATAACTACCATCCCTTTTAATACATGTATTTACCAATTCTGGTCCATCCCATATACCAGCATTATAACCAGGTTCTGCTCGATCTTCCCACGGTTCTCCTTCATCATAGATACCATTACCATTTAAGTCAGTGAATTCTTCCGCCACTTCCCAGTTATAAATACCCGGTGCAGCACCGTGATACCAACCACTTCGATTGTCCCTTTTGGTGTAGTATAATGTGTCACCAAGAGTTGAGGTGCTGTAGGGTATTATATTAGGATTATTCGGATCAGATATGTCTCTATTGGCTCCAGCGGAATAACGCCACTCAAACCAATCAGGATAACCATCGTCATCATTATCACGCCAACGCACGCCTCTGAATTGATCCTGGATAAATCTGGCAGCGCGGACTGTATAAAATGTCCGGCTTGAAAGAGAATGGTTTAACTCTATTGTATAGCGATGAGTATCACGGAACAATTCATTCTGACCTTCATCCCAATACAGATAGCGTTCACTGAAGCCCTTTCGGTGTGCTGACACTACCCATATCGAAGCATTCAATCGCAACTTATTGCTCGGATTATAAGTAAATTTACCGAATATATCCTCTGTTTTATCGAACCCAAAACCCCGGAAGCCAGCCACATTATCCCAGGGTTGGACCAACTTGGCTTTATTCACTAGATTACCGGGATCAGTCACGGGATCGAATTCTTCATAGATCAGATCATCAAATTCATAGACCCGATAATTATCCCGGTTGGTTGATTGCCCCGAAATCCAGTAATACAACTTATCGATACCGGGGAATCTTCCTCCAAAACCCAAATTGATGTCGGTATATCCCCGCAATTCATCATATTCGGATCCAAAAGCAGCACCAACACCACTTGTCTCAAATTTAAACTTGTAGGCAAATTTATCACCGCCAACATTGGTGTGCATATTGGACACTGCTGACATGGCATCACCGTATTCGGCATTGAAACCACCGGGTTGCCAGTCAAATTCCTGGACAGCAAACAGGTTCAGGCGGGTACCATTACCGATACCGCCAAAGATCGGATTTCTGATATACAGACCATCGATCATATACGAGATTTCACCGGTTCGTCCACCCCTTACATGAATTTCTTCCAGACCGCGTTCCTCATGATCAGGAATGCCATTGAAGCTGCTTTCCACTTTGACAACTCCTGACTGCAGTGAATACAATTCTGTAAGATCCCTTATAGGAAGAGCTTCTACAGTTTCCCTATCCACAGTAACTTTCTTTGCAGTAGAACCTTTCTCGACCAATTCCCTTTCACCAATGATCTCAACAACCTCACCCTCTATTGCTTCGATTGGCAGACTGAAGTTCAGCCAGAGGGTCTTATCCATAATAACTACAACATCACGCATGGTCTGGGTCTGGTAACCCATCATCATAACGGTAACGTCATAAGTCCCGACTGGAATATTTATTATGAAATATTCACCTTTGGCATCAGCAACCGCGCCCAATGACAAGCTTCTAATAAATACCTGGCCGCCCGGCAGTGGTGTGCCATCAGCGTCGGTCAGTTGACCGCGAATAGTTCCATCGGTACCAGCCATCGTCAGGCTTAATAAGAATACCGACAAAATGATTAGTTTCACTGTGATTGATGCCAATTTATACACGGTCATTATCCCTGTTAATCATTAGACAGCTTTACCCGTTGCACCCCTGCTCTCCGGCGGTATATTAAAGGATCATTATCGAATTCCGCTACCTGGTCAAATTCATTTAACCGGATCATGCGAGCCTGATTCAACAATTGTTTAAACATCCCCGAACCTGTTGATGGACTGGCTTTGAAGCGACCCAATTCCCAGCGGGAGTATTCCACCCAGTTAGGTGCTACACCTTCCAGCTCACTCCAGCGGATATCAACTTGATCCTTGACAATTCCAAAATCCTTTGCCAGCCAGGTAGTATTGCGTTCACCATATTCGACTCCAGTGCCAATCATCGTCATAGTCAGAACCCGTGTGATTCTGAAACAGTCAGTGAAACTGGTATCAGCACCCGGGCAATCATCGATCGTACCTGTTGACCAGGTTGTATCGGCGTAACAGACAACATTGTCTGACCCATCAACATAGCCTCGTTTTAATTTGGCTGGAACATTAACTGTATCAGACAGGACCGAATAGATCTTATTCATTTTATAAACAGCAACATTGGTGGTATCGTAATATGTTGATTCAATCTGCTCACCATCACGCAATAATCCATTGGCAGTATAATATAAAACTTCATCCTTGAAAAATTTCTGGTACCAGAAACCATCATTTATGGCATTCTCAGTCCAGTAATACCCATAAGGATTGAAATAACTTGGCTGGACAATCTGATAGATGTGCTCAGCATTCTTAAATAAGAGATAATCATAATACTGATCGTTGCTGCCCCATTCGGTCTTGGTCACCAAATAATCTGTATCCGATACATCATCAGTTACATGGGCGACCATTTCATTTGTATAAAGGGAGACCATCGAATCCAGCATAGTGACCATCGCAGACCGGTGATCTGTATGATCAACCTCTTCAATAATATCACGATACACTATGCCCCAGCGGTCAATTAGAGAATCAGCCGGGATCTCCCCCCGTGCGGCAAAAATTATCTGCATCACCTCTGGTGTGTAACGATCGGACCAAGTTACTAGAAGTTTGTTTGGATTAATATCATACACAAATAATTCCCCTGAATCACCAGTGCTGTTATGATTCAGGTCTGAATAAAATTCAGCTTCGTTATATAGACCGTTACCAGTATCCAGGAACCACACACCATAAATATCATCTCTAACAGCCCCTGCAGTCAGGGAGTCAACTATCGCTTCAGCGGCATCCCAATGACTGTTACAATTACGATCCTGAAACGGTTCATTGATATCGTAATTACCATCATCGTCAATATCGTAGAATGGTTCAGCCGGGTCCCAGATTTCGTTACCAAGATCAATGTACCAGATCTGGCTAGTAGAATCATAAGTGGCTCCATCGGTGCCAGCAGCAACAATTGATTCGGCGCTGGTCCAGACTCCATCATCATTGCAGTCAGTATTAATTCGGAAAATTAAAGAATCACCACTCAATTGATGCCGCGTAAAAATAAAGCTGTGACTGAATTGCCGGGGTAAAAGTGATTCATATGTATAACTTGTATCCTGCCACTCACTACTATCAACAAACATTAATCCATTTTGAATCAGTGGTGTATCAACTACCGCAGCATAAGTATATAAGTTTAAAGTGTCTCCATATTTAATTGTGGTGTCGGCTAGAATCGGTTCAGACGTTACCTGCTTATAGCGTTGAAATTCCGGTTCAGCCAGTAAATCCCATTCCAGCGATCTGATATTACGGAAAGGTTCGGAATAAAGCGTGACCGAATCCTGGAAAATGACATCACTAAATGTCAAGGAATCGACCAAATATCTATGAGTTAGATCAATATCACTGGGACTGATCTGAACCAGAAACTCCGGAAAAGTCTTCAGAGTTAATTGAGGTGGTTCCGCATTTCTTAATGAAAGATAATTGCTGTATGACATATCCAGGTCAGCACCAAAGAAGCGATAATATTCAACATCCAGGTCATAATCAAAATCATAGAAATAATCAGCTATATTCCCTTCCATTCCATTGCCAACGGAGGAATTTCCCAAAGTGTTGACCGGACCGGTGCTTTCATCTGAATCAACTGATTCTTCACAGTTATTGAACACCAGAACTGTAATCAACAAAATTATCCAGTATAAATTTTTATTCGTCCGCATCAGTTTATCTTTATTTCATCGATTGGCTTTGAAACCGAATAATTACCAGCACTACCAGTTATCGATGGTGCCGGTAATTATTCAGCGGGCAAAAAGGCAGTAAAATATCCGAATCGATTATTATTTCATCAACACCAGTTTATTAGATTTTGTATTCCCATTCTGCGTTAGTGAATAGAAATAAATCCCACTAGGTAATTCAGAAGCATCCAGCACAAAATCGTGACTTCCTGCTTTCAGGTATTTGTCGACCATCGTCAGCACTTTTTGTCCCATAATATTATACAAAGTCAAGGTCACATTTCCAGCCGTGGCCAGACTATACTCAATCCGAGTGGTTGGATTAAACGGATTGGGATAGTTTTGATTCAGTGTAAACCGATTGGGTTGCAGATCAGCATCCACCTCCACAACTGTTTCTAATCCATAATTTCCAACATACACCCGCTGTTTATAGTCTTCAAAGTATTCATTAGTTTCAACGGTCAATAGGCTGAAATCAGCAACCTGCCACATAAAATAACAACCACTGTCTGTGGCGATCGGCGCAATATGCGAGCTCACTTCATAGTTTTTAATACCGTCCACAATCGGGGTGTTGGTTAAATTTCCTAAGTCGATCCAGGTAGCACCGTTATCCTCTGATTTTGACAGAAAAAGATCGATGTCACAATACAGATCGGGACAGAGTTCCGAAGAATCGGTCACCGCCGGAATAACACACCAGAGTGTCTGGCTGCCGGGATCGGAACTTATCGCCAGATCCGGTGAATGATACTGGTATCCGGTAAACCCGGCGCCGGCTATTCCATAATCAAAACGGTTGGAGAGCCACATATCACGAACAAAACTGGCTGTCCAGTTTTCGGAAGTGTCAGGGGTTGGATTATAGAAGTGGTAGATACCAGCACCTGAATAACGGGATTCCACTCCGGATGAACCATCGGAAAATAGTTCGCCCTGCAAAATACATTGGGCGACCAAATGCAACCCGCCATCAGCATCAACTTTCAGATCATAATCATAACCGATGAAGAGATTATTTATTATCATCGTATCAGGATCAGAGTAAATCATGGTATCACCCGGGACTAAAACATCCATTCCAGCCGTTGCTTCGGTGTACAACTCCAGCAATTTGGCATCGGAAATATGGTTAAAACCGCTATTTTCCAAACCACCGGTAATTGACCAGGTCAGACCATAATCAGTTGTAGTCTTGTAAAATAAGGTGTGGGTTGTAACCGCGCCACCAGTCTGATAATCATGCCAGTAACCGACCACACCCAAATAACCGGTCCCATCGGAATTAATATGAAATTCAGGATCACCGGTATATCCATCAATGTGGAAAGCCAATTCATCATGAATTAACACTGGGTCGCTCATGAAATAATACCCGAACATATGCAGATTTGACCGTATCAACCAGTAATTGTTATTAGCTAAACCTTCCTGAAAACCGGTTAATAAAATCGGACCGGTAGCATCTTCAACAATTAGACTTTGACTGACCCACAAATCTGGTGGATCACAAGGTGTGGGATTGCAGCCATTATTCAGGTCAAATATCGGGCTGGCAAAACTACTGCCAAACCAACCTAATTGATCATAAGTATACATTGCTCTACCGCCATTGGTACCGCCACCGGTAGTCGTGGTATATTCAGTCCAGATTGGAGTAGGATACCCATTTATAGATCCCCCCAGACTGGGGTAACGTCCCTGAGGTTGTCCCGGGAAGGCCGGATCAGTATCGGGTGTAGCACCATATGGATACACGCTGTTTATCGCGCTCGAAACCATCCAGTTAATACCATCGGGGGATTGAGCCGTGCCAATATAACCGGCCGACACATCTGCTCCCTGCCATTGGCGATAGCAAGCAGCGACACCAAGGCCCGGTATATATTCAATCGGGGTCGTGGATTGCGAATACAGCCCATAACCGTTTTTACTCGAGTCAACTAGTACTGGTGAAAATATATCATCACGCGATACATAGGTCGGTGCCGGTGAGGGTTCCATCAATCGAATTGGATTGCTACTGTCATTTTCAATTATCGCACGCTCTCTGTTCCGGATATTATTATCCAGCTTTCCAGCGTTATAAACTTCACCAATTAGAAAATTGACACTCAACAGGATACAGAAAATTATTACCAAGTAGCGCATGAGGCCTCCTAAGATTATTATTTATCTGGTTGACATTGTGTTAGGGGATAGATTGTTAATTCTGATTGTAACCCGAATAATACTTAATTATCAAATTGGTGTCAAGCAGTTTAACAGCATTGTACCAAACAATTACTACAGTAAATATTTACTAAATCTGCGTAAACTCGACACCAAAATTCTAGCTGAGTACAAAATATGAAATACGTCATAATTGCCATTTTAATTCTGATAAAAAGTGGTTTGTCTATTAATGCTTCACCCGAATTGATGGTTTTCCAACAACCGGATGGTTCTCAATTCTCCGGCTATGCCCGCGGTGATGAATGGTCCGCCTGGCATGAAACATCAGAAGGCTGGTCTATTATCAAATCGACCACCGGTTACTGGGTTTATGCGATGGGTGTTGATGGTACCAAACTGGTGCCAGGATCTAGTATCGTTGGACAAGACGAACCACCAGCATTTGCTTATGACGGCAATCCACTGATCAAGCATCTTAACCCGGAACCGCGGGAAACATTTGTTCACCATCCTGCCTTTCAGCTAAGTGCCGCCCGTACCGACACGTTCAGTGTTATACTGTTATTAGTTGATTTTCCAAATTTAGCTGCATCTTATTCTGATTCGGCCATTAACGATTTAATGAATCTGGAAGGTTATGGACATCCCAATTATCCCGGTTCCGGTAGCTTCCGTGATTTCTACCAGGAAACTTCATATGGTCAATTCAACCCGATTACTGATATTGTTCCATGGGTAACCGCACGCGACAGCCTAGATTATTACGCCAATAACAATCCCGATTATTATACGCATGTAATGGAACTCATCCGAGCAGCTGTGGATTCAGCCGAGGCCAATGGTATGGATTGGACAAAGTATGATAATGACAATGATGGCAATGTTGATGTAATCAACGTAATTCATGCCGGTCCAGGTGCGGAATATGGTGGCAATACGAACTATATCTGGTCACACCGCTGGAATTTATCAGCCGGCGGATATGCCGTTCAATATGACGGTGTCTGGATCGACGATTATACGATTCAACCGGAAATCTATGCTGATACAGACATTATCACCGCGATTGGAGTTGTGTGCCACGAATTCGGTCATGCCCTGGGGCTGCCGGATCTCTACGACACTGACGGCAGTTCGGATGGAGCCGGTAAACTGGCCCTGATGGCCAGCGGTTCCTGGGGAACCAGTGGAACAACACCCTGGTACCCCTCCGCACCGAATGCCTGGTGCAAAACAGAAATGGGCTGGTCCAACCCGATTATTCTGGAGTCGGATCAAACCGGTATTGAACTCGAACAATCCTTTTCAAATAATACTATCTACCAGGTAAATCACACTCAGGATAACAGCGAGTATTGGTTGTTTGAAAACAGACAGAAGGTTGGAACCGATGTTAATATGCCCCTGCCAGGATTATTGATCTGGCATATCGACACCGAGATGACCAGTGGCTGGCGGCCGAACAATAATGAACCTCATTATGGCGTTGGTCTGGAGCAGGCCGACGGTGCGTTCAACCTGGAAAATAACCAGGGCAGTGACAGTGGTGATCCCTATCCAGGCAGCTCCGATAATCATGAGTTCACTAACAGTTCCACTCCTAACACTACAAGTTATTATAGTTTTCCGTCGATGATCGCCATCGAAAATATCTCCGATCCTGATTCCATTATGAGCTTTGACCTGAGTTTCGGCGAAATATTGATCGCTGACATGGATCTCAATAATAGCTCCGGGATAGCATATGATACCGGTTCGATCGAGCTGGAAATTGATAATACGATGCCGATCAACACGCTGGAGTTCGGAATCACCGGACTGCCTGATATATTGACTGTAACCGGTGTTAATCTTACCGGGCGCGCCAGTGCCGATACCATCATAATTACCGATA
Organism: uncultured bacterium; assembly: GCA_964439935.1. GTDB lineage: Bacteria > Fidelibacterota > Marinisomatia > Marinisomatales > TCS56 > JABMQW01. Next base: position 49,138 of record CAYTPW010000016.1, on the reverse strand, counting down.
ATTTTATTGAGTTGGTGAACCCCAGTATTTCCGAAGGAACCGGTGCTGTCATGGATATCAGCCTGTTTGCCAATACCAGTGTGAGTCAGTCCATTCTCTTAAGCTTGAATAATTATTATTCCGCTGATTCGGCCGGTTCGGAAATTGCCTTGATAACTAATACTGCCATTTACAGTATTATCAGTGTACCACAGGTATTCACCGTTCAGGACAGCACGGCTCCGGTAGGTGGTCCTTTTCAATTTGAAGTGAAATTAAACAATACGGTTCCGATTAAAATGATCTCGATAACCCTCAATGATGTACCGGACTATCTGATCCCGGCTGATGAATTATTTACTGATGACAACGGAAATAATCAGTGGGATGACGGTGAAGAATTCACCGATCTGAATCAGGATGGAGAATGGACACCCGCCATCGCCCTAAGCAATCGGCTAAACGGATGGCATTCAACCATGACAATGCTACCGGATGGCATTATGGTGCAAGCCGCGGCTCTTAGCAGCAGTCCCCTGGCGGTGGGAGATAGCAGCCTGTTTACCGTCAACGGGGTTGTCAATCACAGTGCGCAAATAGGCCAGGTCATCGTCACAATCAGCAATGTTTTCCTGATGGATGTATTCGGCAATACCGGAGTACCGTACAATACCAATGTTGGTCGAATAATCATTACACCTTATGTCAGCGCCACCGACAATCAAGTGTTACCTACCGCATTCGAATTATCCGACAATTACCCCAATCCGTTCAATCCCAGGACTAGCTTCCGATATCAGGTACTTGGAAATGCTGAGATCAGCTTTACGATTTACGATATTCGCGGTAAGCTGATAAAACAGATCAACCGGGTGCATACTCCCGGCCGCTATTACCTAGAATGGAACGGGCGTAACAATGCGGATAAAGCGGTAGCCAGTGGCACCTATTTCATTCAGATGACTACAACCGGCTATACAGTTACTAAGAAGCTATTACTGCTTAAATAAACTATAGAAAAAGGGGAATGTTTTCCCCTTTTTAGGCTGATTTTCGTCGATAATACAAATAACGCGGTTTGGCTCTTTTGGTAACGACTCTGGGAGTGATAATTACTTTACGAACATTTTCCAATTCAGGTAAATCAAACATCAGGTCCATCATAAACTCTTCCATAACTGAGCGGAGCGATCGAGCGCCGGACTTCCGTTCCAGAGCACGTTGGATTATAATATCGAGCGCAGATTTTTGAAATTCGAGCGCTATTCCCTCCATTATAAATAATTTCTGATACTGTTTCACCAATGCGTTCTTCGGTTCGGTCAAGACCCTGAATAAAGCATTGTGATCAAGGTCTTCCAAGCCGGCAACCACCGGTAATCGACCGATCAATTCTGGAATAAAACCAAACTTAACCAGGTCGCTGGGCGTTATCTCTGATAACTGGGGACCAATCGTTGTTACGGCCGTTTTTTTCTCCTTTGACTTAAATCCGATTTCACCAGCGCCTTTTCGGCTATCCAGGATTTCATTTAGACCGTCGAAGGAACCACCACAAATAAACAGTATATTTTTTGTATCAACCGGTATCAAACGCTGCTCTGGATGTTTGCGCCCTCCCTGGGGAGGTACATTGGCGACTGTGCCTTCGAGGATCTTAAGCAGAGCTTGCTGAACGCCTTCGCCGGAGACATCCCTGGTGATTGAAGCCGAAGAAGATTTACGACCAATTTTATCCAGTTCATCAATATATATAATTCCCTGTTCCGCTGCGGCAACATTATAATTGGCAACCTGGAGCAGGCGGACCAGAATATTCTCTACATCCTCGCCCACATAACCAGCCTCCGTTAAGGCAGTAGCATCGGTCAGTGCAAAAGGTACCGAAAGGAATCTGGCCAGTGTTTGCGCGAGTAATGTTTTGCCGGTACCGGTAGAACCAATTAATAAAATATTACTTTTCTCAATCTCAACATCTTCTTCCACATCCTGGTACAGGATTCGTTTATAATGGTTGTAGACAGCTACTGAAACAGTACGTTTGGCCAGCTCCTGCCCGATTACATATCGATCGAGAAAATCCTTGATCTCAGTTGGTTTGTGTAGCACAAGCTGAAAAGGATCGGTAATATTTTCAGCCGAATCCGGCTCTGTTTCTATCGGCACTATATGATTTTTATTCACTTTTTACTGGGCACTAATATTGTGTCAATTAATCCATATTCCTGGGCATCCTCAACGCTCATGAAAAAATTACGGTCCGTATCTTTTTCAATACGTTTCAACGATTGTTTGGTACAGCGGGCTAAAATCTTGTTAAGCCGTATTTTCAACCGATCGATTTCATCAGCCTGTATTTGAATATCGCTCGCCTGGCCTTCAACACCGCCCATCGGCTGGTGAATCATAATCCGGGCATTGGGTAAAGCAGAGCGTTTACCACGTTTACCGCCTGCCAAAAGAACTGCACCCATACTGGAAGCCTGTCCCATACAGATCGTGGCTACATCGGATTTGATATACTGCATGGTATCATAAACTCCCAGTCCGGCAGTTACAATCCCACCAGGTGAATTAATATATAGATAAATATCCTTTTCCGAATTTTCAGCGTCCAGGAATAATAATTGGGCAATGATCAATGAGGCGACAGCATCATCGATTGGTGTGCCCAAAAACACGATCCGTTCCTTCAACAGACGTGAATAAATATCGTAAGCACGTTCCATCCGGCCGGACTGTTCCACTACCATGGGAATTAATTGAGCGATATGTTCTTTATCCATCTGGTTGCTCCTTGGCTGCCTGTTCGCGTAAGTCTTTGGTCTTGACTTTAACTTCCTTAATCTTGGCAAATTCTTTTAGATAATCCAGTATCAGCTTTTCGATTAAGTCCTCTTCAAGTTTATGACGGTTGCTCGGTTTTTTATAGTATTTTCGTATCTCTTTGTCGCTGGCTGGGGTGCGGTCAACCAGACGCTGGATTTCTGCTTCGATTTCTTCCTTGGACACTTTAAAATCCTGTTGCTTGATCAGGGCATTGTGAATCAGGTACCATTTCAGATTATGCTCTGCAATCGTTCGATAGGCATCCCGAAGACGGGTTTCATCCACTTCACCTGCGTTCTCTTTTTTGGCACCTTCAATTACCTTGTCCAGATAGGCATCAACCATGGAGGGTGGATATTCCGGATTCACCAATTCGATCAAAACATCGGAGAGTGAACGATTAAACGCTTCTTGGGATCGATGCTCCAGATTTTCATCAATACGATTCTTGACGCGCTGACGCCATTCCTGTTCATCCTGCGCTTCTGGATCGACTTGCTTGATAAATTCAGCACTGATCACGGCTGGAACCCGCTCTTCAACATTGATTATGTTCAGTTCAAACAGGCTCAGCTCCTGGCCTTCACCTTCTGGAATTTCGATCCGGGCTGAATCACCCGGCTTAAGGCCAATCAATTTATCTTGTACAGCACCACCGAAAGCACCTTCTCCGATCTTAATATACCGCTGGTCGAATTTCTCACCGATCAAGGGTAAACCTGAGCTATCCAGTTTCTGGAGGTCAGCAATTAGGTAATTACCCAATTGAGCTCCATCCTCGACAGTTCGCACATCCGAAAACCGCTCCTGCATGTCCTTGATGGCATCATCGACATCCTGATTATCCGATTGATAGATGGTCTTCTGAACCTTCAGACTATTCTTTTTCAATTGCGGTAACTCAATCTGCGGTTCGACTTCAAAAGTTGTTTTGAAGGTTAGTGGTTGCCCATTCTTAAAATCAATATTCTCGACCTTGGCCTGATTGATCGGAGTAATTTCCTTTTCACGTAACGCCTGAAGATAATATTTCTGAATTATTTCATCAATAAACTGGGCATCGATGGCTTGCTGATACTGTTGTAGAACTACTTTTTTAGGCACCTTGCCGGGTCGGAAACCGGGTATTTTAATATTCTTGATGATTTGTTTTTCTGTTTTATCATAGTCCGGGGCAATTTCTTCCCAGACTAATTTAATAGTCATTTCCCGGGTAAATGAATTGGGGGAAGTGAGTTCTATATCCACTGTTTTTCCTTCAAAATTGACGCCGAATTTAGCATTGTTAGAGTTTTGGATTTACATCTTTTATACCTGGTTAACATCAAAATCGCTGAGCAATAAACCACCCCGGTATAACAGATACATACCCACCATTTGAATGACATGATAGATATCATTGTGATTAAAATGTTTATGAAGCGAAAAACCGCTCATCTGGACTCCTGCGGCGGCAAAACTCACCAGAATACCGGCAATTACCCAGCCGCTGCCAGGCATTGACCTGGTAAAATAGCTGTACAACATGACCAATAGAACAAAAATCATGGTTGGAGCATAAAACCGAATTACGTTAATGAATCGCGGGTCACGCCAGATTATTATTAAATATCCGACCAAAAGAATGATTGGAATCCACCGCAGCAGTCGGATCGTAGCAAAAGGAAAGACGTGATACAATGAAGACATCAGCAGGAAAAAAGAGGCCAGACCGATGGATATTGTGGTCAATTTCCAGATCAGGTCATTCAAGCCGGGATTTAAATGAGGTCCGATCCCGTGACTGACAGCGCCCAGCAGGGCGCCGACAGCCAGCATCCAGAAGGCACGGGAAAAATGCCAGTGGATATTCATTAGCCGCTCCCAGTACCAGGCACTCAACTCCCAGGCAAACCAGGCTGTCATGCCGGCCAGGATCAAATCAGTAATTACAGTCATTGGTTCATAGATCAATTGCTTGTCCATAATTATTCAGTCCCTTTCAAATTTGATCAATTACAGCTTCGCCCCGTTTGACCGGTCGCATAAACAAGAATGCAATTAGCAGGGTTAGCGCACCATAGATGAATGCCACTCCATAATCATTGGAGAACATCTGAATGATGAACCCCGCCAGTAGAGGACCCATGATCGCCGATAACTGGGAAGCCAGGTAATACAGGCCGGTGTAAATCCCCAAATGACCTTTGGGAGCCATATCCAGAACCATCGGTAAAGAATTAACCAGGATCAACGACCAGGCTATGCCACACAGCGGTAACACGATCTTGGTCTCCAGAATTGAGCTCAACGTAAAGCTATAGGCCAGTAAGGCCGCAAAAAATAGAATGCCGAAATTAATCGTCCGTTTGCGTCCCAGCTTGGCACCGATATATCCGCTTAACGGTGAAAACAATACAATTGGCAATGCGAAATAAGCTAATAGCATGGTAGCAAAACCGATGTCCACATCAAGTCTGTTAACTGCGAAAGATGTGAAAAATACTTCCAAAGCACCATACCCCAGAAACCAGAAAAAGATAGCCCCTAATAAATTAAGCGCCGATTTATCGCGATCATGCAAGACTGCTTTCAAGCTTTTTATCAACGCCGGCTCCTCTTCGGCAGCATAAGCTTTATCCGGGGCTGGCTCCCGTATGAAAAAGATCACGATACCGCAACCAAACAGCATGGTGGCACCACCAAAATAAAACGGTGCGTTAATCGATACTTTAAATAGCGCGCCACCTATCAGGAAGGCTAGCACTGCACCAACTCCACCCATCAGGTTGATCACGCCGTTTGCCTGGGAACGTTTGGGTGATGGCGTTATGTCACCCATCAACGAGACTACCGGAGTCCGAAACATGTCCATTGCAAACAGGGTCAAGGCAATCGCGGCCATGAAAAACAACAGTGAATTGCCAACAAAAATCGGGATGGCCACAAAGCCAATCAATGCCAGGGGTGCACCAATGATAATAAACGGTTTACGCCGGCCAATCCGGGTCCATAATCGATCTGACAGGGCACCGATAAAGGGAAGGATAAATAGCGCAGCTATATTGTCAAGTGTCATTATGAAGCCGGTTAAACCGGCCGAAAGACCGAATCCAGACACTCCCGCGGTAGCGCTGTAGTCTGAACGTCCAGCCTGTAGAAAAATCGGTACATCGGCATTATAAATACCCCATAATAATGTCACTCCCATGAAACCGAACCCAAGTAACAGAATGCGCCAGTAGTTGAATTTCATTGAGTATCCTCTCTAGTACTGGAGATATTAATCAGAAGAATTAGCCCGGTCCCCCAAAGCCGCTAGATTCCCATGATTTGTATAACCAAGTTTACTACATCAAGCACATCAAGCGAATTATCGTTATTGATGTCTGCAGCACCAGCTTCGCACTGGCCCGGCTGATAATTTTCAAGAACAAATTCCACGGTTAGCAGGATATCAAAAATATCTATGGTTTCATCATTGTTAACATCGCCGCTGGTCCAGTCAATGCAGGGGTCAGCAATCTGAATCCTGGTAGGGACTTTCATCGATATGCAATGGATAGCTCCATTGGCCGGAATGATATCATTACAGTCAAACCCGATCGCCTCAACGCCAGGCATAATTTGCTCGTACTGGGCCAGAATCGAATTGTCGGTAGCAAATCCATAGATCGGAACGAATACTTTATTATTGATCAATAATGAATTGATATAGGTGTAGGTAATACCGCCACTGTAGGGAGGCATCAGCATACGTACTACATTAAAGGGACGACCGGCCCCATTTGTTTCAGTCGCAAACTGGTCAGCGACCTGGTTACAGATATTGTAATTATTTCCATACCCATCAGCTGGTGAACTGTATTCACCAACAACTACTGTCGTATCATTTAGGAGCTTGACAAACATATCGATGTGGCCGGTACCATCATTTTGTAAATGCGGCGTGATAATCACCTTGTGAACGCCAAAATAATCCAGCATGTATTGTTCCAACTGGGCTACTGTCAGATTGGGATCGAAGCCCTGGTTCGGATCAAAAACGACATTTGAAATCAAGGCCGCTCCCCGGCCATCAAGCAGCAGGTTACCTCCGGCCTCTACCAGTGCGGTGCCGTAGTAGGGAATTCCCCATAGATCTGACAACTGTTCGGGGTAGGCATCATCCAGAGGACGGGGTCGATTGTAAACCATATCCACTATACTGCGGGAACCATCCGGTTCAAAAATCCACCAGGGTCCGTAATCGCGGATCCAAACCGAATTATGGGCGATCTGCTGAAAGACGACCTGGTTCATATTCGCACCAAACGTTGCCAGTTGCGTACTAACGTAATCCTGTTCGCTTTGGCTGTCCACCACGACCCACGCCGTATCGTTCTCGGAGGTTTCGGTGATCAGTTGCTTAAGGAGTAATGGGTAGCTATCCCAGGCAAAGATCAGTCCATCCAGGGAATCGAATTCAGCTGGCGCGAATACAATACTATCCGGCGGATCGGTAATCGAGCGGTTGATTCCGATTTCATCAAGCCGTGTTCGTTCTTCTGCAGTTAATCCATGTGGTAGCGCAGTTTGCCCGCCGAGCGGTACTGTAAATATAATTAATCCGATCAGTATACACAGGAAATGAACCTGTTTGTGGGTTGCCATGGCTGGTAAATTAATCAAAACCAGTATAAGATAACCATTCTCTCCTACTATCTAAATAAATCAAAAATTATACAGAAGAATTGTTCAATTACAGACTTTCACTCCTGTCCAGATATCCGGCGGTATTCGGATCGTTAGAGCAGAGCCCGATCCATAATTTGCGGACGATATTTGACTCATCACCAACAATACCGCCAGCATAGATCGTCAGTTTGATTCGACCCTCGGTTTCCAATTCCAGTTGCTGGCTCATTTCCTGCAGAGCCAGGTCCCAGCAGGTTCCTTTCGGCGCTGCGGTAGCCAGTTTCAGGTTAATGGTTTTAGCACTGATACATGCAATCAGCAGGATGGTGAGCAATATTATCCTGACCGCTTTAATGAATAATATACCCTTACTATCCATCACGGTCATTCTTGCTCAATAAAACTGTTACTATTTTTGCTGATTAGTTTGATAGGTGAAATTTATCAGCGGCACAGGCAATATACCTTCCATATCCGAGGTCCAGAGTCCGCCTATATCAACCGAAATTTTACGGCCGAAAAACCGTACCGCTGCCATGATCGGAACCACTTCCAATCCCGGTGGAAACCATAGTTCTGCAACCAGAGCGGTTGTATTCGAGGTGCGCTGGTTTCCGGCAATCACCAGGATCGGGCGCTCCATAAATTCCCAAGTCCCCTCCATCTGCACAAATCCCCAGCCCAGCGAACCTGATAAATGGGAAAATCGATCACCCATCGTACCGGTGATGAATGTGAATCCGGTTCCGAATCTTTCGTCTTCATCAAATGCACCAGGGATTGTGAGATACATGATTCCAGCGGCCATTTTTATCTTTTGAAAATTGATGAAGGAAAATTTACCTGAAGCTATCAAGGGGGTATTTTCTAGAGGCATTCCCGGAAACCAGAAAGCACCCAATTGTACTGATCCGGCATCGCCCACTCCAAAATTATATGACGGAAAGACCAGGCAGAAATCCCGACAATAAGAATTACCAGCTTCAACAGGAAAGGCTGACGGAGCGAACAGATACATACTTTTATTGGGATCCGGTCGCCAGACCTTGCCTTCCTTTACGTCTCCTGCGAAATCTGAACGACTGGCGATCGCGGAAACTGGAATTGTTATCTCAATACCAGAGGGTGCCTTCAGGGTTAGCGTCGAGTCATTTTCCGAAACGATCACCCCTAGGTATTCAACATCGTCAGTGGTAATTATTTCGGTCAGTTTACCGGGTTCAGTCTGATCATCATCAGCCCACAAGATGACACCAGACACAAGAAATACTAAAAAAATCAACTGTTTCACGATAGCCTCCAAATTCCACACGGATAAGAACCACTGAAACTAACACCGTTCAACTGAATCAACAAAAACGAATTGTATCTAACTAAAACTCCAGCATAAATCCGCCGACCGGGAAAGTCTTGAACTGTAATACATCCTGGGTAGTACCATCCGGATTGTATTGAATATCCCAAATATTATCAACATCGAAAACATTCATGATATTGATAAAGGCTGTCAGGCTGCCCTTTTTAAGGAAATGGCGCTGCATGATCATGATATCGAATCGGTTATAAGATGGCAGCCGCTCCGTGTTATAAGCCTGTCCCGGTAAAGGATACCATTCCCTGATCCGGAAATCATAGCTGTTAGGCGTATATGGTTTCCCGCCAACATACCGATATCGAACACCCAGTTCCCATTCATCGGAAGGAGCTAATGGTATCCAGGCCACAAAACCCCACCATTTTCTGTTTTTTAATTCTTTAAACCAGGTTTTTTTATGAAATTCGATTTTATAGCCACCGGAAAGAGTCAGCACGTTGCGAAAATCATAGGACCAGTTATAATATTTCTTTTGATCAGGGTAGCGCGGATCCCGTCCTTTTGCTACATAATTGGAGTAACTGAAGGTACCCCAAAATCGTTCGGCCAGCTTTTTTTGCAGCAAAAATTCAATACCCTGGGAATAGCCTTCACCGGCACTGATCAGCTCGCGGGAGTAATCTAGTGGATCCCGGGTAGTATCGGATACAAAAATTGGTACATCCGAGTATTCTTTCCGGTAAATTTCCAGAGTACCACGGATATCGTTCGCAAATAATTGTTCCACGCCCAGCACGTATTGTACCGTATGCTTATTCTTGAGGTATTTCCCCGACTCGTCCAGCGTTAACAATAAATAACTCGGCATCTGGTAATGTCTACCGTATGCAGCATTCAATGAAGTTTTTTCGGTTAATTTATATGCTAATCCAAGGCGCGGTTCCAGCGCCTGATCACTATTGTATTCGCTCCTAAAATAATGTAAACCAGCGTTGATAGTGAGTCGTAAAAGAGGCTGCCATTTTAGCTGTGTATATAACTGGTAAGACTCAAAAGCATTATTCAGATTCAATTCCCAGGCTTCAAAAGTATCGATGGCCGCAACCCGGAAAGCCCTGACCGTATCCTGCCCTTTGTAATAACCCCAGATGGTCTCTGTTTCCATAACAGTCGAATCAGCCTGTTCAATTATTGGAAAAATCTGATCATAAAAAATATCAGCATTAGTGGTGTCCATGGGATAACCAGGATTGGTCGGTAATGAATAGGCATAGGCATAACGATAGCCTTCTTCTGCCCGATCAATGTATTCCAGCTGCATCCGTTTTATCTGGAATCCGGTACGAATTTCCAGGTGCGGATTAAGACGCAGAACCAGATCACCTTTTAATGCCAGTCCGGTTTCATAATCATCCTTGTAATAATAACTATCCTTATTGAAGTCAAAGTCAAAGCGATAGACGTCATAATTCCACCAGGCACCAGTACGATACAGGGTCAGACGCGAATACATATTTTTATTCCACAGGCTTTTTAACGAAATACCACCAGCATATTCGTAACCCTTTACATCCACATTTTCCGCACCCCGGCTTTGCGGAGTGGGTTCGCCGCTGATGGCAATTTCATCACTCCCATAAATGGCATTCACAATCAATTGCTGTTTTTGGTTTATATCAAAAACCAATTTTCCCTGAGTACTCCAATAATGGGGTATCGCCACCATGCCGAAACTCTTAATTACTAAGTCCAGATAACTGAGCTTATACGATGCCAGAAAAGAACCGCGTCCCTTAGCGATTGGTCCCTCGGTATTAAATCCAATACCAGACATATTCATATCAAGATCCAGGTTATATTCCTCACGGCTACCCTCCCGTAACCGGATATCCATTACAGACGATGCTTTACCACCATATTTGGCCGGAAACGCTCCGGCGATCAGATCCACTTGATCGACAAATTCGGTATTGATCATATTCACCGGTCCGCCACCGGCTCCCTGGTATCCGAAATGATTTGGATTAGGAATCTCAATATGGTCCATTATAAATAGATTTTCCCCGGGCGCACCCCCACGCACTATAATTTCATTATCCTGATCGGCAGCAGATACTACTGCCGGCAGCGTTTGCATCATTCGTTGTATATCATACACACCACCCGGATCAGTCCTGATTTCTTCATAATCAACTGTCCGACTGCTTGATACTACATCCGGTTCTTTTTTAAAATAACTCCTAGTAACTTCGATCGATTGCAGTTCCATAACTGCTATTGGCAAATCAAAGGTTAAAATAGTCTGACGTCCGGCAATCACATGCACATTTAGTTTAACTTCCGGTTCATAACCCATCATCATGGTCTTAAGATGGTAGCTGCCTGCAGGAACATTCGGGATATTGAAACGCCCTTGCCCATCGGTGGCCGCACCGTACTGAGTATCTTGAATGATAACATTGGCACCGATTAATGGTTGCAGGGTCGCCTGATCCTGCACAACTCCGGTTATTCTACCCATCTGTTGAGCGGATACGATACCAAGCACGCATAATATAATGCCTGACACGGTAGTTGTTTGCATTAGATAATCTCCTCGTGCCAAATCGATGTATTGGACCGCTGGATATATTCCTGAAAGCTCACCTGATCAATCCTATCTAACAATTTGGTTAATAATTGTAATTTAAATTTGGATTTTTTATGTGCCATCTCTTATCACTGTCAAATCCCCATTAGGATTAGTTTCTCAATAATCATTGAAAAATTTGCATCAAGTATAAAATGCTGGTCTGTGTCTAACAATAAAAAACCCCACGTTTCAGCGGGGTCATAATTAGTCAAATATGGAAAAATCACTGGCGCAAACGGTAGCAAGCCCCCTCAACCGCGCTAATGAATTTATCCACCTGGTTGGAAGTATGGAATAATACATCCATTTTTTCAAAGGTATCAGACGGATACAATTCTTCATCATATTCGCGTAAAAAATTAGCTTCCAATTTTACAATCAGATCCCGCAGGACCTGTTTAGGTAAATCTTTGTGGCGAAGATAATTTATCATCAGATTCAAACTGCCCTCACTGGACATATGGAACAGTGTGATTAATCCGACATCCGATAGGCATTTAAAGGTCAGCGTCCCATGATCTCTTCCGCGCCCCCAGGATAATTCGTCAGCCTCTTTCTCACTGAACTCGATAATACGCACGCCTATTTTAGTCACTTCGCGATTGCATTTGGCGCGCAAATCATCAATAAAATTATCTTTTGTCCATTTCGACATTATATTTTCCTAGCCCAAATATTTTTAGAAACGCTAAATCAACCGTCGGAAATTACATTTCTTATATTTTAATTGAAAGATTCAAGCGTATTAAAATCTTTGACTAGGCAACTACCGATTGACCGCGCTGGATTATAAATCAAATTGCAGGTGTCGATTCCAGATGAAACAAATACGTTGCTACACCATGCTAACCGGATTCAATTTTGCGTTTCAATTCACCCCTGAATTCAAGAATAACCTGCACATAATTTGATGAATGATTGTAGGCATAAATTGCTTTCCAGTTACGGGAGCCCCGTGAAAAATCTGTGCTGCTTTGAGCATATTTATGCTTAATTAAATAATTGGCCACACTCTCCAGTGCATCCTCCCAGGTGTAGGGATCAACCCGACCATCACCGTTATGATCTTTCCCATACATATTCAAGCTGGAGGGTATGAACTGGGCATAGCCGATGGCCCCGGCATAGGAACCACGGATCGTGCCGGGGTCGATATTATTTCGGGCACAGTAATCCAGAAACTGGATCAGTTCCAGTTCCGCCCATTTCCGTTTACGAGGCACATCATGTGCTACCGTATGAAAGACATCCACTACCCGGTAATCGGCATGATAGGTTCCATACATGGATTCGACACCGATGATCGCCAGTAAAAGATATTCATCGACTCCATAGCGTTTACTGATCAAGTGTATTAAATCCTGATGATTAGCGTGAAATTTTTTTCCAGTACTAATTCTTGCATCAGTAATAAATATTTTACGGTATTTTGAATAGGATAATTTTTCCGCGGGACGGTGCCAACGCCGAGTGATTTCCGATACCACCTTAGGAGACGTATTCATAAAACCATCAATAAGATTATTCAGGTCCTGACCTGTATGTGCCAGTTGATTAAATACCCGACGATACATGGAACGAACCTCATTACTATTCGTCAGAGAATACAAAATCTTAGTTGAATTATCACTCAGGTCCAGCAGTCCGTCAAATTCGCTACCGCTCGGATTTGCTAAAATCCCACTACCAGTTAGACATAATAATAATCCCAAGTTGTATTTCAAACTTTTCATACCAGTCACATCCTTATTTGCGGCTTATTAGTCATCTGTTAATCCGTTACAATTCTAATCGTCAATCATTGTTCTTTTTGCCGAAATCCTATTAATCATCTTCTACAACAACCACACCAAACAGAATTCAATCGATAATATTCGAAAAAACTATTCGATCCATGTAATTGCTGGTTCAAATATGGGTAGGCGTCGTAAATATTTCCGTGATCGGACTAACAATTGTGCCTCTGCAAGAGTACTAATTGCTCTGGATCACAATTATTTGGGATTTCTCAATTATGATGTCAGAATTCCTGCTATGGTATAAGCTAGGGAATCTTTACACCCTACCCGTTTTACTATAAACTACTTTACAATCAATATCGGATTTTCGCTGGCAGCCATTACCTTTAACGGTTTACTTCCAACAAAGAATTTCTTGAGCGGATTCTTATTGGAAACACCCATAATAATTATGTGATTTTCCGCAGCCCGCTCCACTATTGTGTCAACCGGATCGCCAACCACCAGATGACGTTCATAATTGACATTGGCGTTATTTAGATAGCGGCAGGCCCGGTCTGAGGCTCCTCGATATCCAGAACCAAAGCGCTGGCGTTTAGAGACGGTCAAAACATCTACTTCAAGTTTATAAGCTTTGGCAATCTGGATACCAAAAATGACCGCTTTCAAAGTCCCTTTGGAATCGTCTACCGGTAGTAAAATTCGGTATGGTTTATCAAAATCGAGCTGGTTAGCAACCAGAATAGATGTATCAATATATTGCACCAGGTCATGAGCCATCCGTTGTTTTTTACTACCGCCGATAATGGTTACGTCATATTCATGCCGGCGCACTTCATCCCGTAGTTCGGCAATAACATCTCCGAATCGGACGATCATATCCACATGATCACAAAAGGTACCCGTAAAATTAATTTCACCCCGCTCGCCAGCCCGTTTTACCAGCAGGCGCTTCTTAAAACCGTTTTCACAACTTTCTTTACTAATGAAGTCATTTTTCACCAGATAGTCAAACGCCCATTCCAGAACGGTGATAGCCGGTTGATTAATATCCCAGCGCTCCATGGATTCCTGAGCCAGACGCACCTCATCCCTGGCAAATGAACTGGGCTTCTGACCCACGCAGGCGATTGTAATACAGGACTTGAGGGCACGAGCTATCTTCAAACCAATCCGTAAAGTCGATTCAGAATATTCCTTGCTGGAAATAGCTATTAACAATCGCATGACAAAATTACCTCACATACTCTAATGTTACTTTAACCATAATTAAAACCATATCAGCCAATAAGTATTAGCATAGATGATCAATATTATTATGCTTAGCGCACCAACCTTCCAACCGGCTCGCAGGAAGTCTTTTGCCCGGACTAATCCACTGGAATAAATAATTGCGCAGGCCGGGGCAGCGACAGCCGTAAAAAATCCAAAGGACGAAGCCAGCGCGGTTATCAATCCCTGATGGACCAGATCGGATCCCAGATTAAGCGTTATCGGTCCCAAGACAGCGACGGTGGCGGAGCTGGAAAGTGTATTGGCCATTGTTGTAGTCAAACCAACGACCAATATATCTGATAGCACTGAAAATTGGCCCGAATCAGTTCCGATTAAACCAACTAATCCTTTTGCCAACCACACGGCTGCACCGGTTGAGCGCATAAATGATCCAAGAGCTATTGTTGCACCGAATAAGATGATCACACCCCAATGGGTATTGCGATTAATATCTTCCCAGCGAACAAGACCCGTCACCAGATACAGCAACACACCGGTAAGGGCAATTGTACCCAGCCCGAAGCGGCTGGATAAAAATATCCAGCCCAGGAAAACCAGGATGAAAACGACCAAACCTGAAATCTCCCGTGGGCGAATGGATCCCTGTTTACTGACCCGAACTTTTAATCGGCGAACACCGCTGTCCAGAATATGATATTTAGTCGAAAAGCTGTGCCAAATCAGGTACGAAGCTATTGGGACAAGGATCAGGACCAGCGGATATATGTACAGCATCCAGCGCAGATAGGTTATGCTCTCAACCCCTGAATCCTGTAAATAATTCAGCATAATCGCATTACGGCCACCTCCGGAGGGCGTACCGATTGATCCCACCAGCGCACCGTAGGCAATTGAGAATAGGATAATCGCCGCCAGACCACGCACTTTTTCAACATCAGGAGATGTATAACGGACCAGACTCATTCCAATCGGTAGCATTAGAGCCGCGACCGTGTGTTCACCGATAAAAGAAGCCAGAACAGCAGAAATGGCGGTAAATCCAAAAGCGATATTGCGAGTTTTATTGCCAGTGATTTTAATAATCCCGAGTGCAATTCGTGCATCCCAACCCTGTTTAACAATCGCTACAGCCAACATCAGTGATCCCATGATGAAAAAAACTGCATCGTTCATAAAAGCACGGGCAACCTGGTTAGGTGTATCAATTCCTCCGTAGGTCAGAGCGATAATAATAAAAATGGCTGTAGCGGGCAATGGGATTGGTTCGGTGACAACCAGAATTAAGGTTACAATTGCAATTACCAGCAAGCGGTGCCCTGCTATCGATAATCCCGACGGGGTTGGAAGCAGCAATAAAACAATGCCGGCAATAACGGCGATAACGAGCCAGCGTACGCGCGTGACCCAATAGAGTGCTGTACTCAGAAAGTTCAAGATCGATGGTCTAATTTATCAATTCGGCGCTGGTGACGATTTCCTTCAAACTGTTCCTTTAACCATAGATCAATCATTGTCAGGGCACGGTCAGTCGGGATAAATCGCGCACCTAATGACAATATATTAGCATTATTATGCCGGCGTGATAATTTAACAATTTCATCGGGACCATCATAAAAAACAACCGCCCGCACACCGGATACCCGGTTGGCAGCAATAGCCTCTCCCTGGCCAGACCCACCGAATATGATTCCGACTCCTTCCCGATCACTGGCAACTGCTTCAGCAACCGGAAACACAAAATCAGGATAATCGTCATCAGGATTATAATTGACAGCACCTAAATCTTCTACCTGGTAGCTGTTAACCAACAGATGTTCCTTCACTGTTTCTTTCAGAGCATAACCGGCGTGATCGGCTCCAAGATAAATTTTCATTATACAGCAATCTCTCTAAGTTTCTGTATATTCTCGGTTGGATAAGCCGTTCCAAAAATGGCTGTTCCGACCACGAGTATAGATGCGCCGGCGGTAACAATATCAGTGGCATTTGTCAGATCAACTCCCCCATCAACCTGAATTGCAACCCTATTCGACAGGTCATGCCGTTCCAGGAATGACCGGATACTCCTGATCCGATCAATTGATTCCGGAATGAATGATTGTCCGCCAAAACCCGGTTCGACACTCATGACCAAAATCAGATCCACCCATTCAAGAAACGGTTCAATCAACTCAACATTGGTGTGTGGTCTCAAGGAGATTCCCACCTTCTTATTGAAACTCCTGATATAATCGATTATTTCACCCGGACTACCTTGTGCTTCGACGTGAAAGGTTATCCCATCAGCTCCAGCTAAAGCAAACGGTTCGATCCAGTTAATGGTATCATTAACCATGAGATGGACATCGAGAAAAGTCTTGGTATGTGGTCGCAGTGCTTTAACTACAGCCGGGCCAATCGTCAGGTTTGGCACGAAATGGCCATCCATAATGTCCAGATGAATAAGATCGGCTGGCGCCCGGTCGCAGTCGGTCAGGACTGTTCTCAGATTTGAAAAATCCGCTGACAGGATCGAAGGAGCTATTTTTATTCCGGGGGAGGCCATCAGGTTTTAAAATTAGCTCGCTAAATTATGATTATCAAATCAAAAGCCCTTAAAACCTGATTAATATCTAGTTAAATACCAATGACCGCTTAAATTATTTCCTGTGTCACCGGTTATCAATTATGTAGAATCAGCTGGCACTCATTTCAGTGTCTACTAATTCAGCTCCCCGATTTAGCGCTTTTTCATTCAGCGGAATCAATTTATGATGTCGTTCCGGCAGCACTTTGTAAAGCGCTTTAATTGCCGTTTCAGGTTTAATAATTCCTTTGGCTTTGAGAAAAGCACCCAGCATTACCAGATTGATCACTTTTTGATTTTTCAACTCAACCGCCGCTTTGGCCGCCGGTACTGCAATTGTAGTAATATCAGTCCGAGTCGGTGGATTCAAGATGGCTTCTTCCTCGTACATCAACAGTCCACGTGGTTTAACGGCAGCTTCAAATTTATCCAGGGAAGGCTGATTGAATATCACTACCGAATCAAAACGGGAAACAATCGGTGAACTGATCGGTTCGTCACCATTGATCACGATACAATTAGCCGTACCACCCCGCATCTCGGGACCATAGCTGGGCATCCAGGAAACTTCCTGGTTTTCAATTACACCACCATAGGCCAATAACATTCCCATCGACAATACCCCCTGTCCACCGAATCCGGCAATGATCGTTTCTTCGGTCATGGCAGCAAATCCTCCTTGCTCGGCGTTTTAATATCTCCGGGTGGATAAATGGTCATCATATGTTCTTTCATCCATTCATTGGACTGGTAGGGAGTTAACTTCCAGCCGGAGGGACAGTTCGACACGATTTCAACGATGCAAAGACCTTTATTCAATTTCTGATATTCGAAAGCTTTCATGAATGCTTTTTTGGTCTTCCGCACCGCTTTGGCATCATGTACCGATTGGCGAGTGGCATAGAACGTGCCCGGCAATTGAGCCAGCAGATGAGTAATATCAATCGGAGCTCCGGCAGTTTTGCGATCCCGGCCATATGGTGATGTGGCGGTCTTTTCACCAACCGGTGTGGTTGGCGCCATCTGGCCACCGGTCATGCCATATATTCCATTATTAATAAAAATGATCAGGAAATTTTCGCCACGGTTGGCGCTGTGAATTGTTTCCGCTGTTCCGATCGCCGCCAGGTCACCATCACCCTGGTAAGTAAAAACATATTTGTCCGGTAGCACTGCTTTAATTCCGGTAGCCACGGCAGTTGCACGCCCATGAGCAGCCTGATGCATATCGACATCTAAATATTCGTAGGCCAGCACAGCACAGCCTACCGGGGCGACTCCAACCGTTTCACTCTTGATGCCCGCTTCGTCCACCACTTCCATCAGGATCTTATGGGCAGTTGTATGACCACAGCCCGGACAGTAATGCATGCGCACATCCATGAGTGAATCAGGACGCTGGTAAACCAGGTCCATTGCCCTGGTTTCTTCTGCGATAACCGTATTTTGGTCACTCATGGTGTTTCCTCCCTGGGACGGCCATTTTTACCACGAACCGCCGCTAAATTAATTTTCATTTGCTCTAGTATTTCCTCCGGTGTGGGAATCATTCCGCCCATTCTCCCATGGAAAAATACCGGAACGGCACCCTCAACTCCCAAACGAACATCCTCAACCATTTGTCCGGCATTTAATTCAATATCCTGGATCATATCCACCTGCTTGGCCAGTTCGCTCAAGCGCTGATATGGGAAAGGCCAGACCGTCTTAGGGCGAAACAGGCCGGCTTTGATACCATCCTCCCGCGCCAGTTGAATCGTTTTGCGAGCGATCCGGGACGCCAGACCAAAGGCAGTAAA
Organism: uncultured bacterium; assembly: GCA_964439935.1. Taxonomy (GTDB): domain Bacteria; phylum Fidelibacterota; class Marinisomatia; order Marinisomatales; family TCS56; genus JABMQW01. Next base: position 30,387 of record CAYTPW010000016.1, on the reverse strand, counting down.
TAATACTTCCGCGTCATCAGTTAAATATTCTTCCCAGCGTACCTCCTCCTGTCGGATAGTATTATATTTCTGTTGTAAAACCTGGTTTATTTCTTCCATTCGCTCGGGTTGAAGATGAAGGGATGTAATTACATTTTTTTCCCTGTCTGGTGTTTTCCCGGTGGTTGCCCAGGGTTTGGCTATCTTTTTTTCGGTGGGATCATATTCCGGAAAAGTAACTTTCTCCATCCCCTGTCCCAGGGCACCGTCAGTCAGGATCATTACCGGTGTACGATATTTGTCAGCCAAATCGAATCCCAGATAGACAAAATCAGCCATCTCCTGGACAGTGGATGGTGCCAGGACGATCATATAATAATCACCGTGTCCTCCACCCTTGGTGGCCTGGAAATAATCTCCCTGACTCGGCTGAATCGTTCCCAGTCCGGGTCCCCCGCGGACAACATTGGCCAGCAGGCATGGGAGCTGAGCCGAAGCAATGTAGGAAATCCCCTCCTGCATCAGACTGAAACCGGGTGAACTGGTGGTTGTCATTACCCGGGCACCAGCGCCGGCAGCGCCATAAATCATATTGATCGAAGCAACTTCACTTTCAGCTTGGAGCACAACACCACCCCGTTTCGGCATATGAATCGACAGGTATTCCAGAATTTCGGACTGGGGTGTGATCGGATAACCAAAATAAGCATCAAGCCCCGCTCGGATGGCCGCTTCGGCCAAAGCTTCATTCCCCTTCATAAATAAAATTTCGCTCATGCTATCTCCCATCGATCGTGATTGTAACATTTTCGCTGATATTACTGATCTGGGCAATCGGTCGCTTTTTCCCTCTTTGCTCACGGTAAACGGTAATACAGGCATCGGGACAAACCAGCGCACAGTTAGTGCAACCGGTACAGTTATCGATGGCAACCACCGCGAAATGATATCCCCTTTGGTTCAACTCATCAGACATTACCAGCGTCTCCTGGGGACATTCGTGAACACATAATTCACAGCCCTTGCAGGTTTCAATAGCAATCTTGACTTCACCTTTCACCTTGGCCACAATGGGACTCCTTTTATCGGTTCAAAAATCAATCACGGTCATGAACAGGACAATGAAAGTACGAAATTAAACAACATCTCCAGCACAGAGCAATTGCATTCCCGGTCGACCTGATGTCGCGGGTTGATTGAACAGATGCTGACAATTCCCCTACAACCAATAGAGAACAGCTGTAGCAATCAAATCAGATTAACAACACTCGCTTTAATAACTAATCGGATTATACTAATGTCAATCCCACTCAAATCCGGTAACCTGGCCGGTGCGGATATCAATTTCAATCGAATTATAATCGTTGAGTTTGGGTATAAAATAATAATAAACACGATAGGTTTGGTCAAAATCCATAAATACCGAATCCGGCTGTCCCAGGGTGGAGAGAACATCAGTTTCTGCCGGATTATTTTTCAAATATTGCCAGATATCATATTCGTTCAGCAACCAGCGTTGGTACGGATCAGGCTGATGTTCAGCATCGATATTCTCCGGTACGGAATCCGGAACATTGGGTGCTGGTGGAACGGGCTGCGGATCCGGGGCAGAGCCACAGGATATCAGCAGCAGAATTAATGGAAATGACAGTTTTCGCATCGGTTGAAGATAGCCAGCTGACTTAGTTAATGGCAAGTCGGGTTACGATGTGATTCCTGATACCCGGTTTTATTACTGATGCTGTTTCAGCGCGAGGTAGCAGCTATTCTCTGGCAACCGGTAGCTGGCCCCTGATTGGGGTCAATAATCCTTGAATACTGCGAAACCATTGGACACCAGGTCCTCGTTAACATTCAACCAGGCATCCTGTCGATAGATATAGATAACCGCCAGATAGCGACCGTATTTACCTCTTTTATCACGATAGGTTTCAATCAGAATATTCTTGCCATCGATCAGACTCCGCAGATAATCCCTCGATTTCAAACCTTCCGGTCGCTCTGAACCACGCAATTCTGGTGCGTTGATACCAAATAAGCGCAGCTTTTCACCCTTTATCCAGGTATTCAAACCCAGGTCGATATCTACCGTGCAGGTATCCCCGTCATAGACAGATTTTACAATCGCTTGATAATGGAAGAGACTCAATTCCATATATGCCTCCTATTAATAAAATTTAATTTGCTATGATCGTCTTAAATCTAGCAACGGGACATGCATAATAACAGTAAAACAGACCTGGAAAGATTTGCCGCACTGGAAAATAAGCTTAACTTCGGCGGCTAATTTTTCAGGAATATTTATGATTAAGAATACTAAAGAACGTTTCTATTACGATAAAGATTTTCTAAGCAGCGGTGATGCCCGCCCCCTTAGAATCATTTCCGAATATTTCGGGCCTCGCCAGCGTTTTAACCGCTATCATGTGGAAGATACAATCGTTTTTTTCGGGTCGGCTCGTATAAAATCCAAGGCCGAAGCCAAAAAATTACTTGATGAAGCACCGCAAAATCCCGATTCCCAAATACTGGCACAGCTAAATAATCAGCTGGAAATGAGTAAATATTATGAAGCTGCCCGCGATCTGGCCTTTCGATTGACCGAATGGAGTAAAAACCTGACTGATAAAAAACGACGCTTCATCATTACATCCGGCGGTGGACCCGGGATCATGGAAGCCGCTAACCGTGGCGCCTCTGAGGCTAAAGGTCTAGCCTGTGGTTTAAACATCACAATTCCATTCGAGCAGAGTGGAAATAAATTCATTACTCCGGATCTGAATATACAATTTCACTACTTCTTCATGCGTAAGTTCTGGTTTTTGTATCTGGCAAAAGCACTGGTGGTATTCCCTGGTGGATTTGGTACACTGGATGAATTGATGGAATTGGTAACCCTGATCCAGACTGAAAAAATGAAAAAAGAGATTCCAATCGTACTTTTCGGAAAAGATTTCTGGAATGAGGTGATTAACTGGGATTATTTGGTTCGGGTCGGAACCATCTCGGCCGATGACCTGAGCCTGTTCCATTTTTCCGATTCAACGGAAGAAGCTTTCACCTATTTAACCGAAAATCTTACTGCACAGCATTTCAAGGGTCCGAATTTCTGATTTGATCGCGCCGATTTGTGGCACTTACTTCAGCAATAGCATTTTCATCGACCGTGTATATTCACCAGCCCTGATCCTGTAAATATATACTCCGGCACCAACCGCCTGACCACTGAAATCATTACCGTCCCACCGGATTGACTTGAAACCCGATTCCTCAGTTCTGCTATAAAATGACCGCACGGTTTGTCCAAGTATATTATAGATATCAATTGCTACCTCAGATTTTTCAGGTAAAACATAGCGAATGACCGTTTCGGGGTTAAAGGGATTAGGATAATTCTGATACAGGGCGAAATCAATTGGAACATCACCGGTTGGGTCATTGGCAACTGTACCGTGCATCTGAATTGACATTGTGTCAGACCAATAGGCCTCACTGCCACTGTAATAGATCATTTTAAAATGCGCTGCGGTCATTGCCGGAAATTCCGGGCTGATCAGACCGGCAAAATAATTAAACTGTGGAACGGTTTGCCCGGGGTCAATATCGCCAAAAAACACCGTGGATGGTCCAACGATGGTAACCAGGGTATCCAGCGGCAATATTTGAGCACTGATCGCTGGTAATGTCAAGGTGGCCCCGTTATTCCGGAGATGTAAAGTTACAATTATTTGATCGCCGGGAACCGGTTCTCCCCCGGCCGGTATCAGAAAAGTTAAGGTATCAAAAACAACCGGACCAGCGGTGGTGAAATGGGCCATGTTGAAATACAGATCGGTCAAGCCACTGGCCGTGTCGCTCACCAGCAGATTCAAATTAAAGAAATCTTCCGACTGTCCCACTATCCAGGAACCACCCCAGATCTGATCCCCTGCCGATTCATCGCCATGCGCGCCATCATCATATAGGGTTGTTGTGTCCATAGCAGTTGTAGTTTGTGAAACAACTTCAGCGGCAATATCATAGCCCGCATAAGAATTTTGAAAGGTGCTTTGTAGATTTACGGAACCTGAACCTGGCGCCAGAAAAGTGTCTGACAGGTCCAGGATCGCACCGGGTTGAACACCAACCGAGCCCCAGGCCTTTTGAATGGCCGCATAATAATCCTGATTGCCCGGATACAGACTGCTGCTGACCTGCAACATTTTTTCCCGCCCGATGTGAAAATCATCAATCGCGTTCAGGTATTGAGTGTTCCAGATGTACCAGATATTGGCGGCTATACCACGGGAAATATCAATATCAGGATCAAATGGGGGGACATCGACTCCATAGTGCATATCGCCCTGAACCAGTAAATAGAAGACCTTGTTGGGAATACCGGAGTTAGAATGTACACCGCCATAATCGTTGTCCGAGGTAGGTTCATCAGCGAATGTGGCATTGCTAAAATGATCTGGATCACCGGCATTCGGTGGATTTTGCATATCCCTGATATAACCACCCGTGAGATATAAATCTTCACCCATTAACCAATCACCGCCATCATGAAATTCAGCTTCTACCAGATAACCAAATACATCAGACATTGATTCATTCAGAGCGCCGGGCATATTCTCGTAAATCAGTCCTGAAGACTGGCGAGTAACGCCATGGGTCAGCTCATGTGCTACCACATCTAAAGCGGCACAAAACGGCAAGGTATTACCGCCACCGATGCCATAATTGACGCTACCATAAAAGCCGGAATAGTATGCATTGAAGACGGATATCTGATCATTGGGACCATAGTCAACCAGAGCAATGACACGATAACCGGGGCTCAACCAGCCTATCCGGCCGTGTTGGTCGTGGTAATAATCAACTGACTTACGGTGAAAATCGTGAGCAGTGACACCGGATGCATGGGAAAGGGAATCGATTGTGCTGGAAAAAGTATCAAAAAGACTGGAGACAAAATCGATCTCATAAAAAGCTGAATTCGAGGCTGTCAGGGTAAAGATTCGACCCTGGGTAGTATCACTTTCATCAACCAAATTATAATTCCCGGTAACGGGGATATAATCAGGGTAATCCCACCGATTATTTACAGCGTCGATGTAATCCTGAATATTATCCCAGCCAAAATCCGATCCCTGGTAGATATTGAGTGAATCGACTACTTCTCCCAGCAGATTCAGACCACTTCCGTAGGTCGCTTGAGGATGGACCAGAGAATAGGTTTTCAACACAGAACCATTTGTGGCATCAATAATAATTGTATAGGCCTTATCGATAGCTGATGCCATATCCAGCTTGTAGGCCAGGACTGGTACATCGTTCTCAGTGTAGATAATCAGTTTAGCCGGTTTGATATTTGCCTGAATATCCCCGAATGCCTGCTTGGCATATTCCCCTGCCTCCTGCTTAGTCAGATTGGGAATAATTGAAATTGCTATTCCTGGGAAATAATTATTGGATACCGCCGTCAATCTTCCTTCAATATCAGTATGCATTTTGATCTGGTGATGCAGAACCGGTACACCCTGGTAAGTCTGCTGAAAAGTTATATGGTGCATTCCAAAATTGTCGAATGTTTCATTAGTTATGATAAAATCAGATTGGATACCCCTAAAACCGAAAAGGATATTGTTTTCATTGAGAAACTGAACCGCCTGGGAACGAAAATCCGATCGAATATCATTCGAGAAACGTCCGGTTAAATGCTTTACCAAACCATTGGTAAAATTCACCCTGAAAAATTCACCACCCTGGCGGTCTATCGATTCGGAATACAGACTCCGCAGGCGCTCGCGCTGCATAAGCTCAATATCCCGACCTACCAGATCTGAGGTCAGAAGGTTAACAATAATTAATAGAGGTAGCAATTTTCGCATTAGGTCTCCGGGTCGGTTTAAATCGTACTGAAAATACTAATAAAGGATTACTTTATTAATATCATTTTGCACGAAGATAGGTTTTGACTATTAATAGTCCGGCAGCGATTTACTGCAACTAGATTCGGTCTGATAAATATGCTTAGTTTACGGTTCGTACGTCAAAAGTTGGGGATTGCTCGAGGTGCCGTTTTACTTTACATAATTGAGCTGATTTAATGATTGCCGATTTATATTTTTCAGGAAAACCAGCCGGCAGTTTGATATCCAGACCAATATAGGTGATAAAACGCATGTCTGGGCTATAATTCATCGTCTGGATTAATTCAAGATCGGTAGTGTCAATTCCACGCTGCTGGCAAAAACCCAGTACATAGATCCCGGCACAGGTACCGATTGAAGCCAGGAACAGATCGAATGGTTCTGGTGCCGATCCGTGCCCACTATTGGGAATGGTCTGGTCGGTCTTGATAATATGACCGTTATATTCCGCATTAACCCGCTTTCCACCTGGAAATGTTATTTTCATATCCATTTAATTCTCCGCCTATAATGTCAATCAGATGTTTCTCAATTTAAATAGTTACGTCAATGTTAGTGACTGATATTTGTGTAACCCAAGTACGCTTTAATCATCTATATGATAAAAGATTTAATGAAAAGAGGACAAAGTGGTACAACATCTCACAAAACAAGTTTTTTTGGAAAAGGTTTATAACTTCGAAAAAAATCAAGAATGGAAATACGAAGGCGATCTGCCATCGGTCATCGATTTTTACGCCGATTGGTGCGGACCGTGTAAAATGCTTTCACCGGTGATTGATGAATTATCGGAAGAATATTCGGGAAAAGTCAATTTTTACAAAGTCGATACCGAAGCTGAGCAGGAACTGGCGGGAGCTTTTGGAATTCGCAGCATACCCAGCATGCTGTTCATCCCCCATGGCGATAAACCGCAAATGGCCACTGGTGCTTTACCAAAAGACCAGCTCAAGCAAGTCATCAGCGAAGTGCTGAAAGTTGGTGAACCCGAAAAGAATTAATCCTTTCCTTCCATCGTAAACAACACCAACTATTCAATTGCGGGTGCTGTTTAATATCATTCGGAGATATCCCTGATATCCGGGACTATTATCCAGGCAATGATATAAGCGATTATTCCGCCACCCCAAAAAAGGGACAGGATAAATATGAGGCGGATAATAACCGGATCGATATCAAAATAATTAGCAATCCCGGCACATACACCGGCGATTTTTGCTTCATTAGTATTACGGTATAACCGTTTCACAGCTTCACCTCTCATTTATTACTGGAGTACTAATTTTTATTTCGGATTGAATCAAGGCTGACGATGCCCACAATTCGGACAGTTCTCGATTTTGGCCGGCAACGAAACACCTTCAACACGAACTACTTTATAATCACAGGCCTGACAGCGCCAGGCACCCTGGACTGCTTTACAATTCTGATTTTGACAAAACAGGGCATAACCAGGATTTTCCATATTGCATATTTTGCATTCCCACGAATCCCACATTAATTAATCACAAGCCTTCCATACCTTATTTTCAAATTTCATAGTCCGTCACTCTGATTTCGGCTGCTATCTCCTGCAAATATTCGAGGACTGACTGATGGGCCGGATGGATTCGGTAATTATTTAGCTTATCCATATTTTCAAATTCAGTGTACAGTACAATATCACCGGACCACGGAAAATCACTGATATTTTTTCCAATTTCCAGGCAGTCAATTACATCAATCGTCTTTTTTAAATCTTCCAGGCGCTGGATCAAATTACCAGCATGGAACCGATAATCAATATCTGTTCGCAAACGAATCATTACAATATGTTTAATCATCTTTGTTTCACGAATGAAAGATATAAATATACAATCAAACACAAATATGATGATTTTGATTATTCAGCCGGGGTGGTAATCATATTGATAATACCGGAAATACAGTTTAGTTTTACCGTTCAATAATGATTATAATGTTCAAACTAGATAAATTTCGCTAACAATTAAATAAGAGTTTGGGAAAGCAGGATTTTTAAAATGGAAATTAAACAACCGGGATCCCATCTGGATCATATGATGAAACAGACCAGGAACCACCATGTTCAACTTAGTTTCATGGCTGATTCAAAAGCTAATATGCTGCTAACGATTTCATCAGTATTGATCACATTAACGGTACCGCATATTACCAAACCGGGCTTGAAATTTGGCGCATTTGTACTGATTGGCTTCTGCCTATTAACGATCATTCTATCAACTTATGCTGTGATGCCTAAACTGCCGATAAAAACCAGGAAAAATGGAAAAATCGATATTAGGAAACCACATTTTAATCTGCTGTTTTTTGGTGATTTTATTAAAATGGATTTTGACGATTTTCAATCAGAAATGGAGGTCGTTTTAAATGACTCCAGCAAAACATACCAGGCAATGACAAAGGAGATTTATACCCTTGGCCATTTCCTGGCGGCTAAGAAATATCGCTTCATACGGCTGGCTTACGGAGCCTTCATTATTGGTATTTTCACAAGTGTGATCGTAACATTAATTAGCAGTTGAATTAATATCCCCATTACTTATAAATAACTGACGGCAATAAATGTATCCTGTTGATTTTTAGGATACCAGTATTTGAACATATCACCGGTATTTCAAATGGTGGACGCTGAAAAGCGGCACTGTTTCACTTTACTGATCACATTTTCGGCCGCCGATCAGATCACACAGGAATTTTAGGTTGTTTCTGTTCTACCGCGATTTGATCCGACTCAAAAATGTTTATACCCAGCAGGTCTTTCTCAGCATAATGAACCATGGCACATGCTACTGTTTCAGCAGCGATCGGTCGATATTTCCTTATTGGCCCCCGAAATAGCGGTTTGAGCAACTGCATTATAATGGCTCCGAATTTTTCACCGAATCGATATTCATTGCGATCTCCGGTCAACAGTGATGGTCGCAATATAATCAACGCTTTTAATTTAAGTTCGGCTATAGCCTGTTCCACCTCACCTTTAACACGGTTATAAAAGAACCGTGAGTGGGGATTGGCTCCCAACGCACTGATCAGGATAAAACTCGGTTTACCCATCGCATCGGTTGCACGGGCAAAATCAAGAGGATAATGATAATCTACTGTTCTAAATACAGTCTGCGATCCTGCTTTCCTGATTGTGGTCCCCAGACAACAAAATACGTAATCCACTTTGAGCAGCTCGTTATTGAGTGCGTATTGATCAAAATTAATAACCTCAATGGATAATTTTTCATGTTGGATTGGCAGGGCACGTCTTGTAAGTACAACCACTTTACTAAATAGATCATTATTAAGCAGCTCCTCCAGGCAATAACGCCCCACCAGTCCTGTGGCACCTAGCACAAGAGCTCTTTTTCTTATTTTGGCTACCATTACCTGAATCTCCGGAATTAAAATAACCCTGGCAGAGTTATTTCTAAGCAATCTGCTTTCGGTAAATCGGACTGTATTCTAACAGCTAAATCGATCATTGACAACTCTTATTAAGCTTTTATGATTAAAAAATATTAGCGGCTAACCCACTTCAAATGATTCAATATTTTTCATTTAATATCAAAATATATTATGGTATCTTACCGGTTATTCTTGGAGCATGAATATGGCATATGATGAAGGATTGGAACAACGCATAGATAGCATTCTTGATCAGCAACCGGGACTGGAAGCGAAAAAGATGTTCGGGGGTATCGGTTATTTGATCGACGGAAACATGGCTTGTGGAATCCATAAAAACAGGTTGGTTGTACGCCTAGGACCAGACCTGTACGCATCAGCTTCAAACCGACCAGATGTGGTTGAATTTGATATTACCGGTCGTCCAATGAAGGGTTGGATTATGGTAATGCCAGACGGAATTGCTGAAGATGAGGAATTGAATCAGTGGATTAAAAAAGGTATCAATTTTGCAGCGACACTTCCTCCGAAATGAACTAGCCGACGGGTAGGAAAAATGAAGTTTATCCTGAATAAATATTATACTATGCCCGGTTGGTTGAAAGAACCGATCGGAAGATTCTGGTACAGTTACCTTGGCAAAAGGGATATTAATGGTGGCATGACCTTTATGAATTATGGGTATCACCCAACTGATGGACAATCGACTGGTCTTCACCTCCTTTCATCCGACGAATCGGAACGGTATGGTTATCAGCTTTACGATCATGTTGTTTCGGAGTACGATTTAACTGCCAAACGACTTTTAGAGGTGGGTTGCGGCCGTGGTGGCGGCGCCTCCTTTATAACTCGGTATTTAAAACCTGAGAAATATATCGGCCTCGATCTGGCACCAAAATTGATTGACTATTGTAATCGACAGCATAATTGTCCTGATGCAAGCTTTATCCAGGGTAATGCGATAGAATTACCATTTCCAGACCGATCTTTCGATGCCTTAATTAACATCGAATCCTCGCATAACTACAGTGATAAAGAGAGATTCTTTGCCGAGGTACACCGGGTGCTTAAAAAGAAGGGACGATTTTTATTCTCCGATTTCCGAAAAATGGAGGAATTGCCGAAATTGAATCAACAATTGAAGGCTGCTGGTTTTGTTACCCTGTCAAAGACCAATATCACCCAAAATGTGGTTTCCGCTTTGAACCATGATCACGATCGCCGCCTAAACCTTATCAAGCAGACACTCCCGTACTGGGCAATAGAAACAGCAAAGAGTTTTGCGGCATTACCCGGTAGTCGACGCTACAAGGCGCTGGAAAATGAATCATTCCAATATTGGAGTTACAATCTTGCCAGGGGGGACGGGTAACAACAACGGACTGAATGAATAACTAAAGTATTTTTTTAAATATACGGTAGCGTTTATAAATCTTTCCGTCGACTCGTTCCATTTCAGCTCGGACTTTGGTATTGGTTTCCAGTTCGAGGTGACTGTCAATATGCTCAAAACCATATTCAATGGCTGATTTATACATTGCAGTACCCATCAGGACATCCAGTCCGCGACCACGGTATTCCTCCTTGATGGCTCCCAGTAGTAAATCCAGCTGTGACGATTTTTTAGCAGCTCGCATAATATGAAAAATCCCGAATGGAAATAAATATCCTTTTGATCTGCGAATGCCCTGATTGGGATTGGGCATACCAATCACAAAGGCTACGACTTGATCTTTATGCTTAATTGCTTTTATAAACCGTGGATTGAGCATAGGCAAGACCCGCTCTGCCAGTGCTTCCATTTCAAATTCGGTAAGGGTGACATACCCATCCAGTTTGCGATAAGTCTCATTCATCAATTCCAGAATCGGGTAGGCGAATTTTTTAACCGATCTACGACTGGTAAACTCTACCAGTTCAAATTCCTTTCGGCGGATGATCCGGTTATAAATCTTCTGATAAAACTCCGGAATCTCAACTGGAATCTTATAAGCTACATAGTCGATATATTTCTGATAACCTGATGCCTGGAGAAAATCAATGATATATTCATAATTATAGTATGTGGATAGAGTTGGTTCATATTTAAAACCCTCGATTATGAAGCCTTCCGGATCCAGATTAGAAAAACCTTTCGGACCCATGATTGAGGTCATTCCGTTTCCCCGAGCCCAATCTTCAACCTCCGACAATAATCCTTGAGCTACCTCGGGATCATTGATGCATTCCAGATTTGCAAAACGTGCAGTTCGTGCATTGTGGGCTTGATTTACGCGATGACTAATAATACCTAATATCCGGCCAACGATTTGTCCGTCGGTCTTAGCCAGTAGCATTTTAGTATCGCTGCCAATGCTATTTTTGTTCTTGGTAAAATCAAAATACCGCCATTCATCGCGATAGAGTGGTGGAACCCAACCCGAGTGATTTTGGTGCAGTTTAGCTGGTAAGGTGATAAATTCTTTCAATTCACGACGATTGCTCACCGGAATAACCTGCATCATTCTCTCCCTGATGATTTGTGAATATAAATATTAAGCTCAGCATCTGATTACAATTTGACCGGATGCATCGGCAAATGTACGGTAATTTCAATCCAATTACCATCAGGGATCAGGGTTAAATCTATTTCTATACTACGATAACTAAGATTTAATTATTGCGGTGATTCAGGACCACAATCGATCAAAACTTGCCAAAACGGGAATTTTAGTATAACTTATCAGTGGTATACAATATAATACCCTAACGTCCCTACCTATGGTTAGCTCCCCCACTAATCATCCCGCCCGGTGGGGACGTTTTATCTGTCGGGGTAAATTACAGGAAATATATCTTAGTAATTATTTGCCAGTGATTATACCGAAATCCGTTCAATGACGCTCGATATATTCCAAATAATCTTTTTTTGCATCATTCAAAAAGCCGATCAATTGCATACGCTGCTCGATAATATTAAAAATCAGTGCCCGCTTTTTGTAAAAAATACTGATGAATTTCAAATGCTGTCGATATTTATTAGCTCGAATCATATAGTTTAGCACAAAATTGCCACTTGGAATCAGCGTAATTGAATAAACGATGGCGATCCAGGCATTACCGGTGAGCAGGGCTACCAATGTAATCAGTAAGCCATAGTAACACAGAAAAACACCGGCACCGGCAATCAATTTCATTGGAGCATACCATTCCAATTTTGCAACGTATCGATTCGTGTACCAGCGTGGTATCTGATACGGCAAATAATTATTGATCAAACCATAGATATAGAATGGAAAGCCCAGGATTAAATAACTAAAAGCCCATATTCGCCGCCAGAGGTTGACGCTTTTTCTGACTGGTGAAAGAAACTCATCTTTCAGATCCAAATGATCCAAATTATTGAGGTATCGGGACATTAATTTCTTAAAATTTTCCACTCGTTCTGGCTGGTGTTCGTAAAACCACTCCACTGCTTTAATCAATCCTTTGGTCACTGCAAAATCATCATTTTTATCGCGTATCTCCAACCCGACATCGACGATCAATTCACGTTTGTAAATTGTTTCCAATCCCTCAATAATCCCTTCCAGATCCAATTCCTGAAGAGTCGTGGTTAATTTTTGAAGTGCTGTTTCAATCCGCTGGGTAACAAGATGTACTGCTTCAACTTCATCCTCACGGAAAACTTCGGTGTATTCAGCCAGTTCGATTGGCTGGCCAAAACGGATATAGACATCACTGCGGAACCGAACAACATCAGAATAGTTAAGACCAACCGGAATAATTTTAACGCCAGTCTGAAAATCATTGCGCACTTCAGTCCCAAAACCAATCCGAGCCGCCCCGGTTTTAATTCGGTTTAAAGTACGATCAGTCATGGATATTCCTTCCGGAAAGATCAGAACGCTGCGTCCCGATTCCAGCAATTGGTAACATTTTTCAAAGGTCGTAACATTTTTTCCCATTTGCTCTGCTGCGTCTTCACGGCGATAAACCGGTATAATTTTCACTTTGGTTAAAAACCAGCTCGAAAACGTCCGTTTGAATAGCGTGCTTTTTGCCAGATAATGCAGATTGCGAGGTGTGGCATACCCAATTAACAGCGGATCCATCATCGTATTCGGATGATTGGCCGCGAAGATGACCGGACCATCACCGGGAACGTATTTCAGATTTTTCACATTTACCCGGGAATAGAATAACTTTATTGCACGGATCGCGATTAGTTTTATCAGTCGATAAAGCATCTACTGCCCTTTTTGAGAACGTCGAGATAATACTTAGTTAGTTTGATATATTCCACTGTTTTTTTACAGTCTTGGGGATATCCCAGTTTAGATTTATAATCCTTTTTCACATTACAACCAATTATTCACTTCCATGAGCTTTCTGATACCGACAACATTATAAGTGAGTTTTGTGTATAAAAACCAATCGATTGAACAGCTAAGGACGGAGTATCCTTGAGAAGCAGGTACAATTCCAGAGTGGATCAGCGACAATTGAATTGGCTCATGCTTCCGGTAACGCTTATATGTTCGAATATAATTCCTATCCTGGCAATTTTTTTGGAGAAAACAGATTTTTCTCCATTATCTTAATTTCATCGATCCCGCTAACAACGACATCAGAATCAGGAATCAGTTCCTGCTTGGAAATTTTATCGGCGTAATCGATATTCGATAAGAGATATTTCATACAATTAATCCGCGCCCTTTTTTTATTATCCGAACGGATTATTGTCCAGGGCGCAATCGTACGATTGGTTTCAGTAATCATCTGAAATTTCCGCATGGAGTATTGATCCCAAAGGTCCTGAGCCATTTTATCCACCGGGGAAATCTTATATTGTTTCAGGAGGTCAGTCTCCCGGGATTTGAAGCGCTTGAACTGGTCTTTCTTGGAAACAGAGAAATAAAATTTAAACAGCATAATACCATCTTTAACCAGCATCCGTTCAAACAGGGGGACATATTTCAAAAAGCGCTTATTCTGTTCATCATTGCAAAAACCCATGATCGGTTCAACCATGGCTCGATTATACCAGCTGCGATCAAAAAACACCATCTCGCCAGCGGCGGGTAAATGAGTTGCATAACGTTGAAAATACCATTGTGTCTGCTCCCGGTCACTGGGCTTATTCAAAGCAACCACCCTAGCACCGCGGGGATTGATATGTTCTGTCATCCGCTTAATAGTTCCGCCTTTACCAGCCGCATCGCGACCCTCGAACAACATTACAATCCGCAGATCCTTATTTTTGACATGGTTCTGGAGCTTGAGCATTTCGATCTGCAATTTTTTCAGTTCCCGCTCATATTCAATTCGGTGTTCCGCTACCCAAACGGCAACTCGTCCAGGTTTCTCTTTCTTATTCATATTCTCCAGAGCACTGCCCTCGGAAATACTCTTTCCAGACAGTTCAACAACAGGTTTTTTTGATGTGGTAGTTGAGTGGCGCGACCGGCGTGGACTCCGGGTTGCGGGTGTCTTTGGTGTTGCCGTCGACGGCTTTTCAGTAGTTTTCTCCATTTAACTGACCTCTCCGGTTATAATGGTATAATACTGCATATTATCAAGTAATTATGCAATTAATATACGAGGCAATCATGTAATATACTTACCGAATTCAATTTTTTGTTTTTTCATTAGTTTTAGCTCTTTCTTAGCTGTAATAACGATCTTGGGATTAACTGTCAAATCCAATGTCCGGCTTCTTCCACGGTACTTGGCAGCGTTCAAGATCACTTTCATAGTTTCTTTACGAGCCTGATGCTTATTATCGGAGCGAACAATCAACCAGGGGGCGAAATCAGTTGATGTTTTCTTCAGCATGATAAATTTCTTTTCCGTGAACTCATCCCACAAATTCTGAGCCTGAAGGTCCACTTCACTTAATTTCCATCGGCGTAGTGGATCGTTTTTTCGACGGTCAAATCGCTTTTTTTGTTCAGCTTTTGATACCGAAAAATACAATTTCAATAGAACTGTGCGACCATCCTCGATAAAACTTTGCTCGTATCCGTTTACCGTCCTTAGAAATTTCTTATATTGTTTGGGCGTACAGAAATTAAGTACCGGCTCGACCATCGCTCGATTGTACCAGGTGCGATCGAATAATACAATTTCACCGGCATGAGGAAAATGTTCGATATAGCGTTTCATGTGCAGTTCGGTCTTCTGATGGTAGGTTGGCTTACCCAGAGCGACCACCCGGTAATGCTTCTCATTCATATAGCGGGTAACCCTGCGGATTGTGCCCCCCTTACCGGAGGCATCCCGACCATCGAAAATTACAATCATTTTTTTCTGGGTCTTCTCCAGGTGCCGCTGTAGCTTGATTAATTCTGCTTGATAAGGTTTAAGTTCCTTGGTTTGAAGATAATTCCTGACAATCTTATTGATGCGAGTCTCATCAAGATCAACCTCTTCTTTCCATTTAACCTTTTTCATGCCCGGCTCCCGAGGTTTGCTGTTTCAGCTCATTCATTTGCAATAAATTTACAGTATAATTGAAATGTTTGTTCAAATAAATCCTTTTTCATTTCTGCGGCCTTGATCTCAGCTTCGATTTCCCCGCCGGTTAAATTAAACTGAGCCACCGATCTTTTTAAATCAATTTTCACCTTTTTTACCGCTTCACAATGACCGACGTCAAGACCATCGGCAATTCTGATTATACCGGCAGCAATACGAACCGTTTTCTGCCAATCAGTCGATAGGGTGGCAAGTCCGGTTTCACGTTGTTCCTGACTCAACAGGCGATGGTATCGTGCAATACAAGCAATTACCTCTATTTCAGCAGCATTAAATCCATCAATTCCATGCTTCAGGATCAGAGCCTGACTATGGATTTCGTGTAAATCCGGATCGATGCAACGCCCGATATCATGCAGTAAAGCACCAGCGGTCAGGTAGATTAATTCCACATTACCACAGATTTCCAAATGCTGTAATTGCAAAAAAACGGATTCTGACAGACGTCTGACCTGATCGGAATGGGATGCATCGAGATCATACCGATCACGAAGATTCATAACACTTCGAAGTCTTGCAAGTCTATCCATATTTAATTGTCGATTCGTATGGCGATCCACCAGCTACGCTTATCAGTTACAAATGCCAGACATTTATAACACGTTAACACATCAACAACAGCTGCTGAGTACGGATTTAAATGATGTAGGAATTTAATCCAGAAGTCAAGCAGAATTTACCGTAGAGATATAAGTAACCTGCGGTATTTAATATTCTTCAGCAAGTCTAAACAATGCTCGGGCAACTTTATTTTCATCGATTGGTCATAAGTAAAAAGTGACTCAATTTTGCGAATATTAAAAGTTATAGCAATAATAATAGTAACTGTGATTCTGATAACCACTTTTTCATTTTTCTATTATTTACATGGTTTAAGATTACACGAAAGCTGCCACCTTAATGACCAGGCACGGATCAATTTCCTGATTGCAAGTGATGCAAGTGATTACAAAGATCGATTAAGGACAAAAATTATTAACCGATATGAAGATTACTGTAATATTAAGGTTATTAATATTTCAAATCTAAAAAATAATGTCAGCGAATTATTCGATATTATTCTAATTATGGATACCTGTGTGGCCTGTGACGATTTCAATCGATCATTGAAAAAATTCTTAGTTGAGGATCAAAATTTAAACAAAGTGGTACTGCTGATGACAGCCGGTGATTCTCAGCAAGGTTTTAATTATGCCGGGATTGACGCCATATCTGCAGCATCGCGAACTGACAACATAGCCAATGATTATCTTAGAATTATTTCAGAAATTGAAAGTAAACTGAAAAAAGTAGAACTCAATGACATGAGCCTAATCCGTTGAGGTTGTTCCGGCTACATAAAGCAGTTTACAGGGAAATTGCTACACATTAACGCAATTACATTCCCAAAGTTAATATTGTTTATAAGTAGTATTTATGTCGGCGGTAACCGGTACTATTATTTTCATAATCGCCAATTGAATCGAAATGAGCGCAAAAATCAGATTTCCAAACTATATGATAAGCAGTGATATTTTCCTGATGTTATTGATCCTCTATTAATGCATTGACATAGACGATCAAAATACTGGTCAGACTAGCCTTAAATCGATGGATGGGCAATTACAACATATATTGCAAAACGCGGTCATAGACCATTATACGAAATCAATTTTTAATCAAAATCGCCATATGGCCAAGCGAATTAATGCCATTCTTCTGCAGTGCATCAGTGATTGTTTCCAGGTAAGTGCTATCATGTTCAATCGCTTTCGCGAAGCTGTAAATCATTTTTATTACAATCTGGGTATTCAATTCTTTATAATATCCCGCATGGCCAATTAAATACATCTTCAGCATGGCATAATTCAGTATCATTGCGACATATGCTTCAAATGGGGCGGGTTTATCGGGACCTGTGTACGGGAAAAGAGTTTTGAAAAGGTAATTTATGCAGTAATTCTCTAGCATATATTCATTATCTACCATGAATGGCTGATAATAACGATCATATGCGTTCTTGTAACCTTTGGTTAATTCATTATTATTATTCTCGCTGTGATAACCAATACCCATTAGAAACTGTTGATGACATTCACTATAAGCAACAATACCCGAGCCCCTGGCGATTTTTCTATCTGCCAACTCCTTCAGCAAAGACATTTGGATCGATGGGCTGGTCGGTATTTGCGCCAGATCAGCCGATAATGTATCACCACTCAATTGCTGATTAAATAGATTAAGTAAAGCTGGAATTTCCGCGGAATTACCAGCTGCTAGCAATGACTGGGTTTTCTGGCTGAGCATACCAAGAACCACCAGACGGTCATTTAAGGGCAGGTCACGGTTTTGCAACAGATCGATAGCAAAAGATCTAACAATGAAAAAATACTCGGACAAGGGATTAGCCTTATAGTCCTCATTCAGCTTGAGATCAACCTGTACCCGGAAGCGTTCATCCAGTTCCAACATTCCGGTTTTAATCGCGATACCCTTTCGATTTAATACGACCAAACGGGCAACTTCAGGACAGGAAATTTCCGCCGAACCTTCTAGAAATCCATTGACGTTATTAAATATCCGTGGGTATGTCAGGCAGGTTTGGGACAGGGCGGAAACACCCATTTTCCCCTGAAGGCGGCAAAGGTTATCACTGTTCAGAAACGGGCAGCGCCTTTCGGCGTCCAATTTAATATATCCATAATCAGCAGCTGTTTGTTGAGGCGATTTTAACTTGAGATAGTTTCCTATGATCTCTCTCAATTCTAAATCGGAAATTTTCTGATAGCGATGATAAGTGGCTTGATCGATGATGATTTTCCATTGATGACAGCAGGAATCCTCACAACCAGATCCGATACATTCGAAATTTTCAAAATATTCAGGATATCTGATAGTTCTCTTCATAATGAGGGAATGAATGGAAAAATACGGGTAGGTATCTTTCCACTCAAGCTAATTTAATCATATTTCGAAACCGCGATAAACTAACAGAATTTGTCTAAGGAATCCAGACCGTATCCTTGAAGCAGGGATAGCTCCGGAGCCATCCCTGCACAATATTCATTACCAGCAAATTTACTTGGTAGCTTTTGTCATCAATTCGGTCATCCGCTCAACAAAATCGGTAGGTGCTTCCAAATCACCGCGAATCAACTGGGCACCTTCAAAAAGCTGGAGTATACTTTTCCGCAGAGTTGAGTCTTTACTATCTCCCAGATTGATCCGTGCCAGGTTCTTAATCAACGGATGGTTGGTATTAATTTCCAGAATCTTTTTCTGGGAAGTGTAATTCTCATCCATCATTTTCATCATTCTTTCCATCTGTGCATCCATGGCATCCTTTCCGGTCACCAGCGTGCAGGCGGAATTGACCAAGCGCTTCGATTCGATGATATCCTCAACTTTATCACCCAATGTTTCCTTGAATACCTTGATCAGCGGTTCAGCGAGATCTTTATTCAAGCCTTCTTCATCGTCATCAGTAGCAGCTTTAAGATCGAGATCAGCCTTTTCGATCGATTTTAATGCTTTTTTGTTGTATTCATGAATCGAGGGTACGATCATCACATCATAGGGATCGCTCAGTAGCAATACTTCAATATCATTCTTTTTAAAATATTCCAGATTGGGATTTTTCATCACCGATGAGCGATCGTCACCAGTCAGATAGTAAATCTCCTCCTGTGAGGATGACATCCGATCGACATACTGTTTAAGCGACACGTATTCACCCGGCTCAGATTTTGTGCTTTCAAAGCGGAACAGATCAATCAGCTTATCACGATTCGTGAAATCCATATTAAGGCCAATTTTAAGATACTGGCCGAACTCCTTATAAAACCGATCGTATTTACCCCGGTCTTTTTTAGCCCACTCTTGCAGCAGACCGATGATTTTTTTTACGATCACCTGGTTGATTTTCTGCATCACCGGGCTGGACTGGGTTACTTCCCGGCTGACATTCAGCGGCAGATCCTCCGTGTCCACCACACCTTTCACAAATCGCAGGTATTCCGGCAGTAATTCCTTAGCATCATCCTGGATGAAGATCTTCTCGGCATACAGGTTAAGCGTTTTTTCCTCTTTGTCACGCATAAAGTATAACGGCGCTTTGGACGGAATGAATATCAATGCTTTAAAATTGACTTTTCCCTCCAGCGACAGGTGGAGATGACCCAGTGGTGGATTGGAATCATTGGCAATATATTTATAAAACTCATTCAATTGTTCTTCAGTGAGTTTATCTTTGGGCTGTTGCCAGATCGCTCCCACTCTGCTCAACCGCTCTTTTCCTAACATAATTGGAAACTCGACGAAAGTGGAATATTTATCGATAATATTCTTGACACGCCATTCTTCGGCAAAATCGTAATATTCCTTTTTCAATTTGAAAGAAATTTTAGTGCCGCGAGCTTTCCGGGTAATTTCTTCAATCGTATAAGTCCCCCTGCCATCCGATTTCCAACGATAGGCCTTCGAATCGGGATCGGCATGGCGGGTCTCCACGGTCACCACATCAGTGACCATAAAGACCGAATAGAAACCGACACCAAATTGTCCGATGAGATCACCTTCCAGAGTTTTACCCTCGGCCTTTAATTGCTCGAGATATTCTAGAGTGCCGGAGCTGGCAACGGTGCCGATTTCTTCGTTCAAATCCTGTTCGGTCATACCGATGCCGGTATCCTCGATTGCCAGCAGATGTTTTTGCTCGTCAAATGTGATCTTGATCAGTAATTCCTCATCCGGATCAATCACATTGCTGTCGGTCAGCAATCGGAAGCGGATTTTATTCAGTGCATCGGAGGCATTGGAAACCAATTCCCTGAGAAAAACTTCCGGGTGTGTATATAGTGAATGAACAATAAGATGCAGCAGTTGCTTCATCTCGGCTTTATATTCATATTCGTGAATATTTGCTTTCTTTTTAGGCATTTCGATTAATTCCTATCAGTTTCACTTTTAGATAATATCATCAGCTTGTATTCAAAACGATTCTGATTCATGATAAATTTTTAGCAAAGATCAGCGGCGAAATTACTAAAATATTCCGATAGACAAAACAGACGAGGATCGGGATTAACGACAGTATTGATGTGCTAAAAACCATAGTAACCCAGCAACTGTAAAGTTTAAATTTGCGTATCAAAATAACGGTGACCAGAAAGATTCCATTATTATACATTAAATGCCAAACAGGAAGATATTTTTATGAACAAAGTAAGCAGTTTAATTTTAATAGCAGCACTGACAGTAACAGGCTGGGGCCAATCGGATAATTCAGAATTCCGGTCTACCTGGGTTATTACCTGGGAGCATATTCACAGTTCCTGGTCAGCGGATGAAAATAAAGCCCTGATTCGGGAAATCCTGGATAACCATGTAGCCGCTAATATGAATGCTGTCCTCTGGCAGGTGCGGCAAAGTGGTACGGCTTATTACAATTCTTCCTACGAACCATGGGGCTCCTACGCCGGTTACAGCGATCCCGGTTATGATCCACTGGCATATGTAATTGAAGAAGCCCATTTGCGGGGCATAGAGGTTCATGCCTGGTTTAACGTTTTCCATGCTTCTTCCACCCATGCCGGAGCACCGGCAGCCGAACACCCAGAATGGGTTTGCATTGATCGTGATGCTATCCCAATGTCTGAAAGCAGGGCATTATCTCCGGGTCTGTCCGCAGTCCGTGAATACACCCGTGATGTAGCTATGGAAATTGTCAGCAACTACGATATCGATGGTCTTCATCTGGACTATATCCGCTGGAATGAATATACCAACGGTCTGCGCAGTAGATTGAGTCAAATCGAACAGGAAAGCCAGTTGGATGGAATGATTAGTGATGATCAGATAAGTGCATTGGAGACCAATCGTAGCGGTCGTTATCTATATGATGTGAACCATCCCTATTCCGGCGGCGTTCCAGCCGGCTACTCAAGCTGGGAAGATTGGTGGCGCAGCAGTGTAACCACTTTCGTGGAGATGCTGCATGATTCCATCCAGGCTGTCAAACCTCACGTTCGGCTCTCAGTAGCTGCCCTGGGTAAATACAACTGGTCCGGCTGGCAGGGCTACGGCAGTGTGTACCAGGATGCGGCCAAATGGTTCAACGAAGGCTCAGTCGAACAACTGACACCAATGCATTACCACTGGACCTCCTCACTGGGATTCCTGGGTATGCTGGTCAATGATTGTCCGAGCTGCTGGAGTGACTATATTCAACCTGGTATTCAAGATCAACAAATTTTCTCGGTCGGTCCAGGATCCTATCGATTTGATGATAACAATGCCTGGAATAATCATCCCAGTGTTATTAATGCCTGCCGTACAATTCCCTGGGTAGACGGATTCCAGTTTTTCAGTTATGGATCATGGGAATATCATGATTATTGGAATACCGCCGGGGAGACTTTTTTTGCAAGAAAGACTAAAAATCCGGAAAATATAGCGGCAAATAGCGTTGAGCCGGCTCCTCCGACATTATCCCTAACCCGAAATGATTCGCTTACTTACACCATTGAAGTTGTTCCTTCGGATAGTGCGGAGAATAATTGGTTTATTATCTATCGATCAGAAGATGATTCATTGGAACCAGCTAGCGACGATATTATTGATATCAGTTTTGGCGAGTCTACCTATCAGTTTGTAGATCATTTCACCGGAATCCAGGATTACAACGGTGAATATGTCTATTTTGCCACCCAGTCCAATCGTTACTGGAATGAATCTGTCCCATCCAATATGGTTACGAGCGATTCAATCCCATCATTTGCTCCGGTCATACTAAGTAATTATCCTGAAGAAGATGATACTGTCCAGGTGAATATTTCGGTAGAAATCGATTTCTCAAAAACTATGAATGTCGATAACGCTATCGACGCATTTTCAATCGTGCCTGATATGGGTTTTAGCCTGGTCTGGTCATTAGACCATAAACAGGTCGATATGAATCTGTATTATAATCTGGACTATGCTACAGAATATACAGTTACTATCGCGCCAACCCTTACCGATATCAATGGAAAAGCGATTGATGGTAATGGTGATGGTATGCCGGGCGATGAATTTAGCTTGAATTTCGTGACTGAAGATATGGATATCCACGGTCCAGTTGTATTCCAGAGTAATCTTTTACTGGATGGTTCCACCAACAACCTGGAAATCGGAGATGTAGTGAATATTGTGTTCGATGAGGTTATCTCTATGAGTTCTGTGAGTCTATCATCATTCCAGATCTCGACCAATGGCCAGCCAATCGATCTCGATTATATTTTCACCGAGTCTAATGAAAAATCAGTGCTGACTCTTATTCCGGATGCTGGAACATTTCAGCCCAATACTGGATACATATTATCCTTAGACGGCTCGATTGAAGATGACAATGGAAACGCAATGGATCCTGTGAGTATTTCCTTTTCAACCGAAGCGCTGCAGTATGAAGAAATTATCATAATCGATAAATTCAGCTCCATTACCGGTAACTGGGCTGATCCGGGTTATAGTGGTTCCACAACTGGTCACCTCGCCGGAACCAGTTTTGAATTAAGTTCACAGTATTATCTGCCAGGGACGATTCCCCGAAAATCGGCACGCTTGAATTACGTTTGGGATACCGGTGCGTCGGCACATCTGATCCGCGAATATCTATCCGGCGGACCACCACGAGAAGTTGAATTCGATACATCGTACACGCTCCAGTGCTACATCTATGGTGATGGAAGCCATAATTATTTCCGCTTTGCGCTGGATGAAAACCTGCCGGCTACCGCGGGCGACTATCATGAAGTAAGTGAGTGGATCGAAATTGACTGGGTCGGCTGGAAACTAATCAGCTGGGATCTGGGATCCGGTCCGGTTGGCTCCTGGTTAGGGAATGAAATATTGGAAGGAACATTGCGAACCGATAGTTTCCAAATAACCTACGATCCGATCAGTGGAACCCCAAGTGGCGTCCTTTATTTTGATAATTACCGGATCATCCGGAAAACCAGCAATTTGCATACTGATCCGGACATTACACAGGTGCCAGGATCTTTACGGTTAAAACAGAATTTCCCTAATCCATTCAATCCCGTAACCTCAATTCACTATGAAACCGCGGTTGACGGTGAGCTGGCTCTAATTGTCTATGATATTCTGGGGCGAGCAGTGAAAACGCTTTACTATGGATTTATCCCGGCCGGTTCATATACAGTCATCTGGGATGGGAAGCACGACAACGGAAATCAGGTATCATCCGGTATCTATATCTGCCGCTTATCAGATGGTCGATCAAGTCAACAGATCAGGATGTTACTATTGAAGTAAGAAGTTGGTTCTAGATCTTCCTTAAGCTTACCGCTTCCTATTTTAACAGCAACATTCGCTTGGATATCAAGCTTTCACCGGTCTTGAAAGTATAAATATATACTCCACTGGAAACAGGTTGATCCAAACGGTTAAGCCCATTCCAGCGTACCTGGTGCGCACCGGCAGATTGATAATCGTTCACCAGGGTAATTATGTGCTCACCGATAAGGTTGTACACCGCCAGAAAAACCATTTCAGATCTTGGTAGACTGTATTCAATCGAGGTTTCCGGGTTAAAAGGATTGGGGTAGTTCTGCGATAGATTATAATCCCGAGGGAGACTTGTTAAAGAAGTCTCTGTTTGCATTATCAGATCCTGTACGATCCTTAAATCATCAAATACCAGGCTCCCAGTTGTCGGATTCCCGGGCGTATAGGTTAATTGAATACTGTCGAAGCGCATATTACCGTCAAGATTGCCATCACCCAACCAGTTCCCGGTCCCATCATTCTGCATATCCCAGGTGACCAATTTCCACCCATGCCAATCGATGGTATACCAGGGACTCACCTCATGATCAGCAGCATTACCGGAGACATTATTATCATCGACCGCGAAACGGAATTGATTGCCGTTGCCGTCACCAAAAATATAGACTTGAAGGGAATAACTATCGTTAAAGCGGACATCTCGAGGTGGCCCGGAACCGAGATATTCTCGAATCAGCCATTCTCCGGCTGTTTGATCCCAGCTATATTGAAGCTCCATCGCCTGAGTACTGTTTGTGAGGTGATTTATATAGGAGCTATTAATTACCCTTGTCGTATTCTGAGGAATTGTACCAGTAGTACTGCCACTTTGAGCGGGATCCCACCAATATGTCAAAACACCCGATTCAAAATCATCAATACCAGATATGTCCCAGCCCGTATTACCGGTTTGGAAACTAATGTTGTACTGACCAGTTATGACATTCTCAAAATCATCCTCCAATCCTGGTTCCAGCCGGGTAATATAAACCTCCGAAGGATTCAGTAATTCGTCCGGGAAAAAGGATACTACAGTCTGATCACCAACCAGATAATGTTCAAGTTGTCCGGTCAAGTCTGTAGATGTGACGAAGCGCTCAAGATGAAAAATATTCGGTAACAGTTCAAGATTGACGATCTCTTCATCAAATGCAAGCGTCACGATCGGGAGCAGTTCTATATTGGAAGACGTCCTAGGCGGGTACATCTCTGATATAACAGGAGCAAAAATATCGCTTACACTCGATCTAAAATTCAATACGAAGCTACCACCCGGCTGGCCATCGCCATCACCATCGAAAGGATGTCCGTACACATCAGTCGCTGTTTCGAGGATTGTGACTGAATAATCGGTTACGAATTCCATGCTGTCGGGAAGAAAGCTCAACAGTGTATTACCAAAGGACCAACTGAATTCGCCGGTCGTTAGCGGTTGAATGACAAAGGCAGTCTCCACTGAACCGGTATTCATCTCCCGGTTGAAATTAATCTGTATCGGATCCCAGGCAGGGTAAGCTAATTCACCTTCTTCCGGAATAGTATGAGTCACAAAGGGAGAAGCACTAGATAGCAGCTGAGCATCCTGAAAGGTAAAGAAGGTATCGGAAATTGTCACCATGAACGTATCCGGATAATAGTCCGGTGCCGCGACAATTACTTCAAGAGCTGTATTAGGCAAATCTTCAAAATAATAGAAGCCATTATGTAATTGGTCAGGGTCATTAGAGTATTGGTGGAAAACAGAAGCATAGGTATCAGTCGTATAGGTCAGGCCGTTAACTGATGCCACTGCCCCATTGATCGGTACTTCCGATTCCACGTCAGTGATAATCCCAGCCAGTATCCCAACAGTCGGTCGAGTAATATTATGGAATTTCAGAATCGACCAGAAAAAAGTCCAGGCTTCCAGGCGTTTCCATTCCGCATTCATATTCAACTGGTTCTGTCGCGGATTGGTGTGAAAACCGGCTTCGCTGAGTTCGGAAGGCATATTGGTCTGTCGATTTACAGCCAGATAGGGACCGGTACCTGAACAACCATAAAAACTGCAGTCTCCAATTGAGCCATAAACTGTGTAGGTTCGCATACCTCGGGTCAGCAAATCGATCATTATATCCGACATTGCTTCGCCACCGACTGGTGGATCCGGATTACCGTTGGCCAGCTGCCCCCACAGCAACAAAGTGCTATTGGACGTTGAGCCACCGGCATCACTGTGGAGGGAATGAAACCAGGAGGCACCCCAGTTATTGGCCATATTACAGCGTTCTGTTAGACCAACATATACCTGATCATCGCGGCGTGTCATTCCAACCGCATCAATATCAGTCATAGTAAGCAATAAATCCTCTATATTCAATGCTACACGTAAATTTTTCCACGCTTCCGCGTAATTATAAATTCCCATATTAGCATTCTGGCTGTGGCCGGCATCGATCCAGATATCCCAGCCTGATAGCCCGGTGACCTGTGAGAAAGAGAAAGATATCAGGATCAATAAAGCGAATAATAATTTATGTAATTTAACCCTGTTCATCATCGCACCTCCTGCAGCCAGATTCGTCCATCATCGTAGGTATCGTATGCGATCCATTTCCCATCCGGGGACCAATCCGGGTGCATCTCCAGAATATCGGCTGTAGCGGTCAGGTTTACCAGTCCGGTCCCGTCGACGTTAACTACAAATACATCTGAACTGATAAAATTATGTCCATCATCATTGTTAACCATAAAAGTGATTTTATCGCTGGTTGGATTCCAGGATGGTTCGTGTCCAATTCCCAAATTGACTGGATTATTTCCATCAATATCAGAAATCCACAAGTCACCGCCGTAGACCTTATAAGCCAGCTTGGAGCCATTTGGTGCCACGGCCAAATCAGTGATTTCACCCGCTTGTGCAGCGATCCTGGTTTCCCGCTCCGACAGAACATGCCGGGTAAATAGCTTGTTATGTCGTACATATATGACCGTCTCATCTAAGGCCGGATTTACAGTAGCGCGAGCCGGAATATTGTAAGTGTGGTATTTACTCGACCCGGTCAGATAGACGATCCGGTCTCCGGTCGCCCAGCGCGGTGTCCCCGGCAGCCTGGTTTGATAGTCCGATAATAGCGTTTCGGAACCATCATTAACGGCATAGATGGCAATGGTGTTATAGCGCCGTTTATTCTCAAATTTTGATATCCGGGCGGCAATATAATCACCGGCATGTGACCAACTCATTCCAAAGCCGGCCGATGAATTGGTGGAAATCGATTTTAATTCTTTACCTTTTATAGTGAGCAGGTATATCCCGCTGTAATTACTGCCGGTAAAGGCTAACTGTGAACCGTCAGGTGACCAGAGCGGATCCATAAAATAGGTTTCAGATTCAATCAGCAGCAATGGGGAGCCAATTTTTTCTACGGCATCAGGGTTTGCTGCGAGAATCAATCCCAGTAGGGGGAGGACCAGTAAAATCTGTTTCATATCAACACCAATTATTTTTTTATTTACTCTACAACTAATCTGAAATTACAGCTAAATCGATAAGGTAATCCGCCCTAAAAATAAAAAGAGCCCCTGCGAAAGGGGCTCTTTTCACATAATGCAGATTATGCTATTATTTAACCAAAGTCATCCGTCTTGTTTCCATCAACTGGCCTGATCTAAGTGCATAAATATATACTCCCGATGCGAAATCACGAGCATTGAAACTCACATAGTGTTGACCAATCGGCATTTCTCCATTAACCAGTACTGCAACTTCACGACCCAGCATGTCATACACGGTCAAACTAACATGACCGGCATTGTACAATTCGAATGTGATGTTGGTAGTCGGGTTGAATGGATTCGGATAGTTCTGGTGCAACCTGAATTGCTTAGGCACTGAAACAACATCATCGTCAATCGACGCGCCTACAGCTGTGAATTTCAGGATTCTGCCACCGTCATAATCACAGGCATAGGCTGTTTGGCCGTCGGCTGAGAAGGTCACTCCACGGGGAGCCCAGACCGTATCACCAACTGCTCCACCAGCAACAAATCCACCAATCGTACCACCAGTTCCAATCGATCCTACAACCTGGAAATTCGCTGTTGGATCTAACGCATACCAACCGGTGAAATCACCTGCTCCTACATCCCAGTAAGTTCCAACCCAGAGTGTACTGTCCGGACCCCAGTCCAGAATCTGACCCCACATGACTTCGTTGTACAGAATGTCTACAACTTCATAGGTACCTTCCGGTCCATCTTCGCTGTAGTAGTGGAAGACACCATTGTTGTGCGTCCCACCATAGATCCTGCCATGATACAGGTCCTTTCCGTCGGCGGACACTGCCACAGTCCGGCTGATGGCCGTATTGTCGCCATCAAACAGGGTGTTCACAAGTCCATCACCCCAGTCTACGGCAGCTCCTAAATAGTCATCCGGCAGATCCAGGGAAATATCAAATACCCAGATCGGGTTTCCAGCCGGAACAACCATCGTCACAAACATGTAACCTTCATCCGTCGTGGCTGCTTCAGTAACAGAACCGGGGAAATCGTACAACGCGCCAATCGCCTCACCCGTCTGATAGTTGATCTGCCAAACGTCATTGTAAGCAGAGTACAGGATGTTTCCATTATGATCTAAACCAATACCGCGACAGCCATTCCACATCGTGTCAATTCGACCATCGGAAAAATCCAACATTTGAATTGGTGAAAAGGATGCCTGACTGCCATCTGGTTCGTACACATAGATCGGCTTGATCGGTATCGTGTCTGTCGGTAACCCCAACGTGTCGCTATAACCATAATAGCCAACCCAAATTCTCCCGTTGGCATCTATGATAGCTCCATGTGGCGAAGCACCTGCCATAAATTCACTGTCGTAATTCCATGCAGTAACGGTCGGTGGAGTCTGTACCGGTGCTGCTGGTGCCGGATTACCGTCTTCGGTGAATTTCAGGATTCTACCACCGTCATAATCACAGGCATAGGCAGTTAATCCATCGGCCGAGAAGGTTACTCCACGGGGAGCCCAGATCGTATCACCAGCTGCCTCACCAGCAACAAATCCACCAATCGTACCACCAGTTCCAATCGATCCTACAACCTGGAAATTCGCTGTTGGATCTAACGCATACCAACCGGTGAAATCACCTGCTCCTACATCCCAGTAAGTTCCAACCCAGAGTGTACTGTCCGGACCCCAGTCCAGAATCTGACCCCACATGACTTCGTTGTACAGAATGTCTACAACTTCATAGGTACCTTCCGGTCCATCTTCGCTGTAGTAGTGGAAGACACCATTGTTGTGCGTCCCACCATAGATCCTGCCATGATACAGGTCCTTTCCGTCGGCGGACACTGCCACAGTCCGGCTGATGGCCGTATTGTCGCCATCAAACAGGGTGTTCACAAGTCCATCACCCCAGTCTACGGCAGCTCCTAAATAGTCATCCGGCAGATCCAGGGAAATATCAAATACCCAGATCGGGTTTCCAGCCGGAACAACCATCGTCACAAACATGTAACCTTCATCCGTCGTGGCTGCTTCAGTAACAGAACCGGGGAAATCGTACAACGCGCCAATCGCCTCACCCGTCTGATAGTTGATCTGCCAAACGTCATTGTAAGCAGAGTACAGGATGTTTCCATTATGATCTAAACCAATACCGCGACAGCCATTCCACATCGTGTCAATTCGACCATCGGAAAAATCCAACATTTGAATTGGTGAAAAGGATGCCTGACTGCCATCTGGTTCGTACACATAGATCGGCTTGATCGGTATCGTGTCTGTCGGTAACCCCAACGTGTCGCTATAACCATAATAGCCAACCCAAATTCTCCCGTTGGCATCTATGATAGCTCCATGTGGCGAAGCACCTGCCATAAATTCACTGTCGTATACCCATTCTGCCTGCAGTAGATTTGCAGCAAATAGGGTTATTAAAGAAAGTATTAACGTTTTTCTCATTTTCACTCCTTCATTTATTCACTATTTGAAATAGCTATTTATCGCTATAAGATAGAAATAATGAAAATAGCGTACAAGGGATAATTCCAAATGGTTGAAAATACTCATCGAATTATGAT
Organism: uncultured bacterium; assembly: GCA_964439935.1. Lineage (GTDB taxonomy): Bacteria > Fidelibacterota > Marinisomatia > Marinisomatales > TCS56 > JABMQW01. The sequence goes on along the minus strand of CAYTPW010000016.1, from coordinate 181 downwards.
GAACTTCCGGAACGCGGAATCACCTTTTTTAAATATTGTTTTTCCGGTACTTGAGGCAACTATATCTTCTGTTACTTCAAAATGAGCGATATAAATCCCACTCACAACAAGCTGCCGGGAATTGGTAATGGAATTCCAGCCTTCATCACCACTGCCATCAATATGGTGGATCGTGTTAATC